>NZ_BONP01000005.1 GCF_016862775.1 Cellulomonas phragmiteti | reverse complement strand
CGCCCCGCCGGTCGGGGCGGGGGCCGCTGCGGGCGCGGCGTCGGGCAGTCGCAGCACCTGGCCGGTGCGGACCCGCGACGGGTCGGCGAGCGCGTTGTCGCTCGCGATCCTCGCGACGGTCGTGCCGGTGCGCTTGGCGATCGACGTGAGGGTGTCGCCCTCGCGCACCGTGTAGTCGGCGGCGTGGCCGGCGGTCCCGGTCGCGGCGAGCGCGACGGTCGCGAGTGCGAGCGTGGCACCCGTCCCGGTCGCGGCGCGCGTCACGGTGCGCTGGCGCGGAGTGAGTGCGGACATGGCCCCCCCAGGCGGTGGTCGAGCAGTGGTGAGCGGGTGGTCGGGCGTCCCGCCGTGACACGTGGTGCTGATGTGACAGGTGTGACGAACTTCGACGCTAGACGAGAATGTCCAGGACGGAAACCCCGGGAGCCGCTTGACGGGCGACACGCCGCGGACCCGTAGGCTGACCGGGTGAGTTCGACCTCGGAACTGGACCATCTGGTCGGCAGCTGGCTGACCGTCCCGGACGTGGCGCAGATGCTCGGCGTGGACGCCGGCAAGGTGCGCCGCCTGCTGCAGGAGCGGCGTCTCGTCGGCGTGCGGCGGGGGAGCCCGCCGGTGCTCAGCGTGCCCGCTGACTGCCTCGTGCCCGGCCACCTCGCCAACCCGGCGGCTCCCGACGCGCCCTCGGAGGACCGGCCGTGGGCGGTGCTGGCCTCGCTGCAGGGGACCCTGACGGTGCTGGGGGACGACGGCTTCTCCGACGAGGAGACGATCGCGTGGCTCTTCTCCGTCGAGGAGTCGCTGGGCGTGCCGCCGATCGAGGCGCTGCGGGCCGGTCGCAAGACCGAGGTCCGACGCGTCGCGCAGGCGCTGCTGTAGGGGACGTCGCCCCGCCGGCTCGGCCGGGCGGCGTCAGGCGGTGCGTTCGACCGCCGCGTGCGCGAGGGCGACGAGGGTGCTGCGGGCGGGCTCCGGCCAGTCGCGCGCCTCGATCTGGGCGAACGCCTCGGTGCAGAGCTCCTCGATGAGCTGCTCCACCTCGGCGACCGCTCCCGTGCGCACGAGCAGCCCCGTGAGCGTCGCGACGCCCTCGGGCCCCAGGTGGGGGTCGCCGACGCCGCGGGTGAGGGCGTCGACCGTGGCCTGGTCGCCCGTCGCCGTCGCACGAGCCAGCGCCCGCGCCACCAGCACGGTGCGCTTGCCCTCGCGCAGGTCGTCACCCGTCGGCTTGCCGGTCGTCGACGGGTCCCCGAGGACGCCGAGCAGGTCGTCGCGCAGCTGGAACGCCTCGCCGAGCGGCAGGCCGACGGCGCGGCACCCCGCGACCGCCTCGTCGTCGGCACCGGCGAGGGCGGCGCCGAGCACGAGGGGGTGCTCGACGCTGTAGCGCGCGGACTTGGAGCGCACCACGTCCCGGGCGCGGCGCTCGTCGTCGACGGCGTCCCCCCACGGCATGGTCTGCGCGACCAGGTCGAGGTACTGCCCGATCGTCACCTCGGTCCGCATGACCTCGAACACGGCACGTGCGGATCGTGCGACGGACGGCGGCAGCCCGGCGAGCGCGTGCGACATCTCGTCGTCGCTCGCGACGAGCGCCAGGTCCCCGAGCAGGATCGCCACCCCGTCACCGAACCGACGCGGCTCACCCCGACGCCCCTCGGCCTGGTGCTCGTCGGCGAAGACGCGGTGCGCGGTCGGGCGTCCCCGGCGGGTGCTCGAGTCGTCCATGACGTCGTCGTGGAAGAGCGCGGCCGCCTGGAAGAGCTCCAGCGCGGCACCGGCACGCAGGACGGCCTGCTCACGCTCGTCCCCGGGGGTGCCCCCGTGGGCGCGCCACGACCAGTAGCAGAAGGCCGCACGCAGCCGCTTGCCGCCGGCGAGCATGCGCTCGACCGCGTCGGCCAGGGGCGCGGCGTCGGGGCTGATCGCCCGGGCCGTCCCACGCAGCGTCGCCACGTGCCGGGCGAGGGCCGCGTCCACCCCGGCGCGCAGGTTCTCACGATCGACGAGTGCAGCGTTGGCGGTGGGCACCCGCCCACCCTAGGGCGCGGGGGCGACCACCGTCCCACCGAGCGTCATCGTCCTGCGCCCGTCACGGTCGAGCACGCCCACGACGAGGAGCTCCGTCCCCTCGGCGCGGGAGAACGTCGTCTGTGCGGCGAGGCCCGGCTCGGGGGCCGGCGGCGCCGACTCGGCGAAGCCCGCGGCGGCCAGCGGCGCGCGCACGGCCTCGAGCAGACCCTCGGTGTCCTGGGTCGTCCGGACGTTGAGGCTGATGCGGAGCCTGCCGTCGCCGAGGGGCTCCGCCGAGGACACGAGGACCTCGGCGTCCGGTGGGACGGGGACCAGGAGCTCGGGGAAGCCCGGGGCGAGCGCGCCGACCGCGGTGTCGCCCGCGATGTCGTCGGTGAGCAGCTCCTCGCCCGGCGTGGGGGCCGCCGTCGTCGCGGGCGCGGCCGAGGCTGTGGCCACCGGCTGCCGGGCCGGGGTGCACCCGGTGGTGAGACCGGCTCCGAGCAGGACGGCTCCGGCCAGGGCGAGTGTCGTCGCGCGGTGCACCGCGTCAGGGTAGCGGCGTGACGCGGCGCGGGGTGGCGTCCGAGCCGACCACAGGTCCCGCTCCTGGCGCCGCGACCCACAGGTCCGGCGTGGTCGGCCCACGGCGCGCGCGGCCGGCGGTGAGGTGTGCCCATGGAACCTCTCCTCCTCCGCCTCGGTGAGCCGCGCGAGCTGCTCGCTCTCGTGCCCCACCTCCTCGGCTTCCAGCCGCGGGACAGCGCCGTGGCCGTGAGCCTGCGCGGGCCGCGGGGGCGGGTGGGGCTGGTCGCCCGCGTCGACCTCCAGGACCTCGCCGACCCCGAGCACGGCCCGCAGGTCGCCCGGTCCCTGGCCGCGCACCTCGACCGTGACGGCGCACGACGCACGGTGCTCGTGCTCTACACCGGCGTGGCCGCCGACGTCGACGACGCCCTGGTGGGCGCGGCCGCCGCGCATGCCGCCGAGGCGTTCGACGTGCCGTTCGGCGGTGCCGACGTCCTGGTGGTGGGGGACACGTCCTACCGCTGCCTGGCGTGCGACCCCTCCTGCTGCCCGCCCGGCGGGCGTCCGTCGAGCGACCTGCAGTCGACGCGGACCGGTGCGGAGATGGTCCTCGCCGGGTCGGTCGTCGCACCCGAGCGGGCGGCGCTCGCCCGGGTGGGTGGCGCACCGACGGCGGCGCGGCGGGCGGTCGCCCGGGTGCGTCGTCGTCGGACCGAGGCCCGCGCGCGGGCGGTCGCGTCCGGGCCCCGGGCGCTCACCCGGTGGCGTGCCGAGTCCCTGGCGGCGTGGCGTGCGCTCGTCGCGGCCGCCGACGGCACCGGGGGCGGCGTGGGCGGGAACCTCACCCGCATCGCGCTGCTGGGCCGTGTCGAGGCCGGTCTGGCGGACCGGCGTGTGCGTGACGCGGTCCTCGTGGCGACCCTTCCCGGCGCCGGGTCCCTTCCGGAGCGGGCGCTCGCCGAGGCCGGGCCGGCGGAGGACGCCGAGGTCGGTGCCGCGATCGGACGGCTGGTGGACCCGACGGTGGGCGAGCCGCCCGACGATTCCCTGCACGCCGTGCGCACGGCGCTCGAGGACGTCGTGTCCCACGGTCGGCGGGGGGCCCAGGCGCCGGCGTCGACGCTGCTCGCCACGTTGGCGTGGTGGCAGGGGGACGGGGCCCGCGCCGCGGTGCTGCTGGACCGGGCCCTGGTCGACGACCCGTCCTACCGGCTGGGGCACCTGATGCGCAGCGCGCTCGACGCGGGGCTGGCCCCGGGCTGGGTGCGGCGGACCGGATGACGGGCCTGCCGCACGCTCCGTGGCGACCGCCGAGGTCGTCGCAGGTCCCGCGCTCGGGTAGCGTCGCGCACGAGGCCGGCGGGGCCAGGAGGAGGAACGACGATGGGAATCGTGGTCGGCTACCTGGCGACCCCCGAGGGGCACGCGGCACTCGATGCCGCGGTCGAGGAGGCGCGCCGGCGATCCGTCGCCGTCGTGGTGGTGCTCAGCGTGCGCCACGACGAGACGCCGGAGCGTCGTGCGGAGGTCGAGCAGGCGCTCGGACGGGTCCGTGACGAGCTGGACGCCCAGGGGGTCGAGCACGACGTGCGGCTGCTCGACGGCGGCGACGTCGCCGACGACCTGATCAGCACGGCCGAGGAGGTCGGTGCCCAGCTGGTCGTCCTCGGCCTGCGCCGACGCAGCCCCGTCGGCAAGCTGATCCTCGGCTCGAACGCCCAGCGCGTGCTGTTCGACGCACCGTGCCCCGTCCTGACGGTGAAGCCCGCGGGCTGACACGGCACCGGCAGCGAAGGGGCGGGCGGGGACGGGAATCCCGGGCCCGCCCGCGGTGTTGTGGCAGGCCGGACCCCGAGCACGGCTCCGGGCGATCGGCGACGCGCGACCCTGCACGCGCGGCACGCCCCTGCGGGTCGGTACAATATCTGTCTGTCTCCCGGTCCTTCGGACACTCCACGGTTCCGGTTGCCGCGCTGACGAAAGGTCGTTCGTGACGTCCCAGACCCCCCACCCCGCGCTCCCGCGTGAGTTCCAGCACCCTGCGCTGCAGGAGCTGGTCATGCTCGGGCGGACCCATGGCAGCGTCGACACCGCCTCGGTGCGCGCCGCCTGCGAGGCAGCCGGCGTCGAGGGCCCGAAGCGCCTGCGCGCCGTCGTCCGTGGTCTCGGCACGGCCGGCGTCGAGGTGAACGACCTCGGCTCCGCCGGACGGGCGGTCGCCGCGACGAGCGCCAAGTCGCGTCCCGCCGCCAAGGCGACGGTCGCCGACGGCGCCGCTCCCAAGCCGGCCCGTGCTGCCACCAGGCCCGCGACGGCGAAGCCCGCCGCGGGGGCCAAGGCTGCGCCCGCGAAGGCGTCGAAGGTCGCGGACGAGTCGAGCGACGACGCCGAGGTCGAGGTCGACGTCGACGTGGCCGACCTCGAGGAGGTCGAGGTCGCCGACACCGTCGAGGTGGAGGCGGAGGAGACCGAGGACGACGCCGAGGAGACCGAGGCCAAGCCTGCGGTCGCCAAGAAGGAGGACGAGCCCGAGGACACGGGCTTCGTCTACTCCGACGCCGACGACGACGACGCGCCCGCCCAGCAGGTCGTCACCGCCGGGGCCACCGCGGACCCGGTCAAGGACTACCTCAAGCAGATCGGCAAGGTCGCGCTGCTGAACGCCGAGCAGGAGGTCGAGCTCGCCAAGCGCATCGAGGCCGGCCTGTTCGCCGACGAGAAGCTCGCGGAGATCCGCGACACGCTGGAGCCGAAGCTGCGGCGCGAGCTCGAGTGGATCGCCCAGGACGGGCGTCGCGCCAAGAACCACCTGCTCGAGGCGAACCTGCGGCTCGTCGTGTCCCTCGCCAAGCGGTACACGGGCCGCGGCATGCTCTTCCTGGACCTCATCCAGGAGGGCAACCTCGGTCTGATCCGCGCCGTCGAGAAGTTCGACTACACCAAGGGCTACAAGTTCTCCACGTACGCCACCTGGTGGATCCGTCAGGCGATCACCCGCGCGATGGCCGACCAGGCCCGCACCATCCGCATCCCGGTGCACATGGTCGAGGTCATCAACAAGCTCGCCCGCGTGCAGCGCCAGATGCTCCAGGACCTGGGCCGCGAGCCCACCCCGGAGGAGCTGGCCAAGGAGCTCGACATGACCCCGGAGAAGGTCGTCGAGGTCCAGAAGTACGGTCGTGAGCCGATCTCGCTGCACACCCCGCTGGGCGAGGACGGCGACAGCGAGTTCGGGGACCTCATCGAGGACTCCGAGGCCGTCGTCCCGGCGGACGCCGTGAGCTTCACGCTCCTGCAGGAGCAGCTGCACCAGGTGCTCGACACGCTGTCGGAGCGGGAGGCCGGCGTGGTCTCCATGCGGTTCGGCCTGACCGACGGCCAGCCGAAGACGCTCGACGAGATCGGCAAGGTCTACGGCGTGACGCGCGAGCGCATCCGGCAGATCGAGTCCAAGACGATGTCGAAGCTGCGTCACCCGTCGCGCTCCCAGGTGCTGCGGGACTACCTGGACTGAGGCGCCCACCGCACGTGCACGAGAGCCCGGCCCCCCCCGAGGGGCCGGGCTCTCGTCGCTCCGGGCACGGCGGAGCGCACCGCCGTCCTGGCGCGGACGACGAGGGCCCCGGACCTGACGGTCCGGGGCCCTCGTGGCTCGTGGTGCGCAGAGCCGTCAGACGGCTGCTCCCGGGCCCGCGCCGTGCTCGGCGAGCAGCCGGTCCGTCTCGTCCTGCACGTGCGTCGCGACCGTGGCGAACTTGGGTGCGTGCTCGCGTGCGTGGTGCGCGCAGAACAGCAGCTCGCCGACCTGGAGCACGACGCGGACATAGGCCTGGGCGTTGCAGCGGTCGCAGCGGTCGGCAGCCGTCAGCGGGGTCCTGGATTCCATCGTCGTCCCTGTCACATCTCCATACAACCATCCGGTTCCCGGATCCATCCCATCGGGAGGGGGTGGTTCGCTCTCTGCGTACAAGATCGTGACGCGGTGTCACGCGTTCGTGATCCCGACGCAACCTCGCGGGCACCCGTGTCACGGGGCCGACACACGCCGTCCGGCATGTGGACACCCGGGCGGCATGGCGAAGCGGGTCGTGCGGGTGCTCCCGGCTACCATCGGCGCCGTGACGACGACCTCCGCCCAGTCCGGCTACACCGCGCGGCACCTGTCGGTGCTCGAGGGGCTCGAGGCCGTGCGCAAGCGCCCCGGCATGTACATCGGCACGACCGACAGCCGCGGACTCATGCACTGCCTGTGGGAGATCATCGACAACTCGGTCGACGAGGCGCTCGGCGGGCACGGGGACCGCATCGAGATCATCCTGCACGCGGACTCCTCGGTGGAGGTCCGCGACAACGGCCGTGGCATCCCGGTCGACGTCGAGCCCAAGACCGGTCTGACGGGCGTCGAGGTGGTGCTCACCAAGCTGCACGCGGGCGGCAAGTTCGGTGGCGGCTCCTACGCCGCGTCCGGGGGCCTGCACGGCGTCGGCGCGTCCGTGGTCAACGCACTGTCCGCGCGCCTGGACGTCGAGGTCGACCGCGGCGGGCGCACCCACCGCATGACGTTCCACCGCGGCGAGCCGGGGGTCTTCGACGACCGGGCCGGGGTGAGCCCTGACGCGCCGTTCGAGCCGTTCGTCCAGGGCTCGGAGCTCGCCGTCGTCGGCAAGGTCGCCAGGGGTGTGACCGGTACCCGCGTCCGGTACTGGGCCGACCGCCAGATCTTCCCCGCCAGCGCGGTGTTCTCCTACGACGAGCTCGTCACCCGCGCGCGGCAGACCAGCTTCCTCGTGCCCGGGCTGGCCATCACGTTGCGCGACGAGCGCGGGGTGGCGGGGACGCCCGGCGAGCACGGCCCGCACGAGGAGACGTTCCTGCACACCGGTGGCGTCGTCGACTTCGTCGACCACCTCGCCCCCGACGCGCCCGTGACCGACACCTGGACCCTCACCGGGCAGGGCACGTTCACCGAGACGGTCCCGGTGCTCGACGACCGTGGCCACATGACGCCGCAGGAGGTGTCCCGCACCTGCGACGTCGACGTCGCGGTCCGCTGGGGCACCGGGTACGCGACGGAGGTCCGCAGCTTCGTCAACATCATCTCCACGCCCAAGGGCGGGACCCACCTCGCGGGCTTCGAGGCCGCGCTCCTCAAGACCGTGCGCGCCCAGGTGGCCGCCAACGCCCGGCGCCTCAAGATCTCGGCCAAGGACTCGTCGTCCGAGCGCGTCGAGAAGGAGGACGTGCTCGCCGGCCTCACGGCGGTGGTCACCGTCCGCCTGGCCGAGCCGCAGTTCGAGGGGCAGACCAAGGAGGTGCTCGGCACGGGGCCCGTGCGCGGCATCGTCGCCCGCGTCGTCGAGCAGGAGCTCACGGCCGTCTTCGCGTCCTCCAAGCGGGAGCACAAGGCCCACTCGGCGCTGCTGCTCGACAAGGTCGTGGGGGAGATGCGCGCCCGTGTCTCCGCCCGCAAGCAGAAGGAGATCTCGCGCCGCAAGAACGCGCTCGAGTCCTCCTCGCTGCCGGCCAAGCTCGCGGACTGCCGCATCGACGACGTCGCGCGCAGCGAGCTGTTCATCGTCGAGGGCGACAGCGCGCTCGGGACGGCGAAGCTCGCCCGCAGCTCGGACTTCCAGGCGCTGCTGCCCATCCGCGGCAAGATCCTCAACGTCCAGAAGGCGTCGGTCGGCGACATGCTGAAGAACGCCGAGTGCGCGGCGATCATCCAGGTCGTCGGTGCGGGCTCGGGACGCACGTTCGACCTGGAGGCCGCCCGCTACGGCAAGATCGTCCTGATGACCGACGCCGACGTCGACGGTGCGCACATCCGGACGCTGCTGCTCACGCTCTTCTTCCGGTACATGCGTCCGCTCGTCGAGGACGGGCGGGTGTACGCCGCGGTCCCGCCGCTGCACCGCGTCGAGGTCATCGGCGCCGGCTCGCGCAAGAACGAGTACATCTACACCTACTCCGAGGCGGAGCTGGCCGCGACGCTGAAGAAGCTCGACCGCGCCGGCAAGCGCTACAAGGACGACATCCAGCGGTACAAGGGCCTGGGCGAGATGGACGCCGACCAGCTGGCCGAGACGACGATGGACCCGCGGCACCGCACCCTGCGTCGCGTCCGGATCGGCGAGGCCGAGGCGGCCGCCGCGCACGTCGAGAAGGTGTTCGAGCTGCTGATGGGTTCGGACGTCGCGCCGCGCAAGGACTTCATCGTCGCCAACGCGCACGCGCTGGACTCCTCGCGCATCGACGCCTGACCAGGCACACGGCCGTGCGGCACCCGCCGGATACCGGTGGACCGCGCACCCGGGCCCACGCCACCCTGGTGCCATGACCGACACGCCTGCACCCCTGGCCGTCCGCGCCGCGCCGCCCTCGCACGTCCCGCTGCCCGGGGCCGACCTCGGCCTGACGTGGCGCGCCGCGAGCCTCGACGACGCGGCGGCGATCGCCGCGCTCAAGGTGCGGTCCCAGGAGGCCGACGGGCTGCCGTACCGGTCGTCCGACGCCGAGGTGTCCGAGGAGCTCACGAGCGAGTGGCGGGACCTGCGGCTCGACACGCTCGCGGGGTTCGACGCCGACGGGACCCTGCGGGCGTGGGCCCAGGCCGACACGGCACCCGGCGACGAGCGCGTGGTCCGGGCGTTCGTCGAGGGCACCGTCGACCCGCAGTGGCGCGGCCGGGGCGTCGGGACCGCGCTGGTCGCCTGGTCGCAGGCGCGGGCGCGGCAGCTGCTCGCGGCGTCCGGCAAGGAGCTGCCCGCCCGGATCGCGACCTTCACCGACGACGCGGCCCCCGGTGTCGCGCAGGTGTACCGGGCCGCCGGCTTCACGCCGATCCGGTACTACACCCACATGCGCCGACCGCTCGACGTGCCCCTGCCCGAGGTGCCGCAGATCGCCGGGCTGCGCGTCGTCCCGTGGTCGGCGGAGCTGGACGACCAGGTGCGCCTCGCGCACAACGAGGTCTTCGCCGACCACTGGGGCTCCGAGCCCCGGACGCCCGAGCAGTGGCGGGCGGCGCGGGCGATGTTCGCACCCACGTGGTCGTTCGTGGCGCTCGACGGCGCCGACCACGTCGTCGGGTACGCCGTGTCCGGACGCTACGAGCAGGACTGGCCGGCCGCCGGGTACCCCTCGGGGTACACCGAGCTGCTCGGCGTGCGCCGCGAGTGGCGCGGCCGGCGCGTCGCCGTCGCACTGCTGGCCACCGTCATGCAGGCCTACGCGGCGGACGGCATGCACTACGCCGAGCTCGAGGTCGACACCGACAACCCGTCCGGCGCGCACGGGATGTACGCCGCGCTGGGCTACGAGGTCGCGCACTCCTCGACCATGCTGACGATCGAGCTGTGACACCGCGCGGGACCCGTGCCGCGTCCTGGCTGTGAGATCGAGCCGGTGGGCGCCGGACGGCACGGCGGGGCGCCGCGGACGGTTAGGGTCTGTGGACATGACCGACGTGCTCGACCTGCAGGACGTGACGATCCGCCGGGGGGCGACGACGATCCTCGAGGCCCTGTCGTGGCGGGTCGAGGAGGGCGAACGCTGGGTGGTGCTGGGACGCAACGGCGCCGGCAAGACGACCCTGCTGCAGGTCGCCTCCGGACGCATGCACCCCACGGCCGGGTCCGCCACGCTGCTCGGTGCCCGTCTGGGAGCGACCGACGTCTTCGAGCTGAGACCGCGGATCGGTCTGGCCAGCGCAGCGCTCGCGGACCGCATCCCGTCGGGCGAGACCGTGCGCGACGTCGTGCTGACCGCCGCCTACGGCATGACCGGCCGCTGGCGGGAGTCCTACGAGACGGTGGACGAGTCCCGGGCCACCGACCTGCTCGCGGCCTTCGGTGTGGCGCACCTCGCCGAGCGGTGGTTCGGCACCCTGTCCGAGGGGGAGCGCAAGCGGGTACAGATCGCGCGCTCGCTCATGAGCGACCCGGAGCTGCTGCTGCTCGACGAGCCGGCCGCCGGCCTGGACCTGGGCGGGCGCGAGGAGCTCGTCGGGGCGCTCGCCGAGCTCGCACGCGACCGCCGCTCACCGGCGCTGGTGCTGGTGACCCACCACGTCGAGGAGATCCCGCCGGGCTTCACCCACCTGCTGCTGCTGCGGGCCGGGCGGGTGTTCGCGGCCGGCCCGATCGAGCAGACGCTGACGGCGCAGAACCTGTCCGGGGCCTTCGACGTCCCGCTGAGCCTCGAGCACGTCGACGGGCGCTGGTCGGCGCACGCCACCGGACGCGCCCCGGCCTGATCCTGGCTGTACCGTGACGTACCGGCCACGGGATCGCAAAGCGATCACATAGGATCGGTCCACGGACGACGGCGACCAGCGGAGGTGGCGAGCATGGGATGGCTCTGGTGGGTCGGGGGAGCGCTGACGCTCGGGATCCTCGAGATGCTGTCGCTCGACCTCGTGCTCGTGATGTTCGCCGGCGGCGCGCTGGCCGGTGCGCTGGCGTACGCGCTCGGTGCGCCCCTGGCCGTGCAGATCGTCGTGGCCGCGCTGACCTCCACGATCCTGCTCGTGACGCTGCGCCCGTGGCTGCTGCGCCACCTCAAGGGACGTGTCGACCTGCCGGAGACGAACGCCGCGGCGCTCGTCGGACGCCCCGCCGTCGTCGTGTCCACGGTCGACGGCACGACCGGCAGGGTCAAGCTGGTCGGCGAGGTGTGGACGGCACGGACCGCGGACGGTGGTGCTCTGCCACCGGGTACCGCGGTCACGGTGACGAAGATCGACGGTGCCACCGCGGTCGTCAGCCCGGCGGCGGCCACCGCCACGGGCGACACCGCAGCACCCGGCGTCGCGCCCGCCTGACGGCGCCGACCGAGAACACCGACCCGGGGTCCCGGGTCACCGCCGCCGCCCCGGTACGGGCGGCAGAACCTGCGGAGGTCCCATGAACGACGGCCCCGGTGCCGGCCAGATCGCGCTGATCCTCGTCCTCGTCCTCGTCCTGATCTTCGTCGTCGTCGCCCTCGTGCGCGCGGTGCGGATCGTGCCGCAGGCGGTGGCGATCATCGTCGAGCGGCTCGGACGGTACAACAAGACCCTGGACGCCGGCCTGCACCTGCTGATCCCGTTCGTGGACCGTGTGCGTGCGAGCGTCGACCTGCGCGAGCAGGTCGTCTCGTTCCCGCCCCAGCCGGTGATCACCTCCGACAACCTCGTCGTGAGCATCGACACGGTCATCTACTTCCAGGTGACGTCTCCCAAGGACGCCGTGTACGAGATCGCGAACTACATCACGGGCATCGAGCAGCTCACCGTGACCACGCTGCGTAACGTCATCGGGTCGATGGACCTGGAGCAGACGCTCACCAGCCGTGACCAGATCAACGGCCAGCTGCGCGGCGTGCTCGACGAGGCGACCGGCAAGTGGGGCATCCGCGTCAACCGCGTCGAGCTCAAGGCCATCGACCCGCCGGCCTCCGTGCAGGGCTCGATGGAGCAGCAGATGCGCGCCGAGCGTGACCGTCGTGCCGCGATCCTCACGGCCGAGGGCGTCAAGCAGTCGGCGATCCTCACCGCCGAGGGTGAGAAGCAGTCGGCGATCCTGCGGGCCGAGGGTGAGGCCCAGTCGGCGATCCTGCGGGCCGAGGGTGAGGCGCGCGCGATCCTGCAGGTGTTCGACGCCGTCCACCGTGGCGACGCGGACCCG
This sequence comes from Cellulomonas phragmiteti, assembly GCF_016862775.1. GTDB lineage: Bacteria > Actinomycetota > Actinomycetes > Actinomycetales > Cellulomonadaceae > Cellulomonas > Cellulomonas phragmiteti. The sequence continues at coordinate 192,171 of NZ_BONP01000005.1, read as the reverse complement.
AAGCTGCTCGCGTACCAGTACCTGCAGACGCTGCCCAAGATCGCGTCGAGCCCGTCGAACAAGATGTGGTTCCTCCCGGCCGAGCTCAGCGGCGCGCTGGGCTGGCTCTCGAAGGGCTTCCAGGGCGACGGCGAGGGTGGGGACTACCCGACCCGACCCGCCGGGAGCTCCCCGATCGCGGAGGGCGAGCTGCCCCCCGTGTCGCTGACCGACCCCAGCGAGGCACTGGCCGAGGCGCGTCGCGAGTCCGCGGCCGCGACGGCGGACGCCACCAGCGCCGGCACGCTGTCCGGTGTGCCGTTCGACCCGTCGGCCGAGCGGGGGCAGCGGCCGGGAACCGGACCGGCGTCTCCGCAGCAGCCGGTGTTCGGGTCCCCGGCGGCCCCGCGGCCCGAGCCGGTGCAGGACGTCCCGCCGACGGACGAGCCGCGTCCGCCGGTGCAGCCGTCCCCCTGACGCCTCGCGTCCACGACGCCGGCACCCCGTCCGCGGGGTGCCGGCGTCGTGCTGTCCGCCCTGCGCGGAATCGTGGTGCACCGGGGCGGTCGGCGCGGCATCGTGTACCTGCTCCCGGGCTCGTCCGAGAGCCGGCCGTGCCCGTCCGCCGGCAGCCCCGACCGAAGGGCTCTGATCGATGCTCGTGCGTCTGCTCCGGGAGCACCTGCGCCCCTACCGCGCGGCGGTCGCCGCCGTGCTGGTGCTGCAGCTCGTGCAGGTGCTCGCGACGCTGTGGCTGCCCAGCCTCAACGCCGAGATCATCGACGACGGGGTCGCGCAGGGTGACACCGCGACGATCTGGCGGCTCGGTGGCGTCATGCTGGCCGTCAGCCTGGTCCAGGTCGCGGCGTCGGTGGCCGCCGTGTGGTTCGGTGCGCGTGCCGCGATGGCGTTCGGGCGGGACGTGCGGGCGCGGCTCTTCGCCCAGGTGCAGTCCTACTCCCAGCAGGAGATGGGCAGGTTCGGGGCGCCGACGCTGATCACCCGGACGACGAACGACGTCCAGCAGGTGCAGATGGTCGTGTTCATGACCTTCGTGTTCCTCGTCATGGCGCCGCTCATGCTCGTCGGTGGCGTGGTGATGTCCTTGCGTGAGGACGTCCCGCTGTCCGGCCTGCTGCTCGTCATCGTGCCCGTCCTGGCGGTGCTGATCGGGCTGATCGTCTCGCGCATGGTGCCGTGGTTCCGGCAGATGCAGCAGCGCATCGACGCCATCAACCGGGTCATGCGCGAGCAGCTGGCCGGCGTGCGCGTGATCCGCGCGTTCGTGCGGGAGCGGCAGGAGCAGGTGCGGTTCGAGGTCGCCAACGACCACCTGTACACGGCGTCCCTGCGCGCCGGCCTCCTCATGGCGCTGCTGTTCCCCGTGGTCATGCTCGTCATGAACGTCTCGAGCGTGTCGGTGGTCTGGTTCGGTGCGGCCAGGGTCGACGCCGGCGAGATGCAGATCGGCTCGCTCATCGCGTTCCTCAGCTACATCATGTTCGTCCTCATGGCCGTGATGATGAGCTCGATGATGGTCGTGATGGTGCCCCGGGCGATGGTGTCGGCGGACCGGATCGGTGAGGTGCTGGACACCTCGACGACGGTCGTGCCGCCGGAGCGGCCGGTCGCGTTCCCGACGGGCCCCGACGCGCGACCGGGCCTGCTCGAGCTGCGGGACGTCGAGTTCCGGTACCCGGGTGCCGAGCAGCCGGTGCTGCGGGACGTGTCGTTCGTCGCCGAGCCCGGGCGCACGACCGCGGTGATCGGCTCGACCGGTTCCGGCAAGACGACCCTGCTGCACCTCGTCCCGCGCCTGTACGACGTCACGGGCGGGAGGGTCCTCATCGACGGCGTGGACGTCCGCGACGTCGACCCGGCGGCGCTCGGGGGCAGGATCGGACTCGTGCCGCAGCGGCCCTACCTGTTCACCGGGACCGTGCGCAGCAACCTGCAGTTCGGCAAGCCGGACGCGACCGACGACGAGCTGTGGCACGCGCTCGAGGTGGCACAGGCACGTGACTTCGTCGATGCGCTGACCGAGCAGCTGGACGCGCCGGTGGCCCAGGGCGGGACCAACCTGTCCGGGGGGCAGCGCCAGCGGCTCGCGATCGCGCGGGCCCTCGTGCGACGTCCCAGCATCTACCTGTTCGACGACTCGTTCTCGGCCCTCGACTACGCCACCGACGCCGCCCTGCGCGCCGCCCTGGTCCCCGAGACGCGCACGGCCACCGTGCTCGTGGTCGCCCAGCGCGTGGCGACCATCCGGCACGCCGACCGCATCCTCGTCCTCGACGAGGGACGCGTCGTGGGCGACGGCACCCACGACGAGCTCCTGGCGACGAACCCGACGTACCAGGAGATCGTGTACTCGCAGCTGAGCGCGCAGGAGGCGGCGTGAGCGCCACGACCAGGGAGGCCCGACCGGGGCCGCCTCCGGGGACGCCCCGCGGCGGCCCGATGGGCATGGGACTGGGCATGCCCGGGCAGAAGTCGATGGACTTCCGCGGGTCCCTGCGTCGGCTGCTCACCGTGCTGCGCCCCGAGCGCGCCCGGCTCGTCGCCGTCCTGGTGCTCGGCGCGCTGTCCGTCGCGGCGGCGGTCGCCGGCCCCAAGCTGCTCGGCACCGCCACCGACGTCCTGTTCGAGGGCGTCGTGTCGCGTCAGCTCGACCAGGTCGCGCCCGCGGGCGCGACGCAGGCGCAGGCCGTCGACGCGCTGCGCGCGGCCGGTCAGGACCAGCTCGCCGACCTGGTCGGGGGCATGGCGGACCTCACCGTCGGGTCCGGTGTCGACTTCCCGCGGCTCGGCTCGATCCTGCTCGTCGTGCTCGTCGTCTACGTCGCGGCGTTCGTGCTCGGGTGGCTGCAGGGCCGCCTGACCGCGCGCGCGGTGCAGAACACGGTCCGGCGCATGCGGTCGCAGGTCGAGGAGAAGCTGGGGCGCGTCCCGCTGTCGTACTTCGACCAGCAGCCGCGTGGCGAGCTCCTCTCGCGCGTCACCAACGACATCGACAACGTCGCCCAGACCGTGCAGCAGACGCTGTCGCAGCTGGTCACGTCGGTGCTGACCGTCGTCGGCGTCCTGGCGATGATGTTCTGGATCTCGCCGCTGCTGGCTCTCGTCGCCCTCGTCACCGTGCCGCTGTCGGTCGTCATCGCGGCGGCCATCGCCAAGCGCTCGCAGCCGCAGTTCGTCGAGCAGTGGGCGTGGACCGGCAAGCTCAACGCGCACATCGAGGAGATGTTCACCGGGCACGCGCTCGTCACGGTCTTCGGCCGGCAGGAGGAGGCCGCGGCGACGTTCGCGGAGCGCAACGAGCGGCTGTTCGACTCGGCCTTCAAGGCGCAGTTCATCTCGGGGATCATCCAGCCGGCCCTCGGCTTCGTCGCCAACCTCAACTACCTGGTGGTCGCCGTCGTCGGCGGGCTGCGGGTCGCGTCCGGCACGATGACGCTCGGTGACGTGCAGGCGTTCATCCAGTACTCGCGCCAGTTCACGCAGCCGATCACGCAGATCGCGTCGATGGCGAACCTCCTGCAGTCGGGTGTCGCGTCGGCCGAGCGCGTCTTCGAGCTGCTGGACGTGGCCGAGCAGTCCCCGGACCCCGCCGAGCCGGCCGTGCTGCCGGCGCGGGTGCGCGGCCTCGTCGCCTTCGAGGACGTCTCGTTCCGCTACGAGCCGCAGACGCCGCTCATCGACCACCTGTCGGTCGTCGCCGAGCCGGGGCAGACGGTGGCGATCGTCGGGCCCACCGGCGCGGGCAAGACCACCCTCGTCAACCTCCTCATGCGCTTCTACGAGGTCGACGCCGGGCGCATCACCCTCGACGGTGTCGACACGCGCGCCCTCACCCGTGACGCGCTGCGGTCCCAGATGGGCATGGTGCTGCAGGACACGTGGCTGTACCAGGGGACGATCGCCGAGAACATCGCGTACGGCGTCGACGACGCGACGCACGAGCAGATCGTCGAGGCGGCGGTCGCGACCCACGTCGACCGCTTCGTGCGGACCCTGCCCGACGGCTACGACACGGTGCTCGACGACGAGGGTGCCGCGGTGTCCGCGGGTGAGAAGCAGCTGCTCACCATCGCGCGCGCGTTCCTCGCCGACCCGGCGATCCTCATCCTCGACGAGGCGACGTCGTCCGTGGACACGCGCACGGAGGTGCTCGTGCAGCACGCGATGAACGCGCTGCGTGCCGGACGCACGTCCTTCGTCATCGCCCACCGGCTGTCGACGATCCGCGACGCGGACGTCATCCTCGTCATGGAGCACGGGCAGATCGTCGAGAAGGGCACCCACGACGGGCTCGTCGCGGCCGGCGGTGCCTACGCGCGGCTGTACGAGAGCCAGTTCGCCGCAGCGGCGGACCCGGTCGACTGACCCCGCGGTCCGGTCGGCACGGCACCGCGCGTCGCCGTCGCGGTGGCGACCGAAGGTCCCAGGTGCGCGACGGCGCCGGGACCTAGCGTCGAGGGGGACGACACGCCCGCCCACGCGACGAGGGGGTCGACCCATCAGCACCGCCGCTGCACCCGCGCCCACGCACCCACGTGCTCGCCGAGGACGGGGGAGCGGCGTCCCGCGTGCCGAGCGCCGCCTGCCGAGCCGGCCCACGGTCGGCCTGGTGCTCGGTCCCGTCCTGGCCGCGCTGGTGGCCTGGTGGGTGCCCGACATGCCTCCGGAGGCCGCCGGCGCACCGGCGACCGCGGGCGCGCTGACCGCCGCGACGCTCGTCCTCATGGGCGTGTGGTGGATGACCGAGGCGCTGCCCCTGCCGGTGACGGCGCTGCTGCCGCTCGTCGTGCTGCCGGTCAGCGGCGTCGCGCCCGTCGCGGACGTCGCCGCGCCGTACGCCAACAAGGTGATCTTCCTGTTCCTCGGCGGCTTCGTGCTCGCCATCGCGCTGCAGCGCTGGGACGTGCACCTGCGCATCGCGCTGGGCGTCGTCCGCCTCGTGGGGACCGCCCCACGGCGGCTCGTGCTCGGGATGATGGTCGCCACGGCGCTGCTGAGCATGTGGGTGTCCAACACGGCGACGGCCGTGATGATGCTGCCGATCGGCATCTCGGTGCTCGCGCTGCTGGGACGCGAGCGCGGGGGCGTCGACGGCCGGCTCTCGGCCGCCCTCATGCTCGGCATCGCGTACGCGGCGACCATCGGGTCCTTCGGCACGATCATCGCCAGCCCACCCAACGCGCTGCTCGTCGGCCACCTCTCGGGGACCTACGGGATCGAGATCGGGTTCGGGCAGTGGATGGCCCTGGGGCTGCCGCTGTCGGTCGTGTTCCTGCTGCTGGCGTGGCTCGTGCTCACCCGTCTGGTGTTCCGGTTCGACCCCGCACCGCTGTGCGACGACGACTCCGTGGTCCGCGCCGAGCTCGACCGGCTCGGGCCCATGGGCCCCCCGCAGCGCCGCGTCGTCGCCGTGTTCGCGCTCGCGGCCGTCTCCTGGATCGCGCTGCCGCTCGTGTGGCGCGGGACGCCGGTGACCGACGAGGTGGTGGCCGTGACGGTCGCCCTGCTGCTGTTCCTGCTGCCGTCGGGCGCACCGTGCGGGGGCCGCCTGCTGGACTGGTCGGACACGGGCGAGCTGCCGTGGGGGATCCTGCTGCTCTTCGGCGGGGGCCTGGCGCTGGCGTCCCAGATCACCTCGTCGGGGTTGTCGGTGTGGATCGGTGAGCGCGCGCGGGGCCTCGAGGGCATGCCGACGGTCCTGGTGGTCGCCGCCGTGTGCGTGCTGGCCGTCGCGATGACCGAGTTCATGTCCAACACGGCGACCGCTGCGACGCTGCTCCCGATCATGAGCACCGTCGGCGACGCCCTGGGCTACGGGCCGGTGCTGCTGGCCCTGCCGGTCGCTCTCGCGGCGAGCTGCACGTTCATGATGCCGGTGGCCACCCCGCCGAACGCGATCGCGTACGCCTCCGGGTACGTCCGCGTGCCGGACATGATCCGAGCGGGCGCGCCGCTGAGCGCCGCGTCGGTGCTGCTCGTGACCCTGACCGTCACGACGCTCGCGACGTGGGTGCTCGGCATCCCGGGCTGAGGATGAGAGCCTGAGCACAGGAGCGAGGACGCCGGCCTGCGGGTGTGGCGCCCCGCCTGCCGACCCACGTCCCGAGGAGCCGTATGACCGCCCAGCCCAGCCCGTCCGCCGTCGTGAGCCCCGCCGTCGCCGACCCCCACGTCGGGCACCGCACCCGCGGCCGCTCCGTGCAGGTGGTGGACCGCGACGGGAACCCCCTGGCGGGGGTCGCCGTCACGGTGGAGCAGACGCAGCACGGCCTCGGGTTCGGCTGCATCGGGTTCGACGAGGTGCACCGTGCGGCACGCCGGCTCGCCGGGCAGCCGTTCACCGCGGACGAGGACGCCCTGCACGACCGCCTCGACGCGCTGTGGTTCGACCTGTTCGACACCGCGACGCTGCCGTTCTACTGGGGCACCTTCGAGCCCCGCGAGGGTGAGCCGCGCACCGCTGCGCTGCGGGCGGCCGCCGAGCACTTCGTCGACCGCGGCGCCCGCGTCAAGGGACACCCCCTGGTCTGGCACACCGTCGCCCCGCAGTGGCTGGTGCCGAAGCCGGACGACGAGGTCGAGCGGCTGCTGCGTGCCCGCGTCCGGCGGGACGCCGGCGAGTTCGCCGGGCTCGTCGACACCTGGGACGCGATCAACGAGGTCGTGATCATGCCGGTGTTCACCAAGGACGACAACGCCGTCACGCGCATCGCGAAGACGGTGGGCCGTGTCGGCATGGTGCGCCTGGCGTTCGAGGAGGCACGGGCCGCCAACCCGGCCGCGACGCTCCTGCTCAACGACTTCGACATGTCGGCCGACTACGAGCACCTCATCGAGGAGTGCCTGGCCGCGGGGATCCGCATCGACGCCCTCGGCCTGCAGAGCCACATGCACCAGGGCACGTGGGGCCAGGAGAAGACGCTCGACGTCCTCGAGCGGTTCGGCCGCTTCGGGCTGCCGCTGCACTTCACCGAGATCACCCTCATGTCCGGCGAGCACATGCCGAAGCACCTCGACGACCTCAACGACCACCAGGTCGAGCACTGGCCCAGCACCCCCGAGGGGCTCGAGCGGCAGGCGCAGGACGCCGTCGAGCTGTACACCACGCTGGTGGCCGACCCGCGCGTGCAGGTCATCACCTACTGGGGGCTGTCGGACCACGGCATGTGGCTCAACGCCCCGGGTGGCCTGGTCCACGCGGACGGCACGCCCAAGCCGTCGTACGACGCGCTGCGCGGCCTGATCCGTGGGCAGTGGTGGCTCTCGCCGACGGCAGCGACGACCGACGACGAGGGGCGCCTGCGCCTCAGCGGCCTGCCCGGCCGCTACGCGGTCACCGCGGGCGGCGCGGTGGGCGAGGTCGTCGTCGGCGACGACGAGGACGAGGCCACCGTCACCGTCGCGTGAGCACCGCTCCGGACCCCGGGCAGGACGCCGCCCGGGGTCCGGTGCGACGCACGTCACCGGTGTCGGACGTCGAGCCGGGCTCCGCGGTGGACGATGCTCGTCCCATGGACCCCGCGCACGGCACCGTCGCCCGGCCGCGTCTCGTGCGCGACCGCCTGACCGTCGGCCTCTACACGCCGTTCGCCGTGTGGGGCTGGCTCCTGTACAGCTTCAACCCGTCCGTGCCGCTGCTGGCCGACGAGCTCGGCATCACCGCGGCCCAGGCCGGCCTGCACGGCACCGCGATGGCCGTCGGAGGGCTGGTCGCGGCACCGCTGACGCCGCGCGCGGTGCGGGGCCTCGGGCGGCGCGGCGCGATCGTCGCCGCGGCGTCGGTGGTCGCCGTCGGGGTCGTCGGGCTCCTGCTCGGCCCCACGCTGCCGTGGACGCTCACGGGCATGTTCGTCACCGCGGCCGGCGGCAACGTGCTCATCGCCGCCACCCAGGTCGGGCTCGCGCAGCACGCGGGGCGGGCGGCCTCCGCGGCGATCACCGAGGCCAACGGCGTCGGCTCGTCCATCGGGCTCGTCGGGCCGCTCGCCGTCGGCGCGTGCGTCACGCTCGGCTGGGGGTGGCGACCGGGGGTCGCGGTGACGGTCCTGCTCGCACTCGTCGCCGCGGTGGTCATCGCCCGGCTGCCCGCATCGCGAGGGCTGCCGGCGCTGCGCGGCCGGTCGACGCACGACCCGGTCACGAGCGACGACGTGACGTCGTCCGCCGCCGCGACGGGACCCGCGACGGCGGCCCCGGTCGCCGCGGTGTCACGGCACCGGCTGCTGCGCGCCGCGCCGCTGTTCCTCGCGACGATCGTCGCGGCCATCGCGCTGGAGAACGCCACCACCTACTGGGCCACGGACCTCGTGCGCGGCCAGACCGGCGCGGGTGCGGGCATCGCGACCGCCACCACCGCCGGGCTCGTCGCCGGCATGTCGGCCATGCGGTTCGTCGTCGGGCCGTTGTCGTTGCGGGTGCAGGCCGCGCACCTGCTGGCGGCGTCCTTCGGCATCGCCGTCGTCGGGTGGGCCGTGCTGTGGACCGCGACGGACCCGGGGGTCGCGCTCGCGGGGCTGGTCGTCGCAGGGTTCGGCTACGGCGCCCAGTACCCGCTGTCGGTCGCCCTGCTGCTCGCCGCGTCCCCGGGGCGCGGGGACCGGGCGCAGGCGCACGCGACCCTCGCGGGGGCCCTCGCCATCGGCGTCGCGCCGTTCCTGCTCGGGGCGCTCTCGGACGCCTTCGGCACGCACAGCGCGTTCCTGCTCGTGCCGGTGGTGGCTGTCGCCGGGGGTGTCGTCGCGCTGCTCGGGGGCCGGGCCGTCCGGCGCGACGCCCGCGCGTAGGTCAGGCCCGCGGGCCTGCGACCTGGGAGGATGGGTCCGTGTCCCGTGCCGACGTGCAGCCCGTCACCGACCGCGACGACCCGCGCCTGAGCGACTACGTCGCCCTCACCGACGTCGCGCTGCGCACGCGCGTCGAGCCAGCCAACGGCCTGTACATCGCGGAGAGCTCGACCGTCCTGGGCCGTGCGCTGCGCGCCGGGCACCGGCCGCGGTCCGTGCTGCTCGCGCCGCGCTGGCTGCCCGATCTCGAGGCGATGCTCGCGGACGTCCCCGGTGACGACGCCGTGCCGGTGTACGTCGCCGACGAGCCCGTGCTGGAGGCCATCACCGGCTTCCACGTGCACCGGGGTGCGCTCGCGGCGATGCACCGGCCCGACCTGCCGACGGTCGCGGACGTGCTGGCGCCGGCGCGCGGGGGTGCCGGTGCACGGCGGGTCGCGATCTTCGACGGGATGGTCGACCACACCAACCTGGGTGCCGCCTTCCGCAGTGCTGCGGCGCTGGGTGTGCAGGCCGTGCTCGTCACGCCGACGTCCGCGGACCCGCTCTACCGGCGCGCGGTCAGAGTGTCCATGGGCACGGTGTTCCAGGTCCCGTGGACCCGTATCGCCGACTGGCCGGGCGAGATGGACACCCTCCACGAGCTCGGCTTCACCACCGCGGCGATGGCGCTCAGCGACGACGCGATCACGCTCGACGAGCTCGTCGAGGAGCAGCACGAGCACCTCGCGCTGGTCTTCGGCTCGGAGGGTCACGGGCTGCCGGCGAGCACCCTCGAGCGTGTGCGGCGCGTCGTCCGCATACCGATGGCCGGGGGAGTCGACTCGCTGAACGTGGCCGCCGCTGCTGCCGTGGCGTTCTACGCGACGCGGGTGGTCTGAGGTCTCACCCGCCGTCGAGCCGCTCCCACCCCAGGGTGCGGTCGGACCTGCCCACGTCCGCGCGCAGGTCCGGCGGTGCGACGTGGGCGTCGGCCGTGCCGGGGCCGAGGACCGCTGCCCGACCTAGGTCTCAGACCCGGCGGTTCGACCGGCCATAGCATCCGCTCGGAGTCGTGCCCGGGTGGCGGGCGCAGGACGGACGGAGGGCAGGACAGTGGTGGTCGTCGCCCCTGCCGTGGACGTGGGGAGGACCCAGCGGGTCCACAGCCTGCAGTGGTTGCGGTTCGTCGCGGCACTGGCCGTCGTCTTCTACCACGCGGCCGTCTACCAGTCGCTCCAGCGGGACAGCTCCTGGGCGCTGCAGTACGTGCCCGGGTGGCTCGGCGCGGTGGGCGTGTCGCTGTTCTTCGCGCTGTCGGGCTACCTCATGTCCTCGTCGATGCACCGGTACCCGGCACCGCAGTTCCTCCTGCACCGCCTGGTGCGGATCTACCCGCCGTTCTTCGTCGTCGTGGCGCTCGTGCTCGTCGCGGCGACCTGGTCGCCGATCACGGTCCCCGTCGACGTCTACGCGCTGTCGCTGCTGCCGTACGGCGGCGCGACCTACCCCCTCGGCGTCGAGTGGACCTTGGTGTTCGAGATCGCGTTCTACGTCTTCGTCGCGGTCCTGATCGCCCTGGGACGCGTCCGGAGCGCCGCGTCCGTGCTGATCGGCTGGCTCGGCCTGATCCTCGTGCACAACGTGCTGTGGCCCGACGACCCCTCGGTCAACGTCTTCCCGGCGCACGACCTGCCGTTCGTCGCCGTCACGACGGCCTTCGCCTTCGGTATGCTCCTGCCGCTCGTGCTGCACCGGCCCCCTCACCCGGTCGTCGCGGCCATCGTCGGGACGGCGCTGTGGCTCTCCGGCTCGTCGCAGGGTGTGACCGCAGGCCGCTGGGGCCTGGGGTTCGGCAGCGCACTGCTCGTGCTGTCGCTCGCCAGGTACGACGGCTGGCGCCCGGTCTTCGGGGACACCCCCGCGGGACGGCTCGGGAACCGGCTCGGCAACTACAGCTACATGCTGTACCTGTGCCACCTGCCGGTGATCCGCACCCTCTACGCGACGCTCCCCGGCGTGGGCGTCGTCCGGGTGTTCGTCCTGTCGATCGTCGCGTCCGTGCTGCTCAGCATGCCTCTGGGTGAGCTCGACATGTGGATGTACCGGCGTCTGAAGGAGCGCGTCGACCAGGCGAGCCCCGGCGTCCGGACCGTCCTGGCCGGTGGGTTCGTCGCCGTCTTCACGGCATCGGCGGTCGTCTTCTTCTGAGCGATCCCGCCCACGTGGCCCGCCGCGGCGCTCCGTTCGCACGGCTGCGGCGCGCGCCTGCCCGCCCCGCTCACGCGTGGCCGAGGGCGGTGAGCACCGGCACGACCACGCCCATGTAGACGGCGGCCACCGCGGTCAGCGTCAGGTACGGGTAGGCGTGCGCCCAGCTGAACGCCTCCGGCCAGGTCCGGCGCGCGTCCTTGGCCCGGTCGTGCAGGAGGTCGCCGGCGGTGACGCGCACCCGGTGCCGCAGCGGCTCCCACATGCGGCGGACGGGCTTGTGCCACCACTCGTGCACGCGCAGCCGCACGGCGCCCTCGCGGTCCACCACGAGGTAGTAGGTCGTGCCCCCGGATCGCGGGTAAGTCAGGACGAGCTCCACGATCTCGCCCACGTCGGCGGCGTCGAGGTGCCCGCCCGTGCGCAGCGGCGGCGCCCAGCTGATGCCGGAGTCGGTGACCTGCACCCAGCGGGCGCGGACCCGTCGGGCCCGGCGCGGGGTGACGGCACGCGGTGGTCGCTGCGGCGGCAGGCCGACCACCAGGAACGCGATCAGCTGATGGAGCGGGACGCGGCGCGCCGGACCGCGGCGGCGTCCGGTCGGCTCGTTCGCGAGGGCCGCCCCGGTGGTCCTGGGGGGCGGTGGCGGGGCGTCGAGCGTGTCGCGCAGCCTGCTCAGCAGCGCGTCGACCGCCGCCATGTCGTATCCCGTGACGAGTCGGCGCGTCCGCAGCACCAGACGGTCGACCTCCTGTGCGGTCACGTCGTGCGCGTCGAGCGGCCGGGTCGCGCGGTCGCGGAGCGTGCGCACGGCGCGGTCGAGGAACGCGTCGACCTCGGTCTGGTCGTAGCCCTCGCGGAACGACGTGACCGGGAGCCGTGCCCGCAGGATCTCGTCGGCGCTCAGCACCCCGTCAGTGTCCCGCGACGGCACCCGGGCACGGGCGCTCGACGTCCCGGAGTCACCCGTTCGCCTCGGCGGACGGCGCGCGCACCGTCAGCCGATCGCGAGCCCGTCGACCACCTCGACGCCCGGCGCACGGACCAGCAAGGACCCGGGCAGTGCGATCTTGGAGCGGCGGACGCCGCTGCCGATGACGACCAGCCCGTCCACGTCGCCCTGCGCGACGCCCGCGTCGGCAAGCACCCGGTAGTCCGTCGGCAGCCCGAGCGGCGTGATGCCGCCGTACTCCATGCCCGACTCCTGCACCGCGCGGTCCATCGGCAGGAACGACGCCTTGCGCACGTCGAGCAGGCGCTTGACGGCGTTGTTGACGTCAGCACGGGTCGTCGCGCGCACGAGGCACGCGGCCGTGCGCTCGACACCCTCGCGCTTGCCGGCGACGAGCACGCAGTTGACCGACACCGACAGCGGCAGGTCGTAGGCGTCGGACATGGCGGCCGTGTCGGCGAGGTCCGGGTCGATGGCAGCGACGAGGACGGCGTCGGCGACGGCGGGCTCGACGACCGCCCACCCGCTGATCGCCGCGTGCGTGCTGGTGGCCAGCAGGTCGGGGCGGTCGACGGCCCGCTCCCAGGTCAGCGTCCCGAGGGTGGTGGTCATGCGCGGCAGGTTACCCGGGCGTCCACCGCGCCGCTCAGCGCTGGTACGTCCCCATGAGCACGGCGCGCGCGATCGTGTGGAACACCAGGACGCAGCTCGCGGCCCCCGGCGGGGTGTCGGGTGTCAGGCCCAGGTCGGCGGTGTCGAGGGCGTGCACCGCGACGTAGTACCGGTGCACCTGGTCGCCGGGCGGGGGAGCGCAGCCGACGTAGCCGGCGACGCCGTCGTCGCCGCGCAGGTGGAACGCACCCGGGGGCAGCCCGGAGCCGTCGGGACGTCCCGCGTCACGGTCCAGCGACGTGACGTCGGCACCCAGGCCGAGCACGGTCCAGTGCCACCAGCCGGCGACGCCCGGGGCGTCGGGGTCGAAGACGTTGACGGCGAACCCGGCGGTCCCCTCGGGGAACCCGGACCAGGACAGCTGCGGGGAGACGTCCCGACCGTCGTCGGTGTGGGTGTGCGCGTCGGGGATGCGCCCGCCGTGCACCCAGTCGGTGCTCGTGAGGGTGAACGCGGGGACGGGGGGCAGCAGGGGATAGGGCTCGTGGGCCACGGGACGGGTCAGGGACATGGGCACGGGGGACCTCCGGTCCGCCGCGGCGCCGGTCGCCGGGCGGTCACCCCATCCTGGTCGTCGCCGGGTCGCGGCGCACGTGCGAGCGGGCGTGCGCGAGCGCCTCGTCGAGGTCGTCGAACAGGTGGCGCTCGTCGCCGAGCGCGTCGAGCACGCCGACGCTGCGCGCGAGGTGCCGGTGCTCGGGCCGCAGGCCCTTGAGCAGCACGACCATGCCGCGTCGGCGCAGGTCGGTGACGATCTCGGCCAGGGCGTTCGCGCCGCTGGCGTCGAGCACCCGGACGTTGCCCAGGCGCAGGACGACGACGCGCACGTCGCTGACCAGCGCCAGCTCGTCGAGGAAGCGGCGCACGTCGGCGAAGAAGAGGGCACCGTCGATGCGGTACACGGCGATGTGCTCGTGCAGCAGGTCGCGCTCGGCGGCGGCGGTGACGCGGTCGCCCGGGGCGTCGGGCACCGGTTCGCGGTGCAGCCCGCTGGAGCGTGCGACGGCGCGCAGCGCGAGCACGGCAGCGACCGCGACCCCGACCTCGACGGCCATGACGAGGTCGAACACGACGGTCACGGCGAGCGTCACGCAGAACACCAGCGCACCGGAGCGCCCGGACCGGCAGATCGCGCGGGCCGTCGGCAGGTCGATCATGCGCCCGGCCGTGATGAGCAGGACCGCCGCCAGGACGGACAGGGGGATGCGCCCGACGAGCGGCGCCGCGGCGTAGACGATGGCGGCGAGCACGAGGGCGTGGGTGAGGGACGCGACGCGCGTGCGCCCGCCCGCGCGCACGTTGACGGCGGTGCGCGCGATCGCACCGGTCGCGGGCAGCCCTCCGCACAGCCCTGACGCGATGTTCGCGACGCCCTGGCCGAGCAGCTCGCGGTTGGGTCGGGTGCGCCCCAGGTCGTCCGCCATGCCGTCGGCGACGCGGGCCGACAGCAGCGACTCCAGCGCGGCGAGCGCGGCGACGGCCAGCGCGGCGGAGAAGAGCGCACTGGTGGTCTCGAGGTCCACGACGGGCAGGTGGGGGGCGGGCAGGCCGGACGGCAGCACGCCGATGCGGTCGACGTCGAGCCCGGCGACCTCGGCCACGACCGTGCCGAGGACGACGGCCACGAGCGATGCGGGCAGCCCGCGGTGCAGGCGGGGCAGCGCGATCAGGACGGCGACGACGAGGGCGACGAGCGCGAGCGGGGCCACGGCCTGGCTCCAGTCGACGCGGGCGAGGGTGCGCAGCGCGACGAGGCCGGCGTTCTCACCCTCGGCGCGGGGGGTGTCGAGGGCGAGCGGGACCTGCTGCAGCGCGATGACGACGCCGATGCCCAGCGTGAAGCCCTCGACGACGGGCCAGGGGATGTACGCGACGAGCCGGCCGATGCCCAGCACCCCGGCCAGCACGACGAGGCCGCCGGCCATGATCGCGACGACCGGGACGGCCTCGGTCCCGTGGCGGGCGACGACGGGCAGCAGCACCACCGTCATGGCGCCGGTGGGTCCGCTGACCTGCAGGTGCGAGCCCCCGAGGACGGCGGCGACCGCGCCCGCGACGACCGCGGTGACCAGCCCGGCGGCGGCACCCAGACCGGAGGCGACGCCGAACCCGAGGGCGAGCGGCAGGGCGACGACGGCGACGGTGATCCCGGCGACCAGGTCGCCGCGCCAGGACCGCGGCAGGTCGCGGTAGTCGGCGTGGCGGGGGGTGAGCGCGCGCACGCGCTGCCAGGCGGAGGACGCGACCGCGTCGATGCTCATCTCACGCCTCGGCGGCGGGGGTGGCGTCGTCGAGCAGGTCCCGGTGGCGGGCCGCGGCGTCGACGAGCACGGTCCGGGCGGCGGCGAGCATGTCGGCGACCGCCGGCTGGGCGAGCGCGTAGTGCACGGCGTTGCCGGTGCGGCGCGCGGTGACGACGCCGGCGCGGCGCAGCACGGCCAGGTGCTGGGACAGGTGCGAGGCCTCGAGGCCGAGCTCGGTGAGCAGCTCGCTGACCTGCCGATCGCGCTCGACGAGGAGCTCGAGGGTGCGCACGCGCACCGGGTGGGACAGGGCCTTGAACAGCTCGGCCTTGACCTCTGCGAGGGGGCGGTCGGGGCCGAGGGCATGCAGCGGCACGGGAACTCCGGGATGACGGGTTGATGGAACCGTCAAATGCTACGCCTCGCCCGAGCGGCGGTCGTGGGTCGTTCGTCGACGCCGACGCGGCGGGCGGACCACCCGCCCCCGGCGGATTGACACCTCACCGGTGTCAGCGTGTACTGGCATCATCGAACATGTGTTCGATCGCGGTGGTCCCGGTGCTCGGGTTCGAGCTCCTGGGACGCGGGCGCGGTCGGGTCACGCGCCGGCGTCAGGGGGCCGTCGGCGCGTGACCCGGCGTGCGCCCCTCGTGGTCGACGGCCCTGGGGGCGGGGCGTCGTGAGATCAGGACGCGGGTCAGGACGAGGAGCAGGCGTGACCGGGACCAGCACCATCGAGCGCGCGGCACGTGCGCGCGCCGCGCTGGCAGCCGCTGAGCTGCGCACCGGCGCACGCACCGTGCTGGCCGGTGCCGCCCCGTCCGACGCGCCCCGCCTCGACCCGTCCACCCCGGGCACGGCCCGTCCCGCCGCGCCACCGCTCGACGTCGTGGCCCCCGACGACGCGTCGGCGCTCACGTCAGCACCCCGACGCACGTCGCTGCTCACCAGCGAGCGGCCGCCCCTGCCGGTGCCGCCACCGCTGACCGACCTCATGCCCGACGGGCTGCGCCGCGGCGCGACCACCGCGGTGCTCGGGTCCACGTCCCTGGCCCTCGGGGTGCTCGCGCACGCGTGCGCGTCGGGGGCGTGGGCGGTCGCCGTCGGGCAGCCGCGGCTCGGGCTGCTGGCCGCCGCGCAGGCGGGCGTCGACCTCGCGCGCTTCGCCCTGGTCCCCGAGCCGGGCGCCGACGCCGCCCTCGTGCTGGCCGCCCTGGTCGACGGGATCGACGTGGTCCTCGTCGGGCCGGGCGCCCCGCTGGCCGACGCCGACCGGCGGCGCCTGTCCGCCCGAGCGCGCGAGCGCGGCGCCGCGCTGCTGACCACCACGACGTGGCCCGGCGCGTCCGTCGTGCTCGACGCCGGGCCGGCGCGGTGGTCGGGCGTCGGCGCGGGCGACGGGCGGCTGCTCACGTGCGAGGTGCAGGTGCGCCGCACCGGCCGCGGCAGCGCCGCCGTCCCGACGTCGGCCGACGTCGTGCTGCCGTTCGCGCCCCCCGGGGAGCACGTGCCCCCCGGTCCCGTGCGCCGCCGTCCCCGGACGGCCGGCGGGTTGCGGCTGGTCGGATGAGCACGCGGACGACGGTCGTGTGGGTGCCCGACTGGCCGGTGGTCGCGGCGATGGCCGCCGACGAGGTCCCCGTCGACGTGCCGGCGGCTGTGCACGACGGGCGGCGGGTCACCGCCGTGTCGGCGCTCGCACGCGCCGACGGGGTGCGCCGCGGCATGCGACGGCGCCAGGCGCAGGGCGTGTGCCCGGAGCTGGTGCTGCTGCCCACCGACGACGCCCGGGACGTCCGGCTGTTCGAGCCCGTGGCCGCCGCGACCGAGACCGTCGTCGCCGGCGTCGAGGTCGCGCGGCCCGGTCTGCTGCTGCTGCCCGCGGGCGGCGCGGCGCGGTACCACGGCTCGGAGGAGGCGCTCGCGGAACGCCTCGTCGACGCGGTCGCGCGGGCCACGGGGCACGAGTGCGGCGTCGGGACGGCCGACGGGCTGCTCGCGGCGGTGCTGGCGGCGCGCACCGGCGCGGTCGTCGAGCCCGGGGTGTCGGGGGTGTTCCTCGCCCCCCACGGCGTCACCGAGCTCGTCCACGCGACGACCACGCCGGAGCAGGCCGCGGAGGTCACCCGGCTCGTCGACCTGCTGCACCGGCTGGGGCTGCGCACGCTCGGGGCGTTCGCGGCGCTGCCCGGGGCCGACGTGCACGCGCGGTTCGGACGGCTCGGGACGTGGGCACGCACGCTCGCGCGCGGGCTCGACGAGCGCCCACCCGCCCGCCGCCGCCCCGAGGCCGACCTCGAGGTGAGCACCGCGCTCGACCCGCCGGTCGACCGGGTCGACACCGCGACCTTCGCCGGGCGGCGCCTGGCCGAGCAGCTGCACGCCGACCTCGTCGCCCGGTCCGTGACGTGCGGGCGCCTGCAGATCGCCGCCCGCACCGACGACGGCACCGAGCTGGTCCGCACGTGGCGCACCGACCTGGGTGGCTGGGGTGCGCTCGCGGCTGCCCGCATCACCGACCGGATCCGCTGGCAGCTCGACGGGTGGCTCACGGCGTCCGCGGTCGCGACGGCCCGTGACCGGCGCCGCGAGGCGCGCGAGCGGGACCGCGGCGCGTGGTCCGCGCACGGCCCTGTCGACGTGCGCGCACCCGGCGACGAGGACGACCTGCCGCCCGTCGCGCTGGTCCGGCTGACCCTCACGGCGCTCGACGTGGCACCCGCGGGTGCGGAGGCCACACAGCTGTGGGGCGGACCGTCGGGCGGTGACCTGCGCGCCCACCGCGCCCTGGAGCGGGCGCAGAGCATCGTCGGCGGGCCCGGGGTGCTCACCGCGACGCTGCAGGGCGGGCGCGACGTGCGCGACCAGGTGCACATGCGGCCGTGGGGGGAGCAGAGCGACCCCCCGCGCCCGCTCGACCGGCCGTGGCCGGGGCGGCTGCCGGACCCGGCGCCCGCGACCGTGCTGGTCGACCCCGTGCGCGTCGAGGTGCGCGACGTGCACGGCACGCCCGTGCGCGTCGACCGACGGGGACGGCTGAGCGGGCCGCCCGGCAGCGTCCTGGCCGGCACGGGGCAGGACCAGGTGCGCGCCGTCGCCGGGTGGGCGGGGCCGTGGCTGCTGTCCGACCGCTGGTGGACGCACCCCGGCGCGGCCCCGCAGGTGCGCGCCCACCTGCAGGTCGCGTTCGACGACGGCGGGGCGCTGCTGCTCACGCACACCGACGGGACGTGGACCTGCGAGGCCGACTATGACTGAGCGTCGCGTCCGTGGACGCACCGTGCACGAGGCCCGCGCGGACTGGCCGCCCCGGTACGCCGAGCTGCACGCGCACTCGGCGTTCAGCTTCCTCGACGGGGCCAGCCAGCCCGAGGAACTCGCTGCCGAGGCGGCGCGCCTGGGGCAGAGCGCGCTGGCGCTGACCGACCACGACGGGCTGTACGGCGTGGTGCGGTTCGCGCAGGCCGCGCGGGCCGTCGGCCTGCCCACGGTGTTCGGGGCCGAGCTGCACCTGCCCGCGCCCGACCCGCGCCGCCACCCGCGGGAGAAGCGCCCGGCCCCGGGCCCCCCGGTGCTCGACGCGCCCACCGGCGTGCCCGACCCGCGCGCGAGCCACCTGCTGGTGCTCGCCCGCGGCCCCGACGGGTACCGGGCGCTGTCCCGCGCCATCGCCGAGGGGCACCTGCGCACGGGGCGCAAGGGCGCGGCGGAGTACCACCTGGAGGAGCTGGCCGAGGCAGCCGCCGGGCAGTGGCTGGTCCTCACCGGCTGCCGCAAGGGCGCGGTGCGCCGTGCGCTGGCCGGGGGGGACCCGTCCGGGGTGCTCGGGGTCGCCCCGGGCGGGATCGACGCGGCGCGCCGTGAGCTCGACCGGCTCGTCGCGCTGTTCGGCCGGGACAACGTCGCGGTCGAGACCACCGTGCACGGCGACGCGTACGACACCGACCGTGCCGACGCGCTCGCGACCCTCGCGGCCGACGCGCGACTGCCGCTCGTCGCCACCGGCAACGTGCACTACGCCACCGAGCGTGACGCCGACCTGGCGCAGGCGCTCGCGGCCGTGCGTGCACGCTCGTCGCTGGACGACCTCGACGGCTGGCTGCCCGGGGCCCCGGTCGCGCACCTGCGCTCGGCGGCCGAGATGCTGCACCTGCACCGCCGGCACCCGAGCGCGGTGACGACGGCGGCGGACCTGGCCGCCGAGTGCGCGTTCGACCTGTCGCTCGTCGCACCGAGCCTGCCGCCGTACCCCGTCCCGGACGGCCACACCGAGGCGACGTGGCTGCGCGAGCTGGTCCGGCGCGGCGCGCGCGAGCTGTACGGGCCGCCGGACGCCGAGGCGGTCCCCGGCGCGCACGCGCAGCTCGCGCACGAGCTGCGCGTCATCGAGGACCTCGGGTTCCCCGGCTACTTCCTGGTCGTCTACGACCTCGTCGACTTCTGCCGGCGCAACGGCATCCTCGCGCAGGGGCGCGGGTCGGCCGCGAACTCCGCGGTCTGCTACGTGCTGCGCGTCACGGCCGTCGACCCCGTGAAGCACGGCCTGCTGTTCGAGCGGTTCCTCGCCCCCGAGCGCGACGGCCCGCCGGACATCGACGTCGACATCGAGTCCGCCCGGCGTGAGGAGGTCATCCAGCACGTCTACGCGACGCACGGCCGCACGCACGCCGCGCAGGTCGCCAACGTCATCTCCTACCGGCCGCGCTCGGCCGTGCGGGACGCCGCCCGCGCCCTGGGGTACGACGCGGGCCAGCAGGACGCGTGGTCCACGTCGATCGAGCGGTGGGGGAGCCTGCGCGGGCAGGAGAAGCCGAGCCCGTGGTGGCACCTGACGCGCTCCGGACCCGTGGGCCCCGCGCCCGAGGTGCCGGGGCTCCCCACGGCCGACAACCACGACGTCGTGCCGACGCGCCTGCCGCCGTCGGCCGCCGAGGCCGAGGACATCCCCGAGCACGTCATCGACCTGGCCGAGCGGTTCCTGCGCCTGCCGCGGCACCTGGGCATCCACTCCGGGGGCATGGTGATGTGCGACCGGCCCGTCATCGAGGTGTGCCCCGTGGAGTGGGCGCGCATGGAGGGACGCACGGTCCTGCAGTGGGACAAGGAGGACTGCGCCGACGCCGGGCTGGTGAAGTTCGACCTGCTGGGCCTGGGCATGCTCACCGCGCTGCGGCTCGCGTTCACCGAGGTGCAGAAGCACGAGGGCGTCACGCTCGACCTGCACGGGCTGCCGCACGAGGACCCCGCGGTGTACGAGCTGCTGTCCGCAGCGGACACCGTCGGGGTGTTCCAGGTGGAGTCCCGCGCGCAGATGGGGACGTTGCCGCGGCTGCGCCCGTCGACGTTCTACGACATCGTCGTCGAGGTCGCCCTCATCCGGCCTGGGCCCATCCAGGGCGGGTCGGTGCACCCGTTCATCAACCGCGCCAAGGGTCGCGAGAAGGTGACGTACCTGCACCCGCTGCTGGAGAAGTCGCTCGGCAAGACCCTGGGCGTGCCGCTGTTCCAGGAGCAGCTCATGCAGATGGCCATCGACGTCGCCGACTTCACGCCTGCCGAGGCCGACCAGCTGCGCCGTGCCATGGGGTCGAAGCGGTCGATGGAGCGCATGGAGGCGATGCGCGAGCGGCTCATGGACGGCATGGCCGCCAAGGGTGTGGGGCCGGACGTGCGCGAGCAGATCTTCGACAAGCTCAAGGCGTTCGCCGACTTCGGGTTCCCCGAGTCGCACGCGTACTCGTTCGCGTTCCTCGTGTACGCGAGCTCGTGGCTCAAGGTGCACCACCCCGCCGCGTTCTACGCCGGGCTGCTCGCGGCGCAGCCCATGGGGTTCTACTCCCCGCAGTCCCTGGCGGCCGACGCCCGCCGGCACGGGGTGGAGGTGCTGCGCCCCGACGTGCTGGCGTCCGACGTCCTCGCCGCCGTCGAGCGGCTCGCGCCCGCACCGCCCGGCGGGGAGCCGCGCCTGGTGCCGTGCCCCAGCGGCACCGGCCCGGCCCGGCCCGCGGGGGTGCGCACCGGGGAGGGGTCGGTGCGCACCCTCGCGGTGCGGCAGGGGCTGACGCAGGTGCGGACGATCGGCGAGGACGTCGCCCGCGCCCTCGTCGACGAGCGTGACGCCCACGGGCCGTTCACCGACCTGCACGACCTGGTGCAGCGCGTGCAGCTGAGCACCGCCCAGCTCGAGGCGCTCGCCACCGCCGGGGCGCTCGGGTCGCTGGGGGTGGACCGTCGGGCCGGGCTGTGGGCCGCCGGTGCGCTCGCACAGGAAGGGCCGGACACGCTGCCCGGCGTCGCCGTGGGCGTGAAGGCGCCGACACTGCCGGGGCTCTCCGACGTCGAGGTCGCCACCGCCGACGTGTGGTCCACGGGCGTGTCCGTGGACTCCTACCCGACGCAGTTCGTCCGCGAGGGTCTCGACGCCGCCGGGGTGCTGCGGGTCGAGCAGGCGTTCCGCACCGAGGAGGGCCGCCGGGTCGCCGTCGCCGGCGTCGTCACCCACCGCCAGCGTCCCGGCACCGCGAACGGGGTGACGTTCCTGTCCCTGGAGGACGAGACCGGGCTGCTCAACATCGTGTGCTCGGCCGGTCTGTGGCAGCGGTACCGGCGGACGGCGCGGACCGCGAAGGCGATGGTCGTCCGAGGGCGGATCGAGAAGGCCGACGGGGCGACGAACCTCGTCGCCGAGCACCTGAGCCCGCTGTCGCTGAAGGTGCGCAGCTCCTCACGCGACTTCCAGTGAGGGGACCCGTATCGCCTTGCCGACTCTGGTCCTGTCGTCACCAGGCGTCGGTGAACCGCACGAGGCGGTCACGGATGCTCGCGACTCATGAGAGCGTCGCGAGGCCTCAGAGCACCCTGAGCGCGTCGGTCGTGTCGCGCTCGCGGCGCGTCAGGGCGTGCAGGACCTCCCCGTCGCCGTGGCGGAGCCGGGCGGCGCCGACGAGCACCTCGACCGCCGCGGCCACCGTCTGCGAGGGGGCGCGGACGTCGCTCCGAAGACTCAGCGCCAGATCCTCCGTGTGCACCGCGAACTCGACGCACCGTGTTCTCAGGTACTCGTCGAGCAGCAGGGTGCGACCCTGGTGGCGCACCGTGAGGCGTCGGTCGGCGGGCTCCCGCCCGAGACGCCCGCGCAGGCGCTCGCGCGTGCCGACCAGCTGCTCCACCAGTGCGGTCACGCCCGGGGACGCCGTCTGGGCGCTGCGAGCACGCACCCCGGTGTTGAGCGACGACGACATGTCGGACGTCCCGCTGAGGTCGGCGTAGTAGCCCTCCGCGGTCACGGGCGACGCTCCCTGGTCCAGGGGGCCGTCGAGGTACCACTCCACCTGCAGGACGCTGCGCGCGAGGTGCGCGGCGAGCTCACCGACGCTCATGCCGGGCAGCACCGAGGGCTCGTCCCATGCGGCCGACACCTGGTCGCTCGTCACGAGCTCGACGGCGACGTCGGCACCGCAGGCGTAGGCGTCGCGCGCCGGAGTCGACATGGCGGGAGTCTGGCAGCAGCGACACCGTCGGTCGAGAGCGCCCGCGCCGACCGAGGGCCGGCGGGGGACGCCTGCGAGTGTTGCTGGTCGACACGAGGTGGGCACCGGGTCAGCGGGTGGTGCGCCACGCCGCGCTGCGGCCCACGCCGTCGACCTCGACGAGGCCGTCGTCCCGGAGCCGGGTGAGGACCAGGCGGATGGTGGGGTCGGAGACGTCGGGGAGCGCGGCGCGGACGTCGCTGATGCGGAAGGGCGTCGGCGCGTGGCGCAGGGCGTACGTGCGGACGCGCTCCTGCTTGCTGCTCCCGCGGCGCGCGGCCTCGGTGAGCGTCGCGAGCTGCTCGGAGCAGTCGGCGAGCCCGCGGACGACGTAGCGCAGCCAGGGCCACGGGTCGTGCTGGCCCCGGTGCCAGTCGGCCGTCGAGTCCAGCAGGGCGGTCGAGTAGGTCGCGGGGGACACCAGGATCGCCGCGTCGAGCGACACCCAGCGCGTGACGTCGTACCCCGCGTCCTGGAGCAGGACGTGCGTCAGCGCGCGGGCGACGCGGCCGTTGCCGACGGTGAAGGGATGGATCGCCAGGAGGTCGAGCACGAAGAGCCCGGTCAGCAGCACGGGATGGTGGCGGCCCGCGTCGAGCGCGCCGTGGTACCGGGCGATGAGCTCGTCGAGGAACTCGGGGGTCTGCGCGACCGGCACCGGGGTGAACCGCTTGACGCGGGTGGTGCCGGGAGCGCGCTCCACGACGACGTTCTCGACCCGCTTGAGACGCCCCCCGGGCGTCGGGGTGTACCGGAGGAGGTGCCGGTGCACGTCCAGCAGGAGGTCCACGTCGACGGGCCGCCGCGGGGCCCGGACGAGGTGGTCGTGCGCGTCGCGGCAGCCGGCGAGCTCCTGCTCGTGGCGGCCCTGCAACCGGTCGTCCTGGCTCGCGACGATCGCGCCGGCGCGTCGGCGCTCGACCGCGATCCCGTCGAGCGCGCACGACGCCTCGATGCTCGCGGCACGTGCACGCTCGGTCAACGACGCCATGAGTGCGGGGAGGAGGTCGGGGTACGACTCCGCGCGACCTCGGACGGTGTCGACCGTCCTCAGGTCGGCGACCACGGTGAACGGCACGGCGCCGACGAGGGCGTCGAGGTCGGCGAAGGACTTCATGGGCTGCCGTCCGTTCTGATCATCACAATCCGGGGCTCACATCAGCCAGTTTATGCCCCGAATAACGAGTTTCCGCATCGATGTCGTCGCAGGTCGGGACGACCCCGTGCCGACGGGGTGGGCTCTCGTGCGGTGCCACCACCACCGTGAGGGCGTCGCCGCGCAGGACTTCACCCCGGCGAGCCGTCCGCGGCACCGCACGGACCGCCACAATGCCGACATGGCCGATGACGCCCGGGGGGGCATGCGGGCCGACGCGATGCAGGTGCAGGGCGCTGCCGCCGTCGGCCCGGGCGAGGGGTCCGCCGCCGACCGGGGACTCCCGGCGGGCGAGCTCGCGACGTCGCTGCTGAACCGCGGGTGGGTGGTCGGTGGGTGCGAGGAGTGGCAGTGGCGCGTGGGAGGCACCGTCCACGCTCGCGTCCTGACCTCGTGCGACGGGGCCTGCCTCGTGCTCGGCGAGATGCTGCCGGGCGACTGGACGGGGCACCTGGACACGGCGACGCTCGTCGCCCGGCTTGACGACGTGGAACGGCACCGGGCGGGACGTCCGCTGCCCGGGTGGGCCGTGACCGACAGCCTCCTGGCCGACGTGGCGTTCGTCGCTCGACGCACCCGGTCCTGGTGGCACGCCTGGACGGTGGTGCGCGGTGCGGACCATGCGCTGACGGTCACGACGACGACGGGCCCGCTGGCGGCCAGGCACCCCGCGATCACGTTCACCCCCCGGCCGGCCCGGGAGGTCGCCCGGAGCCCTCAGACGGTGCGGCTGCACCTCGACGGGCACCCCGAGCGGACCTTCTGGGCCCGCCGGCTGCTGACGCTGGCGAACACGGTGCAGGGCCACCACGACCTCACCACGGAGCTGTGCGACGTCACGGACGACGTCGACGCGGCGTGGGAGGTGCACGGTGTCCTCGACCCCCGCGGGGGCTGGTGCTTCACAGGCTCGTGCCACGGTGGGTGGCGCCGCGGGCACCCGCTGCACCCCCTGGTGACGGTGACGCTGACCCGCACCCCGGGCGAGGTGCAGGTTGAGCTGTGCGGCGCGGAGCCCGGGGTCATGACCTCGTCGTGCCGGGTCCCCGTCGAGGAGCTGGCGACCCGGCTCGACGAGATCGAGGCGCACCGACCGGGCAGGTCGGCCCCGGTGTGGCCGAGGACGACCGTGCCGACGTGGCAGTGCCTGCTGACGTGAGCGACGGTTGCTCACGTCAGCGACTCACCGCGACGTCGCGTGGCGCCGTGCCCGGGCGGACCCGTCGGTGCCCGGTGAGACGACGAGCATCCTCGACGCAGGTGGGTGTCGACTTCGACGTCCACGGGCCCCGGATGCCCGTCGTCGAGATCGTCCGGCCGGCCTGGTCCTACATGAAGTGCGAGCCCTGCGACGGTGCTTCGGTCAGAGCGGCCACGAGCTCGGCAGCGACGACCAGCGGCAGCCGCTCCTGCTCGATGCGCCTGACCGGAGCAGCTCCCCGTGTGGTGACCGCGTAGTACGCGGTCCGCTCGACCTCGGTGAGCGAGGTCAGGTCGACGGCGGTGCGCTCGATCCGCCGCCCGCGCCGGTCGCGGACGACTCCGAGGTCGCCGTAGCGGTGGATCGTGTCGGCGTCCATGAGGATCGAGGTGACCGTGCACGCGGCGCCTCCCTCGTCGGACGGGGTCGCGAGCGCTGTGCGGAACCGATCGAGGATCTCGAAACCGTCCGCGTCGAGGTCGCCCCAGTAGACGACCCGCTCGGCGCTCCGCACCCAGGGGACGTCGGCCAGCAGCCACGTCGCGGCCTTGCCCGATCCCTCGACGACGATCGTGCCGGGCAGGTCGGGGAAGTCGAGGCGGCAGTCGCGGTTCTCGACGACGAGCACGGTCCGCGGGCGGTATGCCAGACGGTGCGAGTCACCTGACGTCCACGCATCGTGCCGCCGCGCGCCCGTGGCTCTGTACTCCGGATCGACGTAGGTCAGGTGCGCCACAGCCGAGCGTCGCCGCAGGTGCGCCCGGACGTCCCAGCCCGCCAGGTCGCGCAGCAGCGTGCCGTGCCGGGGCAACCACTTGGTGTCCATGCCGGGCACGGGAAGCTGACGTTCCGTGAGACGGGCGATGTCGTCCGGGTGGTCGCCGAGCCAGTCGAGCGCCGCGCAGAGCACCTCGACGTCCGCGTCGTCGAGGCGTGCGACGCGGACGAGGACGGCGGGCTCCACACGGGCCCCGTGCTGGAGGAGCGTGTGGGCGGTGCGCCGTAGTCGCCCGATCCTGGCGCCCAGCTGCGGCTCGACGGCCTCGACGAGCGACACGGCGGCATCCAGTCCCTCGACGTGCAGGGCATGCGGTGCGCGGGGGTCGAACGCCGCGCCGCGCTCGAGGGTGCACCCGGCGGGGATGCGGTCCTCGACCTCGCTCCACGCGTCCGCCCAGGTCTGCCACGCACCGAGGTCGACCGCCGCAGGGCGTGTCCTCGTGGTGATCCCCGGGTGGAGGAGGACGTGCGCCGCGTACGCGGCGCCTCCCCGCAGCTCGGCGAGGACAGAGGTCGCTCAGGTCTGCTCACCGGTGCGAGCCACGACCCGCGCGGCGTCGGCAGGCAGCACCAGGTGGGGTCTCACCGCGTACCCGCATCCTCCGGCACACCCGCGACGGGCTTGGTGCGCGAGCGCCCCGCCGTGTCCTTGAGCACGACGTACTTGAGGTCCACGTGCGGCTCGAGCGCGCTGAACTTGTCGTTGGGGGCGCCGATGACGAGCTGGAAGCCCAGTCCCCGCCAGGCACCGACCGCGCGACCCGTGAACCGCGCGTCGGCCTTGATGAGCGCCTCGTCGAGGAACACCGGCGCGTACCGGGGCCGCGCCGCGCCCGCGTCGCCGAGCTGGTAGCGCAGCGCCGCCCCGACGATGAACGCCACGAGCTCCTGCGACTCCCCGCCGGACTTCTCCCCGATGTGGTCGTACAGGGCGACGTGCTCACCGTCGAGGTCGACCTTCTCGGCCGACAGCCGCACGTGCCGGCGCACGTCCACGAGGTCGGCGAAGTCGGGGGACGTGCGCCGGATGCGGTCGATGACCTTGGCCATGCGGTGGTACCGGCGCTCACGCTCGGCGTCGGTCGCCTCGGTGGACAGCACCTCGCGCAGGTCCCGCAGCTCCTTGCGGAACCGCGCGACGACGGTCGACTGGGTGTCGCGTGCGTCGATGCGCAGCCGGTGGTGGTCGTCGGCGAACGGCAGGTCCGCGAGGATCTCGTTGACCGGGCGGATGCGCTCCTTGATCTCGCGCACCGAGCGGGCCAGCGCGCTGTGCAGGTCGGCCAGGTCGTTGCCGGACAGGCGCAGCAGGCTGGTGCGCCAGTCCGCCTCCAGCTCGTGCAGGCCGTGCGTCTCGAGCTCGGTGAGGATGCGGGCGTAGTCGCCGTACGACGCGTCCGGGTCCGTCCCCAGGTTCGGGTCGGGCCAGCGCTCGACGAACGTCTCGAACGTGCGCCGCAGGGCGTCCCGCGCGGTCGCGACGGTCTGCTGCGCGCTCTGGCGGTCCGCGCGCAGCAGGTCCGCGGCGCGGGCCACGATCCCGTCGAACGCGGCGAGCGCGGCCGCCGGGTCCTCGGGCGCGGGTCGGTCGTCGACGGGTGCGTCGCCCGGCTCGGTGGCGCCCAGCACCTGCGACAGGTAGGAGCGCTGCTCGGCGTCCAGGCGCGTGCCGGCGTCCTGCGCGGCGTCCAGGGCCCCCTGCGCGGCGTCGACCTCGTCCGTCGTCGTCGACCACCGCTCGCCCAGGTCGGCGGCCGCGCCCTTGGTGCGGCCCAGCTGCTCGCTGAGCTCCTGGATGAGCACCTCGAGCTCGGCGCCCCGCTGCTGCAGGCGCACCACGTCCGGGTTGCCGGACGTCACCTCGCCCACGACCCGCTCCCAGCGGTCGCGCTCGGCCTCGACCGCCGCGACGTCGACCTGGTCCCACGTCAGCTCGACGACGGCGGCGTAGGCGCGCAGCGTCGCGTCGTGCCGGTCCCACGCCGCCTCCGCGGCGTCGACCCGTGCCTCCGCGTCCGCCAGGCGGGCCTCCGCCCGGGCGACCTGCCGGTCCAGGTCGGCCAGCCGGCGCGTGTTGGTGAAGCCGAGGACGTTGGGCTTGCCCTGGCCGCCGTGCGCGCCGCGGCGGCCCTCGGAGACCTGGCCGGCGCGCGTCAGCGCCTTCTCGTGCTGCGCCAGCTCACCGGTGGTGTCGACGCACACGTACGCGAACCGGGAGGCGAGCTCGCTCTTGAGCCAGCCGGTGAACGGGCCCTGCCGGTAGTCCAGCCGGCCCGGCAGCGTGCGGCCGTCGAGCCCGACGTCGTCGCGCATGCCCGTGGGCACGCCCTCGAACCGCAGGCGCCGGCTCGTGCGCACGGTGTCGATCGCACGGCGGAACGCCTGCAGGTGCGCGACATCGATGAGCATGAGCGTCGCGAAGCCCCCGAGGGCGAGGTTGAACGCGTCGCGCCACGGCTCGTGCTCCGTGCGGACCTCCACCAGCTCGGCGACGAACGGCAGGTCGTCGGGCGTCAGGCCCGCGACCTTCGCCAGCGCGGCGCGCGTGGCGTGCAGGTCCGCCGGCACGTTGTCGTGCCGGTGCTGGGCGTCGGCCTGGTCGCGGCGCAGCACCGCGAGGTCCACCGACGCCTCCTTGCGCTCCGACATCGCGTCGAGGAGCGACTGCCGGGCGCTCGCCTTCGCGTCCGCGTCGGCCAGCGCCTGGCGGGCGCGCGCGACGAGGTCCGTGAACTCGTCGCCCGACGTCACAGAGGTCCCCAGCGTGGAGGTGAGGACCTGGTCGAGCCGGGCGCGGGCGCGGCGCACCTCCTCGACACGGGCCGCGACCCCGCGCAGCTCCCGCTGCGCCGTGGCCAGGCGGTCACCCCCGGACGCCCACAGCGTCTCCTTGACGCCGTCGAGCTCGACGCGTGCCGCGGTGACGCGCGCCGAGGTCTCGGCGGCCAGGCGCTGCGCCTCGCGGTGCCGGTGCTGCAGGTCCGCCTCGACGTCGCGCAGCAGGACCAGCCGACGCTCGTGACGCCACAGCGCCGCGGGCGACGTGCCGTCGTCGAAGCCGCCGACGGCGTCGACCACCCGCAGCCGTGCCGCGGCCTGCTCGATCGCGGCGCGGTGCTCGCGGATCGGCTCGAGCGACTTCACCTGCTGGCGGGCGGTGATCATCTGCTCGCGCGTGCCGGTCAGCTTGTCGAACTGCTCGACCACCGCGTCGGCGGTGGCGAACGTGTCCGGGTCCTCCAGCACCATCGCCTTGTACAGGGCGTCGACGGTGGTGATCTGCTGCCCGGCCTGGATGCGCCCGAGCAGGGCGACCGCCTTGCCGCCGTCCCCGGACGCCCCGATGCCGAGGGTCGAGTGCAGGCGCGCCGTGAACTCGCGGTCCGTGTCGAAGCACGTCAGGCCGGTCGCCGCGACGGCCGCGCGCGCCAGGCGCTGCCCGGCGGCGGGCTCGAGGCCGCGCAGGTCGAACGGCGTCTCGCACGTCGCGCGCACCGCGGTGACGTCCTCGAGGGTCCGCGCGGCCGACGGCACGTACCAGGCGCGCACGCCCGTGAACGACGTCCCGGCCTGGTCGACCCACGTCATGGCGATCGCCGACCAGGTGTCCTTGCCGTCGCCGCGCAGGACCCGCTGCCGGGTGCCGTCCTGGGTGCGCGACTCGTCGAGCTTGCCCCGTGCGTAGGACAGGATGTTGCGCTGGTCCTTGCCGCGCGGCCGCCCGACGACGCCGCCGTTCGAGGCCCCGTTGAACGGCGTGGTGTGGGGCATGAGCAGGGCGATGTAGGCGTCCATCAGGGTGGACTTGCCCGAGCCCGAGCCGCCCGAGAGCAGCGTCGCGGTCGAGGCGAGCCGCACCCGGTGGTGGCCGTCGTAGCCGCCCCAGTTGACGAGCTGCAGGTCCAGCGCCACCCACTGCTGCCCCGTCGACGCGGCGGGGATCAACCCGAACAGCGTGTCGACCATCGTCATCGTGCCGTCTCCTCGTCGTCCGGGGTCGCGGGGGCGTGCTGGGCCCGCAGCCACTCGCGCAGCTCGCCGAGCCGCTCCGTGCTCAGCACGATCTCCACCAGGGGGGTCACCCGGTAGCGGCCCTCGGACTCCTCCTCGATCACGCCGTCGCGCGCCAGGCGCGCGACCGCGGTCCGGATCTCCCGCTGGTGCGTCGCCACGTTCGTGTCGTCGGGGTCGAAGTACGTCAGCGCGGTCGCCTCCAGCTCCTCGACGTCGACGCGGGCGGACGTCTGGCCGGCCCCGCGCTCGCGCTGGAACACCGTGCGCAGGTGCACCAGCACGAGCGTCTCGGCGCGCGTGTACGGCTCGTCGCGCAGCAGCACCGGGACGTCCAGCTCCGCCGAGCGGACCTGCCGCTTGTACGCGATCCCGCGGTCGTGGTCCACGACCAGGTGCACGAACAGGTCGTGCAGCCGCGACTCGATCACCTGCTGGTTCTCCAGCAGCGTGCGCCACTGGGCCGCGTGACGGTCGGCGAGCAGGAAGCGCCGCTGCAGCAGGCGCACCAGGACACGGCGCACGTCGGCGTCGAGCGTCCCGGTGTCGCCTGCGAACAGCTCGGCCGGGTCGTCCTCCATCGCGACCGGGGCGATGAAGCCCGGGTCCTGCGCCTCGGCGTCGTCGTGCACGACGTCGGTCTCAGTCATCGCCCTCGTCCTTCGTCGTGGTGCTGGTCGCGCCGAACGCGAACCGCCGGCGCGAGCCGTCGGGCCGGACCGCGTCGACGAACGTCAGCTCGTCGCTCTCCGTCATGCCGCGCTGGTGCGCGATCTCCAGCAGGCCCAGCAGGTCCACCGGTCGGCGCAGCTCCGGCGGGGCGGCGCGGAACGCCGCCGCCAGGTCGACCGCGGGGGAGTCGGCTCCGAACACCCGCAGGTGGGCGTCCAGGTCGGCGTAGTGGGGACCGCCCCACGCGCGGGCGTCCGCGTCGGACGCGTCGAGGTCGTCGTCCCACGCGGTGAGCGCGTCGGGAGGCTGCGGGGGGCGCAGGTCCGCGGGCGTCCGGCGCAGGTGCTCGACCTCGGCAGCGGGCAGCCGGCGCAGGGGCTCGACGGCGTGCCACCGCCGCGAGGCCGGCAGCCACGTCTGCAGCCCCGTCATGACGTCCCGCAGGAGGTCGTCGACCTGGCGGTCGCGCAGCGGGTCGTGGTGGCGGACCTGCGCCGTGATGACGTACGAGGCCTCCCGCTGCGCCGCGAACACCTGGTCCAGGCCCTGCTCGATGCGGCGCACCACCTCGCGCAGCTCGGCGCGCTGCGGCGGGAGGAGCCGGGCCGCGAACCGGTGACGCAGCACGGTGTCGAGCTGCGTCGCCAGCTCGTCGAGCCGCTGCGGGTCACCCAGGAGCCGCAGCGCGCCGGCGAACGCCCGTCCCTCCGGGGTCGCGTCCATCACCTGCTCGCCGCGGCGCAGGTACTCGCGCAGCACCTCACCCGTGGGCCGGTCGTCCCGGCGCAGCGCGGTGACCACGTCGCGCTGCATCGCCTTGATCGACTCGGCGACGCGCGCGAAGTCGGCCGGCAGCTCCCGGACCAGGTGCAGGACGTTCTCGGCCTCCTCGAGGAGCTCCTCGTCGTCGACCTCCTCGATCTGCCCGGTGCGCTCGAGCCGTGCGATCTCCGCCTGCAGGCGGCGCACCTCGGTGTCGAGCCGCGCGATGCGGACCATGACGTCCGGGTCCGCGTCCAGCGCGAGCCGCTCCACGGCCTCCAGCAGCGTGCGCACGCGCGACTGCGACACCCGGGCGCGTGCGCCGCCGGCGCGCCCGGCCACCTCGAGCGCCCCCACCGCGTGCGCCGACAACCGGTACACCTCGAGGTCGTCGTCGACGACCTGGCGCACCAGCCACCCGGCGTCGGCCCACTGGCGGCACAGGTCGCGCGGCCCACCGACCGGCAGGTCCTCGCCGTGCCCCGCCGCACGCAGCTGCTCGAGCGCGTCGCCCACCTCGGTGTGCGCGTCCGCGACCGGCACGCTCGGTCGCTCGGCCGTGAAGACGAGCGAGAGCAGCGCGACCACCAGGGGGGCGTGCCGCTTGTGCAGCAGGTCGAGCATGGGGTTCTGGAACGCCCGGACGGCGCCCAGGTACGCCCCTTCGGCACGAGTGATCATCGCGGGACAGCGTAGGTGCCCGGGCGACCGCGGCCGGAACCGGACGCGCGGGGTGCCGCGACGCGTGCCGCGTCGGGGGCCGTGCGCGGCGGGCGGTGCCGAGCGTCGACGCGTTCTCTCGAACGCCTCGGGAACGTTCCGTGCCATTCATCGCGGCGTCGCGCGGCATTTCCCGGAACCCGGGACACGGCGGTGCGCGCGAGGACTCCGGGCAGCGAACGCCGGGAGCCCTCGCGCGCGACGCCGGATCAGAAGGCGACGTTCTGCGTCCGGGTGTACGTGGTGTAGGTGCTCCCCGGGTAGAACGTGCCGCTGGTGACGGACACGGTGGCGCCGGTGAAGGCGGACCCCGACGTCAGCGTCCCCGTGAACGTCTGGCAGCTCTGGTTGCTCACGGAGTGGCTGGCGCTGGCTCCGCCCGCGGTGATCGACAGGAAGGTGCTCGCGTAGGAGCTCCGGCCGCACAGGGTGACCGAGTAGGACGCGCTCGTGCCGCCGCGGGTCCCGGTGATGGAGCCGGTGGCGGTCCCGAGCGGCACGGTGTTGTTGTAGCCGCCCGTCACCGCGACGGAGACGGTCCGGGTGGTGGGCGTCGCGGGCGGCAGCGTGGGTGCGGGCGTGCTGGTGACGACCACCGTCTGGTTGCGGGTGTACGTGGTGTAGGTGTTGCCCGGGTAGAAGGTCCCGCTGGTCACCGTCGCCGTCGCCGTCGTGATCGCCGAGCCGGACGTCAGGGTGCCCGTGAACGTCTGGCAGCTCTGGTTGCTCACGGAGTGGCTCGCGGTCACGCCCCCCGCGGTGAGCGTGAAGAACGTGCTCGCGTAGGAGCTGCGGCCGCACAGGGTGGCCGTGTAGTCCGCGGTCGAGGCGCCCGTCGAGGTGATGGTGCCCGTCACGGTGCCCAGCGCGACGGTGTTGTTGTAGCCGCCGGTGACCGAGACGCTGAACGGCACGGGGCTGGCGTGCGCCGCGGTCGCCGGCAGCGCGACCCCTCCGGCGGCGACCAGCGCAGCGGCCAGCAGGAGGCGCGCGGGGCGCAGGGAGAGGGTTCTGGTCATGGTGTGCTCCTGACGTCGTTGTCGGAAGTGCCCGGTACGGGGATCACAGCAGAGCGGCGCGGGGAAGTACACCGGCGATTTCTGAAGAATGTTCTGGTATACGCGGGCAGATGCGCGAGAAAATGGACGGGCGACCAGGAAGGAATGGCACGTCGAACGGGCCCGTCGGGCGGTGCGCCGGCTCGCCGACCGGCGTCGGTGCACCGGTCGGCCGGTGCGTGCCGGTCGCGGGCGCCGCGCTCGGCGACGCCTCGGGTCGAGGTTGCCGTGGCGGACGTCCCGTCCGGGCTCGCCCCGAGCGTGCCGGGCGAGGAACCACGAAGGCCCCCGATCGCGTCTCCGCAGATCAGGGGCCTCGCAGTCGCTGTCTCAACGAGTGTCCGGAGGGGGACTTGAACCCCCACGCCCTTTCGGGCACTAGCACCTCAAGCTAGCGCGTCTGCCATTCCGCCACCCGGACAGGTGGACGTCGCGGAGCCGTTTCCGGCCCCTCGGCGCGGCAGAGAACATACCACGGTGCAGGTGCGGACCCCGCATCGGGAGGTGCTGCGCACGTCTGCGGTGGGTCGACGCGCACCCGCCGCACCCGGGGGGCAGACTGCACGTGACGGTTCCCCGCGGGTGGAGGTCAGCGCATGGTCGACGTGTCCGAGACCCGGTCGACCCCGGGGTCCGCCGGCACTGCCGCACGACGTGTCGCCGGGGGCCGGCGCAACCCGGCCGTGGCCGGCCGGGACGACGTGGCGCCACGGTGGCTGCGACGGTCCGCCGGGGTGTCGTGGCGGCTGCTCGTGGTGCTCGCGGCGGTCGTCGTGGTCTTCTACGCGACGTCCCGGGTGATGCTGGTGTTCGTCGCCGTCTTCCTGGCGCTGGTCTTCACGGCGGTGCTGCGCCCGCTCGTCGAGCTGATGGCCAAGGTCATGCCCCGCGGGCTGGCCACCGCGCTGTCGCTGCTCGGGGGCATCCTGTTCTTCCTCGGCATGCTCACGTACGTCGGGTACTCGATCGCCACGCAGTGGAACGACCTGAGCCGGCAGTTCGCCGACGGTATCCGCCAGATCACCGACTTCCTGGAGTCGGGGTCGCTGCCGTTCACCATCACCAGCGAGCAGATCGCCGAGTGGATCGACAACGGGCTGGCCTGGGTCCAGGAGCACGCGGGCGACCTCGCCGGCCAGGCCGCAGCGAGCGCCGGCTCCGTGGCGATCGGCTTCACCGCCGTGGCGCTGGCCGTGTTCTGCACCGTCTTCTTCCTCGCCCGCGGCGCGCAGCTGTGGACCTGGTTCCTCAACCAGCTGCCCGCCCGCACCCGCTCCACGTGGATGGTCGCCGGGACCGCCGGCTGGTACACGTTCTCCGGGTACACGCGGGGCACCGTCATCATCGCCATCGTCGACGGCGTGCTCGCGTTCCTCCTGCTGTCGGTCCTGCAGGTCCCGCTCGCGGCGCCGCTGGCGGTGCTCGTGCTCATCGGCGCGTTCATCCCCCTGATCGGGGCGCCGGCCGCCATGGTCGTGGCGATGATCGTCGCGCTCGCCGCCAACGGGCTGTGGTCCGCGGTCGCCGTCGGCGTGGGCATCGCCCTGATCGGCCAGCTGGAGGGGCACATCCTGCAGCCGCTGATCATGGGCAAGCAGGTGTCGCTGCACCCGGTGGTCGTCGCGCTCGCGGTCACCGCCGGCACCCTGACCGCCGGCATCCTCGGTGCCGTCATCTCGGTGCCGTTGGTGGCCGTCGCCTGGGCCGTCTTCGCGCGGCTGCGCACGCTGGACCCGCCGATGGAGGAGGACGAGGACGAGGTGGCGGACGACGAGGCGGAGCCCGCCGACGACGAGGCGCAGGTCGTCGACCGATAGCTGCGGTGCGCGCCGCCCGGGGCTCCGTGCCGCGGGCGGCGGCAGTAGGTTGGCGACGTGGAGGCGCGCGCGGAGGTGGCAGCACCCGACGCGCCGCGGATGCAGGCGGGTCCGAACCCGCAGCACCTGCTGACCACGGTGCTCGGGGAGTACCTCGACTCGTCCGACGCCGCGTTCCCCTCGGCCGCCGTGGTCGCGGTGCTGGGCGAGTTCGGGATCAGCCCGGCGAGCGCCCGTGCCGCGTTGTCGCGCCTGATCAGGCGCGGACTGGTCGCGGTGGCCGAGCAGGGCCGGACCCCGCGCTACCACGTGACGCCCCCGACGATCGCTCGGCACCGGTCGACGATGCACCACTTCCTGGCGTTCGGGGCCGAGCCGCGGCAGGCGACCGGGCGCTGGCTCATGGTCGCGTTCTCGCTGCCCGAGCCGCGCCAGTCGCAGCGTCACGCGGTCCGCAAGGCCCTGGGTGCGCTCGGGTTCGCCCGCCTGTACGACAGCGTGTGGATCAGTCCGGGCACCGACCCGTCGCCGGTGCGTGACGCGATGCGCGACCTGCTCGACGACGTCCCGGGTGCGCGGTGGTCCGTCATGGAGACGCGGTTCGAGGACGAGAGCGGCCCGGGCGGTCCGGCCGCCGCGTACGACCTCGCGGGGGTCGCGGCGGCCTACCGGGCGTTCACGCAGGAGCACGCCGGGCTCCGGGCGCAGGTGCGCGCGGGGACGGTGGGTCCCGCACGGGCCCTGGTCGCGCGCGCGACGCTCATGGACGGGTGGCGTCGCTTCGCGCTGACCGACCCGGACCTGCCGGCGCACCTGCTGCCGTCGACCTGGCCGCGGCAGGCCGCGCGCGCGACGTTCCTCGAGGTGCACACCGCTCTGGGGCCGCTCGCCCAGGACCGGCTGGTGCAGCTGATGACGCCGTCGTGGCCCGAGGCGGCGACGTGGGTGACGCACTACGTGGCCGCGGACGACCCCCACCGGGGGCCGCTGGGCGGGCGTCGCTGACGTCCGCCCGCGGGCGGAAACGTTTCGTCGTCGCCGAGCCGTGCCCGATCGCTCGACATTTGTCGTGACTGCAGCGACGGTGAGTGCACATGCGAACCTGCCCGCTGCGGCGGGCCCCACTCTCGGAGGTACCCCTGTGGGACGACGAACGATCGGGCGCGCCGCGCTCGCCGCGGTGCTGTCCGCCGGTGCGCTGGTCGCGGCGGCCGTCCTGACGCCGGCAGCCGCGGCGCCCGGCGGCACCGGGCCGAACCCCGCCGACTACTCCACGACCGGCGCCCTGCCCAACCACACGGTGTACCGGCCCGTGAACCTGCCGGCCGGGCGGATGCCCGTCGTCGTCTGGAGCAACGGGGCCTGCTCCGCCGACGGCACATCGGCACAGAACTTTCTCAAGGAGATCGCCTCGCACGGCTTCCTCGTGATCTCCAACGGGCGCCCGGGCGGCAGCGGCAGCTCGACCTCCGCGTGGCTCACGCAGGCGATGGACTGGGCGGTCGCCGAGAACTCGCGGTCGCAGAGCGCCCTGTTCAACCGGCTCGACACCACCCGGATGGGTGCCGCCGGGTTCTCGTGCGGGGGCCTGGAGGCGTACGCCGTGTCCGGGGACCCGCGCGTCGCGACGACGGGCATCTTCAGCAGCGGGCTGCTGAACGACGCCGACGACTACATGCTGCGCCGCCTCGACCACCCGATCGGCTACTTCATCGGCGGACCGAGCGACATCGCGTACCCGAACGCCATGGACGACTGGGGCAAGCTGCCCGCGGGGCTGCCGGCGTTCATGGGCAACCTCAACGTCGGCCACGGCGGCACCTACCACGAGCCCAACGGCGGCGAGTTCGGCCGCGCGGCACAGCTGTGGTTCCGGTGGCAGCTCAAGGGGGACACGCAGGCCGGGCGCGCGTTCGTGGGCCCGAGCTGCGGCCTGTGCGGGACGGCCTGGACGGTGCAGCAGAAGAACCTGACGCTCGCGGAGCCGACCCCGACGCCCACCCCGACCCCGACCCCGACCCCGACTCCGACTCCGACGCCGACGCCCAGCCCGACGCCGACGCCCACGCCCAGCCCGACGCCGACGCCCACGCCCAGCCTGACACCGACGCCCACGCCGGGTACGTCGGCGTGCACCGCGTCCTACCAGGTCACCAGCCAGTGGGGCGAGGGCTTCGTCGCCGACGTCACGGTCCGCGCCGGTGCCGCCACCGGCGGGTGGGCGGTCCGGGTGACGCTGCCGGCGGGCGCGGGTGTCGCGCACGTCTGGAACGGGACGGTGAGCGGGACGGGCGGGTCGGTCACGGTCGCCAACGCGCCCTGGAACGGGCGGCTCGCTGCGGGTCAGAGCACGAGCTTCGGCTTCCAGGGGACCGGCAACGGGTCGGGCGCGACCGTCTCGTGCGAGGCCGCCTGACGGCCACGGAGCCCGGGTGCGGCGCGGCGGGTCTCGAGGGCGGCCCGCCGTGCCGTTGCCCGCACCGACCGTCGAGCGCGGTACCCGCGGTCGTCGCCTCGCCGGCGCCGCGCCGGGTCTCGACGATCGAACACCTGTTCGACTAGCCTGGGCTGCATGCCCGGCGCGACGATCCTGCACGCCGACCTGGACGCGTTCTACGCGTCGGTCGAGCAGCTGCTCGACCCGCGCCTGCGGGGGCGTCCGATCGCGGTCGGCGGCAGCGCGCGTGGCGGCGTGGTGCTGGCAGCGTCGTACGAGGCGAAGGCCTACGGGGTGGCCGGGGGGATGCCGGGCTGGCGAGCCGCCAGGCTCTGCCCGTCCCTGCACTTCGTCCCGGGGCGGTTCCGCGAGTACCAGCCGTTGGCCGATCGGGTGATGGACGTCCTGGGGGACGTCACCCCGGCGGTCGAGCGCATCTCGATCGACGAGGCGTTCCTCGACGTCGCGGGATCGACCCACCTGTTCGGGTCGCCGGCGCAGATCGCGGCGCTGCTGCGTCGGCGCGTGCGGGAGGAGATCGGCCTGCCGCTCTCCGTCGGCGTCGCGCGCACCAAGCACCTCGCCAAGATCGCGTCGCAGGTCGCCAAGCCCGACGGGGTGGTGGTCGTGGAGCCCGAGCGCGAGCGCGCGTTCCTGGACCCGCTGCCCGTCGGTCTGATGTGGGGCGTCGGTCCGGTCGCCGAGGCGCGGCTGGCGGAGCGCGGGATCACGACGATCGGTGAGCTGGCACGCACGCCGACGGACGCCGTGGAGCAGGTGCTCGGTCGCGCGGTCGGGGCGCGCATGTCGGCCCTGGCGCACAACGACGACCCCCGGCGGGTCTCCGGTGCGGGCCGGGCGCGCTCCGTCGGGGCGCAGTCCGCCCTCGGGCGGCAGCCGGTCACCCGTGAGCTCGTGCGCGAGGTGCTCAGCCAGCTCGCGGACCGCGTCGCCGGCCGGCTGCGTGCCAAGGACCGTGCGGCGCGGACCGTCACGGTGCGCGTGCGGTTCCCCGGGATGCGCTCGGTCACGCGCTCCCTGACGCTGCCCGGACCCGTGGCGACCACGCTCACCCTCACCGAGGTGGCCGAGCAGCTCGTCTGGCAGGCCGTCCGTGAGCAACCCGTCGCGGAGCCCGAGATCACCCTGCTCGCGGTGTCCGTCTCGGGCCTCGTCCAGCAGTCGGCGCTGCAGCTCGAGCTGCCGCTGCTCACGGCCGACCCGCGCCGGCCCGGCTCGGCGCCCGGTGCGGCCCGCTGGGCCGTCGACCGCTCCGTCGACGCCGTGCGGGCCCGCTTCGGCAGCGGCGCGGTCGGGTACCTGCCGACCGCGATGCCGCGCGTGCGGACCGTGCCCGACGAGTTCCGCGAGCTGGCGGAGCACGACCTGTGAGCACCCGCGGCGCCACCCAGCGTGGGCTCCGTTCTGCCGTCAGCGGATCGGCCCCCGGTGCGGCGCTCCCGTCGTTACCGTCGGCCCATGGAGCACCAGGTCGTCCCGCTGGTCCGGACCCGTCGGCCGTCCGCGTGGCGGCGCACCATCGGGGCGCTGCTGCGCACCGCCCGCGAGGAGGGCGGTCTGCGCCTCGTGGACGTCGCCGCCCGCGCCCGCCTGTCCCCGCAGTACCTCTCGGAGGTCGAGCGCGGACGCAAGGAACCCTCGTCCGAGGTGCTCGCGGCGATCACCGACGCGCTCGGGCTGACGCTCGTGGACCTCGCCCGAGGGATCGCCGACGCCCTGGACGCCCCCGCGGCGCCGCTCGCACGTCCCGTCCGGACCGTCGCGGCCCTCGCCCCGCGCTCCACGGCCGGGCGCCCTTCGAGCTCCGGACCGACGGTCACGCTCCTCGCGGCGTGAGGACCGGGCGCCGGACGCCTCACCGGGGCCGCGCCGTCACGACGTGGTCGGCGATGCCGTAGTCCACCGCCTGCTGCGCCGTCAGGACCAGGTCGCGGTCCGTGTCGTGCCGCAGCGTCGCGGTGTCCCTGCCCGTGTGCCGAGCGAGCACCTCCTCGAGCTGCGCGCGCACGCGCACGACCTCGTCGGCCGCCAGGATCAGGTCCGGGATGGTGCCCTGGCCGCGCGTCGTGGGCTGGTGCAGCACGACGCGACCGTGCGCGAGGATCGACCGGCGGCCCGCGGCGCCACCCGCGAGCAGCACGGCCGCGTCGGACGCCGCCTGGCCCACGCACGTCGTCTCGACGTCGGGCCGCACGTACTGCATCGCGTCGTAGACCGCGAGCATCGCCGACGTCGAGCCGCCGGGGGAGTTCACGTAGAGCTGGATCGGCCGCTCGGGGTTCTCCGCCTCGAGGTGCAGCAGCTGCGCGACCAGGACGTTCGCGACGCCGTCGTCGATCTGCGTGCCGAGGTACACGATCCGCTCGGACAGCAGGCGGCTGAACACGTCGACCGACCGCTCCACGTTGCCGCGTCGTTCCACGACGTGCGGCACCAGGTACCCGCTCACGCGTCCACCGCCGGCACCCCGATGCCGACCACGCTGTGCCGGGCAGGCACCGGCCGCACCTCGTCCAGGTCGCTGACGACCGCGTCGACGAACCCGTAGTCCAGGGCCTCGCCGGCCGTGAACCAGCGGTCCCGCAACGAGTCCTCCCGCACGCGATCCACGCTCTGCCCCGTGTGCTGCGCGACCAGGCCCAGCACCGTGTCCCGCGTGTGGCGCAGGTCGTCGGCCTGCAGCTCCACGTCCACCGCGGTGCCGCCGATGCCCGCGGACCCCTGGTGCAGCAGCACGCGCGCGTGCGGCAGCGCGAACCGCTTGCCCGGCGTGCCCGCGGACAGCAGGAACTGCCCCGCGCTCGCGGCCATGCCCACGGCCAGGGTCCGCACGTCGTTGGGGATCAGGCGCATGACGTCGTGGATCGCGAGCATCGCCGGCACCGAGCCGCCGGGGGAGCTGATCCACAGCGTGATGTCGGTGCGCGGGTCCTCTGCGGAGAGCAGCACCAGCTGGGCCGCCAGGCGGTGACCGGTGTGCTCGTCGAGCGCCGTGCTCAGCACGACGATGCGCTCGTGCGCGAGCCGTGAAAGCAGCTCGTCGTCGAAGGGGGGAGACGGTGTGCGTGTGCTCATGGCACCACCCTGCGGCGGCGTCGGACCGTCCCGGCGGCGGTGCTGCCGAGGGCGGATCTGCCGTCGGCCGCACGTCACGTGACGACGCGACGTGGGCGGGCGCCGCGCCCCACCGCCTAGGCTCGGTGACCGTGAGCAGCAGCGCGCCGGGCACCGTCAGCAGCACGACCGTGGGGGACACCGGTGACCCGGTCGTCTTCCTGCACGGCCTGTTCGGGCAGGGACGCAACTTCACGCAGATCGCCAAGGCGCTGGCTCCCGAGCACCGGTCCCTGCTGGTCGACCTGCCCGACCACGGGCGGTCGGCCTGGACGGACGCTTTCGACTACGCGGCGACCGCCGACGCCGTCGCGGCGCACCTGCGGGCCGGGTTCGCCGCCGACCGGCCCACCCACGTGGTCGGGCACTCGATGGGCGGCAAGGTCGCCATGCTCCTCGCGCTGCGTCACCCGGACCTCGTCGACCGCCTGGTCGTCGCGGACATCGCGCCGGCGGCGGGCGGCAACGTGGGCGAGTTCGCCCACCTCCTCGACAGCCTCGCGGGCCTCGACCTCACGGCCGTGATGCGCCGGGGGGACGCCGACCAGCAGCTCGCCGACAGGATCCCCGACGCGCGGGTCCGCGGGTTCCTCCTGCAGAACCTGCGCGCCGACGGCGGCGGCTTCCGGTGGCAGGCCAACCTCGACCTGCTGCGCCGCGACCTCCCGGTCATCGGCGGGTTCCCCGACGTGGAGGGCGCGACGTTCGACCACCCGGTGCTGTGGGTCGCGGGCTCCCGGTCCGACTACGTGCGACCCGAGCACGACCCGCAGATGCGTCGGCTGTTCCCGCGCACGACGCTCGTCACGCTCAAGGGCGCCGGGCACTGGGTGCACTCCGAGCAGCCGGAGGCGTTCGCCTCGGTGCTGCGCACGTTCCTGCGGGCCACGTCGGACTGAGCGCCCGGCCCGGGCCCCGCCGGTCGCACGGCGGCGCCGCGTCAGGCGTGCACCGGGTCAGGCGTGCACCGGGTCAGGGGTGCACCGGGTCAGGGGTGCACCGGGTCGGACGCGCGCGACGTCAGACGTGCACGAGGCGGGCGCCGTGCACGGGGGTGCGCACGGCGAGCTCGTTCAGCGCGTCGAGCAGGACGCGGTTGAACGCGGCGGGCGCGTGCGAGTTCACGTCGTGCCCCGCCCGTGGCACGACGGTCAGGCGTGCGCCCGGCAGCGCGCGCAGGTAGCGCCGCTCGTCGAGGCGCAGCGGGTCGCGCTGCCCGTTGACCACCCACACGGGCAGCAGGAGGCGCCGCAGGTCGCGCAGTGGGGAGTACCCGGCGAGCGCGTGCAGCATGTCGGCCACCACGTGCCAGGTCCCCTGCCCGAGGCCGAGCCACCGCGTCACGCGGGTCGAGGCCCGCCGGTACAGGTGCAGCGGCTTGCCCTTGATCTCGGTCGAGCAACCGGCGAGCACGACACCGGCCAGCCTCTCCTCGTTCCGGCTCGCGTACGCGAGCGAGACGTACCCACCGAGCGACAGGCCCACCAGCAGCGGCGGTGCGGGGCACGCGGCCACGGCGTCGTCGATCGCTGCGAGCGCACCCTCGAGGGTGAACCGCTCGTCGCTGCGCGCGCCGTGGCCGGGCAGGTCGATGGGGAACGTCGGGTGGCCGCCGTGGCGCAGCGCGGCGACCTGCGCGTGCCAGATCGCGGACGACGTCCGTGTGCCGTGCACGAGCACGATGGGCGTGGTGATCGCTCGACCTCCCTCGGCGACGGTGGTGCCCCTGAGTTGTCGGCAGCACCGGACGCGACCTGGAGGGCTGCGTGAGGTTAACCCGTGGACCTGGCTGCCGACCGGGCGCGGTCGCAGCCCTCACGACACCCACACACGACCACCGCGCACCCCCGCGACGAGGCGGTCAGGTCGACACGAGGCAGTGCAGCAGCCGGCGCAGGTGCGCGACGTAGCCACCGCCGAACAGCAGCGCGTGCACCGCGACGGGGTACAGCTGGTGCAGACCGACCCGGTCGCGCCAGCCCTCGTGCAGGGGGTGCTGCTCCTGGTAGGCGTCGAGCACGTCGTCCAGGTGCGGCAGCCCGAACAGCGCGAGCATCGCGAGGTCGGTCTCCCGGTGACCGCCGTGCGCGGCGGGGTCGATCAGCGTCGCCCCGCCGGGCGTCCACACGACGTTGCCCTGCCACAGGTCGCCGTGCAGCCGTGCGGGGCGGTCGTCGTCGTCCCAGCGCCCGTCGTGCAGCTGGGAGGCGAGGCGCCCGAGCGCAGCCTCGTCGGCGGGGGTCGTCAGCCCTGCGACGCGCAGCCGGCGGGCGACGGGCGCGATCCGGCACTCGGCCAGGAAGGCACCCCACGCGGCGTGGTCGCCGCGGTCCAGGGGCAGCGGGTCGTCGAGCGGCCCGAACCACCCGTCGCCCTGCCACCCGGGCGGGAGCGCGCCGAACGCCGGCGCACCTGCGTCGTGCGTGCGCGCCAGCGCCGCACCGAACGCTCGCGCGGCGG
The DNA here is from genome assembly GCF_016862775.1 of Cellulomonas phragmiteti. Taxonomy (GTDB): domain Bacteria; phylum Actinomycetota; class Actinomycetes; order Actinomycetales; family Cellulomonadaceae; genus Cellulomonas; species Cellulomonas phragmiteti. The sequence continues at coordinate 149,593 of NZ_BONP01000005.1, read as the reverse complement.
CCCGCTCGGGACGCACCGCGGTCAGGCGGACGAGGTCCAGGTGGTCGGCACCCACCGCGAGCACCTCGACGACCGGCGCGCCGCCGGCCGCCGCGAGCCAGCGCAGGCCCGCGGCCTCGCAGGCGAAGAACCCCGGCGGCGCCCCGGCGCGCGCCTTGCGGTGGACGGCGACCCGCATCCGGCTCACCCGGCCGTCGTCGGCACGTGCAGGTGCTCGAAGACCAGGCTGGTCTGCGTGTGCGCGACCTCGTGACGGGTGCTCAGGTGCTCCACGACGAACGCCCGCAGGGCACGCGAGTCGTGCACCGCGACGTGGACCAGGACGTCGTCCGAGCCGCCCAGCAGGTACACGTCGCGCACCTCCGGGCGAGCAGCGAGCGCACGTGCGAAGGCGCCCAGCTGGCGTCGGGCCCCGGCCTGCAGCCGGACCGCGATGATCGCCTGCAGGCCCCTCCCGACGGCCTCGGGGTCGACGACGGCGTGGAAGCCCCGCAGCACGCCGCTCGCGCGCAGCGCCGCCACGCGGGTGTGGCACGTCGAGGGCGCCACCCCGACCCGCGCGGCGAGGTCCTTGTTCGAGATCCGCCCGTCGCGCTCCAGCTCGCGCAGCAACCTGCGGTCGAGGTCGTCCAGAGCGCCGAACGCGGTTCGGCTGCCACTGCGCGACGACCCCGTGTCGGGCGAACGATCCACTGACATGTGGCGACGATACCGAACAGCATCCCGTCGTCATGCGGCCGCAACACACGAACTTCACACTCGAGGGGCAGGACCGCGCTCGCGGCCCGCCCCCTCCCGTCCCGGACAAGGAGCTCCCGCCATGCAGGTCGGCATCCCGCGCGAGACCAAGAACCGCGAGTACCGCGTCGCCCTCACCCCGGCCGGGGTGCAGCACCTCGTCGCCGCAGGGCACGAGGTGCTCGTCGAGACGGACGCGGGTGCGGGGTCCGCGATCGACGACGACGACTACCGGGCCGCCGGCGCGGTCGTGGTCCCCACCGCCGCCGACGCCTGGTCCGCCGAGCTCGTGTGCAAGGTCAAGGAGCCCGTCGCCGGCGAGTACGGCTACCTGCGGGACGACCTCACGCTGTTCACCTACCTGCACCTGGCCGCCGACCGCGCGGCCACGGACGCGCTGCTGGCCGCCGGCACCACCGCCATCGCCTACGAGACCGTGCAGCTGCCCGACGGGTCCCTGCCCCTGCTCGCCCCGATGAGCGAGGTCGCCGGCCGCCTCGCGACGCAGGTCGGCGCCTACCACCTCATGCGCAACGAAGGTGGCCGCGGCGTGCTCCTCGGCGGCGTCCCGGGCGTCGACGGCGCCAAGGTCGTCGTCCTGGGCGGCGGAGTCGTCGGCACGCACGCGGCGCAGATCGCCGTGGGCATGCGCGCCGACGTCACGGTGCTGGACCTGTCCGTCCCGCGGCTGCGCGAGCTCGACGAGCTCTTCGGCGGTCGCGTGCGCACCCTCGCGTCGTCGACCTGGGCGATCGAGCGCGAGCTGCTCGACGCGGACCTCGTGATCGGCGCCGTCCTGCTGCCGGGGGCCCGTGCCCCGCGCCTGGTGAGCAACGAGCTCGTCGCGCGGATGCGGCCGGGTTCGGTGCTGGTCGACGTGGCGGTCGACCAGGGAGGGTGCTTCGAGGCAACGCGCGCCACCACGCACGACGACCCGACGTTCCTCGTCCACGGGTCGGTGATGTACTGCGTCGCCAACATGCCCGGCGCCGTCCCGGTCACCTCGACGAGGGCCCTGACCAACGTGACGCTGCCGTACCTCGCGGCGCTCGCGGGCCGGGGCTGGCGTGCCGCGGCGGCAGCCGACCCGGCGCTCGCGGGCGGCGTGACGACGCATGCGGGGCGGCTGCTGAACGCCGGCGTCGGCGAGGCGCACGGCTACGCGTGGACGCCCGTGCACGACGCCCTGACCGGCTCGGGCGCCGCGGTCCGCGGCTGACGCCGGAGTCTGTGACGATGGGTCCCATGACCTCCGAGGCGCTGCCGCTCGACGCTGCCCACCCGTTCGCCCGTGCGTCCGACCTGCCCTACGGGCTGCCCGACTTCCGGGAGCTGCGCGAGGAGCACTACCTGCCTGCGCTACGGGCCGGGATGGCGGAGCAGCGCGCGGAGGTCGACGCGATCGCGAGCGACCCGGCCGAGCCGACGGTCGAGAACACGCTCGAGGCGCTGGAGCGCTCCGGCCGCCTCCTGCACCGGGTGGCCTCCGCCTTCTACGTGCAGTCGGGGGCGGAGTCCACGCCGGGCCTGCAGGCCGTCGAGGAGGCCGTCGCCCCGCTGCTGGCGGCGCACTCCGACGCGATCTGGCTCGACGGCCGGCTGCACGCGCGGGTCGAGGCGCTGGCGGCACGGCTCGAGGCCGACGGCACCGAGCTCGCTCCCGACACCGCCTGGCTCCTGCACCGCACGCGCACCCGCTTCGCGCGCGCCGGCGTGGGCCTGTCCGACGCCGACCAGGAGCGGCTGCGGGCGATCAACACCGAGATCACCTCGCTCGACGCGGCCTTCGGTCGCCTCCTGCTGGCCGGCGCCAACGCGGCCGCGGTGCTGGTCACCGACGAGGCCGAGCTCGACGGGCTCCCGGACGACGCCCGCGCCGCCGCGGCGCAGGCCGCGACCGCCCGGGGTCACGAGGGGGCGTGGCTGATCGAGCTGCAGCTGCCCACCCAGCAGTCGGTGCTGTCGCTGCTGCGGGACCGCGGCCTGCGCGAGCGGGTCCTGACCGCTTCGCTGACGCGTGGCGCGGGCGGCGAGCACGACACCCGGCGCACGCTCCTGGACCTCGTGCGGCTGCGCGCGGAGCGGGCGCGGCTGCTCGGCTTCGAGCACCACGCCGCGTACGTCGCGGCCGACGCCACCGCCGGGTCGGCGCAGGCCGTCGAGGCGATGCTCGCGCGCCTGGCGCCGGCAGCCGTCGCGAACGCCCGCGAGGAGGCCGCCGACCTGGAGCGTGCGCTGCAGGCCGACCACCCCGGGGCGTCGCTCGAGCCGTGGGACTGGTCCTTCTACGCCGGTCGCGTGCGCCAGGAGCGACGGGCCCTGGACGAGGCGCAGCTGCGGCCGTACCTCGAGCTCGAGCGGGTGCTCGCGGACGGCGTGTTCCACGCCGCGCACCTGCTCTACGGCCTGACGTTCGCCGAGCGGCACGACCTCGTGGGCTACCACCCCGACGTCCGCGTCTTCGAGGTGTTCGACGCCGACGGCACGGGGATCGGGCTGTTCCTCGGCGACTGGTGGACCCGGCCCGCCAAGCGCGGGGGCGCGTGGATGAACTCGCTGGTGGACCAGTCGACGCTGCTGGGCGAGGCGCCCGTCGTCGTCAACAACCTCAACGTGCCCCGCCCGCCTGCCGGCCAGCCGACGCTGCTGACCTGGGACGAGGTCATCACCCTGTTCCACGAGTTCGGGCACGCGCTGCACGGGCTGCTGTCGGCCGTGCGGTACCCGTCGCAGTCCGGCACGAGCGTGCCGCGCGACTTCGTCGAGTTCCCCTCGCAGGTCAACGAGATGTGGGCGTGGCACCCCGAGGTGCTGCGGTCCTTCGCGGTGCACCACGAGACCGGTGAGCCCATGCCGACCGCCTGGGTCGAGACCCTGCTCGCGGCCCGGCAGGACGGTGAGGGGTTCGCCACCACGGAGTACCTCGCCGCCGCGCTGCTCGACCAGGCCTGGTACCGGCTGGCGCCGCAGGACGTCCCGACGGACGTCGAGGAGGTCGAGGCGTTCGAGGCCCGCGCGCTGCGCGACGCCGGCGTCGACCTGCGCACCGTCCCGCCGCGGTACCGCACGACGTACTTCAACCACATCTTCGGCTCCGGCTACTCGGCCGGCTACTACGCGTACATCTGGTCCGAGGTGCTCGACGCCGACACCGTCGAGTGGTTCGCCGAGAACGGGGGCCTGCGCCGCGAGAACGGTGACGCGTTCCGCGCCCGGCTGCTCGGACGCGGCGGCTCCATCGACCCGCTGCAGGCGTTCCGCGACCTGCGCGGCCGCGACCCGCGCATCGAGCCGCTGCTGGCACGCCGGGGCCTGCTCCGGGCCGCCCGGTGACGGCGGCGCCGGTCACGGCGCAGGACGAGGTCGTCGACCTGTGCCGCGACCTCATCCGCATCGACACGACCAACCCCGGCGACGGCACGGGACCGGGGGAGCGCCAGGCGGCCGAGTACGTCGTCGGCCTCCTGCAGGACGTCGGCCTGGAGCCCGAGCTGTTCGAGAGCGCACCGGGCCGGGCCAACGTCGTCGTCCGCCTGGAGGGCGAGGACCCCGCGCGCCCGGCCCTCGTCGTGCACGGGCACCTCGACGTCGTGCCCGCGCACGCACCCGACTGGTCCGTCGACCCGTTCGCCGCCGAGCTGCGCGACGGCCTGGTCTGGGGCCGCGGTGCCGTCGACATGAAGGACATGGACGCGATGGTGCTCGCGGTCGTGCGGCAGATGGTCCGCGAGGGCCGCCGCCCCGCCCGTGACGTCGTGCTGGCCATGTTCGCCGACGAGGAGGCCGGCGGGCGGCTCGGTGCGCACTGGGCCGTCGAGCACCGACCCGAGCTGTTCGCGGGCGCGACCGAGGCGATCAGCGAGGTCGGCGGGTTCTCGGTCGACGTCGCCGGGCAGCGGGTCTACCTGCTCCAGACGGCCGAGAAGGGCCTGGCGTGGCTGCGGCTCGTGGCCGAGGGTCGCGCGGGGCACGGCAGCCAGGTCAGCACCGACAACGCCGTGACGCACCTGGCCGCCGCGGTCGCCCGCGTCGGGGCGCACGCGTGGCCCCTGCAGCTCACGCCGACGGTGCACGCGCTGCTCACCGGCGTCGCGGACCTCACGGGCCTGCCGTTCGACCCCGAGGACCCCGGCACCGTCGACGCCCTGGTCGACGCGCTCGGACCGGCGTCCCGGTTCGTCGGGGCGACCCTGCGGCACTCGACCAACCCGACCCGGCTCGCGGCCGGGTACAAGGAGAACGTCATCCCCGGTGTGGCGACCGCCGCCGTCGACGGGCGGTTCCTGCCCGGCGCGTCGGCCGAGTTCGACGCGACGGTCGCCGAGCTCGTCGGACCGCACGTGCGCGTCGAGGACCTCGTGCGGGACACGGGCCTGGAGGTGCCGTTCGCCGGCGCCCTCGTCGACGCCATGGTCGCCGCGGTCGTCGCGGAGGACCCCGGGGCCCACGTCCTGCCCTACATGCTCTCCGGCGGCACCGACAACAAGTCGCTGTCGCGGCTGGGCATCACGGGGTACGGGTTCGCCCCGCTGCGGCTGCCCGCCGACCTGGACTTCGCCGGCATGTTCCACGGCGTCGACGAGCGCGTGCCCGTCGACGCGCTGCGCTTCGGGACCCGCGTGCTGGACCGGCTGCTGACCACCTGCTGACCAGCGGCGGGCCCCGTCAGCCCACGGTGTCGGCGAGGGTGGACCTGACGCGGATGATCTTGCGTCGCAGCCACACGCGGCGCTCGCCGCCGGCGTACAGCCGCAGCCGCGCGAGCTCCCAGCGCCCGTACTCCGCCTCGTCGGTCAGCATGCGGCGGGCGTCACCGCCCGACGTCGTGGGCGGGATGCGCAGCATCCGGTACTCCCACTGCCCGCCGTTCGAGTCCCACTCGCTGCGTCGCTCACGCACCGTGCCGTCCGCCATCGCCCACCTCGTCCCGTCGGTCCGGGTCCCGACGTCGCGCCAGGAGCGCCCGTCGGCGCCGCTGCGGTGCCATTGTGCCCCGCGCGGCGCTACGGTTCATCGCATGACCGTGGACCCGCGCGCCGCCCTCGACCGTCTGGTGGCCGCCCTCGAGGCGCACTACGCCGCCGTCGTCTCGAAGGACGACGACGACGACCCCGCCGTGGACGACGCGTACGACGTGCTCGCGGACGCCTTCGAGGTCTACGACGACGCCCTCGGCACCGCCCACGGCGAGGCCACGCCGTTCTACCTCGCGGAGGAGGACGACGACGAGGACGACGAGGACCTCGACGAGGACGACCTCGACGACGAGGACGACGAGGGCGAGATCGAGGACGACGACGCCTGACGGCGCGACCGTCGCGCGGGCGCCGGACGGCCCGCCCCGGAGGCTCAGCGCTCGGGGTACCCGGCCTGCGGCGCGGTGATCTCGTCCAGCACCACGACGATCTCCGGCGGCAGGCGGAGGTCCTCGACCGCCAGGGCGCCGCGCAGCTGCGCCGCGGTGCGGGCACCGACCACGGCGCTCGCCACGCCCGGCCGGGAGGTCACCCAGGCGAGCGCCACCTCCAGCGGCGTGCGGTCCAGGCCCGCGGCGGCGGTGACGACCGCGTCGACCACGCCCGCGGCGTCGGCCGTGAGGTACGGCTGCACGAACCCGGCCAGGTGGGCCGACGCCGCCCGCGAGTCCGAGGGGATCGTGCGGCGGTACTTGCCCGTCAGCACGCCGCGACCCAGCGGCGACCACGCGAGCAGCCCGGCGCCCAGCGACGTGCACGCGGGCAGCACCTCACGCTCGACGCCGCGCTGCAGGAGCGAGTACTCCGCCTCGACCGCGGCGAGACCGGGATCGGGCTCCAGCAGCGTGGCCGCGCGCGCGACCTGCCACCCGGCGTGGTTCGACAGGCCGACGTAGCGGGCCTTGCCCGCCCGCACCGCGTGCCGCAGCGCCGTGACCGTCTCCTCCAGCGGGGTGCGCGGGTCGGGCGTCGCGAGCCACAGGTCGACGTGGTCGGTGCGCAGCCGGCGCAACGACCCGTCGAGGCTGTCGAGCAGCGCCCCGCGCGACGCGTCGACGACACCCCCGCCGGGCGTGCGACGCACCCCGGCCTTGGTGCACACCACGACGTCCTCGCGGTCCACGACGTCGCCGAGCATGCTGCCCAGCAGCGCCTCGGCACCACCGTCGGCGTACGCGGCCGACGTGTCGACCAGCGTGCCACCGGCCTCGACGAAGTCACGCAGCTGGTCGGCGGCCTCGTGGTCGTCGGTGTCCCGGCTCCACGTCATGGTGCCCAGACCGAGCGACGAGACGCGCAGACCCGTGCGGCCCAGACGGCGGTGCTCCATGGGGCGTCACCCTAGCCGCGACCACCGCACGACCGGGCCACGACGGGCCGTGCGGTCGTGCCCGACGCGGCACCGCTATCGTTGCGCCTCGTGGCAACGGGCATCGGTACAGGTGAGGCGATCTTCCTCGGGCTGGTCCAGGGGCTCACGGAGTTCCTCCCCGTGTCGTCGAGCGCGCACCTGCGCATCGTCGGGGAGCTCGTGGGCTCGGGCGACCCCGGGGCGGCCTTCACGGCCATCACGCAGCTGGGGACCGAGACCGCGGTGCTCCTCTACTTCCGCCGCGACATCAAGCGCATCGTGCTGGCCTGGTGGGCCGCGGTCCGGGGCGCCTACGGCACGGACTGGCGGGCGCGGGCGGGCATGCCCGCCGGGCAGCCGTCGGACCGTGACGCGCTCATGGCGTGGTTCATCGCGCTCGGCTCCGTGCCGATCGTCGTGCTCGGGCTGGCGTTCCAGGACGCCATCGAGCGCCCCTTCCGCAACCTGTGGCTCGTCGCCCTGACCCTCGCCGGCTTCGCGCTCGTGCTCGGCTGGGCCGACCGCAGGGGTGCCCGCACGCGCCGCCTCGAGGAGCTGACCCCGCGGCACGCCCTCGCGTTCGGGTTCTGGCAGGCGCTCGCGCTCGTGCCCGGCGTGTCACGCTCGGGCGGCACCATCACCGGCGGTCTCCTCATGGGCTACAGCCGTGAGGCCGCCGCCCGCTACTCGTTCCTGCTGGCGATCCCGGCCGTCTTCGGCTCCGGGCTGTTCCAGCTCGCCAAGAACCTCGGGTCCTTCGGCCAGGCCGGCACGCCCGGGTTCGGTGCGACGCTCATCGCGACCGTCGTGGCGTTCGCGATCGGGTACGTCGTGATCATCGCGTTCCTCAAGATCGTCTCGACCTTCAGCTACACCCCCTTCGTCTACTACCGCATCGGCCTGGCCCTGGTCGTCGTCCTGCTCCTGCTCACCGGCGTGCTCGAGCCGATCAGCATCCCCGCGGGCACCTGACCGCGACGGCGCCGGTTAGGCTTCCGGACGTGCTCACCTGGCCCGCGCCCCAGATCCCTCGGCTGCCGGGGACCGGTGACCCGGTCCGGGTGCTGGACACCTCCACGGGCGCCCTCGTCGTGGCCGCGCCCGGCCCGCACGCCCGCCTCTACGTGTGCGGCATCACCCCGTACGACGCGACCCACCTCGGTCACGCCGCGACGTACGTCGCGTTCGACGTGCTCGTGCGCGCGTGGCGCGACGCCGGTCAGCGCGTGACCTACGCCTCCAACGTCACCGACGTGGACGACCCGCTGCTCGAGCGGGCCACCGCCACCGGGGTCGACTGGCGCGAGCTCGCCGCCCAGCAGACCGCGCTGTACGCCGCGGACATGACGGCCCTCGGCGTCGTCCCGCCCGACGTGTACCGCGGCGTCGTGGAGTCCGTCCCGCAGGTCGCCGCCGCCGTCCAGCAGATGCTCCAGCAGGGCGTCGCGTACCGGCTGCCGACCCCCGACGGCGGCGACGACGTGTACGCCGACCTGTCCGCGGACCCGGCGTTCGGGAGCGTCGCGCGCCTGGACGACGCCACGATGCTCACGCTGAGCGCCGAGCGCGGCGGCGACCCCGACCGACCGGGCAAGCGGTCCCCGCTCGACCCGCTGCTGTGGCGGGCCGAGCGCGCGGGCGAGCCGGCCTGGGACGCCCCCGGCCTGGGACGAGGTCGCCCCGGGTGGCACATCGAGTGCACCGCCATCGCGGCCGACGGGCTCGGCGTGCCGATCGACGTCCAGGGCGGCGGATCCGACCTCGCGTTCCCGCACCACGAGTGCAGCGCGTCGCACCTGCGGCTCCTGACGGGCGGACAGGCCCCCCGCACCCACGTGCACACCGGGATGGTCGGGTACCAGGGCCACAAGATGAGCAAGTCGCTCGGCAACCTCGTGCTCGTGTCGACGCTGCTCGCCGAGGGCGTCGAGCCGATGGCCGTCCGCCTCGCGGTCCTGGCCCACCGCTACCGGGACGACTGGGAGTGGACCGACGCCGGGCTGGCCGCCGCGCAGCAGCGGGTCGTCACCTGGCGGCGCGCGCTGTCCGGCAACGGCGGCCCCGACGCCGCGCCCGTCCTGGCCGCGGTCCGCGCGGCGGTGGCCGACGACCTGGACACGCCCCGCGCGCTCGCGGTCGTCGACGCGTGGGCCGCGACCGCGCTCGCCGGCGAGGTGCCGTTCCACGAGGGTGCGCCCGGGGTCGTCGCCCGCACCGTCGACGCGCTCCTGGGTGTCCGGATGTGACGACGTCGCGCCGGTGAGCAGCGGGCGGGCGGATCAGCCGCCGGTGCCCTTGTCGCGGCGGCGCAGGTACCGCTCGAACTCCTGGGCGATGGCCTCGCCGCTGGCCTCGGGCAGCTCGGCGGTGTCCTTCGCCTCCTCGAGCTGGCGCACGTACTCGCCGATCTCGGAGTCCTCACCGGCGAGCTCGTCGACACCGTGCTGCCACGCGGTCGCGTCCTCGGGCAGCTCCGCCAGCGGCACGGGCTCGCCGAGCAGCGCCTCGATCCGGTGCAGGATCGCCAGGGTCGCCTTGGGGGACGGGGGCGCGGCGACGTAGTGCGGGACCGCCGCCCACAGCGACAGCGCCTGCATCCCGCGCGCGGCGGCCTCGTGCTGGAGCACCCCGACGATGCCCGTCGGACCCTCGTACGTGTTGGGCTCCAGACCCATGAGCTCGCGCACGTGCGCGTCCTCGCTGGTCGCGTTGACGGGGATCGGCCGCGTGTGCGGCACGTCGGCCAGCAGCGCGCCCACCGTCACGATGGTCCGCACGCCGAGGCCGGCCGCGATGTCGAGCAGCTCGCCGCAGTACCGCCGCCACCGCATCGAGGGCTCGATGCCGTGCACGAGCACGACCTGCCGCCCGGACCGGGGCGTCGTCGCCAGGGCCACCGCGGTCGTGGGCCACGTGATCTCGCGGGTGCCGTCCGGTCCCAGGCCCACCACGGGGCGGTTCACCTGGAAGTCGTGGTAGTCCTCGGGGTCCAGCTCGTCGACCTGCTCCGCGCCCCACACGTCGTGCAGGTGCTCCAGGGCCGTCGTCGCCGCGCTGCCCGCGTCGTTCCACCCCTCGAACGCCGCGAGCATGACGGTCTCACGGGCCGGCAGGTCGGGGGCTGCGTGCTCGGTCACGGTCCCACACTAGGGCGCGAGTGCCGTCCGGGCCGGACGCCGGGTACCTGCGCGCCCGCGCGGGTACGCTCGTCCGGCCGCCCACCCGACCGCCGCACGCACCTGGAGTCCGCCCTGAGCACCCTCGCCGACCACGCCGACGCCGCCCGCGACGACCAGCACGAGGCCACCGGACGGGTGCTCCCGGCGGCCGTGCTGTGGGACATGGACGGCACCCTGATCGACACGGAGCCGTACTGGATGGCAGCCGAGGTCGAGCTGGTCGAGGCCCACGGCGGGGTGTGGACGCACGAGGACGCGGTCGCGATGATCGGCAGCTCGATGGACGTCGCCGCGGCGCAGCTCCAGGCGCGCGGCGTGCCGCTGTCGGTCACGCAGATCGCCGACGCGCTCAACTCGTCCGTGCGCGCGGCCGTCGCCGCGGGGATCCCGTGGCAGCCGGGCGCGTACGAGGCGTTGCGGGCGCTGCACGCCGCGGGCGTGCCGCAGGCACTGGTGACGTCGTCGTTCGCGGTCGTCGCGGCGCCGTTCGCGGACGCCGTCGGCCTGTTCGACGTCGTGGTCACCGGCGACGTCGTGACCCGGTCGAAGCCGGACCCCGAGCCGTACCTCGCGGCGGCCGGGCTGCTGGGCGTCGACATCAGCGCGTGCGTGGCGTTCGAGGACTCCCGCTCCGGGCTGGCGTCGGCCGTGGCGAGCGGTGCCCGGGTCGTCGCGGTGGACTCCCACGTGGTCCTGGACCCGCCCGCCGGGGTGTCGCGCACGTCGTCCCTCGTGCCGTTCGACGTCGCGACGATCGCCCGGGTCGCCGCCGGCGAGACGCTCGACCTGCGCGACGCGGCCTGACGCACCTCGCTGCGGCCCGCAGCGGCAGGATCAGCCGACGGTCGGCGTGACGCCGATGGCCCGCTCCACGGCACCCTCGGGGACCTGCGGCGGCGTCCCGCCGAAGGACGGGCAGCGGTCACGGAACGCGCACCAGTCGCACAGCCGTGAGGGGCGCGGGCGCCAGTCGCCCGAGCGGGCCGTGTCCTCGATGCCCGCCCAGATCGAGCGCACGCGCGCCTCGAGCGTGTGCATCTCCGCCTCGGTCGGCTCGTGGCTGACCACGACGCCGTCACCGAGGTACGCGAGCTGCAGCCGCTTGGGCAGCACGCCGCGCGTGCGCCACACGACGTACGCGTAGAACCGCATCTGGAAGAGGGCCGAGCTCTCGAAGCCCGCGCGCGGGGAGCGGCCGGTCTTGTAGTCCACGACCCGCACCCAGCCGTTGGGCGCCACGTCGACCCGGTCGACCACGCCGCGCAGCCGCGGCCCGCCCTCGAGGTCGTGGCGGACCTGCAGCTCGCGGGCGCGGGGCTCCAGCCGCGTCGGGTCCTCGAGCGTGAACCACGTCGCCAGCAGCCGCTGCGCCCCGGCGAGGAACTCCGAGCGCTCCTCCTCGGTCGTGTGCAGGTCGGCGTAGCGGGGCTCCTGCTCGAGCAGCTCCGCCCAGCGCACGGGCAGCGCGGCGTGCGCGGCCGCGAGCGTGCGCTGCGCGGCGGGCAGGTCGAACAGCCGCTCGAGGACCGCGTGGACCAGGGTCCCGCGTGCGGCGGCCGGCGACGCGGGCTCGGGGAGCCGGTCGACGACGCGGAAGCGGAACAGCAGCGGGCACTGCAGGAAGTCGTTGGCGCGCGACGGCGACAGCCCGGGCACCCGGGGTTCGGGGGTCGCGTCCTCGACGGCTCCCGGCCCGCCGCCGGGACCGTCCTGCTGCTCGATGTCGACGCTCACGCGACGAGCGTAGGTGCGGGCACCGACAGGACGTGCCGACGCGCGGGCCCGGACGGCGCGGACGCGGGCTCCGGCGCGGACGACCGTAGGCTGGCGAGCGTGAGCGCACCGCGACCCGAGCGTCCGTCCGGCTGGGTGCTCGGGCACGTCGCCGGAGCACCCGTCGTCCTGGCCCCGAGCTGGCTGCTCGCCGCCGTCGTGCTCACCCTGGTCTTCGCCCCCAGCGTGCAGACGTGGACCGGCGGCGGCGGCGCGCTGCCCTATGTCGTGGCGCTCGTGTTCGTCGTCCTGCTGTTCGCCTCGGTGCTGGTCCACGAGCTCGCGCACGGGCTGGTGGCCAAGGCGCGGGGGCAGCAGCCGCACGCGTTCGTCCTCACGCTGTGGGGCGGGCACACCACGTTCGGCGGCGCGGCGGCCACCCCCGGGACGAGCGCGCTGGTCGCCGTGGTCGGCCCCGTCGCGAACCTTCTGCTCGCCGGGGGGTTCCTGCTCGTGGCCGACCACGCGGTGCCGGCCGGCACCCTGCTGCAGACGGTGCTGTGGGCCGGTGCCGTCGCCAACGGGTTCGTCGGGGTGTTCAACCTGGTGCCCGGCCTGCCGCTGGACGGCGGCCGCATCCTCGAGGCCGCCGTGTGGGCGGTGACCCGGGACCGCCACCGCGGCAGCGTGGTCGCCGGCTGGACGGGGCGCGTCGTCGCAGTCGGGGTGGTGCTCGTCGTCCTCGTGCGTCCGTGGCTGGCCGGCACCACGCCGTCGCTCGTCACCGTCGCCTGGGCGGCGCTCATCGGGGCGTTCCTGTGGTCGGGCGCGTCGGCGGCCGTGCGCGCCGGGCGTGCGGGACGCGCCGTGGACGCCCTGACGCTGCAGACGGTGGGCCGGCCGGCCGTCGTCGTCGGCGCGCACGCGTCGCTCGCGCAGGCGCAGGCCACCGCCGCCGGCGCGCAGGTCGCCGAGGTCGTCGTCCTGGCGCCCGACGGGCGGGCCGCCGCGTACGTGGACGCCGAGGCGGCCGCACGCGTGCCCGCGCACCTGGCCGGCACGACCAACGTCGTCGCCGTCTCGACACCGCTGCCGGTCGGCGCGGACGTCGACGGCTCCCTGACGGGCGACGCGCTGCTGCGCGCGCTGTCCGCGGCCTCCGCGCACGGCCCGGTCGTCGCCGCGCACGTCGACGGGCGCGTGGTGGCGCTGGTGCGCACCGCCGACGTCGTCGCGGCGCTGCGCCGCTGACGCGGGCGGCACCTAGACTCGGCGCCCGTGACCACCGACGACGCCGCCGCGACCGCACCGACCGGGGCCGCCCAGCGGCGGGGGACCTTCCGCGTCGGTGAGCGTGTGCAGCTCACCGACCCGCGGGGCCGCCTGCACACGATCACGCTGGACCCGGACGCGAGCTTCCACACGCACCGCGGCTACCTGCGGCACACCGAGCTGATCGGGGCGTCGGAGGGGGTGGTGGTCCGCAACACCTCGGGCATCGAGTACCTCGCCCTGCGGCCCCTGCTGGCCGACCACGTGCTGTCGATGCCGCGCGGTGCCGCCGTCGTCTACCCGAAGGACGCCGGGCAGATCGTGACGATGGGCGACGTGTTCCCCGGCGCGACGGTCGTCGAGGCCGGTGTGGGGTCCGGCGGGCTCACGCTCTCGCTGCTGCGTGCCGTCGGTGACGGCGGGCGGCTCGTCTCGGTCGAGCGGCGCGAGGACTTCGCGGCGATCGCCCGGGGCAACGTCGAGACCTTCTTCGGCGGGCCGCACCCCGCGTGGGACCTGCGGCTCGGTGACCTCGCCGACGTGCTGCCGTCCGCAGCGGGACCCGGCTCCGTGGACCGCGTCGTGCTCGACATGCTGGCGCCGTGGGAGAACCTCGACGCCGTGGCCACGGCGCTCACCCCCGGAGGGGTCCTCGTCTGCTACGTCGCGACGACGACGCAGCTGTCGCGGCTGGCGGAGGACGTGCGCGGCGACGGCCGCTTCACCGAGCCCGAGGCGTGGGAGTCCATGGTCCGCGGCTGGCACCTCGAGGGCCTGGCGGTGCGCCCGCAGCACCGGATGATCGGTCACACCGGGTTCCTGCTCACCACGCGTCGGCTGGCCGACGGGGTGGAGCCGCCGCACCGCAAGCGCCGCCCGGCGAAGGGCTCGTACCCCGTCGCCGAGGACGGCGCCCCGGCGACCGACCCGGACCTGTGGTCGCCCGAGGCGATGGGGGAGCGCGAGACCTCGGCCAAGAAGATCCGGCGGGCACGCCGCGAGCTGCACGTCGCGCCCGAGGACCTCGGCCCCGCGGGCCCCGCCACCGGGGACTGAGCCCCGACGCGCGCGGCACCGGTCCGAGGGCTCGTGGCGTCCACGGTGCGGGACGCACGGCTGTCGACCGGCGCGGCCCGCGCGGTGTGTTGACACCTGACGTTAGGGTCGTCGCACCAGCTGGCACGCCGATGTGCACGGTGGACCGCAGGACGGGTGCATCGCGACGCGGAACGGAGGCCGATCATCATGACCGAACCCGCTGCCCCTGGACGTGACCTGCAACGCGAGCTGGCGGTCCTCGCCGCCAAGAACGAACGGCTCAGCGAGGCGCTCGTGGCCGCGCGCGAGCAGATCCTCGAGCTCAAGCGCCAGGTCGACGACCTGGCCAAGCCGCCGGGCACCTACGCGACGTTCCTCGGAGCCCGCGACGACGGGTCCGTGGACATCGTGTCCGCGGGCCGCAAGATGCACGTCGGGGCGAGCCCCTCGCTCGACGTCCACCACCTGCGCCCCGGCCAGGAGGTCATGCTCAACGAGGCGCTGACGGTCGTCGAGGCAGGTGGCTACGAGCAGGTCGGCGAGATCGTCACGGTCAAGGAGACCCTCGGTGAGGGTCGGGCGCTGGTCGTCGGCCGCGGGGACGAGGAGCGGGTCGTGCGCTTCGCCGGCCAGGTCGCCGACGGCCGGGTGCGGGTCGGCGACGCGCTGACGATCGACCCGCGCAGCGGGTTCGTCTTCGAGGTGATCCCGCGGGCCGAGGTCGAGGAGCTCGTCCTCGAGGAGGTGCCGGACATCGACTACGCGGACATCGGTGGCCTGGGCCCCCAGATCGAGGCGATCCGCGACGCCGTCGAGCTGCCGTTCCTCCACCCCGAGCTGTTCCGCGAGCACGGCCTGAAGCCCCCGAAGGGTGTGCTGCTGTACGGCCCGCCCGGGTGCGGCAAGACCCTGATCGCGAAAGCCGTCGCGCACTCGTTGGCCGCGACCGCCGCCGCCGCCCGCGGGGAGGACACCGCGGACGCGCGGTCGTTCTTCCTCAACGTCAAAGGGCCCGAGCTGCTCAACAAGTACGTCGGGGAGACCGAGCGGCACATCCGCCTGATCTTCGCCCGTGCGCGGGAGAAGGCGTCGCAGGGGCACCCCGTCGTGGTCTTCTTCGACGAGATGGAGTCGCTGTTCCGCACCCGCGGGACGGGCGTGTCCAGCGACGTCGAGACGACGATCGTGCCGCAGCTGCTCTCGGAGATCGACGGCGTCGAGCGTCTGGACAACGTCATCGTGATCGGCGCCTCGAACCGTGAGGACATGATCGACCCCGCCATCCTGCGGCCTGGCCGCCTGGACGTGAAGATCAAGATCGAGCGTCCCGACGCCGAGGGCGCCCGCGAGATCTTCGCGAAGTACCTGACCACGGACCTGCCGATCCACGGCGACGACCTGGCCGAGCACGGGGGGTCGGCGACCGCGGCCGTCGAGGCCATGATCACGCGTGTCGTGGAGCGCATGTACTCCGAGGCCGACGAGAACCGCTTCCTCGAGGTCACCTACGCCAGCGGCGACAAGGAGGTCCTCTTCTTCAAGGACTTCAACTCCGGCGCCATGATCCAGAACGTCGTCGACCGTGCCAAGAAGTCGGCCATCAAGGACCTGCTCGCGACCGGCCAGCGCGGCATCCGCGTCGACCACCTGCTGGCCGCCTGCGTGGACGAGTTCAAGGAGAACGAGGACCTGCCGAACACGACCAACCCCGACGACTGGGCACGGATCTCCGGCAAGAAGGGCGAGCGGATCGTGTTCATCCGCACCATCGTCCAGGGCAAGAAGGGCGTCGACGCGTCCCGCACGATCGAGAACGTCACGAGCACCGGCCAGTACCTGTGACCTGGCGCGTCGTCGTGCGCACCGACCGTCCACGTCCTGGCACGTGAACGCCCACCGCCCGTCGGCGGCGCGGCACCTAGGGTGGTCGGCGTGACGGTGCGGCGTGTGATGGGGCTCGAGACGGAGTACGGCGTCCTGCAGCCGGGGCGTCCGCTGGCGAACCCGATGCTGCTGTCCAGCCACGTGGTCGCGGTGCACGCGGCGGCGCGCGAGTCCGGGCGTGCCCGCGCCCGGTGGGACTACGACGACGAGGACCCGCTGCACGACGCCCGGGGGTTCCACCTGCAGCGTGCGGCCGCCCACCCGTCGTTGCTCACGGACTCGCCGACCGTGCCCGCACCGTCGGGCGACGGCCCGCAGGAGATGCCGCGGTCGGAGGTCGAGGAGTACGAGGACCCGGGCGCGGCGAACGTCATCCTCACCAACGGCGCGCGGCTGTACGTCGACCACGCCCACCCGGAGTACTCGTCCCCCGAGGTCACCTCGCCCCTGGACGCGGTGCGGTGGGACCGCGCGGGGGAGCTCGTGATGCTCGACTCGGTGCGTCGGCTCGCGGCGAACCCCGCCCTGCCCGACGTGACCCTGTACAAGAACAACGTCGACGGCAAGGGGGCGACCTACGGCACGCACGAGAACTACCTCGTCGACCGTGCGGTCCCGTTCGGTGACCTGGTCGCCCGGCTGACGCCCTTCCTCGTGACCCGGCAGGTCTTCACCGGTGCCGGGCGCGTCGGCCTGGGCCAGCGCGGTGAGCACCCGGGGTTCCAGCTCTCGCAGCGCGCGGACTACATCGAGGCGGAGGTCGGCCTGGAGACGACGCTGCGCCGTCCCATCGTCAACACCCGCGACGAGCCGCACGCCGACCCGGCGCGCTGGCGCCGCCTCCACGTCATCATCGGCGACGCCACGATGCTCGAGGTCGCCACCTACCTGCGGCTCGGGACCACCTCGCTCGTCCTGTGGCTGATCGAGCAGGGGGAGGCCGGCGGGGCGGCGCGCCGGGTGCTGCAGGCGGTGGACCGGCTGGCGCTGCGGGACCCCGTCCAGTCCGTGCACCGTGTGAGCCACGACCTCGCGCTCACGGAGCGGCTGGAGCTGGCCGACGGGCGCCGGCTCACGGCCCTGGAGGTCCAGGCCGAGTACCTGGCGGCGGTCCGCGGGGCCCTGGACGCGGCCGGTGGTGCTCCGGACGAGCAGACGCTCGACGTGCTGGCGCGCTGGGAGTCCCTGCTCGGGCGCCTGGCCGACGAACCCGCGTCGTGCGCCCGGGAGGTCGAGTGGCTCGCGAAGCTGCGGCTGCTCGACGGCATGCGACGACGCGACCACCTCGCGTGGGACCACCCCCGCCTGGCGGCCGTCGACCTGCAGTGGTCCGACGTGCGACCCGAGCGCGGGCTCTACCACCGCCTCGTCGCCGCCGGCGCCGTCGAGCTCCTCGTGACCCCGGAGCAGGTCGAGGACGCGGTCGTGCACCCGCCGCACGACACGCGCGCGTACTTCCGCGGGGAGGCCGTCGCCCGCTACGGGGGCCACATCTCCGCGGCGAGCTGGGACTCCGTGGTGTTCGACGTCCCCGGTGCCCAGACGCTGCAGCGTGTGCCGATGCGCGACCCCCTGCGCGGCACGCGGGCGCACGTCGGCGAGCTGCTGGACCGCAGCCCCGACGCACGTTCCCTGCTGGCGGCCCTCGGCGGGTGACCACCGGCGGCCCCGTCAGCGCATCTCGCCGACGAACCGCACCGCCTCGCGCGCCTGCTGGACGCGGCGTTCGTAGGTCACGCCCAGGCCGAGCACGAGCGCACCTCCCACCGCGAGCAGCACCCAGCCGTCGACCGCGGCGAGCGCGTCGGCCGCGACGGGGCTGAGCACCACGACGAGCGTCGCCAGGACCCCCGCCGCGCCGAGCAGGAAGGGAGCCTGCCAGCGGCGGACCGCGCCCACGACGACGGCAGCGACGCCCAGCGCCAGCAGCGTCACCACGCGCCAGCCCGCGGGGTCCACGACGAGCATGGCGAACGGTGCGCCGAGGGTCAGGGCCAGTGGAGGTCCGAGCGTCCGCCACGACGTCCGGTCGGCCCCCTGGAGCATGCGACGCACACCGAGCACGAGCGCGACGAGCCCCAGCACCGTCCACGGCACGTCCGGCGGCTCGGGGCCGCCGCGCAGCGCGAGAGCCGCGGTCGCGAGCGTCGCCGTGCCCAGCCCCAGGGCGGTGCCCGTGCGGCCCGCGAGCCGCCACGCGAGCGCGGTGCCGCCCGCGAGCACGAGCGCGCCGCGCGCCGTGCCGAGCACCGAGGCGTCGACGGCGAGCGTGAGGGGGACGGCCAGGATCGCGACGAGCACGGTGAGCGACGCCGCCCCGACGGGGCCGGGCCGCCAGGTCCGCGCATGACGCAGCGCCACGAGCCAGGTCAGGACCGCGACGAGCTCGACACGCACGGGCGACGGGGTGCCCGCGCTCAGCGCGGACCCCACGGCGGACGCCCACGGTCCGGCCACGGCGACCGCCAGCGCCGCAGCGGTCAGGACGCGGGGGACGTCCGCGGCGGCGACCCGGTCAGGGCGGGACCTCGGGGACGACCCGTCGGGCCGGGGGACGGCGGCCGTCCGGTGCGCGACCGCCGCCAGACCGAGGAGCACCGCTGCGGTCAGGCCCCACAGCACGAGACGCAGGTCGGTGGACCGCGCCAGGAGCGAGGGCGCGAGCGCGAGCGCCCCGGCGACCACCCACACCAGCGGGACGTCGTCGCGTCGCGCGGTGAGCGCGACCGCCGCGAGGGCGACGAGGCCCGCGACCAGGGCCGGCAGGTCGTGGACGGGACCGAGCACGGTGAGCGGTGCGTGCCAGAGGACGACCGCCGTGGTGCTCGCGGCCGCGGCACCCGCCAGCACCAGCCCGGGGCCGGTGAGCGCGACACCCGTGCGCGGCCCGCCGGGCACGGTGCGCGCCCCGGGCGGGCGGACGCGGCGGCCCGTCGCGGCCCCCGCCAGGGCCAGCGCGGTCGCGACGATCCCTGCGGCTCCTGCCCGCACGGGTGCCGACGCCGCGCCCGGGGCCACGACGACCGCCAGGAGCGTCGGGCCGGCCGTCGCGGCGAGCAGGGCCCACGGGGCCGCACGGTCGAGCACCGTGCGCGCGCGCGGTGTGCGCACCACCAGCGCGCACGCTCCCCAGGCCACGGCGGCGGGCCAGGACCACATCTCGACGAGGCCGGTGCCGTCGGGCAGCAGCGGCCCCGTGGGCACCGCGCCGGGCGTGACCGCGAGCGTGAGGGCCCGCTGGAGCGGACCGGCGAGCACCAGCAGGGCACCGAGCCCGGCGAGCAGGTCGGCCGCGGCCGGGCGCCGGCGTCGGAGCAGCAGGGCCGCCACGACGACCGCGACGCTCGAGCCCGCGGTGAGCAGGCCGCGGTCCACCCAGCGCGGTCCCAGCTCCAGCACGGCGGGCAGGACCGCGGTGGGGACGGTCGCCAGGGTGAGTCCGGCGACGAGCAGCGTCGCCGCACCTGCGCGGCGGCGCGCGACGCGCCACGCACCCACCGCTGCGACCGCGAGCGCCGGCGGCAGCGTGTAGGGCTCCACGACCGTCGCCTCCTGCGCCACCAGCAGGACCCACCACGAGGACGTGCCGAGGGCCAGGGCGACCCACCACGCGTGGTGCCGCCCCGGGGTGAGCGCCCAGGCGCCCGCCCCGACCGCGGCGACCAGCAGGACCACGGCGACCGGCCCGGGGCCCGCACCGGCGCCGACGGCGACGCCGGCAGCCACGACCACGACGCCGGCGACCTCGGCGCAGTGCCGGGCGAGCGCACCGCCGGTGGGACGCAGCAGCGGCGCCGTCACCAGGGACACGACGCCGAGCACGGTGATCAGCACCGCGCTCGCGGCGTGGTCGGGCATCCCGGCGACGGCGTGCAGCGTCGCGACGGTGAACCCGCCGACGGGCGCTGCCGCGCTTGCACCGGACGCGACGTGCGCGGCTCCCCACGTCCGTCCCGCGCGCAGGAGCACCACCACCAGCGAGAGCGCCGTGGCGGCCACGACGAGCGGTGCGGCGTGCACGAGGGGAGCGGGGGACGGGTCGCCGAGGCGTGCGGCGGTGTCCAGCGCAGCAGCGGCCGCCGGCCACGCGATGCCCAGGGCGACAGCGAGACCGCCGAGGGCGGCGTCACGCTCGGCCGCACCGGCGCGGCGGGCGCCGACGACCCGGGCCCGGACCAGGAGCGCCGCCGCGACGGGCGCCAGGGTCAGCCCCAGCGCGCCCGAGCTGGGCAGCTCGAAGGTCGCGCCACCCGTGGCACCGGCCGCCAGGACGAGCGCCGCCGCGGCGAGCGTGGAGGAGGGCGCCGACCTCGCCGAGGTCGACCAGGAGCGGGCGTGCACCGCGAGCGCGGCCCCGAGCAGGAGCGCGGCCGCCGTCCACCCCGGGTGCGGTGCGGCGCCGAGCACGGCGAGGACCGTCGCGACGACGGCCCCCGTGCGTGCCGCGACGGGACCCAGCCGGCCGCGTGCCGCGGCGACGAACGCACCCGCGACGACCGCCTCGCCGCCGACCAGGACGAGCGCGCCGACCGGTCCGGCTGCGACGAGGACGGGAGCGGTGACGGCGACGAGCACCGCAGCGGCCCGCCACCCGAGGGCCGCGGCGCGTGCGGGCCGGCCGTCGGCGCGGCGCGCGGCGAGCACGGCGAGCGCTCCCGCGACGAGGAGCGCACCCGCGGCGGCGGTACCGGCGTCCACGGCGGGAGCGCGGGACGGGTCCGGCAAGAGCCGCGCGACCGTCGCCACGGTGAGCACCAGCGCCGCCCAGGTGGCCGCCGCGGCGGCGACGAGGAGGCCGGCCCGTGCGGCGACCCGCACGTCCGGGTCCCCGTCGTGCGCGCGCGGCACGAGCAGCAGGCCCACGGCGGCGAGGCACGCCCCGACGACGGCGGCCTGCGACGTCGTCAGCTGGTCCGCGGAGGGCGCCGCGAGTGCCGCCACCGCACCTGCGGCCGTCAGCGCCGTCGTCACGCCGACGGCAGCGGCCCACGCCGTGCGCATCGCCGTCGCACCCGGGGACGTCCACGGCGGCCGCGCGCGGCTGCCCAGGTCCACCGTGCGCGCCTCCACGGCGACCTGCAGGACCAGCACCGCGACGAGCGCCGTGAGCAGCGCGAGGTGCTCCCAGGGGTCGGTGCCCAGGCGCGCGACCGTGGCGGCCGACGCGGTGAGCGCGGCCGCTCCCAGCGCGAGCGCCGCCGCGACCCGCAGGACGGCGCGCTCGGCCCGTCCGTGCGCGAAGGGAGGCACGGCGCGAGCGGCCGCCAGCACGCCGGAGACGAGGAGCAGGGCGCCCACCCCGGCGGCGTCCGGCGCGGCCGGCACCCACGCGAGCGGCGCCAGCGGCACCAGCGCCGCCGCGGCGACCGTGCCCACGCGCAGCCGCGACCGCACGCCCCAGACGGTGAGCAGGCCGGCGCACACGAGGGCCGACACGCCCGCCTGCCCGGTGCCGTCACCCTGTACGACGACGCCGGTCGCCCGCAGCGCCCAGGCGTCGAGCAGGAGCAGCACGACGGCGACCGTGCCGACCGCCTCGGCGCCCTGCGGCAGCCGTCGTGCGCGCATCCAGGAGGCGAGCGCGAAGACCACGAGCGTGCCGACCCCGACGACGGCCGCGCGGGCGCGCAGGCCCATGACGTCCCACGCGAAGACGAGGAACGTCACGCTGGCGGCCACGAGCAGCGCCGCACCGACGACCTGCAGGACGGTCTGCACCCGCCAGGGTCGTCGCGCCGGAGCGCCGGCGGCGGGCACAGCCGACCCGGGTGCGGCCGACCCGGGTGCGGCGGGGGGCGCCACCGGGAGCGTGCGCGACGCCGGGGGAGTGCTCGGCGGCGGCGTGGTCGTCCCCGTCGGCCGGCGGGGAGGGGTCGGCGGCGGGCCGGCCGCGGTTGCCGGGCGTGCCGCCGCGGGCGGCCGCGTCGGCACGGTCCCGGTTCCCTGCCGGGCCTGCGCCGCGCGCATCGCCGCGACCCGCTGCTGGCGGGTGGTGAGCGCGCGGACGACGGCCTGGCTGTCCTGCCACACGAGCACCCCGTCGGGGCCTGACACGTCCAGCCCGCAGGCACCGCAGCGCCCGGCGCGCAGCGTCGCCGTGCACGCGGGGCACGCGGTCACGTCCTGCAGCGCGCGCAGCGTGCGGGTGTACAGGGTGTCCGGGAGGTCGGGCATGGGCGCATCGTGCCAGGCCAGGGAGCGTGCGCGGTGGTCGTCCACAGGTGATCTCCTGCGCGCCCCGGTACGCCCGGCGCGCGGGCCACGGCCCGGTGCCCGCGTGGTGACCTCCACGGGCCCGTGCGAGCGGTCTTGGGCCTAGGGTGGGCACGCGGGCACGCGGGACGTGACCGCAGGACGGAGGTCACCATGGCTGGGCAGGAACACGTCAGGCGCCGTCACGACGACGAGCCGGGGGACGAGCCGGGCACGCCGGCGCCCGCCGCGCCGAGCGCGCAGGCCCGTGACGCGGAGGTCGACGCGCTCCTCGAGGAGATCGACGACGTCCTGGAGCAGAACGCCGAGCAGTTCGTCCGCGGGTTCGTCCAGAAGGGCGGGCAGTGAGCGCCGATGACCCTGCACGACTCGTCCGGCCGGCTCCCGCACGCGTTCACGACGCCCGGCTCCTCGTCGTTCGTCGACTTCCTCGCGGGCTACGCCCCTGACCTCCTGCCCGGGCACCGGGCGCTGCCCGGCGGCGACCTGCAGGCACCGCACGGGACGACCATCGTCGCGCTGACGTTCGACGGCGGGATCGTCATGGCGGGCGACCGCCGCGCGACCATGGGCTCGATGATCGCGAGCCGGCACATCGAGAAGGTGTTCCCGGCCGACGAGTTCTCCGCCGTCGGGATCGCCGGGACCGCCGGGCTGGCCATCGAGCTCGTCCGGCTCTTCCAGCTCGAGCTCGAGCACTACGAGAAGATCGAGGGGAGCCTGCTGTCGCTCGACGGCAAGGCCAACCGGCTCGCGACGATGATCCGCGGGAACCTCGGGATGGCGATGCAGGGGCTCGCCGTGGTGCCGCTGTTCGCGGGGTACGACCTCGACCGCGGCCGGGGCCGGATCTTCTCCTACGACGTCACCGGCGGGCGCTACGAGGAGCAGGAGCACCACGCCGTCGGCTCCGGCTCGGTGTTCGCGCGCGGGTCGCTCAAGAAGCGGTGGCGGCACGGCCTGGACGCGTCGACCGCCGTGCGGGTCGCCGTCGAGGCCCTCGTCGACGCAGCGGACGACGACTCCGCGACGGGCGGTCCCGACCGTGCCCGGCGGATCTGGCCGGTGGTCGCCACGGTCACCGAGGCGGGCTACCTGCGGGTGACGGACGACGACCTCGCCGCTGCGGTCGACGTGGTGGAGAACGGCAGGCGCAGCACCCGCCGCGAGGGAGGTGCGCGATGAGCATGCCGTTCTACGTCTCACCCGAGCAGCTGATGAAGGACCGCGCGGACTACGCGCGCAAGGGCATCGCCCGCGGACGCTCGGTGGTGGTGCTGCAGTACGACGACGGCATCGCGTTCGCCACGGAGAACCCGTCGCGGGCGCTGCACAAGATCTCCGAGATCTACGACCGCATCGCGTTCGCCGCCGTGGGCAAGTACAACGAGTTCGAGAACCTGCGCGTCGCCGGTGTGCGGTACGCCGACCTGCGCGGCTACTCCTACGACCGCGTCGACGTCACGGCGCGCGGCCTGGCCAACGCCTACGCGCAGACCCTCGGCACGGTGTTCACCACGGAGTCCAAGCCCCTCGAGGTCGAGCTGGTCGTCGTCGAGGTCGGTCGTGAGCCGGCGGGCGACCAGATCTACCGGTTGTCGTACGACGGCTCGGTGGCCGACGAGCACGGCTGGGTCGTCATGGGGGGTCAGGCGGAGCGGCTGGCCGGGCTCCTGGGTGCCGGATGGCGCCCGGGGATGACGCTCGCGCAGGCGCTCGGGCTCGCCGTGCAGGTGCTGGGGTCGGCCGCGGACGACGGCGAGCCCCGGACGCTGGGTGCGTCGCAGCTCGAGGTGGCCGTGCTGGACCGCACACGCCCGCGGCGCGCGTTCCGGCGGCTGACGGGAGCGCTGCTGGAGGACGTGCTCGGCGGGGACGACTCCCCGCCGGGCGGGGACGCGACACCCGCCCCCTGAGGGTGCGGTCGGGTCGCGGGACGATCGACGGGGAGTGACGCATGGACAGACGCATCTTCGGTCTCGAGACCGAGTACGGGGTCACGTGCGCGGCCCAGGACGGCCGCGGGCTGTCCGCCGACGAGGTCGCGCGCTACCTGTTCCGCAAGGTCGTGGCCTGGGGCCGGTCGTCGAACGTGTTCCTGCGCAACGGGTCGCGGCTCTACCTCGACGTCGGGTCGCACCCCGAGTACGCGACGGCCGAGTGCGACGACTGGCGCCAGCTGGTGACGCACGACCGCGCCGGCGAGCGGATCCTCGAGGGACTCGTCGAGGACGCCCAGCAGCGGCTCGAGCACGAGGGCCTGCCCGGACGCATCCACCTGTTCAAGAACAACACCGACTCGGCCGGCAACTCCTACGGCTGCCACGAGAACTACCTCGTGCGCCGTCAGGGGGACTTCGCCCGGCTGTCGGACGTCCTGGTGCCGTTCCTCATCACGCGGCAGATCCTCACCGGTGCGGGCAAGGTGCTCGCCACACCCCGCGGCGCCGTGTACTGCCTGTCGCAGCGGGCCGACCACATCTGGGAGGCGGTCTCCAGCGCGACGACCCGGTCACGACCGATCATCAACACGCGCGACGAGCCGCACGCGGACGCCGAGCACTACCGGCGCCTGCACGTGATCGTGGGCGACTCGTCGATGTCCGAGACCACCACGATGCTCAAGGTCGGCTCCACCGATCTCCTGCTGCGCCTCATCGAGGCGGGCGTGACCATGCGGGACATGACGCTGGAGAACCCGATCCGGGCGATCCGCGAGATCAGCCACGACATGACCGGGAAGCAGCCCGTGACGCTGGCGACGGGCCGCACGGTGACCGCGATCGACCTGCAGGAGGAGTACCTCACGCGGGTCAGCGACTTCGTCACCGCCGAGGTGGGGCCGTC
This sequence comes from Cellulomonas phragmiteti, assembly GCF_016862775.1. Taxonomy (GTDB): domain Bacteria; phylum Actinomycetota; class Actinomycetes; order Actinomycetales; family Cellulomonadaceae; genus Cellulomonas; species Cellulomonas phragmiteti. The sequence goes on along the minus strand of NZ_BONP01000005.1, from coordinate 124,382 downwards.
GCCCGAGACCAAGCAGGTGCTGGACCTGTGGGAGCGCGGGCTGCGCGCGCTGCGCACCGGCGACCTCACGCTCGTGGAGCGCGAGCTCGACTGGGTCATCAAGCACCAGATGATCGAGCGGTACCGCGCCAAGCACGACCTGGCGCTGTCGGACGTGCGCGTGCAGCGCCTCGATCTCGCCTACCACGACATCTCGCGCACCGAGGGCCTGTACAACCTGCTCGCCGCGCGTGGGCTCGTCGAGCGGGTCACGACCGACCTCGACGTCTTCGAGGCGACGGCCGTCCCCCCGCAGACGACGCGGGCCAAGCTGCGCGGCGACTTCGTGCGGGCGGCGCAGGACGCACGGCGCGACTACACGGTGGACTGGGTCCACCTCAAGCTCAACGACCAGGCGCAGCGCACCGTGCTGTGCAAGGACCCGTTCCGCAGCGTCGACGAGCGGGTCGACCGGCTCATCGAGTCGATGTGAGGGCGCCGTCGCCGCGCGCCGGGCGGCGACGACCGGACGTCGGGGCGGGCGACCCCGCCGGGGTCGTACAGTGAGGCCCCGTCGAGCGTGGGCCGGGCGACCCGGGACCACGCCGACGTCGAGGTGGACCGAGCTCACGGGAGGCGCGGACGTGCGGTTGGTGGCAGGTGCCCGCCGGGTGGCGGTGCCCGTCCTCGTGGCCCTCCTGCTCGCCGCCTGCGGCGTGACGTCGTCGGTCGTCCCGGACGTCACGGTGACGGGCGGCGCGGGGGAGGCGCCGACGGTGACCTACCTGACGCCCCTGACGGTCGACGAGACGTACCGCAAGACGGTCTGGCCGGGCACCGGTGCCGAGCTCGTGGACGGCGCACCCGTCCTCATCGACTTCTGGCTCGAGAACGCGACCGACGCGAGCCTGGTGAAGGAGAGCTACTCGACAAGCCCGACGCCCCGCATGCTGACGGTCGAGGACCTGGGGACGGACCTCTACGAGACGCTGCAGGGACAGCAGGTCGGGGCACGTCTGCTGCAGGTCGCCCCCGGCGGTTCGGGTGGCGACTACCCGACGGTCACCGTGCTGGACGTGCTCCCGACCCGGGCGGTCGGCGAGCCGCTGACGCCGGACCCGGCGCTGCCCGTGGTCACGGAGGCCGGCGACGGCGGGCTCACGCTGACACCCACGGGGACCCCTCCCCCCGACGACCTCGTCGTGCAGCCGCTCGTGCGCGGCACGGGCGCCCAGGTCGCGGCGGGCGACGTCATCACGGTCCAGTACGGCGGGTTCGCGTGGGACGACGGCGCGCTGTTCGACTCGACGTGGCAGCGCGTGCTGCCGGTCTCGTTCCTGCTCTCGGACGTGCCGTCGTGGGCCGAGGGGCTGGTCGACCAGCCCGCCGGCAGCCGCGTGATGCTCGTCGTGCCCCCCTCGTACCCCCTCGGCGTCACCGACGGCGAGGAGCTGGCCGGAAAGACGGTGGTCTTCGTGATCGACATCCTCGCGACGGGCACCCCCGCGCAGGTCGCGCCGTGAGCCTGGCGCTACGGGTGATCCCCTGCCTCGACGTGGATGCGGGCCGCGTGGTCAAGGGCGTCAACTTCGAGAACCTGCGGGACGCCGGTGACCCGGTCGAGCTCGCCCGCCGCTACGACGCGGAGGGCGCCGACGAGCTGACGTTCCTCGACGTCTCCGCGTCGTCGTCCGACCGCGAGACGACCTACGACGTGGTGCGCCGCACGGCCGGCGAGGTCTTCGTGCCGCTGACGGTCGGCGGCGGCGTCCGGTCGCCGCACGACGTCGACCGGCTGCTGCGTGCCGGTGCCGACAAGGTCGGCGTCAACACCGCCGCGATCGCACGGCCCGAGCTCATCACCGAGATCGCCGACAGGTTCGGGTCCCAGGTGCTGGTGCTCTCGGTCGACGCGCGCCGCACCACCGGCGACGTCCGCACACCGTCCGGGTACGAGGTCACGACGCACGGCGGTCGCCGCGGCACGGGCGTCGACGCGGTCGAGTGGGCCCACCGGGCCGTGGACCTCGGGGTCGGCGAGGTGCTGCTGAACTCGATGGACGCGGACGGCACCACCGCCGGCTTCGACCTGCAGATGATCGCGGACGTCCGGGCCCGGGTGAGCGTGCCCCTGGTCGCCTCGGGGGGTGCCGGCACCGTCGAGCACTTCGTCGCGGCCGCGCGGGCGGGCGCCGACGCGGTGCTCGCCGCGAGCGTCTTCCACTTCGGTGCGCTGACGATCGGGCAGGTGAAGGAGGCGCTGCGGGCAGCCGACGTCGTGGTGCGCTGACCCCCGGCCGGCGTCGGCTCAGGGGCCGGTGAGCAGCTCCCGCACCTCGGCGACGTCGTCCGCCGCTCCGTCGAGCCGCACGTCCGCGGCCTGCAGGCGCCCCGAGACGGCGAGCACCAGCTCGCCGACGTCGCCCCGCAGCACGACCGACCCACGGCCCGCACGGGGCGCGTGGACCGCGGAGCGGACGTCGTCGTCACGCACCAGCACGACGCCCGGCCCGAGGCGGCGCAGCCGCAGCGGCGCCATGCGGACCAGCTGCGACCACAGCGCGTCCCGCAGACCGTCGGGCAGCTCGCGCGGCTCGATCGTGCCGGCGCCACGACGCACGTCCTCCGTGTGGACGAAGTACTCGGTCACGTTGACCGCGTCACCCGCCCACGCGAGCGGGCTCCAGCGGGGCGGCGGCGCCGCGAACCGGTCGACCAGGGCCGAGTAGCCGGCCGCGTCCGACGCGCCGGCGGCCAGCCGCTCGGTGGCCGCCGCCAGCCCGCCGCGGACCGCGGAGGCGGCGACGGCGGGACGCTCACGGAGCACCAGGTGCGCGGCCAGGTGGCGCGCCTGCCAGCCCGCGCACAGCGTCGGGTCGTGCGGGTCCGCCGCACGCAGCGCCTCGGCGAGCCAGTCCCGTTCGGTCTCGTGCCACGTCATGGCACGTGATCGTGCCACGCGAGGGGTGCCGTCGCGCAGGACGCCACGCGACCCGCTCCCGCGGGGCGCTGTCGCACCTGCGTGAGAAGATCGCCAGATCCCCGTGCCCCCCAGGAGTGTGACAGCCGTGCCCGCGCGCCCCCGGCCCTCTGACGACCCCCAGCGCCCCACCGCGCCCGCGGCGCGGTCCGCGCTGCGCGGCTCCACGGCCCGGCGCTCCGTGGGCCTGATCTGGCGGGGCCTTCGAGCCCACCCGCGGACGTACGCCGCGGCCATCGGCACGTCGGCGCTGTTCGGCGGTCTGACGGTCGTGGTCAGCCGCGTCCTGGGAGCCGTGACGGACCAGGTCGTCGTCCCCGCGCTCGCCGGCTCGACCGAGGCGCAGGGGAGGATCTGGCTCGCCGGCCTGGCCGTCGCCCTCGTCGCGCTCCTGCTGGCCCTCACCGTGGCCGCCCGCCGGGTCCTCGCCGGGATCGGCGTCGCCGACATCCAGGCCGACCACCGGCGCGCCGTGACCCGGCAGTACCTGCGGCTGCCGATGTCCTGGCACCGCCGCCACCCGACGGGCCAGCTGCTGTCGAACGCCGGGTCGGACGTCGAGGCCGCGACCGGGGTGTTCAACCCGTTGCCCTTCGCGCTCGGGGTCGTGGTGATGATCGTGGCAGCGGCGGTGGCGCTGCTGCGCACGGACGTCTGGCTGGCTCTCGCGGCGCTCGTCGTCCTGCCGCTCGCGGTCGTGGCGAACCTCGTGTTCCAGCGCCGCATGACACCCGCGATCACGCGTGCGCAGCAGCTGCGCGCCGAGGTGGCCGACGTCGCGCACGAGAGCTTCGAGGCCGCCGCGCTGGTGAAGTCCCTCGGCACCGAGGACCGCGAGGAGGAGCGCTTCTCCGACCGGGCGCGCGAGCTGCGCCAGGCCAACGTCCGGGTGGGTGTCGTCCGCGCGGTCTTCGACCCCGTGATCGACCTGCTGCCGAACCTCGGCACGCTGCTGGTCCTGCTCGTGGGCGTCCACCGGGTCGCGGCCGGCGCCATCGGCACCGGGGACGTCGTCGCGGCCGCGTACCTGCTCACGCTGCTCGCCGTCCCCGTCCGCGCGTTCGGGTGGGTCCTGGGGGAGCTGCCGCGCGGCCTGGTGGGCCACGACCGGATATCCCGCGTCCTGGACGCCGGCGAGGTGCCGGTCGACGGCGCCACGCCGTGGGCCGCCACGACGCCCGGTGCCGGCGTGCGGATGCGCGACGTGCGGCTGAGCGTGCCCACCGCGGAGGGCGAGGTCGAGCTGCTGCGCGGGATCGACCTCGACGTCGCCCCGGGGCGCACGCTGGCGGTCGTCGGCCCGACAGGCTCCGGCAAGTCGACGCTCGTGGGCCTCGTGCCGCGTCTGGTCGACCCGACGGCGGGGGTCGTGGAGCTCGACGGGACGGACGTCCGCGAGCTGCGGCCCGCCGACCTCGCCGCGCAGGTCGGGTACGTGAGCCAGTCGACCTTCGTCTTCGAGGACACGGTGCGGGGAAACGTCACGCTCGCCGACCCGGGCGACGAGGGCGCACCGGGCGACGACGAGGTGTGGGCGGCCCTGGCGGCCGCGCGCGTCGACGACGTGGTGCGCGCCCTGCCGGACGGCCTCGACGCGCCCCTCGGTGAGCGCGGCGCGAACCTGTCCGGGGGCCAGCGCCAGCGGCTGGCGCTCGCGCGTGCCCTGGTGCGCCGGCCCCGGGTCCTCGTGCTGGACGACGCGACGTCCGCGGTCGACCCTCGGGTCGAACGCGCCATCCTCACCGGTCTGCGCTCCGACGACGACGCGACGGGCCCGACGGTGCTCCTGGTCGCCTACCGCATGGCGTCGGTGCTGCTGGCCGACGAGGTCGTGCACGTCGAGGCCGGGCGCGTCGTCGACCGCGGCACCCACGCCGAGCTCCTCGCGCGCGACCCGGGCTACCGCGAGCTCGCGACGGCCTACGAGCGCGAGTCGCAGCGCCGGGTGCGGGAGCAGGCCGACGAGGAGGCCACCGACGTGTGGGACGACGAGGTCACGGCAGGAGGACCCAGGTGAGCGCCGCCGACGCACCGCAGGACGCCGTCCGCGACGGCCGCATGGCCCCGGCCAGCACGCTGGGTGTCCTGGCGACGCTGCGCCGTGCGGCCCAGGTCTCGCCGGAGCTGCTCGAGGGGCTCACGCTGACGCTCGCGCTGGCCGTCGTCGCCGCGGCGGCACGGGTGCTCGTGCCCGTCGCGGTGCAGCAGACCGTGGACACGGCGATCCTCGCGCCGGGCGGCGCCGACGTGACCCGGGCGGCCGCCCTCGTCGGCATCGCCGCGGTCGGGCTCGCCGTGGGCGCGGCGTGCTCCGCGCTGGTCAACGTGCGGCTCTTCCGCTCGAGCGAGGCGGGCCTGCTGACGCTGCGCACCCGGGCGTTCCGTCACGTGCACGACCTGTCGGTCCTCACGCAGAACACCGAGCGTCGCGGGTCCCTGGTCTCGCGCGTGACGTCCGACGTCGACACGATCTCGATGTTCGTGCAGTGGGGCGGCATCATGCTGCTCGTCTCGGTGCTGCAGATCCTCGTGGCCACGACGCTGATGGCGGTCTACTCCTGGCAGCTCACCCTGCTCGTGTGGGCCTGCTTCGTCCCCCTGCTGGTCGTCCTGCCGCGGATGCAGCGCGGCGTGAACCGCCGGTACGCGGCGGTCCGGGAGCGGTACGGCGCGATGCTGGGAGCCGTCTCCGAGGCCGTCGTCGGGGCCGAGACGATCCGCGCCTACGGCGTGGCGGCACGCACGCAGCGCCGCATCGACGGCGCCGTCGCCGCGACGCGCCGGGCGATGGTGCGCGCCCAGAACCTCGTGGCCGTGGTCTTCTCCTCCGGGGTGCTCGTCGCCAACCTGGTCCTCGCGGTCGTGGTGGTCGCCGGCACCTGGCTCGGGGTGGCGGGCGACCTCACCGTCGGTCGCGTCCTGGCCTTCCTGTTCCTCGTCCAGCTGTTCACGGGACCCGTGCAGATGGCCACCGAGATCCTCAACGAGCTGCAGAACGCCATCAGCGGCTGGCGGCGCGTGCTGGGCGTCCTCGAGACGCCCGTCGACGTCGCCGAGCCGGGGGACGACGCCGTGCCCAGCCCCCGCGGTCCCGCCGCGCTGACGTTCCAGCACGTGGGCTACGCGTACCCGGGCGGGCCCCCGGTCCTGCAGGACGTCGACCTGCAGGTCGCCGCCGGCACGTCCGTCGCGGTCGTCGGGGCCACCGGGTCGGGCAAGACGACGCTGGCCAAGCTCGTGGCGCGGTTCATGGACCCGACGACCGGTGCGGTGCTGCTCGACGGCGTCGACCTGCGGCGCGTGGCGTCCACCGACCTGCGACGTCGCGTGGTGCTCGTGCCGCAGGAGGGGTTCCTGTTCGACGGCACCCTCACGCAGAACATCGCGTACGGGCTGCGCGACGAGGCCGCCGCCCTCGGCCCCGACCTCCCGCCGCACGTCGAGGCCCGGGTGGCCCAGGTGGTCGAGGAGCTGGGGCTCGACGCCTGGGTCGCCGAGCTCCCCGCGGGCATGTCCACGTCGGTCGGGCAGCGCGGCGAGCTGCTGTCGGCGGGGGAGCGGCAGCTGGTCGCGCTGGCGCGCGCCCGCCTCGCGGACGGGGACCTCCTGCTGCTCGACGAGGCGACCTCCGCGGTCGACCCCGTCGCCGAGGTGAGGATCGCGCGCGCCCTGCGCGAGCTCGCGCGCGGCCGCACGACCCTGACGATCGCGCACCGCCTGTCGACCGCGGAGGCCGCCGACCTGGTGGTCGTGGTGCACGCCGGACGTGTCGTCGAGGTCGGCACCCACACCGAGCTGGTGGCGCGCGGCGAGCACTACGCGTCGATGCACGCCGCGTGGGTGTCGCAGACCCGCTGAGCGGGTCCCGACCTGCGGTCCCGCCCTCGGCCACCACGGACGACGTGATCGTGGCGCGGCTCCGCGTGGCAGGATCGTGGCGTGCCGCAGACCGACCCCACGACCCCGCCCGCCGGCCGCGTGACGGACTCCGCCCTGGACCCGTCGGTGGCCGCGCGTCTGCGGCGTGACGACACCGGCCTCGTCGCCGCGATCGTCCAGCAGCACGACACGCGTGACGTGCTCATGCTCGGGTGGATGGACGACGAGGCCCTGCACCGCACGCTCACGTCGGGACGCGTGACGTTCTGGAGCCGCTCGCGCCAGGAGTACTGGCGCAAGGGCGACACCTCGGGCCACGTGCAGCACGTGCGCTCCGTCGCGCTCGACTGCGACGGGGACGCCCTGCTCGTGACGGTCGAGCAGGTGGGCGCCGCGTGCCACACCGGCACCCGGACCTGCTTCGAGGCCGGTGGACCCCTGCCCGTCAGCACGTCCGGCACCGTCGACCCGTCCGTGGGCGCCGTCGCCCCCGCCACCCCAGGAGCCCAGCCGTGACCCAGCCGTCCGTCTCCGCCGCGCCGCGCGCGACCGCCACGGACGTGCCCTGGGGTGCGACGTGGCCGACGCCGGACGGCTTCCGCGCCCTGGCGGCCGACCGGCGCGTGGTCCCGGTCGTGCGCCGGCTCCTCGCCGACGACGTGACGCCCGTCGGGCTGTACCGGACCCTGGCGGCAGGCCGTCCCGGCACGTTCGTCCTGGAGTCGGCCGAGTCCGACGGCACCTGGGGGCGCTGGTCGTTCGTGGGCGTGACGTCCCGCGCGTGCCTGTCGGTGCGCGCGGGCCGCGCGTCGTGGTCCGGCGACGTCCCGGTCGGGGTGCCCACCGAGGGTGACGTCCTGGACGTGCTCGGGCGCACGCTCGAGGTGCTGCACACCCCGCGCATCCCCGGGCTGCCGCCCCTGACCGGGGGCCTCGTCGGTGTCCTCGGCTGGGACGTCGTGCACCACTGGGAGCCGACGCTGCCGGCCCGTGCCCCCGAGGAGCTCGGCATCCCCGAGGTGACGATGCTGCTCGCCTCGGACCTGGCCGCCGTCGACCACGTGGACGGCTCGGTGTGGCTCGTCGCGAACGCGATCAACTTCGACGCGACCGACGAGCGGGTCGACGACGCCTACGCCGACGCGGTGCGCCGCCTCGACGAGATGCAGGCCGCCCTGCGGCGCCCCGCACCGCCCGCACCCGCCGTCATCGACCCCGACGCGACCGCCCCCGAGCTGGAGTTCCGCAGCACCCGCGAGGAGTTCGAGGACCAGGTCCGGCGTGGTCAGGAGGCGATCCGCGACGGTGACGTTTTCCAGGTCGTCCTGTCCCAGCGGCTCGACCTGGACTGCCCGGCGGACCCGATCGACGTCTACCGCGTGCTGCGCACCGTGAACCCGAGCCCGTACATGTACCTCCTCGCGCTGCAGGACGCCGACGGCCGGGACTTCGCGGTCGTCGGATCGAGCCCCGAGACGCTCGTGAAGGTCGTCGACGGTCACGTCACGACGTTCCCCATCGCCGGTTCCCGCCCGCGCGGGGCGACACCCGAGGAGGACCGCGCCCTCGCCGACGACGTGCTCGCCGACCCCAAGGAGCGGGCCGAGCACATCATGCTCGTCGACCTGTCCCGCAACGACATGGTCAAGGTGTGCGAGCCCACGAGCGTCGAGGTCGTCGAGTTCATGACGGTCCGCCGCTTCTCCCACATCATGCACATCTGCTCGACGGTCGTCGGCCGGTTGCGGGCCGGCTCGACCGCGCTGCAGACGCTCGTCGCGACGTTCCCCGCCGGGACGCTCTCGGGCGCCCCGAAGCCGCGGGCCATCGAGCTGATCGACGAGCTCGAGCCCGCCCGTCGCGGTGTCTACGGCGGCACCGTCGGCTACTTCGACTTCGCCGGGGACATGGACATGGCCATCGCGATCCGCACGGCCGTGATCCGCGACGGGCGCGCGAGCGTGCAGGCCGGGGGAGGCATCGTCGCGGACTCGGTCCCCGCGCTGGAGTACGAGGAGTCCCGCAACAAGGCGGCGGCGGCCGTGCGGGCCGTGCAGCTCGCGTCCCGGCTGCTGCGCGAGACGCCGTGACCTCGGTGCCGGCGCCCACCGGGGCGGCGGCCGCCACGCAGGGTCCCCGGCGTGGCCGCTGGGCGGCGCTCCTGGTCCTCGCGGCGGCGGCCGTCGGCGCCGTCGGCCTGCCGACGTGGGTGGCTGCCGAGGGCACGAGCGTGCTCGACGGCCCGGTGGCGGTCGACGTCGCGGGTCGGCTGGCCGCACCGCAGGTCCCGGCGGCGGCGCTCGTGCTGCTGGCGGCGGCGGGAGCCGTGGCACTCGTGGGTCGCGTCGGCCGCTGGGTGGTCGCGGTCGTGGTGGCGGGGGCCGGCGCGCTCGCGGCCGGCGCGGCCGCCACGGTGCTGGCGGACCCCGCGGGCGCGGTGTCCGGCGCCGTCGCCGACGCGACGGGCGTCACGGCGGGTGACGCGACGGCCTCGGCCACCGGGGCGCCGGTCGTCGCCCTGACCGTGGGCGTGCTCGTCGTCGTGCTGGCGGGGGCGCTCGCTCGTGCCGGCGGCCCGTGGCACCAGCGCTCGCGTCGGCACGAGCGGCCCGCGGTGCACGGCGCCGTCGCGCCCGACCAGGGGGCCGTCGACGAGCGCGCGGACTGGGACGCGTTGACGCGGGGCGACGACCCGTCCTGACCAGCGCGTGGGCGGGTCTGCTCTCGGATAGGGTGAGGCAAACCGAGCACGGAGGACGCACCGCAGATGGCCGATCACTCGCTGGCCCACCGAGCCCAGAACCCCACCCGTACCGAGACGATCCACCTGCCGCCGACGACGCCGCCGACCAACCACGGTCGCACCGTCGCCGCCTGGGCGACGACGTGGTCCGTGGTCTTCGGGGGGGTCGTCGCAGCGCTCGGCGTGGCGTTCGTGCTCGTCTGGCTGTTCTGGACGGGCATGGCCCTCATCGGCGCCGGGCTCGTGCTCGGCAAGGTCCTGCAGCTGCTCGGCCACGGCCAGGGCGGCGCCGCCACGCTGGCCCGCGCGCAGCGGCGCGGGGGCCACTGACCGTACCGGGAGTCCTCCGGTCCGTACCCGGCCGGCTCGACCGGCCACCACCTGAGGCAGGGAGAGCCGCATGACGACCCCGAACGAGCCCCGCGACCCGTACACGCCCGACGAGCGGGCGGGTGACGGGTCCGGGGCACCCGACGCCGCGGCTCAGCCGCCGGTGCCGCCGTCGGCGGGCGAGGTCCCGCCGTACCCGGCGGGCACCAGCCCCGACGCGCCGGGCGCTCCGGCGTCGGGTGGCGCTCCGGCGTACGGCCAGTCGCCGCCGCCCGGGTACGGGCAGCCGCCGGCCTACGGTCAGGGTGGGCCCGCGGGGCCCGGCCAGCCCCCGGTCTACGGTCAGGCGCCCGGGTACGGCCAGGAGGCGGGCGGCTACGGCGCCGCCGGGTACGGCGCGCCTGCCGCGCCCACGCGGAACTCCCTCGGTGTCTGGTCGCTGGTGCTCGGCATCGTCTCGCTGGGCCTGTGCTGCGTCGTCGTGGGCCTGGTGCCCGGCGCGATCGGCATCTGGCTCGGCATCAAGGGACGTGCAGCGGCGTCGCGCGGCGAGGCCAGCAACGGCGGGCTCGCGCTCACGGGCATCATCCTCAGCGTGCTCGGTGTCCTGGCGGGCCTGTACTTCCTCGTGAGCTACGGCGTGCTCATGAACCAGTACGGCGGGTGGGACGGCTTCGTCGAGTACCTCCAGCAGGAGATGGAGCGCCAGCAGCAGATGGCCCCGTGACCCCTGGACGGAGCCCTGTGCTGAGCACCGGCACCGCACCCCCGTCGCAGGTCCTGCGGCGGGGTGCGGTGCCGTTCGCCGTCGCGGCGGTCGCCGCGGCGGGCGCCGCCGTGCTGGTCGTGCGCTCGCCCTACACGCCCCTGAGCTACGGGCTCTGCCCGTCGGTGCTCCTGCTCGGGGTCTCCTGCCCCGGGTGCGGCGGCCTGCGCGCGACGCACGACCTGCTCACCGGCGACCTCGCCGGAGCCTGGCTCGCCAACCCCCTCTGGACGCTCACGGCACCGCTGCTGGTGGCGGTGTGGGGCGTCTGGACGGCGCGCCGGCTGCGCGGCGGTCCGCCGCTGACGACGCCGTCCTGGGTGCCCTGGACCGTGCTCGTCGTCGTCGTGGCCTTCACCGTGCTGCGCAACGTGCCCGCGCTCGTCCCGTACCTCGGCCCGGCGCCGCTGCCCTGACGCCGAGCACGCCGCGCCCTCGACCCGATCCGTCCGGAGGTCCCCCCGATGAGCCAGCCGCACGACCGACGACCCGCACCCGTGTACGGGCAGGAGGGTGCGTACGCCACGTACCCCGCCCCTGCCGATCAGCAGCCGGCCGAGCAGCCGCCCGCCGCGCAGCCTGCTGCCGGTCACGACCAGCCGACGGGGCCCTCCTCGACCGCAGGGCCCTCCCCGGCCGCAGGGCCCTCCCCGACCGCGGCCCCATACCCGATCGCGGCCGCCTACCCGACCGCGGGGCCCTACCCGCCGGGCGTGGGGCCGTACCCGCCCGTCGGGGCGCCCTACCGGCCGCGCAACGACCTCGCCGTGTGGTCGCTGGTCCTGGGCCTGCTCGGTGTCCTCGGGTGCGTCTTCTTCACCGGGGTACCGGCCGTCGTGATCGGGGGACGGGCGCGGCGCGCGGCCGCCGCCGGCGAGGCCGACAACGACGGCCTGGCGATCGCCGGCATCGTGCTCGGGTGGGTCGCGACCGGGCTCGGCGTCGTCGTGGTCGCCCTCATGTTCCTCATCGTGCTGCTGCCCGTGGTCGCGGTGGGCCTCACGGTGCCCTTCCTGGACGTCGCGCCGTAGCAGGTCCACGTCGTGCGCGCCGGGTCCCACGCCTCGGGCGGGTGGACGAGTGCGGTGCCCGGCGCGTCTACCATGGCTCGTCGGCGACGGCCCCGGGCAGGGAGCGGAGACGCGCCGCACGAACCGGCCAGAGGGGATGATCCGTCGATGACCGTGCTGGACGACATCGTCGCGGGGGTCAGGGAAGACCTCGCCACGCGGGAGGCAGCGACGCCTCTGGGGGAGCTCAAGGAACGTGCTGCGCGACGGGAGTCGGCGCTGCAGTGCGTCTCCCGTCTCAAGGCGGCCGACGCGGTCACCGTGATCGCGGAGGTGAAGCGCTCGAGCCCGAGCAAGGGCGCGCTCGCCGCGATCTCGGACCCCGCGGCCCTGGCCGCGGAGTACGAGAAGGGCGGTGCGGTCGCCATCTCGGTGCTCACCGAGCAGCGCCGGTTCAACGGCTCGCTGGACGACCTCGACGCGGTGCGTGCCCGGGTCGACGTGCCCGTGCTGCGCAAGGACTTCGTCGTCTCGCCCTACCAGGTCTGGGAGGCGCGCGCGCACGGCGCCGACCTCGTGCTGCTCATCGTGGCGGCGCTCGAGCAGACGGTCCTGGAGTCGCTGGTCGAGCGTGTCCACTCGCTCGGCATGACGGCGCTGGTCGAGGTGCACGACACCGAGGAGGTCGCCCGCGCGGTGGACGCCGGCGCGCGCGTCATCGGCGTCAACGCCCGTGACCTGCGCTCCCTCGAGGTCGACCGCACGACCTTCTCGCGCGTCGCGCCGGCCATCCCGTCCGACGTCGTCAAGGTCGCGGAGTCCGGTGTGCGTGGTCCGCACGACGTCATGGACTACGCCCGGGCCGGCGCGGACGTCGTCCTCGTCGGCGAGGCGCTGGTGACGGACGACGCCCCGCGTCAGTCCGTCGCCGACCTGGTGGCCGCCGGCGCCCACCCCGCGCTGCGGGCGGTGCGGCAGTGAGCGCCCCGGCCCCCGGACGCGGGCAGACCGGCCGCAAGATGCGCGACGCGCTGCTCGCCGGCGGGCCCCTCGCACGGCACGAGGGCCCGTACTTCGGTGACTTCGGCGGACGGTTCGTGCCCGAGGCCCTCATCGGCGCCCTCGACGAGCTGGAGACGCACTACCGCAAGGCGCTGGCCGACCCCGCGTTCTCCGACGAGCTCGAGCGGCTGCACCGCACCTACACGGGTCGCCCGAGCCCGATCACGGAGGTGCCGCGGTTCGCGCGGCACGTCGGCGAGGGTGTGCGGGTCTTCCTCAAGCGGGAGGACCTCAACCACACCGGGTCGCACAAGATCAACAACGTCCTGGGGCAGGCGCTGCTCGTCAAGCGCATGGGCAAGCACCGTGTGATCGCCGAGACGGGTGCGGGGCAGCACGGGGTCGCCACCGCGACCGCCGCCGCGCTCCTCGACCTGGAGTGCGTGGTGTACATGGGCGAGGAGGACACCCAGCGGCAGGCGCTCAACGTCGCCCGCATGGAGCTCCTGGGTGCCACGGTGGTCCCGGTCACGATCGGTGCGCGCACCCTCAAGGACGCGATCAACGAGGCGCTGCGGGACTGGGTCGCGAACGTCGAGACGACCCACTACATGCTGGGCACCGTGACCGGGCCGCACCCGTTCCCGGAGATGGTCCGCGACTTCCACCGGGTCATCGGTGACGAGGCCCGCGCGCAGATGCTCGACGAGACCGGCGCGCTGCCGGACGCCGTCGTCGCGTGCGTCGGCGGCGGGTCGAACGCGATGGGCATCTTCAACGCGTTCCTCGACGACCCGCAGGTGCGCCTGTTCGGCTTCGAGGCCGGCGGTGAGGGGATCGCCTCCGGCCGGCACTCCGCGCGCTTCTCGGGGGGCGCCCCGGGCGTCCTGCACGGCGCGCGCAGCTATCTCCTCCAGGACGAGGACGGGCAGACGCTGCCGAGCCACTCGGTGTCGGCGGGCCTGGACTACCCGAGCGTCGGGCCGGAGCACGCCTGGCTGCACGAGACCGGCCGTGCGCAGTACCGCCCCGTGACGGACGACGAGGCGATGCAGGCGTTCCGCCTGCTGTGCCGCACGGAGGGCATCATCCCGGCCATCGAGTCGGCGCACGCGCTCGCCGGGGCCATCAAGCTCGGCGCCGAGGCGGCGACGTGGGCGCAGGACGGCCGTGAGCCGGTCCTGCTGGTCAACCTCTCGGGACGAGGGGACAAGGACGTCGCGACGGCCGCTGCCTGGTTCGGGCTGATCGAGCCGGAGCCGGTGCTGAAGGCCGACGAGGGGGAGCAGCTGTGAGCGTGACGGACGTGCGGTCGGCCACGGGGGAGAAGCTCGCCGAGCTGGCCGCGGGTCCCGCCCCCCGGGCGGCGCTGATCGGCTACCTCCCGGTCGGCTTCCCGTCGGTGCCCGGGTCGGCACGTGCCGTGCGCACGATGGTCGAGGCCGGGGTCGACATCGTCGAGCTGGGCGTGCCCTACACCGACCCCGTCATGGACGGGCCGGTGATCCAGGCGGCAGCCAACCACGCCCTCGCGCACGGCACGCGGGTGCCCGACACCCTACGCGTCGCCGAGCAGGTGGCCGACGCCGGTGCGCCCGTGCTGGTGATGACCTACTGGAACCTCGTGCTGCGCTACGGCGTGGACGCGTTCGCGCGGGACCTCGCCGCCGCGGGCGGGGCCGGCCTCATCACGCCCGACCTCATCCCGGACGAGGGCGGCGAGTGGATCGCGGCGGCGGACGCCCACGGTCTCGACCGTGTCTTCCTCGTCGCGCCGAGCTCGACCCCCGAGCGGCTCGCCTCCACGGTCGCCGCGAGCCGTGGCTTCGTGTACGCGGCATCGACGATGGGCGTCACCGGCGAGCGCGCGACCGTGGGGGAGCGGGCCGAGCAGCTCGTCGCCGACACGCGCGCGGCAGGGGCGTCCCGCGTCTGCGTCGGCCTGGGTGTCTCGCGGCCCGAGCAGGCGGCGCAGGTCGCCGGGTACGCCGACGGTGTGATCGTCGGCTCGGCACTCGTGCGCCCGCTGCTCGAGGCGACCGACGAGTCCGCCGGTCTCGACGCGCTCGCGGCGGTGGTCGGAGGCCTGGCGGAGGGCGTGCGCTCGGCGTCACGGAACCCCCGATGATCCTGCCGCTCGCGATCCCGAGCCCCTCGCAGGGCGTCTGGTACCTCGGGCCCTTCCCGCTGCGGGCCTACGCGCTCGCGATCCTCCTCGGCATCGTCGTGGCGACCGTGATGACGCAACGGCGCTGGAAGGAGCGCGGCGGGGACCCCGAGGAGGTCCTGGACATCGCCTACTGGGCGGTGCCCTTCGGGATCGTCGGCGGTCGCATCTACCACGTCCTCAGCTCACCGGACGCGTACTTCGGACCCGACGGCGACCCGTGGAAGGCGTTCGCCATCTGGGAGGGCGGTCTCGGCATCTGGGGTGCGGTCGCGCTCGGCGCTGTGGGGGCCTGGATCGGCTGCCGGCGCCGCGGCGTGCGGCTCGCGCCGTTCGCCGACGCCCTGGCACCCGGTCTGCTGGTGGCCCAGGGCATCGGTCGCCTCGGCAACTGGTTCAACCAGGAGCTCTTCGGTGGGCCGACGACGCTGCCGTGGGGGCTGCGCATCGACGACCTGCACCTGCCGGCGGGGTACGACCCCGGCACGCTGTTCCACCCGACGTTCCTGTACGAGCTGCTGTGGAACCTCGCCGCGGCCGCCCTGCTCATCCACCTGGAAAGGCGCCGTCGGCTGGGGCACGGCCGGGTCTTCTGGCTGTACGTGGTGCTCTACACCGCGGGGCGCCTGTGGATCGAGATGCTGCGCATCGACCCGGCGGAGACGGTGCTGGGCGTGCGGCTCAACGTCTGGACGTCGATCCTGCTGGGCCTCGTCGCGCTGGTAGCGTTCGTGGTGGTCGGGCGTCGGCATCCCGAACGTGACACGACCCTCCTGCTGACACCCCCCACCACGCAGGACGACGAGGCGGACATCCCCGACCGCGCCCGGTGACACCCGGTGCGTTGAACGCGATGACGTCCCACGTGGTCATCGCGACCACCCCGCGGGCGGTATCGTCGCCTCACTGCACGGGCCGACGACGTCCCGGTACCCCCCTTGTTCGTGCGACACCCCGGCCCTCCCGGGGACTGTGAGGACGGTGCTGATGTCGACGTCGCCCGTGAGCCCCGGCGCCGCCGTGGCGCCCGCCCGGCACGCCCTCTACGACCCTGCGGCCGAGCACGACGCCTGCGGGTTCGCCTTCGTGGCGACGCTGCGCGGCACGCCCGGCCGCGACATCGTCGACGCCGGCCTGACCGCGCTGCTCAACCTCGACCACCGCGGGGCGGTCGGCGCGGAGGAGGACAGCGGCGACGGGGCCGGCATCCTCACCCAGATCCCCGACGCCTTCCTGCGTGACGTCGTGGACGCCGAGCTGCCGGCCGCGGGCTTCTACGCGATCGGCATGGCGTTCCTGCCGGTCGACGAGGCCGAGCGCGCGCACGTCGTGGCGGCCGTCGAGGCCGTCGCGGCGGAGGAGAAGCTCGAGGTCCTCGCCTGGCGCGACGTCGTCGTGACGGCCGACCTCGTCGGGCCCACGGCCCGGGCCTCGATGCCGGTGTTCCGCCAGCTCGTCGTGGCCGACCCGTCGCGCGAGCTCTCGGGCATCGCGCTCGACCGTCGCGCGTACCGCCTGCGCAAGCGGGCGGAGCGCGAGCACGGCGTCTACTTCGCGTCCCTCTCGGCGCGCACCATCACCTACAAGGGCATGCTGACGACGGGTCAGCTCGAGCCCTTCTTCGCCGACCTCTCGGACCCGCGCTACGCGTCCGAGATCGCGCTGGTCCACTCGCGGTTCTCGACCAACACCTTCCCGTCGTGGCCGCTGGCGCAGCCGTTCCGGATGGTCGCCCACAACGGCGAGATCAACACCGTCCGGGGCAACCGCAACTGGATGGCGGCGCGCGAGGGCATGCTGTCGTCCGAGCTGCTGGGCGACCTGGCGCCGCTGCTGCCGGTCTGCACCCCGGGCGGCTCCGACTCCGGCAGCTTCGACGAGGTACTGGAGCTGCTGCACCTGTCAGGCAGGTCGCTGCCGCACGCCGTGATGATGATGATCCCGGAGCCGTGGGAGAACCACGCGCAGATGGACCCGTCGACGCGGGCGTTCTTCGAGTACCACTCCACGCTCATGGAGCCGTGGGACGGGCCGGCGGCCATGACCTTCACCGACGGGACCCTCATCGGTGCGGTGCAGGACCGCAACGGGCTGCGCCCCGGCCGGTACTGGGTGACGGAGGACGGCCTGGTCGTCTGCGCCTCCGAGGCCGGTGTGCTCGACATCGACCCCGCCGCGATCGTCGCCAAGGGGCGGCTCGAGCCGGGCCAGTTCTTCCTCGTCGACACCGGCCAGGGCCGGATCGTGGCCGACGTCGAGGTGATGGCCCAGCTCGCCGCCCAGCGCCCCTACGCGCAGTGGGTGCAGGAGAACGCGGTGCACCTCTCGCAACTGCCGGACCGTGAGCACGTCGCGCACTCCTCCGCGTCCGTGCGGCGCCGGCAGCGGGCCTTCGGGTACACCGAGGAGGAGCTCAAGATCCTCCTGGCACCGATGGCGTCCGCCGGTGCCGAGCCGCTGGGGGCGATGGGGTCGGACACCCCGGTCGCGGTGCTCTCCAAGCGGCCGCGGCTGCTCTTCGACTACTTCACGCAGATGTTCGCGCAGGTCACCAACCCGCCGCTCGACGCGATCCGCGAGGAGCTCGTCACCTCGATCGGTGGGGCGATCGGCCCGGAGCCGAACCTGCTGGTCGACGGTCCCGAGCACGCGCGCAAGATCATGCTGCCGTTCCCCGTCATCGACAACGACCAGCTCGCCAAGATCGTGCACGTCGCGAAGGAGCCGTCGCTCGGGTTCCGCGCCACGACGATCCGCGGGCTGTACAAGGTCGACGGCGGTGGGGCCGCCCTCGAGCGCCGCCTGGAGGAGATCTTCGCCGAGGTCGACCGCGCGGTCGCCGACGGCGTGAGCTTCCTGGTCCTCTCCGACCGCAACTCCGACGCGGACCTCGCGCCGATCCCGTCACTGCTGCTGCTGTCCGCCGTGCACCACCACACCCTGCGTCGGCACACGCGCACGCAGATCTCCCTCGTGGTCGAGGCCGGTGACGTGCGCGAGGTGCACCACGTGGCCCTGCTCATCGGCTACGGTGCGGCGGCCGTCAACCCGTACCTGGCGATGGAGACGGTCGAGGACCAGGCCCGCAGCGGGTACCTGCCGGGGGTCACTCCCGAGAAGGCCGTCGCGAACCTCATCAAGGCGCTCGGCAAGGGCGTCCTGAAGGTCATGTCGAAGATGGGGATCTCGACGATCGCGTCGTACCGCGGCGCTCAGGTCTTCGAGGCGATCGGGCTGTCCCACGCGCTGGTCGACCGCTACTTCACGGGGACGACGAGCAGGCTCGGGGGCATCGGCCTCGACGTCATCGCCGCGGAGGTCGCGGCCCGGCACGCCGACGCCTACCCGGCGAGCGGCAACCGCCAGGCGCACCAGCGGCTCGCGGTCGGCGGCGAGTACCAGTGGCGCCGCGGGGGCGAGGAGCACCTGTTCGACCCCGAGACGGTGTTCCGCCTGCAGCACTCCACGCGGACGCGTCAGATGGACGTGTTCCGCGAGTACACCGCGCGCGTCGACGAGCAGGCCGAGCGCCTGATGACGCTGCGCGGCCTGCTCCGGTTCAAGGAGGGCGTCCGCCGGCCGGTGCCGATCGACGAGGTCGAGCCCGTCAGCGAGATCGTCAAGCGGTTCAACACCGGCGCCATGTCCTACGGCTCGATCTCCGCCGAGGCGCACGAGACCCTCGCGATCGCCATGAACGAGCTCGGTGGCAAGTCGAACACCGGCGAGGGCGGCGAGGACCCCGACCGCCTGCACGACCCGCGCCGCCGGTCGGCCATCAAGCAGATCGCGTCGGGGCGGTTCGGCGTGACCAGCGAGTACCTCACCAACGCCGACGACATCCAGATCAAGCTCGCGCAGGGCGCCAAGCCCGGCGAGGGCGGCCAGCTGCCCGGGCACAAGGTGTACCCGTGGGTGGCGAGGACCCGGCACTCGACGCCCGGGGTCGGTCTGATCTCGCCGCCCCCGCACCACGACATCTACTCCATCGAGGACCTCGCGCAGCTCATCCACGACGCGAAGAACGCCAACCCGTCGGCCCGCATCCACACCAAGCTCGTCAGCGAGTTCGGGGTGGGGACGGTCGCGGCGGGCGTCGCCAAGGCGCACTCGGACGTCGTCCTGATCTCCGGGCACGACGGCGGGACGGGCGCCAGCCCGCTGACGTCGCTCAAGCACGCCGGCACCCCGTGGGAGATCGGGCTGGCGGAGACCCAGCAGACGCTCGTGCTCAACGACCTGCGCGACCGCGTCGTCGTGCAGGTCGACGGCCAGCTCAAGACCGGGCGCGACGTGCTCGTCGGGGCGCTGCTCGGGGCCGAGGAGTTCGGGTTCGCGACGGCCCCGCTCGTCGTCTCCGGCTGCGTGATGATGCGCGTCTGCCACCTCGACACCTGCCCGGTCGGCGTCGCGACCCAGAACCCGGAGCTGCGGGCACGCTTCACCGGACGGCCCGAGTTCGTCGTCACCTTCTTCGAGTTCATCGCCCAGGAGGTCCGTGAGCATCTCGCCGCACTCGGCTTCCGCTCGATCCAGGAGGCCGTCGGGCGCGTCGAGATGCTCGACACGCGGGACGCGATCGACCACTGGAAGGCCGAGGGACTCGACCTGGCGCCGGTGCTCGCGGTGCCCCAGCCCAAGCCCGGCTCGGCCCTGTCGCACGTCCGGGCGCAGGACCACGGCCTGGAGCGTGCGCTCGACAACCAGCTCATCGCGCTCGCCGCGGACGCGCTCGAGCGCGGCGAGACGGTCCGGATCGACCTGCCCGTGCGCAACGTCAACCGGACCGTCGGGACGATGCTGGGCCACCACGTGACCAAGCGGTACGGCGGGGCCGGTCTGCCCGACGACACGATCGATGTGACGCTGACGGGCTCGGCCGGGCAGTCGTTCGGTGCGTTCCTGCCCCGGGGCATCACGCTGCGGCTGTTCGGCGACGCCAACGACTACGTCGGCAAGGGTCTGTCCGGCGGCCGGATCGTCGTGCGCCCCGACCGCAGCTCGGCGCTCACGAGCCAGCACAACGTCATCGCGGGCAACGTCATCGGCTACGGCGCCACCGGGGGCCAGATCTTCCTGCGCGGGCTCGTGGGGGAGCGGTTCGGGGTGCGCAACTCCGGGGCGACCCTCGTCGTCGAGGGCGTGGGCGACCACGCGTGCGAGTACATGACCGGGGGGACGGTCCTGGTGCTCGGGCCCACGGGTCGCAACCTCGGGGCCGGGATGTCCGGCGGCACCGCCTACGTCCTGGACCTGACGCCCGCGCTGGTCAACCTCGACGCCGTGCGCAGCGGCGAGCTCGCGCTCGACCCGCTCGACGACGACGACCACGACCTCGTCCAGGCGCTGCTGCGGTCCTACGCCGAGGAGACCGGCTCGATCGTGGCCGCCCAGCTGCTCGAGGACCCTGCCGCCACGCGTGCGCGCTTCACCCGTCTGCTGCCCACCGAGTACGCCCGCGTCCGCAGCGCGCTCGCCGAGGCCGAGGCCGAGGGCCTCGACCCGAGCGCGCCCGGCGTGTGGGACAAGATCCTGGAGGTGGCCCGTGGCTGACCCGCGCGGCTTTCTGAAGGTGCGGGACCGCGAGCTCCCGCCGAACCGTCCCGTCGAGGTCCGCCTGCGCGACTGGAAGGACGTCCACGCGCACCTCGAGGAGGGGCAGCCGTTCCTCAAGGAGCAGGCCGGGCGCTGCATGGACTGCGGCATCCCCTTCTGCCACAACGGGTGCCCGCTGGGCAACCTCATCCCCGAGTGGAACGACCTCGTGTGGCGCGGGCAGTGGTCCGACGCGATCGACCGTCTGCACGCGACGAACAACTTCCCCGAGTTCACGGGGCGGATCTGCCCGGCGCCGTGCGAGACCAGCTGCGTGCTGGGGATCAACCAGCCGGCGGTGACGATCAAGAACGTCGAGGTCTCGATCATCGACGAGGCGTTCGCGCGCGGCCTGGTCACCCCCCAGGTGCCGCAACGGCTCACCGGCCACACGGTCGCCGTCGTCGGGTCCGGTCCCGCCGGCCTCGCGGCCGCGCAGCAGCTGACCCGCGCGGGCCACACCGTGGCGGTGTACGAGCGCGACGACGAGATCGGCGGCCTGCTGCGCTACGGCGTGCCGGACTTCAAGCTCGAGAAGATCCACATCGACCGGCGGCTCGAGCAGATGCGCGCCGAAGGAACCCGGTTCCGCCCCGGCGTCGAGGTCGGCAGGGACGTCACCTGGGTGCAGCTGCAGGCCCGGTACGACGCGATCGTGCTCGCCACGGGCGCCACCGTCCCGCGGCAGCTGCAGGTGCCGGGGCTGGAGCTCGAGGGCGTCCACGTCGCCATGGACTACCTGCACCAGGCCAACGCCGTGGTCGCGGGCAAGGACGTGCCCGACCAGATCACCGCCGCGGGGAAGCACGTCGTGATCATCGGCGGCGGCGACACGGGATCCGACTGCCTGGGCACCTCGCTGCGGCAGGGGGCGGCGTCGGTCACCACGTTGGCGATCGGCAAGAAGCCTCCGACCGAGCGACCCGAGTCGCAGCCGTGGCCCACCGACCCGGTGGTGTTCGAGGTCTCGTCCTCGCACGAGGAGGGAGGCGAGCGCGCGTACCTCGCGTCGACGGTCGAGTTCCTCGGCGACGACGGCGGGCACGTGCGGGCCCTGCGGCTCGCCCGCACCGAGTACCTGCCCGACGGCCGCCGCGTCCCGACCCCGGGCACCGAGCGTGACATTCCCGCCGACCTGGTGCTCGTGGCGATGGGCTTCACCGGGCCGGAGACCGAGCATCTCACCGAGCAGATCGGCATCGACCTGACCAGCCGTGGCGCGGTCGCCCGCGACGACGACTACGCCACGAGCGTGCCGGGCGTCTTCGTCGCCGGTGACGCCGGCCGCGGCCAGTCGCTCGTGGTGTGGGCGATCGCGGAGGGCCGCGCAGCTGCCGCCTCCGTCGACGCCTACCTGTCGGGCTCCTCCGAGCTCCCCGCCCCCGTCTCCGCGAGCGCTGTGCCGCTGCGCCCCTGACCACCCGTCCCCCCGTCCCTTCCCGGGACACGTACCCGCAGGCCGGGCGCGACCCCCGGGACGTCCGGCCCTGCGGCCGAAATCCAGGAAGGCATAGTCTCCAGTTATGCGTAGAGCCAAGATCGTCTGCACCATCGGCCCGGCGACGGAGTCGCCCGAGCAGGTCCAGGCCCTCGTCGACGCCGGCATGGACGTCGCGCGCCTGAACCGCAGCCACGGTGACACCGAGGTGCACAAGCGTGTGTACGACAACGTGCGCGCCGCGGCGAAGGCCTCGGGTCGCTCGGTGGCCGTCCTCGTCGACCTCCAGGGCCCCAAGATCCGCCTCGGGCGGTTCGTCGAGGGCAAGCACGACCTCGCGGTCGGTGACGTCTTCACCATCACGACGGACGACGTCGAGGGCACCAAGGAGCGCGTCTCGACGACGTTCAAGGGCCTGACCGGCGACGTCAAGCCCGGTGACCCGATCCTCATCGACGACGGCAAGGTGCTCGTGCGCGTCACCGCCGTCGAGGGCAGCGACGTCATCACGCGCGTCGAGGTGCCCGGCCCGGTGTCGAACAACAAGGGCCTGAACCTCCCCGGCGTCGCGGTGTCCGTCCCGGCGATGAGCGACAAGGACGAGGAGGACCTGCGCTGGGCCCTCAACGTCGGCGCCGACCTCATCGCGCTGTCGTTCGTCCGCACCGCGGCCGACTACGACGACGTGCGTCGCATCATGGAGGAGGAGGGGCGCGTCGTCCCGGTCGTCGCCAAGATCGAGAAGCCGCAGGCCGTCGAGAACCTCTCCGAGATCGTCCAGGCGTTCGACGGCATCATGGTGGCCCGTGGCGACCTGGGCGTCGAGCTCCCGCTCGAGCAGGTGCCGCTGGTGCAGAAGCGGGCCGTCGAGCTCGCCCGCCGCAACGCCAAGCCCGTCATCGTCGCGACCCAGGTGCTCGAGTCGATGATCACGAGCCCGCGCCCGACGCGTGCCGAGGCCTCCGACTGCGCCAACGCGGTGCTCGACGGTGCGGACGCGGTCATGCTGTCCGGCGAGACGAGCGTCGGGGACTTCCCGATCGAGGCCGTGCGGACGATGGCGCGGATCATCGAGAGCACCGAGGAGCTCGGTCGCGAGCGCATCGCGCCCCTCGGCTCGGTGCCCTCGACGCGCGGTGGCGCGATCACCCGGGCCGCAGCCGAGATTGGAGAGCGCATCGGGGTGAAGTACCTCGTGACGTTCACGCAGTCCGGCGACTCCGCCCGGCGGATGTCGCGCCTGCGCGCGCCCATCCCGCTGCTGGCGTTCACGCCCGAGGAGGACGTGCGCAACCGCCTCTCGCTGTCCTGGGGCGTGCAGACGTACCAGGTGCCGCGGGTGGACAGCACCGACTCGATGGTCAGCCAGGTGGACCACACCCTGCGCGCCAACGGCCTGGCCGAGGTCGGCGACTACGTCGTCGTCGTCGCCGGGACGCCCGTCGGCGTGGTCGGCTCGACCAACACCGTCGTCGTGCACAAGATCGGCGACGAGGACACGGCCCGCAGCCGCATCGCCTGAGACGTCCGACCCGACGGCCGTCACCCCTGCGGGGGTGGCGGCCGTCCGTCGTCGTGAGGGCCCTGCCGTCGGCCCCGGCGCGCCGCAGGTCGCCACGATGGCTAGCGTGGGGAGATGCTGGGGCCCTCCGCGCGCGACGTCGTCGTCGAGGGCGCCGTCGACGCCCTGTGCGGGGGCTCGGCCGTCCTGCTCACCGGCCTGGCGGGCGCAGGGGCGTGGGACCTGGCGGAGCGGGCCGCCGCACGCCTGGGGGACGACGGCTGGCACGTCGTCCGGCTCAGGGGGAGCATCGGGGTCTCCGGCCGCGCCTTCGCCGCCCTCGCGCTCGGCGGCATGAGCCCGCGCGGCGCGACCGCCGACGCGTACGCCGCAGGCGTGGCGCGCCTGGTGGACGGCGCCGGCCCGGGGCGGGGTGTCGTGCTCGTGCGGCACGCGGACCTCGTCGACGCCGACACGGCCGCCGTGGTGGCCGCCGCCGGCGCGAGCCGGCTCGGTGTCCTGGTGACGTCGTCCCCGGGACGGGCGTGCCGCACGGCGGCCCTGCGGTCCACCGGTGACCTGACCGTGTGCAGCTGGGAGGCCGCGCCCCTGCGCTTCGACGAGATGCAGGTCCTGGTGCACCGTGAGCTCGCCGGCCGCGCGGACGTCGACCTCGTCAGCCGCGTCTACGGCTTGTCCGGGGGTCTGCCCGGCCTGGCGCGGGCGATCCTGCACGGAGCACGCCGCGACGGTCGCCTCGTCCTGCAGGGCGGCGTGTGGTCGGCCGTGGGCGAGGTGCGCTCGGCGGAGCTCGTCGGCACGGTCGACCGCCTCCTGGCCGGTCTCGGCGGCCGGGAGCTGCGGGCCCTGGAGACGCTGGCCGTGCTCGGACCTGTCGAGCCCGTCGTGGCCCGTCGGGTCGTGCCGTGGCGCACCCTCGTCGCGCTCGAGGACGCGGGCCTGCTGCGGGTGCTGGACCTCGGTGACCGTGACGAGGTCGTCGTGACACCGCCGCTGGTGGCCGAGCACCTCACCGCGGCGCCGGGGCGGGAGCGGCTGGTGCGCACCCGGCGGCGCGTCACCCGTGAGGTGGAGCGGCCCGCCGGACAGGTCGCGGTGGCGTCGCGCGGGGGAGCGCAGATGCCGTCGGAGTGGGGGACGTCGCGCGACGAGGCAGCCGTCCTCGGCCGTCGTCTGCGGCGGTCGCGGGCGACCCGGGTGGACCAGCGCCGCGACGAGTGGGCCGCGGCGCCGTCGACGACCTCGGGGCTCCTGTGGCTCAACGCGCTGCTCGAGGCGGGCTCCGGCGCTGCCCTCCTCGAGGCCGTGGAGGACGAGGTCATCACGCACCTGGACCCGGACGGCGTCCCCGTCGTGGAGTCGTGGCGGGCGCTGCGGCTCGCCTGCGTGGAGCGTGACCCCGGTGCGGCCCGCCGCGTGCTCGTCGGGTCGACCGCCACGGAGCGGACCGCGGTCCTGGACGACACCCGGCGGCGCATCGACCTGTTCCTCGGTACGGGCCCGGTGCCCACCGCGACGACGCCCGGCTCGGACCGTCCCGAGGACCGCTACGTCCGGGGGTGGTCGCTGCTGGCGGCCGGACGGGTCGTCGACGCGGCGGACGTGCTGAGCGGCGAGCCCACCGCTCACGACCCGCTGCGCGTCGACCCCCGGCCGGCCGCCGTCATCGCCGAGCTGCTCGACGGACGTGTCGAGGCAGCGGTGCAGCACGCCTCGCGGCTGCTCGCGGAGGCGCGTTCCGCCCTCGACGGTGCCGCCGTCGAGTCGTGCGCGTACGTCCTCGCGCTGTGCCTCGCGCTCGCCGGCCGCAGCCGCGCCCTGCGCGAGCACCTGTGGGCCAGCCTCGCGGTGGGGGCGTGCGCGCCCTTCGCGCCGCACGCGCGTGCGGCGCTCCTGACGATCGGCGCGTCGCTGGCGGCCAACGACGGGCGGACGGTCCCGGCGCGGGCCATGGCGGACCAGGTCACGGCGACGGCGCTGCCGCTGGGACCGGTGCCGCTCGCGTCGGCGGGTGTCGCGCAGGCGCAGGCGGCGGTCGCGGCGGGGGACCTCGGCGCAGCGGCGGCGCACGGCACGTGGCTCGAGGTGGACGCCCTGCTCGATCGCGGCTGCGTCACCGCAGCGGTGCTGGCGGCGAGTGCAGCGGTCGACGTCGCCGTCGACCACCCGGCGGCGCTGCGGGTCGCGGCCGCGTCCGCGGGCGCCCAGGGGGCGGTGCTGCCGGCGCTCGGCCGCTACGTGTCGGCCGTCGCCGAGGGGCCCGCGGCACGGCTGGCCGACGTGGCCGACGAGCTCCGCGGCTGCGGCCTGCCGGTCCACGCGGTCCGCGCCTACGCCCGGGCCGCGCACCTGGCCACGCTGGCCGGTGACGCCGGCTCCGCAGGTCGGTACCTCGCCGGCGCGGAGGACGTGGCGCGAGGAGCCCGGGGTGACCTGGACCGCCTCCTGGCCCTCGTCGGGCCGGTCGCGTCGTTGTCCGCCCGCGAGGTCGAGGTGGCGCGCCGCGTGGCGGCGGGCGCGCAGAACCGGGAGGTCGCCGCCGCGCTCGGGGTGTCGGTGCGCACGGTCGACAACCACCTGTACCGGATCTACCGCAAGCTGGGCGTCACGGACCGCGAGGGGCTGGCGCGCCGTCTGGCCTGAGGTCGCCGCCTCGCGGCACCCCGCCGGCTGAGTGCCGCCGCGCGCGCTGCTCGCCGCGCGGGGTCGACCCGCTCCATCTCCCCGCCCGCCTGCTCGCCCCGGGACCTGCCGGCCCTGAGTGGTCGTCCGGAGCGCGTGGCATGGGGGTGACGCACCCGGCGGAGCCGCGAGGACCGGGTGCCGGAGCACCCGGAGGACGCCATGACCGATGCCGCTGTCGCGCCGCGCCCGCACGTCGCGACGCGCCGTCACCACGCCGCACGGACGCACGCGACGAGCCGCCCACCCCGGCGGACCGCGTGCCGGACGGTCCCGCGCGCCCGGCTCGTCGTGCTGGTCCCCGCCCACGACGAGGAGGCGGCGCTGCCGACGGTGCTGCGCGCGGTGCGTGACCAGACGTACCGGCCCG
The DNA here is from genome assembly GCF_016862775.1 of Cellulomonas phragmiteti. Classification (GTDB taxonomy): domain Bacteria; phylum Actinomycetota; class Actinomycetes; order Actinomycetales; family Cellulomonadaceae; genus Cellulomonas; species Cellulomonas phragmiteti. The sequence goes on along the minus strand of NZ_BONP01000005.1, from coordinate 97,919 downwards.
CCCACGTCGTGGTCGTGGCCGACCGCTGCACCGACGGCACCGCCGCCGTCGCACGCGCGCACGGCGCCCACGTCCTCACCACGCGCGACAACGCGGACCGCAAGGCGGGGGCGCTCAACCAGTCGCTGGCCGTGCTCGTGGACGCCCCGCCGGACTACGTCATGGTGCTGGACGCGGACACCGTGATCGGCCCGCGGTTCGTCGAGACGGCCCTGTCGCGGCTCGACGCCGACCCGCGGCTGGGTGCGGCGAGCGGGATCTTCCTCGGCCCGGGGGCGCACGGCTGGCTGCAGCGGTGCCAGGCCAACGAGTACACGCGCTACGCCGCGAAGATCGGCTCGACGGGGCGTGTCAGCGTCGTGACGGGCACCGCGTCGGTCTTCCGGTACGCCGCCCTGCGGGACGTGGCGTGCGCGCGCGGGTCGGCGCTGCCCGGCCGTGCCGGCGACGTCTACGACCGCGGGGCCATCACCGAGGACTCGGAGCTGACGCTGGCCCTGCGCACGCGGGGATGGCGCCTCGTCGCACCGCCGGCGTGCGTCTGCCGCACGGAGCTGATGCCCAGCACGGTGGCCCTGCACCGTCAGCGTGTGCGGTGGTACACGGGGATGCTGGACAACCTCCGCGCGTACGGGCTGACCCGCGTCACCGCCGGGTACCACCTGCAGCAGCTCATGCTCACGGTCGGGACGCTGACGCTGTGGGTGCTGCTCGCGCTGACCGTCGGCGCCGCCCTGCTCGGCACCCTCGCGTGGCAGCCGTTCTGGCTCGCGGTCGGGGCGGTGTTCGTCGTCGAGCGGCTGGTGACCGTGTGGGAGGGCGGCTCGACGGCGCGGTGGATCAGCCTGCTGGTCCTGCCCGAGCTCGTCTACGACCTGGTGCTCCAGCGCGCCTACCTGCACGCGTGGTCGTACCACCTGCGCGGGCGGAGCCCGCAGTGGGGCCACCTGACCGTCGCGCACGACCGGCCGTGCGTGGGGACCGCGGCGACCGGCGCCGCACGAGGAGAGGAGGAGTGATGTACCAGATGACGGGCACGGGGACGGGAGCCCTGGCGGCGACCGGGGCGGCCCTGGCCTTCGGGTGGATCGCGACGTGGACGCTGCTCGCGGCAGGGCTGGCGCTCGTGAGCGTCGCACGCGTCCTGAGCAGCAGGGCACGTCGCGCGGGCGCCGGCCGCTGAGGCCGCGGGCGACTCGACCGGCCGACCGCGAGCCGGGACCGCGCGTCGTTCAGCGGGGCCGGCCGGACGGCCGGCCCCGCACCGTGTCGACCTCCCAGAGCTCGACCGTCTGCAGCACCCAGAACGTGGCGAACAGCGCGACGAGCGCGGCCTCGACGACGAGCACGGCGTGCGTCCACGTCGGGACCGTCGCGTGCAGCGCCACGACGACCGACAGCGTCAGCAGCATCAGCGCACCGAGCGCGGAGTAGGCGATCGCCCACCGGGCGGAGGTGGCGCGCGCGAGGAACGCGTGGCGTACCACGACACCGATGACGGCCACGAAGAGGAGCACGGCCGCCGCGTCGTGCGCGCGCGCGACGAGCAGATCGGGCGCGAGCACGAGAGCCGCGGCCGGGACCAGCACCACCAGGGCCGCGGCCCCCCGCGCGAGGTCGCCTGCCGTCGGCGCCCCGCGGACCGCCACCGCCGCACGGGTGAGCGTGACCACCAGACCGACCACCACCAGCGCCGTCAGGCCGGTACGGGCGTCGGCGAGCGCTGCCGGCACGTCGGCCACGCGCGTCGCCGGGCAGCCGGCACCCGGTTGCGTGGGGGAGAGGGCGACGACGAGCGCGAGGAACCCGGCCGCGTCCAGCAGCGCGTCCTCGACGTCGTCCGCACCGGCGTACACGACGAGCAGCACGCCGAGCGCGCTCAGGGCGCCCACGACGACGTCGTGGGCGCCGGTCCAGTAGTACGCGCTCAGGGAGTCCAGCCAGCATCCTGACCGCGCCGCCTCCACCCCGACGGCGGTCGCGAGCATGGCGACCATCGCCACGAGCCCGAGGCGCAGGCTGCGGTACGTGGACCGCACCGCGGGCCGGGGGGACGGCGGTGTCGTCGTCGACTGCACGTGAGGGCACCTCCCGCGCACACCCTGCCACCGGCCGGCGGCGCACGCGCGCCGCGGCGCCGGCCCGGGACGGGGATGTCGGTGGTCGGTCCTAGCGTGGTGCGTGTCTGATCCGACCGCAGGAGGCGTCATGACCACGCTCGAGAACCGCCCAGGAACCGCACTGCTCGTCATCGACCTCCAGGTCGGCGTCGTTGCGGAGGCGTACGAGCGCGACGACGTGGTCGCCCGGGTCGCCGGGCTCGTCGAGCGGGCCCGCGCTTCGGGGACGCCCGTCGTGTGGGTGCAGCACAGCAGCGAGGAGTTCCCGCTCGGCTCCCCGACGTGGCAGATCGTGCCCGAGGTCGCCGTCGGCCCCGGCGACCCGGTCGTGCACAAGCGGTACGGCGACGCGTTCGAGGACACGGACCTCGAGGACGTCCTCGCCGGGCACGACGTCGGCCGGCTGGTCGTCTGCGGGGCCCAGACCGACGCCTGCGTCCGGTCGACCGTGCACGGTGCGTTCACCCGCGGCTACGACGTGACCCTCGTGCAGGACGCCCACACCACCGAGGACCTGTCGGCGTGGGGTGCGCCGTCACCGGCCGACGTCATCGCGCACACGAACCTCTACTGGGGGTTCCAGGAGGCGCCGGGACGGACGGCGCAGACGGCGTCGGCAGCCGAGGTGGCCCTGACGTAGACCGCCGTCGGGCGACGCGGCGGGCAGGTGCCCCGAGTGGGATTCGAACCCACACTGGATCGGGTTTGAGCCGAACGCCTCTGCCGGTTGGGCTATCGGGGCCGCGGCAGCAGCCTAGTGCGGCCTGCCGCATGCTGCGGACTGCGGCACTGCCCCGACACGTGACGGCGGCCACGAGGGCGCGCGCGCCACCACCGGCGGTCGGCGCACTACGCTGTGCACGTGACCAAGGACGACAGCACCGAGCCCACGCAGGACGCGCCGCAGGCCGTGGACCTGTCCGCCGCCGAGCCCGCACCGCGTGCGGCCGTGCCGTCCGCCGGCCGGCCGGCGCGCCGGGCGGTCGTCGCCGAGGACGAGGCGCTGATCCGGATGGACGTCGTCGAGACGCTCACCGAGGCGGGGTTCGAGGTCGTGGGCGAGGCGGGTGACGGTGAGCGCGCCGTGGAGCTCGCGACGGAGCTCAAGCCGGACGTCGTGGTGATGGACGTCAAGATGCCCGTGCTGGACGGGATCTCCGCCGCCGAGCGGATCGGCAAGGCGCACCTCGCGCCGGTCGTGCTGCTGACCGCGTTCTCGCAGACCGAGCTCGTGGAGCGGGCGCGCGACGCCGGGGCGATGGCCTACGTGGTCAAGCCGTTCAGCCCCGCGGACCTGCTGCCGGCGGTCGAGATCGCGATCTCCCGCTACGCGCAGATCACGGCGCTGGAGTCCGAGGTCGCCGACCTCGCGGAGCGCTTCGAGACCCGCAAGCGGGTGGACCGCGCCAAGGGGCTGCTGATGACCAAGATGGGGCTGTCGGAGCCGGAGTCGTTCCGCTGGATCCAGAAGACGTCGATGGACCGCCGGCTGACGATGCGCGAGGTCGCCGACGCCGTCATCGAGCAGGTCGGTGGCGCGGCGTCCTGACGCTGCAGCACCCCGGTCACCGAGCCCGGTCGACGCCCTGCGTCGACCGGGCTCGTCGCGTCCTTGGTCACAAGTGCACAACGACATCGTGGTGAGACGTTGCCATTCACATGGCGGACACAAACGATGAGTACGTTCGCGCCACATCGCCGTGGCCCGCCCCCGGGCCTCGGCCGTGCAGGGCTCACAGAGGGGTACCACACGCATGATTCGTTCCACACGTGCAGGACGCGCGCTGGCGGTCGCAGGAGTGGTCGCACTGGCGCTCACCGCGTGCGCCGGCGGCTCCGACGACGCCGGCGACGACGAGACGGCCGGGACAGGTGGCGGCGAGCCGCTCCTCATCGGCACGATCCTCCCCGTCACCGGGTCGCTCGCGCAGCTGGGCCCGCCGGAGATCGCCGGCGTGGACCTCGCGGTGAAGGAGATCAACGACGCCGGTGGCCTGTTCGGCGCCGACGTCGAGGTGGAGCACACCGACTCCTCGGACGCGCAGAACGCGTCGGTCGCGACGGCCTCGGCCCAGCAGCTGATCTCCTCGGGAGTCTCGGCCATCATCGGCGCGGCGTCCTCGTCCGTCACCAAGAACATCGTGGACGACATCACCGGCGCGGGCATCGTGCAGGTCTCCCCGGCCAACACGGCCACGGACCTGTCGGGCTACTCGGACTTCTACTTCCGGACCGCACCGCCCGACACCGTGCAGGGTGACGTCCTCGGCAACCTCATCGTCAGCGACGGCGCCAGCAACGTCGGCATCCTGGTCTTCAACGACTCCTACGGCACGTCGCTGCGCGACGTCGTCGAGGGCGTCGTCGACGAGGCCGGCGGCTCGGTCGTCTACGGCACCTCGGGCCAGGAGTTCGACCCGGCCGAGACGAACTTCGCGACGATCGTCGCGGACGCGATCTCGTCGGGCCCCGACGCGCTGGCGATCCTCGCGTTCACCGACCAGACCCCGTCGATCGTGCGTGAGCTCGTCGCGCAGGGCTGGGACATGAGCAAGACGTACTTCGTCGACGGCAACCTGCAGAACTTCGGGGTCGACGGTGACGTCGGCTTCCCGGCCGGCACCCTCGAGAACGCCCAGGGCACGCTGCCCGGCGCGTACCCGTCGGAGGAGTTCCAGGCGCGCATGCTCGAGATCGACCCGGACCTGAAGGACTACTCCTACGGTCCCGAGTCGTACGACGCGACGATGCTCGTCGCGCTCGCCGCGCTGAAGGGTGGGGCGTCCGACGGCGCGACCATCCAGGCCAACATGGCGGCGGTCTCCGGCGCGGACGGTGGCACGGAGTGCACCGGCTGGGAGGAGTGCAAGGCGCTCATCGAGGACGGCGAGGACATCGCGTACCAGGCCGTCTCGGGTGTCGGTCCGTTCAACGAGGCCAACGACCCGTCGTCGGCGTTCATCGGGATCTACCAGTTCGGCCCCGAGAACACCTACACGTTCAACCGCTCGGAGGAGGGCGAGGTCCCGCAGGGCTGACCTGCTGACCACCGTCTGAGGGCAGCCCCCGGAGCCGTCGGCTCCGGGGGCTGCCGCGCGTCCAGGGCCGTCCGGGGCGACCGGAGGGGTGCGCGGCGGGGCAGTACCCGGCACGGCGTCGTGCCGGTCGCGGCCTGCCGGCACGACGAGGCCCGGTGGCCGACCTCGTCAGGTCGGCCACCGGGCCTCGTGCGTCCGGTCAGGCGGCGGGGGAGCCCGCCGGCCCGGGCTGCGCGTCCCGTGCGGCGTCCACGTCGGTCGCCAGGGTGCCCAGGTACAGCTCGATGACCTTCGGGTCGTGCATGAGCTCCCGGCCGGGCCCGGAGTAGGCGTTGCGGCCCTGGTCGAGCACGTAGGCGCGGTCGCAGATCTGCAGGGCCCGCCGCGCGTTCTGCTCCACGATGACCACCGACACGCCCGCCTTGTTGATGCGGCGGGTCCGCAGGAACGCCTCGTCCTGCCGGACGGGCGACAGGCCCGCGGAGGGCTCGTCGAGGAGCAGGACGGACGGCTCGGGCATGAGAGCGCGTGCCATCGCGACCATCTGCCGCTCACCGCCGGACAGGGCGCCCGCGCGCTGCTTGCGCCGGTGCGTCAGCTCGGGGAACAGCGCCAGCACGACCTCCAGCCGGTCGGCGAACTTGTGGGGCGTCTGGTAGACGCCCATCTGGAGGTTCTCCTCGATCGTCAGGCTGGGGAACACGTTGTTCGTCTGCGGGACGAAGCCCACGCCCCGCTGCACGAGCGCGTCGGCGCGCAGGCCGGCGATCGACTCGCCCTGCAGCGTCAGCGAGCCCTCGCGGATCGCGACGAGCCCGAAGAGCGACTTGAGCAGGGTCGACTTGCCGGCGCCGTTGGGTCCGATGATCCCGACGAGCTCGCCGGGGTGCAGGACCAGGGAGCACTCGTTGAGGATGTTCACCCCGGGCAGGTACCCGGCGACGAGGGAGTCGGCGTGCAGCAGCGGCTCGCCCTGCGGCGCGCCGCGGTGCAGCGCGGGTGCGGTGGTCTCGGTCACGGCGCCTTCTCCTCAGCCTTCGTCGCCGGGGCCATCTCGGCCTCGGCCTCCGCCTCCGCCTCGGCGTCGATGACGCCGCCCTCGTCCAGCAGGGCGTCGTCACCGAGGTCCGTGTCGTGGTGCGCACCGAGGTAGGCGTCGATGACCGCCTGGTCGGCCATGACCTCGGCCGGCGGACCCTCCGCGACGACCTTGCCCTGCGCCATGACGACGACCCAGTCCGAGATGTGGCGGACCATGTGCATGTCGTGCTCGACGAACAGCACGGTCGTGCCCGAGTCGCGCAGGTCGGTGATGTGTCCCAGCAGGGACTGCGTGAGCGCGGGGTTCACGCCGGCCATGGGCTCGTCGAGCATGACGAGCGTCGGGTCCGACATGAGGGCGCGCGCCATCTCGAGCAGCTTGCGCTGCCCGCCGGACAGCGACCCGGCGAAGTCGTCCTTCTTGGTGTCGAGCTTGAAGCGCTCCAGCAGCGTCATCGCCTTGTCGGTGATCTCGCGCTCGCGTGGCGCCCACAAGGGCTTCACGAGGGCGGTGAAGAGGCCCTCACCGGGCTGCGCGCGTGCACCCAGGCGCATGTTGTCCAGGACCGTCATGCGCGCGAGCGCTTTGGTCAGCTGGAAGGTGCGCACCATGCCGGACTTCGCGACGCGGGACGCGGCGACACCGGCCAGCGGTGTGCCGTCGAAGACCCAGCTGCCCGTGTCCGGCTTGTCAAAGCCGGTCATGAGGTTGAAGAAGGTGGTCTTCCCCGCCCCGTTGGGTCCGATGAGCGCCGTGATGACGTGCTGCTGCACCTCGACGTGCTCGACGTCGACCGCGTTGACGCCGCCGAAGCTGCGCCGCACGCCGTCGGCGACGAGCAGCGCCTGCGGCTTGGGTGCGCCGGGGACGCGGGGGACCTGTGCCAGGCCGTGCCTGGCCTGCTCGACGACGTCCTCAGTGGGCATTGATCGCGAGCTCCTTCTTGTCGCCCAGGATCCCCTGGGGTCGGAAGATGATGAGCATCATCAGCGTCAGTCCGACGAGGATCCAGCCGATCTGCTCGATCTGCTGCACCGACAGCACGTCGGGCGGGACGACCCCGCGCAGGAAGCCGCGCACGAAGACCAGCGCGCCCCAGAAGAGCAGGGAGCCCAGGACGGGTCCGAGCACCGTGGCGGCGCCGCCGAGCAGCAGGATCGTCCAGGTGTTGAACGTCACCGGCCGGCCGAGCGAGTCGGCCTGCACCGAGCTCGCCAGGACGAACACGATGCCACCCAGGGCGCCGAAGACCCCACCCAGGACCAGCGCCTGCAGCTTGTATCCGTAGACGTTCTTGCCGAGCGCCCGCACGGCGTCCTCGTCCTCGCGGATGCCCTTGAGCACGCGGCCCCACGGGCTGCGGATGAGGCGCCACACGAGCAGGCACGCGAGCAGCACGAGGCTCCAGCCGACGATGCGCAGCCACCAGGAGTTGGAGGTGTTGGTCGCCAGCGTGATCGGGCCGAGCGTCCACCGGTCGTCCGGGAACGGCGACGCGTCCTGGAAGGTGCCCTTGAACGCGTTGCCGGTCAGGCCCTCCGAGCCGCCGGTGATGTCGGTCAGCGCCGTCGAGCGCCCCACCATCCGGACGATCTCGGCGGCGGCGATCGTCACGATCGCGAGGTAGTCGCCCCGCAGCTTGAGCGTCGGTAGCCCGAGGAGCAGGGCGAAGATCACCGCGGCGGTGATCGCTACGAGGAAGGCGAGCCACAGCGGGGCGCCCTGGATGGTCGCGACGGCGAAGCCGTACGCGCCCAGCAGCATGAACCCTGCCTGACCCATGTTGATCAGGCCCGTGAGCCCGAAGTGGATGTTCAGCCCGATCGCCGCGAGCGCGTACGCGATCGCGGTGGGGCCCAGCATCTCGTTGAGGACGTTCGTGAAGAGCTGTCCGTAGTCCATGACGGCGACGACCTCCCGCTAACCGATGCGCTCGGCGCGCCCGAGGATGCCCTGCGGCCGCAGCAGCAGGACGAGGATGAGGATCACGAGCGCGCTCGCGTAACGCATGTCGCTCGGCAGGACCAGCGTCGAGAGCTCGACGACCAGGCCGATGACGAGTGCGCCGAGCACGGCGCCGAGCGGGGACCCCAGACCTCCGAGGGTGATCGCGGCGAACATCAGCAGCAGCAGCGTCGACCCGAAGTTGAAGCGTGTGGTGTTGAGGTACAGCGCGAGGAGCACGCCGCCGAGCGAGGCCAGGGCGGCGGAGACGATCCAGACCCTGCTGATGACCGCTTCGACCTTGATGCCCGTGGCGGCGGCGAGCGCCGGGTTGTCGGACACGGCCCGTGTCGCCCGTCCGAGCCGGGTGCGGGCCAGCGCGAAGGCGACGACCGCGAGCACGACCAGGGCGATGCCGACCGACACGAGCGACTGCCCGGAGATCTGCACCGGTCCGATCTGCATGCGCTGGGAGATGCCCGACACGATCGGCGCGGGCCGTGCCCCGAAGAAGAACAGGAAGCCCGACAGCATCGCGAGCGACAGACCGATCGTCACGATCATCTGCTGCGTCACGCCCACGCCACGGCGACGCAGCGGGCCGAACACGACGCGGTTGAGCAGCCACCCGGCCAGCCCGCCCGCGGCGGTCGACACGACGATCGCGAGCCACAGCGGCAGGTCCCACCACTGCACGGCCATGAACGCGGTCATGCCGCCGAGCGTGACGAGCTCACCGTGCGCGAAGTTCGACAGCCCGGTGGTCCCGTAGATGAGGTTGGCCCCGAGCGCAGCCAGCGCGAGCAGCACGCCGAACACCGTCCCGGCGAGCACGAGCTGGGCGTACCGGTTGGTCCCGGGGCCGGCGGACGCCTCCGCGCTCGCCTCCGCCTCGGCACCGGCGTCCAGGTCGGTCCCCGCGGCACCCGTGGTCGGGCCGGCGGACGGGCTGGCCGTCTCGGTCTGCCCGCTCGGCGGGGCCTGGCCCGGGGGGACGACCTGCACGATCCGGCCCGCGGAGCGCCCGAGCGCCACCGTCACGACCGCCGGGTTCTCGTCGGGGTCCCGCAGGACGGTCCCGGCGGGCAGCGTGCTCTCGTCGACGGTGACGGTGTAGTCGCCCGCCGTCGTCAGCGCCACGGAGACCTTGCCGGCGTCGTCGGTCGTGGCGGTGACGGTGCCGTCCTCGCCCTCGACCTCCAGGGCGACCCCGGCGGCGGGTCCGGTGCCGGGGACGGTGACCGTCACGTTGAGGCACGCCGTGGCGTCGTCCGGGCTGCAGGGGGTGGTCGCCGCGTGCGCGGGGCTGCCGACGACGAGCGTCGACAGGGCCGTGAGGAGGACCAGCAGGAGGCCGGCACCTCCTCGTCGCAGGGCGACGGAACGGTCCCGGCACGCGACTGCTCGCACGTCAGACCTCCGTCCTGGTGATCGGGCACGGGCGCCGGGCGCGCCGCACGATGAGGTGAGCCCTCGCCCACCGGTCAGCAGACGATAGGGAGGGATTGTGTCCTGTTCATTACGTGAGCGCGAGAGTTCCCTACCGATCGGTAGGGAACTGCGTCCTGACGCGGGCTGGATCCGGGCGGTTGGTCCGGGTTCACCGGGACGTGACACGCGGCCGCACTAGGCAGACGTGCCCGGGTGGGCCATCATCGAGGCAGGGCGCCCGGACCGGGGGATCGGGCGTCCGGAGTCCGACACTCGTCCCCGGGAGGCCCGCAGTGCGGCCAGGTGTGCACGTCCGACGCGCGGCGTCGTCGGACCTGGAGGATCTCGTCGACCTGTGCCTGCAGGCGCGTGCCGAGTCGGGTGCCGGCCGGCAGCTGTGCGCCGCCGACCGCGGCACGCTGCACCGGCAGCTGGCGGCGCTGGCCTCGGTCCCGGACGGCGTCGTCCTCGTGGCGACGTGCGACGGCGAGCCCGCCGGCATGGTCCTGTGCCGGCTGCTGCGCCCCGGGATGCTGTCCGACGCGGTGGTCCTCAGCCTCGATGCCGTCTACGTGGCGCCGCTGCACCGTCGGCGTGGCCTGGGCCACGCGATGCTGCAGGCCGCGGTCGAGGTCGCCGACGCGGCCGGCGCCCAGGACGTGTACGCCGCCCCGTTGCCCGGCTCGCGCGGGATGCAGCGCTTCCTGGCGCGGCTGGGGTTCGCCCCGGCCGCGGCGCACCGCGTGGTGAGCACCGGCGCGCTGCAGCGACGTCTCGCGCTCGACGTGCCGACGGTGGCGCGGCGCCCGGCGGCACGCGGCCTGGAGGATCTCATCGAGCGACGCCGTCGCGCCCGGGCGCGGGTCGGTGCCGACGAGGACCTCGCGCGTCAGACCGGCGCGTCGATGAGCATGCAGGTGACCCGCGCGGTGCACAGGCGTCGCCCGTCGCCGTCCTCCACGACCACCTCGTAGGAGGCGAGCGAACGTCCTCGGTGCACGGCGCGCGCCGTGCCCGTGACCGTGCCCGCGCGGGCCGATCGGTGGTGGGTGGCGTTGAGCTCGATCCCGACCGCGGCGCGTCCCGGCCCGGCGTGGGCCGCGGCAGCCAGCGAGCCCAGCGTCTCGGCGAGCGCGGCGGACGCGCCGCCGTGGAGCAGCCCGTAGGGCTGGGTGTTGCCGGCGACCGGCATGCGGCCCGTCGCCCCCTCGGCGTCGACGTGCAGGATCTCCATCCCCAGGCGCTCCAGGAGGGTGTCGTCGGTCGGCGGGATGGCGAAGGGGATGTCGGACATGGCAGATAGGTTGGCACCCGTGAGTGCCGACCAGCCAGCGACCACCGGCTCGACGACCCCCCGCCTGCTCCTCATCGACGGGCACTCGATGGCGTACCGCGCCTTCTACGCCCTGCCGGTGGAGAACTTCGCGACCTCCACCGGCCAGCCGACCAACGCCGTGTTCGGGTTCACGTCCATGCTCGCGAACCTGCTCCGCGACGAGGAGCCCACGCACGTGGCCGTGGCGTTCGACGCCGGCCGCACCACGTTCCGCACCGAGCGCCTCGAGTCGTACAAGGGCAACCGGGCCTCGACCCCCGAGCCGTTCCGCGGGCAGGTCGACATCATCCGGGCGCTGCTGGCCACCCTGCACGTGCAGGTGCTCGACAAGCCCGGCGTCGAGGCGGACGACATCCTGGCCACCCTCACGGCGCAGGCGCGCGACCAGGGCATGGAGGTCCTGGTCTGCTCGGGCGACCGCGACACGTTCCAGCTCGTCGGGCCCACCGTGACCGTCCTGTACCCGGTGCGCGGCGTGTCGGAGATGTCCCGCATGACGCCGGACGCGGTCGAGGCGAAGTACGGCCTGCCCCCGGCGCGCTACCCGGACCTGGCTGCGCTCGTCGGCGAGACGAGCGACAACCTCCCCGGCGTGCCCGGCGTCGGCCCCAAGACGGCGGCCAAGTGGATCACCCAGTACGACGGGCTCCCGGGCGTGCTGGAGAACGCCGAGCGCATCACCGGCAAGGCCGGCGAGTCGCTGCGGGCGCACCTCGCCCAGGTGGAGCTCAACCGTGAGCTCAACCGGCTCCTCGTCGACGTGGAGCTGCCCGTCGGGCCCGAGGACCTGGCCGTGCGTCCGTGGGACCGCCAGGCGCTGCACGAGATGCTCGACGAGCTCGAGTTCCGCACGCTGCGTGACCGGCTGTTCGCGATGCTGCCCGACGAGACGCGCGACGAGAGGGTGGCCACGGCCGCCGCCCTCGACCTGGTGCAGACCGGTGACGGCGGGCTCGGCGCGTGGCTCGACGCCCGCGCCGACGAGGTGCTCGGGCTCGACGTCCGCGGCTCGGGAGCACCCGCCCGCGGCGACGCCTGGGGGGTCGCGATCGCGGACGGCGCCGGTCAGGCCGTGGCCTACGACCTGACCGCGATCGAGCCGGCCGACGACGCGGCGCTCGCTGCCTGGTTGGGCGACCCCGACCGCGGCAAGTCGCTGCACGCCGCCAAGGAGGCGTGGCACGCGCTCGACGGGCGCGGGCTGGCCCTGCGCGGCGTCCGCTTCGACACCGAGCTCGCCGCCTACCTGTGCCAGCCGGACCGGCGCGCGTACGACCTGCCCGACCTGGCGATCGGGTACCTGCGACGCGAGCTGAGCAGCGACGCGGCCACGTCCGCCGGGCAGGGCGCGCTCGACCTGGAGGTCGACGGCGCCGACGAGGGCAGGCGTGCCGCGGTCCGCGCGGCCGCGGTGCGGGACCTGGTCGACGTCCTCGGGGGCGAGGTCGCCGACCGGGGGGCGACGACCCTGCTCACGGACCTCGAGCTCCCGCTGCAGGACGTGCTGGCGCGCATGGAGCGCACGGGCATCGCGATCGACCGCGGCTACCTCTCGTCGCTCGAGCAGGAGTTCGACGGGCGGGTCCAGGGCGCCGCCGCGGACGCCTACGCCGTCATCGGGCGTGAGGTGAACCTCGGCTCGCCGAAGCAGCTGCAGGAGGTGCTCTTCGACCAGCTCGGCATGCCGAGGACGAAGCGCATCAAGACCGGGTGGACCACCGACGCGGCCGCGCTCACCGACCTGTTCGCGCGGACCGGCCACCCCTTCCTCGAGCACCTGCTGGCCCACCGCGACGCGATCCGGCTGCGCCAGACGGTCGAGGGGCTGCTGCGCTCGGTCGGCGACGACGGGCGCATCCACACCACGTTCCAGCAGACCATCGCCGCGACCGGGCGGCTGTCCTCGGCGGACCCGAACCTGCAGAACATCCCGATCCGCACGGAGGCCGGCCGCCAGATCCGGCGCGCGTTCGTCGTGGGACCGGGCTACTCCACGCTGCTGACCGCCGACTACTCGCAGATCGAGATGCGGATCATGGCGCACCTGTCGGGCGACGAGGGCCTCATCGCGGCGTTCCGCTCGGGGGAGGACCTGCACAGCTACGTCGGGTCCCGGGTGTTCGGCGTCGCCACGGGTGACGTGACCCCGGCGATGCGCTCGAAGATCAAGGCCATGAGCTACGGCCTGGCCTACGGCCTGTCGTCGTACGGGCTCTCCCAGCAGCTCGCGATCGAGGTCTCGGAGGCGTCCGCGCTCATGACGGACTACTTCGAGCGCTTCGGCGGTGTCCGCGACTACCTCACCGGGGTCGTGGACGAGGCACGGGCCACCGGGTACACGGCGACGATCCTCGGCCGCCGGCGCTACCTGCCGGACCTCACCAGCGACAACCGGCAACGGCGCGAGACGGCGGAGCGCATGGCGCTCAACGCACCCATCCAGGGCAGCGCCGCGGACCTCATCAAGGTCGCGATGCTCGGGGTGGACGCCGAGCTCACGCGGCGGGGGCTGCGCTCGCGGATGCTGCTGCAGGTCCACGACGAGCTGGTGCTCGAGGTGGCCGAGGGGGAGCGCGAGGAGGTCGAGTCGGTCGTCCGCACGCAGATGGCGCACGCGGGCGACGGCGTCCCCGGTGGCGCGCTCGACGTGCCGCTCGACGTGTCGGTCGGTGTCGGCGCGAGCTGGCACGAGGCGGGTCACTGAGCGGCGGCGCACCCCCCACGGTCCGGCAGGGAGTCACCAGAACGTGTGACCCCCGTCGAGGACATTCGCACTCCGGTTGATCTCGACGGCCGCGATGTCTGGAAATGTCGGGTGTTGTGCGTCACAGTGGTCCCCGCGGCGGCGACGAGGCCGTCCGGACCAGCGGAGGTGCACGTGTCCGAGAGTCCTCAGGAGACCGACTACCAGCGCGTTCAACGCTCACCGGAGTTCCAGGACCTGCGCCGCAGGTTCCGTCGCTTCGTGTTCCCCATGACCGCGCTGTTCCTGGCCTGGTACTTCCTGTACGTCCTTCTCGCGAACTACGCCCAGGCGTTCATGAGCCAGCGTGTCGTCGGCAACATCACCGTCGGGCTGCTGCTCGGGCTCGGCCAGTTCGTGTCCACCTTCGTCATCACGATGACCTACGCCCGCTGGGCGAACCGGAAGCAGGACGCCGTCGCCGCGAACCTCCGCGAGCACATCGAGTCCGGCGCCCTCATCGACGGCGGCGCGGACGCCCGGCACGGCGGGAGCCTCGCATGACGCGGTCCGACGCCACCGTCCTCGCAGTGGCCGCCGACTCCGGGCAGATCGGCGACCCGCTCGTGAACATCGCGATCTTCGGCGCCTTCGTCCTCGTGACGCTGGTCATCGTGTTCCGCGCGTCGCGCAACAACAGGAGCGCCGCGGACTACTACGCCGCCGGGCGGTCCTTCACCGGCCCGCAGAACGGGACGGCGATCGCGGGCGACTACCTGTCGGCCGCGTCGTTCCTCGGCATCTGCGGCGCGATCGCGATCTACGGCTACGACGGGTTCCTCTACTCCATCGGGTTCCTCGTCGCGTGGCTCGTGGCGCTGCTGCTCGTCGCCGAGCTGCTGCGCAACACGGGCCGGTTCACCATGGCCGACGTGCTGTCGTTCCGGCTGCGCCAGCGACCCGTGCGCATGGCCGCCGCGCTGTCGACGCTCGCCGTCGTCTTCTTCTACCTCCTCGCGCAGATGGCCGGTGCCGGCGGGCTGGTGGCGCTGCTGCTCGGGATCGACGGGGCAGCGGGTCAGGGTGTCGTCATCGCCGTCGTCGGCGCGCTGATGATCTTCTACGTCCTCGTCGGTGGCATGAAGGGCACCACCTGGGTCCAGATCATCAAGGCCATCCTGCTCATCGCCGGCGCAGGGGTCATGACCGTCTGGGTGCTCGCGAGGTACGGGTTCGACCTGTCCGCGCTCCTGCAGGGCGCGATCGACACCGCGGGCGAGGGCGGCGAGACGCTCATCGAGCCCGGGCGCCAGTACGGGGCGTCCTCGCTGACCCAGCTGAACTTCCTGTCGCTGGCGCTCGCGCTGGTGCTCGGCACGGCCGGGCTGCCCCACGTGCTCATGCGGTTCTACACGGTGCCGTCCGCCAAGGAGGCCCGGCGCTCGGTCGTGTGGGCGATCTGGTTGATCGGCATCTTCTACCTGTTCACGCTCGTGCTCGGGTACGGCGCGGGGGCCCTGGTGGGGCCCGAGGCGATCATGGCGGCACCCGGCCGGGCGAACTCCGCCGCGCCGCTGCTCGCCTACGAGCTCGGTGGGGTGCTCCTGCTCGGGGTGATCTCCGCCGTCGCGTTCGCGACGATCCTCGCGGTGGTGGCGGGCCTGACGATCACGGCCGCGGCGTCGTTCGCGCACGACATCTACGCCTCGGTCATCAAGCGTGGTGAGGTCGCTCCCGACGGTGAGGTGCGGGTCGCGCGGATCACGGTGCTCGTCATCGGGGCCCTGGCGATCGTGGGCGGCATCTTCGCGAACGGCCAGAACGTCGCGTTCCTCGTGGCGCTGGCGTTCGCGGTCGCGGCGTCGGCGAACCTGCCGACGATCATCTACTCGCTGTTCTGGAAGCGGTTCAACACCGCCGGCGCGCTGTGGAGCATGTACGGCGGCCTGCTCTCGTGCGTCGTGCTCATCGCCCTGTCACCGGTGGTGTCCGGCAAGGTCGACCCGGTGACCGGTGAGAGCCTGTCGATGATCCGGGACACGTCGGTCGACTTCGCGGTGTTCCCGCTGGAGAACCCCGGGATCGTCTCGATCCCGCTGGCCTTCCTGCTCGGCATCGTCGGGACGCTGCTGTCCAAGGAGCAGCCGCACCCCGAGAAGTTCGCCGAGATGGAGGTGCGCTCGCTGACCGGCGCCGGGGCGGAGAAGGCCACGAGCCACTGACGATCAGGCGGGCGGCCGGTGCGCACGCACGATGAGCGTCCCGGGCAACCGGGCGCCGCGCACCGGCCCCCAGCCGCCCCACACCCGGCGGTGGTCGGGGGGCCACTCGGGCTCGACCAGGCCGTCGAGGACGAACCCGGCGCCGACGACGTCGGCCACGTGGTCGCCCACCGTGCGGTGGTACTCCGCGTACAGCACCCGCCCGTCGGCGGCCGACTCGACGTAGGGCCGGCGGTCGAAGTAGGAGCGCGTCGCGGTGAGCCCGCCGGCACCGGGGTCGTCCGGGAACGCCCACCGCAGCGGGTGGGTGACCGCGAAGACCCAGCGCCCGCCCGGGCGCAGCACCCGCAGGACCTCGGCGTGGACGCGCGGCACGTCGGGCACGAACGGCAGCGCACCGAAGGCGGTGAAGACGATGTCGAAGGACCCGTCCGCGAACGGCAGCGCCCGGGCGTCGGCCTGGACGAGGGGTGTCCGGGTGCCGGCGGTCGCGTCGAGCCGGGCGCCGGCGGCGAGCATGCCGGCGGAGACGTCGGTCGCGACCGCCTGCGCACCGGCGACCGTGCGCAGCCAGCGGGTGCCCTGGGCCGCGCCGGCGCCGACCTCGAGCACGCGCGCGCCCCGCACGTCCCCGAGGAGCCGCGCCTGCGACTCCCGCACACCCTCGGGACACCACAGCAGGTCGGCCGGCCCCAGGAAGTCGCCGTGCTCGTCGAGGTACTCCGCGGCGTTCGCGTCCCACCAGCCGCGCGCGGCGGCACCGCCCTGGTCGTCCGGCACCTCGCGGTACCCGGCGTCCGCCAGGGCGTCGTCCCGTGACTCGTCCGACATGCCGCCAGTGTGTCCGACGCCTGATCCGTACCGGTCCGTAACACCCGTGTGACACGCCGCACCTAGCGTTCGCCGGGTCCCGCGGCGTGGTGCACACCACGCCCTGACGAGAGGTGGCAGCAGTGAGGACCAGATGGCAGACCGTCGCGGCCGGGATGGTGGTCGGGCTCGCCCTGACCGCGTGCGCCGCCAGCGACCGTGACTCCGGGGCGGACGCCGGCGACGGCGCGACCAGCGGTGGGCGCGACACCTTCATCTTCGCGGCGTCGAGCGACCCCGCGACGCTGGACCCCGCGTTCGCCAGCGACGGTGAGACCTTCCGCGTGGCACGTCAGATCTTCGAGGGCCTCGTCGGCGTCGAGCCCGGCACGGCCGACCCCGCCCCGCTGCTCGCCGAGTCGTGGGAGGTCAGCGACGACGGCCTGGAGTACACGTTCGCGCTCAAGGAGGACGTGACGTTCCACGACGGCACCGACTTCGACGCCGACGCGGTGTGCTTCAACTTCGAGCGCTGGAACAACTTCACCGGGGTGCTGCAGTCCGAGTCCCTCTCGTACTACTGGCAGAAGGTCAACGGCGGCTTCGCGAGCAGCGACGTCGCGAGCCTGGACGGCACCGGGAAGTACGAGTCGTGCGAGGCGCCCGACCCGGCGACCGCCGTGATCCGGCTGCGCAGCCCGCTGCCCGAGCTCGTCTCGGCCCTGTCGCTGCCGTCGTTCTCGATGCAGTCGCCGACCGCGCTGCAGGAGTACGACGCCGACGGCGTGACGGGGGACGGGCAGGCGCCCGTGCTCCCGGCGTACTCGACGGCGCACCCCACGGGCACCGGTCCCTTCCGGTTCAAGTCGTGGAGCCCCGGCGAGGAGGTCGTGCTCAGCGCGTACGACGGGTACTGGGGCGAGCAGGGACAGGTCCGACGCGTCGTGTTCCCGGTCATCTCCGACGCGACCGCGCGGCGGCAGGCGCTGCAGGCCGGCGACATCGACGGCTACGACCTCGTCGGGCCCGCCGACGTCGTCGCGCTGGAGGACGCCGGCTACCAGATCGTCAACCGGGAGCCGTTCAACGTGCTGTACCTCGGCATGAACCAGGCGAACCCCGACCTGGCCGAGCTCAAGGTGCGGCAGGCCATCGCCCACGCGATCAACAAGGAGGCACTGGTCGCCCAGACGCTCCCCGAGGGCACGGAGGTCGCCACGAACTTCGTCCCGCCGTCGGTCGCCGGGTGGAACCCCGACGTCGTCACCTACGAGTACGACCCGGACAAGGCGCGCGCCCTGCTCGCCGAGGTCGGCCGGTCGGACCTGACGCTCGACTTCAACTACCCGACCAACGTGTCGCGCCCGTACATGCCCACGCCCGAGCAGGTGTTCACGGCCATCGAGGCCGACCTCGAGGCCGTCGGCATCACGATCAACCCGGTCCCGGACCCGTGGAACCCGGAGTACCTCGACAAGATCCAGGGCGGCGCGGACCACGGGCTGCACCTGCTGGGGTGGACCGGCGACTACAACGACACGTACAACTTCATCGGCGTGTTCTTCGGTGGCACCTCCAACGAGTGGGGCTTCGACAACCCGTCCCTGTTCTCCGCCATCAACGACGCCCGGTACGTGGCCGACGTCGACGACCAGACGGTGGCGTACGAGCAGGCCAACGCGGCGATCCTCGAGTTCCTGCCCGGCATCCCGCTGGCGCACCCGGTCCCGTCGCTGGCCTTCACGGCCGAGGTGAAGGGCTACCCGGCCTCGCCGGTGCAGGACGAGGTCTTCAACGTGATCACGCTCGGCGACTGAGGAGCTGCACCACCCGATGACCCGACTGATCCTGCGGCGCCTCGCGCTGCTCGTCCCCACCCTGCTCGGGTTGTCGGTGCTGCTGTTCCTGTGGGTGCGTGCTCTCCCAGGAGGGCCGGCGACGGCTCTCCTGGGCGAGCGCGCCACCCCCGAGGCGGTCGCGCGCATCAACCAGCTCTACGGCTTCGACCGGCCGCTGCCCCAGCAGTACCTGACCTGGCTCGGGCAGCTCCTGCAGGGCAACTTCGGGGTGTCGACCCGCACCGGGCGGCCCGTGCTCGACGAGTTCCTCGCCAGGTTCCCCGCGACGATCGAGCTGTCGCTGCTCGGCCTGCTCGTGGCCGTGGGCCTCGGCATCCCGCTGGGGTACGTCGCCGCCCGCCGGCAGGGGAGGCTCGTCGACCACGCCGCGGTCGTCGCCTCGCTGCTCGGCGTGACGATCCCCGTGTTCTTCCTGGCGTTCCTGCTCAAGTGGCTCTTCGCCGTGCAGCTCGGCTGGTTCCCCTCGGCGGGTCGGCAGAGCTCCGCGATGATCGCCACGCACCCCACGGGGTTCTACGTGCTCGACGGCGTGCTGACCCGCGAGTGGGACGCGAGCTGGAACGCCCTGACGCACCTCGTGCTGCCGGCGCTCGCCCTCGGCACGATCCCGCTGGCGATCATCGCGCGCATCACGCGCGCGTCGGTGATCGACGTGCAGCACGCCGACTACGTCCGCACCGCGCGCGCCAAGGGCCTGTCGGGCCCCCACGTGCGCGGCCGCGTCATCCTGCACAACGCGATGCTGCCGGTCTCGACGACCATCGGCCTGCAGATCGGGCTGCTGCTCTCGGGGGCCGTGCTCACCGAGACCGTCTTCGCCTTCCCCGGCGTCGGCAAGTTCCTCGCCGACGCCGTCTTCGACCTCGACTACGCGGTGCTGCAGGGCTTCATCTTGCTCATCGCCGTGGTCTACGCCCTCGTGAACCTCGCGGTGGACGTGTCGTACGGCCTGATCGACCCGAGGATGAGGACGCGATGAGCGCACCCGAGGTGTACGAGGTCCCGCAGCAGGGCCCGGTCGACGCGGGCGCCGCGCTCGCCGAGGACCGACGGGCCGGCGAGGCGCTGTGGCGCGTCGCGCTGCGGCGCCTGGTGCGCAACCCTGCCGCGATCCTCGGCGCCCTGGTGGTCGTCGCGTTCGTGCTCGTCGCGCTGCTGGCACCCGTCATCGCGCCGTTCGGCCCGGGCGAGCTGCCCGGCCGCGCCGACGTGCGACCCACGTTCATCCCCGGCCCGTCGGCCGACCACCCGCTGGGGATCGACCGCTACGGGGCCGACCTGTTCTCCCAACTGGTGTGGGGCGCACGCGCGTCCCTGCTGATCGGGGTCCTCGCGACGCTCCTGGGCCTGGCCGGGGGGATGCTGCTCGGCCTGGTCGCGGGAACGTTCGGCGGCTGGGTCGACTCGGCCGCGATGCGCCTCGTCGACCTCATGCTCGCCGTGCCCAGCCTGCTGCTCGCCGTCTCCATCGCCGCCGTGGCCGGGCAGAGCCCCTCGTCCGTCGTCCTGGCGATCGGCGTCGTCCAGGTGCCCGTCTTCGCGCGTCTGCTGCGCGGGTCGATGCTCGCGCAGAAGGGGCAGGACTACGTGCTCGCGGCACGGTCCCTGGGGCTGTCCCGACGCACCGTCACCATGAGCCACGTCCTGCCCAACAGCGTCTCCCCGGTGATCGTGCAGGCCACGCTGCTGCTGGCGACCGCCGTGATCGAGGCGGCCGCGCTGTCGTTCCTCGGCCTGGGCGGGGGCTCGCCGACGACCGCGGAGTGGGGGCGCATGCTCGTCGCCGCGCAGAACGAGCTCGAGATCGCGCCTCGTCTGGCCCTGTGGCCCGGCATCTGCATCTCCGTGACGGCCCTCGGCTTCACCCTGTTCGGCGAGGCGCTGCGCGAGGCCCTCGACCCGCGATCGAGGAGGCGGTGAGCATGACGGACGCACCCCAGCACCCCGCAGGCGGCACGGAGCCGCTGCTGAGCATCCGCGACCTCGAGGTCACGTTCCGCACCGAGGCCGGCAGCGCGACCGCCGTGCGCGGCGTCTCGTTCGACGTCCGCGCCGGCCAGACCGTCGCCGTGGTGGGGGAGTCCGGCTCCGGGAAGTCCACGACGGCCGCCGCGGTCATCGGCCTGCTCGCCGGCAACGGCTCCGTCACCGCCGGGCAGATCCTCTTCGAGGGCGAGGACCTCGTCGCTCTCGGCCCCGAGGCGATGCACCGCCTGCGCGGCAGCCGGATCGGCATGGTGCCGCAGGACCCCATGTCCAACCTCAACCCCGTCCGCCGGGTCGGTGCCCAGGTCGACGAGACCCTCGAGGACAACGGCGTCGCCCGCGGTGCTGCCGCCCGTGCCCGCACCGTCGAGCTGCTCACCGAGGCGGGCCTGCCCGACGCCGAGCGACGTGCCCAGCAGTACCCCCACGAGTTCTCCGGCGGCATGCGGCAGCGCGCGCTCATCGCCATGGGGCTGGCGGCGCGTCCCCGGCTCCTCATCGCCGACGAGCCGACCTCCGCGCTCGACGTCACCGTCCAGCGCACGATCCTCGACGGGCTCACGGATCTCACCGACCGCCTCGGGGTCGCGGTGCTGCTCATCACGCACGACCTGGGGCTCGCCGCCGAGCGGGCCGACCGCGTCGTGGTGATGTACCGCGGCGAGGTGGTCGAGGAGGGCGACGCGCGGACCATCCTCACCGCGCCGCGGCACGAGTACACGCGCCGCCTGCTCGCGGCCGCGCCCTCGCTGGCGTCGCGCCGCATCGAGCTCGCGCGCCACGGGGGGCACGTCGACGAGCCCGCGCCCGCCGACGTGCCCCCCGACGGGTCCCCGGAGCACCGCGGCACCGCGCCCGCGTCGGCGTCGCCCGCGCTCGCGGCCGACGCCTCCGCGCCCCCGCTCGTCGAGGTGGAGCACGTCACGAAGGTCTTCACCATCCGCGGCCGCGGGCTGCTGGGCCGGTCCTCCGGCTTCACGGCCGTCGACGACGTCAGCTTCGTCGTCCCCCGCGGACGCACCCTGGCGGTCGTCGGGGAGTCCGGCTCCGGCAAGTCGACGGTCGCCCGCATGATGCTCGCGCTCCTCGCGCCGACGTCGGGCACGATCCGGTTCGACGGCACGGACGTCACGCAGCCCGACCGCTCCGCCGAGGTCGCGTTCCGGCGCCGCGTGCAACCGATCTTCCAGGACCCGTACGCCTCGCTCGACCCGCTGTTCACCGTCTACCGCACCGTCGAGGAGCCGTTGCGGGTGCACGGGATCGGTGACCGGGCCCAGCGGCACGCCCGCGTCCGCGAGCTCCTGGACCAGGTGGCCCTGCCCGCCGGCCTGCTGCGCCGCTACCCGGCCGAGCTGTCCGGCGGGCAGCGGCAGCGCGTGGCGATCGCCCGAGCGCTGGCCCTCGAGCCGGACCTCGTGGTGTGCGACGAGGCCGTCTCGGCCCTCGACGTCATCGTCCAGTCCCAGATCCTGCACCTGCTCGCCGACCTGCAGGAGCGGCTCGGCCTGACGTACCTGTTCATCAGCCACGACCTGGCCGTGGTCCGCCAGATCGCCGACGAGGTCTGCGTCATGCAGGAGGGGCGCATCGTGGAGCGGGGCACGGTCGACGACGTGTTCGACACGCCGCGCACGACCTACACGCGCACCCTGCTCGACGCCATCCCCGGGCGGGACCTGGACCTCGGGCGCCCGGCCTGAGGTCGACCGCGCCCGCGGTCGTGCGCCGTCCACCGGGACCGAAGGCGTACCGGTCGCGCGTCCGGGATGGCTAGGGTGGTGCGCGACGCCGCGTCGACGCGCGTCAGCCCCCGCGGACCTCGACGGGGTGACCCCTGCGAACGAGGAGCTCCAGCGTGCGAGTCGGTCTGCTCACCGGTGGCGGCGACGTCCCCGGCCTGAACGCCGCGATCCGAGCGGTCGTCAAGCGGGGGGAGGGCGAGCACGGGCACTCGATCATCGGCTTCCGCAACGGCTGGAAGGGTGTGGTCGACGGCGACGTCATGCCGCTGACCCGGCGGGACATCCGCAACGTCCTGCCGACGGGCGGCACGCTGCTCGGGACGGCGCGGTACCACCCCCACGCGTCGGACGGTGGCCTCGATGCCGCCCTCGCCACGCTGGAGGCCGAGCGCATCGAGGCGCTCATCTGCATCGGCGGTGACGGCACCCTGAACGCCGCGAGCAAGGTCGCCGCGGCGGGCGTCAAGGTCGTCGGGATCCCCAAGACGATCGACAACGACGTGTGGGGGACCGACGCGTCGATCGGCTTCGACACCGCGGTGAGCATCGCGACGGAGGCGATCGACCGGATCCACACGACGGCCGAGTCGCACAACCGGGTCATGATCGTCGAGGTGATGGGCCGGCACGCGGGGTGGATCGCCGTGACCTCCGGCATCGCCGGAGGCGCCGAGCTGGTCCTGGCACCGGAGGAGCCGTTCGACATCGGCCGCATCGAACGCTTCCTCAAGCACCGGCACCGGGCGCACGCCAGCTTCTCGATCGTCGTCGTCGCCGAGGGCGCGGTCCCCGCGGAGGGCACGCCGATGCACTACGAGACGCAGGTCGGCAAGTTCGGCGAGATCGTCGCCGGCGCCATCGGCGAGCGGCTCAAGGTCGAGATCGAGCAGCGCACGGGGTTCGACACCCGCGTCACCGTGCTGGGTCACACGCAGCGCGGTGGCATCCCGACCGCCGCGGACCGGATCCTCGCCTCGCGCTTCGGCGTCGCCGCGATCGACGCCGTCACGGCGGGAACGTCGAACGTCATGACGGCGATCCAGGGCGAGCAGGTCGTGCTGCTGCCGCTCGACGAGGTCGCGGGCAAGGTCAAGTTCGTGCCGCAGGACCTGCTGACCGTCGCGCGGGCACTGGCCTGACGCTCCCTTTGCCTGCGCCGCCGTCCACCCGATAGGGTGGACGGCGGTGCCGCGCGTCCTGGTGCCACCGAGTCCTCGAGGTCTCCCGGTCCGCCGGCGACGAGGTCGTGGTGGACGGGACGCGGACGTTCTCGTCCACGCACCATCCCTGTCCGTCCTACTTCCTGTCCGCATCGGAGCCCACCACTACATGAGCATCTCCACCCCCGCGAAGCCCGCCAGCCCGCAGGTCGCGGTGAACGACATCGGTACGGCCGAGGACTTCCTCGCCGCGATCGACGCCACCATCAAGTACTTCAACGACGGTGACATCGTCGAGGGCACCATCGTCAAGGTCGACCGCGACGAGGTCCTGCTCGACATCGGTTACAAGACCGAGGGCGTCATCCCCTCCCGCGAGCTGTCCATCAAGCACGACGTGGACCCCGGCGAGGTCGTGAAGGTCGGTGACGAGGTCGAGGCCCTCGTCCTCCAGAAGGAGGACAAGGAAGGCCGTCTGATCCTGTCCAAGAAGCGCGCGCAGTACGAGCGCGCCTGGGGCACGATCGAGAAGATCAAGGAGGAGGACGGCGTCGTCACCGGCACCGTCATCGAGGTCGTCAAGGGTGGGCTCATCCTCGACATCGGCCTGCGCGGCTTCCTGCCCGCCTCCCTCGTCGAGATGCGCCGCGTGCGCGACCTCCAGCCGTACGTCGGCAAGGAGATCGAGGCGAAGATCATCGAGCTCGACAAGAACCGCAACAACGTCGTGCTGTCGCGGCGTGCGTGGCTCGAGCAGACGCAGTCCGAGGTGCGCTCGACGTTCCTGCAGACCCTGCAGAAGGGCCAGGTCCGTCCCGGCGTCGTGTCCTCGATCGTCAACTTCGGCGCGTTCGTGGACCTGGGTGGCGTCGACGGCCTCGTGCACGTCTCCGAGCTGTCCTGGAAGCACATCGACCACCCCTCCGAGGTCGTCGAGGTCGGCCAGGAGGTCACGGTCGAGGTGCTCGAGGTCGACTTCGACCGCGAGCGGGTCTCCCTGTCGCTGAAGGCGACGCAGGAGGACCCGTGGCAGGCGTTCGCCCGGACGCACGCCATCGGCCAGGTCGTGCCCGGCAAGGTCACCAAGCTCGTCCCGTTCGGTGCGTTCGTGCGCGTCGAGGACGGCATCGAGGGCCTGGTGCACATCTCCGAGCTCGCCGTGCGTCACGTCGAGATCCCGGAGCAGGTCGTCCAGGTGGGCGACGACGTCTTCGTCAAGGTCATCGACATCGACCTCGAGCGTCGCCGGATCTCGCTGTCGCTCAAGCAGGCCAACGAGGGCTTCGACCCCGAGTCGGAGGACTTCGACCCCGCGCTGTACGGCATGGCGGCGGAGTACGACGAGCAGGGGAACTACAAGTACCCCGAGGGCTTCGACCCGACCACCAACGAGTGGCTCGAGGGCTTCGAGACGCAGCGTGAGGCGTGGGAGGCCCAGTACGCGGCCGCGCACGAGCGCTGGGAGGCGCACCGCAAGCAGGTCTCCGCGGCCGCCCAGGCGGACCTCGAGGCCTCGACGTCGGAGTCCGCTCCCGCTGCGAGCAGCAGCACCACGAGCAGCGGCCCCGCGCCGTCGACGTACTCGTCGGCGTCCGACGAGGCCACGGGCACGCTCGCGTCCGACGAGGCGCTCGCCGCACTGCGGGAGAAGCTCACGGGCAACTGACGCCGCGCGGGCCGCGCCCGCACCGGCATCTCGACGACGGCCGGTCACCCTCGGGTGGCCGGCCGTCGGCGTGCCCGCGGCCCCGCGACCCGGGGTCGCGCGGACGCGTCGTGGACGCCACGATGGAGCGATGCAGAGGATCGGGCTGACCGGAGGCATCGCGGCGGGCAAGTCGGTCGCCGCGCGCAGGTTCGACGAGCTCGGGGCGGTGGTCGTCGACGCCGACGTGCTCGCCCGGGACGCGGTGGCGCCGGGCACCGCAGGCCTGGAGGACGTGGTCGCGGAGTTCGGCCCGGGGGCGCTCGACGCCGCCGGCGGGCTGGACCGGGCGGCGCTCGGAGCGATCGTGTTCGCCGACGCGGGTGCGCGCGCCCGGCTCGACGCGATCGTGCACCCGGTCGTGCGGCGCCTGGCGGCCGAGCGCGAGGCGGCCGCGGCCGCGCTCGACGCCGGCGCGGTCGTCGTCCACGACATCCCCCTGCTCGTGGAGACGGGTCAGGCCGACGGCTTCCACGTCGTGGTGGTGGTGCACGCCCCGGCGGTGCTGCGGGTGGAGCGTCTGGTGCGGCTGCGCGGCATGTCGCGCCCGGACGCGGAGGCGCGAGTCGCTGCGCAGGCGCGCGACGAGGAGCGGCTGGCGGTCGCGGACGTCGTGCTGGACGGCACGGGCAGCGAGGCCGACCTGCTGCTGCAGGTCGACGACCTCTGGGCGCGGCTCGCCGTGGAGCGCGCCGACGAGCGGGCCGCCGACGCCCGCTGAGGAGCGGCGGTGTGCGGTGCAGGACCTTCGTCCTCCGTACTGGGGAGTAACCTTCACCTGTTCGAGTGAATTGAACGCTTGTCCACGCGAGGAGTAGCGTTCACACGCCGATCACTCGGATGGACGCGCGCTGCGCGTCCGGGGGCCGCGTCGGGCGGCCCGAGGCAACGGAGCCGGAGGAACGATGGCGGTCCAGTCGGTCGGTAGCGGGTGGGAGGCGCGCCCGCTGCAGTCCAAGGCCTCGATGTCGGTGGCCACGGGCGCACTGTCAGCCACGCAGGTGCTCGACCTGGTGACGACGGCGGCCTCCACGGTCGAGGACGAGAACGGCTGGCTGCGCGTGGGTGAGCGCAGCGCGAACAAGGTGTCGGTCTCGGTCCGTGACATGACGCGGGAGAGCACGGAACCCGTGCTGTTCTTCGACGTCGAGGTCGACCGCGCCGTGGGTCGCGTGACGGTGCGCACGCTCATCACCAGCTACGTCGTCAAGTCCGGGGGCATGAGCGCCCTGGTGCCGATGGCCAAGCGCAAGATCGGCGGCTTCAGCGCCTACCGCGGCTTCATGGACCGGTACGCCAAGCTGCTCTCCCAGGCGGACCCGGCCGCCCACGTCTCCTTCAGCGGGGACTGACGCGCCGGGTCGGTGAGGCCCGGCCCGTGACGCCGGGTCGATGTCGGTGGGTCGACGTACCGTGGGGCCATGCGCCCCGTCACCGATCTGCAGCGGACCGTCGCGCCGTTCGAGGTGGTCTCCGAGTACACCCCCAGCGGCGACCAGCCGGCGGCGATCGCCGAGCTCGCGGCACGGGTCCGTGCGGGCGAGAAGGACGTCGTCCTGCTCGGCGCCACCGGCACCGGGAAGTCGGCGACGACGGCCTGGCTCATCGAGCAGCTGCAGCGGCCGACGCTCGTCATGGCGCCCAACAAGACCCTCGCCGCCCAGCTGGCGACGGAGTTCCGCGAGCTGCTGCCGAACAACGCGGTCGAGTACTTCGTCTCGTACTACGACTACTACCAGCCCGAGGCGTACATCGCTCAGTCCGACACCTACATCGAGAAGGACTCCTCGATCAACGAGGAGGTCGAGCGGCTGCGGCACTCCGCGACGAGCTCGTTGCTGACCCGCCGCGACGTCATCGTCGTCTCGACGGTCTCGTGCATCTACGGCCTGGGCACGCCGCAGGAGTACGTGGACCGCATGGTGACGCTCGCGGTCGGCGACCAGGTGGACCGCGACCAGCTGCTGCGCAGGTTCGTCACGATGCAGTACACGCGCAACGACATGGCGTTCACCCGCGGGACGTTCCGGGTGCGGGGCGACACGGTCGAGATCATCCCCGTCTACGAGGAGCTCGCGGTCCGCATCGAGTTCTTCGGCGACGAGATCGAGGCGATCGCCACGCTGCACCCCCTCACGGGTGACGTGGTCCGCTCGGAGCAGCAGATGCACGTGTTCCCGGCGACCCACTACGTCGCCGGCCCCGAGCGCATGGAGCGGGCGATCACGGGCATCGAGGCGGAGCTGGAGCAGCGGCTCGCCGAGCTGGAGCAGCAGAACAAGCTCCTCGAGGCGCAGCGGCTGCAGATGCGTACGACGTACGACATCGAGATGATGCGCCAGATCGGCTCGTGCTCGGGCATCGAGAACTACTCCCGCCACATCGACGGGCGGGCGCCCGGCTCCGCACCGAACACGCTCATCGACTACTTCCCCGAGGACTTCCTGCTCGTCATCGACGAGTCCCACGTGACCGTCCCGCAGATCGGGGCGATGTTCGAGGGCGACATGTCGCGCAAGCGCGCCCTCGTCGACCACGGCTTCCGGCTCCCCAGCGCGGTCGACAACCGGCCGCTGCGCTGGGAGGAGTTCGTCGAGCGGATCGGCCAGACGGTCTACCTGTCGGCCACGCCCGGCGACTACGAGCTGTCGATGTCCGACGGGGTCGTCGAGCAGATCATCCGGCCGACCGGCCTGGTCGACCCGCAGGTGCTCGTCAAGCCCACCACCGGGCAGATCGACGACCTCCTGGGGGAGATCCGGGACCGCGTGGAGCGCGACGAGCGCGTCCTGGTCACGACGCTGACCAAGAAGATGTCCGAGGACCTCACCGACTACCTCCTCGAGAAGGACGTACGGGTGCGCTACCTGCACTCGGAGGTCGACACCCTGCGCCGTGTCGAGCTGCTGCGTGAGCTGCGGCTGGGGGAGTACGACGTCCTGGTCGGCATCAACCTCCTGCGGGAGGGCCTCGACCTGCCCGAGGTCTCCCTGGTCGCGATCCTCGACGC
Source organism: Cellulomonas phragmiteti (assembly GCF_016862775.1). Classification (GTDB taxonomy): domain Bacteria; phylum Actinomycetota; class Actinomycetes; order Actinomycetales; family Cellulomonadaceae; genus Cellulomonas; species Cellulomonas phragmiteti. Next base: position 69,828 of record NZ_BONP01000005.1, on the reverse strand, counting down.
CGACAAGCAGGGCTTCCTGCGGTCGGGCAAGTCGCTGATCCAGACCATCGGCCGCGCGGCGCGCAACGTGTCCGGGCAGGTGCACATGTACGCGGACACGGTGACGCCGGCGATGCGGCAGGCGCTCGACGAGACCGAACGCCGCCGCGACCGTCAGATCGCCTACAACCTCGAGCACGGCATCGACCCGCAGCCGCTGCGCAAGCGGATCGGCGACATCACGGACATGCTCGCGCGGGAGGACGCCGACACCGCCGAGCTGCTCGGCGGCAGCGGACGGCAGAGCAGCCGCGGCAAGTCGCCCGTCCCGGGACTGGGCTCGCGCGCCGGCGGGCACGACGAGCGCACCCGCCTGGCGGGCGCCGCCGCCCACGACCTGGCCGGACTCGTCCAGGAGCTCACCGACCAGATGCACGCGGCAGCCGCGGAGCTGCAGTTCGAGCTGGCAGCGCGCCTGCGTGACGAGATCTCCGGGCTGAAGAAGGAGCTGCGCCAGATGCAGTCGGCCACGGCCTGACCCCGGGCTGGCGCGCCCAGGATCGTCACCTATAGTTCTGCGCGGAGGGGAGTACTCCCCACGACGTCATCGTCATCACGGTCGCCAGCGCAGCCGGCCCGGTGCGTCGGCCGCGCGCACGACCTCGCCCCCGGGTGCGGGAGGCGCTGGCGGAAGAGACCTCCGATCCCCTGTCGAACCGTTCCGGAGGTCTGTTCGTGGATGTTCCTCTCTGGGTGTGGGGTGCCACCGTCGGTGTCATCCTGCTCATGCTGGCCGTCGACTACGTCGGGCACGTGCGCTCGCCGCACGAGCCGACCCTGCGGGAGTCGAGCTGGTGGTCGGCCGGCTACGTCGGCATCGCGCTGGTGTTCGGGGTCCTCGTCTGGGCCGTCTGGGGGTCGACGTACGGCGCGGAGTACTTCGCCGGGTACGTGACCGAGAAGAGCCTGTCGGTCGACAACCTCTTCGTCTTCGTCCTCATCATGGCCAGCTTCCGGGTGCCGCGGCTCTACCAGCAGAAGGTGCTGCTCATCGGCATCACGATCGCGCTCGTCCTGCGGACCGCCTTCATCTTCGTCGGTGCGGCGATGATCGAGAACCTGTCGTGGATCTTCTACATCTTCGGCGGGTTCCTCATCTACACGGCGTGGACCCAGATCAGGGCCGGCGCGCAGGACGAGGACGAGTACCACGAGAACCGGGTGCTGCGCTGGACGCGGCGGGTCTTCCCGACCACCGACGACTACGTCGGCGACAAGATGGTCGTGCGCCGCGACGGCACCCGCTTCATCACCCCGATGCTCATCGTGATGATCGCCATCGGGACCGCGGACATCATCTTCGCGGTCGACTCGATCCCGGCGATCTTCGGCCTCACGCAGGAGACCTACCTCGTCTTCACCGCGAACGCGTTCTCCCTGCTCGGCCTGCGCCAGCTCTTCTTCCTCATCGACGGCCTGCTGGACAAGCTCGTCTACCTGTCCTACGGGCTCGGCGTGATCCTCGGCTTCATCGGCATCAAGCTGCTCATCCACGCGCTGCACACCAACGAGGTCGCCTTCATCAACGGGGGCGAGCACGTCACGGTGGTCCCGGAGATCGGCACCTGGGTGTCGCTCGGCGTCATCGTCGGCACGCTCGCGGTGACGACCGTGCTCTCGCTGCGCCGCACGCGCCGGGACGAGGCGGCCAGCGCCCTCGCGGCGTCGCGCGCGGCGACCCACGGCCTGGCCGCCGACCCCGACGAGGGCGGGGCCGAGGGCCGCCCGTGACCCACGAGCTCCCCGCCGCCTTCCAGGTGGCGACGCTCGTCGCGGTCGGCGGGATCCTCCTGCTCGACCTGGCCATCGTGCGGCGACGCCCGCACGTCCCCTCGATCCGCGAGAGCCTCCTGTGGGTGCTGGTGTACGTCGGCCTCGCGCTCGTGTTCGCGGCGCTGCTCGCGGTCGTCGGGGGACCGGCGCCGTCCGGGGAGTTCGTGGCGGGGTGGCTGACCGAGTACAGCCTGTCCGTCGACAACCTCTTCGTGTTCCTGCTCATCATGTCGGGCTTCGCGGTCCCGCGTGAGCAGCAGCAGCGCGTGCTCATGGTCGGCATCATCGTGGCGCTCGTCCTGCGCGCGGGCTTCATCCTCGCCGGGGCGGCGATCATCGAGCGCTACACGTGGGTCTTCTACGTGTTCGGCGCGTTCCTCGTCTGGACCGCGGTCCGGCTGGTCCGGGAGGGCGTGGGCGGCGCCGACGAGGAGTACACGGAGAACGCGCTGATCCGCGGGGTCCGCCGTGTCCTGCCGCTGTCGCCCGCCTACGACGGCGGCCGGCTCCGCACGACCCACGGCGGTCGTCGGGTCTTCACGCCGCTGCTCGTCGTCCTCGTGGCGATCGGCACGACGGACCTGCTGTTCGCCTTCGACTCGATCCCGGCGATCTTCGGTCTGACGCACGACCCCTTCATCGTGTTCACGGCCAACGTCTTCGCGCTGATGGGGCTGCGTCAGCTGTACTTCCTGCTCGGCGGGCTGCTCGACCGGCTGGTCTACCTGCCCTACGGCCTCGCGGCCGTCCTGGCCTTCATCGGGGGCAAGCTCGTGCTCGAGGCGCTCGCGACCAACTCGCTCGGCTTCCTCAACGGTGGCCGGCCCGTGGGCTGGGCCCCGGAGGTCCCGTCGTGGGTCTCGCTCGCGGTGATCGGTGCTGCGCTCGTCGTCGCGACCGCCGCGAGCCTGGTCCGCACGCGCCGGACCGTCGCCCGGTCGTCGGGTGTCGCGCCCGCGGACGAGGTCCGGCCGGACGGGCCCGGCGCTGCCTGACCGGCGTCGGGTCGGCGCCGCGCGGCCGGACCGGGTCGGTTCAGGCGTCGGTCGCCCACGGGCCGAGGACCAGGTGCCAGCCGCGGACCTCCGTCTGCGCGATCAGGCCCTCGCGCGCGAACGGGTCCTGCTGCAGCACGGACCGCAGCGCGCTCTCGTCGTCCGCCTGCAGGACCAGCAGGGCCCCGGGGGTGCCCTCCGTGAACGGCCCGGACCCCAGCAGCACGCCGGCCGCGGCCAGCTCGGACAACCAGGCGCGGTGCTCGGGGCGGACCACGTCGCGGACCTCGGCCCGCTCGTCGTAGGTGTACCGGACGGCGAAGGTGCTCATGGCACCATCCTGCCCGAGGCGCGCCCCCACGCGGCGGGACGTGCGCCCGTGCCGCGCGGTGCGCTGCTCACCAGCCCCGCGCCGCCCACGCCGCGAGGTGCGGACGCTCGGCACCGAGCGTGGTGCCGTCGCCGTGCCCGGGGTACACGCACGTGTCGTCCCGGTACCGGTCGAAGAGCCGGGTGCGCACGTCGTCGAGCAGCCGCGTGAAGCGTTCCGGGTCGCCCTGGGTGCTGCCGACACCGCCGGGGAACAGCGAGTCGCCGGTGAAGAGGTGGACGCGCCCGGGGGTGGCGCCGGGCGCGTGCGCGTCCTCGGGCTCGGTGAGTGCGAGCGCGACCGACCCCGGCGTGTGGCCGCGCAGGGCGACGACCTCGAGCTCCAGGTCGCCCACGGTGAGCCGGTCGCCGTGCCGGAGCCGCGTGTCGACGGTCCGGCCGCACGCACGTCCGACCTCGTCGGCGTCGTGCTCCCCGGCGGCGAGCCGTGCGCCCGTGCGCGCGACGACGGCCGCGGCCGCGCCGAGGTGGTCGCCGTGCCGGTGCGTGACGACCAGGACGTCGAGCCGTCCGGTCCCGTCGCCCTCCCGCACGAGGGACAGCAGGCGGTCCGGGTCCGTCGGGGCGTCGACGAGCAGCTGGGCGCCCGAGCGCCGGCACGTCACGAGGTAGGCGTCGTTGTCCATCTCGCCGACGGACGCCGTGCGGATCTCCGCGCGGTCGAGCACGCGGACCGCGCTCTCGCCGCCGGGCACCACTCGGCCCGTCCACCCGGCCGCGGTCACCGCGACACCCCGCCGCTCACCGCCGACGCGCGCCGCACGGCGAGGTCGTGGCTGTGCGCCGCTCGCACGAGCGCCAGGTGCGACAGGGCCTGGGGCACGTTGCCGACCATGCGCCGCCGCACCGGGTCGTACTGCTCGGCGAGCATCCCGACGTCGTTCGCCAGCGGCACGAGCGCGTCGAGCACCTGCGTCGCCCCGTCGACGTCGTCGGCCCGGGCGAGCGCGTCGGCGAGCCAGAACGAGCACGCGAGGAAGGGGGACTCGGCCCCCGGCAGGCCGTCGTCCGTCCGCTCCGTGCGGTAGCGCAGCAGCAGCCCCGGAGCGACCTCGAGCTCCGCGCGGACCGCGGCGATCGTCGCCCGGGCGTGCGGGCCGTCGGCCGGCACGAACCCGACCTGCACCACCTGCAGGAGGGAGGCGTCGGTGTGCCGGGCGCCGTAGTGCTGCACGAAGGTCCCGAGCTCCGGGCTCCAGCCGTGCTCGAGCACGTCCGCGCGGATCTCCTCGCGCACCTGCCGCCACCGCTCGACGGGCCCAGGGAGCGCGTGCTCCTCGACGGCGCGGACCGCCCGGTCGAGCGCCGCCCACGCCATCACCTTCGAGTGCGTGAAGTGCTGCGGGTCCCCGCGCACCTCCCAGATGCCGCGGTCGGGCTCCCGCCACGTGGCCGCGAGGTCGTCGACGAGGACGCGCTGCAGCGCCCACGTGTCCGCGGTCTCCGCGAGCCCGGCGTCCCGCGCCATCGCGAGGGCCGACATGACCTCGCCCAGCACGTCGTGCTGCACCTGGCCGACGGCGGCGTTCCCCAGCCGCACGGGCCGCGAGCCGGCGTACCCGGGCAGGTGCTCGAGGTGCGACTCCGGGAGCCGTCGCCCGCCGTCCACGCGGTACATGATCTGCAGGTCCTTGGGATCCCCGGCCACGGCGCGGGCGAGCCAGTCCCGCCACAGGGTCGCCTCCTGCCGGAACCCCTGCTCGAGCAGCGCCTCGAGGGTGAGCGCGGCGTCGCGCAGCCAGCAGTACCGGTAGTCCCAGTTCCGCTCCCCGCCGAACGCCTCGGGCAACGAGGTCGTGGGCGCGGCGACGATCCCACCCGTGGTCACGTCCGAGAGCATCCGCAGGACGAGCAGCGACCGGACCACCGCCTCGCGGTACGGGCCGTCGTACGTGCACCCGCGGGCCCACAGCCCCCACACGACGGCGGTCGCGTCGACCTGGTCGGGGACCGACAGCCGCGGCGGTATCGGCTCCCACGAGTGCACCCAGGTGAGCGACAGCTCCAGGCTCTCGCCCGCGCGCAGGGTCAGCAGGTCGCGGTACCCGTGGTCGACGCGGCGCGGCAGCCGGTCGCCGCGCAGCACGAGGGAGTCCGGTCCCGCGACGGCCCGCAGGGTGTCGCAGCCGTCCGCGTCGGTCTCGTGCCGGACCCACGGCTCGACGGCGCCGTACCCGAACCGCGCCACCCACTCGTGCTCGACCTCGACCTCGCCCTGCGTGCACTCCAGGTGCCGGACGAGGTCGGCGCGACCGTCGCCCAGCGGCATCGTCTCGGTCACCACGGCCGCGCCGCGCGCGGTGCGGTACGTCGTCTCCAGGACGAACGAGTCCCCCCGGTACCGGCGGGTCACCTCGGTGGCGTCCCGCACGGTGAGCAGCCAGCGACCGTGGTCGGGCGTGCCCAGGAGGGCGGCGAAGCAGGCGTCGGAGTCGAAGCGCGGCAGGCACAGCCAGTCGACCGAGCCGCGGCGCGAGACCAGGGCGCAGGTGTGCCCGTCGCCCAGCACGGCGTAGTCCTCGATCGGCACCTGGGCCCCGAGCAGTCCGGGGCCGGTGGGCGGGGGAGCGGGCGTGGCGTCCATCGGCACCAGCATGGCCTGCGTCGGCGCGTGCCGCGCTCCACCGCCCCGGCGAGGGACGCACGTCACGTCGAACACGTGTGCGATTGTCGGTGGCCGCACGTAGACTCGTCGGCTGTGACCCATCCTCTGTCCGACCGTCTCGTGGTCCGCGGCGCCCGGGAGCACAACCTCCGCAACGTCGACATCGACCTGCCCCGCGACGCCCTCATCGCGTTCACCGGGCTGTCGGGGTCCGGCAAGTCGTCGTTGGCGTTCGACACGATCTTCGCCGAGGGGCAGCGGCGGTACGTCGAGTCGCTCTCGGCGTACGCCCGGCAGTTCCTCGGGCAGATGGACAAGCCGGACGTCGACTTCATCGAGGGGCTGTCGCCGGCGGTCTCGATCGACCAGAAGTCGACGAACCGCAACCCGCGGTCCACGGTCGGGACGATCACTGAGGTGTACGACTACCTGCGCCTGCTGTTCGCCCGTGCGGGCACCCAGCACTGCCCCGTGTGCGGCGAGCGCGTCACCGCGCAGACCCCGCAGCAGATCGTCGACCGCCTGCTCGAGCTGCCCGAGGGCACCCGCTACCAGGTCCTGGCTCCCGTCGTGCGCGGTCGCAAGGGCGAGTACGCCGACCTGTTCCGCGAGCTGCAGGGCAAGGGGTTCTCCCGCGCCCGTGTCGACGGCGAGGTCGTCCAGCTCGCGACCCCGCCCACCCTGGAGAAGAAGCTCAAGCACGACATCGAGGTCGTCGTCGACCGGCTGGTCTCGCGCGAGGGCGTGCAGCGGCGGCTCACCGACTCCGTGGAGACGGCGCTCGGCCTCGCGGGAGGTCTGCTCGTCGTCGAGCTCGTCGACGCCGACGCCGACGACCCCCAGCGTGAGCGCCGGTTCTCCGAGAACCGGGCGTGCCCCAACGACCACGTCCTGACGCTGGAGGAGGTCGAGCCCCGCACGTTCTCCTTCAACGCGCCCTACGGCGCGTGCCCCGAGTGCACGGGCATCGGGTCCCGGCTCGAGGTGGACCCCGAGCTGGTCATCCCCGACGACGACCTCTCGCTCGCGCAGGGTGCGGTCGCGCCCTGGGCGCAGACCTCCTCGGAGTACTTCCAGCGGGTGCTGTCCGCGCTGGCGTCGGACCTCGGGTTCTCCATGGACACCCCGTGGCGTGCGCTGCCGCAGCGGGCGCGCGACTCGGTGCTGCACGGGCAGAACCACGAGGTGCACGTCCGCTACCGCAACCGGTGGGGACGGGAGCGGCAGTACTCGACCGGTTTCGAGGGCGTCATCACCTTCCTCCAGCGCCGTCATGCCGAGACGGACTCGGAGTGGAGCAAGGAGAAGTACGAGGCGTTCATGCGGGAGGTGCCGTGCCCCGCGTGCGACGGGGCGCGCCTCAAGCCCGAGGTGCTCGCGGTCAAGGTCGGCGGCCGCTCGATCGCCGACGTCTGCGCGCTGCCGATCGACGAGGCCCGCGCGTTCATCGACGGCCTCGAGCTGGGTGAGCGGGAGCGGGCCATCGCGGCCCAGGTCGTCAAGGAGATCCAGGCGCGGCTGGGGTTCCTGCTGGACGTCGGGCTGGACTACCTCTCGCTCATGCGCCCGGCCGGCACGCTGTCGGGCGGCGAGGCGCAGCGGATCCGGCTCGCGACGCAGATCGGCTCGGGCCTCGTCGGCGTGCTGTACGTGCTCGACGAGCCCTCGATCGGTCTGCACCAGCGCGACAACCGTCGGCTCATCGACACGCTGACCCGGCTGCGGGACCTGGGGAACACGCTCATCGTCGTCGAGCACGACGAGGACACCATCCGGACGGCCGACTGGATCGTCGACATCGGCCCCGGTGCCGGCGAGCACGGGGGCCGCGTCGTGCACTCCGGGGACCTCGACGGCCTGCTGGCCTCGCAGGAGTCCGTCACGGGCGCCTACCTCTCGGGCCGCCGGAGCATCCCCATGCCGGCACAGCGCCGACCCGTCGACAGGTCGCGCCAGGTCACCGTCGTCGGCGCCCGGGAGAACAACCTCCGCGGGATCGACGTGTCGTTCCCGCTCGGGGTGCTCACCGCCGTGACCGGGGTGTCGGGCTCAGGGAAGTCGACCCTCGTCAACTCGATCCTGTACACCGTCATGGCGAACGAGCTCAACGGCGCGCGGCAGGTCGCCGGCCGGCACAAGCGCGTGACCGGGCTCGACCAGCTCGACAAGGTCGTGCACGTCGACCAGGGACCCATCGGGCGCACCCCGCGGTCCAACCCGGCGACGTACACCGGGGTCTGGGACCACGTCCGCAAGCTCTTCGCGGAGACGACCGAGGCCAAGGTGCGCGGCTACACACCCGGGCGGTTCTCGTTCAACGTCAAGGGCGGCCGCTGCGAGGCGTGCTCGGGCGACGGCACGCTCAAGATCGAGATGAACTTCCTCCCGGACGTCTACGTGCCGTGCGAGGTGTGCCACGGTGCGCGCTACAACCGCGAGACGCTCGAGGTCCACTTCAAGGGCAAGACCGTCGCGGACGTCCTGTCCATGCCCATCGAGGAGGCGGCGGAGTTCTTCGCCGCCGTGCCCGCCATCGCCCGGCACCTGCGCACGCTGGTCGACGTGGGCCTCGGGTACGTCCGCCTCGGGCAGCCCGCCCCGACGCTGTCGGGCGGCGAGGCGCAGCGCGTCAAGCTCGCGGCCGAGCTGCAGCGGCGCTCGACGGGACGCACGATCTACGTCCTCGACGAGCCGACCACGGGACTGCACTTCGAGGACATCCGCAAGCTGCTCGGCGTCCTGCAGTCGCTGGTCGACAAGGGCAACACGGTCCTGGTGATCGAGCACAACCTCGACGTCATCAAGAACGCCGACTGGGTCGTCGACATGGGCCCGGAGGGCGGCTCCGGCGGCGGCACCGTCGTCGCCGAGGGGACGCCGGAGCACGTCGCGAGCGTCCCCGAGAGCCACACCGGCCGGTTCCTCGCCGAGGCGCTGGCTCCCGAGCGCGTCGAGGTGACGGTCTGAGCTGCCGGTCAGACCGAGGAGGGCTCGTGCACCAGCGGCCCCGCCTCGTGGCGGACCGGGAAGTTCACGGACCGGGCGATGAAGCAGTGCTCCTGCGCGCTGTGGTGGATCCCTGCGAGCAGCTCGTCGTCGACGACCGTGCCGTCGTCCAACGTCGCGTTGCGCACGGTGACGCGGGGACGCAGCACGACCTCCGTGAACTGACCGTGGCCGGCCGCCTCGATGCGCATGGTGCCCGAGGCGGAGTCCGTGTAGCCGACGACCACGACGCCGGCGGTCGCCGCGAGGTGCAGGAACCACAGCATGTGGCACTGCGAGAGCGCCCCGACGAGAAGGTCCTCGGGGGACCACCGTGCGGGATCGCCGCGGAATCCGGGGTCGGAGGTCCCCAGCAGCGCCGGGCGCGCGCCCGACGTCAGGGTGTGGTCGCGTCCGTACGAGGTGTACGTGGCCGTCCCGGCGTCACGGGCGCCGGTCCACGTCAGGTCGACCGAGAACTGGTGCAGGAGCTGTCCCATGACCCGACCCTAGTGGCGCGCGTCACACCCGCGCGCCCGGGCTCGGCCGAGGCGGGTCGACGGCGCGGCGCTGTCGGCCCCCGGACCTAGGCTCGGGCGCATGGCCGACCCCGCGACCTACCGACCCGCCCCCGGGGAGATCCCGGACGCCCCGGGCGTCTACCGCTTCCGGGACGAGCACGGCCGCGTCGTCTACGTCGGCAAGGCCAAGAGCCTGCGCAGCCGCCTCAACAGCTACTTCCAGGACCTCGCGGGCCTGCACCCCCGCACGCAGCAGATGGTGACGACCGCCGCCTCGGTCCAGTGGACGGTCGTCGGGACCGAGGTCGAGGCCCTCGCGCTCGAGTACTCCTGGATCAAGGAGTTCGACCCCCGCTTCAACGTCAAGTACCGCGACGACAAGTCCTACCCGTACCTCGCGGTCACGATGGCCGACGAGGTGCCACGCGTCCAGGTGATGCGGGGCGCGAAGCGCCGCGGCACCCGCTACTTCGGTCCGTACGCGCACGCCTGGGCGATCCGCGAGACGGTCGACCTGCTGCTGCGCGTCTTCCCGGTCCGCACGTGCTCCGCCGGCGTCTTCCAGCGCGCGCGCCAGCAGGGACGCCCGTGCCTGCTGGGGTACATCGACAAGTGCGCGGCGCCCTGCGTGGGGCGGATCGGCGTCGACGAGCACCACCAGCTCGCCCAGGACTTCTGCGACTTCATGGCCGGTGACACCGCCCGCTTCACCCGGCGTCTCACGCGGGCGATGAAGGACGCAGCGTCCGAGCTCGACTACGAGCGCGCCGCGCGGCTGCGGGACGACATCGCGACGCTCGAGAAGGCCACCGAGAAGAACGCGGTCGTGCTGTCCGACGGCACCGACGCCGACGTCTTCGCGATGGCCGGCGACGAGCTGGAGGCCGCGGTCCAGGTGTTCCACGTGCGCGACGGGCGGATCCGCGGGCAGCGCGGCTGGGTGGTCGAGAAGGTCGAGGACCTCGACGACGGTGCGCTCGTGGAGCACCTGCTGCAGCAGGTGTACGGCAGCGAGGACCCCGAGTCGGCGACCGCCGCGGTGCCGCGGGAGGTCCTGGTCCCGGTGCTCCCCACGGACGTCGAGCAGGTGCAGACCTGGCTGACGGGCCTGCGGGGGAGCAAGGTGCAGGTGCGCGTCCCCCAGCGCGGGGACAAGCGCGAGCTGGCCGCGACCGTGCGGCGCAACGCCGAGCACGCCCTCGCGCTGCACCGCACGCGCCGCGCAGGTGACCTCACGTCCCGCAGCATGGCACTGCGCGAGATCCAGGAGGCGCTGGACCTGCCGTCCGCCCCGTTGCGGATCGAGTGCTACGACGTGTCGCACAACCAGGGCACCTACCAGTCCGCGTCGATGGTCGTCTTCGAGGACGGCCTGGCGCGCAAGAACGAGTACCGCCTCTTCACGGTCCGCGGCCCGCAGGGGCAGGGTGCGCGCGACGACACCGCGGCCATGCACGAGGTGATCACGCGGCGCTTCCGGCGCTACCTGGCGGACCGCGCGGACGCGCGCGACCTGGAGCTGGGGGACGGCGAGGAGGACGACGCACCGCGCAGCGGCCCCGTCGACGAGCGCACGGGCCGGCCGACGAGGTTCGCCTACCCGCCGAACCTCGTCGTCGTCGACGGCGGGCCGCCGCAGGTCGCCGCCGCCGCGGCCGCGCTGGCCGAGCTCGGGATCGACGACGTGGCGCTGTGCGGACTGGCCAAGCGGCTCGAGGAGGTGTGGCTGCCGGGGGAGGACTACCCCGTGATCCTGCGGCGGGCCTCGGAGGGTCTGTACCTGCTGCAGCGCGTGCGTGACGAGGCGCACCGGTTCGCCATCACGGCCCACCGCAAGCGGCGCAGCAAGGGCATGACGGTGTCGGTGCTCGACGACGTCCCCGGTCTCGGCCCGGCCCGCCGGGCGGCGCTGCTGCGGCACTTCGGCTCCGTCAAGCGGCTGCGGGCCGCGTCCGCGGAGGAGATCGCCACCGTGCCCGGCATGGGGGCGCGGACGGCCGAGGCCGTGGTCGCCGCGCTCGCCGGCACGGTCGGTCAGAACGCGGCGGGAGCCGACGCCACCGGCGGGTCCGGCGGGTCGCCCGCGGGCGAGCCTGGCATCCTGGAGGCATGAGCGAGCCCTCGCCGATCACGGTGCCCTCGGGCATCCCCGCCCTCGAGGCGGCCGCCGAGTCGCCCGTGCTCGAGCAGCCGCAGGTCCTGGTCATCACCGGCATGTCGGGGGCGGGGCGCACCCGCACGGCTGCCGTGCTGGAGGACCTGGGCTGGTACGTCGTCGACAACCTGCCGGCGCAGATGCTCACGCACCTGGTCGGCATGCTCACCAGCGGGCCCGTCGGCACCGGCGCGCGGCGCCTCGCCGCGGTGATCGACGTGCGCGGGCGGGAGTACTTCGCCGCGCTCACCGGGGTGCTGGACCACCTGCAGGGCGCCGGCGTCGAGCTGCGGCTGCTGTTCCTCGACTCCTCCGACGAGGTCCTGGTGCGACGGTTCGAGCAGGTGCGCCGCCCGCACCCCCTGCAGGGCGACGGTCGCATCCTCGACGGCATCGCGCACGAGCGTGCGCTCCTGTCGGACCTGCGCGAGCGGGCCGACACGGTCATCGACACCTCCGACCTCAACGTGCACGACCTGGCGCGCGTCGTGCGCGCCGGCGTCGCGGGCCCCGGCGACGACGTGCTGCACCTGTCCGTCCTGTCGTTCGGGTTCAAGTACGGCATCCCGCTGGACGCCGACCACGTCGTCGACGTGCGGTTCCTGGCCAACCCGTACTGGATCACCGAGCTGCGGCACCTGTCGGGCCGCGACGCACCCGTCCGGGACTACGTGCTCGGCCTGCCGGGGGCGACGACGTTCGTCGAGCGGTACGTCGACGCGCTCGAGCCCGTGCTCGCGGGCTACCTGCACGAGGAGAAGCGGTACGCCACGATCGCCGTGGGCTGCACGGGGGGCAAGCACCGCTCCGTGGCGATCAGCGAGGCGGTGGGCGCACGGCTGCGCGAGCGCGGCCACCGGGTGCAGGTGACGGCGCGGGACCTGGGCAAGGAGTGAGCGCGTCGCCGGTGAGCCGGTTCGGTGACCCGACGCGGCCGGCGGTCGTCGCGCTCGGCGGGGGCCACGGCCTGTCGGCGTCCCTGTCGGCGCTGCGGCTGATGACGGACCGGATCACCGCCGTGGTGACGGTCGCGGACGACGGCGGGTCGTCGGGCCGGCTCCGCGACGAGATGGGCGTGCTGCCGCCCGGCGACCTGCGGATGGCGCTGTCCGCCCTGTGCGACGACTCGGAGTGGGGTCGCACGTGGCGCGACCTGCTGCAGCACCGCTTCGCCACCGCAGGGCCGCTCGACCAGCACTCGGTGGGGAACCTCCTGATCGTCGCGCTCTGGGAGCTGCTGGGCGACACCGTCGAGGGCCTGGACCTCGTGGGTCGGCTCCTGGGCGCACGCGGGCGCGTGCTGCCCATGGCGTCCGTGCCGCTGCGCATCGAGGCGGACGTGCGCACGGCCGACGGGCAGCGGCAGGTGGTGCGCGGCCAGACGCAGGTCGCCGTGACCGAGCACCGGATCGAGCAGCTGCGCATCCACCCGGTCGACCCGCCCGCCTGCGCCGAGGCCGTGGCGGCGGTGCGCGAGGCCGACTGGGTCGTCCTGGGGCCCGGGTCCTGGTACTCGTCCGTCCTGCCGCACCTGCTGGTCCCGCAGCTGCGCGCGGCCCTGCTGGAGACGACGGCGCGCATCGTGGTCGTCCTCAACCTGAGCCCCGACGACGAGACGGCCGGCATGCGCACCGTCGACCACCTGGCGGTGCTGCGTGCGCACGCACCCCGGCTGCCCGTGCACGCCGTGGTCGCGGACCCGCTGACGCTCGACGACGTGGGGGAGCTGTCGGAGCTGTGCGCGGCGATGGGCAGCCGGCTCCTGGTCCGCCAGGTGCGCCGCGGCGACCAGAGTGCGGTGCACGACCCCCTGCGCCTCGCGGCCGCGCTGCGCGACGTGGTCGAGGACTACCTCGGGGACGTCGGGACCCGCGCCGGGCGCGCGACCGGCAGCGGTGACACCCAGGAGTGACGGGTCACAGGACGGTCACGACCACCCGGGTGGCAGTGGCAGGATGACGCCATGGCGCTGACGGCACAGGTGAAGGACGAGCTCGCCCGGCTGAAGGTGGACAGGACCTCCTGCCGCAAGGCGGAGATCTCGGCGACCCTGCGGTTCGCCGGCGGGCTGCACATCATCTCCGGGCGCATCGTCATCGAGGCGGAGCTGGACACCGGGATCGCCGCACGGCGCCTGCGGCAGGCGATCGCCGAGGTGTACGGGCACGAGAGCGACATCATCGTGGTGTCCGCCGGTGGTCTGCGCCGCGGGAGCCGCTACGTCGTGCGCGTGGTGAAGGACGGTGAGTCCCTGGCACGCCAGACGGGCCTGCTGGACAACCGCGGCCGTCCGGTGCGGGGCCTGCCGCCGCAGGTGGTGTCCGCGGGCATCGGCGAGGCGGAGGCCGCCTGGCGCGGCGCGTTCCTCGCGCACGGCTCGCTGACCGAGCCCGGCCGGTCGTCGTCGCTCGAGGTGACGTGCCCCGGCCCGGAGGCGGCGCTCGCGCTGGTCGGCGCCGCGCGACGGCTCGGCGTGGCCGCCAAGGCGCGGGACGTGCGCGGCGTGGACCGCGTCGTGATCCGCGACGGTGACGCGATCGGGGTCATGCTCACGCGTCTGGGGGCGCACGACGCGATGCTCGTGTGGGAGGAGCGACGGGTGCGCCGCGAGGTGCGCGGGACCGCCAACCGTCTGGCCAACTTCGACGACGCGAACCTGCGGCGCTCGGCGCGCGCGGCCGTCGCCGCCGGCGCCCGCGTCGACCGGGCGTTCGAGATCCTCGGCGACGACCTGCCCGAGCACCTGCGGCAGGCCGGCGAGCTGCGGCTCGCGCACAAGGAGGCGTCGCTCGAGGAGCTGGGCAAGCTGGCGGACCCGCCGCTGACCAAGGACGCCGTCGCCGGTCGCATCCGCCGGCTCCTGGCGACGGCCGACCGGCGGGCGGCCGAGCTCGGGATCCCGGACACCGAGGCCGGCCTGAGCCCGGACCTGCTCGACCTGTGAGACGTCGCCACCCGCGACGCGGGGTGGCGAGCGGGCCGGATGGTCCAGCATGCGAACGGCCCAGGAGGGTGGACCTTCGTCTTGGACGGTCCCCGCGCCTCGGGGTATAGGCTCGGGTCATCCGATCGCAACGAGGACGCAACGCGCTGGGCACGACCCGGCCGGTCGTGGTCAGTGGCGGTCGGGACGCACAGCGGCGTGCGTGACCGAACACCAACTGTGTGCGCCGGCTTTGAACGGCGCGTGCCGAGGAGGGCAAGTGACCATCAAGGTCGGCATCAACGGCTTCGGCCGCATCGGGCGGAACTTCTACCGCGCCATCCTGGCCTCGGGGGCCGACATCGAGATCGTCGGTGTCAACGACCTGACGGACAACAAGACCCTGGCCCACCTGCTGAAGTACGACACGGTCCTGGGCGTCTTCCCCCAGAGCGTGGACTACGACGACGAGAACATCATCGTCGACGGCAAGCCGATCCGGGCACTCGCCGAGCGGAACCCGGCGGACCTGCCCTGGGCAGCGCTGGGCGCGGACATCGTCATCGAGTCCACGGGCTTCTTCACGGACGCGACCAAGGCGAAGGCGCACATCGACGCCGGCGCCAAGAAGGTCATCATCTCGGCCCCGGCCAAGAACGAGGACGGCACGTTCGTCGTCGGCGTGAACCACACCGACTACGACCCGGCCACGCAGCACATCATCTCGAACGCGTCGTGCACGACGAACTGCCTCGCCCCCGTGGCCAAGGCGCTCAACGACGCGATCGGCATCGAGCGCGGTCTCATGACCACGATCCACGCGTACACCGGTGACCAGAACCTGCAGGACGGTCCCCACAAGGACCTGCGTCGCGCCCGCGCGGCCGCGCAGAACATCGTCCCGACCACGACGGGTGCGGCCAAGGCCGTGGCGCTCGTGCTGCCCGAGCTCAAGGGCAAGCTGGACGGCTTCGCGCTGCGCGTGCCGACGATCACCGGCTCGGCCACCGACCTGACCTTCACCGCCTCGCGCGAGGTCACGGTCGAGGAGGTCAACGCCGCGGTCAAGGCGGCCGCCGAGGGCTCGCTCAAGGGCACGCTGGAGTACACCGAGGACGAGATCGTGTCCTCGGACATCGTCACCAACCCGCACCAGAGCATCTTCGACGCGAAGCTCACCAAGGTGAGCGGTGACCTGGTCAAGATCATCGCCTGGTACGACAACGAGTGGGGCTACAGCTCCAGCCTCGTCAAGCTCACGGAGTACGTGGGCGCGCGTCTCTGACGTCGAGCCGTCCACCCATGCGTCCGCGTGCGCCGAGGCCGTCGGCCCGGCGCACGCGGACGCCGGCATGTCAGGGGCGTGACGCCCCACCCGCACGGCCCCGGCGGCGCGCCGGGGAGGGACCCCCGCACGTCGGCCCGCGGCCGGCGGCAGCCTGGTAGGAGACCATGAAGACCATCGACGACCTCGGCGACCTGCGCGGCAAGCGCGTCCTCGTCCGATCCGACTTCAACGTGCCGCTCGACGGCACCACCATCACCGACGACGGCCGGATCCGTGCCGCGCTGCCGACGCTCCAGGCGCTGCTGGCCCGGGGTGCGCGCGTCGTCGTGGTCGCCCACCTCGGCCGCCCGAAGGGTGCGCCGGAGGCGAAGTACTCCCTCGCCCCGGTCGCGGCCCGCCTCGGCGAGCTGCTGGGCCAGGACGTCGCGCTGGCCGACGACCTCGTCGGCGACTCGGCCAAGGCGACCGTGGCCGCTCTCGAGGACGGGCAGATCGCCCTCCTGGAGAACGTCCGGTTCGACGCGCGGGAGACGTCCAAGGACGAGGCCGAGCGCGGTGCCCTCGCCGACGAGCTCGCGGCCCTGGTCGACGCCTACGTGTCCGACGGCTTCGGCGTGGTGCACCGCAAGCAGGCGTCGGTGTACGACGTCGCGCAGCGCGTGCCGCACGCCGTGGGCCAGCTCGTGCTCAAGGAGGTCGAGTCGCTGCGCAAGGCGACGGACGACCCTGCGCGCCCCTACGTCGTGGTCCTGGGCGGGTCCAAGGTCTCCGACAAGCTGGGCGTCATCGAGAATCTGCTCAGCAAGGCGGACCGGCTGCTCATCGGCGGCGGCATGCTGTTCACGTTCCTCGCGGCGCAGGGCCACGCGGTCGGCAAGAGCCTGCTCGAGCAGGACCAGATCGAGACGGTCAAGGGCTACCTCGCCCTCGCGCAGGAGAAGGGCGTCGAGATCGTCCTGCCCGTCGACGTCGTCGTCGCGCCGCAGTTCGCGGCCGACGCACCCGCCACGGTCGTCGGGATCGACGCGATCCCGGCCGACGAGATGGGCCTGGACATCGGCCCGCGCAGCGCCGAGCTGTTCGCCTCGAAGATCGTCGACGCCAAGACCGTGGTGTGGAACGGCCCGGCCGGCGTGTTCGAGTTCGAGGCGTTCGCGAACGGCACCCGTGCCGTCGCGCAGGCACTGGTCGACGCGGGCACCCGCGGCGGGTTCACGATCGTCGGCGGCGGCGACTCGGCGGCTGCCGTGCGCACGCTCGGCTTCGACGAGGCCGGCTTCGGCCACATCTCCACGGGCGGCGGCGCGTCCCTGGAGTTCCTCGAGGGCAAGACCCTCCCCGGCATCGCCGTCCTGGAGGACTGACGCATGGCAGGCACCCGTACCCCGCTGATGGCGGGCAACTGGAAGATGAACCTGGACCACCACCAGGCCACCCACACTGTGCAGAAGCTGGCGTGGACCCTCAAGGACGCCAAGCACGACTACGCGGCCGTCGAGGTCGCCGTGCTGCCGCCGTTCACCGACCTGCGCAGCGTGCAGACGCTCGTGGACGCGGACAAGCTGGAGATCGTCTACGGCGCGCAGGACGTCTCGGCGCACGAGTCCGGGGCCTACACCGGGGAGATCTCCCCGCTGTTCCTCGCGAAGCTGGGCGTCACGTACGTCGCGGTCGGCCACTCCGAGCGCCGGCAGCTCCACCACGAGGACGACGCGCTCGTCAACGCCAAGGTGAGGTCGGCCCTGTCCGCCGGGCTGGTCCCGATCCTGTGCGTGGGCGAGCCGCTCGAGGTGCGCAAGGCGGGCGAGCACGTGCCCCACACGCTCGCGCAGCTCGACGGCGCGCTCGAGGGCCTCAGCGCGGCGCAGGTCGCCGGCCTCGTGGTCGCCTATGAGCCCGTCTGGGCCATCGGCACCGGTGAGACGGCGACGCCCGAGGACGCCCAGGAGCTGTGCGAGGCGATCCGCGTGCGGATCGCCGAGCTCTACGACCAGCTGACGGCCGACGCCGTGCGCGTGCTGTACGGCGGTTCGGTGAAGTCGTCGAACGTCGCGTCGATCATGGCCAAGCCGGACGTGGACGGCGCCCTCGTCGGCGGTGCGAGCCTCGACCCCGAGGAGTTCGCGAAGATCGCGCGGTACCAGGCGCACACCGTCGCCTGAGCCCGTCGCCGGGATCGGCCGCCGCCCCGCGGCCGGCCGGTCCCGGCGCCGGTCGTCCCACGGGTGGCGCGGTGGTGGAACGCACCGCCCCGCGTCGCCTACCCTGTACCGCGGTCACCACGTCGACGCACCCTGCCGACGACGACCGCCTGGCACCACCGGCACCACACGCTCCGCCGCCGATCGTGGCCCGGCGCACCGCTGCACCGAACCGCCCGAGTGAGGAATCCCACCGACGTGACTGGCCTTCGTATCACCCTCCAGGTGCTGCTGGTTCTCATGAGCCTGCTGCTCGTCCCGCTGGTGCTGCTGCACAAGGGCAAGGGCGGCGGCCTGTCGGACATGTTCGGCGGTGGCATCACGGCCGGCGCCGGCTCGTCCGGGGTCGCCGAGCGCAACCTCAACCGGATCACGGTCGCGGTCGCCCTGCTGTGGACGGTCATGATCGTCCTGCTCGGCCTCATCGAGAAGTTCTCGGAGTAAGGGGACCTGGCCATGGCGAGCGGGAGTGCGATCAGGGGGTCGCGCGTGGGGGCCGGCCCGATGGGCGAGGCCGAACGCGGCGACGCGGCTCCGCGCGTGTGGATCTCCTACTGGTGCGCGAACGGCCACGAGACGCGGCCCAGCTTCGCGGAGGAGGCCGCCGAGGAGGCACCTGCCACGTGGGACTGCCCGCGCTGCGGCTTCCCCGCCGGGCAGGACCCCGAGTCCCCGCCGGCGCCCGTGCGGAACGAGCCGTACAAGACCCACCTCGCGTACGTGAAGGAGCGGCGCAGCGAGGAGGACGGCGCCGCGATCCTCGACGAGGCGCTCGCCGCGCTGCGGGCACGACGGGGTCGCTGAGACCTCCCGCGTCCGCGACCTGTGCCGGGGCAGCCCGGCCGCGCGTGCGCGAGGCGGTGCGTCCGCGTCAGTGCACGAGGAGCAGCGCGAACCCGTCGTAGCCCTTCTCGCCGACGGTCTGCACGACCGTCCCGGTGACACGGCCCTCCTGCGCGGCGCGGGTGAGGAACGTGCGCACGCCCTGGACACGGTCGTCCGGGTGGTCGGGGTCGATGACGCCCCCGGCCCGCACGACGTTGTCGACCACGACGAGGGTGCCGGGCCGGGACAGCGCGAGGGCGCCGTCCATGTAGTCGGCGAGCCGCTGCTTGTCGGCGTCGACGAAGACGAGGTCGAAGGGCTCGGTGCCGGCGGCGGTCAGCGCGGCGAGGGAGTCGAGCGCCGGCCCCACCACGACGTCCACCCGGTCCGCCAGCCCGGCCTCGGCGAGCGAGCGCCGGGCGGTGTGCGCGTGCGTCTCGTCGATCTCGAGCGTCACGACCCGTCCGCCGCCGCGCACCGCCTGCGCCAGCCACCACGTGCTGTAGCCGCCGAGGGTGCCGATCTCCAGCACGCGCCGCGCGCCGACGGCGCGGGCGAGGACGTCGAGCAGCCGTCCCTGAGCCGCGCTCACCGCGATGTCGGGCAGGCCGGCCGCGGCGGCCGCGCGCCGCACGTCCGCGGCGGGTGCGGGCTCGTCGACGAGGGGCCCGACGTACGCGTCGACCGCTGCCCACGTCGCCTCCGCCGCGGACGTCGTCGGTCGCCGCCCGGGCGCCGGCTCGGCCGCGGCGGACCCCGGAGCCGCGGTGTCGGTGCCCGGCAGCGCGGCGGCGGCCGCCACGTCGAGCAGCCACAGGGTGCGGTCGGTCCCGTGGGCCCCGGCGGCCGGGGTCGCGCGGACGTCGTCGCCCGCCAGCGCGCGCGCCACGGCCGGGGCCTTCTCGGCCCCGGCGGCGACGACCCACACCTCGCGGGCCGACTGCACCAGCGGGAACGTCAGCGACACCCGCTCCGACGGCGGCTTGGGGGAGTCGTGCTCGGCCACCACCAGAGCGTGAGCCTCGAACAGCGCCGGGCGGCCGGGGAACAGCGACGCGACGTGCCCGTCCGGCCCCATGCCCAGCAGCAGCACGTCGAACCGGGGCGCGAGGGCGTCGCCGGTCGCGTGCGCCCGCAGCTCGGCGGCGTACCGGCGGGCAGCGGTCTCGCCGTCGGGCACGTCGGCGCCCGGCCCGGGAACGGGATGGACGTTGCGGTGGGGGAGCGCAGGTCCCAGCGCGGTGAGCAGCGCGTCGCGCGCCTGCGTCTCGTTGCGGTCGGGGTCCCCGTCGGGCAGGAAGCGCTCGTCGCCCCACCACAGGTGCACGCCCGACCAGTCCACCGCGTCCCGGACAGGGGACGCGGCGACGGCCCGCAGGGCCGCGATGCCGACGGTGCCGCCGGTGAGCACGACGTGCACGGGGGACCGGTGCGACTGCAGGTCGACGATCCGCGTCAGCAGGCGTGCCGCCGTCGCGGCGGCGAGCACGTCGGCGTCGGGGTGGACGAGGACCTCGGGCGGGGCGGGGCTCATGCGTCTCCTCCGGAGCCCGGCGCCGCCGGGCCGTCGTCGCGGGGTCGGGCGCACCGGCGGCGCCCCCGACCGGGGTCAGGCGTCGATGCGGGCCAGGCCCTTCTGCAGGACCTCGCCGTAGATCTCGTCGGCGTCCAGGCGGCGCAGCTCCTCCACGAGGCACTCGCGCAGCTGGCGGATCGGCAGGGAGATGCGGTGCTCCGGCTGGTCGGGCTGGCGGAGCGCCGCGGTCTTGCCGTCGGGCCGGTCGAGGACGATGTCGCCCGACGTCCGCACGAGCCGCACCTGCGTGATCGCCGGTGCGCCCGGGACGCGCTCGATGTCCACGGGGCACCGCAGCGACTGGGCGAGCCAGGCGGCCATGAGGTCGACGGAGGGGTGCGTGCTCTCCCCGATGACGACGGCACGGTGCACCGGCTCGAAGGGCGGCTGGTCGAGGGTCGCGGCGATGAGGCCGCGCCACAGCGTCGCACGCGTCCACGCCAGGTCGGTGTCGCCGTCGGCGTAGACCCCGGCGAGGTTGCGCAGCGCACGGGTGGGACGCGAGCAGGTCGTCGTGTCGGTGATGCGACGCTGCGCCATGCGTCCGAGCGGGTGCTCGGCGGGGTTCGCCGGCACGTCGTACGGCCACCAGACGACGATCGGGGCGTCGGGCAGCAGCAACGGCATGACCAGCGTGTCGACGTGCCGGGTGACACCTCCGGAGATCCGCAGCACGACGACCTCGCTGGCGCCGGCGTCGCCGCCGAGGCGGATCTGGGCGTCCAGGGCGGAGTCCTGGTCGCCCGTGCGCTCGGTGATGACGATGATCCGGCACGGGTGCTCGCGGCTGGCCGCGTTCGCCGCCTCGATGGCGTCCTCGGGGTCGTGGGCGTCGGCGTCGATGATGAGGGTCAGGACGCGTCCGAGCGCGACCGCGCCGCCCTCCTCGCGCTCCTTGAGCAGCCGGCGGTTGATGTCCCGGGTGCTGGTGTCCGGCATGTCGATGATCACGGCAGCCTCCAGGCGCGTCCGTCGCGGGCCATCATCTCGTCGGCGGACGCCGGGCCCCAGGTCCCGGCGCGGTACTCGTCGGGCTTGCCCTTGGAGGCCCAGTACGCGGTGACCGGGTCGAGGATCTTCCAGGAGAGCTCGACCTCCTCGTGCTGCGGGAACAGCGGCGGGTCGCCGAGCAGGACGTCGAGGATGAGGCGCTCGTACGCCTCGGGCGAGGACTCCGTGAACGAGTGCCCGTACCCGAAGTCCATCGTGACGTCGCGGACCTCCATCGCGGTGCCGGGCACCTTGGCGCCGAAGCGCAGCGTCACGCCCTCGTCGGGCTGCACGCGGATGACCAGGGCGTTCTTGCCGAGCTCGGTGGCCGCGGTCGCCTCGAACGGCAGGTGCGGCGCCTTCTTGAACACCACGGCGATCTCGGTGACGCGCCGGCCGAGCCGCTTGCCGGTCCGCAGGTAGAACGGCACGCCCGCCCAGCGGCGGGTGTCGATGTCGACGCGGATCGCGGCATACGTCTCGGTGGTGGACTCGGGGTTGAAGCCCTCCTCGTCCGCGTAGCCCACGACCTTCTCGCCGCCCTGCCAGCCGGCGGTGTACTGCCCGCGGGCGGTGTGGCGACCGAGGTCGCGCGGCAGCCGCAGCGCGGAGAGCACCTTGGTCTTCTCGGCGCGCAGGGAGGCCGCGTCGAACGAGACCGGCTCCTCCATCGCGGTGAGGGCCAGCAGCTGCAGCAGGTGGTTCTGGATGACGTCGCGAGCGGCACCGATGCCGTCGTAGTACCCCGCACGCCCGCCGATCCCGATGTCCTCGGCCATCGTGATCTGCACGTGGTCCACGTGGTTGCCGTTCCAGATCGGCTCGAACAGCTGGTTCGCGAAGCGCAGCGCCAGCAGGTTCTGGACCGTCTCC
Source organism: Cellulomonas phragmiteti (assembly GCF_016862775.1). Lineage (GTDB taxonomy): Bacteria > Actinomycetota > Actinomycetes > Actinomycetales > Cellulomonadaceae > Cellulomonas > Cellulomonas phragmiteti. Next base: position 47,689 of record NZ_BONP01000005.1, on the reverse strand, counting down.
TTGCCCAGGTAGTGGTCGATGCGGAAGATGTCGTCGGGGCGGAAGACCTGGGACACGATGTCGTTGAGCTCGCGGGCCGACTCCAGGTCGTGCCCGAAGGGCTTCTCGATGACGACGCGTCGCCAGGTGCCCTCCTGCGGCTGCGAGAGCCCGGAGCGCGCGAGCTGCTCGCAGACCACGGGGAACGACGAGGGCGGGACCGACAGGTAGAACGCGTGGTTCCCCCCGGTCCCGCGAGTGACGTCGAGCTCCTCGACGGTCGTGCGCAGCTGGTCGAAGGCGGCGGCGTCGTCGAACGTGCCCTGGACGAACCGGATGCCCTCGGACAGCTGGCGCCAGGTGGCCTCGCGGAAGGGCGTGCGGGCGTACTGCTTCACGGAGTCGTGGACGACCTGCTCGAAGTCCTGGGTCTCCCAGTCGCGGCGGGCGAACCCGGTGAGCGCGAAGCCGGGGGGCAGCAGCCCACGGTTGGTGAGGTCGTACACCGCCGGCATGAGCTTCTTGCGCGCGAGGTCGCCGGTCACGCCGAAGATGACCAGGCCGCAGGGTCCGGCGATCCGCGGGAGGCGGCGGTCCCGGGCGTCGCGCAGCGGGTTGTGGTCCGGCCCGACCTTCGCCGGGCTCACCTGCCGGCCTCTGCGGGCCCGGCGACGCGCGCGAGACCCGCCTCGACGGTGCCGAGCAGCTCGGCCCACGACGCCTCGAACTTCTGCAGGCCCTCGACCTCGAGCTGCTCCGTGACCTCGTCGACCGAGATGCCGAGCGCCTCGATGCGGTCCAGCAGCGCCGCCGAGGCGTCCTGCGTGCCGGTGACGGTGTCGCCGCGCACGTCGCCGTGGTCGGCGACCGCGTCGAGGGTCTTCTCCGGCATCGTGTTGACGGTGCCGGCCACGACCAAGTCGTCGACGTACCGCGTGTCGGGGTACGCCGGGTCCTTCACGCCCGTGGACGCCCACAGCGGGCGCTGGGGGCGTGCGCCGGCGGCGGCGAGGGCCTGCCAGCGCTCCCCGGCGACCACGTCCTGGTACACGCCCCACGCGAGCCGTGCGTTCGCGATGGCCGCGGTGCCGCGCAGCGCGGCCGCCTCGTCGGAGCCGAGGGCGTCGAGCCGCGGGTCGATCGCGGCGTCGACGCGCGAGACGAAGAAGGACGCGACCGAGCCGATGGGGGCCAGGTCGATCCCGGCGGCGTGCGCCTGCTCCAGGCCGTCGACGAACGCGTCGAGCACCGCGCGGTAGCGCTGCAGCGAGAAGATCAGCGTGACGTTGACGCTGATGCCCTGCGCCAGCGCGGCGGTGATCGCCGGCAGGCCCTCGACGGTCGCCGGGATCTTGATGTACAGGTTCGGCCGCCCGATCTGCGACCACAGCGTCTGTGCGGACGCGATCGTGGCCGCGGTGTCGCGGGCGAGCCGCGGGTCGACCTCGATCGACACCCGGCCGTCGACGCCGCCGGTCGCCTCGTGCACGGGCCGCAGGACGTCGCACGCGTCGCGCACGTCGTCCGTCGTGATGCGCGTGACGGCCTCCTCGACGGCGACGCCGTCGGCCGCGAGCGTGCGCAGCTGCTCGTCGTAGGCGTCGCCGGTCGCCAGCGCGGAGGCGAAGATCGTCGGGTTCGTCGTCACGCCGACCACGCCGCGCGCGACGAGGTCGGCCAGCCCGCCGGAGGCGATCCGCTGCCGGGACAGGTCGTCGAGCCAGACGGCGACGCCGGCGTCCCGCAGCGCGTGCAGGGGGGTGGTGCTGGAGGTCATGGTCGTTCCCCTTCGTCCACGAGGTGGATCGGTCCTGCACGTGGCGGGGCCGGCGGCGTGCCGGCCCCGCCACGGTCGTGCGTCAGGCGGGCAGGTCGCCCGTCCCCGACTCCGTCGGGGTGCCGGGGGTGCCGGACGGGTCGTGCGCCCCACGCGCCGCCGCGACCGACTCGTGCGCCGCGGCCACGACGGCCTCGGCGGTGATCCCGAACTCCCGGTACAGCGTCGCGGCGTCGGCCGAGGCGCCGTAGTGCTCGATCGACACCGAGCGACCCGCGTCACCGACGATCTTGTGCCACGACAGCGCGATGCCGGCCTCGACCGACACGCGAGCGCGCACCGACGAGGGCAGCACCGACTCGCGGTACTCCTCGTCCTGCTCGGCGAACCACTCGAGGCACGGGGCGGACACGACCCGGGTGGCGATCCCCGCGGCCTCGAGCGTCGTGCGCGCCTCGACCGCGAGCTGGACCTCCGAGCCGGTGCCGATGAGCACGACGTCCGGCGTGCCGCCCGTCGCCTCGAGCAGCACGTACGCGCCGCGGGCCAGGCCCTCGGTGGTGGCGAAGCCCTCCTCGCCGCGCGGGAACGTCGGGACGTTCTGCCGGGTCAGCACGAGCGCGACGGGACCGTCGGTGCGCTCGAGCGTGGCCCGCCAGGCCGCGGCGGTCTCGTTGGCGTCGGCGGGCCGGACGACGGCCAGGCCCGGGATCGCCCGCACGGCGGTGAGGTGCTCGATCGGCTGGTGCGTCGGGCCGTCCTCGCCCAGGCCGATCGAGTCGTGGGTCCACACGTACGTGACGTTGACGCCCATGAGCGCCGCGAGACGCACGGCGCCGCGCATGTAGTCCGAGAACGTGAAGAACGTGCCGCCGTAGGGCCGGGTCAGGCCGTGCAGCCGGATGCCCGACAGGATCGCGCCCATCGCGTGCTCGCGGATGCCGAAGTGCAGCGTGCGGCCGTACTGGTCGCCGGCGAACTCGTGCGACGAGCGGTGCGCCGGCAGGAAGGACGGCTCACCCTTCATCGTCGTGTTGTTCGACCCGGCGAGGTCCGCCGACCCGCCCCACAGCTCCGGCAGGACCGGGGCCAGCGCGGACAGGACCTCGCCGGACGCGGCGCGCGTCGCGACGGACTTGCCTGCGGGGAACGTCGGCAGGGCGTCCGTCCAGCCCTCGGGCAGGGTGTCCGTGCGCAGCCGGTCGAGCAGCGCCTTGCGGTCGGGGTTCGCCGCGGCCCACGCGTCGAACGACTCCTGCCAGATGGCGCGTGCGGTGGCCGCGCGGTCGGCGAGGGACCGTGTGTGGGCGATGACCTCGGGCGCCACCTCGAAGGTCCGCTCGGGGTCGAAGCCGAGGATCTCCTTGAGGCCCCGGATGGCGTCCGTGCCCAGCTTGGAGCCGTGCGACGAGTGGTCGTCGGTCTTGCCGGGCGTGGGCCACGCGATGAGCGTGCGCAGGCCGATGAACGAGGGCTTGTCGGTGACGGCCTTCGCGGCCTCGATCGCGGCGTGCAGCGCGTCGACGTCCTCGCGGTACTCACCGCCGACGGTCCAGTCGACGTACTGCACGTGCCAGCCGTAGGACTCGTAGCGCGCCAGGACGTCCTCGGTGAACGCGATCTGCGTGTCGCCCTCGATCGAGATGTGGTTGTCGTCCCACAGCACGACGAGGTTCCCGAGCTCCTGGGTGCCGGCGATCGAGGAGGCCTCGCTCGTCACGCCCTCCTGCAGGTCGCCGTCGGAGGCGATGACGTAGACGTGGTGGTCGAACGGGCTGGTGCCGGGCGCGGCCTCGGGGTCGAGCAGGCCGCGCTCGCGCCGCGCCGCCATCGCGAAGCCGACGGCCGAGGCCAGGCCCTGCCCGAGCGGGCCGGTGGTGATCTCCACCCCGGCGGTGTGCCGGAACTCGGGGTGCCCGGGCGTCTTGGAGCCCCAGGTGCGCAGCGCCTCGATGTCCTCGAGCTCGAGGCCGAAGCCTGCGAGGTACAGCTGGATGTACTGGGTGAGGCTGGAGTGCCCCGCCGACAGCACGAACCGGTCGCGGCCGAGCCAGTGCGGGTCGGTCGGGTCGTGCCGCATGACGGTCTGGTACAGCAGGTAGGCGGCGGGAGCGAGGCTGATCGCCGTCCCGGGGTGCCCGTTGCCGACCTTCTCGACCGCGTCCGCCGCGAGCACGCGGGTGGTGTCCACCGCCCGCAGGTCCAGGTCTGACCAGCCGACGTTCGTGGCCAGGGGAGCCTTCGCGTTCACCGCACCTCATTCCCGTCCCGCACGCGCGGGGCGTCGTTCCGAGCGTCTCCGGGCAGCGGCCGCGGGGGAGCGGTGCGTCCGGCTGGGGCCCCGTCGCATCGTCGGACGGGGATGTCTGCTGACGGCGAGCCTATAGCGCACCGCAGGCGTCCCGCTCACGCGGTCCACGGTGGTGGCAATCGCTTGCCATGACGTCCGGGGCGCTACGGGGGCCGGTGCGACCTGCGGGTGCGACCCATCTCACTGCCCGGGCCGCGGTCCTGCCCGGGGCGGCACCCGCCGTCCGGGCGGCAGGGTGCGTACCATGTCAGGCGGGACCTCGGTCCCACCCGCCGGTGGCCGTGAGGCGCCGAGGGGTCCCGTCCGCCCTCCCGAACGGATACCGAAGCGCGTGCGCCTGTCCACCCCCGCGTCCGTCGACGCGACCAGCCCCGGTGCCGCGGTCGGTGCGGCAGGAGCGGCGCAGCGCGACGAGGTGCAGCAGGGACGAGCCGTCGACGCGCCGGACGCGCCGCGGGAGGCCGGGGCGCACGACACCGACCTGCGCCCGGCCGGGGGACGGTCGGGCGTGCTCGGCACGGTCGCGGCCTACGTCGCGCTCACCAAGCCGCGCGTGATCGAGCTGCTGCTCATCACGACGATCCCGACGATGTTCCTCGCCGCACGCGGGATGCCGTCGCTCGGGCTCGTCGCCGCCACCCTCCTCGGGGGCGCCGGTGCCGCGGGGGCCGCGAACACGCTGAACCAGTACCTCGAGCACGACATCGACGCGGTGATGAACCGCACGCGGCGCCGGCCGATCGTCACCGGACGCATCACGCCGCGCGCGGCGCTGGTCTTCGGGCTGGTGCTGGGCGCGGCCTCGCTCACGTGGATGTGGTTCGTGGTGAACCCGGCCTCGGCGATGTGGACGGCCTCGGCGATCCTCATCTACGTCGTCGGCTACACGATGATCCTCAAGCGGCGCACGCCGCAGAACATCGTGTGGGGCGGGGCGGCCGGGTGCATGCCCGTGGTCATCGGGTGGTCCGCCGTGACCGGTGGGATCTCGTGGGAGGCCGTGCTGCTCTTCGGCGTCGTCTTCTTCTGGACCCCGCCGCACTACTGGCCGCTGTCGATGAAGTTCCGCCGGGACTACGCGGCCGCCGGGGTGCCGATGCTGCCCGTCGTGGCCGCCGACACCAAGGTCGCGCGCGAGATGATCGCCTACACCCTCGCGATGATCGCGTGCTCGCTGCTGCTCGTGCCCGTCGGCGGCATGACGTGGGTGTACGCCGTGGTCGCCGCGGCGCTGGGCGTGTGGTTCCTGTGGCTGTGCGTGGCGCTGCTGCGCCGCGCGCGCGACCCCCGGCACCCGCCGCTGCGCGCGATGACGGTGTTCCACGGCTCGATCACGTACCTCACGCTGCTGTCCGTCGCCGTCGCGGTGGACGTGTTCCTCCCGCTGTGACGTCGCGGCCGTGGCCGACCGTCTGACCGCCGCCCTCGAGGGGTACCTCGCGCACCTCGCGGTCGAGCGCGGCCTCGCGGTGCACACGCTGGCGGCGTACCGGCGCGACCTGACGCGGTACGTCGATCACCTGCGCGCCTCGGGACGCACCGACCCCGCGCAGGTCACCGAGCGGGACGCGGAGGACTACGTGCTCGTCCTGCGCACCGGGTCGGACGGGCGCGCCGTGCTCTCGCCCGCGTCCGCGGCCCGCAGCGTCGTCGCGCTGCGCGGGTGGCACCGGTTCCTGGCGCTCGACGGCCTCGCGCCGACCGACGCCGCAGCGGACGTGCGTCCGCCCGCGCAGCCCCGTCGCCTGCCCAAGGCCATCTCCGTCGAGGACGTCGGCCGCCTCCTCGACGCGGCGGGTGTCGGCGACGGCCCCGTGCCGCTGCGGGACCGCGCCCTGCTCGAGCTGGTGTACTCCACGGGCGCCAGGATCTCCGAGGCCGTCGGTCTGGACGTCGACGACCTCGACCTCGCCCCGGACCGTGCCGCCGTCCGCCTGCTGGGCAAGGGTGGCAAGGAGCGCGTGGTGCCCGTCGGGTCCTACGCGGCACGGGCCGTCGAGGCGTACCTCGTGCGCGGACGGCCCGTCCTGGCCGCGGCCGGGCGCGGCAACGCGGCGATCTTCCTCAACACCCGGGGGGCGCCCCTGAGCCGGCAGTCCGCGTGGGCGGTGCTGCGTGCGGCTGCCGAGCGCGCCGGCCTCGGGTCCGACCACGTGTCGCCGCACACCCTGCGGCACTCCTTCGCCACCCACCTGCTCGCCGGCGGGGCCGACGTGCGTGTCGTGCAGGAGCTGCTGGGCCACGCGTCGGTGACCACGACGCAGATCTACACGATGGTGACCCCGGACACGATGCGTGAGGTGTACGCGGCGAGCCACCCGCGTGCCCGATGACGCGGATCGCAGGCCGCCCGGTCTGTCGCACCCGGTGCACGGGTGGTGCTCGGGTAGGTTGTCCCGCGAGGTGGGCCCGGACGGGCGACGGGGAGCAGATGGTGAGCCGATGAGCCAGGACACGACCGAGCAGCCGCTCGACGCGGTGGGACGCCCGCTGCCCGCATTCCCCGTGCCCGCGCCCCTGGCGTCGCACGGGCCCGCGCGGGTCATCGCGATGTGCAACCAGAAGGGCGGCGTCGGCAAGACGACGACGACCATCAACCTCGCCGCGGCGCTGGCCGAGTACGGCCGCCGCGTGCTCATCGTCGACTTCGACCCGCAGGGTGCCGCGTCCGTGGGCCTGGGCATCAGCCCGCACGAGCTGGACCGCACGGTCTACAACCTGCTCATGGAGCGGGACGCGGACGTCCACGACGTCCTGCGCCACACCGCGGTGCCGAACCTGGACCTGCTGCCGGCCAACATCGACCTGTCCGCCGCCGAGGTCCAGCTCGTGGGGGAGGTCGCGCGCGAGTCCGTGCTCTCGCGCGCGCTGCGGCCCGTGATGGACGACTACGACGTCGTGTTCATCGACTGCCAGCCGTCGCTGGGTCTGCTGACCGTCAACGCGCTCACCGCGTCGCACGGGGTCCTCATCCCGCTGGAGTGCGAGTTCTTCGCGCTGCGCGGTGTCGCGCTGCTCATCGAGACCATCGAGAAGGTCCGCGACCGCCTCAACCCGCGCCTCGAGGTCGACGGCATCCTCGCGACCATGTACGACTCGCGCACCCTGCACGCCCGCGAGGTCGTCGCCCGGGTCAACGAGGCGTTCGGCGACACGCTGCTGCACACGGTGATCGGCCGGACGGTGAAGTTCCCCGACGCCACCGTCGCCGCGGAGCCGATCACCCAGTACGCCCCGACCCACGCCGGCGCCGAGGCCTACCGCCAGCTCGCCCGCGAGCTCGTGGCGCGTGGCGACGCCGCCTGACGGCGCGCCCGACGCGACGACGGGGCGGCAGGAGCCGGGGGACGGCGCACCGGGGGACGGCGCGGCGGGGGAGGGCGCCCCGGCAGGGTCCTCCGGCTTCGAGGTCCACCTCGACGTGTTCAGCGGCCCGTTCGACCTGCTGCTCGGCCTGATCGCCAAGCACAAGCTCGACATCACCGAGATCGCGCTGGCCCAGGTCACCGACGAGTTCATCGCGCACATCCGTGCCGGCGAGCGGGCGGCCGCCCTCGGCGGCAAGGACTGGGACCTGTCCCAGGCCAGCGAGTTCCTGCTCGTCGCCGCCACGCTCCTCGACCTCAAGGCCGCGCGCCTGCTGCCGTCGGCGCAGGTCGAGGACGCCGAGGACCTCGAGCTGCTCGAGGCCCGCGACCTGCTGTTCGCGCGGCTGCTGCAGTACCGCGCCTACAAGGTCGTCGCCGCGGACCTGGGCGCCCACCTCGACGCCGGCGCACGACGCCACGGCCGCGACGTCCAGCTCGAGCCGCACCTGGCGGCGCTGCTGCCCGAGCTCGTCTGGCAGATGGGACCGGAGCAGCTCGCGGTGCTCGCCGCGCGCGCCCTCGCGCCCAAGGCGCCACCACCCGGGGTCGACATCAGCCACCTGCACGCGCCCCTCGTCAGCGTCCGCGAGCAGGCCGCGGTGCTCGTCGACCGGTTGCGGCGGCAGGGGGCCACCACCTTCCGGGCGCTGACCGCCGACGCCGGGGAGCCGGTCGTCGTGGTCGTCCGGTTCCTCGCGCTGCTCGAGCTCTTCCGCGAGGGCGCCGTCTCCTTCGACCAGGTGGAGCCGCTCGGGGAGCTCACCGTGCGGTGGACCGGCAGCGACGACGGCGACGTCGCGGTGTCCGACGACTTCGACCTCGAGGACGGCCCTGCGCCGCCACCCGCCGAGCCCGAGGCGGCACGCCCCGACGAGGAGGCTGGACCATGACCGAGCACGTGACCCCCCACGGGCCGCACGACCCCCCGCACGCCACCGGGGCGCAGGAGGCCACCGACGTCGTCGAGGTCGACGTCGCAGCACTGCCCGGCGGCGCCCTCGCCGCGCTCGAGGCCGTCCTCATGGTGGTCGACGAGCCCGTCCCGGCCGTGCGGCTGGCCACCGCGCTGTCCCTGCCCACCGACCAGGTCGAGGACCTGCTCGCGCAGCTCGCCGCCGAGTACCGCGGCGAGCTCGGCGGCCGACCCCGCGGGTTCGAGCTGCGTCGGGCCGCGGACGGCTGGCGCATCTACTCGGCCGGCACGTACGGCGACGTCGTCGGACGCTTCGTCGTCGACGGCCAGACCCAGCGGCTCACCCAGGCCGCGCTCGAGACCCTCGCGGTCGTCGCCTACCGCCAGCCCGTCAGCCGCGGGCAGGTCTCGGCCGTCCGCGGCGTCAGCGTCGACGGCGTCATGCGCACCCTGTCGACCCGCGGCCTGGTCGCCGAGGTCGGCCATGACGCGGCCACTGGTGCGGTCCTCTACGGGACCACGGGATACTTCCTGGAGCGGATGGGACTGTCGAGCCTCGACGAGCTGCCCCCGCTGGCGCCCTACCTGCCGGACATCGAGTCGCTGGAGGGCATCGACACGTACCACGGACGAGAGGACCCACGATGAGCGGCACGGGAGCGCGGAGCCACCGAGGTGGCGGACGCGCGGAGGGTGCGGGCCGCCCGGGCGGCGGGACCGGTGGACGCGGCGGGCGCAACGCCGGGCGGCCACGGCGTCCCGCCCAGGTCGCCGAGCCGATCGACGTCCACGACCCCGAGGGCGTCCGCCTGCAGAAGGTGCTCGCCTCGGCAGGGCTGGGCTCGCGCCGCGCCTGCGAGGAGCTGATCGCCGCCGGTCGCGTCACCGTCGGCGGGCAGGTCGTCACCGAGCTCGGCGTGCGGGTCGACCCCACGACCGCCGTCATCCACCTCGACGGCATGCGCGTCCAGCTCGACTCCTCGATCATCACCCTCGCGCTGAACAAGCCGGTCGGTGTCGTGTCCACCATGCACGACCCCGACGGGCGGCCCTCGCTCGCGCAGTACGTCGCGAACCGCGAGGAGCGGCTGTTCCACGTCGGACGCCTCGACGCGGACTCCGAGGGGCTGCTGCTGCTCACCAACGACGGCGAGCTGGCCAACCGGCTCGCCCACCCCTCGCACGGGGTGCCCAAGACCTACCTCGTCGAGGTCGAGGGTCGCGTCCGCGAGGCGCTGGGGCAGCAGCTCAAGCACGGCATCGCGCTCGAGGACGGCACCGTGCAGGTCGACTCGTTCAAGATCGTCCAGGTCGCCAGCCACGCCAGCCTCGTCGAGGTCGTCCTGCACGAGGGTCGCAACCGCGTCGTCCGCCGCGTGTTCGACGAGGTCGGGCACCCCGTGGCGCGCCTCGTGCGCACCCGCATCGGCCCCATCCGCCTCGGTGACCTGCGGCCCGGTCGCACCCGCGTCCTGTCGAAGACGGAGGTCGGGTCGCTCATGACGGCGGTGGGCATGTGAACGTCGCGACCACCGGTCCGGTCCGCGTCGTCGGCACCGGCCTGCTCGGCGCGTCCCTCGGCCTGGCGCTGACCCGCCACGGCGTGCCCGTCCAGCTCCAGGACCCGTCGCGCACCGCGCTGGCGCTCGCCCGCGACGTCGGTGCCGGCGCACCCGCCGGCACCACCGCGGACCCGCCGGCGCTCGTCGTCGTCGCCGCACCCCCCGACGTGACCGCCGGTGCGGTCGCCGCCGCGCTCGCGGACCACCCCGACGCGGTCGTCACCGACGTCGCGAGCGTCAAGGGCCACGTGCTGGCCGAGCTCCGCGCGTGCGGCGCCGACCTGACCCGGTACGTCGGCTCGCACCCGATGGCAGGTCGCGAGCGCTCCGGGCCGTCGGCCGCGGTCCCCGACCTGTTCCTCGGGCGCCCGTGGGTCATCACGGACTCCGGCGCGTCCCGTGACGACGCGCTGCTGGCGGTGCGGCACCTGGCCGTCGACGTCGGCGCCGTGCCCGTCGTCATGGACGCCGACGAGCACGACGCCGCGGTCGCGGTGGTCTCGCACGTGCCGCAGCTCGCGTCGTCGCTGGTCGCCGCGCGCCTGCGGGGCGCGGACGACGCGACCCTGGCCCTCGCCGGCCAGGGGCTGCGTGACGTCACCCGGCTCGCCGCGTCGGACCCCGCGCTGTGGACGTCGATCCTCGCGGCCAACGCCGCAGCGGTCCGCGACGTGCTCGTCGCCCTGCGCACCGACCTCGACGTGGTCGTCGCCGCGCTCGACCAGGCGACCGAGGCGAACGGGCCCGAGGACGTGCAGCTCGGGGCCCTGGCCACGATCGCCCGCGCCCTCACCGACGGCGGCACCGGCGCCGCCCGCATCCCCGGCAAGCACGGCGGGGCACGCAAGCAGTACGCCGTGACCACCGTGCTCGTCCCGGACCAGCCGGGTGAGCTCGCACGGCTGCTCGGCGACGTCGGCGCCGCCGGCGTCAACCTGGAGGACCTGCAGCTCGAGCACGCGGCGGGACGCCCGGTCGGCATGGCGTCGATCGCCGTGCTCCCCGCCCGTGCCGAGCACCTGGAGACCGAGCTGACCGCTCGGGGTTGGAGGTTGGTGACGTGAGCACCGTCGTGGCGGTGGACGGACCGTCGGGGTCCGGCAAGTCGAGCGTGTCGCGCCAGGTCGCGCGACGACTCGGCCTGGCCTACCTCGACACGGGCGCGATGTACCGCGCCGCGACCTGGTGGTGCCTCGACCAGGGCGTCCCGCTGACCGACCACCGCGCGGTCGCCGACGCCGTGCGCGACCTGCCGCTGGCCATGGGCCTCGACCCCGAGGGGCCCACGGTCGTCGTCGACGGGCGCGACGTCGGCGTCGCCATCCGGACCACCGAGATCTCCTCGCACGTCAGCGCCGTGGCGACCAACCTGGACGCGCGCACCGAGCTCGGACGCCGCCAGCGTGCGGTCATCGACGCCGAACGCGACGGCGGGTGGTCCGACGGGCGGGGCGTGGTCGCCGAGGGACGCGACATCACCACCGTCGTCGCCCCCGACGCCGACGTCCGCGTGCTGCTGACCGCCTCGCAGGACGCACGCCTCGCCCGCCGGGCGCGCGAGCTGCACGGCACCGACGACGCCGCCGCGATCTCCGCGACCCACGACCAGGTGGTGCGCCGCGACGCCGACGACTCCACCGTCGTGCAGTTCCACGTCGCCGCGGACGGCGTCGTCACCGTGGACTCCTCCGAGCTCGACCTCGAGCAGACCGTCGACGCCGTCCTGCGGGTCGTCGAGCAGTCGGTCGGACGGCCCGCGTGACGCGACCCGCACCACGACCCGAGCCCCGCGTGCCGTCGGGGCGTGGCCCGGTCTGGGCGCGCCCGGTCGGGTGGTTCCTCGCCCACGTCCTGTGGGACGCGCACGTCACCGGGGCCGAGCGCGTGCCCCGCACGGGGCCGGTCGTGCTGGCCGCCAACCACGTCGCCGCGCTCGACGGCCCCCTCCTGGTCGGGACCGCACCACGCGGACTGCACGTCCTGGTCAAGGCCGAGATGTTCCGCGGCCCGCTCGGCGGCCTCCTGCGCGCCGCCGGCCAGATCCCCGTCGACCGGACCATGGCACGCCCCGCGCTGCAGTCCGCCCTCGGCGTGCTGCGCCGCGGGGGAGCGGTCGGGATCTTCCCCGAGGGCACCCGCGGCGGCGGCACCGTCGAGCAGGTCCGCGCCGGCGCCGCCTGGCTTGCCGTGAACGGCGACGCGCAGGTCGTCCCCGTCGCCATCCTCGGGGCACGACGCCCCGGCGACCCGCCGCGCGGGCTGCCGGCGCTGCGCCGCACGCTCCACGTCGAGTTCGGCGACCCGGTCGACGTCCGCTCCGCCGCAGGACCGCGCCGGGCGGCGATCGACCACGCCGCCGGCGTGATCCGGGACGCGCTCGCGGACCTCGTCGTGGCCGCGCAGGAGCGCACCGGCGTCCGGCTGCCGGCGGACGACCCCCGCTCGACCGTCTGACGCAGGCGTGCGCGCGGCTCGCCGCCGACCCGCGCGCACGCCCGTGGCAGGACGCGGGCGCCCGGCAGGGGACAATGGGCCCATGGAGCAGCCCGACCCCACGACGACGCACGCCCCGGACGACGACCGCACCGCCCCCGACGCCACCGCCCCCGAGGCACCGGCGGCCCCGGACGCGACGGACGACGTCGACGACGCCGCGCGGGAGCGGGCGCTGCTCGCCGGCCTGGCGGAGTACGAGCTCGGCGACGAGGACCTCGCGCTGCTGCACGGGGGCGGCGCGGACGGCGACGACCGCGAGATCGCCACGACCCTGCCCGTGCTGGCTGTCGTGGGGCGCCCCAACGTCGGCAAGTCGACCCTGGTCAACCGCATCATCGGTCGCCGCGAGGCCGTCGTCGAGGACAACCCCGGGGTGACCCGTGACCGGGTCAGCTACCCCGCCGAGTGGTCGGGACGCCGGTTCACCCTCGTCGACACCGGTGGCTGGGAGGTCGACGTCGCGGGCATCCACAAGCGCGTGGCCCAGCAGGCCGAGGTCGCCATCGAGCTCGCCGACGCCGTGCTGTTCGTCGTCGACGCCACCGTGGGCTCCACCGACACCGACGAGCAGGTCGTGCGCCTCCTGCGCCGCTCGGGCAAGCCCGTCGTGCTCGTCGCCAACAAGGTCGACGGGCCCGCGGTCGAGGCCGACGCGTCCGCGCTGTGGTCCCTCGGCCTGGGCCAGCCGCACCCGATCTCCGCGCTGCACGGACGCGGCACGGGCGACCTGCTCGACGCCGCCATGGACGCGCTGCCCACGGTCTCGGCGCACGCCACGCCGCTGCCCGACGGCCCGCGGCGCGTCGCCCTCGTCGGGCGTCCCAACGTCGGCAAGTCGTCCCTGCTCAACAAGGTCGTCGGCTCCGAGCGGGTCGTGGTCGACGACGTCGCGGGCACCACCCGCGACCCCGTCGACGAGCTCGTCGCGCTCGGCGGCAAGCCGTGGGTCTTCGTCGACACCGCCGGCATCCGGCGTCGCGTGCACCAGACGTCGGGCGCGGACTTCTACGCCTCGCTGCGCACGCAGGCGGCGGTCGAGAAGGCCGAGGTCGCCGTCGTCCTCGTCGACGCCTCGGCGCCCATGACCGAGCAGGACATCCGCATCATCCAGCACGTCATCGACGCCGGCCGTGCGCTGGTCGTCGCGTACAACAAGTGGGACCTCATGGACGAGGACCGCCGCCCCTTCCTCGAGCGGGAGATCGAGCAGCAGCTCGTCCAGGTCCAGTGGGCGCCGCGCGTCAACGTGTCCGCCCGCACCGGCTGGCACACCGACCGCCTCGTGCCCGCTCTCGAGCGGTCTCTCGCCTCGTGGGACACCCGCATCTCCACCGGGCGCCTCAACGCGTTCCTGGGCGAGCTCGTCTCGGCGCACCCGCACCCGCTGCGCGGCGGCAAGCAGCCGCGCATCCTGTTCGCCACGCAGGCCTCGACCCGCCCGCCCCGGTTCGTGATCTTCGCCACCGGGTTCCTCGAGCCGACGTACCGGCGGTTCATCGAGCGTCGCCTGCGCGAGACCTTCGGCTTCGAGGGGACGCCCATCACGATCTCCGTGCGCGTGCGCGAGAAGCGCAAGCGGTGACCCGGGAGTGACCGCCCGGCGACCCGAGCGCCCGGCGCGCGCGACACCGCACGTGCTGCTGCGCCTCGGGCTGCCGCGCGACCCCCGTGGGCCTCGGCACCTCGCGACCTTCCTCGTCGCGACCGCGGCGACGGTGCTGCTCACCCGGGCGCTGCTCGCCGCGACCGGGTACCCGCAGCTCGGGGGCGACGGTCTGCACATCGCCCACGTGCTGTGGGGTGGGCTGCTGATGGCCGTCGCCTTCGTGCTGCTCCTGTCGTTCACCGGTCCGTCGCTGCGGCCGCTCGGTGCCCTGGTCGGCGGCGTCGGGTTCGGGCTCTTCGTCGACGAGGTCGGCAAGTTCGTCACGTCCGACAACGACTACTTCTACGAGCCGACCGCGGCGATCATCTACGCGACCGTCGTGGCCCTGGGTCTGGTCGCCGACGCCCTGCACGGACGCCGCCCGCCCGACCCGCGCGAGGCGCTCGCGGGCGCCGTGGACGAGGCGGTGGCCGGGGTCGTCGGCGGGTTCACCCCGGCGGCGCGGCACCGTGCCGAGGCGCACCTGGCCGACGCCGGGGACGTGCCGGGTGCGCGCGAGACCCGGGCGCTGCTGCGCAGCATCGAGGACGACCAGGCCGAGCTGCCGGACCCGGTCGGGCTGGTCGCCTCGGGGGTCGTGCGCGTGCTGCACACGCTGGTGCGCGCGCGGTTCGTGCCCTGGCTCGCGGTCGCCGTGCTCGTGGGGACGTCGGGCGTGACGGTCAGCGGTGCCGTCGCCCGGTGGTGGGGCGGCGACCGGTCGCCGGGCTGGGTGGTCGCCGGCGCGCTGGTCGCCGGGGCGGTGAGCGTCGTGCTGGCGGGCGTGGGCCTGGCACGGGTGCGGCACGACGCCGTCCACGGGTACCTGTGGTTCCGCCGTGCGGTGCTGGTGAGCCTGCTGGTCACCCAGTTCTTCCTCTTCCGGCTCTCGCAGTGGGACGCCTCGTGGGGGCTGCTGGTCGACCTGCTGGTGCTCGGCGTCGTGGGCGCCGAGCTCGAGGTGCTGCGCCGGCGGCGCGAGGAGCGCGCGGCCGGGTGAGGAGGCGGGCACCGGCGGGGTTCGTGGCGGGACGTGCCGGCCGGGGGTGGTCGAGTGAGCCGCGTCGGGTGCGATAGAGTCTTCGACGGCCCCCGCGGGGGCACGACGGGCTGTGGCGCAGCTTGGTAGCGCACTTGACTGGGGGTCAAGGGGTCGCAGGTTCAAATCCTGTCAGCCCGACGTCGTGGCAGATCGAGGCCCGCACCGCAGCAGCGGTGCGGGCCTCGTCGCGTCCGCCGGCGCCCTGCGGACACGGACGCCGTGGTGCGTCAGTGCTCGTCGTAGTGGTCGTCGTGGGCGGCGTGCCGGTGCCCGTCGTGGACGTAGTCGGTGTGGTCGTCGTGCGGGACGGCCTCGTGGCCGCAGTCGCCGCCGTGGGCGTGCTGCTCGGTGGTGTGCTCGGCGACGGCCTCGTGCTCGTCGTAGTGGTCGCCGTGCTCGGCGTGCCGGTGGGTGCCGTGGACGTAGTCGACGTGGTCGCCGTGGGGCACGGCCTCGTGGCCGCAGGCCGCGCCGTGGGCGTGCTCGGCGAGCGTGTGCTCGGCGTGCGTGTCGGTGACGGTCATGGGTGGTCCTCCTGGGGTCCGTGGGGCCGCCCCTGGGGGGTCGGCTCCGTGACGTGGGCGAGCGCGTCGGTGACGACGTGCGTCACGTGCTCGTCGGTGACGCGGTAGGTGACCTCGCGCCCGTGGCGGGTCGCGGTGACGAGGCCGCTCTGACGCAGCGTGCGCAGGTGCTGGGAGACCAGCGGCTGCGTGCTGCCCGTCGCCGCCACGAGTGCGCCGACGGTGCGCGGCTCCGTGGCCAGCAGCAGCAGGAGCGTGAGCCTGGACTCGTGGCCCAGCACCTTGAACAGCTCTGCCGCCGCGTGGAGCCCCGGTTGACCGTGCACGCGCGCCAGCACACCACAGATATTGCGACATGGCAATGTGGCTATGTATCGCGAACGGGAGTCGTTCCCGTGAGCCCGCCGCCCCGCGGCCGGACACTTCGCGACGTCCGGCAGGTCGGCACCCATGACCCCGGTGGGCGCCCGCCCGCCCCGACACCGCGGAGGACACCATGACGACGCCCCACGAGTCCGCCACCCGACCCGGCCGACCGCCTGTGGTCGACCACGCCACGTGGCAGGCGGCCCGCGACGAGCTGCTCGTGCGCGAGAAGGCCCACACCCGCGCGGGCGACGCGATCGCCGCCGCGCGCCGCCGGCTGCCGATGGTGGAGGTCGACGGCGCGGTCCCGGTCGTCGGACCGGACGGACCGATCCCGTTCCGCGACGTGTTCGACGGACGCGAGGAGCTCGTCGTCTACCAGCACATGTGGCACGACGGTGCGCCGCACCAGGGCCAGTGCGAGGGCTGCACCGTCAGCGCCTGGCAGCTGCGGGACGCGCCCTACCTCGCGGCCCGGGGCGTCGCGTTCGCGATCCTCACCACGGGCGCGTGGGACGAGGTGGCGCCGTACCTGCAGTTCATGGGCTACACCCAGCGCTGGTACTCCGTGCGCGGGGTGACCGGGCCCGTCGGTGAGGAGATGGGGAGGTTCGCCTGCTTCCTGCGGGACGGCGACCGTGTGTTCCTCACCTACACGACCACCGGTCGGGGAGTCGAGGTCGCCTCGCCCTCCTTCCAGCTGCTCGACATGACCCCGTACGGCCGCGGCGAGGCCTGGCAGGACGTGCCCGACGGCTGGCCCGCCGGCGCCGAGCCCGGCTGGTACTGGCGAACCGACGAGCGGGGGCGCGGCACGTGGGGCCCCACCGGCCGCCCCACCCCCCAGTGGACGCGACCCGGCGCGACCCCGGTGGAGACGTCGGGCAGGCGCGGGTCGCACCACTGACCGCGGGCGGGTCGCCCGTCGGGGGTGCCGGCCGAGCGGGCCGCCGCCCCCGCGGGCAGACTCGGGACATGACCCCGACGCGTCGAGACGGCGGCCGGTGGCTGGTCGCGACCACCGAGTACGCCGGTCTGACCGCCTACACCGGGGGGATCGGGACCCACTACGCCGGGCTGGCCCCCGCTCTGGTCGCGGCCGGAGCGCAGGTCGACCTGCTGGTCGTCGCCCCGGGGCCGTTGCTGTCGGACCGGGCCCCGGGCGGCGTGCACCTCCTGGCGTCGGCAGCGGTGCCCGGGTCCGGGGTGGCGGCGCTGTCGCGACGAGCCCACGTCGTCGCGTCGGCCGCACGGCGGGGGCGCTACGACCGCGTGTTCCTCCCGGAGTGGGGGGCGCTGGGTGCCCGGCTGCCCGCCCGCGCCCCGGTGCTGACCAACCTCGCGACCAGCACGGCGCTGCAGAACGCGGTCGCGGGCTTCACCCCGGCCTCGTTCGGCTGGCGGCAGGGGACGGTGCAGGTCGTGCAGTCGTTCCTGGAGACGCGGCAGATCCGCCGGTCGGCCGGGTTGATCGCCATCTCCACCGCGATGGCGGACCGGACGCGGCGCACGCTGGGCGAGGTCCCCCCGCTGCGTGTCGTCCCGAACACGGTCGACGTCGCGCAGGTCCGTCGGCTGGCCGGCGCGGGCCCGACGCCGACCTGGTGGCCCGGAGCCGCCGGGCCGGTGATCCTGTTCGTCGGTCGGCTGGAACGACGCAAGGGCGTGCTGACCGCGACCGAGGCGTTCGCGCGGGTGGCCGCCGCCCACCCCGACGTCCAGCTGGTCCTGGCCGGCGCCAGCGGGGACGCCCGCTTCGAGCCGGACCGTGACGAGCTGCTGTGCGCGGTCCCGCCCGCCGCGCGCTCGCGGGTGCACCTGGTCGGGCACCTGTCGGCCGAGCAGCTGCACCCGTGCGTGCGGGCCGCGACGCTCGTGCTGTGCCCGTCGGTGTGGGAGGGGTTCGGCAACGCGGCCCTGGAGGCCCGTGCGATCGGCGCGCCGGTCGTCGTCACGCGGGGGAGCGGGTTCGACGACTTCTGCACCGACGGGCGCGACGCGCTGGTGGTGGACCCGGGCGACGTCGGCGAGCTCGCCCGCGCCGTGACCCGCCTGCTGGCCGAGCCCGCGCTGCGCGAGCGGCTGGGTCGCGCGGCGGCGACCTCGGCGGACGACTACGCCCCGGAGCGCGTGGCGCCGCTGCTGCTCGACGCGGCCGACGAGCTGCTCGGGGCCCTCACCGGGCGGACGTACGGCGCCACGTCCCCCCGTCCCAGGTGATCGCCCCGGCGGCGGCGAACGCCTCCAGCCAGCCACCCATCGGCCACCGCCCCCAGCGCTGCGCGAAGCGCGCGCCGTTGCGCAGGATGTCGTCGAGGTGCTGCCACGGGGGGGACTGCGTGGGGTGGAACTGGTGGTACGCGTGCGCGCCGCCGACCCACAGCAGCGGGACGCCCCGCGCCCGCAGGGCACAGGCGTAGTCCGTGTCCTCGGCGCCGTAGCCCTCGAACCCCTCGTCGAACCGCGGTCCGTCGGCCCACCGGGTGGCCGCGACCGCGAACGACAACGACCAGAACAGGTCGTACTCCTCGGGCGTCGCCGCACGCAGCTCGCCGTCGCCCGGGTCCGGGCGGGCGGCGTGCGGGGCGGTGCGACGCGCGAGCTCGCGGGGGTCGTCGACGTCGACGCCCGCGGGCAGGTAGCTGACCGGGCCGCACAGCACGGCGTCGGGCCGGGCGGCGACCGTCGCGGCGTACCGGTCCAGCGTCCCCGGCCCGGGGACGCAGTCGGCGTCGAGGAGGACCAGGGCGTCGGCACCGCGTCGTACCGCCTCGTCGGCGGCGGCGTTGCGCGCGGCGGCGACCGGCAGCCCCGCCGTGCCGGGCGGCACGCGCAGCACCACGTCGGCGTCGACGTCGTCGACCGGTCCCGGGCCGATCCACGCGACGACGTAGAGGTCGGCGTGCTGCCGGCGCACGGCCACCGCCTGGTGCCCGAGGTGCTCGCGGCGGCCGGCCGAGCACACGGTGAGGACGGCCGTGGTCATGCGGCCCCGCCCTCGGCGACCTCGTGCACGACCTGCGCGGCCCGGCGCGCCGCCCCGTCGACCTGCCAGCGCTCCCACCGCGGCTCCAGGTGCCGGGCCTCCTCGAGCAGGTCGGGCCAGTGCTGCGGGCTCGGCCAGGACGGGCGGACGACCGCGAGCCGCGCGTCGCGCAGCGCGTGCCCGGTCGCGTGCTGCTCACCGAACGGCCGGTCCTGCGGCAGCACGACAGCGCGTGCACCCGCCGCCGCGAGGTCGGCGACCGCGTTCTGCCCCGCCCAGCTGACGACGACCTCCGCGGACGACAGCGCCTGCCAGGGGTCGTCCACCCACCGGCCCGACGCGTCGCCGAGCGTGCCCGCGAGCCTCCAGTCGCGTCCGGGGGTCGCGTCCTGCGCCCGACGCAGGTCGTCGCCTCCGACGGCGGCACCCCCACCACCCGCGAGCAGCAGCACGCTGCCGGACCTCACCGGGTCGGGACGGCGACCCTCGAACCGGCTGATCCCGCCGGTGAACGTCACCGCGTCGCGCACCCGCGCCAGGTGCGCCGGCTCCAGCAGACCCGCCGGCCACGGGGCGATGACCCGGGTCGCCGCGGCGAGGCCGACCGCGTGGGCGGCGTCGTCGCGGGCACCGGGCTGGGTGACGAGCACCGTCGGTATCCCCAGGAGCCTGCCGAGCAGGGTCACCTCGACGGACGTGTCGACCACGAGCGCGCCGACGTCGTGCCGGTCGAGCCCCTCGACCAGCCGGGCGAGCCGGCGCCGGTGACCCCGGTGCCCCCGCGGTGCCCAGTGCAGGAGCCCGCCCACGGTCGGGTCCAGCACCTGCGGCGGGAGGCTGCCCGGCTCCGTGCCGTCGTCGCGCTCGAGACGGGTCCACGTGACGCTCTCGGGCAGCTGCGGCGGTCGCTCCATCGAGCCGAACGCCGCGACGGGCTCGTCCAGGTGCCTGCTGATCGCCCGCAGCCGGGTCGCGTGACCGGACCCGTGGTGGTGGACGTACCACCCGACCGTGCGCCCGCTCATGCCACCTCCTGCCCGGCGGCCACGACCGCGTGCGTGAGCAGCTCGTCGAGCCGGCGCATCCGGACGTCCAGCGAGAACGCGTCGCGCACCGAGGCCCGGACCTGCGCGCGGTAGCGCGGGTGGCGTCCGCGCGCGACCAATGGCGCGGCGGCACGGGCCATCGCCGCGACGTCACCCGGCGGCGCCACCGCCATCCCGACGCGACCCCGCTGGACCTCGGGGAGCCCGCCGACCGCGAAGCCGACCACCGGCGTGCCGCAGCTCAGGGACTCCGGCGCGACCAGACCGAACGGCTCCTCCCACACCGACGTGACCAGCGTCGTGGCGCTGCGCCCCACGAGCCGGGCGAGCCGGCGCTGATCGAGGTGCCCGCTCCACCGCACGTCGGCGCCCAGCCTCGGAGCGATCTGCGTGCGCATGTACCCCTCGTCGCCGACCCGGCCGGCCAGGACGATGCGTCGGCCGAGCCGGCGCGCCACCTCCACCGCCAGGTGGGGCGCCTTCTCCGGGACGATCCGGCCGAACCACACCAGGTCCGGCCCGCCGGGCCCGACGGGCCACTCCTCGACCCGCACCCCGTTGTGCAGCAGGGTCGAGGCGACCCCCGCCCGCGCCCACGACGCCCGGGTGTGCTCGCTGACGGCCACGAACCGGGCCGTGGCGGGCGCCAGGCGCGCGGCCTCGACCAGCGCCGGCTCCGGCGGGGTGTGCAGGACCGTGACGACAGGCGCTCCGAGCCCCGCCGCCCGCAGCACCGGCAGCGGGTGCAGGCAGTGGTTGAGCACCACGTCCCACCGCCGCGCCGCCGCGACCTCGTCCAGTGCGTCGTCGAGCGCGCCGACCGTGCGTGCCAGGGAGTCGGTCGGCCAGGTGTCGTCCGTGGCCACGTCCGACGCGTCCCAGGTGACCGCCGGGAGGCGGAACCGGGGGAGCCCCGGGTCCAGCTGGTCGGACCCCTCGACCGCGACGAGGTCGACGCGGTGGCCGCGTTCGCGCAGCGCGCGGACCTCGTTCCACACCATCGACTCGAGCCCACCGGCGTGCGGCGGGCCGAGCGGGAAGCGCAGGGGGGCGACGACGAGGACGTCGAGCGCGCTCACCGGCGAGCCGCGATCAGCTGCCGGTACAGCTCGCGGTGGTGCTGGACGGACGCCTCGTCCGTGCGGGTCCGGTGGTGGGCGCGCTCCCGGACCAGCGCGTCGCGCTCGCGGCTGCCCGCCGCCGGCAGGTCGAGCGCGAGCCCCAGCGCGCCCGCGAGGTCCGTCGCGGCACCGGGCCGGTCGAACGGCGTGGTCGTGACGACCGAGCCGTCCGGGTGCTGCTCGGACAGGTGGCCGATCTCCGGGGCGACCACGGGCACGCCGAGGTCCCAGCACAGCTCCAGCCAGCCGGAGTGGGTGCCGTGCCCGTACGGCAGAAGGCACGCGTCGAGCCCGGACAGGTGCTCGGCCAGCGCGTCGTCGCTCGGACGCGCGTGCTCCACCAGGGTCACCGACGACCCGTCGCACAGGTCACGCACCCGCGCAGCGGCCCGGTCGTCGCGCGTCCTGTCCCGCAGGTGCACCTCCACCTCGAGGTCGAGCCCGGCACCGGCCAGTCGCCGCGTCGCCCCCACGAGCGCTGCGACCGCCCCCGCGCCGTCCACGCCCGGGCGCAGATCCTTGAGGTGGGTCGCCACCCGCCGGACGGACCGCCCGCCGCCCGCGGGCGGCGTCCAGCCCGTGCGCAGGACGCGAGGGTGCGGCACGACCGCGGCACGGCGCCCCCAGCGGCGGGCGATCGCCGCGGCGCCGCCCGCCGTGAGCGTGATCACGCCGTCCGCGGCCGCGAGCAGCACGCCCAGCTGTGCCACGTGGTGGTCCTGGTCCGTCAGCTGCGGGTTCTCGAGGTCGTGCACGGTCACGACGACCGGCCAGCCGACGCGGTGCGCGGCGTCGAGGGCCGCGCGCAGGTGCCCGACGCCGAACGACTCGGTGCCGAAGTGCACGTGGAGCAGGTCGGCCTCGTCGCGGTGGGCCTCGATCCACGCCGCGTCCAGCGCGACGGGCGGCCACCACTGCCCGGGCTGACCGCCCGGGACCGGCGGGTCGGGCAGGACGACGACCGACGGGTCCGCCGTCGCCGCCCTCACGTAGGGGTGGTCCGCGGGCACGCAGACGGCACGCACGGTGCTCGGACGGGGGTCGTCGAGGACGACGAGGGGCATGGCTGCCACGGCGTGCACCACCATCCGATCTGTTCTCGCCTGCGGGGTGGCGTCAGTGTGTCCCGGTGGCCCCGGACGCGCGACCGGGCGACGATGCGTGCATGCCGACGCCCGTCCCCGACCTCGTCGTGCTCGGACCGCCGGGCCACGGCGTCACCGGCTACGCAGCCGACCTCGCCGCCGCCGTGCGCTCCCGGCGCCCCGACGTGCGGGTGCTCGAGGTCGAGGACCCCACCGCGCTCGTCGAGCTCGCCGGACGCGGGCGCCCGCTGCACCTGCACGTGACGGACCACCTCCTCGGGCGCTCCGCGCTCGAGGCGGCCGACGTGGTCGAGGCGGTCGCCACCCGGTGCGCGCTGTCGCTGACCCTCCACGACGTGCCGCAGGCCTCCGACGGACCCGGACGGCTGGAGCGGCGGGCGTCGGGGTACCGGCGGATGGCGCTCGCGGCCCGCCTGGTGGTCGTGAGTAGCGAGCACGAGCGTGCCCTGCTGCACGAGCACGTCGGAGCCGGTGTGGCCGCCACCGCGCACGTGGTCCCTCTGGGGTCGGCGGCACCGGTCCCCACCGTGCCTGCCCCCGGCGGGCCGGTCGTCGAGCGTGCCGAGGGCCTGCGGGTCCTGCTGGCCGGCTGGGTCTACCCCGGCAAGGGGCACCTCGAGGCGGCGCGCTCCGCGGTGGAGGCCGCGGCGGGGCTCTCGGGCGACCGCGCTGCCGTCACCGTCGTCGCCGTCGGCGGGGCGTCGCCCGGCCACGAGTCCGAGCTCCTCGACCTGCGGGCCGCGGTCCGCAGCGTCGGCGCGGAGCTGCAGGTCACGGGCGTGCTGAGCCGTGACGCCTACCGCGCCCAGCTCGCCGGCCCGGGCGTCCCCGTGGTCGCGCACCAGCACGTCTCGGCGTCCCGGACGCTGCTGGAGTGGGCCGAGCACGGGCGGCGCGCGGTCGTCCTGCGCTCGCGGTACACCGAGGAGATGGCGGCCTTGCGCCCGGGCCTCGTCGAGGTCGTCGACCCTTCGGGGCTCGCCACCGCGATCGCCGCTGCCTGGGGCGCCCCGGAGCGGACGTGGCTCCCGGCGACCGCCGACCTGCGCCCGGACCTCGCCGACGCGGCCGCCGCGCACCTGGCGATCTGGGAGGCCGCGTGACGCGGCCGCGCGCCGTCCCGCAGAACCGGTGGGACCTGCTCGACGGCCTGTGGCCCGACCCGCTGCCCGGCGTCTCGGTGGTCGTCGCCCACTACGACCAGCCCGCGCAGCTGGCGCGCACGTTGGCGGCGGTCCGTGCCCAGGACTACCCCGACGACCTGCTCGACGTGGTCGTCGTCGACGACGGCTCGCCCGTGGCGCCCGAGGTGCCCCCGTGGGCCCGCCTCGTCCGGCAGCCGGACCGTGGCTTCCGGCTCGCGGCCGCGCGGAACCTGGGGATCAGCACCGCGCGGCACGACCTGGTCGTCCAGCTCGACGCCGACACCGCACCCGAACCCGGCTACGTGCGGGCCCTGACCCGGCTGCCCGCGCTCGCCCCCGACTGCCTGACGGTGGGGCGCCGCCGCCATGCACGGTTCGACGGCGTCCCGGCGGGGACGCCGGTGGGGGCCGCAGGCCCCGACCACGAGCTGCCGGAGCCCGCGTGGTTGCGTGACGCCTACGGGCGCACGCGCAACCTGCTCGATGCGGACGACCGCAGCTACCGGTACGTCATCGGAGCGGTCACCGCCTTCTCCCGCCGGCTGTACGAGGCGACCGGCGGGTACGACGAGGGCTTCACGGCGTACGGCGGGGAGGACTGGGAGTGGGCGTACCGGGCGTGGCTCGCCGGCGCCGTCGTGGCCCACGTGCCCGGGGCCGTGGCCTGGCACGACGGTCCCGACGCCGCCGGTCGGGCCGGGAGCACGCTCGCTGCGAAGAACGACGAGGCGCTCCGGCTGGCCGAGCTGGTTCCCCTGCCCGGCTCGGGTCCGCGCGGCCACGTGCCGAGGTACGTGGACGTCCTGGCCCACCTGCCGGACGAGGTGGACGACGCCTGGGCCTACGTCCTGGGCGACCAGGTGCTGGCCGACCTTCCCCACGCCGCGGTGCGAGGACGACCTGAGGACGCGGACCGGGTGCACGACCGCGTGCGGATGGACGTCCAGGTCCTGCGGCCCGTGCTCCTGCGGCCCGGCACCGTGCGCGCCGCCGTCGACACGGTCGCGCGGGAGCAGCTGGGCGTGCTCGAGCTCGCCGACCCGTCAGGCACTCCGTGCGTGCGCGTCTCCTCCCGGCGCGCCGCCGCCCGTGGCGCGCGGCACGGTGGCGACCTGTTCCCGACGCGGGCCCTGCGCACTCCCGACTGCCGTGCCGTGGACGGACCGCCGGACGTCGAGGCGTACCTCGGCGGCTGGGCGTAGCACCCGCCCGGCCGGTCCGACGCGGTCGACCGGCGTCAGAGCGCGGAGGAGGGTCCGACCTGGTCGGCGGTCGCGTCCACCTCGTCGGCGTCGGGCGTCGGTCGGGTGGTCGGAGGGCCGCTGTGCCCCCGGGGCGGGGCGCCGAGACGGGACGACATGTGCCCCCCGAGGTAGCCGCTCGCGCTGACGAGCCCGGTCGCGGCCAGCGACGCCGCGACCCCGAGGGGGCGCGCGCCGCGGCGGCGCAGCACCCAGGAGCCCGCGTACAGCACCAGGCCGGCGGAGTTCAGCGCGGCGTGAGCGACCCCGACGCGCCGGGTGCGTCGGCCCGAGACCGCCCAGTCGGCGAGACCGGTGAGGGACGTCGGCAGCGCAGCGAGGATCCCGAGCCCGAGCAGCCGGTCGGCGTGCGGGCCGGCCGACGGCCCCCCGGTGAGGTCCAGCACGGCGGCGGACGTCCACAGACCGATCGGTGTGTCGGTCATGAGGGGGTGCAGCGCGTGCCCGAGGGGGCGCCCGTGCAGGAGGCGCGCGAGGCCGGGCTGCCGGTCGAGCGCGCGGACCACCCACGGGTGCAGGCGCTCGACGACGGGGTCGAGCGCCGGGGACTCCTCGAGCGTGCGGGTGGCGCGCAGGAGTCGGGGGGAGCGGTCGTCGGCGTGGCTCATGCGGTTCTCCCGGTCGTCGACGGTGGGATCGTCGTCGAGCATCGCACGCAGGTCCCACGGGCGCAGCGTGGGCGGCGAACGACCCAGACTGGCTGATAACGGAACCTAGCGGACCCATCGGTCCGTCACCAGGAGCTGCACCGTCGAACCGCACAGGCCTGCCTGGACCGCGGCAGACGTCGGCGAGCCGGCGGACCCTGCCCGCGGGGGACTCCGGTCCCACGCGACCCACCCGGCGGGGTGGGACCGTCGTGCTGCTGGACGCGCGCACCCGCGCCGCGTCCATGACACGGAGGTCAAGCAGCGGTGGCAGTCCCGACCAGCACGCGACCCGAACCCGACCGAGTTCCCGCGGTCGAGCGACCCTCCGCCGGTCCGCAGCCACAGCCGGCGACCTGGGTCCTCAAGGTGGTCATGGCGGTCACGGGGACCGTGTTCGCGCTCTTCGTCGTCGTGCACCTCGTCGGCAACCTCAAGGTGTTCCTGGGCCCGGAGGAGTTCGACGGCTACGCCCACTGGCTGCAGCGCGACCTCCTGGCGCCCCTGGTGCCGCACGGCTGGTTCATCTGGATCTTCCGGTCCACCCTGCTGACCTGCCTCGTGGCGCACGTCTGGGCCGCCGTCGTGCTGCGCCACCGGGCGCGCGTCGCGCGCGGGCCGCACCGCCGCCAGGGCCTGCGCAGCTTCCGCAGCTTCCAGGCGCGCAGCATGCTCGTGACGGGCGTCGTCCTGCTGTTCTTCGTGGTCTTCCACGTCCTCGACCTCACGACGGGGACCCGACCGGCGGCCACGGGCGAGTTCGTCGCCGGCCAGGCGTACGCCAACCTCGTGAGCTCCTTCCAGCGGCCCGCCGTCGCGGCCTTCTACGTCCTGGCGATCGGCACGCTGTTCCTCCACCTGGCGCACGGGCTGTGGAGCGTCGTCAACGACCTGGGCGCCACCGGCCGCCGCCTGCGAGCGATCGGCGCCGCCGTCGCCGGGGCCGTCGGCCTCCTCGTGCTCGTCGGCAACCTGCTCATCCCGGTCGCCGTCCTCACGGGGGTCGTGGCGTGACCGCCCCCGGGACGCCGCCGCCCCTGACGCCGGACGACGTCCGGACGGTCGGCACACCCGTCGACGGGCGCGTGCCGGACGTCGCACCGGAGAGTGCCTGGGACGACCGCCGGCTGCACTACGACCTGGTCGCTCCCGCCAACCGCCGCAAGTTCACCGTGATCGTGGTGGGAACCGGCCTGGCCGGTGCAGGTGCCGCGGCCGCGCTGGGGGAGCTCGGCTACCAGGTCGAGTGCTTCACCATCCACGACGCGCCGCGCCGCGCGCACTCGGTGGCCGCGCAGGGCGGCATCAACGCCGCGCGGGCCCGCAAGGTCGACAACGACTCCGTCCACCGGTTCGTCAAGGACACCGTCAAGGGCGGCGACTTCCGGGGCCGGGAGGCCGACGCCTACCGCCTGGGGCAGGAGTCGGTGCGCGTCATCGACCACATGAACGCGATCGGTGCGCCGTTCGCGCGCGAGTACGGCGGCGCGCTGGCCACCCGGTCGTTCGGCGGCGTCCAGGTCTCGCGCACCTACTACACACGCGGTCAGACCGGCCAGCAGCTGCAGGTCGCCGGCGCGAACGCGCTCCTGCGCCAGGTGGCCGCCGGCACGGTCACGCTGCACACGCGCCAGGAGATGCTCGACGTCGTCGTGGCCGACGGTCGCGCGCAGGGCGTCGTCGTCCGCGACCTCGTGACGGGTGAGGTCCGGGCCGTGACCGCGCACGCCGTGGTCCTGGCGACCGGTGGGTACGGCAACATCTACTGCAAGTCCACGCTCGCCCGGAACTCCAACGCGACGGCCGCCTGGCGCGCGCACCGCCGCGGCGCGCACTTCGCCAACCCCGCGTTCGTCCAGTTCCACCCCACGGCCCTGCCCCTGATGAGCCAGTGGCAGTCCAAGACCATCCTCATGTCCGAGTCCCTGCGCAACGACGGCCGGATCTGGGTCCCGGTGCGCGCCGACGACGACCGCGCGCCGGGCGACATCCCGGAGGAGGAGCGGGACTACTACCTCGAGCGCCGCTACCCGACGTTCGGCAACCTCACACCGCGCGACGTCGCGTCGCGTGCCGCCCGCGAGCGCATCGACGCCGGGTACGGGGTCGGCCCGCTGAAGAATGCCGTGTACCTCGACTTCGCGGACGCGGTGCAGCGCCTGGGCAGGGCGACCGTCGTGTCGCGCTACTCCAACCTGTTCCACATGTACGAGCAGGCCACGGGCGACGACCCGCTGCGCACTCCCATGCGGATCGCTCCGGGGGCGCACTTCGCGATGGGCGGTCTCTGGTCGGACTACGACCTCATGACGTCCGTCCCGGGCCTGTTCGTCGGGGGCGAGGTCGGCTGGGGCTACCACGGCGCCAACCGGCTGGGTGCCAACTCGCTGCTCTCGGCGTGCGTCGACGGGTGGTTCACGCTGCCGTACGCGGTCCCGGGGTACCTGGCCCCGCTCCTGGGGACACCGCGCCTCGCGGCGGACGACGCCGCGGTGCTCGATGCGCTCGAGGCGGTGCGCGCGCGGACCGAGCGGCTCCTGAAGAACGACGGGACGCAGGGCCCCGACCGGTTCCACCGCCGGCTGGGCGAGATCCTGTACCGGTGCGCGGGTGTGACCCGCACGCCCGAGGGGCTGGCGCAGGGGATCGTGGAGATCCGCGCGCTGCGCGAGGAGTTCTGGCGCGACGTGCGGGTCCTGGGGGAGGGCGCGGCCCTGAACCAGGAGCTTGAGCGGGCCGGACGCGTCGCGGACTACCTCGAGATGGCCGAGCTGCTGTGCGTCGACGGTCTCGACCGTGACGAGAGCTGCGGGGCGCACTTCCGCGCCGACCACCAGACACCCGACGGCGAGGCGCTGCGTGACGACGCGGCGTGGTGCCGGGTCTCGGCGTGGGAGTCACCGGCTCCCGACGCCGCCGACGGACGGTTCGTCCGGCACGACGAACCCCTGACGTTCCAGGCCGTGCCGCTGCAGACGAGGAACTACGCGTGAAGCTCACCCTGGACGTCTGGCGCCAGCCCGACGCGGCCTCACCCGGCGCCTTCGAGACGTACGTCGTGACGGATGCCACGGCGGAGATGACGCTGCTCGAGCTGCTGGACCGGCTCAACGACCAGCTCGTCGAGGACGGCCGTGAGCCGGTCGCCTTCGAGTCGGACTGCCGCGAGGGCATCTGCGGGTGCTGCGGCGTGGACGTCGACGGCCGCCCGCACGGGCCGCAGGCCAACACGCCGTCGTGCGAGCAGCACGTGCGCTCGTTCGCCGACGGCGACCGTGTGGTGCTGGAGCCGCTGCGTGCAGCGGCCTTCCCCGTCGTCAAGGACCTCGTGGTGGACCGGTCGGCGCTCGACCGGGTCGTCCAGGCGGGCGGGCACGTCGCCGTCGACGCCGGGACGGCCCCGGACGCCGACGCGGCACGGATCGGTCACGAGACCGCGGAGACGGCGCTGGACTTCGCGGCCTGCATCGGGTGCGGCGCCTGCGTCGCGGCGTGTCCCAACGGCTCGGCGTCGCTGTTCACGGGTGCGAAGCTCACCCACCTGGCCACGCTGCCCCAGACCCGGACCGAGCGGGGGCGACGCGCTGTCGACATGGTCGCCCAGATGGAGCACGACTTCGGGCCGTGCTCGACGTACGGCGAGTGTGCGGTCGTGTGCCCGGCGGGGATCCCGCTGAGCGCGATCGCGGCCGTCGGCAAGGAGCGGATGCGCGCCTTCCTGCGGGGCCGGACGGGCTGACGCCGTCGGGGCTGCGCAGGGGTGCGCTAGCGTCGCGCCGTGACCTCGCCCGGTGACCGCCCCGCGTCCCTGACGGGCGGTGCCGTCGTCCCGGCGGCACCCGTCGACGTCGACCGCCTGCGGCGCCGCACGGTGGCGGTGCTCGCGACCGCGCAGGTGCTGGGCGGGCTGGCGGCCGGGTCCGTGGTCTCGGTGGGGTCGCTGCTGGCCGTGGGCCTGTCCGGCACGGACGCGTGGGCCGGCTCGGTGACGACCGCCGCCACCCTCGGGGCCGCGCTGGGATCTCTCGGGCTGGCCCGGCTGGCGGTGGCGCGCGGTCGGCGCCGGGCGTTGTCCACGGGGCTGGCCCTGGCCGCGGTGGGTGCGTCCGGGATCGTGGTGGCGGCGGTCCTCGCGTCGTTCCCGCTGCTGCTCGTCGGCGGTGCGCTGATGGGCGTCGGCTCTGCGGTCAACCTGCAGTCGCGCTTCGCCGCCACGGACCTGTCGACGTCGGCGACACGGTCGCGCGACCTGTCGCTGGTGGTGTGGGCCAGCACGGTCGGCGCCGTCGTGGGACCTAACCTCGTGCACCTGGACGGCGCCGTCGCGCGCCTGACCGGCCTGCCGGACCTGGCGAGCGTGTTCGTGTTCGCCGGGGTCGGCATGCTCGGGGCGCTGCTCGTCGTCCAGGTGGGGCTGCGGCCCGAGCCGCTCGACGTCGCGGGCCGCGAGCACGGGGTCGCCGGTACGCGGCAGCACGTGCCGTTGCGGGTCGCCCTCACGACGCTGGGCCGGCACCCGCGGGCCGTCGCGGCCGTCCTGGGCGTCGTCGCGGCGCACGCGGTCATGGTCGCGGTCATGTCGGTGACGCCCGTCCACATGGAGGGCCACGGTGCGGCCATCACCCTGGTCGGGCTGACCGTGAGCCTGCACCTCGCGGCGATGTTCGCGCTCGCCCCTGTGATGGGCGTGCTCGCCGACCGGGTCGGTGCGCGTCGCACGCTCGTCGGTGGTCTCGTGCTGGTCGCCGTCGCGGCCGCTGTGTGCGGGGGAGGAGGCGGGGACCACGTGCTCGTCACGGCCGGGCTGGCGCTGCTGGGGCTCGGCTGGTCGGCCGCGACCGTGGCCGGGTCGAGCATCGTCGCCGGGGACGTGCCCGGCCCGGAGCGGGTCGCGATCCAGGGGCTCTCCGACGCGGCGATGTCGCTCGCCGGCGCCGGCGGTGGTGCGCTGGCCGGCGTGGGGCTCGCGGTCGTCGGCTACGGGGGCCTGAACGCCGCGGCCGTGCTGGTGGCGGTGGGCGCGACGGCGGCGGTGCTCGTCGTGTCGCGGCGGCGTCCGCACTGACGGTCGCCCGTGGGGCGGCCCGCCCCGGACCTCACGTCCGGGACGGGGCGCACGTCTGCACACTGTGGGGATGACCGAGCCGTTCGAGGACGTCGTGCGCGTGCACGGCGGCACCGTGCTGCGCGTGTGCCGCGCCGTCCTGGGTGCCCGGGACGCCGAGGACGCGTGGTCCGAGACCTTCCTCGCGGCGCTGCGCGCGTGGCCCGACCTGCCGGTGGGCACCAACGTCGAGGCGTGGCTCGTCACCGTGGCACGGCGCAAGGCGATCGACGAGGTCCGCCGCCGCGCGCGGCACGCGGTGCCCGTCGATGACCCCGGCGCCACGGGCACGCCCCTGGTGGCACCCGACGCCGGGCCCGGGTCGCGCGACCTGGACCTGTGGCACGCGGTCGGCGCGCTGCCCGGCAAGCAGCGCCGCGTCGTCGTGCTGCACCACCTCGGCGGCCTGCCCTACGCCGAGGTCGCAGCCCTGGTCGGCGGCACGGACGCAGCAGCGCGCCGCGCAGGGGCGGACGGCGTCGCCGCCCTGCGGCGCACGTACGACGGATGGCGGACCGAGGAGGGGACGGCATGACCACGCAGATCACGGAGCGCGGCACGGGCGGCGGCGCCGGGGACGACCGGGTGCTGCGCGACCTGCACGCACGCCTCGTCGACTCGGCGCAGACCGCGGGGCTGCTGGACGTCACGTACCGGGTCGTGGACACCCCGGTCGGGCGTCTGCTCGTGGCCGCGGGGGAGCGGGGCGTGCTGCGGGTGGCGTTCGACGTGCAGGGCCACGAGGCGGCGCTCGAGGAGCTGGCGGCGCGGGTGAGCCCGCGGGTGCTCGAGGGCGGGCGACGCCTCGACCCGGTGCTGCGGGAGCTCGACGAGTACTTCGCCGGTGCGCGTCGCGCGTTCGACGTGGCCGTCGACCTGCGGCTCGTCGCCGGCTTCCGCCGTCAGGTCGTCGCCGCGCTGCCCACGGTGGCGTACGGCACCACGGCGTCGTACACCGAGGTCGCCGGGGTGGCCGGCAGCCCCCGGGCGGCCCGTGCGGTCGGTACCGCGTGCGCCCGCAACCCGGTGCCCGTGCTGCTGCCGTGCCACCGGGTCGTGTGCGCGGGCGGGTCCCCCGGTCGCTACGCCGGGGGCGCGGCCGCCAAGGGCACGCTGCTGGAGCTGGAGCGGCGCGGCGTCACGGGGTGACGACGGCCAGGCCGGTGCTCGCCGCGGCGTCCGCCATGGCGCCCGCGTCGGTGACCTCCAGCCCGGCCGTCGCCATCGTCGCGGCCGCGGCGGCGGACCGGTTGCCGGAGCGGCAGTAGACGACGTACGGCACCTCGGGATCGAGGGCGGCGACGGCGTCCGCGAAGGCAGGGTCCTGCACGTCGAGGTGGAGGGCCCCCTCGAGGTGGCCCTCGGCGTACTCGGCGGCCGTGCGGACGTCGACGACGACGGCGTCCGGCGCCGGCGCGGGAGCGTCCGAGCAGGCCGCCAGCAGCAGCGTGAGGGCGAGGAGCAGGGCAGGGCGCAGCAGACGCACGAGAGCCTCCAGGAGCACGGTGGTCCGAGCCTCGCAGCCCGCGCGGTCCGTGGCGCGGGACGTTCGGCCGGACGTGGGTCGACCTCCGACGATACCCCAGGGGGTATCACGACATCCATCCTCGCGCACGGCGCGGTCGGGGCGTAGTTTCGGCTGGCATGTGCAGGAACATCACCACGCTGCGCGGCCTGGAGCCGCACGCCACCGACGACGAGATCGAGGCAGCGGCCCGCCAGTACGTCCGCAAGGTCACGGGTGTCCAGCAGCTGTCCGACGCCACGCGCGAGCCGTTCGAGCGCGCCGTCGCCCAGATCGCGCACATCACGGCGCACCTGCTGGACGAGCTGCCCGAGCGCCGACGACCACCCGCGACCGTGCCGCCGCTGCGGCGGCCCGAGGTCGTCGAGCGCCTCGCGGCGCGAGGCGCCGACTGAGGTCCGGCGCTCAGGCCCCGTCCACCGCGGGTCCGCCGGGGTGGGGCGCCAGCCGGGGGATGCCGGCCGGGGCCACGGCGGACAGGGCGAGGAACCGCGCCTCGGCACGGTGCAGGCGGATGTGCTCGTCGAGCGACCACCCCGGACCGTTGGTGAGCGTCATGCCGCATGCGCAGCCGATCGTCACCGCACCGTCGCGGTCGACGACGACCTGGCCCACCGTGGTGTGGTCGGTGGAGGCCCGCACCTTCGCGTGCCGCATCGGTGCGCTGACCGGGACGGGCAGCTCCTCGGCGGGCAGGGTGGGCGTGTCCTCGTCGTCGTGCACGGGGTCAGTGTCCGCCCGTGAGCGTCCCGTCGTCCACGAGCTGCTGGAGCTCGAGCGCGGCGTCCCACTCGCCGCCACCGAGGCTCGGCATCAGCTGCTGCAGCTGGGGGCGCCAGGCGTCGACGCGTGCGGGGAAGCAGCGCTCGAGGAGGTCGAGCATCGTGGCGACCGCCGTGGAGGCGCCGGGGGACGCCCCGAGCAGGCCCGCGATCGACCCGTCGGCGGACGCGACGAGCTCCGTGCCGAACTCCAGGACGCCACCGCCCGGGCCGCGCTTGATGACCTGGACGCGCTGGCCCGCGGTGATGAGCTCCCAGTCACGGGGGTCCGCCGACGGCATGTACGCGCGCAGCGCACGCAGCCGGGCGGTGTCGCCGGCAGTCACCTCGCGGACCAGGTACGTCACGAGATCCAGGTTGCGCAGCCCGACGGCGATCATCGGGACCAGGTTGCCCGGGCGCACCGAGCGCAGCAGGTCGGTCCACGAGCCCCGCTTGAGGAACTTCATGCTCCACCCGGCGTACGGTCCGAACATCAGCGCACGGCCGCCGTCGACGACCCGGGCGTCCAGGTGCGGCACGGACATCGGCGGGGCGCCGATCGCGGCCTTGCCGTACACCTTGGCCCGGTGCTGGTCCACGACCTGCGGCTTGGTGGTGCGCAGGAACTGCCCGCTGATCGGGAAGCCCGCGTAGCCGCGGATCTCCTTGATCCGCGAGCGCTGCAGCAGGTGCAGTGCGCCACCACCGGCGCCGACGAAGACGAATCGCGCCGTGAGCGTGCGCGGCGGACGGCCGTTCCACCGCCGGTCGGCGACGGTGACGCGCCAGCGCCCGTCGCGCAGCTGCCGGAGCCGGGTGACCTCGCTGCTGGTGTGCAGGGCCGCGCCACGGTCGACCGCGTCGTCGAGCATCGCGCGGGTGAGCGCACCGAAGTCGACGTCGGTGCCCCAGGTGGCGCGGGTCGCGGCGACCGGCTCGTCGTCGGTGCGGTCGGCGACGAGCAGGGGCGCCCAGCGGGCGATCACGGCGGGGTCGGTCGTGAACTCGAGGTCGGCGAAGAGCCGGTGGGCGCGCAGCGCCTCCCAGCGCCGGCGCAGGAACTCGACGTCGTCGGCGCCGCGCACGAACGTCAGGTGCGGCGTCGTGGTGACGGCGTCCTCGGCGCCCGGCAGCCGCCCGGCGGCCGCGAGGTGGTGCCACAGCTCGCGGGACAGCTCGTACTGCTCGTTGATCGTGACGGCCTTGGTGACGTCCACCGTGCCGTCGGGGCGCTGCGGCGTGTAGTTGAGCTCGCACAGGGCGGCGTGCCCCGTGCCGGCGTTGTTCCACGCGTTCGAGCTCTCGAGCGCAGGAGCGTCGAGCCTCTCGTGGATCTCGATGCGCCAGCTGGGCTCGAGGGTCCCGAGCAGCGCCGCGAGGGTCGCGCTCATGATGCCCCCGCCGACCAGGAGGACGTCGACGTCTGCTGCGGTGTCCTGCGCTCGAGGTGCCACGAGCGCGATGCTAGGTCGGCCTCGGAGCAACTCCCAGACGAAGTCATGTGATGTTTCTCTCGTGGGACCTACGTCACAGGCGGCGCCCTGACCTGCGGCGACGCACCGCGGCGCCCCGGCGGCAGAGGGCTGCCGGGGCGCCGCGTGGGGTGCACGAGGTCAGGACAGGGTGCAGGCCGACCCGTTCAGCGTGGCCGTCACGGGCGCGGCCGCGGTGCCGGTGTGCGTCCCGTTGAACCCGACGTCCACGCTGGCGCCCGGCGCGAGGTTCCCGTTCCACGCCGCGTTCGTCGCGGTGACGACGGACCCGGACTGCGACCAGGTCGCGCTCCAGCCCTGCTCCAGGCGCTGGCCGCCGTCGTAGGTCAGCCGCAGGGTCCAGCCGTCCAGCGACGTCGTGCCGTCGTTGGTGATCCTCACCCCGGCGGTGAACCCGGTGGTCCACCCGTTGGCCGTGTAGCGCACCGTGCACGAGGTGGCCGGGGGCGCGGTCGGGCCGGGCGTGGGGGTCGGGGTCGCGGTGGGACCGGCGGTCGGGGACTGCGTGGGGGTGGCCGACGCCGTGGGCGTGGGCGTGGGTGTCGACGTGGGTGCCGGCGTCGGCGTGGGTGCCGGCGTCGGCGTGGCTGTCGGCGTCGGCGTCGCGCTCGGCGTCGGGGTCGTCCCGTCGGACGACCCGACGACGATGCCGCGGCCGTTGGTGCCGACGTAGACGCGGCCGAACACGTCGGGGTCACCGGTGATGGCGGCTCCGGTCCACGCGTACTGGTGCTCGTCGTCGTTGATCCGGACCCACGACGACCCGCCGTCGACCGACCGGAAGAACCCGCGGACGCCCTCGCGCAGGGACGTCGTGTAGATCGCCGGGTACGACGCACCGGGTGCGGCCTTGCCGAACCCCACCGCACCGCCGTCCTCGAACCCGGGGACCCGGGTGAAGGTCGCTCCGGCGTCCGTCGAGCGGTACAGGCCGTTCTCGGCGGCGAGCCAGACGTGCCCCTCGTGCCCGGGGACGGCGCCGTAGCGCACGTTCCCCTCGGTCGGGAAGCCGGTGGCGGGGGACGCGGTGAAGGACGTCCCGCCGTCGGTCGACGTGTAGAACCTGCCGGCCGCGTACGCGTAGAACGTCGTCGGGTTCACGCGGTCGGACTCCACCTGCGCCCCGGCGGGGACACCCGTGGACGGGGTCCACGACGAGCCCAGCGTCGTCGAGACGTGCACGCCCGTGCCCTGCGGGCTCCACACGATCCGCCCGCCGTCGGCCGCCATCGCGACCGTGCCCGAGCTCGTGACGCCCGCCGGCTCCTGGCCGGCCCACCAGGAGGCGCCCGAGGACGTCGACACGGCGATGTGCGACTCGACCGCGCCGCCCACCGCGTGCCCGACCCGCACGACCGTGGCGGGCTTGCTCTGCGCGAAGTCCACACCTGAGACGGACCCGTGCACCGGCTGGGTGTAGATGCTCCGGGGGACCTCGCCGATGTCCTCGTGCACGAACCCGCCGATGTCGCCCAGGCCGGAGTAGAGCTCGACGGGACCGGGAGGTGCCGCCAGGTCCAGCACGGCGGTCTCCTCGATGCCGCGCGCCCGGATGGTGAGGTCGATCCTGCCGCCGGTGTCCCAGTCCGTGAGGTTGTCGGTGCCCCAGACGGTCGCGCCGGTGCCGTACATCATCGCGTCGGAGTCGAACGGGTCGATCTCGAGCGACTCCGTCATCCACCCGAGCTTGACGAGCGGCTCCGGCTCGTTGGCGGAGGTCGCGCCCATGGTGATCCAGGGGGTGGCCGAGTAGTCCATCGTGTACCGCAGGGTGCGGGCGGGGTAACCGTCCCAGTCCCAGATGCGGGACCACGTCGCGCCGCGGTCGGTCGATCGGTAGAACACGACGTCGGGCCACCAGGAGACCTGGGAGGCGACCATGATCGTGTCGGGGTCCTGGCGGTCGATGGTCAGCCCCGAGAAGCCGTAGTGCAGCTCCTCGGACGTCAGGGGCAGCGGTGAGATGTCGGTCCACGTGCCGGTGCGCGCGTCCAGACGGGCCACCTGGCC
Source organism: Cellulomonas phragmiteti (assembly GCF_016862775.1). Taxonomy (GTDB): domain Bacteria; phylum Actinomycetota; class Actinomycetes; order Actinomycetales; family Cellulomonadaceae; genus Cellulomonas; species Cellulomonas phragmiteti. The sequence continues at coordinate 11,497 of NZ_BONP01000005.1, read as the reverse complement.
CTTGGCGCCGTCGTACGGGCCGCCGGTGTCGGACGTCGCGATGTACAGCTGCCCGCCCTGCGCGTCGTAGACGCCCTTGTGGGGCAGGAAGCCGGTCGGCTGGCCGGGGACCCGCTGCCAGGTCACGCCCGCGTCGGTGGAGCGGTAGACGCCGTTCTCCTTGTCCGCCACGCCGACGTAGATGGTGCTCGTGCGCGTGCCCGGGGACCCCGAGGTCGGGTCGAACGTCACCCACACCACGCCCTGGTTCTGCGTGACGTAGGAGTTGTCGGACGTCGGGTCCTGCGCGTAGTTCCCGGCGTTCGGGAAGCTGGCGACCTTCGCCCACGTCACGCCACGGTCCGTCGAGCGCCACAGCCCGTTGCCGCTCTCGGTGCCGAGGTACAGGACACGGTTGTCGTTCGGGTCGATCTGCAGGCGCTCGCCCATCCCGCGACCCGGCATGTTGCCGCCGACCTTGAAGGGCAGGACCGTCCGCTGCCAGGTCTCCCCGCGGTCGGACGAGCGCAGGACGGCACCGTTGAGCGGGTCCCACTCGTTGGTGTAGGTGCCGACCGCGGCGTAGACGCGGTCGGGGTCGACGGCGTCGGTCGCGAGCGACAGGACGCCGGTGTAGCTCCACTCGTCCCAGCCGACGTGGTCCAGCAGGGGGACCCAGCGTCGGGTCGCCGTGTCCATCCGGTAGGCGCCGCCGATGTCGGTACGTGCGTAGACGAGCCCCGGCTCGCCCTGGTTGTAGATGATCCCGGGGACGAACCCGCCGCCCCCGATCTCGACGTTGCCCCACGTGTACCCGGAGGCGGCCGCCGCGGCGGGGGACGCCGCGGCGACACCTCCGGTCAGGGCGCCGACCGCGAGCGCCGCGACGGCTCCCGCCGCGGCGAGGGGGGCGATCACAGGGGGGAGACGCATCCGCTGCTCCTTCGCAGGGCGCGGCGGGCGGCCACGGGGGCGGCCGGCACCGCGACGGTGGCGGGCCCGCCGGGCGGCATCCCGGCGGGCGAGGACCGGTGCGGCCGGGGCCGTGGGTCTGCGCGTCACCGTATCGATGCGCTTCGACGTGCCGTAGCCGACAAAACGCTTAGGTCCGACTCCCGCGGACGCTCGGGCCCCTGGTCCCTCGCGCACGGGCGACACGCCGGTCGTGCGCGGCGCGACACGCAGGCGGCCGGTGCGACCGGGTGCGGGACCGCCCCGGCTCTTGGTACAACCGGTGCATGAGCTCGAACCGATCGCGCGACCTGACGTCCGACCCCGCGGCCCACCACCTCGCCGACCAGCCGCTGGCGCAGGCCGAGCTGGACGCGGCGGACGCCCGTGCGGGCGGTGACGCCGCACGGGCGCCGCGCTCCCTGCGGGCGGCCGAGCTGGAGCCGGACGACGAGGCGATCGCGTCGAGCGACGACTGGGACGACCCGGCGCGGCTCTGAGCGCGCGTCAGCGCACGAGCCCGACCTCCCGGACCCGCCGCAGGAGCTCCTCGCCGTCCTCTCCCAGGACGACCTCGATGCCGGAGGTGTCGGCCTCGTCCTGGGACTCCTCCTGCTCCGGCGTGGGGGCCGGCAGGCCGTGGGACAGGACGTGCTCGCCCGCGGTCAGCTGACGGATGAGGACCGCCTCGACCTTGTCGGGGTGGCGTGCCACGGCACCGGCGTAGATCTGCGGGTCGTGCTGGCCGTCGTCGCCGACGAGGATCCACCGGACCTGCGGCAGCTCGTCGAACAGCCGGCGCAGCTGCGTGACCTTGTGCCGCTGACCGCTGCGGAAGAGGCCGGTGTTGGTCGGGCCCCAGTCGGTGAGCAGGAGCGGACCGGCGGGGTAGTCGTGGCGACGCAGGAACCGCCCGATGGCCGGTGCGGCGTTCCACGCCCCGGTCGACAGGTACACCACCGGCGAGTCCGGCCGTGCGGCACGGATCTCGCGGTAGAGGTTCGACATGCCCGGGACGGCCTCGCGGGCGTTCTCGTGCCGGACGAACACGTTCCAGGCGGCCACCAGGGGCCGCGGCAGCCGCGTGACCATCACGGTGTCGTCGATGTCGCTGACGATGCCCACGGTGGGCTCGGGTCCCACGACCACGACGCGCGCGGTCGTACGCGCGTCGTCGAGCGAGGTGAGCGTGACGTCGTGCCACCCGGGCTCGAGGTCCGACTCGACGACCGCGTCGACGTAGCCGCCGCGGTCGGTGGTCAGGTGGTGGGTCCGCCCGCCGACGGTCACGTCGACCGGGGCGCCCGCGACGGCGGCGGTGAAGAAGGAGCGCCATCCCCGGACCGGGTCCGCGGGCCGCTCACCGGTCTGCGCGCCGCCGCCCGCGTCGGGCAGGTCCCGCTGGCGAACGGCCGGCGACGCCAGCATCGTGCGGGCCATCACCCGCACGTGCCCGGCAGAGCCGTAGCCGGCGTACCCGACCACGCGGACCGTCCAGCCGCGTCGGCGCAGCACGTGCGCCAGGGCGGCGTCGAACCGGTCCTCGAGACGTGCGGCCACGTGCGGACGCGGCAGGGGGGAGCCGTCGGGGTTCTCGAGCCGGGGCGTCACACGTCCCGTGCGCAGGCCGTCCCCGTCCGACGCCGGGGCGTCGGCGGGGCCGGTCGTGGCGGGGCGGGTGCGCCGGCGTGCGTCCGTGCTCACGGGGCCTCGTGCGACGCTGCGGACCGGGCGGCCGCGGCCGCGTCCTTCTCCGTCGACGCCCCGGCGGTCGACAGCGCACCGCCGGACGACTCGAGGTGGGCGCGGACGAACCAGTGGAACAGCTCGAGCTCGTGCAGGTGACCGACCAGGAGGTCGTTCGTCACGGTGTCGAGGTCCTCGGTGTCCGCCGCGGCCCGGCGGTGGTCCGTGATGACCCCGACGTAGACCTCGTCGAGGGCGCCGAGGTGCTCGGCCGTGCTCGCGCGGCCGATCGAGTAGTCGTCCCAGGCGCGTGCGGCGACGAGGGCGCCGGGCGTGCCGACGGGTGCCGACCCGAGCGTCGCGATGCGCTCGGCCACGGCGTCGACCATGAGCCGCACGGCGTCGACCTGGGGGTCGAGCATCTCGTGGACCGCGATGAAGTGCGGACCCACGACGTTCCAGTGGATGTGCTTGAGGGTGAGCGCCAGGTCGTTGAGGGCGTGGAGCCGTTCCTGCAGGATGGCCGCCACCTTCGCGCCGTCCTCGGGGGTGAGGGACGGGACGGTGTACTTCGGCAGATCGCGGGCCATGACCACTCCTTCGCGTACGTGCCGGGCTCGACCGGCCCGGGTGACGTCCACGCTGCCAGGCCGCGCCGGGGCCCGCCATCGGAGCGGCGGACGTCCTGACGACCCGTGCACCGTCCTCACGGACCGTGTCCTCACAGGTCGAACGGGTCGCCGTCGCGCGCCAGGCGCGCCGCCGCCTCGTCGGCCGTCAGCTGCTGCAGCCCGGGACCGATCTCGTCCCAGTCGCGCGGCGCGGCCACGGTCGGGCGGTCCCGACCGCGCAGGGACCACGGCGTGATCGTCGTCTTCGCCGGGTGGTTCTGCGACCAGTCCAGCAGCACCTTGCCGCGGCGGGCCTCCTTGCGCTGGACGGCGACGACGAGGCCCGGGTGCTCGTCCGCGAGCGCGAGCGCGAGGGTGCGGGCGTCCTCGCGGACGGTCGCGGGGGGCCGGGGGCGGGGGAGCGGGACGTACAGCTGCAGGCCCTGGGAGCCGGACGTCACGGGGACCGTGCGGGTCAGGCCCTGGTCCCGCAGCCGATCGGCGACGAGGTGGGCCACGCGGGCGCACTCGTCCAGCCCGGCGCCGGGTCCGGGATCGAGGTCGACCACGAGGCGGTCGGCACCGCGCAGGCCGCCGCGCGGCCCCACGGTCCACTGCGGCGTGTGCAGCTCCAGGGCGCCGGCGTTGGCGGCCCACACGAGGCCGGCGAGGTCGTCGAGGAACGGCAGGTCGAGGACGGTGCCCGGGTCGTCCGAGCCGGGGGAGGCGGGCAGCTGCAGGTGGCGCAGCCAGGACGGGGCGCCGCGCGGGGTGTTCTTCTCGAAGAACTTCTCGCCACCGACGCCGTCGGGCCACCGGACGCGGGTGACGGGACGGTCCCGCAGCTGGCGCAGGATCGCGGGCTCGACGCGGACGAGGTAGTCCATGACCTCGGCCTTGGTCGTGCCGGTGGAGGGGTAGAGGACCTTGTCGAGGTGCGTCAGCCGGACGGGGCGTCCGCCGACGTCCACGGTGCGGCGCTCGTCGCTCATCGGGTCCCTCCCCGGCCGCAGGCCCCTCGGCCGCAGGCCCCTCGGCCGCGGGCCCCTCGGTCGCGCGTCACGGCTGCGCCCAGGGATCGGCGGTCGTGTCGGTGCGCACGCCCTTGACGACCGGCTGCCGCAGACGACCCGACGGCGTGCGGGCCAGGTACAGCGTCTCGACGACGACCAGGGGGTCGCACCACACGGCCCCGCGCGCGTCGACGGCCGGCACGTCGTCGCCGAACGGGCTGTCGGTGCGCTCGTGCGCGGCCAGCAGGTCCCGCATGACGCGAGCAGCCGGCCCGCCGAGCCCCGACCCGGCGCGGCCGAGGTAGCGCAGCCCGGCGGGCGCGTCGGGTGCCCCGAGCAGCAGGGCACCGAGCCTGCCGGTGCCCGTCGACTCGGGACGCCAGCCGCCGACCAGGGCCGTCCGGGTGCGTCGGTGCGCAGCCTTCACCCAGTCGGGCGACCGCTGACCGGGGCGGTACGGGGCGTCACGACGCTTGGCGACGACGCCCTCCAGACCGTGCTCGCGGGTGACGCGCCACAGGTCGTCGCCGTCGTCGTACCAGGGTGAGGGCTGCACGTGCTCGGGCAGCGTGAGGCCGTCGAGCACGCAGCGGCGCTCCTCGAGCGGGCGGGCGGCGAGGTCCTGCCCCTCGCGGCGCAGGACGTCGAACACGAGGTAGGTCACCGGCCGGGCCGCCGCCAGCGCCGCAGCACGCCGGGGGTCGCGGACGTGCATCCGGTCCGCGAGCGCGGCGAACGAGGGCCGGCCGCCGTCCATGAGCACGACCTCCCCGTCGAGCAGCACGTCCCCGAGCCCGGCCAGGCCGCCGAGCTCGGGGTAGGCGGGGGTGACGTCACGTCCGGTGCGGCTGGCCAGCCGCAGCCGCCCGTCGCGCACGTCGGCGAGCACCCGGACGCCGTCCCACTTGACCTCGAACACCCACGAGCGGCCGTGCGGGAGCGCGGCGGGTGCGGGCGCCGGGGTGGCGAGCATGGGCTCCACGGGTCCATCCTGCCCGTGGACGGTGCAGCAGGTCGCGTGGGGCGGCCGTGCGGGCGACGCCGCCACGACGAGGGAGGACGTGCCGTGCGGGCGATCTGGAAGGGCGCTGTGGCCTTCGGCCTCGTGAACGTGCCGGTGCGTCTGTACGCGGCCACGGGTGAGCACGAGGTGCGGCTCCACCAGGTTCACCGCGAGGACGGCGGACGCATCCGGTACCGCAAGGTCTGCAGCGTCGACGGCGAGAGCGTCGAGTGGTCGGACATCGCCAAGGGCTACGAGACCGAGGACGGGGAGCTCGTGGTCCTCACGGACGAGGACTTCCGCCGGCTGCCGCTGTCGACCGAGCGGGAGATCGAGGTCCTCGAGTTCGTGCCGGCCGACCAGGTCGACCCGATCCTGCTGCAGAAGACGTACTTCCTGGAGCCCGACAAGGCTGCCGTCAAGCCGTACGCGCTGCTGCGCGGCGCGCTCGAGGAGACCGACCGGGTCGCCGTGGTGAAGGTCGCGATCCGGCAGCGCGAGTCGATGGCGGTGCTGCGCGTGCGGGACAAGGTCATCGTGCTGCAGACGCTGCTGTGGCCCGACGAGGTCCGCGAGGCCGACTTCCCCGTGCTGGACGACGACGTCACGGTCCGGCCGCAGGAGCTGACGATGGCCTCCTCGCTCGTGGAGTCGCTGGCCGCGGACTTCGACCCCTCGCAGTACGAGGACGCGTACGTCGCGGCCCTCGAGCAGCTCATCGCGGCGAAGGTGTCCTCGGGCGACACGCAGGCGCCGCCGGCACCGCCCTCGCAGGAGGACGACACCGAGGGTGGCGGCGAGGTGGTCGACCTGCTGGCGGCGCTGCAGCGCTCCGTCGACAAGGCCCGGGCCGCGCGCGGTGAGGACGTCGAGGAGACACCGGCGGGCGCCGACGAGGCCACGTCGAAGCCGGCCGGCAAGAAGCCGGCGGCGAAGAAGGCGGCGTCCCGCAAGGCCACCAAGGCGTCGTGAGCGACGGCGAGGACCAGGACCGCGCCGTCGCGACCCTGCGGCGCATCGCGTTCCTCCTCGAGCGGGCGCAGGCCAGCCGCTACCGCGCCGAGGCGTACCGGGCCGCGGCGCGCACGGTCGAGCGGCAGGACGCGGCGCGGCTGCACGCGCTGGCCGCGGCCGGTGCCCTGACCGACCTGCCGGGGGTCGGGCGCAGCACGGCGGAGGTGGTGGCGCACGTCCTGGCCGGGCGGGCGGTGCCCACGCTGGACACGCTCGAGTCGCAGGCCCGCACGGCGGACGCCGAGCTGGCGCCGCAGGCGGCGGAGCTGCACGCCGCGCTGCGCGGTGACCTGCACAGCCACACCGACGCCAGCGACGGGGCGACCTCGGTGCAGGAGATGGTCCTGGCCGCGATCGACCTGGGCCGGGACTACCTCGCCGTGACCGACCACTCACCACGTCTGACGGTGGCCCACGGGCTGTCGGCGGCGCGGTTGCGGGCCCAGCTCGCCCAGCTCGCGGCGCTGCGGCCCGCGGTCGCGCCGTTCGAGGTGCTCAGCGGCATCGAGGTCGACATCCTCGACGACGGTGCGCTCGACCAGGACCCCGACCTGCTGGACGAGCTCGACGTGGTCGTCGCGTCGGTGCACTCCAAGCTCCGGATGGACAGGGCGGCGATGACGCGGCGCATGCTCGCAGCCGTGCGCAATCCGCGCACCGACGTGCTGGGCCACTGCACCGGCCGGCAGGTGGCCGGCAAGCAGCGGCCGCCGAGCGAGTTCGACGCGCGCGCCGTGTTCGACGCGTGCGCCGAGCACGGCGTCGCGGTCGAGATCAACTGCCGCCCCGACCGTCTCGACCCCCCGCACGAGCTGCTGCAGATCGCGGCCGACGCGGGGTGCGAGTTCACCATCGACTCCGACGCGCACGCACCCGGACAGCTCGACTGGTTGCGTGCGGGATGCGCGCGGGCCGCCGCGCACGGCATCGGTCCGGACCGTGTCGTGACGACGCGCGGCGCCGCGCACGTGCGCACCCGGGGCCGGCGGTGACCGACGACACGGGGCGCGTCGGCGCGCCACGCCCAGGACACGACGTTAGTGTCGGTCCCCGTGCGCACGCTCGTCGTGCGGCACCGCCCCGGCCCGCACCGCGCCGGGGATCTGAACCGAGTACCGAGGAGCACCCGTCGTGAGCGTCAACCGCACCGAGCTCGTCCAGGCCGTCGCCGAGAAGGCCGGGCTGACCAACGCCGACACCGACAAGGCACTCAAGGCCCTGCAGGAGGTCGTGGTCGAGCAGCTCGCCGCCGGCGGCAGCGTGTCGATCCCCGGCTTCCTCGCGGTGGCGCGTGCCGACCGCGCCGCGCGCACCGGGGTCAACCCGCAGACGGGCGAGAAGCTGGAGATCCCCGCGGGTCACCGCGTGAAGATCACGGCCGGCAGCGCCCTCAAGCGCGCCGTCCAGGGCTGAGCCGACCACTCCGGCCGAGCACACCGACGGCCCCGTGCCGCACCGTTCCCGGTGCGGCACGGGGCCGTCGTCGTGCTGCCCCTCAGGGACGTCCGGCGTCCTCGGCGTCGGCGCGCCGGGCGATGACGTGGGGGAGCACCACCCAGGCCAGCGCGATGACGAGCAGCAGGGCCCCGCCCGCGACGCGCCCCGCCGCCCGGCTCAGCACCACGTCGAACAGCAGCACGGTGGCGCCGGTCAGGACGAGCGCCAGCGCTGCCAGACCCGCACGGGCGAACCAGTGACCGGCATCGACGAGCTGCGGCTTCAGGCGCCGCCGGAACAGCAGCCGGTGCAGGCTGACCGGGGCGATGATCAGGACCGTCGCCAGTGACGCGAGCACGACGAGCACGAGGTACAGGTCGCGCTGGAACGCGTCGAGGTCGGCGAAGCGGGCCTGGAACGGCAGCGTCAGCAGGAACCCGGTGAGGATCTGCGCGCCGGTCTGCGTCACGCGCAGCTCCTGGAGCAGCTCCTCCCAGTTGCGGTCCATCCGCTCGGTGAACGTCTCGTTGCGGTCGTCCCCGGTGGGGGCGACGACAGCGTCCACGTGCCGTGGACCACCGTGGTCGCGGGTCATGGTCGGGCTCCTCCGGTCGGTCGGCTGCACGGATCATGCCGCCCCCGCACGCGTCGTGCACGACGACGACCCGCAGGGCGCCGCGGGTCGGGGAGACTGGGGTCGTGACCGACCTGCACGCGCCCGCCGTCCGCCACTTCGCCTCCGACAACTACGCCGGCGTGCACCCCGAGGTGCTCGCCGCGGTCGCCGCCGCCAACGTCGGCCACGTCCCGGCGTACGGGGACGACCCGTGGACGGAGCGGCTCCAGGACGTCGTCCGCGCGCAGCTGGGCGAGCAGGCGGTGGCCTACCCGGTCGTCAACGGCACCGGCGCGAACGTGGTGGCGCTGCAGGCGATGCTGCCGCGGTGGGGCGCGGTGGTCTGCACCGAGTCGGCGCACGTGCACACCGACGAGAACGGCGCCCCCGAGCGCGTCGGCGGGCTGAAGCTGCTGACGGTCCCGACCCCCGACGGGCGGCTCACGCCCGAGCTGGTCGCGCGCCAGGCGTGGGGATTCGGGGACGTCCACCGCGCGCAGCCGGGCGTCGTGTCGCTCACGCAGTCGACCGAGCTCGGCACCGTGTACACGCCGGAGGCGGTCCGCGAGCTGTGCGACCAGGCGCACGCGCTGGGCATGCGCGTGCACGTGGACGGGGCGCGGCTGTCGAACGCCGCGGCGAGCCTGGGCCTGCCGCTGCGCGCCCTGACGACCGACTGCGGTGTCGACGTGCTGTCGCTGGGTGGCACGAAGAACGGCCTGCTGCTCGCGGAGGCCGTCGTCGTCCTCGACCCGTCGGCCGTCGACGGCGTGGAGTACCTGCGCAAGGCCGGCATGCAGCTCGCGTCGAAGATGCGCTTCGTCTCCGCCCAGCTGGTCGCCCTGTACGAGCAGGACCTGTGGCGGCGGTCCGCGCACCACGCCAACGCGATGGCGGCGCGTCTGCGTGCCGGCATCGACGCGATCGGCACGCTGCAGGTCACGCAGCCGACCGAGGCGAACGCGGTCTTCGTCCGCCTGCCCGCCGACGTCGCGCAGGCGCTGCGGCGGCGGTGGCGGTTCTACGACTGGGACGTGGCCGACGGCACCGTGCGGCTGATGTGCGCGTTCGACACGACGGAGCAGGACGTCGACGACCTCCTGGCCGCCCTGCGGTCCGCGGTGGGGGGCACCGGTCCGGCGCGGACCACGCCCGTCTGACGACGGGCCGGCCGCCGCACCGTGCACGGGTGCGGCGGCCGGCCTCGCGGACCGGTGGCGTCAGCGCGCCGCGCAGGCGGTGCCGTTGAGCGCGAAGCCCGTCGGGGCGCCGGCCGACCCGGCGTGCGACGCGTTGAACCCGATCTCGACCGTGCCGCCGGCCGCGAGCGCACCGTTCCAGGCGGCGTTGGTCACGGTGACCTGCGCCCCCGTCTGCGTCCACGTGCCGCCCCAGCCCTGCGTGACGGTCACACCGGCCGGTGCGGTGAAGGACAGGGTCCAGCCGGACAGTGCGGCTCCGGCGTTCGTCAGCCGCACCGACCCGGTCAGACCCGAGCTCCACGAGCTCGCGCCGTAGACGACGGTGCACGCTCCGGTGCCCGCGGTCGGGCTCGGCCCCGGCGTCGGCGTGATCGACGGGGTCGGGGAGACCGACGGGGTCGGTGTGGGAGTCGGTGTGGGCGTGACGGTGGGCGTCGGTGTCGGCGTGGGGGTCGACGTCGGGCTCGGCCCGGACCCGCCGAGCTGGGACAGGGAGATGCCGGTCGTGCTGCCGGCACCGCCGAGCGGCACGTCGTGGTCGAGGCCCACGAACTTGCCGCCGTGCTGCCACAGCGCGGGCTCGAGGAGCGCGTACTTCTCCTCGTCCCAGGTGGTCCAGTCGTAGCCGAGCAGGCCGCCGGTGTCCCCGGAGTTCGGGTTCAGCACCCAGAACGTGTGGCTCAGTCGCCGGTCGACGATGAGGTCGCGCAGCGCGAGCATCCACTTCTCGTTGGGCCCGCCGTCCATGAACCCGCCCCACTCGCCGATGAGCAGCGGTGCGGTGTTCTCCTTGTGCAGGTAGAGCCAGTTCGGGTCCCACACGTCGCGCTCGAGGCTCGCGCGGTCGAACTCGCCCCTGAACCACGGCTGGAGGTGGACCAGCGGTCCGTAGTCGTGCGGGGAGTACACGAGCTGGTCCTGGTTCGCGCCCAGGTCGATGGGGAAGTCACGCACGCCGCGCAGGTTCCCGCCCCACCACATGGTGTGGTAGTCGGTCAGGCCGGTCGAGGTCCACGACACCCCCTCCTTGGGGTACACCTCGATGCCCTCGACGAAGACCAGCCAGTTCGGGTTGATCGCGAGGATCTTGCGGGACGCGGTCTCGGCGAAGTGCTTGAAGTTGTCCTTGTCCGTCGAGGCGTCCCACTTGGCGCGCTCGGTCGCGCCCTGCGTGCCGTGGGGCTCGTTCTTGATGTCCGCGCCGATCATCGTGTCGTTGGTCCTCCAGCGGGTCGCCGCCCACTCCCAGCCCTCGTACACGTGCTCGGTGGTGATGGCGCCCTTCCACCACACGGGGTGGACGTGCCCGGAGTTGTCCGCCTCGGCGCTGTGCACGTCCAGGAAGACCTTGAGGCCGTACTCCTCGCACATGTCCAGCCACTTCTCGAAGATCTGGAGGCTGTTGAGCCCGGCGAGCTCGGGGTTCGCGTACTCGTTGACGTTGGGCCGGGTGAACGTGCCCGCCTTCCACTCCAGCAGCAGCTGGGTGGAGATGGGGACGCGGACGACGTTCATGCCGCGCTCGGCGATGCCCCGGGTCATGGTGCGCATGTTGGCGGACCACAGTCCGTGGAAGACGCGCTCGGAGGCGTTGAACCCGAACCAGTTGACGCCCGTGAGCCACACCTCCTTCCCGGAGGAGTCGACGATCTTGTTGCCCTCGACGTGCAGCCAGTCGGGGGCGGGGGCTGCCTGCGCCGGAGCGGCGGACAGCGCGAGGGGGAGGGCGAGGACGCCCGCGGCGAGAGCGCCGCCGAGCACGGTGCGCAAGCGGCGCACACGGGAGGTGGACACGGTTCTCCTGACGGATGCGGTGGGGGAGGTGCGGGGAGGGAGATACGGCGGAGAAGGTGCGGTGGGGAGGCGCGGTGGGGTGGTGCGTCGCCATGGCTGCCGCCGCGAAGGGGCCCCCCCGGACTGGTCCGGGAGGGCCCCTTCGTCGTGCGTCAGGCGTCCAGGACGCCCGGTCGGCTCGTCAGCCCACC
>NZ_BONP01000004.1 GCF_016862775.1 Cellulomonas phragmiteti | reverse complement strand
GAAGCTATATGACGAGCATGCCAGCGACTTTGACGGACGCAAGACAGATCCGAAAGACTTTCTGCGGCGTGACGAGCTCATTCTCTTGCTGCTTGACTCTGTTATAGAAACGCAGCGCGGATGAGAGGAATTAGATCTGCAATCGCGTCCGACTGCACGACACTCCGCGAGGACATGCGCCGTCTACAAGACGACATCTCCGGGAAGGGTTCCGATCCATCGGCGCGCAGCCGACTGCGGCGTACTACATACGTTTCCGGCGTGGTCCAGAGTTACGGTCTCCTCGAGCAGTCCGTCGATAGCATTCTCATCAGAACCGCCGAATTGTATGGTGACATTTGCGCGTCATATGACGACCTGCCAACGCGAGTGCGCAATGAGTTCCGGACGCTTGCGCTGCAATCTATACTAGAAGGTGAACGCGCCCGGCTACGGTCACCAATCGATGAATCAGTCGTCCTGCTCTCCCTTGCGCCGTCAACTTCCCCCGAACTACGTCGTTTGGTTGCTCCTGTCTTTACTCGGTCGCAGGCCAACTACCGACACCCGCTTGTTCGGGAGATGTTTCTGCGACTCGACGTCACGGTGAAGGAGCCGGCAAACTCGGGCGTTTCTGATGAGTTGAACCTGCTTGGAAAAGCGTCTATCGCTTCAGTGATTCTCGATCTAGTCGAGCGTCGCAATGAACTGGCTCACGCGTACGCTATACCCGACGACATCCTCTCGTCGGATCAAATAATTGCTGTTGTGAATGTCGTCGAGGCCTACTTGTGCGATGTCGAAGAGGCCTCCAACAGTCGCCTGCTGGCAGAGTCAGAGCGCGTAGACGCTGCGCTAAGGGTGGGCCCGGTAGCCCGCATGTGGTCGCATGCCGTCGGCATAGATGCGTCCGATGGAGTCCTCGCGGTTGGCGACCACCTCCTCTTTCGACGGACGGGTGGCAGTTACCTCACGCGTCAGGTCGCGAGCCTCATGCTCGACCACGCCGCGGTCGAGCACGTCGATGCGACGTCGAGCGTCACGGCGCTAGAGGTTGGAGTTGGCTTCGCAGGGCCCGCGCCGCGGCGGCTTGAGGGCGCTATTGCCTTCTTGCTACCCGAAAAGCTCCACGACCTGCTCCCGATCCTGGAAGCATAGCGATCGTCAACTTCGCCGTCGTGGACCAATCGCTCCGCGCGCCGGACAGGCCAGAAGGCTTCGACACCGATCACGCAGCCTTGCTCGCTCTGCGCCGCATGCATATCTGAGCCGCTTCCGCACTGTGACGTCCGATTGCACCTGGCCGGGCCGCCCTACGGCGCTGCCGAAACCGGGGACGCCTCCCGTCCCGACGGCTGTGGCAGCGCCTCTGGGCGCGTAGCTGGCGAGTGCGCGCTCGGCGCCACCATGTCCGTCGACATGGTCGCGGTGCTTGGCTCGTCCTCGACTGGACGACCCTGGCGCGCGAGTCGCTCCTGCAGACGCAGCGAAGCAAGCTCATCGCGGAAACGTGGGTAGTCGTGAACCTGGGCCAGCGGTTCGCGGTCGAGTTGGTACCGGCGGCGCATGTCAGCGAGTTCGGTACGCCGGGCATCGCCTTCCTCGGTGTCCTCGAGCGCGCGCGCGATCTCTCGGAACAGCAGCTTGGCCCGGTCCTTGGTAACGCCATCGGGATGGTCCTTGAGGAACCCGCGGACGAGTCGTCCGACGCGGTCACGCTGCTGGGCATCGTCTTCGGTGGCGCGAGCATCGCGGAGCAGGTCCGCAAGGTGACCGAGCAGCGCACGGAAGCGGTCACGCGTGACCTCGATCGCCTCGTGCAGTGATCCGACCGGTCCCCCATCGTGTAGGACACCGACGACCTCCCGGGCGAAACCCACCTTCTCAATGTGCTCGCCGGCGTGCACCTCGCCGAACACGGCGACTACCGCCTCCCACATGCTGTGCCGGATCGGGAGCTCGGCCTGGATCACTTCCGGCGTGAGCCGGACGCCGTTGACGGTGTCGATACCGAGCACGACCTTGGCGTACCGGTTCGCCGCCTCGGCCGCGACGGCGGAGGTGATGAGATCCTCGGGCTCCTGAACAGCGATCCCGGACTCTCCTTCGATCCCCGCGGTGACGGCCCACTCGTCCACAACGACGATGAACTCGTCGGCGATGGACCTCCCTCGTCCAACGGGAGCTCGTCGCAACTTTCTGCTCGCCTCATGACCAGAGTCGTCACCGTCCAAGAGCACGACGCACGGGGGCCGCACCTGGTCGCGACCGCGCGCCAAGTACACGAGGTACGGGATCGCACTTGCTGATCCGGCGGGCACGATTGTGACTTCATTCAGGTTCAAGGTCTGGCTGGGCGCAGTGCCGTATAGACCGCGCAGGTGAGATGACACTCCAGCGAGCAGAACCTGGTCCGCCAGCCCCTCGACGAAGAGATTTGCACCCCCAATGAACGCGGTCTCCGCGACGAAGGGTCCAAGTGCAGAGCGCAGTGGCTCGTAGTGGTTGCGGCTGGCGTCAGTGACGACCCGTGTGCCCTCGTCGTCGCTCCCTTTGTCGAGGACGCGAATGCGGTGTGCCGCATTGCGATTGATCAGATATGGCGAGTGCGTCACGTAGAGCACCTGACCGCCCTCGGACCCGTCCTCTGGCATCGCGAACTCCTCAAGAATCCGCAGCAAGTCCTGCTGCCCAACACCCGAGAGGTACGCGTCTGGTTCGTCAAGGAGTAAGAGCTGACGACGACCCTCCGGCGCGCGGTTGGCTCGCAGCTGCACGTAGTACGACAGGAAGTAGCGGAGGCCTCGGCTTCGCTCCGCGAAGGAGTACTCGGAACCGGTTCGGTCACGCACTGTGAATGCGACCTCGTGCTCGCGCGGCGATAGGAGAAGTTGGAAGTCTTGGTCCTGCGCCCACCACTTCGGGAAGTTCAGGTGGCGGGCGATCGCCTCATTCATCCGTTGGATAATCGCGTTGACCTCGCCCTCTCGCTCCGCCTCCAAAGCTGCGTGAAGGTCACCGAACGAACTTGGATCGATCTTCGCTACGTCGACCAGGAGACTACGCCCGAGGTTGAACTCGTTCTCTGCGCGAGCATCGGCGTCGCTCGATGTCGGCACAGGACGGAGGAGGTCGGCGATCGCCACGAGCCAGGCACTGGCCTGCTTCTCCGTCGAGTCGGGTTTCGGCAGTGACTCGAGGATCTGGCGGCGCCTCGCGCGGCGAGGCAGTGCAGCGGACTCGTCGTCCGCGAGTCGGCGAACTGACATGCTCACCGGCAGAGCGATCTCGGTCTCCAGCCGAAACACGACTGGGAAAGAGTCCCTCAGCGACTGCTCCTGTGCAGGGGTGAGCTCTCGTGCCTCCGACTGGCGTTGCGTGAAGACGAACGGAGCGCCGGTTCCGGCACGGACGAAGTACAGGTCGTCGTCCGGGTCGTAGCCGAGGCCTGACATCAACGCCCGGTCCGCCTCGGAGTCCGGCCGGAAGCGCCCTGCGAAGTCGGATACGCGTCTCTCGCCCAGCTCAACCGAGTACAAGTCGGAGTACCGGCAGAAGTCCTGGCGGTCGACGACCTGGTCGGTGAGCAGGCGCTGCACGGCGTCGAGCAGGTGGCTCTTGCCCGACTCGTTGGCGCCAACAACGGCCGTGATCCTTGGGTCGACGTCCATGCGGACGTAGGGGTACCAGCCGAGCTCGGTTCGCTCCCACGGTGCCTCACGGGCCCCACGGTGGGCCTTGCGCTCGTAGTCGAAGTTGAACGAACGAAAGAAGCGGACGTAGATGCGCTCGAACTTCATCTTGTGATCTCCCGACATCAGCAACGCGCTCGTGATGGGAGTGTGGCACGACCCACCGACACGAGCCGGGCGATCCGCGGAAGACTTCTGACCGCACCGAGTACTCGCTCCTAGCGCAGCCGCTCTGCGGCGTATGGCCCTGTTGCCTGCCGACAGCGCGTGACGAGCCCAGTGAGTGCCTACACCACTTGTCCACGCGGGGTGCTCGAGAGCGGTGGAGCCGAGCGCAGCTGGAGCTCCGTACGTGACGGCCGTGAGCGTCGAGCGTGGGGTCGACCTCACGCGAGCGTGACAGCACTGGTCTTCCCGATGTGCCCGGTGCCTGCTCAGCGGGCGAGGCGGCGGACAGGCCGCACGGGCGGGCCGGGTACTCGAGGTGCGTGATGCCGAGCTCGCGTACCAACGGCCCTGTTTGGATGAACGTGGACGGCCTCAAGCAGGCCGTCGTTGGTGACGGAGTCGACGCGGCCGCGCGTGCGGCTCGAGCCGCCCACGTGACAGATACGCGGCTCGTGCGCACAGTGAGAAGATCCCCGCGTGACGACACCTGCACACTGCCTTGAGAGCCAGTCGGGCCCCTCACACCAGCACCGCTGTGGAGTCCGTCCCGGGCACTATGGCGCTCACCGCTGCGGCATTCGTGATTGCGGGCACGGATGGAGCACTTCAGCGCGACCGCGGACCCGTCCGTCCGCTGGCCCTGCGCCGATGCCAGCAAACCAGAGCCCCAGCGCTACGTCGCGGACCCAGGCCGCACCGTCGATGCAGAGATCGCCTGCACCGGACATGGCGGCGCTTATCCGGCTCTTCGCAGATGAGGGTGTAGAGCCGGGTCCGGCTTGAGCGGCGGGTCGCTGCTGGACGACGTCGAGGTCCTCCGATGATGGCGGTTCTGACGCCAGCCACCCGGAAGACCTCGACATGCCTGACGGTACCTTCGCGCGCCCGGACCTGACCACGTTCACACGCCTGGACGAGCATGGCCTGCGGGTCACCGGCCAGCGCCTGGAGCCCGATCGCACGGTGCTGGCCTGCACGATCGCCGCCGAGGATCCGTGGTGGGCTCTGCGATGAGCCGCTTGTCGCTTGCCTTCTTAGTTTCGCGATGCTCGCTGTGATCGCCGCCCCGCCTCCGCCGCGAACGCGGCCACCCCCGACCCCGTCCTCGACATCCTCACCGACGCCCTCGACGTTCCGGCGGTCGAGGCCGCGCTGAGCGGCGTCGCATCGACACGTGCCCGCCCTGGCGTTGCGGCCGCGCACGTGGGCCGGCACGGCAGCGCCTCGGTGCCCCAGGACGCCGCGCGCGACGTCGTGCTCAGCCACGCGTCGGGCCCGACTCTGGCGGTAGGCCTTCCGTCAGGCGAGACCGCCGACGCCGCACAGACGGTCATGGACGGCGTCGTCGCGTTCGACAACAACGACGGTTCTACGACAGTCCCCATCGTGAAGGACGGCGCATCCGTGCAGATCCTGACGATCGTCCACGACGCGACCGCTCCCGAGAGATACAGGTACGAGCTCGACGTTCCGGTCGGGTCGCGACTTCAGCAGGAGGCCAGCGGCGCCATCGTCGTCCTCACAGCGGCCGGCGCGCTCGTCGGCGGTGTGGCACCGCCGTGGGCCTACGACGCGACCGGGGCGCCCGTGCCCACGCGCTTCGAGATCGAAGGGACCTCCTTCACCCAGGTGGTCGAGCACCTCGCTCCGGAGACGACCTATCCTGTCGTCGCTGACCCGTTCCTGGGGGTGGCGATGGTGTCGTCCTACCGCTGGGAGACCAGCACGCGGATCCTCGTGACGCCCACCGCCTGGGCCAGAGCCGTCTACCCGGGCAACGTCGCTGGAGCCCCGATTGCGGGGAACCCCGGCTTCGACGAGCTGCGCGCCAAGCAGACGTCGAGCACGTACCGCAACCGGCTCGGGGCGTCCGCGCGGAACCAGTACATCTGCCACGTCGCGGGGGCCCCGCTCACGTCCACGTGGAACCCGGAGACGAACCGCGCCGACAAGGGCTATCTGGGCTTCATCGCCTCAGGCTGCAACTAGGAGCTGTCGACATGTCCGCACGTCATGTCCCGTTGGCCCTGACTCTCCTCGGAGCCGCCCTGCTACTGACCGCGGGTTCGCTGTTCTACTTCGGTTTCAGCGCGGCGGAAGAGACCCTCGACCTGCCCTACTCGCCCTGCCCTCTCCAGCTCGTCCTTGGCGGCATCGGTGTCGTCTCGATCGTGCTGGGCGGCGTGGCCGCGATCCGTCGTGCCGCTGCGGGCACGGCCTGACCTGATCTCCGTACCCCTGTCGAGCTCGGCACATCCGATCCGCACGTCCGCCACAGGGCCCTCCTTGGAGTCGATGCCCGCGCCCATGGAGTCCGTCTCGTAAGTCACGACGCGGCGCGCGGGTGCCGACAGCGCCCCACGCCCCGCGTCGGCTGACCATCCCCGCCGATCCTGGCCCGACGTGCGGATCCGGACAGCTGGAAAAAGCGTGACCAGCGGACAACTCCGGTGAGTTCTCCGGCTGCCAGTCGCACCTCGGCGGTCGCCGTGGCGAGCTGGCCTGGACCAGGCGCGCTGCGGCGACCTGATCATGGCACGCGGCGTCCGCGGCCGGTCAGGTGGGCGTCGAGGGCGCACGACGCGCGTCCACGCCAGACTGGCGCGGTGCCGAGCCGCCGTCGCGTGCGCGTCCTGCTGATCGCCCTGACGGGGACGGTCGTCGTCCTCGCGCTCGGGGCCGTGCTCGTCGAGCGCGGCCTGGTGTGGCCGAACCGTCTGTTCGCGGCGCGCTACGACGTGCGGGGCGTCGACGTCTCGGCGTGGCAGGGCACCGTCGACTGGCCGACGATCGCCCGGCAGGACGTCGACTTCGCGTACGTGAAGGCCACCGAGGGCTCGTCGTTCGTCGACCGGGAGTTCGAGTCCAACCTGCGCGGGGCGCGTGAGGCCGGGCTGCTGGTCGGTGCGTACCACTTCTTCAGCTTCGAGAGCAGCGGCGCGGCGCAGGCGGAGCACGTGCTCGCGACGGTCCCGGACGACGAGGACCTGCTGCCCGTCGCGATCGACGTCGAGTCCTACGGGACGTTCCACGGCGACCCCCCGGACGCGGCGCAGGTCCGCCCGGAGCTGACCGTGCTCATCGAGACCCTGCGCGACCACGGCATCGAGCCGGTCGTCTACGCGACCTCCAGCGCGTACGACCGCTACGTCGCCAGCCACTTCCCGGGCACGCCCATCTGGATCCGGTCGGTGATCGTGCCGCCCACCCTGTCGGACGACCGGGCGTGGACCTTCTGGCAGTACTCGAACCGGGACCGCCTCGACGGGTACGACGGCGAGGAGGTGTTCATCGACATGAACGTCTTCGACGGCGACCTCGACGACCTGCGCGCCCTGCGGTAGGCCCGGCGGAGGCGACGTCAGAAGGTGGCGTCCGCAGGGAGATGTCCGCCTGCCACAGCTGAACGGTGGCCAGGCCCGGGCTTCGCCGACGAGGGGCACCGACGGCGAGCAGTGACGAACGACTCGGGTCAGTGTGGGCGGTACGCGTCGCGGCGGTGGTCGACTCCCATGATGGTGATCGTGTTCTCGTCGTCGTGGATGACGTACCGCACGCGGTACTCACCGCGCCGAGCGCTGTGCTGGTCGTCCAGCGGCGAACGCAGCCGCGTGCCGACACGTGGTGGGTTGTCTGCCAGCGGCCCGTAGATGAAGGAGTCCACCGCGTCCCTGATCTTCGGCGGCAACCCCCTCATGCCCGACGGCGACGGTGCTCCACGTCGGCTCGACGTGGAGCACCGTCCGTCGGCAGTGCCGGACCGGCTCAGAGGGTGATGACGACCGTGGAGATGCTCCGTGCGGGCACGTCGACCGTCACCTGGCTGCCGTTGACGCTCGTGGTCCGAGGTACCCGGCTGGAGTACTGCGACGTCATCGTGTGGAGTGCGGACCTGACCTGCTGCGGCGCCTGGACGACGGCTCCGTTCACCGCGCTGGTCGAGCGGTTGAGGATGACCAGGGTGATCGTGCCGCCGTCGCCCTGGTAGGCCGTGATGTCCAGCGGTGACGCCTTCGAGCTCTCGGTCACGCCGATGCGCTGGTCGCCCGGACGGACGTACTTGGAGTACTGCGAGAAGGCCCAGCCGCGCTTGAGGACCGCTCCGCCCGTCGTCCCGAACGCGGACTCCCCGTCACCGATGAAGGAGTAGTAGCGCCGTCCGTACCACCAGACGTACGCGCTCCAGTTCGCCTCCATCGTGCGGTTGACCGACGGCATGATGACGTCGAGGGTCTCGTTCCACACGGCGGCGTTCGACGGGTCGCCCCAGATGTTCGACCCGTTGCCGTCGGCCTGGTGGTAGTTCCACTCGGTCATCCACGTGTTCTTGCCGTGCTGGGCGGCGAGCGGGTACCGGGAGAGGTTCGGCCCGTTCTCCTGGCCGTAGATGTGGCCGCCGATGTACCCGATGTTGTTGCGGGCGGTCGCGTCGTTGAGCGTGGGGTCGGTGTAGGCCCGGTTCGTGCCCAGCGACTCGGCGACCATGAGCTTCGTGTCCCTGATCTTCGTGCCGTGGTCGCGCACGAAGTTGCGGAGCGTGTCGCCCGTCCACGCCATCGAGTCGTAGTCGGGGTGCCAGTCGGGCTCGTTCTGGACGGACGTCACGTCGATCGTCACGCCCTGGCCCTTCATGTACTGCACGTAGCTGTTGAGGTGGTTGGCGTAGTCGCCGTAGCGCGAGGTCAGCAGGGTGCCGCCGTTGATCCGGCTGTTGTTCGACTTCCACGAGGCCGGCGCCGTCCACGGCGAGGCGAGGATCTTGACCTCCGAGCCGTACGCCTTCGCCGTCCGCAGCGCGCTGACCTGCGCGTTCCACTCGCTCGACACCGGCGAGATCCCGGTGCGGACGATCGACAGGCCGAGCTGGTTGTCGCCCATCCCGACGAGCGTCTGCGTGTCCGCGGTCGACCACGCACCGCCCCAGATCGACACGGCGGCACCGAAGCCGTCGATCGTCTGGTACTTCGTGCCCGTGTTCACCGTGATGTCCGCGGGTCCGCCCACCGGCGGGGTCGGCGTGGGCGTCGGCGTCCGGGTGGCCGACGGCGTGGGGGTCGGTGCCACCGTCGTCGTGGGCGTCGGCGTGGGGGTGCCGCTGACCGACCCCGTGCACGTGGTGCCGTTGAGCGCGAAGGAGGTGGGCGCCGGGTTGGTGCCGCTGTACGTCCCGTTGAAGCCGATGTCCGCCGACGCCCCGGTACCGAGCGAGCCGTTGTACGACGCGTTCCTCGCGGAGACGGCGGCGCCGCTCTGGGTGACCTCGGCGTTCCAGGCCTGGCTCACGCTCTGACCTGCGGGGAAGGTCCAGGTGAGCAGCCAGCTGCTGACCGCGTCACCGAGGTTGGTGACCTTGATGCCGGCCGTGAACCCGGTGTTCCACTGCGAGGCGACGGTGTAGTCCACCCGGCAGCCGCTCGCGGCGGACGCCACGGGCGCCCCGGCGACCGTCACCCCCGTGAACAGCGTCGCCGCCGCCAGAGTGACCGCCCATGTCCGGCGCGATCGTCGAGCTCTCCGCATGATCTCGTCCCATCGTCGTTGGTCGTCCGGTGTGCGCCCGACCGTCCCGGCTGGCAGTCGGCGGACAGGGACCCGAGTCCGCCTGTCTGCGTATCTGTGGAGGCGGGATCCGCCCCTGTCCGGGGCCAGTTGTGAACGATCACAGTGCAGCACCGCGAACTGTGGCACGGGCCTCATGGGGCTCGCGATCGCCCAAACGATTAGGTGCCGCGGGGCCGCGAAAGGTGTCGCATGGCCGCGAAGACCGCTGCGATGGTGTCCCAGTGGATGAGGACTGGGCGGCGCCGGCCTCGCTGCTGGGGCGTGGCGGGCGGGTCGACGGCTCCTTCAGCGCTTGACCACCGTGACGCGACCGCTGGCGTGAGTTCCTGCAGGTGTGGGAGTCCACGCGGCGCGGGCGGCGGTCACCGCTCCCCCCGCACGGCTAGGGCCCGATCCGGGCGGGCAGCTCCCGTGTCGGGCATCAGGACAGCAGGGAGTAGTACTGCTCGCGCGCCTTCATCGCGTGGATGATCAGTCGAGCGGCTGTCGGTATAGGGGCGCATCAGCAGCGACCTGGAGGTGGTCGTCGGTCAGACGATCCCTGGTGTAGTGCTTGTGCGCTGAGGGGTGATTGTCACGCAACGTGCGCCCAGGCTCGCACCGCTGCCCGGATGGCCTCGGTCCGGTTCGGCAGGCCCTCGGCGTCGGCGCGCTGCATCAAGGCAGCGAGCGTCGGTCCGTCGAGCCGGACCGTCACCACGATGCCAGGGCCCTCGCCGGCAGCGGGGCGTCCACGGCGTCGCAGTGCGACGGGGTCGTACCCGGCCTCGGCCTCGTCGGCCCGGGCCTGGATCCGTGCGTCGTCGACCGGCTTGCCGTGGATGTCGCCGCGAGTAGTCACATCAAAATCGTATACGGAACTGTTCGCGCGCCCAAGACCGCGAGCCACGGCGAGGCGCCTGTTGCGGCTGCTCGCCCCTACCGCGAGACCGGTGGTGACTCCGTCCACGAGACGGACGGCGAGGCCGTCGCCGCGCGCTCAGCCGCCTTCCTCGCTGCGGGCCCACCGCACCAGCGCGACGATCCCCGTGACGAGCAGCAGGGACACGCTGACCCACACGGCAAACATGCCGTTGAGGAAGAGCACGGCAAACCCGCTCGACATCGACGACACGCCACCGCCCTCATCGTCGTTCGGCCACTGCATGGCCGCGACGATCGACACCACACCTGCAGCCAGCCCGACCCCCGCGACGACTCCCGGCCGGAGCCGCGGGCGCCACCACGACGCCACCCACGTCAGGACGATCACCGACGACAACGGCCCGACGATCAGGAAGCCGCTGAGGGCCCCCTGCGCTCCGGCGCTCACAGGTGCCCTGCGCGTCGCGTCGCGTCGCGCTGACTGTCGACGGGCAGGGCCATGCGCGTCACCCTAGGAGGCGGGACGTCAGGCGTGCGCTGGGAAGACGGGGCCGGGTCCCTCGTCGTCTCCTCTGCGACGGACGACGTGCGCCGGGCGTCGTTCGCCATCGTCAGCGAGGTCCACGACCCGACCCGCCCGGGCGCGCAGCACAGCGGCTGAGGACTCGGCCCGTCCGGCGGGCGCAACTAGAGTCCACGCCCATGGGGGCGTTCCCAGGCGTGCGGGCCGAGCAGCAGGCGGTGCTCGAGATGTGGTTCCCGGGCGCGACCCTCGTGGCCGACCACAGCTGGGGCCTGGTGGAGAGGTCGGTGCTGCAGCTGCGCCACGACGGGCGCGACGTCATCGTCAAGGCCGGCGGGCCTGACGACCATCACATGGAACGTGAGATCCGGGCGCACCACGAGTTCGTGGCGCCGTTGGCCGAGCTGGCGCTTGCACCTCACCTGCTGCACGCCCACGCGGACCTGCGGCTCCTGGCAACCACCTTCCTCCCCGGCCGGCTGATCGAGGGGACACCTGCCGAGCACGACCCCGAGACCTACCGTCAGGCCGGCCGCGCCCTGTCGCTGCTCCACCGCCAGAGCAGCCGATCAGGCGAGGACTACGAGGCGCGGGCCGACGCCAGGGCCTCGGCCTGGCTCCGACGGGACCACCGCATCGCCGCCGACGTCGTCGACCGGCTGCGGGCAGAGCTCGCCAGGCCGGCAGCGCCGCGTCCGCTCGTTCCGACGCACGGGGACTGGCAGCCCCGGAACTGGCTCGTGGACGACGGGCGCCTGGCTGTCATCGACTTCGGGCGGGCGGACTGGCGACCGGCCGCGACGGACCTGGGGCGGTTGGCCACCCAGCAGTTCCGAGGGCGACCGGATCTCGAGCGGGCCTTCCTGGACGGGTACGGGACCGACCCTCGCGAGCCCTCGGCCTGGCACCGCGACCGGGTGCGCGAAGCGATCGGAACAGCGGTGTGGGCGCATCTGGTGGGCGACGAGGACTTCGAGCAGCAGGGCCACCGCATGATCGCGGACGTGCTCGGGTCGGCTCGATCTGGGGGTGACTCGTAGGCCGGATGCCGCCGGCGCGAGTGCCTCCACCTGAGATCCGGGCACGACGGTGGGACGACGGCGGCGCCGAGGGTGTCACGCGCACCATCCGGCGCCAGGGGAGAGGCCCGGCGGTCGCTACTTCTCTCCGGCGATCCCGTCCTGGCCGACCCAGCCGGGCGCCTCCGGGTCCACCGTGGCGCGACCGACGAGCTTCACCAGGCTCGCCTCGAGGTGCGCAAGCTCCGCGGCGCCCAGCGTCTCCTCCCACCGGGCGCGCAGGTCCTCGAAGACCGCTTCGCCCTCGCGCAGGACGTCGAGCCCGCGGGCGGTGACCTGGATCCGGTTGCGTCGAGCGTCGGACGGGTCCGGGTCGCTCGACACGTAACCGCGTGCGACGAGGACCGCGATGGTCTTCGCAGCCGCCTGCTTGGAGATGGACAGGCGTCGTCCGACGTCGGACGCGCTGTCGGCGCCGGCGATGATCGCGCGCATCGCGAACTCGTGGGTCGGGCGGAAGTCCTCGTAGCCGCGAGCGGCCAGCTCGACCATCGCGCCGTCCACGAGCGTGCGGAAGCCGCCGAGCAGCAGCAGCGCGAGGTCGGCGCCGGATCGGGACATGACGAGAAGCCTAGGCACCCCGATGGACATCGACAACTGCGTTGTCTATGGTGATGGACAACCTAGTTGTCTATCTGAGGAGTCGACGATGAGCACCACGAGGGCGACCATCCCCACCGCCACCCACCACACCGCACAGATCAACGACGCGCAGATCCACTACGTGACCGCGGGCGCCACCGGGTCGCCCCTCCTGCTCGTGCACGGGTTCCCGGAGACGTGGTGGGCGTTCCACAAGGTCATCCCGCTGCTCGCCCACGCGCACCGGGTCGTCGCCGTGGACCTGCGCGGCTTCGGCGACTCCAGCACCGCCGACGACGACCACGACAGCACCACCGCCGCGGAGGACCTGCACGGGTTGATCGAGCACCTCGGCTGGGGCCCGGTGCACGTGACCGCGCAGGACATCAGCGGGGGCACCGTGTTCCGGCTCGCGGCCACGCACCCGCAGGACGTCCTCAGTCTCACGGCGATCGAGATGGGCCTGGCCGGGTTCGGCCTGGAGGCCCTGGCCGACGTCACGCGCGGCGGCTCCTGGCACATCGGCGCCCTGGCGGCGCCCGGCATCCCGGACCTGCTGTTCGCAGGACGAGAGCACGAGCTGCTCGGCCGGTGGGCCTTCCCGAGCATGACCGCAGTCGCCGGGTCCGTCACCGACGCCGACGTGGCCGAGTTCGCTCGCACCTACGCCCGCCCCCACGGCTGGCGCGGGGCCGTCGGCCTGTACCGCTCGATGCTGAGCGAGGGTGACGACCTGCGGGCCCTGGCGGAGTCGACGCCGCTGACCGTGCCCGCGCTCGCCGTCGGCGCCGGCGGTGGACCGTTCACGTCCGCGACGCTCGGTCATGTCACGGCGGGTGAGGTCACCGCCGTCCAGCTGGAGGGCGTCGGCCACTACGCCGCCCTGGAAGCGCCCGACGCGCTCGCAGCGGCGATTCTCGACTTCACCAGCTCAGTCGACGCAGCGTGACCAATGGGGCGGGGGCGCTGAGCCTCGGCGCCCCCGCGCCGATCCCCTACCGCACCGGAGGGCGACGGCTCGAGCACCGTCATGGACGACCTCGCGCGCCCTGTGCCCTCACTGCGACGGGCGAGCTCCGAGCGGGACCGCACCGGGCGCGGGTGACAAGCCCTTGACTTCGAGCGCGCTCGAATCCCTAGCGTCAGGGGCATGGACGAGGTGACGGTGCTGGACCCGACAGGGCAGGTCCCGACGGGGCTGACGATCGAGGAGGCCTCTTCACGCACGGGCGTCAGCGCGCACACCCTGCGGTACTACGAGCGGATCGGCCTGATGGACCCCGTGCCGCGGGGGCCCGGCGGGCACCGCCGCTACACCGACGACGACCTGGGCCGGGTCGTGTTCCTCACGCTGCTGCGGCAGACGGGGATGTCGATCCGGGACATGCAGCGGTTCGTCGAGCTGACGCGGCAGGGTGACCACACGATCGCCGACCGCGTCGACGTGCTGGTCGACCACCGCGCGCGGCTGCGCGCGCACGTCGAGCTGCTGACCCGTCACCTCGCCGCGCTCGAGACGAAGATCGGCGTCTACCGCACGATCCTCGGCGTCGAGCACCCCACCCCCGACGACGAGCCGGCCCTCGCCGGCGTGAAGGAGCAGCCATGAGGACCGTCGAGCTGGGCACCACGGGCGAGCAGGTCAGCGCGGTCGCGCTCGGCGCGATGCTGCTGGGAACGCGCACGGACGACGCGGGCGGGTTCGCGCTGCTCGACCGGTTCGCCGCCGACGGCGGGACGTTCCTCGACACCGCCGACTGCTACGCGTGGTGGGAGGACCGCGGCAGCACGGGCGGGCAGAGCGAGGAGCTGCTCGGCCGCTGGTTCGCGTCCCGCCCGGGCAGCCGCGACCGCACGTTCCTGTCCACCAAGGGCACGGCGATGATCCGCGACGTGGACGAGGTGTGGCCGGCCGACGGCGGTGCGCCCGACTGGGACGCCGCGCGCGAGCGGTTCGTCGGGGCGTCGGCGCCCGTGCTGCGCCGCTCGCTCGAGGCGTCCCTGCGCCGGCTGGGCACCGACCACGTCGACCTGTACTTCGTGCACGTCGACGACCGGTCCACCCCGCTGGAGGAGACGCTGGCGGAGCTGGCCGCGTTCGTCGCGGAGGGCAAGGTGCGGTACGTCGGCTGGTCGAACGTGCGCGCGTGGCGGCTCGCCGAGATCGCGCAGCTCTGCCGGCAGCACGGGTGGCCGGCGCCCGTCGCGCTGCAGCAGGAGCACTCCTACCTGCAGCGTCGCCCCGGGCTGCGGCAGGGGTCGATCGTCGACGACGAGCAGCTCGACTACCTCGAGACGCACCCGGAGCTCACCCTGGTCGCGTACTCGCCGCTGCTCAAGGGCGCGTACGACCAGACCGCCGAGGAGCGCGCCGGGAACTGGATGCTCGCCAACTACGCCGGCCCGCACACGGACGGCCGGCTCGCGGCGGTCGACGCGATCGCCGCCGAGACCGGCGCGACGGGCAGCCAGGTGGTGCTCGCGTGGTTGCTGGCGCGGACCGAACCGCGGGTGATCCCCCTGGTCGGGACGACGCGCCAGGACCGCTGGGCGCAGGCGGTGGCCGCGCTGGACCTGCGGTTGACGGACGAGCAGCGCACGCGCCTGGACGAGGCCTGACCCGAGGTGCGGTCCTTCCGGGCCGCCGTCGACGGCGGTCGGGGGCGGGCCCTGTGACGAGGCCGCTGCCCGCCCGCCCACCGCGCGCACCGGCCCGTACGGCACTAGCGTCCTGAGGACCGACGACGAAGGAGGAGCCATGGGTCTCGTCTCAGCCCTGTTCAAGGGAGCCCTGCTCAAGCGCGTGTTCGACGCGCTCACCGGCCGCCGTCGCCGCCGGGCCTGACGCCTGCGGAGCACGCCGGCCGGTTCGACGGCGGCGGACGCGCGACCAGGGCCCTGTCACCCGATCCCGGGTGACAGGGCCCTCGCACGTCGTCGGGTAGTCGGTGACCTGTCCGGTCGTGCGTCAGCGCGTCGGAAGACGCGCCGGACGACCGGGTTCCGGCTCCGACGCCCAACTCCCCAGGAGCGGGAGGGCGTGCGCGGTCGGTGAACCCGGCGCGACGGTGTAGACGACGAGGCGCTGCTCGGGGTCGTGGGGCCCGACGACGGACTCGATGCCGAACGTCAGGGGTCCCGCTGCGGGGTGGTCGACGTGCTTGGTCACCGAGGTGCGGAACGTGACCCGCTGGTCGTCCCACCACCCGGCGACGTCCGGGTCGCCTCGTCGCAGCTCGTCGACGAGCTCGACGAGGAGCCGGTCGTCGGGGTGCCGTCCCACCTCGTAGCGCAGCGCCCCGACCGCGGGGCCGGCGAAGTCGGCCCAGTTGGTGAGGCGCACCCGCGCCGCCGGGTCCAGGAACAGCCACCGCGCGAACGAGCTCCCCGGTTCCATGTCCGTGCCCAGCACGGCGGACAGCAGCCTGTTGCGCGCCAGCACCACCGACCGGCGTCCCAGCAGGAGCACCGGCACGTGGTCGAGCACGTCCATCAGGCGCAGCATCCCCGGGTCGGGACGCTGGGCGGCCTCGGCCACCGCCCACCGCCGGCGCGAGGTCGGCGCAGCCAGGTCTCGCAGGTGCGCCTGCTCGACGTCGTCGAGCTGCAGGGCGCGCGACAGGGCCCGCACCACCTCGTCGGTCACGGTCTGCTGCCGCCCCTGCTCCAGCCGGCTGTAGTGGTCCGGGCTGAGCCCGGCGAGCACCGCCAGCTCCTCCTTGCGCAGGCCCGGCACCCGCCGCGGACCGGGGAACGCCGCGATGCCGGCCTGCGCCGGGGTGAGGCGGTCCCGCCGTGAGCGCAGGAACGCCCCGAGGGCGGAACGGTCGGCAGGCACCCCGCCAGCGTACGAGCGGACCGCGACGCGGACCTGGGCACGCCGTGCCCCGGCATCGTGCACCCTGGTGCGTCGCCCCGACGAGCGGTGGGGTGATCACCATGACCACCTCACCGACCCTCTCCCCCACCACAACGGCCGCCGCCGAGCAGTCCCGCACCGTCCTGGTCACCGGCTCCACCAGCGGCATCGGTGCCGCGACCGCCCGCACCCTGGCGGGGCGCGGCTGGCGGGTCGTCGTCACCGGCCGCGACGCCGACCGCGGTGCCGCAGTCGTCGCCAAGATCGAGCAGCTCGGCGGCCGGGCCGTGTTCATGGTCTCCGACCTCGCCGGCCCGCCGGACGCGCTGCGCGCGTTCGCGCACGCCGCGAGCGCGGCCGCCGGCGGCCACCTGGACGCGGTCGTCCACAACGCCGCGCTGTGCCCCGCCGTGGACACCGTCACCCTCACCGACGCCGATCTGGAGGCGACGTTGGCGGTCAACGTGCGTGCGCCGCACGTCCTGACCGCGGCGCTGGCCCCGGCCATGACCGAGCGCGGCCACGGCTCGATCGTCGTCATCGGGTCCTGGATGGCCCACGTGGGGCACCCGTTCGTCGGCCTGTACTCCGCGACCAAGGCCGCGGAGATCCAGCTCGCGCGCAGCTGGGCCGCGGAGTTCGGCCCGCGCGGCGTCCGGGTCAACACCGTCTCCCCCGGCGCCACCCGCACCCCCGTCAACGCCTCCGACGGCGACATCATCACCCGCATGACCTCGGGCACCCCAGCCGGCCGGCCAGGTACCCCCACCGAGATCGCCGGGGCCGTGGCGTGGCTGCTCTCGGATGACGCGCACTACGTCCACGGCGCCGAGATCCCGGTCGACGGTGGCATCACCGCCACGCGCCCCGTCTAGCCTCCCCGGACGTGTGCCTCCGCCGCGCGCAGGGCGCAGGTCCCGTGACGCGGTCCGCGCCTTGTGCCCTACGCCCTGCCGGCGGCGGTCGCGGCCGCCTCGACCGCTGCCGCGAAGTCGGGGGCGGCGCCGAGCTGGGTGAGCCACACGTTGGCCGCGTTGTAGCAGTTGAAGGTCTCGACCCGCCCGTCGCGCAGGTACCAGAGGTCAGCAGCCGGCACGTCGATGCGTCGACCCGTCGGGACGATCTCGCCGGCCGGGGTCGGGAACGGGCCGAGGTGCGTCCCCTGGATGCGCAGCTCGACGGCGACGACGTCTCCGACCGCGTGCACCGCGAGCAGCTCGCGGTGGATGTCCGGGAACGCACTGGCGAGGCCCGCGAGCGCGGCCGGGATCTGGTCCCCGCGGAAGGTCAGCGCGTTCGGCACGTCGTTGAACGTCCCGTCCTCGGTGAACAGGGCGCGGAACCTCTCGCCGTCGAGGGTGTCCCCCTCCGCCAGGCGGTACGCCTCGCGGACCACGTCGGCGTTCGTCGTCATGACTGCTCCTTGGTCGTGCCCGAGCCGGAGGGCGATGCCGCCGGTCGGGTTCTGGACTGATGCGTCCACAAATCTAGGCGTTCTGTACCGACCCGTCAAGAACGGCTAGGATCACGGTGTGGCCAGGCCGAGGGAGTTCGACGAGGACGCGGTGCTCGACGCCGCTCGTGACCAGTTCTGGGCCACGGGGTACGCCGGCACGAGCATGGACGCCGTCGCCGCGGCCACAGGCCTGGGCAAGGGCAGCCTCTACGGCGCCTTCGGCGGCAAGCGGCAGCTGTTCCTGAGGGCCTTCGACACCTACTGCGCCCGCATCGCCGACGAGGTAGCGAGCGACCTGAGCGGACCCGACGACGAGGCCTACGACCGGTTGCGCGCGCACATCCGTGCGGCAGCGGCCGGCATCGCCGCCGACCGGCTCCACCGCGGGTGCCTCCTCGCGAAGGGTGTCGCCGAGCTGTCCGAGCACGAGCCCGACGTCGTCGCGCGGTCCCGCCAGACGCTGGAGCGGATCGCCGCGACCCTTGCCGAGGACATCCGCGCCGCCCAGCGCCACGGCGACCTCGACCCGGCGGCCGATGCCGACCACCTGGCGACCCTCGTCCTGGCCGTTCTGCGGGGCATCGAGGCCCTCGGCAAGGCGGGAGTCGACGCCGACCGACTTGCGGGGGTCGCCGACACCGCGATCGACCTCCTGCCCCGGGCGGAGTGAGGTCGCACGTGCCATCCGCCGCGTCGAGCGCCGGCCACCGGGTGCCCGGTCGCCTGGATCAGGGCTGACGCGGGAAGCTGATCCGCATCAGCCGGCTGTCGGCCCAGTCCTCGAGCCGCGTCGGCCGGATGGTGCCCGGGTCATGGGGCTGGTTGAGGTCCGCGACGATCGCGGCCAGCACGTCCCGGCGCTCGGCCGGGTCGGTGACCGGCGTGGCCCGCGCGGGCAGATCGGCACGGACGCCGTGCTTGAGGTGGAAGGTGAAGGCGGGGTCGGCGAGGAGGTTCGCGTACCAGCCGGTCGCCGCCCCGTGGGCGCCGCTGCACAGGTAGGTCGCGCCCCCAGCGCGGTAGAAGAAGATCTCGATACGGCGAGGCCGGCCGGTGCGGCGCCCCACGGTCGTGATGTCGATGGTCCGTTGGCTGGTGCCCGCGGCCGGGGTGATCTCGATGGCTCGCCGGATGCGATCGGGCAGGTGCGAGACCGAGGTGTCCCGTGCGGGGTCGCCGCGTCCTGGTGCCTCGGGGCCCCTCATGCAGCACTCCGCTGCAAGGCCGGCCCGAGGAGGAGCCCGCCGTCGATCACGTACTCCGACCCCGTGATGAACGACGCCTCGGCCGAGGCGAGGAACAGCAGGAGCCGCGTGACGTCGGTCGGCTCCCCGAGGCGCGGGACGGCGAACGGCTCGGGCGAGTAGACGTCGGCGATCGCCGTGGTCGCCCCGGCTGCCGGTTCGTGGATGAAGGGGGTCGCGATCACGCCGGGGTGGATGGTGTTCACACGGATCCCGTCGCGGCCGAGCTCGAGCGCTGCCGTCTGTGTGAGGCCGCGCACGGCCCACTTGCTGGCGACGTACGGCGCGTAGTGCGCAGTGCCGCCCAGGCCCATGGTCGAGGCGACGTTGACGATGACTCCGCCCGCTGCGCGGCGCAGAGCGGGGGCCGCGGCCCTGATGCCGAGGAAGGTCCCCGTGAGGTTGATGCCCAGGACCCGCGACCACACGGCCGGGTCCGTCGTCTCGATCGGTGCTGGCGGGTTCTGGACGCCCGCGTTGTTGACGAGCACGTCGAGGGTGCCGAACGCGCTCTCGGCGGTGAGCACCGCGGCAGCCCACGAGCCCTCGTCGGTGACGTCGAGGCGGGTGAACACCGCGCGGGCACCGAGCTCGTCGGCGAGAGCGACGCCGCGCGCGGTGTCGATGTCGCCGATCACGACGTTGGCTCCCTCCGCGTGGAAGGCGCGGACGTGGCTCGAGCCCTGGCCGCCGGTTCCTCCGGTCACGAGCACTGTCCGGTCGTCGAAGCGGTGCATGGCTGGTCCTTCCCTGGACGGACGGGTGGCCGGGACCGCTGCTGAGCGGGCCCGGTGGTGAGTCGACCGACTCACCATCGGACGCTAGGTCGTCCGGCATGGTGAGTCAAGCCACTCACCTCATAGAGTTGCGGCATGAGCAGCTCCGCGACGACCTACCACCAGCGCGTCGCCCAGCAGAAGCGGACGGCCATCGTCACCGCCGCGACCGAGCTGTTCCTCGAGCTGGGGTACGACCGGACGTCGCTGGCACGCATCGCCGAACGCTCGGGCGTCTCACGGGCCACCCTGTTCAAGCAGTTCTCGACGAAGGCGGGCCTGTTCGACGCGATCGTGACCGAGGCGTGGTCCGCCACCGACGAGCAGGAGCCCCCACCGGCCGGTGACGTCGCGGACGGGCTCGGCATCCTCGGTCGCCGCTATGCCGAGCTGCTGGGCCGCGGCCAGATGACCGACCTGTTCAGGATCGTCATCGCCGAGATGCCGCGGTTCCCCGAGCTGGCCCGTGCGCAGTTCGCGCAGGGGAAGCTGCCCTACTTCGAGTCGGTGCAGCGGTACCTCTCCGCCTCGCACGAGGCGGGCACGGTGCGCATCGAGGACACCGAGCTCGCCGCCACCCAGTTCCTGGGCATGATCGCCCACTACGTCTTCTGGCCGACCCTCCTGGTGCCGGGCTGGGAGGTGGGCGCGGACCGCGTCGCGCAGGTGGTCGAGGAGGCCGTCCGCACCATCGTCGCCCGGTACGCCGTGCCGGGGTCGGGGACGTCGACCGAACGCTGAGTCGGCACGTACTGCCGTGGCCGTACATGCCACCTCCGGTAGGCGTACGCGGCGACCGGCGCCCGCCGTCACAGTGGTGGGCATGACGCAGATCGAAAAAGGACCAGCAAAGCCGTTGGTAGGACGCCGCAGCTTTGTCGCAGGAGCGTTCGCGCTCGGCGCCGGCGTTGGGTTGTCCGCCACGGGACTCATGTCGCGCTCCGACGAACCGAGGAGCCAGGACATCGCGCTCCGTGACCGGGACCTGAAGTTCATCGGCGTGGAGGAGACCTTCTCGACGCCCGAGCTGCTGACGCTGAACTCCATCAACGAGGACCACATCGCGTTCCTCGAGGAGATCGGTCTCGCGGATCTGGGGCAGCGTCGCATCAGCGACATGGACGAGGGGGGTCTCGACGTCCAGATCCTCTCCGCGCACACGCCGTCCGTGCAGAACGTCCCGGGTCAGGAGGGCATCGACTTCGCCCACCGTCTCAACCGGCAGCTCGTCGACGGGCCCATGGCCAGCCACCCGGGCCGTTTCCAGGCCTTCGCGACCCTGCCCCTGCAGAGCCCGGAGGCGGCGGCGGACGAGCTGGAGCGCTCGGTCCGCGACGACGGGTTCCTGGGCGCCCTGACCAACGGGCACATCGGCAGGAAGTACCTCGACCATCCCGACTTCGAGCCCGTCCTGGCACGTGCCCAGGACCTCGACGTGCCGATCTACCTGCATCCTGGGTATCCCGCGGACGAGGTCTTCGACATCTACTACCGCACGACGCGGACGGAGTACACGCAGGAGTACCAGGACTACATCTTCAGCGGGTCCGGGTACGGCTGGCACCAGGAGGTGCTGACCCAGTGCATCCGCAT
The DNA here is from genome assembly GCF_016862775.1 of Cellulomonas phragmiteti. Taxonomy (GTDB): domain Bacteria; phylum Actinomycetota; class Actinomycetes; order Actinomycetales; family Cellulomonadaceae; genus Cellulomonas; species Cellulomonas phragmiteti. The sequence continues at coordinate 195,013 of NZ_BONP01000004.1, read as the reverse complement.
GATCGCGTACGGGGTGTTCGACAGGTTCCCCCGCCTGAAGATCATCGTCGGCCACATGGGCGAGGGCCTGCCGTTCTACTACGAGCGGATCGCCAACGACATGGGCGAGCCCACCGAGGGCTCCCTCGAGAAGCCCTTCGAGCAGTACTTCCAGGACAACTTCTGGTTCACCACCAGCGCGTTCTTCCAGGACGAGCTGCTCCAGCTCCTGCTCAAGTACATCAGTGTGGATCGCGTGATGTTCGCGACCGACTACCCCTTCGCAGGCATCAAGGAAGGCACCGACTGGTTCCGCGCGGTGGACCTCCCGCGCCAGGACAAGGAGAAGATCGCGTTCCGCAACGCCGAGAAGCTGTTCGGCATCACGGTCTGACGCAGCTCGCGCGTCCTCACCCGCCCGGGCGGACGAGTCCGGTCTCGTACCCGATGACCACGAGCTGGGCGCGGTCCCGCGCGCCCAGCTTGCCGAGGATGCGGCTGACGTGCGTCTTCGCCGTGAGCGGCGACATGTAGAGCGACCGGCCGATCTCGGCGTTGGTCCGGCCACGTGCGACCTCGGCGAGCACCTCGCGCTCCCGCTCGCTCAGGACGTCGAGGGGACCGAGACCTCCCGGGCGGCCGACCGGTCGCCGGACGAGGTCGGCGACCAGCCGCTTGGTCACCGCCGGTGAGATGACGACGTCACCGGCGGCAGCCGCCGCGATCGCCTCGAGCAGCAGTCGGGGCGGGGTGTCCTTGAGCAGGAACCCGGAGGCACCGGCCCGCAGCGCCTCGTGGACGTCCTCGTCGAGCGCGAAGGTGGTGAGCACGAGCACCTTGGTGGCGCTGAGCCGGACGTCGCCGCGGATCGCCCGGGTCGCGTCGAGCCCGTTCACGCGCGGCATCCGGATGTCCATCAGCACGACGTCCGGGCGTCTCCGCCAGGTCTCGGCGACCGCCTGAGCACCGTCGCCGGCCTCACCGACGACCTCGACGCCGGGCTCGTGCGCGAGCAGCGCTGCGAACCCGCGACGCACGAGCACCTGGTCGTCGACGAGCAGCACGCGGATGTCGCGCCCCGCCGCGGCGGGTGTGGACCCGAGCGCGTCAGCGGCCACGGGCCACCAGCTCGAGCACGGGCACCCGGGAGACCCGGAACGCGGGCCACGCTGCAGCGAGGACGCCGGCTGCGACCGCCACGACGAATGTCACGACGAGGCGGGTCCACGGCACGACGACGGAGGGGATCTCCGTGCCTCCGGTGAGGTCGATCAGCGCCCAGCCGAAGCCGACGGCGACGACGATGCCGATCGATGCTGCCACGAGGGAGAGGAGCCCCATCTCGAGCCGCACGATGCCACGCAGCTCCTGGCGGGTCGTGCCGACCGCTCGCAGCAGCCCGATCTCCCCCGAGCGTTCCCTGACGGCGAGGGCCGTGGTGTTGGCGACCCCGAGCAGCGCGATGACGCTCGCGAGGATGAGCATCCCGTCGATGAAGCTGCCGAACGCGGCGATCTCGCTCCCGCTGCCGGCGACGTGTTCGGCACGGGTCTCGAAGAACGCCCCGGGCGCTCCTCGGACCAGCGACCGCACGGCGTCCTCGACGTCCGCGCCTGCCCCGTCGGCGAGGTCGACGAACACCAGCGCGTCGAGCATGCGACCGGCCGAGGCTTCCAGTGTCGCGTCGTCGACGAAGTACAAGGGGGCTTCGAAACCACCGGTGCTCCTGGCGACCACGGCGACGATCGGCGCGTCGATGGTCGAGCGTCCGAACTCGATCTGCAGGGTTCCGCCGAGCAGCGTCGGGTCGTCGCCCACCACGGCCACGCCTCCCGAGCGCAGGTCGGTGAGGTCGCCGGCGACGAGGTCGAGGTCGAACACGGCGGCCAGGGTCGTCGGGTCGATGCCGCCGATCGACTCGGCCGCCCCCGCCACGATCCCTTCGGCCTTCGCCAACGTGGCGACCGCGTCGACGCCGGGCAGCGCTGCGACGCGGCCGGCCAGGGTGGGATCGATCGTCGAGACGTCAGGGGTCGCCGAGGTGACCACCAGGTCCGCCTGCAGACCTTCACGGACGTCCGTCCCGACCCCGCTGGTCAGAGAGCTCGCGAAGACCGCGAACAGCGTGACCATCGCGGTCCCGAGGATGAGCGCGAGGGCCGTCGACGCCGATCGGCGGGGGCTCGCGGCCAGGTTGCCGGCGGCGATCGCGCCACGCACACCGGCGACGCGGCGGGCCACCGGGGCGCTCAGGTGCGCTGACGCCGTCACGATCGCGGGGCCGCACAGCACGAGCGCCGGGACGACGGCGGCGACGAGCCCGAGCCACGCCGGGTTCGAGCCCACCACAGCCACAGCTCCTCCCACCGCCGCGACCGCGGCGAGCACGAGCCCGCTCGCCGTGCGCACCGGGCTCACACGGCGGGGTTCCGCCGCGCTCTCGCGCAGCGCCTCGATCGGCGGTGTCGCCGCTGCGCGGCGAGCCGGGATCCATGCCGAGAGGATCGTCGTGCCGATGCCCACGGTCGCGGCGATCGCGATCGAGGTCGCGCTCACGATCGACGGCCCGGTGAGCAACGTGACCCCGGTGAGTCCGACGACCCAGCGCAGTGCGCCCACTCCCGCGACCCCGAGGGCGAGGCCGACCAGCGTGGCGACCGTCCCGACGAGCGCCGCCTCGATGACCACCCCGCCGAGGACCTGGCGTCGTTCCGCGCCGATCGCACGCAGCAGCCCCGACTCCCGCCGGCGGCGGGCGACGACGAGCGCGAACGTGTTGAAGATGATCGTCACGCCGATCAGCACCGCGACCACGGCGAAGGCCAGGAGGAACACGTTGAGGAACTCCAGCGGTGACGTCGCGGCGACCTGCATCGTGCGGATGTGGTCGGGTCCGTCGACGACCTGGCCGTCGGACAGCGCCGACAGTCGTCCGAGCACCTCGGCGCGATCAGCGTCCTGCGCGAGCTCGACGAGCACCTGGGTCGGTGCCGCCGGGTCCAGCCAGGCCGGCACGGCCCCGTCGGGGAACAGGACCGTCCGCTGCAGCGGTGCCGCGTCCGCCGACGCGAACGTCGCGACACCGGTGATGGTCGCGTCGTGCATCCCCGTCGCGGTCAGGACCTGGACGGTGTCACCCGGAGCCAGGTCCGCGTCACGGGCGAGCGATCGATCGATCGCGATCTGGCCGACCTCGGTCGGCGCCTGCCCGCTCGCGAGCCGGAACGGGTTGAGCGCCGGGTCGGCGACCCAGTTGCGACCGACGTCGCTCGCCGTGCCGGCTCCGACCGACGACCCGTCGACCACCAGCTTCGCGAAGCCGACCCACTGCGAGGCGGCCGCGTCGACACCGTCGACCGCCACCACGCGCTCGGTGATGTCGGGATCCAGTGACCGCTGGACCGACCTGGCCGGGTCTCCCGGGCCTCCGCCGGGCTCGCCGACCTCGACGCCCTGCACCACGGCGTCCGTCCCGGCCAGCGCCTCGGCGATGTCACTCGCCGCTCGGCCGCGCATCGAGTCGGACAGCACGAGCGTCGCGGCGAGGAACGCCACCGACAGGGCGATCGCCGTGCCCGTGAGCAGGAACCCACCCCTGCTCGCGAGCGCGCTCCGGGCCGCGCTCCGCACCATCTCGCTCATCGACCCAGGTCCTTCATCACGTCGAGCACCGAGCTCGCCGACGGGCCGTCCATCACGTCGTGCACCCGGCCGTCGACGACGAAGACGACCTGGTCCGCCCAGGCGGCGGCGTGGGGATCGTGCGTGACCATCACGATCGACTGCTGGTGCTGATCGACCGCCGACCGCAGGAACCCGAGGATCTCCTGCCCGGACCGGGTGTCGAGGTTGCCGGTGGGCTCGTCGGCGAACACCGCCTGCGGCCGGGCGACGAGCGCCCGGGCGACGGCGACGCGCTGCTGCTGACCGCCCGAGAGCTCCAAGGGCCGGTGGTGCAGGCGATCACCCAGGCTCAGCATCGACACGACCTGGTCGAGCACCTCACCGCTCGGCCGCCGGCCCGACAACGTCAGCGGCAGGCAGATGTTCTCCTCGGCCGTGAGAGTCGGCACGAGGTTGAACGTCTGGAACACGAACCCGATCCGTTCCCGCCGCAGCAGGGTCAGCTCGCGGTCGTCGAGGGTCGACAGGTCGGTGCTGCCGACGAAGGCGCGGCCCGACGTCAGCCGGTCCAGCCCGGCGGCGCAGTGCATCATGCTCGACTTCCCCGAACCCGACGGGCCCATCACCGCGGTGAACTTCCCTGCCGGGAAGGCGAGGGTGACGTCGTCCAGAGCGACGACGGCCGACCGGCCGGAGCCGTACCGCTTGACCGCGCCGACGAGCATGGCCGCAGCGTCGTCAGCGGGCGACGACACCGCGCCTCCGGACTGCGTCTCGACGACCGTGGAATCCGGATGTGGGGACACGAGACCTCCGATGGGTGGTGGATCGTCACCACGTGGCTGGTGGCCACCGGCAGCACTCGTGCCCGGCGGCGCAGTGTGTCGAGCCTGCCCAGCGGGTGGGGTCCGGCGCGTCGTCCTGGTGCGGGCCGTTGCGGCTACGTCGCCGGTGGTACGGCGCCCGGAGGCTGCGGACCGACCTGGACCAGCCCAGACTGGTAGGCGGCGACGACGAGCTGGGCCCTGTCGCGGAGGTCGAGCTTGGTCATGGACCGGTTGACGTGGGTCTTGACGGTCATCGGTGAGATGACGAGCCGCTCGGCGATCTCGTCGTTGGTCAGGCCGCCCGCGACGAGGGCGACGATCTCGCGTTCGCGGTCGGTGAGCTGCTGGAGCGCGGGGGGTGAGCCGGCTGCCGCGACCCGGTTCGGCTGCGCGAGGAACGTCATGATCAGCGAGCGCGTCGCGGCCGGGGAGAGCAGTGCCTCCCCCGCGGCGACGAGTCGGATGGCGCCGAGGAGGTCGTCGGGGTCCACGCTCTTGCCGAGGAACCCGCTCGCACCGGCGCGCAGGGCGAGGTACACGTACTCGTCGAGCTCGAAGGTCGTCAGGACGAGCACCTTGACCCCGGCGAGGTCCTCGTCGGCGCTGATCCGCCGGGTGGCCTCGAGCCCGTCGAGCCCGGGCATCCGGATGTCCATGAGCACGACGTCGGCCCGCTCGGTGCGGGCGAGCGCGACGGCCTGCTCGCCGTCGGACGCCTCGGCGACGACCTCCAGGTCGTCGGCCCCGTCGATGAGGACGCGGAAGCCCGCACGGATGAGCGCCTGGTCGTCGGCGATCAGGACACGGATGGTCATGGGTCCTCCTGGGTCAGCGGCAGTCGGGCGGTGACGTCGAAGCCGCCGTCAGGGGTGGGCCCGGTCTCGAGCCGGCCCCCCGCCGCCATGACCCGTTCGCGCATGCCGATCAGGCCGAGGCCGGAGCCTGCGCCAGGATCCGCGACGTCCCACCCGCCCGGCTCTCGGGTGGGCGGACGGCTGTTGGTGACGGCGACGACGATCGAGTCGCCGTCCACCTCGACGCGCACGGTCGTCGGGGCCCTGGCTGCGTGCTTCTGGACGTTGGTGAGGGCTTCCTGCACGAGCCGGAACGCGGCGACGTCGGCCGCCGGGGGCAGCACGGGCAGGAGGTCGGGGATCCTCGTCTCGAGCGGGGTGCCCGTCGCCCGGAACGAGTCGATGAGACCCTCGAGCCCCGAGAGGCCCGGGGCTGGGGCGGTGGGTACCGCCGCCTCGTCCTGCCGCAGGACACCGAGCACGGACTGGAGCTCGCTCAGCACCGCGCGGGCCGCGCCCCGGACGTGGCCGAGCGCCGCGCGGGCCGCGACGGGGTCCCGCTCCAGGAGGTGCTCGGCAACGCCCGACTGGACGCTCATGACCGCCACGTGGTGGGCGATCACGTCGTGCAGCTCGCGCGCGATCGTGACCCGCTCCTCGGCGACGCGGCGCCGCGCGGTCGCCTCGCGCGACTCCTCCGCGCGGCGGGCGCGGTCCTCGAGCGCCGCGATCGTGGCCCGGCGGGCCTGGACGGCGAGAGCGATCGCCGTGGAGGTCCAGACCAGCAGGACGATCGTGTCCAGCCGTTCCCAGTCGTCGCGCAGCACACCGGCGACGACGCCACCGATCCCGACCGTGATCGAGGCGACGCCCGCCGCGGCGAGGGCGCGAGTGCGCGGGCTGCGCACCGTGAACCCGTACATCACCAGCACGAGGGCGAGCGGAGCGAGGTGAGCCTGCCATCCGCCGGCCATCGACGCAGCCGTCGCCGTCGTGACCACGACGAGGGCCGCGGCGGGACGACGACGCCGCTGCGTCAGCGCGACCGCGGCCAGGACGGTGAGGGCGATGCCCGGCGCGGTGAGCGTCAGATCGACCGGCGTTCCGTCGCTCAGCCAGTCCGGTGCTGCCACCGGTCCGGCCACGAAGGCCAGTCCGAGCCCGGCGCCGAGGAGGAGGTCGGCGACCGCGGGACGGCGGCGGATCCACCCCACGACGCCGCGCACCTCGTCCATGGTCCTCACCCTACGGACCGGTCCGGCACGCTCGACCGGCGACCCTCGACGGGACATCAGTGCGCCCGGTGGGCGCCGGCGACGAGGCCTGCGGCGTCGTCGTCCGCAGCGCCCGGCTCGAGGTAGGGGCGTTCGTTCCGCACCAGGAGGGTCTTGACGCCCAGCCCGGCCAGGGCCACGAGTGCCACGAGGCCGGCGAGGAGGAGCCCGGCGCCCTTCAGCCCGGACGCCAGGTCGCGGAACACCGTCGCGGCGAACGACCCGGCCGTGACGTACGCGGCCGACCAGAGCAGGCACGCCGGTGCCGTCCACGCCAGGAACGCGCGGTACCCGAACCCGCTCGTCCCGGCGATCATCGGGACGGTGGAGTGCAGCACCGGGATGAACCGCGACAGGAAGACCGCCGGCCCGCCGCGCCGCTGCACGTAGCGTCGGGCCCGCTCCCAGTGCTCGTCCCCCAGCAGCCGTCCCAGCCGCGACGTCTGCAGCGCCGGCCCGAACCTGCGACCCAGGCCGAAGCCGATGCTCTCACCGACCAGGGCTCCGGTGAGCACCGCCGCCGTGAGCAGCGCCGCGCTCCCCACGGAGGTGGCGCCGGTCGCAGCGGCGAGGACGACGACGTCGCCAGGGACGACGAGGCCGATGAGCGCGCTCGTCTCCAGCGCCATGACCAGCCCTGCGACGACCGTGCGCAGAGCGGGGTCGATCGCCTGGATCGCGTCGAGCACCCAGCCCAGCAGGTCGGTCAGCACGTCGGCTCCGGCTCCAGGTCGTCCCACCTCACCGGACGTCGGCGCTGCTGAGGCAGCCGACTCGCGACCGGCGACGCCGCTGGTGGGAGGCCCGGGAACGCGGACCTGTCCGCGGTGACGGGCTCGCGGTCCAGCGCCCTGGCGTACACGGCCTCGTACGCGCCGAGCGTCGCGTCGACGGTGTGCTCGGCGACGATCCCGCGGCTCGCGCGCCCGTGCCGGTGGCGCAGCCCGGGGTCGGCGAGCAGGTCGGCCAGGTGACCCGAGAGCTCGGTGACGTCCCCCGGCCGGTAGAGCCGCCCGTTGACCCCGGGCCGGACGAGGTGGGGCAGGGCCATCGCGTCGGCCGCGACGACGGGCAGCCCCGCCGCCATCGCCTCGAGCGTCACGAGGCTCTGCAGCTCGGCCACCCCGGGCATGCAGAACAGGTCGGCGCGCGCGTAGCACTCCAGCAGCTCGTCGTCGGTGACCAGGCCCCGGAAGCGCACCCGGTCGGCGATGCCGAGGTCGGCCGCGAGAGCGGCCCACGCGGTGCGCCGGGGTCCCTCCCCGACGACCTCGACGCGGCAGCGGACGGTGCTCGGCAGCGCCGCGACGGCGCGCAGGAGCTCGTCGACGCGCTTCTCCGGATCGAGGCGACCCACGAACAGGATCGTGGGCTCGAGGGCGAGCCCGTGCGGCCGGGGCCGGAACCGGTCGGTGTCGATGCCGTTCGACACCGCGACGGCCGCCGCGATCCCGGCCCGCTCGGTGAGCAGCTCGACGGCACGCGGCGTGGGAGCGGTGACGACCTGGGCGTGGCCGTAGACGCGGCCCAGGTCGCGCCACATCCACCTCCCGACCGCGTCCCGGACCACGGCCGGGAGCGGCAGGTAGCCGACGACGTTCTCGGGCATCAGGTGGTTCGTCGCCACGATCCGGCGGCCGGAGCGTCGCGCGGCGTGCACGACGCCGCGTCCGACGGCGAGGTGGCCCTGGGTGTGCACCACGTCGGGGTCGATCTCCCGCACGATCCGCGCCGTCTCCCGTGCGGCATCCCACGGCGTGCAGACCCGCATCGCCTCGAGGGGCCCGTACCGCGTGGAGCTGACGCGGTGGACGGTCACGCCGTCCACCTCGACCACACCCGGCGGGCCGGTCGGGGACGGCGCGACGACGTGGACCTCGTGCCCCCGGGCCGCGAGCCCGGTGGCCAGGCGCCCGGCGAAGCGCGCGGCGCCGTTCACGTCCGGCGGGTAGGTCTCGGCGCCGATGAGCAGGCGAAGTGCGGTCACAGTGAGCTCCCGAGGTCGGGGGTGGGCGAGGGCGGGCTCGCGCGTCAGGGCACGGGCACGGACGGCGTCGGGGTGGTGGTGGGCGAGGGTGAGGACCCCCGCCGTGGCCGCTGCCGCCGCCGCGGCGAGGAGCGTCCAGGTCGCCGCGGGCGTGGCCGCGCCCTCGCCGAGCAGGAGGGCGCCGACCAGCACCGCCACGATCGGGTCGACGACGGTGAGGCAGGCGATCACGACCTCGGGCGACCCCGCGTGGTACGCCTGCTGGACGAGCCAGCCCCCGACAGCCAGCGCGGCCACCAGCCCGCCGACGGTGCCGAGCACGCGGTGGTCGCCCCACGCCAGCCCGTCGGTCGCGACCAGCTGCGACAGGACGCGCACGAGGGCCGAGACGAGTCCGAACGCCGACGCGCCCGCCGTGGCCAGCGCGACGCACCGCACCGTGCCGGACCGGGTCAGCCCGGCCGCGGCGAGGAGCACGACGACCCCGAGGACGCCCAGGACGACGACCAGGGTGGCGCCGCGTGCGGGTGTGCGGCTCGCCGCAGAGCCTGCGGACGTCGCGACGAAGACGACGACGCCGACGATGCTCGTCGTCGTCCCCACGACCACACCCGCTGCCGGGCGTCGGCGGGTGCGGGCCGCCGCGATCAGCACCGCCAGCGGGACCGCGAGGACCCCGACCGGCTGCACCACGCGCAGGGGGGCCAGGAGCAGGGCGACGGCGTGGACCACCGCGCCGAGGCCCGCGATCCCCAGCCCCGCGAGCCACCGCGGGCGCTGCATGATCCCCAGGAGGTGGCGCGCCGGCAGCAGGCGCTGCGCGAGCCCGGCGTCGGCATCCCGGCCACGGTCGGGGTGCTCGACCGGGTGGCCCGCGCGCACCTCGTGGTGCTGGAGGACGGAGGCCACCGCGAAGCAGGCGGCACCCAGCAGCGCGAGCAGGACGGCGGCGCCGTGGTCGCCCACTCAACCCTCCCGACGAGCGGCGGCGGGGAGCCCGGGAGCAGTGCGGGTGCCGAGCTCCTCGCGGCAGGGTGCGGCCGCCCTGCGGGCTGTCGTGGTGGTCATCTGCTCAGCATCCTGAGCAGCCGCCGTCGCCGGCATCGCCCTGACGCTGCGACCGCGGGCTACCACGACGGCGGTAGGGGTGCGGACCGAGGGGGCCGACGCGCGCCGTCCGGACGACGGGACGGGGGCTGTCCCCCCAGTCCGGGGCCGGATGGTGCGAGGAGCCGTGAACGGCCCTCGTCGGGGCGTCGTCGGTGCCTACGCTCCGGGTGATGCCCCGCCGATCCCCGTCCCCGTTCGCGTCCCTCGTCGCCGGCCTCCAGGTCCGGCAGGACGAGGTGGTGCTCCGTGGCGCGCGCACCCGCCTGCGGGTGTACGGCCACGCGGACGCACCGTGCGTCGTGCTCCTGCACGGCTACCGCGGGGACCACCACGGTCTCGAGCCGATCGTCGCGCACCTCACGGGCCTGCGGGTCGTCGTCCCCGACCTCCCCGGCTTCGGTGGCTCCGGGCCCTTCGCCACCGGTGCGCACGACGTCGCGGCGTACGCGGCCTGGGCGCGGGACCTGCTCACCGCGGTCGCGCCCGAAGGCCGTGCGGTGCTCGCCGGCCACTCGTTCGGGTCGATCGTGGCCGCAGCCGCACTGTCCGGCCACGGCCGGCCCGCCGCGCGCGGCCTGGTCCTGGTGAACCCCGTCGCGAGGTCCGCCCTGGCGGGACGCGACCGGGTGGCGGTGCGCGGGACGGTCCTGCTGCACCACGCCGCCGGCCGGCTGCCGGAGCGCGCGGGCACCTGGCTGCTGCGCCACCCGGCCCTGACCCGTGCGACGAGCGCCCTCATGGTCACCACCTCGGACCGCGCGCTGCGTCGGTGGATCCACGACGAGCACGACCGCCACTTCTCCACCTTCGCCGACCGTCGCACGCTCCTGGGTGCGTTCGACGCGTCGGTGACCGGCGGCGTCGCCGCGTTCGCGTCCCGGGTGACGGCGCCGACCCTGCTCGTCGCGGGCGACCGTGACCGCCTGGCGCCCCCGGCGGACCAGCGGGCCCTGGTGCGCCTGTTCCCCGACGCCCGACTCGTCGTGCTGCCCGGCGTCGGTCACCTGACCCACTACGAGGCACCCGACGCGGTGGCGCGCGCGCTCGCCTCCTTCGTCGCGGGGGTGCAGCCGTGAGGGTGATCGTGGACTGCCGCTACGTGCGGGTGGGACGGCACGACGGCATCAGCCGCTACACCGTCGGACTCGTCACCGGTCTCGCACGGCTGCTGCCCGTGGAGCTGCTCGTCAGCGACGAGCGTCAGGTCGCCCACCTGCCCGACCTGCCGTGGCACCTCGTCAGCGCCCCGACCAGCTGGCGCGAGCCCTTCGTGGCGCGGCAGGTGCGTCGCCTGCGGCCCGACGTCGTGTTCAGCCCGATGCAGACGATGGGGACCTGGGGCCGGGACTACGGCCTCGTGCTGACGCTGCACGACCTCATCTACTACCGGCACCGGACCCCGCCCCGGGACCTCCCCGTCACCATCAGGGCGCTGTGGCGGGTCTTCCACCTCGCGTGGTGGCCCCAGCGGGTCCTGCTGGACCGCGCGGACCACGTCGTCACCGTCTCGCGCACGACGCAGGCGCTCATGGCGCGGCACCGGCTCACCCGACGCCCGGTGACCGTCGTGCCGAACGCTGCCGACCCGGTCCCACCCACGGCGGCGTCGTCACCCCGCGAGCGCAGGCCCGGCGTCCTCGTCTACATGGGGTCGTTCATGCCGTACAAGGACGTGGAGACCCTGGCGCGGGCGGTGGCGCTGCTGCCCGGCCACGTGCTCCACCTCATGAGCCGGATCCCGCCGGCGGACCGCGAGCGCCTCACGGCCCTGGCCGGAGCCGAGCGGCTCGTCGTCCACGACGGTGCGACGGACGAGGAGTACCGGCGGGTCCTGCGGGAGGCCACGGCCCTGGTCTCCGCGTCGCGCGACGAGGGCTTCGGCATCCCGCTCCTCGAGGCGATGGCCCTCGGCACGCCCGTCGTGGTCAGCGACATCCCCGTGTTCCGGGAGGTCGGTGGCGATGCCGGGGTGTACGTGGCGGCGGGTGATGCCGAGGGCTTCGCCGCGGCGCTGCGCGGCCTGGCGGACGACGCGCCGTGGCAGCGGCGCTCGACGGCGGCACGCGCGCAGGCCGACCGCTACGGCTGGGACGCGTCCGCCGAGGTCCTGGCCGGCGTGCTGCGACGGGTGGCGGACGCCCGCCGCTGAGCACGTCTCACGCCTCGGCGCCGCGCCCCAGGTAGCGCACGACGGCCAGCACGCGCCGGTGGTCCGACGCGTCGGGGGCCAGCCCCAGCTTCGCGAAGATCGAGGCGACGTTCTTCTCCACGGCGCCGTACGACAGGTGGACCAGGCGTGCGATGGCGCCGTTGGACCGCCCCGCCGCCATGAGTGCGAGCACCTCGCGCTCGCGCTCGGTGAGACGGTGGAGCCCGTCGTCGGGGCGCTGCGTGCGGGGAACGGACAGCTGCACGGTCATGGACCGATCCTCGTGGAGGGTCTCGGCCGTCCACATCGCCTCCCCGCGGCACCTGCGCGGTACCGCGCCGGTCGTAGGTGGACGACGTGGGCAGCGCACGGGCCGTGTTGACGTTGACACCGTGTGAGGGGGTCGGATGGACGACATGGTGAGCATCGGAGAGCTCGCGCACAGCACGGGCGTGTCCCGTCGGATGCTGCGGCACTGGGAGCAGGTCGGGCTCCTCGAGCCCGCGGCCGTCGACGCCGCCACCGGGTACCGGCGCTACGCGGACAGCCAGGTCGGGCGGGTGAGGACGGTGGCGTCGTTGCGGGCGCTCGGCTTCGGGCTCGAGAAGATCGCCGACCTGCTCGAGCCCGGGCTCACCGAGTCACGCCTGAGGACGCTGCTGCGGGAACGGGAGCAGGAGCTCGCCCGGGCGATCGCGCAGGACTCGGCACGTCTGACCGAGGTGCGGACGCGCCTCGCAGCCCTCGAGCGAGGAAGTGGCACGATCATGAACGGTCTGATGCTCGTCCCCCTCCCCGCGCTGCGGCTGCGGGCCCTCCAGGCCCACGTGCGCGACGAGACCGAGATCCCCCGGGCCGCGAGCCGGCTCCTGACCGCGCTGCGGGCCGGCTGGGGCCCGCAGGACGCGGACGCCGACGTCGTCCTCCTCTACGACGGCACCTCCGACGAGTCCATCGTCGTCACGGCCGGGACCACGGCGGCGACCCCTGCACGCGGGCTGGAGGTCGTCGAGGTCCCGCCGGTCCCGGAGGGCGTGTCCGTGGCGTTCGAGGAGCGTCCCGCGGACGTGGGCGACGCCTGGGTCGCGCTCGACGCGGCGCTGCACGACCGGGGGCTGCGGACGACGGGTGTCTACCGGCAGGTCACCGCACGGGGTGCCGTGACGCTGCAGGCGGGCGTCCGTCCGCTGCACTGACCGGGCCGTCAGTCGTGGCCGGCGCGCTCGTGCGCGCGGTGACCGACCGGCTCGAGCTGGAACGTGCAGTGCTCCGTCGCGAAGTGCTCCCCGAGGCACTCGCCGAGCGCGTCCAGCACCACGCCGGGGCGCCCGCTCTCGATGCAGTCGTCGTCGACGACGACGTGCGCGGACAGCGCGGTCACGCCGCTGGTGATGGTCCACGCGTGCAGGTCGTGGACGTCGACGACGCCGGGGACCTCGCGCACGTGACCGCGCACCTGCTCGAGGTCCAGGCCCTCCGGTGTGGCCTCGAGCAGGACGTCGACGACGTCACGCAGGAGGGACCAGGCCCGCGGGAGGATGAACACCCCGATCGCGAGGGACGCGATGACGTCGGCGCGCACGTACCCGGTGGTGGCGATGACGACGCCGGCGACGATCACGGCGAGGGACCCGACCAGGTCGCCGAGGACCTCGAGGTAGGCGCCGCGCACGTTGAGGCTCTCGCGCCGCGCACCACGCAGGATCAGCAGGCTCGCCAGGTTGGCGAGTGCCCCGACGACCGCGACGGTCAGCATGAGGCCCGTCGCGACCTCCGGCGGGTCGTCCCAGCGCCGCACCGCCTCGACGACGACCCAGATCGCGAGCCCCCCGAGGAGCAGCGCGTTGGCGAGCGCGGCCAGGATCTCGGCGCGCTGCAGCCCGTAGGTGCGGGCGCTCGTCGCCGGACGTGCGGCCAGGGTGCTGGCGACGAGGGCGATCGCCACTCCCGTCGCGTCGGTGAGCATGTGCCCGGCGTCGGCCAGCAGGGCCAGGGAGCCGGAGGCCAGGCCGCCGGCGACCTGGGCACCGACGACGCCGAGGGTGATGACCAGCACCAGCACCAGGCGCTTGCGGTGGCGACCGGTCGACGTGCCGTGCGCGTGGGTGTGCCCGGCGCCCATCACGCCCCCTCTCGCCGGCCGTGCCGGTCGTCGTCGTCCTCGTCGTGGTCGTCGTCGTTCTCGACGAGCTCGCCCTCCCAGGCCTCCCTGCCCTCGTGCACCGCGAACGCCGCGATGACGAACGCCGCGACCGGGTCCAGCCACGCGGCGCCGGTCAGTGCGTGGAGGACGACGCCGGCCAGGGTCGAGATGCTCAGCAGCACGCAGATCCGCGTCTCGGCGGCCTCGGCGAGGATGAGGTTGTCCTGCAGCCGCAGGCCGACGTTCCGCTTCATGACCGCCAGGACGGGCATGACGACGATCGAGGCGGTCAGCAGCCCGATCGCCAGGGGTGAGCTGTCCGGGGACTCACCGCGGACCAGGCTGCGGGTCCCCTCGACCGTCACGTAGGCAGCGAGGACGAAGAACGTGACCGCGACCGCCTTGAGCACCAGGCGCTCCTTGCGCTCGTCCGCCTCGCCGCGGCGCAGCCGTGCCGAGAGGCGCAGCGCGACCAGGACGCCGGCGATCGACTCGATCCCGGAGTCGACCCCGAAGCCGACCACCGAGACCAGACCTGCCAGCAGTCCGGCGGTGATGGCGACGGCGCCCTCGACGACGTTGTACGCGACGGTGAGCTGCGCCAGCCGCAGCCCTCGGCGGGTCAGACGGACGACCTCGACCTCGTCGAGCGCGTCGGTCGCGCTCATGCGGACGCCTGACCGCTGCCGGCCGCGGCGGTGCCGAAGGTCGGGCACAGCGTGACCGCGTCGCCCGTCAGGGCGAGGAGCCGCTCGGCGGCGGCGAGCAGGTCCGTCAGCGCCTCCGGGTGGTTCAGGCTGAACACCGACGCACGTCCCTGCGCGCGCGAGCTCACCAGGCCGCAGTCGCGCAGGCACGCCAGGTGCTTCGACACCGTCGACTGCGCGAGTCCCAGGTGCTCCGTGAGGTCGACCACGCGGTGCTCACCGAGGGCCAGGTGCCGCAGGATCGTCAGCCGCGAGGGGTCGCTGAATCCGTGGAACAGGCACGCGGCGGCCTCGAGCGCGTGCGACTCGTCGATCGTCCGTACATCGTCGTTGCTCTCTGTCATCGCCACACGGCGATGCTAGGCCACGACGGCAGCGCTGACCAGCACCGTCGTGGGCCCTAGAGGAGATGCCCCCACACCGGGCGGACCAGGTCCAGCGTCCGCTCCAGGTCGAACGGTGGAGCGTCGTCCGCGGCGCCGGCCAGAGCGGCAGCCGCCGTGTGGTTCACCAGTGCGGCGCCGACGGCCGTCACGGCGGCGGCCTGCAGGGCGACACGCGCAGGGTCCTCGTCGGGCGCAGCCGATCGCAGGCGGAGTGCGACGAGCTCGTTGATCTCGGCCATGAGCGGCGCGAACCGCTGCCCCTGCCGGGCCTGCAGGGCGGGGGACGACGCGAGCAGGCGCAGCTGCTGGGCGAGCAGGTCGGGGGTGTCCAGGTGCGCGGGGGGCAGCTCGATGAGGCGCAGGGCACCCGCGAGCACCGGGACCGTGGTGTCGGTGAGGTACTCGCGGGCGCGCTGCTGGTCGATCCGCGGCAGCTCCAGGCCGAGGAGGGCGTCCTCCTTGGTGGGGAAGTGGTGGAAGAAGGTCCGCTGGCTGACGCCGACCTCGAGGCAGATGTCGTCGACGGTCAGGCCGTCGAGCCCGCGTTCGGTGGCGAGCCGGACGGCGGCCTGCTCGATACGCAGGGCCGTCGCCCGGCCGCGGGCGTTGCGGGTCACGGGCTGCGACACCAGGTGCCCTCCTTCGCCGGACGTCACTCGTAGCGCAGCGCGGAGATCGGCGTCTGCCGTGCGGCACGTCGGGCTGGCAGGGTACCGGCCAGGAGCGCGACGCCCATGATGAGGACGACGATCGCCACCGCGGTGCCGGGCCGGAAGAGCAGGACGTCCAGGCCGCCCAGGTCGGCGAGCGGCCCCGCGCTCAGCGCGGCGCTCAGCGCGGTCCCGACGGCGACTGCGGCCAGGACCCCGACGACGCCGCCGAGCAGGCCGATGAACCCGGCCTCGAGGCTGAACAGGCCGAAGACGCGCCCGTTGCTCATCCCCAGGGCCTTCATCAGCCCGATCTCCCGGGTGCGCTCCTGCACGCTCATGAGCAGCGTGTTGACGATGCCGAACGCCGCGGCGACCAGCGCGACGACCGCGAAGGCACTGAGGACGCCGGTGATCCCGCTGATCACGGTCGTCAGCAGGCCGAGCTGGTCCTCGACCGTCTGGGCGGTCATCCCGAGGCCGGCCACCTCCTCCTTGACGGCGGCCAGCGCACCCGCGTCGTCGGGGTCGAAGCGGGCGGTGGCCGCCGCGTAGCGGGCGGGGGCGTCGACACCCGCGGCCTGGACCGTGGCGAGCTCGTCGGCCAGGGCGGCGTTCGCGCCCGCTCCCCCACCGAGGAGGCTGGGGTTGGTGAGGCCGACCAGCCTCGCCCGCACCTCGCGGGGCTGCCCGAGGACGTCGGTGAGTCCGAGGTCGACGACGGTGCCCACCGCGGCTGCGGGGTCACCGAGCCCGAGCGCCTGGACGTAGCCGACGGGCAGGACGAGCTGCAGCTCGGCGGCGTCCCGCTCCAGCTGGGCGCCGGCGAGCAGGTCGGCTCGGCCGATCGACGAGGTCGGGTCGATCGAGACGAGGTAGCGGGCCGCGCCGACACCGACGTAGTCGAGCGCGGCGGTCGTGACCGGCTCGACGACGGCGAGGCCGTCGATGCCCTCGAGCTGCTCCAGCCGCGCGTCGGTCAGCGCCGCGGATCCGCCGCCGAGCGGGTTCGCGGACGCCGCCGCGGGGGTCGAGGTCTCGGGGTCGTAGGCCACGGGGTCGCCACCGGCGGCGGCGGTCGGCGGCGCAGCCGTGATGACCAGCACGTCCTGCGCACCCAGGGAGTCGACCTGGCGGGTGACGTAGTCGGTGACCCCGGCGCCCAGCGCCGTCGTCAGGGTGAGCGTGAACGCGCCGACGACCAGCGCGAGGGCGGTCAGGGTGGTGCGCAGCTTGCTGCGGACGGTGTTCGCTGCGGCGGCGCGCAGCAGGTCGGAGGTCCTCACGCTGCGTCCCCCAGCCGGTCGGAGACGATGCGGCCGTCGTGGACGTGGACCTGCCGGCGGCAGCGGGCGGCGAGATCCTCGTCGTGGGTGACCACGACCAGGGTGATCCCGCGCTCACGGTGGAGGGCGAACAGCTCGTCCTCCACCACGGTGCCGGTGGCGCTGTCCAGGTTGCCGGTGGGCTCGTCGGCGAAGATCAGGTCGGGCTCGCCGACCAGTGCGCGCGCGATGACCACCCGCTGCTTCTGCCCTCCGGACAGCGCGGTCGCGCGGTTGCGGGCCTTGTCGGCCATGCCCAGCTGCTCGAGGACCGCCATGCCCCGGCGGTGACGCTCGGGGCGCGCGACTCCGGCGATGGTCAGCGGCAGGACCACGTTCTCGAGCACCGACTGGGCCGGGTTGAGGAAGAACTGCTGGAAGACGAAGCCGAAGCGCTGGTTGCGGGCGGCGTCGAGGCGCCGCCGGTCCAGCGTCGCGACGTCGGCGCCCTCGAGGAGCAGGCTGCCCTGGTCCGGGGCGTCCAGCAGGGCGAGCAGGTGCATGAGCGTGGACTTCCCCGAGCCGCTCTTGCCGACGACGGCGACCGACTCACCGCGGTGGATGTCCAGGGAGACGTCCGTCAGCGCGTGGAAGCGGTCGGCACCGGAGCCGTACCAGCGGGACAGGGAGCGGGCGCGCAGGAGTGGCGGACCCTGCGCGGCGGGAGAGGTTTTCATGCACACACTGTAAATACTCTTGGCAGTCACCGCAATATCGTTCGCCTACCGCCGCGAGGGTCGGCGGCTCGGCCGCACGCCCGCGACAGTCCGGTAGACATGGAGGCCTGGGCTCGCACCGGCAGAGGGCGAGCGGTCGTGGGGGGATCGGGACCGTGGGCAGGCGCAGGGTCGTCCAGCACGACGTCGAAGTCGCCGCGCCCGCACCGGACGTCTGGGACCGGGTCACGGACCCGGCCGGCATCAACCACGAGATGCGACCGTGGCTGACGATGACGATGCCCCGCGCGCTCAGGGGCACGACGCTGCGGGACGTCGAGCTGGGCCGCCCGCTCGGCCGGGCGTGGCTCCGCCTGTTCGGCCTCGTCCCGTTCGACGCCGACCACCTGACCGTCGTCGAGCTGGACCCGGGACGACGGTTCCTCGAGCGGTCGACGATGCTGAGCATGCGACTGTGGGAGCACGAGCGGACGCTCACACCGACCACGCGCGGTACGCAGGTGCGCGACCGGGTGACCCTCGAGCCGCGGCTCCCGGTCCCGGGCTCGGCCGCGCTGATGGCGCGGGTCGTGGACGCGTTCTTCGCGCACCGGCAGCGGCGGCTGCGCACCTACTTCGCCCGACGCTGAGCACGCTCGCCGCCACGCGCGCCTGTCCACGGGACACTGCTGCCGTGCGATCGTTCGAGCAGCCGGCCGCCTCGGTTGCGGCCGACGTGGCCGGCGCCGACGACGAGACCGCCTGGCTGGAGGACCGATGACGACCCGCCCCACCCTGTTCCTCATGGTCGGCCTGCCCGGTACCGGGAAGACCACCGAGGCGCGGCGCATCGAGACCGAGCACGGCGCGCTGCGCCTGTCGAAGGACGAGTGGATCAAGGCGCTCTACGGTCCGGCGAATCCTCCGGCGGCGACCGACGTGGTCGAGGGGCGGTTGATCGGGATCGCGCTGCGCGCCCTGGAGCTCGGTGTCTGCGTGGTGCTCGACTTCGGCCTGTGGAGCCGCGACGAGCGCACGTGCCTGCGGCACGCTGCTCTCGAGCGGGGCGCCGACGTGGCGATCCGTCACCTCGCGCTCGACCTGGCCGAGCAACGACGCCGGATCGATCTGCGCCAGGCGTCCGACCCGCACACGACCTGGCCGATCTCGGACGACGACCTGGCGGCGTGGGCCGCGGCGTTCCAGGCTCCCGTCCCTGGCGAGGTCGATGGCACCGAGGCGCTCGACGACCCGCCCGCGGGGTTCGTGACGTGGGAGACGTGGCGCACCCACCGCTGGCCGCCGTCGCTCGACGCGGGCGCGGACGCGGGCGCGCCGTCGACGGCGCGCGGGCCCTGAGCCCGCCACCACTGCGGCGAGCGGGGAGGATCGCCCCGGTCAGTCGAACGCCACCGCCGTGTCCCGCGGGTACTGGCCGCCGGCGAGCTTCACGAGCTGCGCGTGCGCGTACTCGCAGACGAGCGCGTGGCGGTAGACCATGCGTGGCACGTCGACGTTGGAGTCCATCCACAGGCTCATGCCGGCGAGCTTCCAGTGCCGGAAGTGGTCGTCACCGGTGATGACGGCGAGGATCTCGAGGAACGAGTCGTCGAACCGCATGGAGTGGACCGCGCGGCGGTACTCCTCCGAGCTGAGCGCCAGCGAGAACGGGATGTTCATGAAGCACAGCGCCGTCTGGATGTCGAGGCGGAACAGGCGCCGACGGTGCCGCTCGGCGTCGAGCCGCGGCACGTCCAGCTGACGGAAGTCGAGCGGGTCGCGGGCGACGAGCGGCACGTCGTCGAGCGCGATGAGCACGTCGTACACGTTGACGTCGTGCTCGACGACCGCCTGGTCACCCAGCTCGGACAGCGACTCGGGACGCAGCCGGACGGGCTCCATGTCCACCGGCGTGTTGCGGATGATGAAGTTCACCAGGTTCGTCTCGATGACGAAGTGGCGCAGCAGCAGGTCCACGGCGTCGGGTGACACGCACCGCCGCAGGAACCACACGCACAGGAAGTCCATCGTCCCCAGCGGCATCCACCGGAAGGGGAGCACACGCTTCAGGACGCGGATGAGGGTGACGAGCACCCGCGAGAGCACCATCGCGAACGGGTAGAGCCAACGCCGCGACGGGCGTCGCTGGTCGTCGATGATCTGGCGCACCACCGACCGGTCGAGCGGCACCGAGGGGTCGGCGAAGACCGCCTCCCACATGCTCGGGTCGGAGCGGACGAACTCCGCCACGTCAGCGGTCCAGCTCTTCCAGCTGCAGCGCGTAGAGCCGGGCGACGACCTGCGCGCAGCGCACGATCTCGTCGGCGGTCGCGTCGTCGATCAGGCCGGACGTGAGGATCGCCTCCATGTCGCCGGTGTGCGCGCCGTCGGCCTCCTGGTGGTAGGTCATGAAGTGGACCTGGTTGTCGGCGAGCCCGAGCACCTCCTGGAACCGGGCCGCCCACTGCGCCGCACGACGGGCGCCCAGGCCCTCGATGATGAACATCGCCCCGATCAGACCGGCCGGGTTCGGCCGGCTCGCGTAGGTGAAGAGGTAGCCCGAGAGCGCCTCGGAGCCGACGTTCTTGCGACCGGCCCGCAGCTCCGCCCGCGACCCGCCGAGCGCGACGTAGTCGGCCTCGAGCAGGAAGTGGTCGCGGTGCTCCTCCTCAGCGTGCTTGATCGCCGCGGCGCGCAGCTCGAAGTGGTCGATGTCGAAGTTGGAGGCCGCACGCGCGATCCACAGCGACCCGTCGATCACCTGCTGGCGCAGGTTGAACAGCAGCCGCAGGTAGTCCTCGACCGTGACGGTGCCGTCGTCCAGGCGCTGCAGGACGGGCACCTTGGCGAGGTGGTCCTCGAGCTCGAGCCAGACGTCGCCGAGGCGCTCGAGGAGCGAGGCGCCGGCGGCGGCCGTCGACGGGTCGGTCGAGGTGGCACTGGTCATGACGATGCTCCTTGCGGACGGGACGGGGCGACGACGGTGAGCTGGGCGAACGCGAACGAGAAGCGGCCGGACTCCGGCACGGCGAGCAGCACGGTCTCCCCCGGCTGGAACCGGCCGGTGCGCCACGCCTCCTCGAGGGCGATGAAGATGCTGGCCGAGCCGGTGTTGCCGCGGGTCTCGAGGTTGGAGAACCACCGGTCGGTGTCGAGGGAGGGGATGCGACGGCGCAGCGCGTCGAACGCGACGTCCCGGAAGACGTTGGTGCTGTAGTGGCAGATGACGTGGTCGAGGTGGCGGACGTCGACGAGCCCGATGTCGACCAGCTCCTCGAACTGCGCGATCCCCGCCTGCGCGAGGTCGTCGAGCATGCCGACGTCCTGCCGCAGCACGAACATGCCCGCGGCCTGCGCGTCCGCGAGCGCGACGTCCTGCCACGTGCCGCCGACGTGGGTCGCGTCGCCGCTCATGCCCGCCCGCATGCACACGGCGTGGTCGTGGGCGAGCGACACCTGCCGGATCCAGTCGACGCGCAGCGAGAGCCGCGTCGGGTGCGGCTGGAACTCGACGACCACGGCCCCCGCCCCGTCGGACAGCATCCACCGCAGGAAGTGCGCGTCCATGCCGGCGCGGAACCCGTCGTACCGGCGCTGCCGCAGGCTGCGGCTCGGCAGCTCGGACGCCACGACCGCCCCGCGCGGGTGGTCGCCGAGCCGGACCTTGCTGACCACGGCGTCCAGCGCCGCCATGCTCGAGGCGCAGACCCCCGACGCGGACAGCAGCTGCATCGGGCCGCCGCCGAGACGGCCGTGCACCATGTTGGCGAAGCCGGGCACGAGCACGTCACCGAGGGTCGTCGCGGTCGCCAGCATCCTCAGGTCCGACGGGCGGATGCCCCGGTCGTCGAGCGCCGCGTGGAGCGCCTTGACGGCGAGCTCCTCGTTGAGCTCCGTGGGCTCGCCCTGCTCGTCGAGCGCGTAGTGCCGCTGCCGGATCCCGTTGGACGCCAGGATGCTGCCGCGGATGCGCGCGGTGACGGCGTCGTCCCCGCCGAGCCGCGCCGCGATGCCCTCGTTGTCCACCGCGGGGCCCGGCAGGTAGCGACCGAAGCCCGTGAGGTACGCGCGCGCAGTCGTCATGGGGGGAGCCTAGGTCCGGCACGCCGCCCCGACGGTCAGCCGCAGAGGTGAGAAGTCTGGGCGTCAGCCGGGCGCAGGCGCCGCGCCCAGCTTGCGCGGCATCGCGACCGGAACCACCCGCCCTCGTCGTCGAGCGGGCCGAACAGGGCTGGTCCGGGGAGCGTGCGGAGCCGTAGGGTCGTGCCCTCTGCTTCGCTCCTGGGACCCGGCACCACACGCCGCGACGATGAGACCTCTGCCCGACGTCCACCCGTCCGCCCTGCGTCTCGTCACGGTGGTCGACCGTGACGGCTGCACCTCTCTCCGGTCGCTGGTCGACGCGCGACAGGTGCGGGACCGGTGAGCGCCCGGACCGTGACCCGACCGCCCGGCTCCCCGATCAGCCTGTACGAGCACGCGCTCCGGCTGCACGCGCAGGACCCCGACCGCCCGCTGCCACGTGGTGGCCGACCGTTGCCGGACGGCGAGCGCCACGGCCCGAGGCTGCGGACGTCCGCGGACCCTCGCACCCGCGGTGTCCACGTCGCCGCCGTCCTCGACGCGCACTTCGGACGACCCCGCGCACACGCGAGCGAGCTCGTCGACGCGTTCCACGGCCTCGACGTGCCCCTCCACCCCGACCACCACGTCACAGCGGCGGCGTTGCGGGCCGACCGGGCGCGCGTGCGGCAGACCGGCCGGTGGCTGGTGCGGAACAGCACCAACCGCGACGCCGCCGCGGTCGGCCTCGCCCTCCTGGAGCCGGACGGTCACGAGGAGGACGTCCCGCTGATCCGGACGATCGGGCTGCTGTCGGACCACTTCGGTCCGTTGGCCGCGCACGCGCTCCGCCGCCGCCCTGGTGGCGGTGAGGCGCTGCTGTGGTTGGCGCAGCGGGTCGCCGGCTGGGGCCGGGTCCACGTCGTCGAGGCGCTGTGCGAGCACGGCCCTTCCCCCACCGCCCGGGCGTGGCTGCTGCGCCACGGATGCGACGGCGACGTGCTCAACGGCTACTTCGCCGGTCGCCTCGCCACGACCGCGCACCTGCACGAGGCGATCACCCGCCCGGACGTCGACGACGCGCTCATCGACCACACCGGACGACTCCTGCGCATCATGGCGGGCTGCGCGGGGATGGGCATGACCCTGGAGAGCTACCCACCGGCCCCCGTCGTCCTCGCCGCGCACGTCGCGCACCTGTCGCGGCAGGCTCCGTCCGCGGGCAGGTACGTCGACGCCGCCGTGATCGCCGACCACCTGGCAGGCGAACGGCCGACCAGGGGCGGCGACTGCGCCCCTGACGAACGGCGAGCAGCGCTCGTCAGGGACTACCTCGCCGTGCTCGCACGCCCCGAGTGGCGAGCCGCCGTGCGAGCCGGCCTCGACCCCGACGTGCTCGCCTGGTTCGTCGAGGGTGTCGCAACGCGGAGGGGTCTCGACGTGCTCGGCGACGTCGAGCGGCACGGCGAGGGCTGAGCCGGGCCTTCGTCGTCCGCCTGCTGCTCATCCCGGCCGCCATGGGGTCGAGGCGGCGCTGAACAGCTGTCGCGTGCTCGCCACGCGGGTCAGCTCCTGTCGGCCGGAGGGAGGAAGCGCTCGGCCAGCTGGGCGACGAAGCGGTTGGCGTCGAGGTCGTAGCGGTGGTCCCCTGGCAGGGCGGTGAAGTGCTGCCCGTCGATCCACCGACGGATCGCGTCCTCCAGGGAGTCCTCGCCCAGCGAGCGGACCCGCATGACGACGGTGATGGGCGCTGAGGGCATCGCAGCGGCGGTCTCCAGGGCGTCGATGGTCATGGCCGCGTCGGCGCGGTCCTGGTCGGTGAACGTGGACGCGCTCATCGGCTTGTCCAGCGTCGCGTCGGGGTCGATCGTCAGCAGCACCTGGGCGCGTGCGACCGCGCGTGACAGCACCTCGATCTGCTCGTGCAGCGTGGACAGCGGGGCGCCGTCCGGCGCCAGCGCGGCGGCGTAGTTCAGGAGTGCTGCACTGTGGGCGACGGCGTCCAGCAGGTCGCGGGCGTTCTTCACGGGCGAGGCCTCCTCAGGCGTTGGCGCTCCCAGCCGACGGCCGGGGCGGTATATGCGGGTGCGGGACGCGCGGTGCGTCGTCCCTTACCCGTGCCACGACACGGCGAATGTGTGACGCGTCGCCCTCCGCGCAGGTCAGGAGCCACCTGGACTGTGCCTCTCGGACGGGTCACACGCTGCGCCTAATCGTTTGTGCCGATCGCACGTCCCGCGGCCCTCGTGCCACAGTGACCGGATCCACGCGTGAACGTTCACATCACCGGACGACCGCGCCGCCCGGTCAGCCCCAGGAGGCAGACGACATGCTCCGAACCGCCCGACGGCTGCTGGTCGCCGTCACGCTCAGCGTCGCACTGGCCGCCGGTGTCGCGGCGCAGGCCGCGCCCGCCTCCGCCGAGAGCAACGGGGGCACCCGCGTGATGCCCCTGGGCGACTCGATCACGGACGGCGTCGGCATGGGCGGCGGCGGCTACCGCGTCGGGCTGTGGCAGCGCCTGGCGCAGGGCGGCTACACCACGGACTTCGTCGGGTCGGGCTTCAACGGGCCGGCGAGCCTGTGGGACCACGACCACGAGGGGCACTCGGGCTGGCGGATCGACCAGATCGACGCGAACATCGTCGGCTGGCTGCGCACCTACCAGCCGCGCACCGTGCTGCTGCACATCGGCACCAACGACATCAGCCAGAACCGCGACCTGAACAACGCCCCGAACCGTCTCGCGTCGCTCATCGACAAGATCACCAGCACGTCGCCGCAGACCGACGTGTTCGTCGCCACCCTGATCCCGGTGTCGTACGCGAACTCGCAGGTGCAGGCCTACAACTCCCGCATCCCCGGGATCGTGTCCAGCAGGGCCAACGCCGGTAAGAAGGTCCACCTCGTCAACATGAACGGGGCCGTCCCCCTCTCCGACATGCCCGACGGCGTGCACCCCAACGCGGCGGGCTACGACAAGATGGCGGCCGTCTGGTACGCCGCGCTGCGCAGCGTGCCGGGCAGCATCGGCACCCCGGCGGGCGGCGGCACCACCCCCACCCCGACCCCGACGAACCCCGGCACCTCCGGCCCCGTCGACACGTCGGCCTGGTACACGCTCGTCAACCGCAACAGCGGCAAGGCGATCGACGTGTACAACCTGTCCACCGCCGACGGCGCGCGCATCACCCAGTGGTCCCGCAACAACGGCAACCAGCAGCAGTGGCAGTTCGTCAGCACCGGCAACGGCTACTACCAGCTGAAGTCACGGCTGTCGGGCAAGGTCCTCGACGTCAGCGGGAACTCCACCGCCGACGGCGCGGCGATCCAGCAGTACAGCGCCCACGGCGGGAACAACCAGCAGTTCAGCCTCCAGACGATCGACGGGTACGTCCAGCTGATCAACCGCAACAGCGGCAAGGCCGTCGAGGTGCAGGGTGCCTCCACCGCCGACGGCGGGAACATCGTCCAGTACACCGACTGGAACGGCACCAACCAGCAGTGGCAGCTCGTCAAGGTCGGCTGAGCGGGACGCGTCACCGATGGGGCCCTCCGCACCGCGCCTCACTACGAAGCGCAGGTGCGACGGCCCCGACGTCTGCCCGGGGCGGCCGACCTCGCTGCCCTACGCTCACGCGACGGACGACCTCGGCGCCACGAAGGTTGTGCCGTTCTACCTCCGGATGATGGCGCTCAACGCAACGACTGCGGATCCGGCGCTGCTGACCGCCGTCAGGGCATCGGCGTCCGGCGTGACCCTGGAGCAGGTCACACGGTCACCTACCTCCCCGTGGGTCGCCGTACCCCTCGGACGCCTCCTCGAGCCACGCCGTGAGCAGCGGGCCCGGCGGGTTGAGCCGGCATGCGAAGCCGGCGTCGGACTCGTCCGGTGGCATCGTCGCGACCAGCAGCAGCACCTGCTCGCGGGCGGGCCCGACCCCGAACAGCCCTTCGCCGTCGAGCAGGCGCAACGCGGCCTCCATCGACGCGAGCCGGACACCGTACTCGCGCTCGGCGTCCGGTGACGGCAGGGCGTGCACGTCGCCGCGCGCGGCGTAGAGCGGCTCGAGCGCGGCGAAGTGCTCGTCGCCCACGATCGCGAGCGGGCTGTCGGCCAGGTCCCAGCGGCCGTCCCCGTCCAGCGTCACGCTCAGGTACGGGCGCAGCGCCTCCCCGGTGGTGACCAGCGCGACCACGCAGAACGGGCCCGGGTGCGCCGCGCGCAGACCGTCGACGGCCGCCCGGGTCGCGGCAGCGATCGCGCCGGTCAGCGCTGCGTCGCCGTCGACGGGTGCGGACGCGCGCGGCACGGTGAACGGGCGGGACGGGTCGGTCACCGGACGATGCTAGGCGTCACGGGGGTTCGTCCCGTGGCGTCGCCGGGTCAGCGGGCGTCGACGGGTCGTCGGGGTCCAGTGCCGAGGGGTCGCGGATCTCCAGGCGCGTGACCCCGAGCTCGCGGACGGAATGCCTCCACGGCGTCGACGTAGGCGGCCTCCAGCGGACCCTCGTCGCTCACCGCCTCGCCGTCACCGACGTCAGCTACGGGGACTGCCACCCCCGCCGCCACCGTGGGCGGTCCTCTCAGCGGCGGCCCTCGTCGGGCATGTACGGCAGGTTCTCCCACCCGGCTGCTTCCATCATCTGCTCGTACCAGCGGAGCATCTGAGCGGAGCGCTGCCCGTCGACGCTGGTGGCGAGCGTGTCACCCTGCACGAACAGGCCGGGGAACCGGCGGCCCGGCTGGTGCGCCAGCTGCACGTTGCCGCCCCAGACCACCCGCTCGAGAGGTTCGAGCGGCTCGGTGAGCGACTCCGCCCCGCCCACCCACCAGTCGGTCGACACGTTCGCGGCCTCCAGGCGGTCCATCCGGGCCAGCGCGTACAGCTCGATGGCACGAGGGAGCCGCACACCGTGGTCCTCGAGGTAGTGCGTCAGGCCCTCCGGCCAGGCCAGGACCCCGTCGGTGAGCTCACCCGAGCCGTTGTGCCTGCCGCAGAACCGGCACGGGGACAGGCCCGTGAAACCGCGCAGGTAGGTGCCCTGGCTGAAGTACAGGCCCACCAGGCGACGGTCGTCGTCGTCCCAGTCCTCGTCGACCAGGCGACGTGCTCGCGACGCCCGAGCGCCTCGCGGCGGCACCGCCCCGCCCTGAGCGACCAGTGACCGCGACCCGCGACGCTTGCCCCCTGGTCCGGCGGCGCCGAGGATCGTGGGCATGACACCTCCCGAGCGCGTCCTCGTGTACGGCGCCGCAGGTCACACTGGGCGTTTCGTCGTGGACGAGCTCGTGCGACGCCGGCTCACCCCCGTGCTCGCCGGCCGCAGCGCCGACCGCCTCGCCGCGATGCCGCGCCGGCACGCCGGGCTCGAGCGCCGGGTGGCGAGCGTCGACGACGCCGACGGGCTGCTGCGCACCGTCGCCGGCTGCGCGGTGGTGATCAACTGCGCCGGACCGTTCCTGGACACCGCCCTGCCGCTGGCCCGTGCGGCGGTCGGGGCAGGCGCCCACTACCTCGACGTGACGGCCGAGCAGCCCGCGGTGCAGGCGCTCTACGACGCGCTCGACACCCCGGCGCGCGCGGCGGGCCTCACGGTCGTGCCGGCCATGGCGTTCTACGGCGGTCTCGCCGACCTCCTGGTCACCGCCGCGCTCGACGGCGCGCCGTCCGCGGACGAGGTGACGGTGGCCATCGGTCTGGACCGCTGGTGGCCGACCGCCGGCACCCGGCGGACCGGCGAGCGCAACACCGCGACCCGCCTGGTCGTCCGCGACGGGGTGCTGACTGCGCTGACGGCACCTGCACCGACGCGCGAGTGGACGTACCCGGCGCCCCTCGGCACCCGCTCGGTGGTCGAGCTCCCGTTGTCCGAGGTGCTCACCATCGACCGGCACGTGCAGGTCGGCGACCTGCGCTCGTACCTCAACACCGACCCGCTCGACGACCTGCACGACGACACCACTCCCCCGCCGTCCGCCACGGACGAGCGCGGCCGCTCCGCGCAGCGGTTCGTCGTCGACGTCGTCGTCCGCCGCGGCTCGGACACCCGCAGGGCCACGGCCGCCGGCCGCGACATCTACGCGATCACCGCACCGATCGTCGTCGAGGGGGCGGTCCGCCTCCTCGACGGACGTCACCACGGTGCGGGTGCGCTGGCGCCGGGCGCGGCGTTCGACGCCGCCGACGTGCTCGACGCGTTGGCGGCGGGCGAGGACGGGATCGAGGTCAGCGGGACCCCTACCTCTCGACGGCTCCCCGGAGATCAGACGGGCGGCCGGACGGTCACACGGGCCGCGGCCGGTACGCCTCCAGCAGACGCTCCGTGAGCGCCTCGAACTGCGGGTCGACCACCCGGCGCGCAGGGTCCGCGTCGTGCCAGGCGACGATGTCGCGAGCCCCCTGCGCGAAGGGGATGCGGGGCCAGAACTGCGGGACTAGCCGCCGGATCTTCGCGTTGTCGAAGATCATGGTGTGCGCCTTGTCACCGAGGATCCCGGCGCCCAGGTCCGGGTCGGCGGCGGCGATCGCCTCGGACGCGACGTGCACGAGGCGCGGCTCGTCGACACCGGCCGCGCGGGCCATCGCACGGTAGATCTGGTCCCACGTCGGCGCCTCGTCGCCGGTGATGTGGAACGCCTCGCCGATCGCCTCCTCACGCCCCAGCAGCCCGACCAGCCCGACGGCGACGTCGGCGCTGTGCGTGAGGGTCCACCGGGACGTCCCGTCCCCGGGGACGACGACCTCCAGGCCGCGGCGCATCCGGTCGACGACCGTCCAGCCGCCGTCCATCGGGACGAGCGTCGCGTCGTAGGTGTGCGACGGGCGCACGATCGTCATCGGCAGGCCGGTCTCGCGGTACGCGGCGACGAGGAGGTCCTCGCACGCGATCTTGTTCCGGGAGTACTCCCAGAAGGGGTTGCGCAGCGGCGTCGACTCGACGACGGGCAGGTGGGTGGGTGGCGTCTGGTACGCCGACGCGGAGCTGATGAACACGTACTGACCGGTGCGGCCGGTGAACAGATCGAGGTCGGCCTGGACGTGGTCGGGGGTGAACGCCATGAACTCGACGACGGCGTCGAACTCGAGGTCGCCCAGTACGGACCGGACGGACTGCGGGTCGCGGACGTCGGCGTGCAGGACGCGCGCACCCTCGGGGACGGCCCGTGTCGAGGACCGTCCGCGGTTGAGCAGGGTGAGCTCGACGCCGTCGGCGACCGCCCGCCGGGCCGCCTCCGTGCTGATGATGCCGGTCCCACCGATGAACAGTGCGCGCAGTGCCATGACTCGCAGGATACGGAACGGCAGACCCGCGCCCCGAGACCGTCGAGCTGTGGCTGCCGCACAACGAGCTCGCGACGCTGGTCGAGCTCCGCGCCGACGCCCCGCGCGAGCCCGTCCCCGCCGACGGCCGACCCGTCTGGCTGGACCACGGCTCGTCGATCAGCCACGGGTCCAACGACTCTCGCACTCTCGGCAGCACGGTCAGGTCCGTCCACGCGTGGCCGGGGCAGGGTAGCCGCGCGCGGTCCCGACCTGACGAGCAGCACCTCGTCCACCTTCGCCGTGGCGCTTCCGTGTCCGCGCGCATCCTCGGCCCGCGTCCGGCGTCGCGTTCGGGTGGCGGCTCGTTGGCTCAGCTGAGCGAACCGGCCGCCCGAGCTGCCTCCTCGACCTTCGACCGGTGCGCGGCCCAACCGGCCTCGTCGAGTGCTGACGCGGTCGGCGTCCCCGCGCCGACGGCGCCGTCGATCTGCTCGCGCAGGATGTCTGCGTGCCCAGCGTGGCGGTTGGTCTCGGTCAGGACGTGCACCATCACGTTGAACAGCTTCGCGTCGGGCTGCGGCCACCACGGCACGGAGCAGGCGGCATCGATCGGCAGCGCGTCGATCGTGGCGTCGGCGTGGCGACAGGCCCGCTGGTACCCGTCGATGACCTCGGCGTACGACTCCTGCTCGGTCACCCACAGGGAGTCGCGGTTGGCGAAGTGCGGGTCGTCGAACCGAGGCACGCTCTGCGGGAAGGGCCGACCGAGGACGTCCCCGAGGTACCGCGCCTCTGAGACGGTGAGGTGCTTGACGAGACCGAGCAGGTTGGTACCTGTTCTCGTGAGCGGCCGTCGGCGGTCGTACTCCGACAGGCCCTCCACCTTGGCCAGGATCGAGCGACGCGCCCAGCGCAGGTCCTCGTGGAGGTAGGCCTTGGCGAAGTCGTCGATCATGCGCACCAGCGTGGCACGGCGCTGAACCGGTCACCGATCCCGGTAGACGCTGCCCTCCACGACCTGGGACACGTCCCGTCCTGGGGGCGTGTCGCGAACGCGCCGTCAGCCACGGGGGTCAGCACGCAGATGCCGAGGGCAGACCGTCGAGGAACACGCTGAGGTCGTGCGCAGTGCGGTAGAGGTGTCCGCTCATGCCCAGCGCGACCGCGGCGTGCACGTTCTCCGGGCTGTCATCGACGAAGGCACAGCCAGCCGGCGCCACGCCCAGGCTGGCGCAGGTGCGCCTGAAGACCTCCGGATCGGGCTTGGCGACGCCCAGCTCGGCGCTGGAGAAGACCGCGTCGACCTCTGAGTCAAGGCCGAGCAGGGCCAGGTCGGCGTGCAGGCGGGTGGTGGCGTTCGTCAGCACGGCGACTCGCCGCTGCTGCCGTTGCCGGCGCAGCAGGTGGAGCACCTCGGAGTCGACGCGTCCGCACGGCCGGGACCACTCCGCGACGGCACCGGTCGCGTCGACGCCGTGCTCGACGCTCAACCGCTGGGCGATCCGTGCGCGCCACTCCTCATCGCTGACGTGCCCGGTGAGGGCGGGACGGAGCAGGCCCGGGTCGAACGCCGCCGCGTGGATGGAGCCAAGGGCCAGCCCGTGCCGCTGCTCCGTCTGCGTGGCCAGCTCCGCACCCCAGTGCCGCAACACGCCATCCAGGTCCACGATCAGCACGCTCACCATGGGCGGGAGTTTGCCAGCCACCCCGCTGGACGACACCGTCGTGCTGCCGCGCACCGTCGGCTGAGCGCGGGTTCCGCAGGCCCCGGGGGGCGCGCGATGATGGCCGCCCACCCCGGGGGAGGAGCGGCATGGAGCTGGCGCTGTACATCGTGGCCGCCCTCGTCGGCGGCCTGCTCGCGTCGGCCGTCCGGCTGCCGCCGCTCGTCGGGTACCTCGCCGCAGGCTTCGCCCTCGGAGCGCTGGACGCCCCCGCGCCCGACGGTCTCGAGCACGTCGCCGAGATCGGCGTGGTCCTGCTGCTGTTCGCGATCGGTCTGAAGTTCGACGCGCGCACCCTCCTGCGCCGCGAGATCTGGCTCACCGCGTCCGTCCACATGGTGCTCTCGACGGCGGTCGGGCTCGGGTTCCTCGGCCTGCTCGCCGTGATCGGCCCGGCCCTCGTCGCCGGCGAGCCGCTGGGCGGCCTCGCGCTCGTGGGGTTCGCGCTGTCGTTCTCCTCGACGGTGCTCGTCGTCAAGGTCCTCGAGGACCGGTCGGACGCGACGTCGCTGTACGGCCGGATCGCCGTCGGGCTGCTCGTGGTGCAGGACGTCGCGGCCGTGGTCTTCATGGCGATCGCCGGCGGGAAGGTGCCGAGCCCGTGGGCATTCGCACTGGTCCTGCTCGTCCCGGCCGCACGACCACTGCACCGGGTGTGGGACCGCATCGGGCACGGCGAGCTCCAGGCCCTGTTCGGCGTGAGCGTCGCGGTGGCGGTGGGCTGGGGGCTGTTCGAGGCGGTCGGCGTGCACGGCGAGCTGGGCGCCCTCGTCATGGGCGTGCTCCTGGCCAAGAACCCCCGGGCGTCGGACCTCTCGCGGTCGCTCATGACCTTCAAGGACCTCTTGCTCGTCGCGTTCTTCCTGCAGATCGGCCTGCACGGGATCCCGGGGCTCGACGAGGTCCTCGTCGCACTCGCGCTGCTCGCCGTCCTGCCGGCCCAGGTCGCGTTCTACGCCGTGCTGCTGTGGGCGATGCGACTGCGCAGGCGCACGGCGTTCCTCGCCGCGCTCGTGCTCGCCAACTTCTCGGAGTTCGGGATCATCGTCGCGGCGGTCGGCGCGTCCGTCGGGCTGCTGGGTGACCGGTGGGTCGTGGTCATCTCGCTGGCCGTCGCCATGAGCTTCGCCGTCTCGGCCCTCCTCAACCGCCGCGGAGTGGAGCTGGCCGCCCGGATGGTCCGGCTCCTGCCGCACCACAGCACCGCCCAGCTCCACCCCGACGACCGGCTCGTCGACGTCGGCAGGGCCGACGCGCTCGTGCTCGGCCTCGGCCGCATCGGCGCAGCGACGTACGTCCGGCTGCGCGACGGGTACGGGCTGTCCGTCGTGGGCGTCGAGCACGACCCCGCCCGTGTCGCCGAGCTCGGTGAGCAGGGGTTCGAGGTGCTCCGCGCCGACGCGACCGACGTCGAGTTCTGGGGTCGCGTCGAACGAGCGGGGCAGGTGCAGGCCGTGGTGCTCGCGATGCCGTTCCACAACGCCAACCTCATCGCGCTGGCACGCCTGCACGCGGCCGGCTTCACGGGCAAGGTCGCTGCCGTCGCCCGGTACGACGACGACGTCGCGGAGCTGCGCCGGCACGGCGCGGACGCCGTCTTCCACCTGTACGGCTCGGCCGGCACCGCGCTCGCCGACCACGCGGCCGAGGTGCTCATGTTCCGCGAGGGGGCCCCGCACGCACCGGACCCGGACGCCACGCAGGGCCTGCCACCGGGCTGACCGCGGCGTCGGCGCGGTCAGGACAGGCACCTGCCGAACGACCCGAGGGTCATGACGTCAGACCGTGATGCCGAACAGCTTCTCAGCATTGCGGAACGCGATCTTCTCCTTGTCCTCACGCGGCAGATCGACCGCTCGGAACCAGTCGGTGCCCTCCTTGATGCCCGCGAAGGGGTAGTCCGTCGCGAACAGCACTCGATCAACACTGATGTACTTCAGCAGGAGATGGAGCAGGTCGTCCTGGAAGAACGCGCTGGTCGTGAACCAGAAGTTGTCCTGGAAGTACTGCTCGAAGGGCTTCTCGAGCGAGTCCTCGGTCGGCTCGCCCATGTCCTGGGCGATCCGCTCGTAGTAGAACGGAAGACCTTCGCCCATGTGGCCCACGATGATCTTCAGCTTGGGGAACCTGTCGAAGACCCCGTACGCGATCATCCGGATGCACTGGGTCAGCACCTCCTGGTGCCAGCCGTATCCGGATCCGCTGAAGATGTAGTCCTGGTACTCCTTCGTGTACTCCGAACGCGTCGTGCTGTAGTAGGTCTGGAAGACCTCGTCGGTCGGGTAGCCGGGATGCAGGTAGATCGGCACGTCGAGTGCCTCGGCACGCGCCAGGACGGGCTCGAACTCGGGATGGTCGAGGTACTTCTTCGCGATGTGCCCGTTGGTCAGTGCGCCCAGGAACCCGTCGTCCCGCACCGAGCGCTCCAGCTCGTCCGCCGCTGCCTCCGGGCTCTGCAACGGCAAGGTCGCGAAGGCCTGGAAGCGTCCGGGATAGCTGGCCATCGGCCCGTCCACGAGCCGCCGGTTGAGAAGATGGGCGAGGTCGATCCCCTCTTGCCCCGGGACGTTCTGCACCGACGGCGTGTGCGCAGACAGGATCTGGACGTTCAGCCCTCCCTCGTCCATGTCACCGATGCGGCGCTCGCCCAGATCTGCGAGGCCGATCTCCTCGAGGAACGCGATGTGGTCCTCGTTGATGGAGTTCAGCGTCAGCAGCTCGGGAGTCGTGAAGGTCTCCTCCGCACCGATGAACTTCAGGTCCTGGTCACGGAGCGAGATGTCCTGGCCCCTCGGGGCGGCGGTGCACGACGCGAGTGCCGTCGCGGACAGTCCGACGCCGGCGCCGAGTGCGACCGCGCCTGCGAGAAACCCGCGGCGCCCCATCGACGGTTGCGCTGGTCCTCGTTCGATCGGATTCATGTGTGCAGGTCCTCCCGTGGTGTGGTGTGCGGTGACCGTGAAGACCGACAACCGGGGTCCTCGCGTACCCGCCCGGGTCCGCGACGCTCACATCGACCGGCATGCGTCGTCAGCGTCGGATGACATCGCTCTCGCAGCTGCCGCTCGACAGCTGTGCAATCTGGACGACCAGGCACCAGAACTCCGATGACTGGGTGGT
This sequence comes from Cellulomonas phragmiteti, assembly GCF_016862775.1. GTDB lineage: Bacteria > Actinomycetota > Actinomycetes > Actinomycetales > Cellulomonadaceae > Cellulomonas > Cellulomonas phragmiteti. The sequence continues at coordinate 161,228 of NZ_BONP01000004.1, read as the reverse complement.
GTCCACCACGATGACGCCGGGCCGCGGTCGCCACGTACTCCTCCCGGAGTCGCCGCGTACTCCTCCCGGAGGTGACGCGTACTGCCGCGGGCGAGGCGACTTCTCCAGGGGCGGCCCTGTCCCAGGCCCGCGCGGTCGAGGGCTGGGACACGCACGCGCGTCGGCGCCGCGTCGGAGCGTGCGCGATACCGTCGGCCTCGTGCCTGACGTCGACGCAGGGTGGGTACGGCTGCTCGCGCTGGGGCAGGAGCTCGAGGACGCTGAGGTGGACGACGAGGCAGCGGCGCTGGTCGCACAGCTCCAGGTCGAGGCGGAGGAGTCCGTCCTCGAGCTGGCTCTGAGCGCGCTGTCGCACGACGACCCGTGGCACCGACAGGCCGCTGGGTGGGTCCTCGGACAGTTCGGGTACCCGCAGGGACGACCCCACGGCGCGCGCGTGCTCCCCGAGGTGCTGCGTGCGGCCCGCGCGGAGCGGGACGACGACGTCCGCGGGGACCTGGTCGGCGCCCTGGGCAAGGCGGAGGACGCCGCGTGGCTCGACGCGCTGCTGTCGTTCGCGGGGGACCCGGCTCCCGGCGTGCGGCTGGCGGTGGCGATGTCCGTGCCGGGCATGTCGTACGGCGACCGTCCGACCGAGCAGGGTCTCGGTGCCTTGATCACGCTCTCGTCGGACACCGACCCCCGGGTACGTGACTGGGCGACGTTCGGCCTCGGCTCTCCGTGGTCGCAGGACTCGCCCGCAATCCGTGCCGCCCTGATCGCGCGGCTGGACGACGAGGACCCCGAGACGGCAGCGGAAGCGCTGCTGGGGCTGGCCCGCCGGGCGTGTCCCCCGAGGCGCTGGTCCGAGTCCGGGCCCGGATCGAGGAGCCGGACCAGCCCGTCGAGCTGGTGGCGCTCGAGGCGGCGGCAGAGCTCGCGGACCCCGTGCTGCTGCCGGCGTTGGAGGCCCTGGCGCTGGCGTGGGAGGACGACGAGGACGAGTACACCCAGGCCGTCGCGTTGGCGATCGCCAGGTGCGACCCTGGGGCGGCTGAATCAGCGAGTCAGATCGAGCAGCAGCTCGTCACGGCGGTCGACGAACGCGTCGCCAGCACGGGAGGACGGCCAGGCACGTGAGCTTCATCGCCCGGGGTCACCCCCGGACCCCCCACCCGTCGCCGCGAGCAGTCGCTCACCGAGCCGGCGTGTCGTCTGGCGCAGCTCCGGCCCGCCGACGACCTCGAAGCCCACGGGGATGACCGTGAGCTGCTCGGCGTACCAGTACGGGTTGCCCGTGGTGCCGGTCAGCCGCGTCGCCGTCCCCCCGGACGGCTCCAGCCGCCCGAGGGACCGGGGCAGGTACTGCCGGACGGCATCGACCTCGGCATCGATGAGGACGTCCACGTCGTACTCCCACCCGACGGCGAGGTGCTCCTCGAGCATCCTCACCGGATCGAGGTCCGCGGGCGGGTCGAAGGTGTCGGGCAGCGTCGTCGTCGAGCGCACCCGGTCGACGCGCAGGGTGCGCACGGCGCCGCTGCGGTGCGACCAGCACAGCAGGTACCACCGCCCGTGCCGCACGACGACCGCCCAGGGGTCGGCGTCGAGGTCCCACTCCGATCCGGCGTCCGAGCGGTAGCGGAGCCGGACGCGTCGGCGCTCCGCGCACGCCTCCACGAGCGCTGCGGTCGTCGACGGGTCGGGACGGACGGCCGCCAGGTCGAGGGCCGGCGCCGCCGCCAGGCGCAGCGCCTCCACCTGGGTCGCGACGCCGTGCGGCAGGGCGCGGACGATCTTGCCGAGTGCGCCGGCGACCGGACCGGACCCGTCACGGACGTCGTGGTGACCGTCCAGCACGGCCATGACCAGGTGGAGCGCCTCGGTGGCGCTGAACATCAGTGGTGGCAGACGGACACCGCGTCCTGCCCGGTAGCCGCCGAACCGCCCGCGCAGCGACTCGACGGAGATGCCGGCCTCGCGGAGGACCGCCACGTAGCGCCGCGCCGCGCGCTCGGAGACGCCGAGCCGTGCCGCGAGCGCGTCGGCGGTGATGCCGGGACAGGCCTGGATCGCCTCCAGAGCCAGGAGCGCTCGGGCGGTGGGACTCGACTCGCGCGCCATCTCCTCATTCAACCCGGAAGGGCAACGTCCGGATACCGTCGTAGCCTCCCCGCATGACGCACAACCCGCCCGTGAGCACGACGATCGACGAGCCCGCAGACGACGCCGGGGAGGTCGAGATGATGCTGTTCGCCCTCCAGCGCAGCCGAGCCCAGTTCGCCTGGAAGGTGGGCGGGCTGGACCACGCCGCTCTCCATGCGGCCCAGCCACCGTCGGCGATGACTCTGGCCGGGCTGATCAAGCACCTGTCCCTGGTGGAGGCGCAGCGCACGGCCGAGTGCTTCGGCGGCCCCGGCTACGGGCGCCAGTGGGCCGGCTACGACGGCCCCGACTGGGAGTGGCGGTCGGCGGCCGACGACACCCCGGAGGAGCTCTACGCGCTCTGGGCCGACTGCGTCGCCCGCTCCACCGAGGCCTTGGACCGCATGCTCTCGGCCGGAGGCCTCGACCAGCCGACCAGGGCGGCCGACGGGCCCGGCCCGGGTGGCAACCTGCGCCGCGCCCTGGTCGACCTCCACGACGAGTACGCGCGGCACGTCGGGCACGCCGACCTGTTCCGTGAGGCGATCGACGGCCTGGTGGGCGAGGACCCACCGCTGCCGACGCGCCCTTCACGCACCACCCGGACGTGAGCCGGAGCCATCCCCGGTGCCCGCCGGCATGCCTGACGCCCGGAACAACCGGCAGCTGCCCAGCCACTCCACGTCCCACGCGCTGTAGCGCCGCCGACCGGCCGCATCCCGCCGGACCGGTCCGGTGAGCAGGCCCTCCCGCTCGTACAGACGCAGCGTGTGGATGCTGAGACCGCTCCGCCGGGCGACCTCGCCGATGCTCAACCCCTCAGGGACGCTCACCACGACACGACCGTACGGCACGTCCGGTGCCCGTTGACCTCGACCGCGGTCGAGGTCAAGGTCGAGGTCGAGGTCGAGGCGTCCGCGACATGACCTCCGACGCCCCCGCGCTGCCCACCACCCCAGGACGACCGACCGCACGCGAGGTGGTCGACGGCCTCGACCTCCGCGGCCGGCTCGCCGTCGTCACGGGCGGCTACTCCGGCCTCGGCTTGGAGACGACCCGCGCCCTGGCCGCGGCCGGTGCGGACGTCCTGGTTCCCGCCCGTCGGCCCGCCGTCGCCCGGGCCGCCCTGTCAGATCTCCCGGACGTCCAGGTGGACGAGATGGATCTGGCCGATCTGAGCAGCGTCGCGGCCTTCGCCGCCCGGGTCGTGCGCGCGGGGCGACCGGTCGACGTGGTCGTGGCCAACGCAGGGATCATGGCCTGCCCACTGACCCGGGTCGGCCCGGGCTGGGAAGCCCAGTTCGCCGTGAACCACCTCGGGCACGTCGCGCTCGTCCACCACCTGTGGCCGGTCATCACCGCCGCCCCCGGAGCGCGCGTGGTCATGGCGACGTCCGGCGTCTCGCGGATCCGCTGGGACGACATCCACCTCACCCGCGGGTATGACAAGTGGGAGGCCTACCTGCAGTCCAAGACCGCCAACCGGCTGTTCGCGGCCCAGCTCGACGCGCTCGGGTCACCCGTCGGCGTGCGTGCCTGCTCCGCGGCTCCGGGGTACATCCTCACTCCCCTGCAGCGGCATCTGACCAGCGCGGAGATGCGTGCGGCGGGGTGGGTCGGCGTCGTCGGCGCCCAGGTCCCGCTGCTCGACATCGTCGTCGGTCTGCCGGCTCGCCGGATCGAACCGGTCAGGAGCGCCCGTCGTCCGAGTCCGCAGGGACACCGTCGTTGGGGTGCCGACCCAGCCGGATCGCTGCCTCGTGATACGCGGCCAGGTCGGCGCGCTCGCCGACGGCGACGACCTCGGCAGCCAGCACCTGCAGGTTGTCCTCGCTGGTCACGTGGTACACGAGCCGGAAGCGCGGCTTGTCCTCACGCCCGGGGGCGTCGAAGTAGCACTTGCGACAGTCACGCAGGTCACCCGTTCCAGCGCGGTACTCCAGCGGCTTGCCCTCACGTCGGCCCTGACGGATCTGACTGATCGTGTCGATCGCGGCGCGTTGCGCAGCCTCGTTCGGCAGTGCCCGGATGTCGCTCACGACGTCCGGGTGCAGCTCCAGCTTCACCGGTGCGCTCAGAGGTCGAACTCAGAGCGATCGAACCCCAGCTCGTCGATGGCCTCCTCGAGCGCCACGCGCTCGCGGCCGTCGTGCATCCGCTCACGCAGCACAGGGGCAATCTGAGCGTCTTCGATCGCCGGCAGGACGGCCTCGTACAGCGCCCACGGCATGACCACCGCCTCGGCCCGGCGGTGGCTGCCGAAGACCAACGGGTCAGCGTGGAGCCCCTCGCGGCGGAAGCGCTTGAGGGTCTCGGAGAGCGCCGCGCGGGCAACGCTGGTGGGCTCGACCGGCTGGATGATCGACATGAAAGCAAGTCTGCGCGCGTCGCGCCGTCAGGTCAACTAGTTGAGCGAGACAGTGTACAACTTTCCGTACACGTGTCGGATGCGCACGTGGTCGCTCGTCGCGCGGCGCCCGCCTAGTCCCCGGGGCCGCGTCCGCCGGCCTCACCGGGGTCGAGCAGGCCGTGCTCGTGCGCGAGCACGACGACCTGCACCCGGTCCCGCAGGGCCAGCTTGCGCAGCACGGCACCGACGTGGGTCTTGACCGTCGACTCCGAGGCGAACACCAGCCGGGCGATCTCGGTGTTGGACATGCCGCGGGCGACCGCGTCGAACACCTCCCGCTCCCGCTCGGTGAGCGTGTCGAACCCCGGCGGCGGCGGCGCGGGCGCGCGGAACTGTCGGTCGAGCAGCGCCGACAGGTCGCGCGGGGCGAGCACGGCGTTGCCCGCGTGCACCGTCCGGATCGCGTCGCGCAGCATGGTCGGCGTCGTGTCCTTGAGCAGGAAGCCGCTCGCACCGTGCCGGATGGCCGTGGCGGCGCGGTCGTCGAGGTCGAACGTCGTGAGCACGATCACCCGCACCGGGGACGACCGCGCGGCGACCCGCGCCGGGGAGCAGATCTGCCGGGTCGCCTCCACGCCGTCCATCTCCGGCATGCGCACGTCCATGAGCACGACGTCCGGCGACAGCTCGTCGACCAGCCGGACCGCCTCGACGCCGTCACCGGCCGAGCCGACGACCCGCATGCCCTCCTGGGCGTCGACGATGACCCGGACGCCCTCGCGGAACAGCTCCTGGTCGTCCACCAGCAGCACCGAGATCTCCGTCACCCGTTCATCATGCCGTCCTCGCGCGCACCGGCACCCAGGCGGTGGCGATGAAGGTGCGACCCTCGGGCGACTCGCCGCGACCGACCTCCAGCCGCCCGCCGACCGACTCCAGACGACGCCGCATGCCGTCGATCCCCCGGCCGGCGCGCTCGGGTGCCGGGGCGTCCGGCGGGCTCCCGCCCTCGACGTTGCGGACCTCGATGCGCAGGTCCTGGCCCGCACCACCGTCGGGCCAGCGGCGCTCGACCACGACGGGCGCCTCCCGCGTCCCGTGCCGGATCGCGTTGGTGAGCATCTCCTGCAGCACGTGGAACGCGACGACCTCGAGCTCCGGCGGCATCGGGCGCGGGTCGCCGAGCTGCTGCGAGACCACCTCGTGGCCGCTGGCCCGCACGCCCTCGACCAGCTGGTCCAGCCCGCCCGGGCGCGCGACCGGTGGGCTCGTGGGACTCAGCACCCCGCGCACGTCCTGCAGCGACGCGCGGGCCGAGGTGGCGATCGTGGCCATCGTCGCCTTGAGCGCCGCGGGGTCGTCGGGCAGGAACTGCGCCGACTCCGCCTGGGCGAGGATGACCGCCAGCGAGTGGCCCACGACGTCGTGCACGTCGCGCGCCAGGCTCGCCTGGTCCTCGCGCAGCTGCGCGATCTCGCGCGCCTGCGCCGTCTCGCGCTGGGCACGCAGCGCGTCCTGTTCGGCCGCCGCCTGCGAGTCCTCGGACCGCCGGGCGCGCGCGACGGCGCGCAGCGTGAACCCCGCCAGCCACGGCAGCACGAGCAGGAGCACCCAGAGCAGCGCGATCCCCACGACGGTGTTGCCGACGCGGGAGGCGGACGCGACCAGGTCCCGCAGGATCCCGACGTCGCCGACGAAGCCGTACCACCCGCCTGCCAGCAGGATCCCCGCGAGCCCGGCCGCGGCGGGGATGGAGACGCCGCTGGCCACCACGGTGGCCCGCCCGCCCCAGCGGGCGCAGCCGAAGGCCACCACCGCGACCGCCACCTCGATCCCGAGCACCGGGACCGCGATCATCACGTGCGCGACGGCCACGACCCAGACGACCGCCAGCGACGCACCCGGGGCCCTGCGCACCAGCAGCACCGCGGCCGCCAGACCCAGGACGGGCAGCAGCGCGGCGGGCCGCGCGTCCTGGGCAGCCTGCAGGTCGCCCAGGAGCAGGACGGCGACCGCGCCGCCCCCCTCGGGGGCCCAGGCCCGCCAGCCGTCGGCGCTCACGCCGGCACCCGGCTGTGCGCCCGCGGCTGCAGCGCCCGCGGCTGCAACGGCCGCTCCACGAGGTGCCAGCTCAGCGCCGCCAGGCCGAGCGTGAGGACGAGGGCGAGCGCGCCCGCACCGTGCTCGACGTGCGGGCGCAGCCACACCGTCAGCGGGTAGTTCCACAGGTAGGCGCCGTACGACACGGTGCCGAGCGCGACGAGGGCGCGCAGGGCCGGTGGCCTCACCTCGGTCCAGGTGCGCCACGCCAGCAGCAGCACCGCGGTGAGCGCAGCGATGGCCGGACCTCCCGCCAGGTACGTGAGCGCGTGTCCTCTCAAGGGAACCACGCTGAGCACCGCCAGGGCGACGAGCGCCACCGGGACGGCCCAGACCGGCACGACGACGCGTTCCTGCAGCACGCGGGCAGCCGCGCCGACCACGAAGCAGATCGCCCAGCTGGTCGGCAGGCTGTAGGCCAGGTCCGGCTCCTCGGCCAGCCAGACGACGGTCGACACGCACGCGAGGGCGCACACGCCGGCGACGACCAGCAGCGTCACGCCGACGCGCCGCCGCGCGAACCCGAGGGCGAGCACGGCCGGCCAGAACAGGTAGAACTGCTCCTCGGTCGCGAGCGTCCACAGGTGGAACGTCGCGTCGCTCGCGTGACCGAAGGGCAGGTTGCCCGTCCACGTCAGGGCGACCGCGACGGTCTTCGGCAGCTCGTCGCGGTCACCGAGCGGGTCGAGCAGCAGGGTCACCAGCACCACGCCGGCGACGAGCGCGACCAGCGCCGGCACGAGCCGGCGCGCGCGGCGCCGGTAGAAGCGGCCCAGGTCGACGCGACCGGTGCGCTCCAGCTCGCCCAGCAGCACCCCTGTGATGAGGTAGCCGCTGAGGGTGAAGAACATGACGATCCCGACCACGCCGGCGCCCGCGAACGGCTCCGGGAAGGCGTGCCGCAGCAGGACGAGCGCGACGGCGATGCCGCGGAGCAGGTCGATCGCCTCGATGCGCCCGCTCATGCGAGCACGTCCCGCACCAGCAGGTCCAGCAGCTCGGGGTAGGACGTGCCGCCGGCCGCGAACATCCGGGGCACCTGCGAGTGCTCGGTGAACCCGGGCATGGTGTTGACCTCGTTGAGCACGGGGCCGTCGGCGGTGAGGAAGAAGTCGACCCGCGCGACGCCCGCGCAGCCGAGTGCGTCGTACACGGTGACCGCGGCGGTCCGCAGCGCGTCGCGCTCAGCGTCCGTCAGGGGCGCAGGCACCCGGAAGCACGCGGTGCCGTCGTACTTGGTCCCGAGGTCGAACAGCCCGTCGACCACCACCTCGAGCGCCGGCGGCACCACCCGGGAGCCGTCGGGGCGCCCGAGCACCGCGACGTCCACCTCGCGGCCGACGACGACGTCCTCGACGAGCACCCGGTCGTCCAGGGCCAGCGCGGCGGCCAGGGCAGGGGCCAGCTCGTCCGGCGTGCGGACCAGCGAGACCCCGTGGCTGGAGCCGGCGGCGACCGGCTTGACGACGACGGGGTGCGTCCAGGCGTGGTCGGCCGCCGTCGCGGCGGTGAGCAGGACACCGGGTGCGGTGGCGACGCCCACCGCCTCGGCGACGAGCTTGGTCACCCACTTGTCCATGGCCAGCGCTCCCGCCCCGACGCCCGAGCCCACGTACGGCAGGCCGGCGAGCTCGCACAGCGCAGCCACGGTGCCGTCCTCGCCCCGCGGGCCGTGCAGCGCGGGCACGACGACGTCGCACGTGCCGAGCACCTGCACGGCGCCGGCGAGGCCGAGCGGGCGGTCCTGCGCGTCACGCCACTCCCCGTCCCGGTCGATCGTCAGGGCGACCACCTCGTGGCCGACGGTCCGCAGCGCGGCGACGGCCGCGGCAGCGGACGCCAGGGAGACGTCGTGCTCGCAGTTCTGACCGCCGCCCACGACGGCCACGCGCGCGCCCATCACAGGCCCCTCGGGCCCGCGGGGCACACGGTACGCAGCAGCCGCGCACCGAGGCCCGTGACGACCTCGTGCTCGATCGTGCCGGACCAGGCCGCCCACTCCCGCACCGTGGGCTCGCCGTCGTTCCCCGGACCGAGCACGGTGACGACCTCACCCGCACCGGTGCCGTCGGCACCCAGGTCCACGACCGCCATGTCCATGGAGATCCGTCCCACGACGGGGCGGCGACGGCCGCGCACCAGAACCTCCGCACGCCCGGAGGCGGCCCGCGGCAGGCCGTCCGCGTAGCCGAGCGGGAGCAGGCCCAGGCGCGTCGCCACCGGGGCGCGCCACGTGTGGCCGTACCCGACGGGACACCCGGCGGGGACGTCACGCACGTCGACGAGAGGCGCCGTCAGCGTCAGCGGTGACCGCAACGCGGTCGTCCCGGACGGGTCGATGCCGACGAGCCCGGCCCCGACCCGGGACATCGTGTGGTGGCTGCGGGGGTCGAGGAGGGTGGCGGCCGTGGCGGCCAGGTGCCGGTCCACCGGCCGCAGCCCGGCTGCCCCGGCGGTCGTGACGGCCCAGGTGAAGCGGTCGCGCCCCGCGACGTTGGCCGGGTGCGCCGGCTGGTCCGCGCAGGCCAGGTGACCCATCACCCCCACGACGCGCAGCAGGCCGCGGCGCTCGGCCGCGCGCGCGGCCCGGCACAGGTCCGCCCACCGGCTCGGCTCGGCGCCGTCCCGTGCCATACCCGTGTCCACCTGCAGGTGCACCCGCGCGCCCGGCGCCGCGCGGACCACCGCGTCGAGGTGCTCGCGACCGGGCACCGCGACGTCCACCCCGAGCTCGAGCACCGCGGCCCAGTCGGCGTCGACCGGGTTGAGCCAGCTGAGCACCGGTGCGCGCAGTCCCGCCGCCCGCAGCCGCCCGGCCTCCTCCAGGCTGGTCACGCCCAGCCGGGTCGCACCGGCCGCGAGCGCCGTGCGGGCCACGTCGACCATGCCGTGCCCGAACCCGTCGGCCTTGACCACCGCCATCACCTCACCCGCCGCGCGCCCGACGAGGAGCGCGGTGTTGTCCGCGACCGCGCCGAGGTCGACGGTGAGCGTCGGGTGGCTGCCGGTCCGGGGCGTCGCGTACGCCAGCGCGCTCACGCGACGGCCCTCGCGAGGTCGACAGATCCGTGCAGCGCGGCGTCGGCGCCGGTCAGCAGGGCCCAGTACCGGTCCCCCCACGACCAGTGCCACCACTCGGTGGGGTAGTTGACGAGGCCCGCCGTGCCCAGCACGTCGCCCAGCAGGGCCCGGTGGGCCCTCGCCGCGGGGGAGATGTCGGGGGCCGCGGTGAAGCACCGCCCCTCGGACTGCTCGGGCGTCGCGTCCACCGGCGTGCCCATGTCGAGCTCCCGGCCCTGGTCGTCGACGAGCGTGAGGTCGACCGCGGAACCGGCCACGTGCGGCGCGACGGCGACCGGGGCGACGAACCGGCTCGTGAGCCGGGACAGCTCCGCGGGGGACAGCCCTGGCCGTGCGGCCGCCACCTCCGCGGAGTACCGCGCGATGATGGCGCGCTGGGACGCCACCGGCCGGTGCCCCTCGAGCACGCGCAGCCGCACGCCCACCGGCAACCGGGTCCGCGCGGCGGCGAGACGGAGCGCCACCCCCTCGCGCACCAGCGCACGGGCCGGACCGAAACCCGGGTCCAGGGCGACCAGCGGCTCGCCGTTGTCGTGGACGGGGACCGCGGCCACGCGCGGGTCCGACAGCAGGATCGTCATGAGAGCACCGTGCTCGGTCACGGGTGGCGCGAGCGTCCGCCGCAGGTGCCGGTCCGTCGTCCGCAGGTACCGGGATCCTGGCCGCGGGGTGGAGGTGCGCGTCGTCGGACCGGGCCAGGCTGGTGGTCATGATCGCGACGACCCCGCACCCCGACGCCCGCGAGACGGCCGCACGTCCTGCCGCCCCGGCGGTCTTTCCGGCGGTGCCGGCGGCCCGCGACTCCGCGGCGTCCCTACGGTCCACGGTGGCCGCCGCCGCGGTGGCGTTGGCCCTTGGCCTCGCGGTGGGTGTGGCGACGTCCTTCCTGCAGACGTGGCTGCCCACGCCGTTCACCGCACTGGCCAACGCCGTGGCCCCGTGGCTCGTGGCGCCCTTCCTCGTGGGGCTGCGGCTCGCGCGCGGCTGGTGGGGCGCCACGCTCCTCGGTCTTCTGGCCTGCCTCGCCCAGGTGCCCGGCTACTACCTGACGGCGGACCTGCGCGGCTTCCCCGTCGGCACCACCTTCGTGCTCGTGTGGACGGTCGCGGCCGTCGTCGGCGGGCCCGTGCTCGGCGCCGTCGGCCGGCTCCACCGGACGTCGACGGGACGGCTGGCCGGGCTGGCACCCGCGACCGTGGCGGCCGTGTGGTTGGCCGAGGCGGTCGTCACCTACGCGCTCGTGCTGGGCTACTACGGCGAGGCGGCCGTGCACGCGACCATCGGCGTCGTGCTGCTCGTGCTGCTCGCGCGGTCCCGGGGGCAGCTGCGTCCGGCGCTGGTGTGGGCGGTCCCGGTCCTGGCGCTGGGCGCGGTGGCGTTCCACGCGCTGACGGCCGTGACCGGCAGCGGGCTCCCGATCCTGTGACCGCCCGGTCGTGCGCCCCGACGCGCGCACCGGCGCGGGTGGCGCTAGCGTCCGGAGGACCGACGAGGGAGGAGGAGCCATGGGACTCGTCTCGACCCTGTTCAAGGGAGCCCTGCTGAAGCGCGTGCTCGACGCGCTCACCGGCCGCCGCCGCCGGGCCTGACGCCTACGGAGCACCACCGCCCGACGGACCGCGGCGGACGCACGACGTGAGCCCGTCACCCTCTCCCGGGTGACGGGCTCTCGCTCGTGAACGGGGCCGTGACGGACGGCTCAGGGACCCGGGGGCCGGTGCTCGGCGCGCCGACGTCGTCGCGCGCGGAACTCGTGCGCGGTCAGCAGCGCGAGCAGGAGCGCCGTCATCGGTGCCACGAACCACACCAGGGCCGTGCTGAGGACGGGCAGGGCGTCGTGGTCCGCCGCGGCGAGCAGGAGGTAGGCGATGTACGCGACGTAGTACGCCAGGAACGCCACGGCCTCCCACCGGCTGATCTGGGCCCCGGTGAACACGACCGGCAGCACCACCAGCGCGACGACGACCATGACGGGCAGGTCGAAGCGGATCGCGGCGTCCGCCACCGGCACGCCGTCGGGAGCGATGAGGGCCGTGAGCCCCAGCACGGCACCGATGTTGAAGATGTTGCTGCCCAGGACGTTGCCGATCGCCATCTCCCGCTCACCGCGGACCGCCGCGATGACGGACGTGGCCACCTCGGGCAGCGAGGTCCCGATCGCGACGACCGTCAGGCCGATGACCAGGTCGCTCAGACCGACGGCCTGCGCGATGGTGGTGGCCGAGCCCACGAGCAGCCGCGCCCCGAGGACCAGCAGGGCGACGCCGGCGAGCACGAGCCCCACGTCACGCAGGGGCCGCGGGCGTGGCGGCGCGTCGTCGTCCGTGGCCGGCGCCGCGGCGGCGTCGTCGACCGGCGCCTGCTCCCCGGGACGCCGCGCGATCCGCAGCGACATGACCACGTAGGCGACCAGGGCGGCGAGGAGCACCACCCCCTCCGGGCGGCTGACGGCGCCGTCCCACGCCGCGACCAGCGCCAGCACGGAGAAGACGACCATGACCGGCACGTCCACGCGCACGAGCTGGCTGCGCACGGCGATCGGCAGGACCAGGGCGGCGAGGCCGAGCACCAGCAGGATGTTCGAGATGTTGCTGCCGACGACGTTGCCCACCGCGATCCCCGGCGCCCCGGACACCGCGGCGTCGACGGAGACCGCGAGCTCGGGTGCGGAGGTGGCGAAGGCGACGACCGTCAGGCCGATGACGAGCGGCGAGAGCCCGACGGCGCGGCCGAGGCCGCTGCCCCCGCGCACCAGGAGCTCGCCGCCGACGACCAGGAGGACCAGCCCCAGGACCAGCAGGGCGACGGTGAGGATCACGCGGGGTCCATCCTCGGGAAGCCGGGACGCGAGGTCAGAGCGACGAGGGAACCGTCACCGCGACCGAGCTCGTGAGGTGCCATCGGGGCAGGATTCTTCCACGCGCGGATCGGGTGCGGCCACCGGGGACTGCCGCTCAGCCGCCCTCGACCGGCAGCCAGAGCTCGACCGTCGCGGTGCTGAGGTCGTCGGCCCGGTCGAGCACGGCGACGACCTCCGGGCCGGGCCGCAGACGCCACGGGTGGGAGGGGAACCACTCGGTCGCCGTGGCCGCCCACACCGCCTGGAGCGTCTGCGGGTAGGGGCCTGCCGCCCGGAAGACGGCCCACGAGCCGGGCGGCACGTCGATGACGTCGAGGTCCCGCGGGACCGTGACGTCGGGGGTGACGGCCACGCCGTGCAGGTACGTCAGCTCGGTGCCCTCGGTGCGGTCCGGGTCGATGTCGGTGCTGACGGCGAGCAACCCGTGCGGCTCGGAGTCGCCCAGAGCCTTGAGGCGACGGTGCTCCTGCGGGGCGAGGGCGGCGACGTGCTCCTGGATCGCCGGGTTGACCCCGTGGTGGACGAGCGGGACGCGGGTGGCGTGGCCCACGAGCCGGAACCCGGGCCGGGAGACGATGCGGACGTCCATGGGTGCTGCTCCTTCGACGGTGAGGCGGAAACGGAGGCGTGGCTGACTACGGAGGGGGCCGCCGTCGCGCCGGGCCTGGCCGGGGGTCACGCCGTGGACGGCACGGAACGCCCTGCCGAAGGCCTCGGCCGAGCCGTAGCCGTACTGCACGGCGATGCCCAGCAGGTCGCCGTTCCCCGAGACGACGTCCGCGGCGGCGACCGTCATGCGCCGGCGGCGCACGTACTCCGACAGCGGGAGTCCGGCCAACGTCGAGAACATCCGACGCAGGTGGTGCTTGGTGGTGCCGAGGGCGGCGGCGAGCCGGTCGACGTCGAGGTCCTCGGTGAGGTGCGCGTCGACGTGGTCGACGAGCCGGTTCAGCCAGGTGATCACGGTGCTCCCTTCCGGCTCCCACCCTGCCGCCCGGCAGGCGCGCGGGACCCGATCATCGCGGTCCGACGTGATCAGGCCACCGTCGCGCCTGACCGGGACATTCCTCGCAGAACTCGCGAACAGGCCCGGAAGAACCGGGACCTCGGTCCCAGCAGAACCGGTTGACGAAAGGTTTCTTGCCCTGCCTGCGCGGCTGCTCGACACATACGTTCGGACGCCCTGCCGTATCTGATCCGTCCCGGTCGAGGTGACCCCATGAGATCCACCGTTCTTCCTTCCGCCCCGCGCTCCGCCGCCTGGCGGGTGCTCCTGTCCGTCCTGGCGGCGCTGGCGGTGACCTTCGCGATGCTCACCGTCGCACCCGCCCCGTCCGCCCAGGCGCACGGGTGGATCTCCGACCCGCCCAGCCGGCAGGACCTCTGCTACACCGGCGCCATCACCAACTGCGGCCCCGTCCAGTACGAGCCGTGGAGCGTGGAGGCGCGCAAGGGCTCGATGCTCTGCTCCGGTGGAGGCCGCTTCACCGAGCTCGACAACGAGTCCCGGGCCTGGCCGCGCCAGAACCTGTCGACCAACCAGACGTTCACCTGGGACATCGTCGCGAACCACTCCACGTCGACGTGGGAGTACTTCGTGGACGGCCGCCTGCACACCACGATCAACGACAACGGGGCGCTGCCGCCCAAGCGGTTCACCCACACCATCAACAACCTGCCGACGGGCAACCACAAGATCTTCGTCCGGTGGAACATCGCCGACACGGTGAACGCGTTCTACCAGTGCATCGACGCGTACATCACGCCCGGCGGGACCCCGGGGCCGCAGCCCACCACGCCGGCACCCCAGCCCACGACCCCGGCCCCTCAGCCGACGACGCCGGCGCCGCAGCCGGGCACCGGTGCCTGCACCGCCACCGTGCGGGTCGCCAACTCCTGGGGCGGCGGCTTCCAGGGTGAGGTCGTCGTGACCGCGGGCAGCGCGGCGATCAACGGCTGGAAGGTCACCGTCAACGGTGCCACGATCACCCAGGCGTGGAACTCCACCGTCAGCGGCTCCACGCTGACCAACGCGGCCTGGAACGGGAACGTCGGCGCCGGCGGCTCGACCACGGCCGGCTTCATCGCCAACGGCACCGGGAGCGGCCTCAGCGCCACCTGCACCACGGCCTGACCGGGCCCGGCCGGCGCAAGCGGCGCAGCTGACGGCCGGCCGGGGCGAGGATGCCCCGGCCGGCCGTGTCACGCACCTTGTCGTTGTCGAGTTGAGCTCAGGAACTCACATTCCGAGCGTGTTCACAGCGTGGGTGGCCTGCTCGAGAGTGAACTGCGATCCGTACTCGCTCGTGAGCTGGTCGATGAGTCCCTGTCGCGACATGGGAAATACCTCCTGGTACGACTGTGCCGCCTCGACCGCCTCGGCCATCCAGTCGACACCGCCCTCGGCCTCCAGGCGGGCGACGCCGAACTCGGCGTCTTCGACCAGGAACTTCCCCCCGTACTCACTCGTGAGTTGCCTGAGCAGTCCAGCTCGGGAGAAGGGCATGCCGTCGACGTAGGCCTTGGCCTGGCGGTAGGCGTTCTGCTGGACCAACGTCCCCTGTCGAGCATCCTCGGCTGCCAGCGCCTCTTGTGCGGCGACGGCCTCGGCAATGCGCTGCTCCTCCTCGAGGCGCGCTTCCTCGGCCTCGGCTGCGGCCTCGGCTTCCACCTGGGCGGCGTCCTGCGTAGCCGTGCTGCTGTTCTCGCGGACCGACTCCGGCGTAGCTGTACTGCCCGCCACTGGGGAGCTCCCGTCAGTGTCCCCACCGCCGCCCAGCGCCCCGATCAGGATGATCAGCAGGACGAACGCTGCGGGGAGGGCGAAACGCTTCCTCTTGAACCACGGCCGTGGTGGCCGAGGCTCATCCGGCTGCGGAGGGAGCGAGGTCGGCGGCCCGGCCGGCAGAACCCTCGTCGACCCGGGCGCGCCCTCGACTCCGTGCGCGGGGTCGACTCGCTCGTCGATCCACAGCTGCCAGCCCTCCGGAACCGGCCCCCAGGACGGGTCAGGCGTCCAGCCGGGAGGCGGCGTCCACCCGAGCGGGGCAGCGGGCCAGTTCGGCGGAGGGTTAAATTGCGCAGCCATGAGCATGCTCCAGGACGACATTCTGACTTTCGCGGACATCATCCAGTCTTGCAGCACGACGGATCGACAAACCGAACAGAGGCTTCGACATCTGTTACCGAGCGGGTGAAACACTTCCCGATCGACGCCGATACCCCCTCTTTCCTCACAATCCTCGTTCGCACCCCCGTTCATGCGTCGCCGGCGCAGTCCTGGCCGACGCCTTGCTCCCTTCCTCGTGGCGCGCCACCCTGGAGCCCCGTCCGACCGGAGGAACTCATGGGCAAGCTGATCTACGCGGCCAACGTCTCGCTCGACGGCTACCTGGAGGACGAGACGGGTGCGTTCGACTTCTCGGTCCCGGACGAGGAGGTGCACGCGTTCTGGAACGAGCACGAGCGGGGCATCGGCACGTCGCTGTACGGGCGCCGCATGTACGAGACGATGCGCGTCTGGGAGGACGACGACTGGCTGGCCGACCAGCCCGCGGTCGTCCGCGAGTACGCGGGGATATGGCGCGACGCCGACAAGGTCGTCTACTCCACGACGCTCGAGGCCGTCTCGACGGCACGCACCCGGATCGAGCGGCGGTTCGACCCCGCGGCCGTGCGTCGACTCACGGAGGAGTCCGACGCGGACCTGAGCGTGGGCGGCGCGACGCTCGGCGCCGAGGCGTTCCGGCACGGACTCGTCGACGAGTGCGTGCTGCTGCTGTGTCCGGGCACCGTGGGTCGCGGCAAGCCGGCCCTGCCGCAGGACGTGCGGCTCGACCTGGAGCTGATCGACCACCGACGGTTCTCCGGCGGCGCCGTCCTCCTGCGTCACGCGGTGCGTCGAGCCGGCTGACCCCGCCGGGCGGCTCGGGCCGGCACGGCAGCGGACGTCAGGCCGGCGGCGGGAGGTGCCAGGTCCGCCACGGGGACGTCTGCGCGCCCCGCAGCGTCGTCGTCGCGAGCCGACGCACCGGGCCGACGCGCAGCGCGACGGCGAGCACGAGGTCCCGCGGCGGGCCGAGCGGCACGAGGCCGGACTGGAACGTCGGTGTGAGCAGCCGCGACCACCAGCGGGAGTAGCGCAGGTGGGCGCGGCGCTCGGTCGCGTACTCCGCGAGCGCCTGCGCGAGCGTCGGCTGCCGGTCCAGGGCCTGCGCGAGCGTCCACGCGTCCGCGAGGCCGAGGCTGGCCCCGGCACCGAGCTGCGGGCTCATCGCGTGGGCGGCGTCGCCGACGAGTGCGGCGCCGTCCGCGACGGGCGAGTCGACGACGACGTCGCGATAGCGCGCCGGGCGCAGACCGGCGGCCGCGACGCGGTGCACGAGCGGCGCCAACGGGCCGGCCAGCGGCGCGACGTGGTCGACGAAGGCCTCGGGTCCCGCCGCCAGCAGGGCGGGCATCCGCGAGACACGGGCCGACCAGAAGATCGACGCCTGGCCGACCCCGGTCGGCAGGACCCCCAGGGTCGTGCGGGTGTCGCGCCAGCGCTGGACGAGGGCGTCCCCGCTCAGGCCGTCCGGGTCGGGGACGATCGACCACAGCGCGCCCCACGGGTACGGGCGGTCCAGCCGGGTGCGGACGGTGTGGCGCCGCACGGTCGACGCCGCCCCGTCGGCGCCGACGAGCAGGCCCCGGCTCTCGTGGCGCCGTCCGGCGGCGTCCGTGACGACCCACCCGCCCTCGCGGCCGGGGCCGACGTCGGTGCGGCGCACGGCGGTCACGTCCCAGCCGGGTGCGATCCGGGCCCCCGCGTCGAGCGCGGCGGTCCGCAGCAGGTCGAACAGCGTCCCGCGGTGGACGCCCCACGCGGAGCTTCCGGGTGCCACCTCGTCGTAGGTGAGCTGCATGGTCCGCAGCCCGCCCACCGTGCGGCCGTCCACCCGCCGCACCGGCGCCGAGGACGCGCCCAGCGCCTGCCCGATCCCCAGCTCGTGGCACACCTCCTGCCCGAGGTGCTGCAGCAGGAGTCCGGCGCCGACCGGGCCGAGGTCCGTCGCCCGTTCCAGCACGGTGACCTCACGACCGGTCCGGGCCAGCAGGGCCGCGAGTGCCAGCCCGGTGATGCCGGCGCCGACGATCGTCACGGTGGGGGCGGTGGCCGGAGGCACGGCGCCAGCGTGCCACCTGACGGCTCACCCCGGCGACCACCGCGTCGACGCCGACGTCGCCGTTCGTCGCGCGCGGACGGCCCGGTCAGGGGCGCGCCGCGCGCCGCTGCTCCCACTGCTCGCGGGTGATCTCGTACCGGTGGCCGCCGAGCTCGGCGCCCTCCACGGCCAGCATGTCGTCCGGCGTCCCGAGGTGCTCCACGACGGCCATCCCGACCTTCTCCATGACGCGCTGCGACGGCGTGTTCAGCGCCATCGTCGCGCCCCAGACGGTGCGGACGTCGAGACCGGTGAATGCCTTCTCGAGCAGCGCCGCGCTGACCTCGGTGGCGTAGCCGTTGCCCCACGCGGCCTGCCGCAGCCGGTACCCGAGCTCGACCTCGTCCAGCGGCCCGCCCGGCTCCGGACGCAGGCAGAACCACCCGATGAACGCTCCGCCGTCCGTCTCGTGGGCCGCGAACACCCCGAACGCGCCGGACCACCGCTCGTAGCCGGTGAGGATGCTCGGCAGGATGCGCTCACGGACCACCTCGGGCGCGGTCGGCGCGCCCCCGGACAGGTACCGCACGACCGCGGGGTCGCTGTCGAGCTCGATCAGCAGGTCGGCGTCGTCGGCACCGAAGCGACGCAGCGTCACCCGGTCGGTCTGCAGGTACGTCTCCACGGGGCGCAGCATGGCGCAGGCAGTCCGGCGGGTCCCCTGAATATCCGCCGGGCCTGCGGCGTCGACGGCCGTCACCGCGGCGCGACGGCGGCGGGTGCCGGCCGTGCGGCGCGGGTGCATAGTGGCGCCATGCGCCCGCAGCCCGTGTCAGCGAGCCCGCCCGGGCTGACCGGCCGGGCCGTCATGCGGCAGTGGTGGCGCGACCTCACGTTCGTCCACTGGCGCGTCGAGCCGGAGGTCCTCGCACCGCTCATGCCGGCCGGCACGCGACCGGACGTCCACGACGGCTCGAGCTGGGTCGCCCTGGTGCCGTTCCGCATGGTCGGTGCAGGCGCGGCACGCGGGCCCGGCATCCCCTGGATCGGCACGTTCCCCGAGACCAACGTCCGCCTGTACTCGGTGGACGAGCAGGGTCGCCGGGGCGTCGTCTTCTTGACGCTCGAGGCGTCCCGCCTGGCGTTCGTCCTCGGCTCGCGGGCGGTGTTCGCGCTGCCCTACACCTGGTCGCGGATGCGCGTGACCGAGGCGGACGGCGTCCTCACCTACACGTCGCGGCGTCGCTGGCCCGGACCGCGCGACGCCACGACGCGCGTCGTCGTGCGGCCGGGCGAGCCGCTCGCGCCCGGCGACCCGCTGGCGGACTTCCTCACCGCGCGCTGGGGACTGCACACCCGCGCCTTCGGCCGCACGCTCTACGTGCCCAACGAGCACGAGCCCTGGCCGCTGCGCACGGCCGAGCTGCTCACGCTCGACGACCGCCTCGTCGCCGCGTGCGGGCTCCCGGGGATCGCGACCCGCCCCCCGGACTCGGTGCTGTTCTCCCGCGGAGTCCGCACGCGGTTCGGTGCACCGCTCGACGCCGGGCGGCCCGTGCCCGCCTGACGTCGGCCGCCCGCCGACGTGGTGGCCGCGACGACCGGGCCGGCCGTGGGGCCGACCCGCCGTCAGAGCGGACGCGCCGTCGACCGCGGCCCGGCGGAGCGTCGCCGCCCGGCGCCCCACGCCCCGAGGACGCCGAGGCCCGCGGACGCCGCGAGCACGCCGGCGACCAGCGGCGCCGTCGGGACGGCCTGCGCCGCCGGACCGGGTGGTGGGGCGGACAGCGTCGCGGCCGTGGCGACGAAGCTCGGCGCCGGGTGCTCGGAGGCCGGTGCGGTGTCCGCCCAGTCGTAGGAGCCGGTGGTGCACTCCTGCCGGGTGGGGAAGGTGAACGTCTGGCCGACGGTCCCGGTCACGCGCACGTCGAGGGTGTACTCGGCGCGCTGCCCGTCGGGGACGGGTGTGCCGTGCCAGCCGACCGTCCGCGCGGTGAGGTCGGCAGACCACCCCGGTGGCTGGTCGGCTGCGAGCGCCTCGACACCGTCGGGGAGCGTCACCGTCAGCGCCCGGGTCGGTGCCCCGTCGCAGCCGTGGTCGAACACGAGGGTCACGGTGGACGTGCCGTCGCCGTGGGGCTGGACGGACTCGATGAGGACGTGCGCCGCGGCGCCGGACGCACCGGCGAGGACACCGGCGGTCGCGACCAGCGCGACCAGGGCGGCGCGGCGCCCGTGGCGTCGTCGCGCCGCCGTGCGCGAGACGCGTGCGGGAGCGAGGGCGGGGGTCATGGGGTCACCTCGACGGGGATCCGGGCGATCGGGTTGTCGTACTTGGAGGTGCGCACGCTGACCTCGAGCTCCCAGGCGCCCGGCAGCGGCAGGTCGAGCGTGGCCTCGTAGCGGCCCGGCCCGGTCGCGGTGAGGGGACGCGTGAGCGGCCCGAGGCCCACCGCGGGCAGCGAGACCGCGACCTGCGGCGTCTCGACCGGCTCGATCGGTGCACCCTCGGCGTCGAGCACCTCCAGCTCGAGGGCGTTGACCCCGGCCCGGCCCGGGCTGACGCGCGCCCGCAGGGTCCCGTCGCCCAGCGGCACGGCCGTCTCGACCACCTGCGCCGCGGTGCCGGCGGCAGCCTGCGCCGACACTGCCGCTGCCGGCGGCTGCTGCGACACCAGGGCACCGGTCGCGGCCAGCACCAGCCCGAGCAGGGCGGCCTCGCCCGCGACCGTGCGGCGGAGCGTGCGCCGTGACGCGTCGGCCGTCGCACCGCGCACCGCTCCGGCCTCCGCGGCGGACCGGACCGCCGGGACCAGCCGGAACCGGTTGTACGCCGCGATGCCCACGATCACGACGGCCACGGCGACCTTGACCAGGAGCGTGCGCCCGTAGCCGGAGGTGACGAGTGCCTCGAGCGTCCCGACGACGCGCCACCCGAGGACGGTCCCGGTCAGGGCCAGTGCCGCGACGAGCCAGGCACCGAGCGCGGAGAACCGGGCGACGGTCGCCGCGGCGCGTCGCGGGTCGACACCCGCGGACCGCGACAGGGTCGCCACGAGGCCGACGACGCCGCCGAGCCACACGGCACCGGTGGCCACGTGCAGCGCGTCCGCGCCCAGGACGAGCCACCCGGGCCCGAAGGTGCGGGTGTGCCCGACGACGAGCAGGGAACCGAGCGCGGCCGCCGCGGAGGCCGTCGCCACGCCCGCGGGCCACGCCCGCCGCGCGTCGTGCCCCGCCCGGCGTGCCGCGACCGTCGCCACGACCACGCCGACCACGGCCAGCAAGGAGGCGACCGCGGTGTCGGACGTCAGGCCGCCGGTCCACGTCCCAGCCCGCGCGAGGGCGTCGAGTCCACCGCCGGCCTGCCACGCGACCGTCAGCGGGACCGTCAGCACCGCGGTCGCCGCGGCCAGCGCCGCACCGGCCGCACGGGTCACGTGCAGGCGCCGGCGCAGCACCGGCATGGCGCCCGGCGAGGCCTGCAGCACGAGCAGCTCGAACACCACCAGACCCGTGACCCCGAGCACCGCCACGTAGAGCAGCGCCTGGCCGGCGGCGCGCGCCACGACCAGCGCCGTCGTCGGCTCCGGGACGGACGCGGCGACGCTCGTGGCGCTCGGCTCACCGACGGAGAACGTGAACGCCCCGGCCACCGGGTGGGTGTCCAGCGAGATGACGCGCCAGCTCACGACGTAGGTGCCGTCGGCCAGCACCGACGCGGGCGTGAGCACGAGCGTGTCGTCGACAGCGGCGACCGCGACCTCGAGGGGCGTCCCGTCGGCCGCCAGGATCGTCGTGCCGTCCGGGACGCCGCGTACGGGCTCGTTGAAGGTCAGGACCAGCTCGGTGGGGGGCGCGTCGACGACGCTGCCGTCCTGCGGGTCGGTCCCCACCAGGACGGCGTGCGCCGCGGCCGGGCTGCTCGCAAGCACCACGAGGAGCAGCCCGACCACGGCGACGACGACACCCGCCCCCGCACGACGCAGCGCGTCGGGGTGGCGCACGGTGCCCTCAGGCCTGGCGGCGGCGCGTGCGCAGCAGCGCCAGGGCACCCAGCACGAGACCGCCCGCACCGAGGGCCAGCGCGGCCCAGGTCGCCGCCGGCGGAGCCGCGTCCGTCGTCGTCGCCGACGCCGAGGTCGACCCGGAGTCCGCCGACGCGGGGGCCGCGGCGGCTGCGTCGGAGACCGTCTCGGTGCTTGCGTCGTCCTCGGTGGCGGCGGTGATCTCGAACCTCGGGGCCGGGTACGGCAGCTCGGCGGAGTCGTCGCCGTCCGGCGGCAGCTGCGCCCAGGCGGTCTCACCCTCCTCGCACTCCTGGAGCGCGGGGAAGACCAGCTCCTCGCCGACGGCGTCCGGCAGCTTGAGCGACAGCACGAACGCGTCGCGGAACCCGTCGGGCAGGGGGGTCCTGGCGGTGTACACGATCTCCGCGACGCGCTCGGTCCGCTGGCCGCCGTGCCCGTCGTCGATCGGCACGTCGAGGTCCGCCATGACCTTCTCGACCTCCCAGCCGGGGTTGATCGACGGTGTCACCGACGTGATCAGCTCGGGGATCTGGATGGACACGCGGGTGGTGGGCGAGCCGTCGCAGCCGTGGGGCACGCCCACGGTGAGCAGGGTGTACGCGCCGGCGGTGGTGGTGCTGGGCTGCACGGTCACGTGGGCGGAGGCCGAGCCGGCGCCGAGCAGGACGAGACCGCCGGTGAGCGCGGCGGCGGCAGTGGCGCGCAGGGTGTGTCGCAGGTGGTGTCGCACGGTGGAGCCTTTCGAGGACATGAGGGGAGGAACGCGCGGCCCGGCAGGGCACGACGACGTGCCGCGGGCGCGCGGGGACGGCGCGGGCGCAGGGGCTCGCGCGTCGGGGTCAGACGAGGGCGGGCGGAGCGCGGGCGCGGACCGCGTCGCTGCGGTCCGCGGCGTGCGCATTCCAGAGATCGCCGTGCGCGCGCACGGCGGGCACCTCGAGCTGCACGGCGGGCACGTCGGTGAAGCGTCGCCTCGTCAGCCAGGCCCACATGGCCCACAGCAGCGCATCTCCGTGCCGCACGACCAGGGCGACGACCAGGGTGGTCGCCGCGTGCGCGGCGAGCATCCCGCCGTCGGACGCCGCGCCGTGGTGGTGGTGGACGGCGGTGGTCGGCGCGAGCGCGGCGAGGTGCCCGAACGCCACGTGCAGCCCCACCTGCCCGATGCCGAGGACTACCAGCAGGCGCGGCAGGCCGATCCTGCCCGCGGTCAGCGGGACGACGAGCGCGATCGTCAGGCCTGTGAGGACCAGCAGCGGCACCGCGGCGGGGCGGGTGCCGCCGGCCAGCTGGTGCGACACCACGGACAGGCCGACCAGGACGGCGGCCAGGGCGACCACGCGCACGGCGCGCAGCGATCCGACCCCGGGTGACGACACGTCCGCACCCTACGTCCCTGGTGTCGGCGTCATCGAGGTGGTACCGGGGCAAGGGGAAGACCGAAACGCTTCAGGCCCCGTGGACCCGGTCTCGACGCCGTCGCCGCCGGGCCGCGGACCGGATCCGCGGCACGGCGGCGGGCGACGTGGCCGTCAGTCGTCGTCGTGGCAGATCTGCGCCTCGACGCGGCCGTCGTCGACCTCGACCTCGAGGTCGAGGACCTCGTCGGCGCTGCGCCGGAAGTCGATCTCGACCTCGTCCGCGTCCTGGTCGTCGACCCGGGCGGTCCACCCGTCCGCGGCGGTGACCTCACCGAGCACGAGCGCGCCGTCCTCGAACGTCACGACGGCCGTCCCCGCGTCGTACACCGTGTAGATGCCGTCGTCCGGCACCGGGATGTCCACGCAGCTGTCGCGCTGGGGTCGCGGCGGCAGGCCGGACATGTCGTCCTGCATGGCGTCGTCGTCCGACGCCCCGGCGTCCGGTGACGGGTCGGGGGCGGGCTCGGTGGTTGCCGCGACCGGGGGCGGGGTGGCGTCGCCCTCACCCCCCGTGCACGCTGCCAGCACGAGGGCCGACGCTCCGACGAGCAGGGCGGTACGGGACGTCCGGATACGCAAGAAGCCTCCAGGGTTCGGCGGTGGCCTGCCGGGGCTCAGGTCGTGCGCCCGCGGCAGTACGGTCGGGCCGCCTCGGCGGCCCGTGCCAGTCTCACCTCCCCGCGGCGGGTCGGCACGCCGGGAGCGGCTCCCCCGTCAGGCCACGCAGACGACTCCCCGGTTGCCGTCCTGGTCCGCGATCACCGTGAGCGACGGCGCGTGGCTGTCGTCGACGACGGTCCCGCCGGCGGCGACCGCAGCGGCGACCCGCTGCTCGACGACCTCCTGCGGCACGTAGACCTCGACGTGGAACCGCTGCCCGGGCGCCGCCTGGCCGTCGAGGTCCCCGAACCACAGGTTCGGGACGCGTCCCGTCGCGTCCCGGACCTCGTCGCTGGGCGAGCCGCGTCCCTGCGACGCGGCGTCGCCCGTCAGCAGCGCCGCCCACACCGGGGCGATCGTCGCGGAGCGTGCCGTGTCGAGACCGAGCTCGACGACGCTGACGGAGCCCGGGTCGGCGGTGAGGCCGTGCTCGGCGGCGACCGCCGTGATGCGCCGGGCGAGGTCGACGTCCCGCTGCGTCACCCACTCGACGACGTGCGCGGTGCCCTCCCCGTCGCGGTAGACCGCGTCGGCGCTGACCAGCTCGAGGTCGACGTGCCCCGGGCCGATCATCACGGCGGGGTGGTGCCCCGCCGCGTCGCCCGCCTCACCGACGGCGGTCACGAACCGCGCCGCGGCACCGAAGTCGTCGACGAGGTAGCGGGCGTGCAGACCCTGCGCCAGCTTGCGCCAGTCGGTCAGCGCGGCCGCGGCGATCTCGTCGCCACCCAGCATGTCCATGCGTGTGCCCCCGTCGATCGTCGGCCCTTGTGCGACACCGTGCCGGGCGCGACCGCCGCCCCATCAGGCACGGTCGCAGAAACCCGTGAGAACACCGTAGACAAAAACTGGCCGCAGATGTTAGATGACGATTACTGAGGTATTAACTTCACTAGACACCTCGTGGCGAGGTGGATCCGGGGGGATCAGCTCATGGGCCAGGCCATCTTTTTCAACATGACCTCGATGCCACTCACGCTGGAGGTCAACGGGGCCCTCAACTCGCCCGAGACCATCGACCCGATGCCGTCGACCCAGCCGTACACGCCGAACCACTCCACCGGCGTCTACAAGCGCTACAACACGGACGACCCGCAGTCCGGGCAGTTCGGCACCACCAACACCGTCCTGTACGTCCTGGACAGCGGCGCCGGCGGCAAGGTCGGCGTCACGGTCGACGTGAGCTTCACGGCCTACTCGGCGAACCAGGACCTGCTGTTCTTCCTGTTCAAGGAGGCGTGCGTCGCGACCTGCCTGTCCGACAACAACGCCTACCTCGGCCACTCGGGCGACACGATCGTCATGAGCCCCACCGGGTCCGGCCTCCGTCTCTGATGGGCGGACCCGGGTCGACGGCCAGTGTCACGGCGGGTGCGTACAACTTCTCGACCGCCGTCCCGGGCCAGCAACCCTCCCTCGTCTACGCCCCAGCCGGTACCGGGACCACGCCGTTCGGCGTCGCCCTCTACCTCGACGACGTCTTCGCCACGGCACCCGAGGAGGCCGTGACCGCGGGGATGTTCACGCTCTGGAAGACCCCGGACGGCGACAAGCGCCCCGGGCTGCCGTGGAAGGTCGTCGTCTCGCCCGACGTCTGGACGTTCGACGACTCCCCGGTGCGCCCGGCGCTGCACGACGGGTTCCTCGACTTCCTCGTGGCCCTGGAGAACGCGGACGGGTCGGCCGGGACGCACGCGCTCAAGCCCGGCCGGCTGCGGCTCGTGCAGGCGTACCTGGCCCAGGCGCTGCCGCAGACCTTCGCCGAGTCCCTGTTCCTGCGGTACGGGCTGGACCCCGCCGCACGCTGCGTGGACCTGCTCCCGGGGACGCGGTTGCGGCTGGAGTACCAGGCGCACCAGGCACTGGACCCGCAGCAGAACCCCCTCAACGGGTTCGTCGGCTCCGGCAGCACGGTCGTCGACGTGGGACTCGTCGGCGGGACGGCCGACCTCACGCTCGGCCCGTACCTGGCGCTGCAGCAGGGCCTGTCGGTGGCACCCAACACGGGCGGCGCGGGGGGCACCGTCGACCTGGTGGGCGCCGCGTTCGCGTACCCGTACCTGCGTCTGGTGTACCCGCAGGACCTGCCGTCCAGCGACTCCGTGGGGTTCACCGGTCCCCAGCAGAACGCCACGATCATCGGCGCACCGACCTTCGCCGGTCTGGTCGCGGCGACCCTCGCCTACCGGCAGTCCGGCACGGTCGGGGTCGGTGCCGTCGCCACCTTCTTCCGCGGCCGTGCGGTCGCGGTCCCGCAGATCCCCGTGCTGGTGCAGGGGGTCCGCGAGTTCGTCCAGCTCGGGACGACGATCCGGGGGCTGCTCGCCGGCATCACCGCGGTCCCCTGGTTCGGGCCCGGCCAGGTGAGCGTGCCCTCCCAGTTCTACACGCGGCAGCGGACGAACCTGAGCGGCGGCACCACCCCGCCCACGTGGCTGTTCCAGCCGTCGCAGAGCGCCACGAGCCCACCCGTGACGCTCACGTCGCAGGACGGTGGCTACACCTCGTACGGGCCCACCCTCGACAGCTTCGACCTGCCCGTGCTCGGCGGCGACAGCCTGTCGATCTCGGTCCCGCAGTCGGCGTCCTGAAGGGAGCCCCGTGGCCCCGACCTTCACCCGGGTGGTCCCCGGGTACTACGCGCTGACCGTCGCCCTGCCCGACGGTGCCGCCGGCGCGCAGGTCGCCTTCGCCCCGACGGCGCCGGACGGGGCGCCGGACAGCCTCACCCTCGCGCAGACGTGGCAGGACCACCCGGGCACCTACCTGTTCCTCGCCCGGGCACCTGCCTCCCCCACGGGGTTCCTCGCCGAGCTCCGCACGTTCCTCTCGACCACCCCCGGCACGGCCGCCCTGTGGCTGCCCGACCCCGACGTGCCGGCGACCGCCTGGTCCGGCAGCCGGCTCGCCTGGTCCGGCACGGCCCCCGGCCCCCGGGCCACGACCGGGCTGTCGCAGGTCGCCCTGCGCAGCCTCGCCCTGTGGGTGCCCGGCGGGGCCGCGGTCGACCTGGCCCCGACTCAGGACGCCCTGGTCGTCACGCCGGGAGTGGCCAGGGCGACCCTGACCGCGGGGTACGGCGCCACCACGCTCCCGGTCGACGGGCCGGTCACCCTGCCGTTCACCGACCTCGTCGCCGGGACGCTCACGCTGGGGACCACGCTGGAGAACACGGGCGCCACCCACGCCCCCGACGTCGACCGGCTCGACCTCGGCATCCGGTACTCGACCCCGGGCGCCCCCGCGGTCGTCGGAGGCGTGCCGACATGGACCACCGCGTCGTACCGGTACCCCTTGCTGGTCCCGCCGCCGGCGACGCTGCCGCTGGCCGTCACCCTCGACCCGCTGCACCCGACCCTGGCGTCCCGGACCCTCTTCGCCCTGGCCGCGGGGACCGCCCTCACCTCGTCGCTGGTGACGACGACCGGGCGGGCGGTCACGCTGGTCGCCGGGGCCGACCCGGCGGCGCCCTGCGGGTTCGTCCCTGCGGTCCGCGCCCTGACGGTGCCCGCCCGCGACACCGACCCGTACACGCTCGTCCCGTCCGGGGCGTTCACCGTCGCGGACACCGCTGCGGGGGCCGGCTCACCGCCGCAGCTGATGTGCGGCGGGTCGGGCGTGGAGTACCTCACCACGACCGCGGTGCCCGGCAGCACGGTGCACTTCGTCCCGGGGCAGCCCGCCCACGCCGCATCCGGGCTCACCGCGGACGTGACGACGTCCTGGGTGTACGTCGTCGGCCCTGAGGCCTCCTCGGCCGTCTACCACGCCCAGGCCGACGCCGCGACGCTCTACCACCCGCCCGCGAGCGACGGGCGAGCTCCGGACGCGCGCACCGGCGCGACGGACCCGACGATCCTCGGCTACCTCGAGCTGGCGGGCACCGCGCTGCCCGCCGGGTTCGACCCGGCAGCCACACCGCCGACGCTCTTCCCGATGGTCGGGCTCACCGGGCTGACCGGCGACGACGGGACGGCCGCGCAGACCCTCGAGCAGCTCGCGATCTGCCCGGCGCGGCGACTGGCGATCAGCGCCGTCGCCGCAGCGCAGCCCGTCGGACCGGGCAGTCCTCACGGGCAGCGGCAGGGCGTCGCGCTCGCCGGCGCCGTCACCGCCGCGACCACCCCGCAGGGGCTGTACGCGACGTTCGACGACGCGGGGATGTCTCTGCTGCTCGGCCAGTCGCAGGCGGGGTCCCGCCGGCTCGTGCTCGGTGACCTGCAGCCGCCGCTCGTCGAGGCGTTCCAGTCGAGCCAGCTGTTCCTCGTCGCCACCGACCGTGAGGCGCTGGGCCGGCTGGCGACGCTCACCGAGGACGCCGGCAGGCTGACGATCGCGCTGAACGACTCCGACACCTGGACCTTCGACGTGCTCGCGGACGGCTGGGCCGCCCGCGGGACGGCCCTGATCCTCAAGTTCGCCGGACGCTCCCTGCTCGACCTGCTCCAGGACACCGGCGCGTGGGCCCTGGCCGAGACCCTCAACGGCGGCGACGCTGCGGCGCTGGCGGCCCAGCAGCAGCGGCTGCTCGATCTCGTCCGCGACGCCCTCACCCGCGCCGACCCCGCGGGAGGCGGCGACCCCGACCTCGCGCCGTTCGCCGCCCTCGCGACGGACCCCGCGTGGAACGGCGTCCTGGTCCTCGGCTGCAGGATCCCGCTCGACGGCCTGCCCGAGCAGATGAGCGGGATCGCCGCGGGCATCGACCCCGCGCGGTTCGTCGCGCACCACCTCGGCATGACGGTCACGCCGGTCCAGGCCGTCGGCGAGGCCCTCACCCCGCAGGACTCCTCCCTCTTCGGGCTCGTCGCCTACGACGACCCGGCGGACCTCGTGGGCACCGGGGCGGACTACCGGTTCAAGGTCAACACGCTCACCGTGCGGTTCGCGGCGTCGACGGTCGTCAGCTTCGCCAGCCGGATCGAGCTGCTCGTCAACGCCCTGTTCGGTGATCCGGTCACGCTCGTCGGCGGGGCGCACGGCAACAACGTGGTGCTCGACGGCGTCTACCTGCAGCAGGGGTCGACCAGCAGCTACGTCTTCTCGACGGCGGCCGACAGCCCGTTCACGGCGCCGACGAGCGCCGTCCTGGCCGGGGTCGACATCACGCGCGCGCAGTTCGTGACGGTCCTGCCCGCCGACCGGGCCGAGGCGCAGCACGTCCCGGCGCTCTCCCGGTTCCTGTTCTGGGGCACCTGCCGGTTCCGACCGGGGCCGTTCGACCTGTTCTCCTTCGGCGACGCCGCCGACGGATCAGCGGCGGGCGCCCTGACGTTCGCCGACGTCGCCGTCGACCTCAGCTACGACCCGAGCGACCCGGCCGCCAGCAGCGTCTACACCTTCGACGCCGGCCGGCTGACGTACGACCTCGCGGCCACCTCACCGCGACCGGGCAGCCTGTTCGAGGCGTTCCCCCTGACCCTCACCGGGTTCGTCCACGCCCTGCCGCCCGCCGCCGGCTCCCAGGACGCGGCGACCACACCGTCGGGCCTGGGGTTCCTGCCCGTCGACGTGCCGCTGAGCCAGGGCGCGATGACGGCACCGTGGTTCGGCATGGTCGCCGACCTCGCGCTCGGCACGCCCGGGGCGCTCGCCGCGCAGGCGGGGTTCACCGCGTCGCTCCTGGTGGCGTGGTCCCCGGGGGTGGGGACCGACGTCGCCGTCGGGCTGAAGCTGCCCGGCACCGGGGGGCCGCACCGGATGCTGAGCCTGCAGAGCGTGCTGCGCCTGAAGATCGCCGCCCTGGCGCTGCGCAAGGTCGGCGCCGCGTACGTCCTGGCGCTGCACGACATCTCGCTCAGCCTGCTGTCCCTGTCCTTCCCGCCGTCCGGGCAGACGGAGATCCTGCTGTTCGGTGACCCCGGCGGGCAGTCTCAACCGAGCCTCGGCTGGTACGGGGGCTACGCGCAGGACCCGCCGAAGCCACCGGCCCCGACGCTGCAGCAGGTCCCGGGGGCCGCGCCGTGAGGCCGCTCAACCGGGGCGCCCGCAACGCGTACCCGTACAACATCAACATGGCCAGCATGGCGACCCTGACCGGGTCGCTCCAGAACTACACGCTGGCCTACAACCAGGCGGCGGTGACGAACGTCATCGGCGCGAACCCGGACATGGAGGACCAGCTCGACTACGTCTGGCTCACCGTCACGAAGGCGGCCGCCGCCCAGATCGTCGCCCCGGCCAACCTGCCCGCCCGCACCGCTGCCAAGCCGCGGATCGTCGAGCGGAACGGGGACGAGTACCGACGCTCGGCCAACGACCTCATCGCCAACATGGGCCGGTTCTGCGCCTACTGCGAGAAGCCCAACCCCTCGCCGCTGGCCGTCGAGCACATGGTGCCGAAGGACAACTTCCCGCTCTTCTCGCTGTCCTGGACGAACTTCCTGCTCACGTGCACGGTCTGCAACACGGCCGGCACCGGCAAGGGGACAGGACCCTCGCGGGCCACCGTGGTCGGGTGGGGCGGGGGCGCGCCCGCCGACGAGCTCGGGTACTTCACCCGCTGCCGCAACCGGTACCTGTGGCCCGACATGCCCGCCGCCTACCAGGACCTGACCCCGCGCCTCGAGTACTTCAGCATCAGCACCAACGCCTGGCAGCCGGTCCCGGCCGCCGAGTCCGTGCGCTGGGGCATCGTCGAGCTGAGCAACACCTACGCGACGCGCGAGGTCCGCGCGAGCATCTTCCTGGACGCGACGGCCCAGCAGTACGCGCGGCGCGTGCGGGTCCGGTACGTGCCCGCGAACGCCGCGGCGACGCGGGCACAGACGTACTTCGGCCTCGACCAGCCCGGCGGTGGCGGGGCGAACCCGACCACGTCCGACGGCCGCGAGTTCGACCGCACGCGGGCCTGGCTGGCCGTGGTCGGCGACATCGGCGCGCTCACCGTGCTCCCCCTCGCGTCGTGGGCCAACTACTGGGCGTACCTGCCGACCCGGGCGGCGAACCTCGGCCACTTCTCCGTGTGGGTCCGGGTCCTCGACCAGCTCAACATGGTCGACCAGCAGAACCCGCCGCAGACGATCCTCGACCGGTTCCTCGCCACCTGCGTCGGCGCCACCGGGTTCCCGGGCACCGACCTGACCCAGGTGCCGTGACCGCCGTGCGCCCCTTCACCCGACCCGCCTGGGACCCCGCCTGGTCCCGGCACGTGCTGGTCGACGTCGTGTACGACGCGATGGGCCGGTACTGCGCGGCCTGCGAGCGCCCGCTCACCGTGGGCGCCTCCCTGTACGACCCCGGCACCGGCGCGTTCCTCGGTGGCACGGCCCGCGAGCAGCCGCTCGCGGTGCTCCTGCCGCTGTGCGACGGGTGCGCGATCGCGACCGGTGGCCTGCCCACGCCGGCGGACGTCCTGCACCCCGCCACCGACGTCACGTTCACGCTCACCGACGACTCGCCGCTGCGCTACGAGCCGCGCACCGTCGACGTCGACGGCGTGCCGACCCGTGTCGTCGTCGCCGTCGGCGCCACCGCCGCGGGCCGCGCGACGGTCCGGCACTACGGGCTGAACGGCGCGGCCGACCGCGCGGGGGCCGCGCCGACCCGTCCGCGCCTCCTGCCGGACGACGGGCTGCTCGCCGACGACCCGCGGCCGGACCTGCGGACCCGCACCTGGGACCTGGCCGAGGGGTTCGTGCCGCTGCTCGCGCTGGAGGACCCCGTGGCCCGAGAGGCGATGGTCGGGCGGGCACGCACCGCGCTGACGCACTCCGGCTTCTGGTCGGTGTGGGCGACCGTGCTGGGTGCCGCGTTCCCCGGCTCCGACCTGCTCCCGCGGCTGCTGCTGCCCCCGGCACGGGTCGCCGCCGCCGGGCGGCTCGCTGCGGCGGCCCGGCCGCCCGGGCCCGCGCTGGTCGGCCACGCCGGGGCGTTCCCGGGCACCCGCACCGACTGGCTGCCGCCCGGGTGGCTCCCTGCGCTCCTCGGCGCGGTGCCCCGGTGAGCGGCGACGTGGTCGCCGCCGCGGCGCTCGACCCGACGCTCGCCGCCCTGCAGTCGGCGCTCGCGGCGAGGCCGGGCGGGGTCGTCCCGTTCGACACCGCGACGCTGGGCACCGCGGGCGCGGCCCTGGTCACGCTCATCGGCGACCAGCTCGGGGTGGGTGCCGTCGTCCTCGCCGGCTCGGCGACGATCACGCCCGACGCGACCGCGGACACCCTGACGGTCGTCGGCCCGAGCACGACACCCCTGCTGGGGATCGCCGACCCGACCGTCACCGCGGTGTTCACCAGCACGACCGACCCGGCCCACCCGGGGCAGCGGGTGCTGCAGGTCGATCTCACCGTCCCCACGGGCAGCGGCTGGACCCTCGGCACGACCTTCCCGATGCTCGCGACGTCGGCCCTGAGCGCGCTGACCCTCGTTCCCGCGAGCGCGGTCCTGCGCCTGCGCTCGCAGCCCGGGCCGGCCGACGCGTTCGGGGTGGTCGAACCGGTCGGGCTGAACCTGGAGGTCTCGCTCGTCGTCGCGTCCTCGCCCCCGCTCGCGTCGGCGGTCACCCTGGTGCCGGGCTGGGCCACGGCGACCGTCGCCGTGAAGGGCTCGGCCACCACCGGGACGGGCGGCGAGTCGCTGACCCTGCGCGGACCGTCGCCGGACCCCGCGCTGACCGTGCCGCTGGCCGTCGCGGGACTCGCGAAGGTGACCCTGGGCGGGCTGGCGCTGTCGGTCGCCGGCTCCGCCGTGCTCGACGAGGACGGTGCCCCGAGCAGCAGCGCGTCGGTCGGCGTGTGGGGCACCGCGACCCTGGCCGGGACCACCCTGCCCGTCGCGGTGAGCGTCCCCCTGGTGACCGGGCCGTGGACGATCGGGCTGCTGCCCGGGCACGCGGCGACCCTCACCCAGGTGATGGCCATGCTCACCGGTGTGCCGCTGCTCGGCATCGTCCCGGACGCGGTGAAGAACGCGGTCTCGCTGCCGGTCACGGAGCTGTCGGTCTCCCTGGACGCCGACCGCACCACGTTCCGCGGGCTGTCGGTCGTCGTGCGCAGCGACCCGGACCACCCGCTGGCCTGGGCCCTGGTCCCCGGCGCCGTCGAGCTCACGGCCGTCGGCGTCGGGCTCCAGGTGACCACGGTCGCCGGCGGGGCGCGCCGCACGTCCGGGTGGGTGTCCGGGGCGATGGCCCTGGGCTCCGGGGTGACGGTCGGGGCGATGGTGACCCTGCCGCTCGGCTCGGGGCCGATCACCCTGACCTCGGAGCCGGACCTCGACCTCGCCGACCTGGGCGCCCTGACCCGCGTGATCGGTGGCGGTGGACTGGCCGAGCTGCTCCCGGCCGGAGCCGGCAGGCTGGCCGGGGGCTTCCGGCTGACCTCGGTGTCGGTCACGATCGACCTGTCGGGCGAGCTGCTCAGCGACGTCGCGGTGCAGCTGCAGACCACGACGCCGTGGCCGGTGCTGCCCGGGCAGCTCGTCGTCGACGGCCTGATGATCGCGGTCGACGTCGCCCACCCGCTGACGGCGCCCGCCGTCAGCGGGCAGCTCGTCGGGACGTTCGCGATCGGCTCGGCGCACGTCGGCATCGCCGTCCAGAAGGCACCGGGCGGCGACTGGACCCTCGCCGTCCAGGCCGACCACGTGCCGCTGCCCACCGTCGCCGACCTCGCCACGCTGGCCGGCACCGACGTCGGGGCGACCCTGCCGCCGACCCTGGCCACGGCCGCGTTCGAGATCGGGGCGCTGGGGCTCGACGCCAACCTCTCCACGCCTGCGCTCGAGCGGTTCGCCCTCACCGTCGACACCGTCCAGGCGTGGACGCTGGTCCCCGACTACCTCGTGCTCGAGTCGGTCACCGCCGGTCTGCTGCTCGACTGGCGGTCCGGGACGCTCGCGGTGACGGGCTCCGTGATCGCCCGGCTCGAGGTCGCCGACACGCTGTTCCTCGTCGTGTCCGCCGAGCGGCAGCTCACCGGTGCGTGGATCCTCACCGGCGCGCTGGCGCAGCCGCTGAAGGTCGGGGGCCTCGTCCACCGGTTCTTCCCGGCCACGGCCGTCCCCCAGCAGGTGGCCGGGCTCGAGATCACCACGCTGTCGCTGACGGCGGACACCGGCGACGGCTCCTACACCTTCGACGGCGCCCTGACCTGGCCGTTCACGCTGGGGGACGTCGCCTTCCGGATCGACGCGTCCGCCACGGTCAGCCGCTCCCCCGACCCGGCCACGCCCGGCGCCCACGTGTTCGCGGGCCGGCTCGCGGGCAGCCTGCAGAGCCACTTCGGCAGCGACCAGCTGAAGCTGGGGATCACCTACGCGTTCGCGGGCGGCACGGCCCCGGTGTACGGGTTCGTGCTCGGCTTCGACCAGCTCGCCCTCACCTGCACGCTGACCACGAGCACGGCGGGCGAGAGCATCCTGACCGCGGCGCTCACCGGCGTGAGCTTCGGCGACGTCGTGACGTTCCTCGTGGACCTCGTCGACCCGTCCCTGGGCTTCCACCTGTCGGCGCCGTGGGACGTGCTCAACCAGATCCGGTTCGACGACTTCTCGTTGGTCGCCAACCTCACGCGACGCACCATCGGGCTGACGTACCACGTCGGCAAGGACCTCGGCCTGGTCGACCTCGAGACGATCTCGTTGACCTACGTCCACGTCGGGGGGCGGGCCACGGTCGAGGTCGCCCTCACCGGGCGGTTCCTCGACCAGACGTACACCACGGACAAGCCGCTGACCTGGGACCTGCTCGACGGCAGCCCGCCCGCGGTGCCCGGCACCGGCAGCAAGATGCTCGACCTGAAGTACCTGGGCGTGGGCCAGCACGTCGTGCTCGTCGACCCGCAGGCCACGACGATGCCGGCGGTGCTCGCGGACCTCGAGCAGACCGTGCTCGCCGCCGCCGACTCCGCGGTGCAGCCCTGGGACCTGCTCGCCTTCGACGCGTCGTCCGGGTGGCTCGTGGGCGCCCGGTTCGTCGTCATGGACACGGTCACGCTGGGCCTGGTCTTCAACGACCCGGTGCTCTACGGGGTGCAGATCTCCCTGGCCGGTGCGGACGCCGGCGTCTTCGCCGGGCTGGACTTCCAGATCCTGTACCGCAAGGTGTCGGACAGCGTCGGGGTCTACCACATCGAGCTCAAGCTCCCGGACGCGATGCGGCACCTGGAGTTCGGCGAGGTGTCGGTGACGCTGCCGGTCGTCGTCCTGGACATCTACACCAACGGCGACTTCGCGATCGACTTCGGGTTCCCGTACGACGACGACTGGACCGTCTGCTTCGGCCTCGAGGTGTTCCCGTTCGTCGGGGCCGGCGGGTTCTACTTCGCGAAGCTGTCCGCCGCGACCGCCACCGGACTGCCGCAGATCACCAACGGCTCGTTCACCCCGGTGATCGAGCTCGGGCTGGCCCTGGCGATCGGGGTCGGCAAGAACTTCTCCGCGGGCCCGTTGTCGGCGGGGCTGTCCGTCACCGTCCAGGGGGTGCTGCAGGGCACCGTCGCACCGTTCAAGCCCACGGGACCCGGCCCCGACGGCGACCGCTACTACCGGGTGCTGGGCAGCATCGCGATCGTCGGCAAGCTCTACGGCACCGTCGACTTCAAGATCATCACCATCCAGATCTCGGTCGTGGCGTACGCGAGGGCCACGCTGGTCGTCGAGGCCTACCAGCCGATCCTCATCGAGCTCAGCGTGGGCGTGAAGGTCACCGCCAGCATCAAGATCCTCTTCATCCGCGTGCACTTCTCGTTCGAGATGCACCTCGACGCGTCGTTCCTCATCGGCGAGGCGAGCACCCCGCCGTGGGCACTGGCCCCCGGGTCCGGCTCGGCCTCGACCGTCGGACCCTCCACGCGCCGGCGCCGGTCGCCCGCGCCGGGGGCGGTGGCCGCGCGGCACCCGCGGGCGCTCGCCCGGCGCACGGCCGCCCTGGGAGCCGCGGGCGGGCTCGACTGGGCACCCGTGGCCGTCCTGGCCCACGCCCCCGTGCCCGTCGACGTCCGGGTGGTTCCCGTCCTCACCGTCTCCGGCGGTCCCGAGCTCGACGTCCAGGGGGTGCTCGTCCCGTTCGTCGCGACCGCGGCGACCTCCGAGCCGGCGACCGCCGACCAGCTGCGCCAGGTCGTGGTCCCGCCGGGCGCCGACGTCGCCGACGTCGCGTTCCACCGGCTGCTCGAGGCCCTGCTGCGCTGGGGTGCCCACGCGCTGCTCGGGCGGAGCACCGGTCCGGTCACCGCGGTGGACCTCGGCATCATCGCCGAGGACCTCGCGGCTCCCCCGGACGGCGACGACGCGTTCGGGTACGCCAACCTCTCGGCGTTCCTCGGCGCGAACGTCGTGTGCTGCCTGACCGGCCCGGGCGACGGCGGCGCGCCCGACACCGGTGGGGCGGCGCTGCCGATCATGCCGCCGCTGCAGATGACCGTCGGCGGCGCGGCGCCGGTGCAGTTCTGGGCGGTCAACCCCGTGGACGCGGCGTACGAGCAGCGGATCGCGGCGATCCTCGCGGGCCTTGCCGTGCCGATCGACGACGCCACGGCGCACGACCCCGCCGCACCCCCGGCCCCGGCCCGCGCCCTGCCCGGCGACGACGCGACGACGAAGTCCCTGCCGACCCTCGTGTTCGACGACGCCTGGCGGCTGCTCGCCAAGGCCGCTGTCCAGGCGGGCGCCGACGCGCTGCGGACGTCGACCCGCGCGACGACCGCCACCGACAGCCTCGCGACGCTCGCCGCGGACGCCTGCCCGACCGTCGCGTACACGGTCCGCACGGGCGACACCGCCGCCGCGATCGCCACCGCGTTCGGCATCCGCGCCGCCGACCTCGTCGAGGCCAACCCGACCGTCCCGTTCGACCGTCCGCTGCTGCCCGGCCTGTCGCTGACCGTCCCGCCGCCGACGACGCTGCTCACGTACGTCCTGCTCCCGGCGGACGTCGCCGTCGGCACGGTCCTGGCGACCCTCGCCGCCCGGTTCGTCGTCGACGCGGCGGCGCTGCAGGCCGCCAACCCCGGCCTGGACCTCGCCACCGCCACCGCCGGGACCGCGGTGGTCGTGCCGGTCCCCGAGGCGGTCGTGGGGATCGCGGACGCGAACCTCACCGTCCCCCTCGCCGCCGGCGTCACGCTCACCCTCGGCGGGCTGACCTCCCGCGTGCGTGCCGGCGACACGCTGGCCTCGATCGCCGCACGGTTCGGGTTGCCGGACCCGACCGGGCCGGCGGTGGCGAACCAGGACGACGCCGGGCTCCTCGCGACCGGGGCGACCATGGTGGTCGCGCAGGCTCCGGGCGGCACGCCGGGGACGACCTTCGGCTACCTCGTGGCCCCCGGCGACACGCTCGAGCTGATCACGGCGGTGATCTGGGTGCGCAACGCCGGCGTGACGACGCTCGAGCACGCCGGGTGGTTCGCCAACGCCGTCGCCGCGGCCAACCCCGGCGTCGACCTCACCACGATCGGGACGACGCCGGTCACCCTGAGCATCCCGGGCGTCGAGGTGACCGACCACGGGCTGCAGCCGACCGGGGACCCGGTCGCCTACCTCACCAAGCCGGGCGACACGCTGACCCTGGTCGCCGGGTACGCGGCGGCCCTGCAGACCGCGCCGGGCGTCCTGGCACCCCTGCAGGCCGCCATCGCCGCGCTCGACCCGACGATCACCCCCGGCTCGACCATCCGCATCCCCGCCCAGTCGCACGTCGTGGTCGACGGCGCGACGCTCGCCTCGATCGCCGACCTCTTCGGCGTCACCGTGAGCGACCTCGCGCTGGTCGGCGCGGACGCGCAGGTCCTCGCCCCCGGCGCGACCCTCGCGCTGCCGCCCACGGTCCCGCACACGACGACCGCGACGGACACCCTGCCGTCGCTGGCGACGTCCTACGGCTGCACCGTCGACCACCTGGTCGCCCAGCTGGCCCCCGTCACCGGGGTGCTGGGCGCGGCGGTGACCGTCCCGGACGCCCGGCAGGCCGACCTCGACGACCTGGTCGCGACCCTGCGGTCCTCCGGGGCCGCGACGCACGCCGCAGGCATGCTGAGCCGGTTCCTGCTGCACGGCCTGCAGGTGCCCGACCCGGCGGGCGGGACCGAGCCGACCGTGCCGCTGGCCACGCTGACGGGCCAGCAGTTCCCCGTCGCCACGGCGCCGATCGGGCAGCCGAGCGCCGCGATCGACATCACCCTGGCGACCCCCGCGCCGGTGCCGTGGCTCGCGCTCGTCGTCGAGCACGTCACCGTCCAGGGGGACACCCTCGCCGGGATCCTCGCGCAGTACGGCCTGCCCGACGCGACGCGTCTGGCGCAGCTGAACCCCGACGTCGACCTCGACGCGCTGCCCGTGGGTGTCACGCTCCGGGTCCCGCAGCCGAGCATCGACGCCGACCTGACCGTCGACCTGCAGACCCGCCAGTGGCCCGCGGGGACGCTCGACCCGGAGCTGCTCAGCGGCCCGGCGCGGCTGCCGCTGCTGCAGACCGGCCCGGTCCGGCACCAGCTCGGCACACCCACGCCGTGGCTGGCCGCCGTCCCTCCCGTCCTGCCCGTGACGGGCACCGCGCCGGTCGACGCCACCCCGTCGCTGTGGCCGTTGCCTCCGGACCTGCTCGCGCGCGTCGCCGCCTCGCCCGACCCGCACCCGTACGACCTGGTCGCGGGCGTGCCCACACCGACCGGGGTCCAGCCCACTCCCGTGGCCGCGTACGCCTGGGGTACCCGGGTCCCCGTCCAGGTCCGCCGGGTCACCGGGCCCGCCGGCTACCTGCCGCACTCCTACGCGCTGCTCGGCGTCCCGCAGTCCGGCCGCGACAGGCTGCTCGAGCTGTGGACCCGGGTGGTGGGCTCCGGCGACACCGCCGCGGTCGCGCTCCTGCACGACGCCCCGGCCGGCTCGGGCACCGGGCAGCAGTCGGACGCGCTCGACCCGACGCTCACGGCGGTGCTGCGGACCAACCTGTCCACCGACACGCACAGCGGGGCGGCCGTGGCCGCCGTGGCCGACGGCCCACCACCGGCGGGCTCCGCGTACGCCACCCTGGCCGCCCCCGGGGCGTTCCTGCAGCAGCTCTGGGAGTGCAGCGTCACGGCCTCCGGCGGGTACGTCCTGACCTACGTGACGACGGGGGGCGCGGGCCTGCCCGACGCGGTCTTCGCCGCCGGCGACACGGCCACGCTGTCGCTGGTCGTCCTGCTGGGATCGCACACGGGCGCGACGCCCGACCGCACCCTGCACCCCTTCACCGACGTCGCGGTGGTCCTGGACGCCCTCGACCGGAGCCGGGTCTCGGTGTACGCCGAGGCCTCCGACGGCTCGGACACCACCCGCACGTCCACCGTCCCCCCGGGCAACGTCGGCGTCGAGCTCGCCCGGCGCAACGCGAGCCTCGAACCGCCCGACCCGGGGCAGCGCACCCGCAGCCTCGCCGGCCTGCTGGGGTGGACGCTCACCGCCGGGGGCGGGTTCGACGCCGTCGTGGGCCTGGCCGTCGGCCCGACGGAGCTCAGCCCCCCGCCCGGGGACGACCCGCGCCCGGGCCGCGCCGCGTTCCCCCTGGTCGGGTCGAACGACGACCCGGAGGTCTGGCACTTCCAGCAGGTCGTCCCCGTCGCACGGTTCGCCTCGCCCCGCCCGCCCGCGATGCCGGCCGGGCTCCCCCCGGCGGCCGCCGACCCGTACGCCGGACTCGGCGGCGAGGCGACCTTCGGCCTCGGGTTCCGGGACGTCTTCGGCAACGACGTCGGGACCGCAGCACCGCTCGACGACGTGGTGGTGCCGGTCGGCTACACCGACGAGCTCGTCGCGGTCGCCGGCTGGCCCGGCGCGACCGTGGACTACACCTTCGACACCGCGGACGGCGCCGCGCGGCTCACCGTGGCGGCGACCTTCGGTGTCGCCCGGTTCCTCCCCGGCCCGGGGCAGACACCGACGAGCGCGGCGCGCGCGGCCGCCGCGGCCCTGGTCCGGTACACCGGGGTGCACTACCAGGTCCGGCGGCCGGACCTCACCGCCGTCGTCACGACGTCCCTCGACGCCCCGGGCAGCCCGGCGGGCGCCGGCCCCGCGGTGCTCGCGCCGCTGCAGGGGTTCGCCGACGCGGCGTGCCTGTTCCTCTCGGTCGCGCGGTCGCTGCAGCCCGTGGACGCGACCGTCCCGGACGCCACCACCACCCTCGCCGACGTCGGCAGTGCCTACGGGGTGACGCTCGACGCCCTCGCGCAGGTGAACGCCGGCACCGACGCCGACGCGCTGGTCGCCGGGCCGCTCACCGTGTGGTGGCAGCATGTCGTCGCCGCCGGGGACACCTTCGACGCCATCGCCGCCGCGACCGGGGTCCCGATGACCCGGGTCGTCGGGCTCCCGCAGAACGCCACGCTGCCCCTGGCGCCGGGCGTGGTGCTGACGACCGGGGTCCGCACGGTCGTCGTCCGGGCCGGGGACACCCTGGCGTCGATCGCGCTGCTCGTCGACACGACCGTCGGGACCCTGGCGACGGCGAACGCGGCGACGCCCGGGCTGCTCGTCGCCGGGTCCTCGGTGACGGTCGACCAGGTGACGCTCGGCGTCGACGCCGGCGACGACCTCGCGTCGCTGGTCACCCGGTTCGCCGCCCGGGGCGTCACGACGACCGTCGTGGCCCTGGCCGCCGCGACCGCCGCACTGCCGGGCCTGCTCGTCGTCGGAGCGGTGCTGGCGGTCGCCCCCGTCGCGGCGGCGGCCACCGACACCCTCGGGGTCCGGACCGCCACGGTCGGTGCCCGGGACACGCTCGCCTCGGTCGCGAGCGCCCAGCGGTGCACGGTCGCCACGCTGGCGGCCGCGAACGCGCAGCGGACGGGTCTGCTCGTCGGCGGCGTCACCATCACGCTGCGCGGCACGTCGGTCGAGGTCCCCGACGGCGCCACGCTCGCCGACCTGGCCGCGTCGTTCGTCGCCACCGACCTGCCGGTCGGGGTGGCCGACGTGGCCGCGGCGGCGGCGACCCTGCCGGGGCTGCTCGTCGAGGGAGCGACCCTGGCGGTCGTGGAGATCGTCGTCGCGGGGGGCGAGATCCTGGCCGACGTCGTCGCCGCGGTGCCGAGCCTGACCACGGACCGGCTCGTCGACTTCGCCGGGCCAGGACCGGCGGGCGTCTACCCCGCCGGCACCGCGCTGACCTACGGCACCGGGACCGTGCAGCCGATCCCCGGTCAGACGCTCGAGGCCGTCGCCGCGGCGGTCGGCGCGACGGTCTCCCAGCTCGTCGTCGCGAACGCCCTGACGCCCCTGCGCGAGGGCGCCGTCGTCGAGATCCCGGGGGCCGTGCGGGTCGACCCGGACCTCACGGCCCGGGTCGCCGGGGTGAGCGCCGGCCCGGGGGCGACGCTCGCCTCGGTCGCGGCCCGGCTCGGCACCGACCTCGGCGACCTGGCGGTGACGAACGCGACGATGCCGGGCCTCGTCGTCCCCGGCGTGACCCTGCCCACCGAGCCGCCGGTGACGACCGCGGCCGGCTCGACGTTGGCCTCGCTGGCCGCCGCGGCCGGGGGGATGAGCGTGCCCGCGTTCGCGGACGCCGTCCGCGACGTGACCGGCCTCGTCGCCGCGGCGGCCCTCGTCGTGACCGACCTGCCGCTCGTCGGCACGCGCACCCTCGCCCGGCTCGCCGCCGACCTGGGCGTCGGGCTGGACGCCCTGGCCCGGGCGAACGCGCCGCTCACCGGGCTCGTCCGGCCCGGCGCGGTCTTCACGGCCGGGAGCGGCGGGACCCCGGTCACGGTCACGGCGACCGCGCTGGACACCCTCGCCTCCGTCGCCGCCCGCTTCGCCGGCCACGGCGTCGCGGTCGACGCCCCCGGGCTCGCGGCGGCGAACGCGACCGTGCCGGACCTGCTGCAGCCGACGAGCCCGGTCGTCGTCCCCCCGGGCACGGCCACGATCGCCCTGCCGCTGCCCCACCCCGTGGTCCCCGCGCCCGTCTTCCCGCTGGAGGTCACCCTGACCCTCAGCCGGGACGCCGCCCTGGTCGACCCGGAGCTCGCCGACGTCCCGGCGGTGCTCACCGCGAGCACGCCGGTCACCCCCGCGACGACCTCCACCGGTGGCGACGCCCCGAGCCTCATCCCCCTCGCCACCGCGTTCCGGGCAGCCTTCGCGGCACAGCGGCTCGAGCTGGCGTCCGGCCCCGCGCCCGACACCGGGTCGCGCCAGGTGTGGGTGCTCGACCTCGGCCCCGACGGGTTCTCCCGGATCGCGGCGGACGGCAGCCGGGCGCGCTTCTTCGCCCTGGCGCCGCTGAGCACCGCACCCGTCTCGGTCGCCCACGTGCCGATCGCCCCGTACGACCCGGCTACCGGCACGCTGGGGCAGGCGACCGACCACGCGTTCCAGTCCGTCGACGTGGACGCCTGGCTCGCGACGCTCCTGGTCGCGGTCGACGACTTCCTCACGCCCGCGTCGGCCACGGCCGCGTTCTCGCTCGGCGCCCAGAGCTCGCTCGAGGCGGTCGTGACCGCCAAGCAGACGATCGCCGGGGCGCTGCGCGGCAGGGTCGCCGAGATCCTCGTGCCGCCGGGGACCCGGGACGACCCGGCCGGGGACCCGGCGCTGGCCGCCGCCCGCGAGGCGCTGTACCAGAGCATGCTCGTCGCGCTCGGCACCGCCGTGTCGACCGACGCGGTCATCGACGTCCCCGTGGACGTGTCGTCGCCGTTCGGGCAGCCGGTCCCCG
The DNA here is from genome assembly GCF_016862775.1 of Cellulomonas phragmiteti. Taxonomy (GTDB): domain Bacteria; phylum Actinomycetota; class Actinomycetes; order Actinomycetales; family Cellulomonadaceae; genus Cellulomonas; species Cellulomonas phragmiteti. The sequence continues at coordinate 118,814 of NZ_BONP01000004.1, read as the reverse complement.
TCGGGCCGGCGGACACCTTCACCACCCTGGCCGCGGCGTACGGGGTGACCCCGCAGGGGCTGGCGCTCGGCCTCGCGGACACCGCGGGGCTGCTCGTCGTCGGCGCGACCGTGGCGTACGGGTCCCGGACGCACCAGGTCACCGCCGCGGACACGCTCGGCACGCTCGCCACGGCCCTCGCGGTCGCCGTGACCGACCTGCCGACCGGGCTCTCCGTGGAGGGCGGGGGCCCGCTGTTCGCCACCGGCACGATCGACGCGGTCGCGATGCGCCGCACCCCGGGACCGCTCGACTCGTTCGCGACGGTCGCGCGGTACCTCGGGGTCGACGTCGCCGCCTGCGCGGTCGCGAACGCCCAGGTCCCCGGGCTCCTCGTCGCCGGGACCGTGGTGAGCGTCGGGGGTGCCACCCACACGGTGCTGCCCACCGACACCCTGGCCGACGTCGCCGGCGCCCTCGGCAGCACGCCGGCCGGCGTCGCCACCGACCCCGGCACCCGGGACCGCGCCGGGATCCTCAGCCCGTCGGTGACGCTGCACGTCGTCTCCGGCACGGACCCGATCGCGCCGCGGGTCTCCGGGCAGGGCGCCACCCGCCGCTACCGGGTGCCGGCCGGCGCGGTCCTCGCCGACCTGGTCGCGCACTACGGCGTGGACGCGGGGTACCTGGCCGGGTTCCTCGCCCACCGGACGGGGCTGCTGGCCACCGGCATCTCGCTCGGGTTCGGCACCGCACCACCGGTCGTCGTCGCGCCCGGCGACACCCCGGCGATGCTGGCCGCGCACTTCGGCACGACCGTCCTGGACCTGCTCGCCTCACCGGTGCTCGCGCCCGGCGTCGCGCTGTTCGCCGCGGACGCGGTGCTGCCGCTCGTCGGCCTGAGCCGCGTCCCGGACGCCACCGACTCGTTCACGTCGGTCGCCGCGCGGTTCGGGACCACCGTCGCCGACGTCGCGACCGCCAACCAGGACGTCACCGGACTCCTCGTCGCGGGCTCGGTGGTCCAGGTCGGCGACGACCACCACACGGTCACGGGGACCGACACGCTGGCGAGCATCGCCGCCGCCCTCGGCCTGGACGCGCCGACGCTCGCGGTGCAGCCGTCGGTGGCCGCCACGACGGGGTGGTTCGACCCGCAGCGGCCGTTCCACGGGCTCCAGCCCACGCCCGCCACGTCGGTCTCCACCGCGCGGACGTCGCTGCACGACGGCGGCTCGAGGGCCACCTTCCTGTTCTCGACCTCCGCCGACTCCGCGTTCCGCAACCTCACCGTCGAGCTCGACTACCCGATCGAGGAGATCGAGTTCCGCGTGCACGACGTCGCGGCGGCAGGCGGCTACCAGTCGTCGTCCTGGCTGCGGCCGGTCCTGCCGATCGTCTCCGGGGACGACGGCGGGGCGATCCGGACCGACCTGGGACCGCTCGTCGTCCCGCTGCCGCTGCGCGGCACCCCGACGCTGCCGCTGACGCCGGCGCAGACGGCCGACGCAGCCGTGACCGCTCCGGCCGGCATCGCCGAGGCGAAGGCCTGGCAGCTCGACCTGACGTTCACGCAGGACGCGGCCGCCCAGGACGACGTGTACCTGCAGGTCGCCTTCGGCGGCGCCCCCGGCGCCGCGCGGGCCGTCAGCGACGAGCTCGTCACGCGTCTCGCCCAGTTCGCCGAGGTCTGGCCCGTCCTGCAGCCGGACGTCGCCCGTCTGCAGGACCTGCCGCTGGGCGTCGCGAACCCGGTCGGGAGCGCGACGGCCACCACGTTCGCCGCGCTGGTCGGCGCCGTCGCGGCGGCCATGAGCGCCGATGAGGTCGACCTGGACCTCGCCGTCGACCCCCCGACGGTCACCTTCCGGGTCGACACCACCTACGACGCCGCGACGGACCCCGTGACCCTCGCCGAGCTGACGTTCACCGTGGTGCCGCCGAGCGGCGGGCAGGGTCCCTCACGCGCGGACCTCGCCCGGGCCGGCGCGCAGCCGGACCCGGACGCCGTCCCCTGGCCGGACGTCTACGTCGCGGCGACCGGCGACCGGCCACGACGCGCGCTGACGCCCCGGGACCCGGTCGGGACCAGTCGCACGTACGTCGTCCCGCCCGGCGTCGCGGCCTTCACCACGCTGGACCTGCAGGTCGTCGTCCCGGGAGCCGGGCAGGCCGGCGGAGGGCTGGACGCCGCGGCCGTGCAGCAGGCCGTCGCGTCGGTGATGCTCACCCGCAACGAGCGGCTGGTGGTCACAGCCCCCACGGCGCCGGAGTTCGTGTCCCGCACCCCGTGGGTCCGCCCGCAGAGCCCGGCCGTCCCGGCTCTCACCTGCTCGCAGCGCCTGCCGGTCGGCTCGACGACGGACGTCGCGGCGGCCGTCACGACGATGCTCACCGAGCTGCTGAGCCCGCCGGGTGCCGGGCCGGCGCCGGCCACGGTCACCCTGGGGTGCCGGTACGCCCAGCAGCTGGCCGCGACGACGCCCCCGCTCGTGAGCCACCTGCCCGTGCTGCTCGTGCCGCACACCGCGGTCGACGACGCGGCGGGGATCGACGCGCTCGCGCAGCTGGTGGCGGCCCGGGTCGCCGCCTGGGAGTCGACCACCGTGCCGCGCGCGCTGCCCGGCGACGCCTACGTGTTCGAGCTGTCCCTGTTCGGCACCTCGACCGCCGAGGTCTCGCGTCCGCTCGTCATCCTGACGCGGATCGAGACCGCGTTCCCGTGACGGACCGGGGGCGCCGACCGGCGCTCACCACCGGGCGCCGGGCATCCGCTCCACGGTCGGCTGGCCCTGGCGCACGCGCAGGCACTGCTGGAACGCGGCCTGCGCGGGCGGGAGCTCGCGCCACACCCTGACCTGCCGGTCGACGTCGACGGCGGTCCCCCCGGAGGCCCCCATCTCCTGCGGTGAGACGAGCATCCCGTTGTGGTTCGACTCGACGCCGGACGCGAGCGCCGCCTCGACCTCCGCGGCGATCTCCGGGTCGGCGCACCAGTCGGTCGGCACGGCCGCGGGCTGCGCAGCGGCGTCGGTCGTCGGGTCGACGGCCGGCGGCGCGACCGTCGCAGCGGGCGTGACCGCGGGTGTGCCGGCGGTCGACGCCGGCGGCGTGGCCTCACCGACCGGTGCGCACGCCGCGAGCAGGAGCAGGCCGCCGGCGAGAACGGGGACGAGCGTGGCGCGGGCGCAGGCGGACGGCATCCCGGGATCGTCCCAGGCCCGGGCCACCGCGCGCCAGGACGGCACCCCCGACACGTCCGGGCGACATCACTTGACGCGGAAACCTTCGAGGACGATAGTCACTTTCCGAGGCAACCGTCCCGCGGACGGCCGGTCGCCCCGGACGCCGCCCACCCCGCCATCCGCTGACCGTCGCCCGCTGCGGGCGCCTGCCGAAGGGACCACCCGTGAACGTCGCCTTGTGGATCGTCCAGGTCCTGCTGGCCGTCGCCTTCCTCGCCGCCGGCGCCATGAAGGTCGCCCGGCCCCGGGACGAGCTCGCCCGCACCCTGGCGTGGGCCGCCGACTACCGCCCCGCCACCATCAAGGTCATCGGCCTGCTCGAGGTCCTCGGCGGCCTCGGGCTGGTGCTGCCCGCGCTCACCGGCATCGCCCCGGTGCTCGTGCCCCTGGCCGCCGTCGGGCTGGCCGTCGTCATGGTCGGCGCGGTCGTCGTCCACGCGCGCCGCGGCGAGCAGCAGATGATCGGCGTCAACGTCGTCCTGCTGCTGCTCGCGCTGTTCGTCGCGTGGGCCCGGTTCGGCGCCCACGCGCTCTGAGTCAGCCGCCGGCCGCACGGACGCCCGCGCACCAGCCCGGGGCGCGGTGCCCCGCGGGAGGCTCGACGGACCTCACACCGGCGCGGACCAGCACCCACGCGACCACGGAGTTGGACGTCCACATCTCCCCCGCGCCCGCCTCGTCGCGGCCCCAGGTGCGCCGCGGCACGTCCGCCAGGGCGTCGAGCACGTCCGGCGGGACCGCGACGTCCGGGCTCACGCGCAGCACCCCGGGCACGGCACCCGGCCCGTCGGCCACCCGCACCTCGTACCGGAGCAGTGCGCACCTGGCCAGGTGCCGCGACCCGACCGGCCCGGTCGCCACGACGCGTCGCGTCCCCGCGTCCCGCCCCCAGGTGGGACCCATGTCGACCCGGGTCGTGGTGCCGTCGACGACGACCTCGAGCACCGCGTGGACCAGGCGCTGCGGCGCGCGGCGCTCGCGCGCGGCCACGGCGCGCTCCCACCAGGCGCTCGTCCGGCGCGCGACGTGGCCCTCCGCCCCGACGGCCGCCCACCGCACCCGCGCCACCGCGTCCACCGGCCCATCCCACCGCGGCCGCCGTGGGCACGCACGGGGCGATGGTCCCGCGAGCGCGGTGCGGCCAGGGCCCGCCCGGGCCGTCCGCTCAGATGAGCTCGACGCGGTCCGCCTGCGGTCCGCGGTCGCTCTGGCGCACGTCGTACCGGACGCGGTCCCCCTCGTACAGACCGTCGGGGTCCTTCACGACGGACACGTGGACGAACAGGTCGTCGCCGCCGGCGTCCGGGGTGATGAACCCGAAGCCGCGCTCGGGGTCGTAGCGGGCGACCGTGCCGGTGCCCGCACGCGCCGGCGCGCCGGACGAGCGCGGCGCCGCTCCGCGCGGTCGCTCCGCCCGGTCGCGCCCGGCAGGAGCCGCACGCCGTGCCGTGCCACCCACGAGCCGTACGTCGTGCGCCTGCGGGCCGCGGTCGCTCGCGGCGACGGTGAACGAGATGCGGTCACCCTCGGACAGCCCCGTCGCCCCGACCAGCGCCTTGGCGTGGACGAAGACGTCCTCGCCCCCGGCGTCCGGGGTGGCGAACCCGAAGCCCTTGTCCGCGTCGTAGAACGTCACCGTGCCGTCGGCCCCGTCGGACGGGACGCGCGGGGCCGCCTGCGCGACCAGCGGCAGCAGGTGCTCCGCCTGCGGCCCCTTCTCGCCCGGGACGACGAGGAAGGCGACCCGCTGACCCTCCCGGACGACCCCGCCGCCCACGATCGCCGAGCTGTGCACGAAGATCTCGGCGTCCCCGCTGTCCGGGGTGATGAAGCCGTAGCCCTTGGCGGGCTCGTACCAGCTGACCGTGCCGAGCACGCCCAGGGGCGTGTCGGCGGGGAGGTCACCGGTGATCCGGACGCGGCGCGCCTGCGGCCCGCGGTCGCCCTCGCCCAGCTCGAACTCGACCTCCTGGCCCTCGCGGAGCACCTTGCGGCTGTCGTCGCCGACGATCTCGGACGCGTGGACGAACAGGTCCTCGGCACCCTCCCCGAGGTCGAGGAAGCCGAAGCCCCGCTCGACGTCGAACCAGCGGACAATTCCCTGCGGCACGGTGGACTCCTCGTCGAAGCATCAGTTGCTGAGGTCCAGTGTCCCCCCTCGGCGGCCCGGCGCGGGAGTCGGCGTCACCGCCCGCCGGGCGGCGCGGCGTCCAGGGTCTTCTGCAGCAGCGTCGTGCCCAGCCACCGGTCGAACTTGCGCCCCACGCGCTCCAGGCGGCCGGCGTCACCGAAGCCGAGGCGGCGGTGCAGGGCGAGCGAGGCCGCGGTGTCCCCGTCGGCGACGACCGCGATCACCTCACGGGCGCCGGCCGCGGCGGCGGCGTCCAGGACGGACGCGAGCAGGCGGGTGCCGACGCCGCGGCCCGTCGCCGCGGGGTCCAGGTACACGGTGTCCTCGACGGTGTGCGCGTACGCCGGCCGGGGCCGCCACGGCCCGACGTACGCGTAGCCCGCGACCCGCCCGTCGAGCACCGCGACGTGGAACGGCCACCCGGCGCCGGTCAGGCCCTCGATCTTCTCCGCCCACGCCGCGACGCCGGGCGGCTCGAGGTCGAACGTCGCCGTGGACGTCCGGACGTAGTGGTCGTAGATGCCGGAGACCGCCTCGGCGTCCGCCGCGGTGGCGGGCCGCAGCGCGACGCTCACGGCTCCACCCGGCCGACGCCCGCGTCGCCCGCGCGGCCGTGCAGCACGCCGGTGGCGAACCCGACGCCCGCGCCGACGCCGAGCGTGACCGGCTGCGGACCGGCGGAGCTGCCGCAGCACGCGCCGGCGTCGGCCTCGAGGTCCGTGGAGCAGACGCCGGTCTCCGGCAGGTCGAGCTCGACGGCGTCCGCCGCCGCCCGGTCACCGGCGAGGGCCGCCGCGACCGAGCGGACCTGCTCGTACCCGGTGGCGAGCAGGAACGTCGGGGCGCGCCCGTACGACTTCATGCCGACGAGGTAGAAGCCGTCGTCCGGGTGCGAGAGGACCGCCTCGCCGTGCGGGGGCACGGTCCCGCACGAGTGGAGGTTCGGGTCGATCAGGTCCGCGAGCCGCGCCGGCGACTCCACGACCGGGTCGAGGTCCAGGCGCACCTCGCGCAGCATGTCGAGGTCCGGGCGGAACCCCGTGGCGTTGACGACCGCGTGCACGTGCAGGTCGAGGGCCTCGTCGCGTGCCCGGCCGAGCACCTGGACCGTCTCGCCGGCGGGCACGAGCTGCTCGATCGAGACGCGGGTGACCAGGGTCAACGACCCGGCCGCCACCGCCTCCTGCAGCCGGGTGCCCAGCAGGCCGCGGGCGGGCAGCTCGTCGGCGGACCCGCCGCCGAACAGGCGGCGCGCGGACCCGCCGCGGATCGCCCACGTGATCGTGGTGCCCGGGGCGGTCTCCGCGAGCTCCACGAGGCTCAGCAGGGTGTTGGCCGCGGAGTGGCCCATGCCGACGACCAGGGTGTGCCGGCCGGCGAACCGGGCGCGCTCGGCGCCGAGCACGTCGGGCAGGGGCCCGGTGACGTACGAGGCGGCCTCGCGCTCGCCGACGGCGGGCCAGCCGCTCGAGCCGAGGGGGTTGGGCGTCCCGTACGTGCCGGAGGCGTCGACGACGGCGCGGGCGAGCACGTCCTCGACCCGGCCGTCCGCCGTGAGCGTGCGCACGCGGTAGGCGCGGCGCTCGCGCCCCAGCGAGCGCGTCCGGTCGGCGCCGTCGCGGGCCACGGCCAGCACCCGGGTACGGGTGCGCAGCCGGGTCGCGATCGCCGGGATGCTCGCCAGCGGCGCCAGGTAGTCGCGCACGAGCTCGGCGCCTGTGGGCAGCGCGTCACCGTCCGGCTCGGCCCAGCCCGTGGGCTCGAGCAACCGGCGTGCTGCGGCGTCGACGTCGTGGCGCCACGGGGAGAACAGCCGCACGTGCCCCCAGGACGAGACGGCGGCCCCGGGCGCGTCGCCGGCCTCGAGCACCAGCGGCTCGAGGCCGCGCTCGAGCAGGTGGGCCGCGGCGGCCAGGCCGACGGGCCCGGCCCCGATCACCACGACCGGCAGACCCTCGCGCGCGACCTCGCCCATGACCACTCCTCGCATTGATGCACATCGATCGGATGACGGATGCAACGTATCCACATCCGCCGATGCATGACAAGATGTGTCCATGCCCGCGGCCCCCCTGACCCACGACGCGGCGCCCAGCACCTGCTGCGCGCCGCTGCTCCGGCCCGCGGCCGACCCCGAGGCCGCGCGCCGGCTGGCGCGCACCTTCAAGGCGCTGAGCGACCCGACCCGCGTGCAGCTGCTCTCGATCGTCGCCGCGCACGAGGACGGCGAGGCGTGCGTGTGCGACCTCACCGAGCCCGTCGGGCTCGCCCAACCCACCGTGAGCCACCACCTCAAGATCCTCGTCGAGGCCGGCCTGCTCACCCGCGAGCAGCGCGGGCGCTGGGCGTACTACGCGCTCGTGCCGGACGCCCTGACCCACGTCGCGCACGCCCTGCACGACGCGACGCGGTAGCCCCGCGTGCGGGCGGCACCTCGGGCCGCCCCGCGGTCGCTAGGGTGGCGGCCGTGACGACGACGGCGCGGCAGGTGGCGGAGCGGATCGCGGCGCACGTGGGGGTGCCGGCGCGCCCGACGACGGTCGACGGGTTCCTCGCCGGGGACCCGGACGCGCCCGTCCGCGGGATCGCCGTGACGGTGATGGCGACGCTCGACGTGCTGCAGCGCGCCGCGGCGCAGGGCCTCGACCTCGTCATCACGCACGAGCCCCTGTACTTCGACCACCACGGCGCGTCGGACGCGACCTACGCCGCCGAGGGCGACCCGGTGCACGCGGCGAAGGCGGCGTTCGTCGCCGCGCACGGGATGGTCGTCCTGCACCAGCACGACGCCTGGCACGACCGCGAGCCCGACGGCATCCTCACCGGCACCGCGCGGGCCCTCGGCTGGCTCGACGCCGAGCGACCGGGCGACCCGGGCGTCTACGACCTGCCCGCCACGACGCTCGGCGAGCTCGCGGCGCACGTCGCCCGGTCGCTCGGCGCCCGCGCGCTGCGCTACGTGGGCGACCCCGCCGCGCCCGTGCGGACCGTCGGCATGCAGCCCGGGTTCCAGGGGTTCACGCTGAACCGGCACCTGATCGCGCGGCCGGACGTCGACGTGGCCGTGATCGGCGAGGGCCACGAGTGGGAGACCGGCGAGTACGCGGCGGACGCGGTCACCGCGGGCGTGTGCGCCGGGGTCGTCGTCGTCGGGCACGTGCCGTCCGAGCAGGAGGGCATGGCCGAGTACCACCGCTGGTTGACCGACCTCGTGCCCGAGGTCCCCGTCGAGCTCGTCGTGGCTCCCGACCACTACCGGGTCGTCGACCGGTAGCCGACGGGCCGGCTCACCGCCCTCACCCTGCGGCGAGGACCTCGCGCAGCCGCGCCGCGAACGCCTCGGGCTGCCCGGGCATGCCGTACTCGTCGCCGAGGAACCCGCCGTGGTTGCTCGGGAACACCGCGACCTGCGTGCCGAGCCGCTCGGCCAGCGCGTGCGTGGTCCGCCACGTGATGATGCCCTCGCTCTCGATGCCCGCGGCGAGCACGACGCGCGTCGTGACGGACCGCAGCACCTCGACGTCGGGCTCGTACGCCGTGACCGGGGCGGACGCGCCGGACAGCAGCGGGTCGTCCCGCGAGCCGTCGTCCTGCGCGGGCATCCCGAACGCCGCGGGGTCCGGCAGCTCGGTGAGGAAGTCGGCGGGGAAGGGCCCCTGCCACGACGTCAACGCGATGAACGCGGCCATGCCGTACCCCCAGCCGCGCTCCTGGTAGGCCGCGTCGACCCGCGCCGACGCCGCCCGCGCGTGCTCGGCGTCGGGCAGCACGCCGAGCAGCGGCGGCTCGTGCGCGACGACCGTCCGGACGTCCTGCGGGTGGGCGCTCACCCACGCCAGCGCGGTGATCGCGCCGCCGCTGCTGCCGAACAGGTCGACGGGGCCGCCGCCGAGCGCGGCGACCAGGGCGTGCAGGTCCTCGGCCTGGACGAGCGGGTCGTGCACCGCCAGGCCGTCGTGGCGCGTGCTGCGGCCCAGGCCCCGCGGGTCGTAGGTGACGATCGTGCGGTCGGCGAGGTGGGAGGCCAGGGTCCCGAACCCGGTGGCGTCCATCGGCTGCCCGATGAGCACGAGGGGCGGCTGCCCGTCGGTGGCGGGCAGCGGCCCGCGGACGTCGTACACGATCGTCGCGCCGGGCACGTCGAGGGTGTGCTGCGTGGTGGTGACGGTCATGGGGTCCTCCGCGGTGGGGTGGGGATGCGCAGGTGCCGACCGCCGCCGCGCCCGGAACTCATCGGGCCCGGCGCGCGCCGTCCGACGACCGCTCCGCGGGGTCCTCCTGCGGTGGCGCCGACGGCCAGGTCGTGGCGTGCACCAGCCGCGCGACGACGGGTGCACGCTCCGCCAGCCGCAGCAGCCCGTAGCCGAGGGGCGCGCCCAGCGTGTTCGCGAGCAGGTCGTTCACGTCCGCGACGTGGCCGCCGCTCGCCACGAGGGCGTTGACGAGCTGCGCCGTCTCCATGAGCAGGCTGAGCACGAACCCCGCGAGCAGGACCCGCACCACCGAGCGCGTCCGCGCGACGAGCGGCAGCAGGACGCCGAGCGGCAGGAAGACGAGGACGTTGCGCGCCATGTCGGCAGGGTCGGTGCCCTGCAGCGGCGTCAGGTGCAGGAACACGTGCCACGGGACGTCGCGGGCCGGCTTGTCGAGGTAGATCGGCAGGACGGTGTTCGCGAAGATCCCCGCGACGTACACGCACAGCGCCACCGCGACGGCGACCCGCGGCCACGTCACCCCACCCCGTCGACGCAGCCGCACGACGAGGAGCGCGAGGGCCACGACCGTCACGGGCGCGACGACGAGCAGAGGCGGGATCTCGCGGTAGGGCACGTGGTCTCCTGGGTCGGGGCCGGCGCCACGCACGGGCGGCGCCGACGGACGAGCCTACGACCACGCCTCGTGAGGAGCCCTCGACGTGGACCCGGCGTCCGCCTCACGCGCCCGCGTGCGTCCCGCGCACCACCGGGGTGGGATGGAGGCATGCAGACACGACACATCGCCGACGTCCCCGTCCACGCCGTCGGCCTCGGCGGCATGCCCATGTCCATCGAGGGCCGGCCCGACCGCGAGCGCTCGATCGCCACGATCCACGCCGCGCTCGACGCGGGCGTCACGCTCATCGACACCGCCGACGCCTACCACCTGCACGCCGACGAGGTCGGCCACAACGAGGAGCTCATCGCGGAGGCCCTGCGCACGTGGCACGGCGACGCGTCGAGCGTCCTCGTCGCCACCAAGGGCGGGCACCTGCGGCCGGGAGACGGGTCCTGGACCCTGGACGGTCGGCCGGAGTACCTCAAGCAGGCCGCGCAGGCGTCGGCGCGGCGGCTCGGCGTCGAGGCGATCGGGCTCTACCAGTTCCACCGCCCCGACCCGGCCGTGCCGTACGAGGAGTCGGTCGGCGCGATCGCCGAGCTGCTCGACGCGGGCACGATCCGCCTCGCGGGCATCTCCAACGCGAACCCGGAGCAGATCCGCCTCGCGCAGGACATCCTCGGTGGGCGGCTCGCGGCCGTGCAGAACCAGTACTCCCCCGCGTTCCGGTCGTCGCAGGCCGAGCTCGACCTGTGCGCGGAGCTCGGCATCGCGTTCCTGCCGTGGAGCCCGCTCGGTGGCATCGCCCGGGCCGGCGACCTCGGGGACACGTTCGCGCCGTTCGCCCAGGTCGCCGACGCGCACGGCGTCAGCCCGCAGCAGGTGGCGCTCGCGTGGGAGCTCGCCCAGGCCGACGTCGTCGTCCCGATCCCCGGGGCCTCGCGGCCCGCGTCGATCCAGGACTCCGTGCGGGCGGCCGACCTCGAGCTGACCGCGGACGAGCTGGGCCTGCTCGACGCGACGGCCTGAGCACAGCCGTCGCGACTCACGGCTCGGGGACACGCTCGTCACAGAGCGGGCACAGCCGCGCCGCCGAGGGTGGTCCGCGAGGTCGGGGACGTCCCGGCCGGGAGAGGAAACGGACCATGAGGATCACGAGGAAGATCGCCGCCGCCGGTGCGGCCGGTGCCCTGACCGTCGCGTGCGTCGCCGCCCTGGCGGCGCCCTCGTCGGCCGCCACCGCGCCGGACGGCACCGTCAGCACCCGGGCCGCGGCGATCGTCGAGGCGCTGTCCGGCCTCGTCGAGGACGGGACGCTCACGTCGTCGCAGGCGGACGAGGTGGCCACCACCCTGGAGGGGTCCGACGCGCTGCGCGGCGGTCGCGGTCACGGTGGCGGCCACCACCTGGACCTGACGGCGGCGGCGACGGCGCTGGGCATGACGTCCGACGAGCTGCGCACGGCGCTCGACGTGGAGGGCACCACGCTCGCCGACGTCGCCGCGGCGCAGGGCGTGCCGACGTCGGCGCTGGTCGACGCCCTGGTCGAGGCGCGGACCGAGCGCCTGCAGGAGAAGGTCGCCGAGGGCGACCTCACGCAGGCCGAGGCCGACGAGAAGATCGCCGCGCTGCCCGAGCGGGTCGCGGCCCTGGTCGAGGAGGCGCGCCCCGGCCGGTCCGGGCGCGGCCCCCGCAGCGAGGGCAGCGGTGACGCGAGCGGTGCCTCGACCGACGGGTCGGCGGTCACGCCGGCCGCCTGACGGTCCGCGGACGGGCCCGGGTGCACCACCCGGGCCCGTCCGCGCGAGCCGGGTCAGGTGCCGTACTGCGCGTCGACCTCGCCGGCGACGAGGCGCCAGCAGAAGTCGTTCATCCGGGCTGCGGCGGCCGCGTGCCGGGCGAGGATGCCCGCCACGGGCTCCGGCACGTCGGGCGGGACGTCACCGGTCGCGCACCGGCGCACGTACGCGTTGCGCTCCGCGGGGCCGCCGCTGGGGGGCACGGGCACCCCGCACACCGTCGTGACCAGCCAGTTCACGAGCCTCATCGCGGCGTAGTCGGCGTCGTGGTCGACGTTGCGCGCGACGAAGGCCCGCTCGGCGGCGGACAGGTCGAACCGCGGCGAGGTCGCCAGGCCGAAGTCCACGAGGTGGATGCGGTCGTCGGCGACGCGCAGGTTGCCGAGGTGCCCGTCGAGGTGCAGCAGCTCACGGCCACGGAGGAACCCGACGACCTCCGCCAGCTGGCGCTCGAGCTGCTCGGCGCGCCCCAGCGGGTCCTCGTCGAGCCAGTCGAGCAGGGGACGCGGGAGGTGCTCGAGGAGCAGGACGAGGCTGGAGCGCGCGCCGGCCAGCTCCGCGAGCCGCGTCCGGACGGCCGGGTCGCCGCCGAACTGGGCGACCACCGCCTCGACGTCGCGGTGCTCGTCGGGCACCGGTGGGCGCCCGGGCAGCACCCGCCAGTGGTGCAGCAGCGCGAAGCACCCGGACTCCCCGGCGAGGACGCCCTCGGTGGTGGAGAGGTTGGCGGCCAGCTCGCGCCACGCCCCGAACCCCGGGCCGGCCAGCGGGTGCATGCCGTACTGGCAGGCCGTCGGCAGGTCGAACATGTTCGCCGTGGCACCGGGGTGCGCCAGCTCGCGGTCGGTCAGGGGGATCCGCTTGGCGAACACCGCCACGCCCTCGACGTCGAGCACGCAGGTTCCGCCGCCGACCCCGACGGCGCCGGCGGGCGCGGCCTGCAGGAGTGCCGCGAGGTCGTCGTCCGCGAGCTCGGTGAGCGCGGTGGACACCAGGGCGTGCCGCGCGCGGCGGGCGGTGAGCATCGTGCCATCCTGCCCCGCCCGCGGCTCAGCCATTGATCAACACCTCTTGATCAAGACTTCTTGATGTAGTTGGATCGCGGCCATGACGAGCAGCGTGCCGCCCGACCCCGCGACGGCCGGGACCCGGGAGACCACCGAGCGGTCGTCCTCCGACCCCGAGCGCATCCGCGCGCTCGCCCACCCCCTGCGGCTGCAGCTGCTGGACCTCCTGGACGCCGAGGGCGAGCTCACGGCCACCCAGTGCGCGCGGCTCACCGGCGAGTCCGTCGCCGGGTGCGCGTTCCACCTCCACACGCTCGCCCGCTGGGGCTACGTCGAGCCCGGCGCCCGGCGAGGACGGGAGAAGCCGTGGCGCTCCGCCCGGCGCCGCGACAGCCGCTACGACCCCGACCGACCCGAGACCCTGCGCGCGGTCACCGAGGTCGCCCGCCTGAGCCTGGAGCGTGAGACCGACCGGCTGCACCGGTGGCTCGACGACGCGGCCCGGCTCGACCCCCGGTGGCTGCAGGCCAGCAGCTTCCAGCGCTCCTCGCTGTGGGCCACGGACGACGAGCTGCGCGAGCTGGCCGCCGAGCTCGAGCGGATCGGCGAGCGCTTCGCCGGCCGCTCCGACGACCCCTCCACCCGGCCCCCCGCCGCGCGGCACGCCCTGCTCTTCGCGGCGCTGACCCCCGACGTCGACCGGTGACGGCCGACCCCGAGCCGTCGACGGCGCCGGACCCAGGGCCCGCCCCCGCGCGCGCCGCGCTGCGCAGCCGGGACATGCGCCTGCTCACCGGCGTCTGGACGGCGGCCAACCTCGCCGACTCCCTGCTCACCCTCATCCTCGCCGTCTGGGTCAAGGACCTCACCGGCTCGGACGCCTTGGCCGGCCTCACGCTCGCCTCGCTGGGCGTGCCGGCGCTGTTCACGCCCGTCATCGGGCACGTCGTCGACCGGACGTCACGACGCCGGCTCCTGGCGGGCGCCTACGCCGTCGGCGGGCTCACGCTGCTGCCGCTCCTGGCCGTGCGCGGCCCGGCAGGAGCTTGGCTCGTCCTGGCGGTGACGGTCGTGTACGCGACGGTCGGCTACACGACGGCGGCCGCGCAGTCCGGCCTGCTGCGCGACCTGCTGCCCGACGCCGCGCTCGGGGCCGCGAACGGGAGGCTGACGACGATCGACCAGTCGTTCCGGCTGACGATGCCCGTGCTCGGTGCCGGCGTCTACGCGCTCGCCGGACCGCTCCCCCTCGTCGTGGCCGCGGTCGTGGCGTTCGCCGTCGCCGCGCTGCTCGCGCTGCGGCTGCGGGTGCGCGAGACGCCGCCCGAGCCGCACGGCGAGCCCTTCCGTCGCGCCGTCACGGCCGGCTTCCGTCACCTGCGGCGCACACCGCCCCTCGGGACGCTCACGCTCGCCCTCGGTCTCGGGTTCGGCGTCACCGGGATGATCAACGGGGTGGCCTTCGCCGTGCTCGACCGGTCCCTCGGCCTGCCGCCGGAGATGCTGGGCCCGCTGACGAGCGCGCAGGCGGCCACCGCGGTCGTCGCGGGCCTGACGGCCGCGCGGCTGCTCGCGCGGTGGGGCGCGCCGCGGCTCGTGGCCGGGGCGCTGCTCCTGGCCGCCGCCGGGGTGGTGCCGCTGCTCGGCACGAGCGTCGTCGGCGTGGTCGTCGGCATGGGCGCGATCGGCGCCGGCGTCACGTGGGCGGTCGTCGGGTTCGTCACCGAGCGCCAGGTCCGCACGCCCCCGACGCTGCAGGGCCGCGTGCAGGCGGCCGGCGCCCTCGTGCTCCACGTCCCGCAGCTCGCGCTCGCGCTGACCGCCGCCTCCCTCGTCGACGTCGTGGACCACCGGGTCCTCGTCGCGGTGTGCGCGGCGGGACTCGCGGCCTCCGCGGTGCTGGCGTCGCGGGCCGGCCGCGGGCAGCCGCGCGGGCCTGGCCCGCGTGACGTCGCTGCTGACGAGTCCCGCGCCACTGGGTAGGGTGCGGTGCGCCCGACGTCCGGGGAGGACCCTTGCTGGCACTGCCGCCACCGACCGTGCAGCCGTTCTGCACCCTCGAGGTCGAGCTCTCGCCCGTCCTGGACCTGGGCCTCGGCCGGACCGGGCAGCGCAGGATCATCCCCATCGTCGGCGGCACGGTGACCGGCCGCGTCAGCGGGACCATCCTCGACCTCGGTGCGGACTGGCAGACGGTCCTGCACGACGACGTCGCGGAGCTCGACGCCCGGTACGCGTTCCGGACCCCCGACGGCGCGCTCGTCGAGGTCGTCAACCGCGGCTACCGGTACGGGCCGCCCGACGTGATGGCACGGCTCGCCTCCGGCGCCCCCACGCCCCCCGAGGCGTACTCCATGCGCTCGACCGCGCGGCTCGAGAGCGGCCACCCGGACTACCGCTGGCTCAACCGGATGGTGTTCGTCGGCACGGGCGCCCGCCACGCGAGCACCGTGCAGATCGACCTCTACAGCGTGGAATGAGGACCCTGGACATGACCGGACCGCACGTGGTCGTCGCGGGCGGCGGCATCGGTGGCCTCGCCGTGGCGCTGACGCTGCACCAGATCGGCGTCAGCTGCACGGTGCTCGAGGGCGCGCGGGAGCTCGCGCCGCTGGGCGTGGGCATCAACCTGCAGCCCAACGCGGTGCGCGAGCTCGACGACCTGGGCATCGGCCCCGACGCGCTCGACGGCATCGGCATCGAGGCCCGGGAGTGGGCGCTGGTCGGGCGCAACGGCCACGACGTCTACAGCGAGCCCCGGGGACGGCTCGCCGGCTACCGCTGGCCGCAGTACGCCGTGCACCGGGGCCGGCTGCAGCTGCTGCTCGCGCGGACCCTGCAGGACCGGGCCGGCGCCGACGCGATCCGGCTCGGTCACCGCGTGACGGGGTACGAGAAGCACGACGACGGGACCGTCACCGCGACCGGGACGTCCGCCGACGGGACCCCCTGGCACGAGCACGGCACCCTGCTGATCGGCGCCGACGGCATCCACTCGGCCGTCCGCGCGCAGATGCACCCCGACCAGCCGCCGATCCACTGGGGCGGCACGATGATGTGGCGCGGCACCACGCAGGCGGCACCGGTGCGCACCGGGTCGTCGTTCGTGGGGCTCGGCTCGGCCCGGCACCGCGTCGTGGTCTACCCCATCTCCCCCACCGACCCCGTCACCGGGCTGGCGACCGTCAACTGGATCGCCGAGCTGCGGGTCGACGACACCGCCTGGCAGCGCAGCGGCTGGTTCCGGCAGGTTGGCATCGAGGAGTTCGCGCACCACTTCGACGGCTGGACGTACGACTGGCTGGACGTCCCGGACCTGCTGCGCCGCGCCGAGGTGGTCTACGAGAACCCCATGATCGACCGCGACCCCGTCCCGACGTGGCAGGACGGCCCGGTCCTGCTGATCGGCGACGCCGCCCACGCGATGTACCCGACGGGCTCCAACGGCGCGAGCCAGGCGGTCATGGACGCTCGCCACCTCGGTGCCGCGATCCTGCGGCACGGCGTGGACCCGGCGGCCCTGCGCGCCGTCGACGAGCAGCTGTGCGGCCCCGTCTCCCAGCTCGTCCTGCGCAACCGCGGCGCCGGGCCTTTCGGGCTGCTCGACCTCGTCGACGAGCGCTGCGGCGGGGAGTTCGACGACATCGACGACGTCGTCCCCGAGATCGAGCGCACCGCGTTCATGGCCGCGTACAAGGCCGCCGCCGGCTTCGCGATCGAGCAGCTCAACGCGGCGGGACCGACGATCGCGCCGGGCGCGACGGTCGGCGTGCCGGTCCGGTGACGACCGCGAAAACCGCTGCCCGATCTCGGAGGACCTCTGCCAGCCTCGAGGCATGACGGCCGGACTCGCCTTGCGACCGCTCACCGCCGCCGACGAGCCCGGGGCCCGGCTCGCGCACGACGAGCTCGCTGCCGAGGGCTTCGACTTCCTCCCCGACGGCCGACGCGACGACTGGCCGGGGTATCTCGCCGACCTGGCCGACGAGCGCGCGGGTGTGGAGCTGCGGCCCGGGCGCGTCGCAGCCACGTTCCTCGTCGCCGACGTCGGCGGCGAGATCGTCGGCCGGGTGTCCGTCCGGCACGAGCTCAACGAGACCCTCGCACACGTCGGCGGCCACATCGGCTACGCCGTCCGACCGGCCCACCGCCGACGCGGGTACGCCACCGAGATCCTGCGCCGTGCGCTCGCGCTCGCCCGGTCCGTCGGCGTCGAGCGGGCGCTCGTGACGTGCGACGACGACAACATCGCATCCGCGCGGACCATCGAGCGGTGCGGCGGCGTGCTGCAGGACCTGGTCCACACGGGCGACGGGCCACCGAAGCGCCGGTACCTGGTCAGGACGGGCGGCGCGTGAGTCACGGGGTGCGGCCGTCTGACGACGCGGTCGCACCCCGCCGCACCCCGGTCGGAGGTCAGACGGCGGTGGCTGCGATCGCCGCGTGCGGCCGATGCCCGCCCTCTCGGGGGCGATGCACCCGCTCGCGCTCGACGAACCCCGCGAGCGCGAGGCGGCGGGCGATCTCCTCGGCCGGCCACCGGTACGCGGTGGTGACCTTGTGCGCGAAGGGCTCGTGGGCGGGTCCGTCGAAGAACCCAACCACCAGCGACCCTCCCGGCGCCAGGACGCGCCGGACCGCGGCGAGCGCACGGTCCAGCTGCTCCGGTGCGAGGTGGATGAGCGAGTACCAGGCCAGGGCGCCGGCGACCGCACCCGGCGCACGATCGAGGTCGAGCACCGAGCCCACCTCGAACTGCACGTCGGGGTGGGCTCGCCGCGCGTGGGCGACGAACTCGGGAACGAGGTCGATACCGGTGACGTCGGGGTGCATGGTCCGCAGGTAGCCGCTGAGGTGCCCGGGGCCGCACCCCAGGTCGAGCACGGGCCCGGACAGCGGGCGCAGGTGCCGGTCGATGAAGGCGAGGTCGTCGGGGTGCGTCTGCTCGAGCGAGCCGAAGAGGTCGGTGTACCGCTCGGCGAGCAGCCCGTACGCCTGGCGCACGCCCTCCGGGGACGTCACCCGCGGTCGCCGGTCGTGGCGCCGGTGAGCCACTCGTCGTCGTACGCGCCGGGCTCCGTCGCGCGGTCGCGCACCACCCCGTCGTGCTCGCCGACGTTCAGGTGCCAGGAGGTCACGTCGACCATCCTGCACCCCGGACCGCGCGCCGCGCGGCCCGGGTGCGTACCGTCACGAGCATGACCCTCATGCAGCCCCGTGACCTGACCGGCACCGTCGTCGCCATCACCGGCGGGTCCGCCGGCATCGGACGTGCGACGGCCGAGGCCCTCGTCGCCGCGGGAGCCCACGTCGTCGTCGGCGCCCGCCGGCTCGAGCGGCTCACCGAGCTCGCCGAGCAGCTCGGCAGCGACCGGGTCGTCCCGGTGCAGATGGACGTGCGCGAGCCCGCCGACAACGCCCGCCTGGTGCAGGCGGCCCTGGACACGTGGGGCCGCCTGGACTCCGTCGTGGCCAACGTCGGCATCGGCTCCTACGGCTCGGTGCTCCACGGCAGCGACGAGGACGTCCGCACCATGATCGACACCAACGTCACCGGCACCGTCTTCACGGTGCGCGCGGCCCTGCCGCCGATGCTCGCGGCCGGTGCGGGCGACGTCGTCATCGTCGGGTCCGTCGCGGGCTTCCGCTCCGGGCCCGACGAGGCCGTGTACGCCGCGACGAAGTTCGCCCAGCAGGGCTTCGCGGGGGGCATCGACCGCGAGCTGCGGGAGAAGGGGATCCGCGTGACGACGATCAACCCCGCCGGCGTGGAGACGGAGTTCGCGATCGGCAGGGGCCGCACCGAGGGCGACCCGTCGCTCGCGGACTACCTGCGCCCCGAGATGGTCGCCCACGCGATCGTCACCACGCTGCAGCAGCCGCGCGAGATGCGGACGCAGACGTGGGCGATGTGGAGCATGGGCCAGGGCAGCTGACCCGGCGCGCGGGAACGTGAGGGGTTGCCGTCGGCAGACAACGGCAACCCCTCACGCTGTCGCGGTCACGACGCGACGGCCGTCGCCACCCGGGTCGTCGGGCGGGCGGCCAGCGCCGTCGCCACCAGCGCGAAGAGCACCACGCCCGCGCTGACGACGGCGTACGCCGCCACGTCGACCACCGGCGGGCCACCGAGCAGGCCGGCGCTCACGCCGACCACCGCCGGGACCACCGCGACGGTCCCGACGACCCACGCCGTCACGCCGGTGATGGTCGCCTCGACGGTCGTCATCGCCATGAGCTGGCGCCGGGTGGTGCCCGTGCGGTGCAGGAGCGCGAGCTCCTCGCGGCGCGCCACCGTCGTCATGGCCAGCGTGCTCGCCGCACCGACCGCCACGACGGCGAGCAGCAGCAGCAGGAGCGCGGTCCCGACGTCGTTCTCGCCGCCGGCCGACCGCATCGCCGCGGCGACGTGGGTCCCGGGGTCGGCGGCCGTCGCGCCCAGGGCGGTGATCGCGGCGGCGGTGCCCGCCAGGTCCGCGCCCGGGGCGACGTCGACGAGCAGGGTGTCGGTGACCACGGGCAGCCCGTGGGCCGTCGCGGTGGCCGGGCCGACGATGAGGCCGGCGACGCCCAGGCCGCGGGAGTAGACCGCCACGACCGTCGCGTCGACGACGTCCTCGCCGAGCCGCAGCGTGAGCGTCCCGCCCACCCCCGCACCGGTCTGGAACGCGGTGTCGGTGCTGACGGCCACGGTGTCCGCGGTCCCGACGTCGGCGAGCGAGCCCCGGACGACGCCGGGGTCGAGCGCCGTCGTCCCGGCGGGGACGACGCGCAGCGCCGTCGCCTCCCACGCCAGCGCACCGCCCTCGCTGTCGGTGCGCACCTGGCCCGGCACGGTCGCGAGCGGCACCGCCGCGGCCACACCCGGCACCGCGGCGACCTGCGCCGCCAGATCCGGTGCCGCCAGGTCCGGTGCCACGTCGTCCGGTGCCGCGTCCGCGGCGGGCGTGACGACGAGGTCGGCGGTGACGGCCGCGACGAACTGCTGCTGGGCGGCCGTCGTGACGGCCCGGTTGACGCTCGTCTGGACGGTCGCGGCGGCGACGACCAGGGCCAGCGGGACGACGACGGTCGTCAGCCGGCGCGAGAAACCGCGCACGTTGCGCACGGCGAGGACCGTGGCCGGACGCCCGCCCGGGCGCATCCGCGCCAGCCGGTCGAAGATCCAGCCGACCACGACGGGACCCGCGAGCGCCACCGCGCCGATGAGCAGGAACGCCGACAAGGACGCCGTGGCCCCGCCCAGGGTGCCCGGGATCCACAGGCTCGAGAAGGCGGTCCCCAGCCCGCCGAGCGTCATCACCAGGGCCGTGACGCGCCGGCCGCGGCCGACCTCGCGGTCCTCGACGGCGCTGAGCCGCAGGGCCGCCGTCGGTGCGGTGCGCGCCGCCTCCCGTGCACCGAGCCGGCCCACCGGGACGGCGGTGACGGCGATCAGCGCGACGGCGGCGAGCACGGGCAGCGGCGAGAGCGCCGACGTGAAGTCCGGTGCGACCATCCCGGCGCGCACGAGCAGGGGGTCCAGCAGGCGGGCGCCGACCAGGCCCGCGAGTGCGCCGACGGGGGCGGCGACGAGCGACACGACCCCCACCTCGAGCGTGACCGCGCGCCGCACCTGCGCCGGCGTGGCACCGACGGCCCGCAGCAGCGCGAACTCGCGGCGGCGGCTGCGCAGCGCGAGGCTCACGGTCGCCGCGACGACCATCACGACGACGACGAGCAGCGTGCCGGCGTACGACGACGCGAGGGACACGAGCAGCCCGCCGGAGGCGAGGTCGCCGGCCGCCTGCGTGCGCAGGCCCGACTCGAGCAGGACGCCCGTGACGGCGAGGACGGCCGCCGCGACGGCGAGGACGACGGCGGTGCCGGCGAAGGCGCCGCGGTGGGCGCGGACGCCCGAGGACGCGAGCTTCCACATGGCGCTCACCGCCCCGTCGACAGGAGGCGGGCGGTGACCTGCTCGGCGGTGGGCGCCTCGAGCTGGTCGACGACGAGGCCGTCCGCGAGGACGACGACGCGCTCGGCGGCGGCCGCGACCCCGGCGTCGTGCGTCACGACGACGACGGTCTGCCCGAGCTCGCGCGCGGTGTCCCGCAGCACCTGCAGCACCGCGGCGCCGGTCCGGGAGTCCAGGGCGCCCGTCGGCTCGTCGGCGAAGACCACGGCGGGGCGGGTGACGAGCGCACGCGCGATCGCGACCCGCTGGGCCTGCCCGCCGGACAGCTCACCGGGCAGCCGGTCCATGAGGTGCGGCACGCCGAGGAACTCCAGCAGCCGCGCCTCCCACGCCGCGTCGACCTGACGGCCTGCGAGCAGCAGCGGCAGCCGGACGTTCTCCCGGGCCGTGAGGTGGCCGATGAGGTTGTACGCCTGGAAGACGAAGCCGACGTGCTCGCGGCGGAACCGGGTGAGGTCGTCGGGCCGCAGCGTGGTGAGGTCGTGGCCGCCGACGACGACCGAGCCGCGCGTGGGGGTGTCGAGCCCTGCGGCGCAGTTCAGCAGCGTGGACTTGCCCGAGCCGGACTGCCCGACGACGGCCGTCACGGAGCCGGCGAGCAGCTCCAGGGACACGCCGCGCAGCGCGTGCACGGGCTCGAGGGCGGGGTAGGTCCGGTGGACGTCGACGAGGCGGACGGCGGTGCGCGTCACCTCGGTGGTCAGGGTGGTCATGGGGTGCTCCCGTGGTCGAGTCGTGGTGTCGATCTCGAACCTAGGAACCGGGCGGGGTGCCCATCGAGCCTCGGAGGACGGCCCTGCGAGGGTTCCATCCTTCGATGGAGGTGCCCGTGTGGTGGGTCAGCCGGCGGTGGCCGGCGGCTCGCCCGGGGGGTGCTGCAGCGCGAGTGCGGCGCGGATCTCCGCGTGCCGCTGGAGGAACGCCCGCTCGTCGAGCTTCTTGCGGCGGAGCCAGGTGGTGACCTCGGCGTTGCACTTGCTCGCGTTGCACGAGCCGCACGCCGGGACGACGTTGTCCGCGGTGTACCGCCCGCCGCGGGACACCGGCAGGACGCAGTCCCGCTGCAGCGGGCGTCCCACCGCACCGCAGTAGGCGCAGCCGCCCCACGCCGCCTGCGCGGCCGCCACTGCGGGTCGGTGAGATCGTTGTCGACCTGGCTGAGGCGACGCCGACGACGACGCGCGACGCGGACCCGGCGGGTCGTGCTGGCCATGCGGTGAGCGTAGGAGTCGTCGTGCGCCGCGGTGCGCAGCCTCGCCGCGCACGAGGCGGACGACGCCCGCCCGGGGTCAGTACCGGTAGACCGTGTCCGCGCGGTGGACGCCTCGCGGGCCGTACGGGGCCTTCTCGAGCCAGACGGAGGCCTCGGGGTCCTCGGGGGCGCGCTCGGCGGCCGCCCTGATCCGTGCGGCGACCTCGGCGTCCGGGCGCAGGTGCGCGAGCGCCTCCCCGGCGGCGTCGCGGTTGAACAGCGCGGCGGACCGGCGCGCGAGGGCGAACGCCTCGACGGGCGTGCGCGCCGCCGGGCCCGACGCGCGGGTCGCCGCGGCGATCGCGATGGCGGCGGCCTCGGCGTCCGGGACCCCCGAGTTGAGTCCGCGCGCACCGAACGGCGCGAACAGGTGGGCCGCCTCCCCCACGAGCAGCACGCGACGGTGCGGGTCGGCGAAGTCATGGGCGACGAGCTGCAGGAACTGGTACGTCGACACCCACGTGGAGCGGTCGGCGTACCCGGGCGGCAGCACCGCGTCGAGCCAGGTGCGGACCCCGTCGTCGGACGCGAGCGCCTCCGGGTCGTCCCCGTCGACGAGCTGCAGGTCCACCCGGTACCCGCCGGCGAACGGCACGACGAGCACGTTGCGCCCGTCGACGGCCGGGTGCGCGTAGTGGAAGTGCCGCTCGCGCGGCAGCGTGGGCTCGTCCTTCTCGGCGACGTCGACGACGACGTACCAGCCGTCGTCCTTGCCGCCCTCCATGCGCGCCCCGACCTGCTTGCGCACCACCGAGCGCGACCCGTCGGCCCCCACGACGTACGACGCGTCCCAGCGGCGGCCGGCGGTGGTGGTGAGCACGACCCCGTCGTCGGTGGCGGTGACCTGCGCGATCTCCTGCTCCCACGCGAAGGTGACCCCCGCCGCGACCGCGCGGGCGTGCAGGTACGCCTCGATCTGCACCTGCGGCAGGCTCGTGAAGTGCGGGTACACCCCGGCGGGCGGGTCCGGGAAGGTCTTGGCGTAGACCTCCTTGCCGGCGTGGAACGTGCGCTGGGTGTTCCAGTAGACGCCGTGCGCGGACAGCTCGGCGCCGAGCCCGGGGCTGATCCGGTCGAGGATCTGCAGGGTCTGGCTGTGCGTGAAGATCGCGCGGCTGCCGGGCCGCTGGCGCCCCTCGGGCCCGGCCTCGAGCACCGTGACGGGGATCCCGTAGGCCCGCAGCGCGAGCGCGGCTGTCAGGCCGACCGGGCCGGCGCCGACGACGACGACGCGGGAGCGGTCGGCCTCGTCGGCGGGGCCGACCCCCTCGGCGGGCTCGGCGGGGGGTGCGCTCAGGCCGGTCATGGTGCTCCTCTCGGGGGTGCGGCCACGACCACGGCGTCGAGCACGAGGGGGCCCTCGGCCGTGATCCGGACCGGGTTGAGGTCCAGCTCGGTGAGGTCGCCGTGGTCGCAGACGAGGTCGCCGACGGTCCGCAGCAGATCGGCGAGGGCCGCGACGTCGACGGCCGGGGCGCCGCGGAAGCCCGCGAGGACGGCCGGCGGCAGCGCCTCGACCATCTCCTGCGCACGCGCGACGGACAGGGGTGCGAGCCGCAGGACGGGCTCGCGGCCGAGGTCGGCGGCCACCCCGCCGAGCCCCAGCAGGACGACGGGACCGAAGGCGGGGTCCCGCACGGCCCCGACGATGAGCTCGGTGCCCGGTGCCGCCTGCTCCTCGAGCAGGTACCGGCGAGGCGTCACGTCGCCGCTCCCTGCCGGGATCGCGTCGATGGTGCCGAGCGCCCGCTCGAGGGCGGTGGCGTCGCCGACGCCCACGTGCACCCCGCCGACGTCGGACTTGTGCAGCACCTCGGCGTCGAGCACCTTGACGACGACCCGCCCGCCGCCGCGCGTCAGGTCCGCGAGCGCCGCGTGCGCCTGCGCCCGGTCCGCCGCGACGCGCCGCGCCGGGGTGCGCACACCCACCGACGCCAGCAAGGTCTTGGACTCGTGCTCGTCGAGCGTGCGGCCCAGCGCCCGGCGGGGCGCCGCCGGCGGGGCGTCCTGCACGCTGCGCCCCCGGGCGTCGGCGACGACCGCGGCCAGGGCCGACGCGAGCTCGCCGGGGCCGGCGAGCATCGGCACCCCGATCGCGGCGAGCGCGTCGCGGTGGGCGGCCAGGGCGTCCGGCGGCCCGCCGCTGGCCAGCAGGACGCGGCCCGCGGCGGGCCCGAGCGCGGCGACGGGGTCGAGGACGCCCGGCTCGTCGAGCGCGTACACCCCGACGACGTCGATGCCCGGGTCGGCCACGACGGCGCCGAGCACGTCGCCGAACGTCGCCGACGGGCGCCCGGTGTCGACCGGGTTGCGCTGGAACGTCAGGGGCGGCAGCAGCTCGGTGAGGCGCCGCTGCGTCGCGTCGGTGAGGGCGGGCAGGGCCAGGCCCCGGGCGCCGAGCGCGTCGGTGACGACCAGGCCCGGGCCGGCCTGCCCGGTGAGCAGGCCGACGCCGACGTCCGCGGCGGCGGGCAGCCGCACCGCCCGCAGCGCGACCAGGGCGGCGACCATCTCCTCGAGGCTGTCCACGACGACCGCCCCGGCCTGCTGCAGCGCCGCGCGGGTGACGGCGTAGGAGCCGGTCAGCGCGCCGGTGTGCGACCGCGCGAACTCCGAGACGTCGGACCGTCCGACCTTGAACGCGACGACCGGCTTGAGCGCGGTGGCCCGCCGCAGCGCGGCGACCAGCGCGGGGCCGTCGGCGACGCCCTCGACGTGCAGGCCCACCGCGGTCGTCGCGTCGTCCTGCGCGAGGTGGTCCAGCAGCTCGGGGAAGTCGACGTCGACGGCGTTGCCGAGGCCGACGCCCAGCCGCAGGCCGACGCCGGCCCGTGCGAGCAGGAACGCCAGGGCGAGGTTCACGCCGCCGGACTGCGCGACGACGCCCACCGACCCCGGCGCGAGGTCCGCCACGGCGGGCATGAAGTTGGCCGTGGTGCGGTCGACCGGGTTCATGAACCCGGAGGTGTTGGGGCCGAGCAGCCGGATGCCGGCGTCCTGCGCGACCCGCACCACGCGCTCCTGGAGCCGTGCGCCGTCCGGCCCGGACTCGGCGAACCCGCCCGCGCAGACCACGGCCGCGCGCACGCCGACGTCGGCCGCCTCCTCCAGGGCCCCGGGCACCGCGTCCGGCGGCACGACGAGCACGGCCAGGTCCACCCCGCCGGACTCGCGCAGGGACGTCAGGGCGGGGCGTCCCAGGACCTCGCCGCCGCGCGGGTTGACCGGGTGCAGCGTGCCGGGGAAGTGGCGCAGCGCCTGGAGCATCGCGTGGCCCGCCTTGCCCGCGTGGGCGGAGGCGCCGACGACGGCGATGCTCGCCGGGCGGAACATCGCGTCCAGCGGCCGGCCGCCGGGTGCGTGCGGCGCGTGACCCGCCGCGGTCGGGGCGGCGCTCACCGGGGGCCGGGCCGGTCGGCGTAGGCGATCGCGCCCTCGTCGGTGACGCCGACCTCCAGGCGGCCGAGGCCCGCGATCTCGACCGCGACGCGCTGGCCGGCGGCGATGGGCCCGACGCCCGCGGGGGTGCCCGTGGCGATGACGTCGCCGGGGTGCAGGGTCATGACGTGGCTCGTGTAGGCGATCAGCTCGGCGACGTCGTAGAGCAGGTCCGCGGTGGACGCGTGCTGGCGCAGCTCGTCGTCGACCCAGCAGCGCAGCTCGAGCGCGCCCGGGTCGGGCACCTCGTCGGCGGTGGTCACCCACGGGCCCAGCGGCGTGAAGGTGTCGAAGGACTTGCGGGTGGAGCGGTCCTCGCCGGAGCGGACCGTGACGTCCAGGACCGGGGTGTACCCGAAGACGTGGTCCAGGGCGTGCTCGGGCGGGACGCAGCGGGCGGTGCGGCCGATGACCACCCCCAGCTCGCCCTCGTGGTCGGTGCGGACGTCGCGGTACGGCAGCCGGATGTGCTCCCCCGGGCCGATGACCGACGAGCTCGCCTTGAGGAAGACCCCGTAGTCGGCGATCGTGCGCTGCTCGTGCATCTCGACCTGGTGGTCGCGGTAGTTGACGGGGGCGCCGACGACCTTGCCGGGCCGGGCGATCGGCGCCGCGAGCCGGCGGGGGTCGAGCGGCTGGGACGGCCACGCGTCGAGATCGAGGGCCTGGAGCTCGGCGATCGACCCGCCGTGCTCGAGGAACGCCAGCAGGGGGCCGCCGGGCCCGGGGCGCAGCCCGAGGGCGTCGGTCAGGTCGACGGACCGGTCGCCGAGCACGGCGTGCAGGCGTGCGTCGTGGGTGCTGGCTAACCTCATCGTCAGTGGCTCCCGAGCTGGCTCGAATGTGACACGACTATCTGCGAGCGACGTAGAATGTGTCAAGCATTGCCACCGGGGGTGGCGCCTGGCGGGAGGGGAGACATCCGTGGCACGGACGACGGAGAGCGAGGGACGCACACCACGGACCCGGGCCGGGTCCCCACCGAGCCTGCTGCTGACGCTCCTCGGCGACTACTGGTGGGGGCAGACCGACCCCCTGCCGTCCGCTGCGCTCGTGGACCTCCTCGCCGACTTCGGCGTCAGCGACGTCGCCGCACGCGCCGCGCTCAGCCGCATGGTGAAGCACGGGCTGCTCGCCTCGACCCGCAGCGGCCGCCACACGTTCTACTCCCTGACCCCTCGCGCGCAGGGCGTCATGCTCGCGGGCGCCGACCGCATCGTCGCGTTCGGCGCCGGGGACCGGGCCGACTGGGACGGCCGCTGGAGCCTCGTCGCCTTCAGCGTGCCCGAGGCGAACCGCTCCGCGCGCGAGGCCCTGCGCACCCGGCTGCGCTGGCTCGGGTTCGCGCCGCTCTACGACGCCCTGTGGATCTCCCCGCACGCCCGCCACGACGAGGCGCTCGCCGAGCTCGGCACCCTGGGCGTCACGCGCGCCACCGCGTTCGTCGCCACCTGCCCCGCCCTGCCGCCGGGGACCCTGACCCCCGAGAGCGCGTGGGACCTCGACGGGCTCGCCGAGCTGTACCGCGGGTTCGTCGCGACCTGGGAGCCGACGCACGCGGCCCTCGGCAAGGGCGCGATCTCCCCCGTCGACGCCCTCGTCCGGCGTACCGAGCTCATGGACGCCTGGCGCGCGTTCCCGGGCGTCGACCCGGACCTGCCCCGCCGGCTGCTGCCGGCGGACTGGCCGCGGGACCACGCCCGGGACCTGTTCCTCGACACGTACGAGCAGCTCGGCGCCCCCGCCTCGGTGCGGGTGCGCCAGGTGATCGGCGGCTACGCGCCCGAGCTCGCCGACCGGGTCGTGCAGTTCTCGGTCGCCGCCGACCCGCCCGGGCCGCGCCCCGCGCCGCTCACGCCGGCGGGTCGAGCGGCGGCAGGGTGATCCCGCTCGGCTGACGGTGCGGCGCGAGCGTGCTCTGCCACGCCTCGCCGATCGCCTCGGCGCTCCACCCGCCCTCGCGGTACGTCACGCCGACCTCCTGCGGCACGGAGTACAGCGACAGCTTGTCCCCGCCGATGCCGATGGCCTGACCGGTCACGCCGGCCGACGCGTCGGACGCGAGCCACACCACGAGCGGCGCGACGTCCTCCGGCCCGCCCAGCGCGTGCTCCTGGCGCACCACGCGCGGCAGCGGCTCGCCCCGGTCGTACGCCGCGGCGACCTCGGCGTAGACGGGGATGGTCGCGGTCATCGCGGTGATCGCGGTCGGGACGACGGCGTTGACGGTGATGCCGGCCCGCGCCAGCTCCAGCGACCACGTCCGGGCCATCGCGACGATCCCCGCCTTGGCGGCCGCGTAGCTGGTCTGGCCGAAGTTGCCGTGCTGCCCGGCGGGCGAGCCGACCAGCACGATCCGGCCGCCCTCGCCGCGCTCGCGCATGTGGACGGCCGCCGCGCGGGCGCACGTGAACGTGCCGCGCAGGTGCGTGTCGACGACGAGGTCGAAGTCCTCGTCACCCGTCTTCCACAGCACGCGGTCGCGCAGCACCCCGGCGTTGGTGACGAGCACGTCGAGGCGCCCGTAGGCCTCGACCGCCGCGGCGACCAGCCGGTCCGCGGTCTGCGTGGGGCCCACGGGCGCGACCACGGCGACGGCCGCACCGCCGTCCGCGACGATCGCGTCGACCGTCGCCTGCGCGGCGTCGGCGTTCACGTCGTTGACCACGACGCCCGCCCCTGCCGCGGCGAGCGCCCGGGCGTACGCGCGCCCCAGGCCCTGCCCGCTCCCCGTGACGACGGCCGCCCGGCCGGTCAGGTCCACGGCCCCGCTCACGCGTAGTACCGCACGATCATCACGGCGACCGCGGCGGGCTTGGACTGCCCCTCGGCCTCGAACGTGTTCTCGTAGACCGCCTGGTACCCGCCCGGCACCTCGGTGACGGCGGTCAGCGTCGACGTCACGCGGATACGCGACCCGACCCGCACGGGCGCCGGGAACCGCAGCCGGTCGAGCCCGTAGTTGATCCCGGTGCCCACGCCGGTCACCTCGACCACCTCGGCCATGAGCGGCACCACCAGCGCGAGCGTGAGGTACCCGTGCACGATCGTCCCGCCGAACGGGGTGCCCGCCGCGTACTGCGGGTCGAGGTGGATCGGGTTGTGGTCGCCCGTCAGGTCGGCGAACCGGTCGACCTGCTCCTGGGTGATGGTGCGCCAGGACGACGGGCCGAACGTCGTGCCGACCGCGGACCTCAGGTCGGCCAGCGGGACCGTCGTGGGGGTGGGCGGCGCGTCGGCGGGCGGGGCTGCGGGGTCGGAGGTCATCGGCGGTGCTCGCTCTCGTCGTCGGGTCGGGTGGGTGGGTGGGCTCGTCAGCCGTCGACGCGCACGACGACGGCACCGGCCGCGTCGCCCGCGGCGCAGCCGGTGAACAGGCCGGTCCCGCCGCCGCGCGCGTGCAGCGCGTGGATCAGCTCGGTCACCGCGCGGGCACCGGTCGGGCCCTGCGGGTGGCCGTAGACAAGGGACGACCCGTACGGGTTCATGCGCTCCAGCGGGTAGCCGGTCTGCTCGGCGAACCACAGGTCGTTGACGGCGAACGGGTTGTGCGTCGTCACGACGTCGAGGTCCGCGACGTCCACGCCCGCGTCGGCGAGCGCGCGCCGCGCCGCGGGCACGGGTGCCCGCGGCATGTAGGCGGGCTCGGCACGCGCGAAGCCGGTCGCGAGGACCTGCGCGGTGATCCCGTCCCGGCCCAGGTCGCGTGCCCGCGCGGCGCTCGCGACGACGACGCCCGCGCACCCGTCGGCGGGGTGCGTCTGCGCGCCGTAGGTCACGACCCCGTCGGGGGCCACGGGCCGCAGCCGGGCCAGGCCCTCGGCCGTCGTCGGGAAGACGCCGTGGTCCTCGGTGACCCACTCCTCGCCGCGGCGCGTCGGGACGCGCACGGGGACCATGTACGCGCGCTGGACCGCCCGGTCGTCGGCCAGCGCGCTGCGGTACTGCTCGTGGCGCAGCAGCGCGACCTCGTCGACCTGCTCGCGCGTGTAGCCGGCGGCGCGCGCGGTGTTCTCGGCGGTGTCGTTCATGCTCTGCCCGGTGGTCGGGTCGAGCTTCATGGGGTCCAGCACCCAGTGCTCGCTGACGGGCGCCCCGCCCGGGCCGCGTCCGCTGCTCCACAGCATGAGCGGGCCGTTGCTGGTGCGGTCGGTGACCACGCCGATCGTGGTGGTGTGCGCACCGAGCTGCACCTGGGTGGCGAGGTGCTCGATGACGGCGGCCGAGGTGGCGCACGCCCGGGAGATCCACGGCCCGCCGTGGTCCCCGGCGCCCAGGCGGCGCGCGACGTTCATGACGCCGTAGAAGGCGTGCTGCTGCGGGACCGTGCAGCCCAGGGTCCACTCGGTGATCTCCTCGGGGGGCAGGCCGCGGTCGGCCAGTGCGCGGCCGGTGACGTCGACGGCCATGTCCAGGCTGTTGAGGTCGGCGAGCGGGCCCTGCCACTTGGCGAAGGGCGAGGTCCAGCTCAGGCCGAACGGGATGTGGACGTCGGTGAACCTCACCGGCCGGCCTCCCGCAGCTCGGTGACCCGCCGTCGCAGCCGGCGCATGTCGACCTTGCCGCTGGGGCTGCGCTCGATCTCTCCCACCACGTAGAGCCTCCTCGGCTTCTTGTACCCGGCGAGGTGCCGGCCCACCTCGTCCTGGACCTGCTCGGCCGTGAGCGCGGCGCCCGGCGCGGTGACGACGACGGCCGTGACGACCTCGCCCCAGCGCGGGTCCGGCAGGCCGAGCACGACCGCGTCGACGACCCCGGGCAGCGCGAGCAGCACCTTCTCGACCTCACCGGGGAACACCTTCTCCCCGCCGGTGTTGACGACGCCCGAGCCGCGGCCGAGCAGCTCGACGTAGCCGTCGCCCAGCACGCGCACCCAGTCCCCCGGCACCACGTGCCGCACCCCGTCGATCACGGGGTACGTCTCGGCGGTGCGCACCGGGTCGTCGTGGTAGCCCAGCGGCATGGCGCCGCGGTAGGCGAGCACCCCGGTCTCCCCGACCTCCTCCACCGGGGTGTGGTCCGGTGCCAGGACGAGGGCCCCGGGGGCGAGCCGCGGCCGGGACGGCAGGTCGTCGGGCCCACGCACGACGCCGTAGGCGAACGGGCCGCCCTCGCTCGACCCGACGATGTCGATGAGCGTCGCGCCGGGCGCGTGGGCGAGGAACCGCCGCTTGAGGTCGTCGGACCACACCATGCCGGAGCTGAGGACCGTGGTGAGGCGTGAGACGTCCGCGCCGGCGCCCGCCTCGAGCGCGTCGACGAGCGGGGCGACGATCGCGTTGCCCGCCACGACGAGGCGGGTGACGCCGTGCTCCGCCATGGCCCGCAGCGCGGCGCGGGGGTCGAACCGGGCCGTGGACAGGAACACCACCGTGCCGCCGAGGACCATCGCGTTCATGACGTTGAACAGCGCGGTCGCGTGCATCATCGGCGGCAGCGGCAGGCACACCGTGCGGGGCAGGTCGTCGCGGGCGGCGATGCGCGTGACGTCGTCCAGCGACGTCGGCGGGTCGACGGGCAGGGCGCCGTAGATCGAGAACAGCTGGCTGTCGAAGAGGTTGCCGTGGGTCCACACGACGGCCTTGGGGCGGCCCGTGGTGCCGCCCGTGAACATGAAGATCCGGTGCTCCGGGCCGCGCTCCTGCGGCGGCAGCGGCGGGGCGTCGAGGGCGGCGGCGAAGGGCGTCCCCGGCGCCGGGGGCGCGTCGGCGGGGGCGTCGTCGGGGACGACCAGGACGAGCCCGGGCAGCGGGCGGCGCGCGGCCGCGTCGACGACCGCGGGTGCGAGGCTCGCGGGGTAGACCAGCGCGGCGGGGCGCGACATCTCGAGCAGCTCGGCGAGCTCGGCGCCCTGGTAGCGGAAGTTGATGTTGACCGGGATCGCACCGATCTTGTACGCCGCGTACAGCGTGGTGAGGTACTCGACGCGGTTGTACATGAAGACCGCGACGGTCGAGTCCACGCCCAGGCCGTGCTCGACGAAGGTCGCGGCGAGCCGTGCGGCGGTCTCCTCGAACTGCGCGTACGTGAGGGCCTCGGCGTCCGTCCGCACGGCCACGCGGTCGGGTACGGCACGGGCCACGGCGTCCCAGATCGTCGCGTAGTTGGCGCGACCGAGGTCACCGGACGACGACGGGACGTCTGCCACTGCTCACATCCTCGTGGGCGGGCCGCGCCGAGCACGCGGCGGCTGCTGACGTGCCGATGGTGCCCGCCGGGCACTGCCGACGTCAAGCATTCTCGTGACGATCGTCAGGCAGATGTCGAATGACGGACCCTGCCGGGCGGTGCGTGGCGCCGTCGGCTCAGCGCTCCAGCCGGCGCGCGAGCTCGTCCCGCGCGGGCCCTGCCAGGACCGCGTGCAGGCGGTGGAATGTCGCGACGGACGCGGCCGCGGGCCAGTCGGGCGCGAGGTGCTCCGCGGGCAGCCGCGGCACCGCCCGCAGCAGGTCGAGCCAGTCCGCGACGAGCGCGGTGACGTCCCGCAGCGCCGACGCGACCTCGGACTCCCGGCCCGACCAGCGCTGCTGGAACTGCTCGTGCCGCTCCCGCATGCCCTCGAGGCGCCACGCGGTCCGCACGCTGCGCGCCGCGGAGAACCCGGGCACCTCGTGCGCCCGGAACGCCAGCAGCTCCAGCTCGTCGTCGTCGCGCCGGTCGGTGACGCCCCCGAGCGCCTGCGCGACGTCCACCTCCCCCGGGGCGATCCACAGCCCGTCGCGCAGCAGCCCGAACCCCGCCCAGGCCAGCTGCGCGCGCACGCGGTGCCGCAGGTCGCGCCGCTTCTCCGGGACGGAGAAGCTCACGAGGGTCCAGCCCGGCCCGCGGGGCGCGAACGGGTCGCGGTCGAAGACGCGGCCCCGCGCCTCCTGCAGCACCCGCTCGCTCTCGGGCGTCAGCCCGTAGGTCACCGTGCGCCCGACGCGGACGGGCGTGAGCAGCCCACGCGCCGCCATCCGGGTCAGCGCGGCGCGCGTCGCGGCCTCGCCGACCTCCAGGTCACCGAGCACGGCGATGAGCACGGACGCCGGCAGGGGGCCGGTCCCGCCGGTCACCATGAGCTCGCCCATGAACGCCAGCAGCAGCTGCTCGGGCCGCCGCCGGGCCTCGGCGCGGTCCGCCTCGGGCACGTCCACGGGCGGCGACGACATGCGCGCGATTCTCGCACGACCCCGGGGCGCCCCACCGGTCTCGAGGCCGCGCCGACTCATTGACACACGTGACATTCGACTGCACGATTGCTGGACGAGTGTCATGCATGGTCCGAGCGCTGGTCGGTCCCGACGGCGAGCGGAGCTGCGCGCCCGTCACCCGAGATTCAACGGAGAATTGAGGACCCCATGAACCGACGTCCCGCTCTCGTGGCGGCGTTCGTCGCGGCGCTGTCGCTCGGACTGGCCGCGTGCTCGTCGTCCGACCCCGCACCACCGGCCGGGACCGCCGCGTCGGCCGCCCCGGACGCCGACTCCCCCCGCGCCGTGACCATCGGCGCCCTGAGCATCAGCGAGACCGCCCCCCTGTGGGCCGCGGTCGAGGCCGGCGTCTTCGCCGAGCACGGGCTCGACGTCACGGTGCAGCCCATCCAGGGCGGCGCCCAGGCCATGCCCGCGCTCCTCAACGGTGACATCGACTTCTCCGTCGGCCAGCCCTTCGGGGCCATGCGCGCGAGCCTGCAGGGCCTGGACGTCAAGATCGTCGCCAACTACGCGCAGAGCCTGGCCGACGGCGACGACATCAACTCGGTCGTCGTCGGCGCGGGCAGCGACATCACCACCCCGGCCGACCTCGCGGGCAGGAAGGTCGCGGTCAACTCGCTGGGCGCCGCCGGCGACCTGACCATCATGGCCGCCGTCGAGGCGGACGGCGGCGACCCCAGCACCATCGAGTTCGTCGAGGTCGCGTTCCCCGACGCCGCGGCCCAGCTCGACGCCGGCAACATCGACGCCGCCTGGGTGCCCGAGCCGTTCGTGTCGATGGTCGTCGGCGCCGGTGGTGCGCGGGTCGTCGACCCCTACCAGGCCACCCTGCCCGGCCTGCCGACGCTCGTCCTGCAGACGACCGGCGCCACCGTCACCGACGACCCGGAGCTGGTCGCCGCCGTGCGCGACGCGTTCACGGAGGCGTTCGCGTGGGCCGAGGACAACGACGACGCCGTCCGGCAGTCGCTCGTCGACGAGATGTCGCTGCCGGAGCCCGCCGCGGCGAACCTGCGGTTCCCGCGGTTCTCGACGCAGATCGACCTCGACGTGCTGCAGGGCCTGGCCGACCTTGCGGTCGAGCACGGGTTCTTCGACTCCGCCCCCGACCTCGACACCCTCGTCGTCGTCGACTGATGCAGCTGACCGACACGGTGGCCGGCCCGGGGCCCGGGGGCGTCGCCCCCGGGGACCCGGCCGGCACCGGGCCCCGGGCGGGCGGCCGCCGCGGCGCGCGCCGCCCCGGGGGCTCCGCCGTGCTCGGGGGCCTCGGGGTCGTCGGCTTCGCCCTCACCTGGGAGGTCGTCGCGTGGGCGCAGGTCGTCGACCCCGCGTACCTGCCGCGCTTCACCACCACGGCCGCCCGGCTGGTCACCGAGCTCGGCGAGCCGCGCTTCTGGTCGGCCCTGGGCGACACCGTCGTCACCTGGGGCGTCGGCCTGGCGATCGCGGTCGTGGCCGCCCTGGTGGCAGGGGCGGTGATCGGCCTGGTCCCGTTCCTGCGGCGCGCGACGCGCAGCACCGTCGAGTTCCTGCGGCCCATCCCGTCGGTCGCGATCATCCCGCTCGCGGTCCTCGTCGCCGGCCTCTCGCGCGAGGCGGCCCTGGTCATCGTCGTCTACGCGCCGTTCTGGCAGGTGTTCATCCAGGTGCTGTACGGCATCGGGGACGTCGACACCGTCGCCGACGACACCGCGCGCAGCTTCGGCCTCGGGCGGCTGCAGCGGCTGCGCCACGTCGTCCTGCCCACGGCCCTGCCGTACGTCATCACCGGGTTCCGGCTCGCGGCGTCGATCGCGCTGGTCCTGACCATCACGGCCGAGCTGGTCATCGGCAACCCCGGCATCGGCCGGCAGATCGACGTGTACCGCTCGGCGCCCGACGCGCCCGGCCTGTACGCCCTCGTGCTGGTGACCGGCGGGCTCGGGCTGCTGGTCAACCTCGTGACCCGGCTCGTCGAGCGCCGGGTGCTGCACTGGCACCCGTCGGTGCGCAGGGAGGCGGCCGCCTGATGAGCACCGTGCGACGCTCCCTCACCTCGGTCGGCTACGCCGCCGGCCTGCCCGTGCTGCTCGTGCTCGCCTGGGCGCTGGCGACCCGGGGCACCGCCAACCTCTACTACCCCGCGCCGTCGCGCGTGCTCGACGCCTTCGTCAGCACCTGGCTCGCGCCCGCCACGCTCACCCGCGACGTGCTACCGAGCCTCGGCCGGTTCGGGATCGGGGTGCTCCTGGCCATCACCATCGGCGTCGTCGCCGGCACCGCGATCGGCGCGACGCCGTGGCTGCGCGCCCTGCTCGAGCCCATGCTCGAGTTCTTCCGGGCCATCCCGCCCGTGGTGCTGGTGCCCGTCCTCATGCTGCTGCTCGGCATCGACGACACCATGCGGCTCGCGGTGATCGTCTCGGGCAGCGTGTGGCCCGTCCTGCTCAACACCATCGAGGGCGTGCGGGGCACCGACCCCGTGCTCACCGACACCTCGCGGTCCTACCGCGTGCGCGGGGCCCTGGCCTACCGCTACGTCGTCCTGCCGGCGGCGAGCCCGCAGATCATGGCCGGGGTGCGGCTGTGCCTGTCCATCGGCCTGATCCTCATGGTGATCTCCGAGATGTTCGCCGCGTCGGCCGGGCTCGGCTACCAGATCGTCTACTTCCAGCGGCAGTACATGATCCCCGAGATGTGGGCGGGCATCCTGCTGCTGGGGCTCATCGGGGTCGCCGTCGCGGCGGTCTTCCAGCTCGTCGAACGACGGGTGCTGCACTGGTACCACGGCTCGAGAGAGGTCGCCCGTGCCTGAGAACACGCCCCTGCTGTCCGTCCGGGACCTGAGCAAGACCTACCAGGCCGCCTCCGGGCCGGTCGAGGCCATCGGCTCCATCACGTTCGACGTGCGCCCCGGGGAGCTGGTCTGCATCGTCGGGCCGTCCGGCTGCGGCAAGACGACGCTGCTCAAGTGCCTCGCGGGCCTGCTGGCGCCGACGTCCGGCTCGGTCACCCTCGACGGCGCCGAGGTGCGCGAGCCGCCCAAGAAGATGGCCCTGGTGTTCCAGGAGTACGGACGCAGCCTGTACCCGTGGCTGACCGTGCGGGACAACGTGGCGCTGCCGCTCAAGGCGCGCGGCGTGCCCAAGGCGGAGCGCCAGGCCCTCGTCGAGCGGGCGGTCGAGGAGGTCGGGCTCGGGCACGCCATGACGACCTACCCGTGGCAGCTGTCCGGCGGCATGCAGCAGCGCGTGGCCATCGCCCGGGCCGTGGCCTACCAGCCGGAGATCCTCGTCATGGACGAGCCGTTCGCCGCCGTCGACGCGCAGACCCGCGCGGACCTCGAGGACCTCGTGCGGCGCGTCTGGAAGGACCTCGGCGTCACCGTCCTGTTCGTCACGCACGACATCGACGAGTCCGTGTACCTCGGCGAGCGCGTGCTGGTGCTCTCGTCGTCGCCGACGTTCGTGCAGGAGGACCTGACGGTCGACCTGCCCGCCGAGCGCGACCAGCTCACGACGCGCGCGCTGCCGCGGTTCACCGAGCTGCGCACGCACGTGTACGAGCAGATCCAGCGCGCGAAGCGGGGGGAGGCGGTCGCGGCGACTCCGTGACGACGCCCCCACCGGGCGCCCGAGATCGACCAGACGGGTGTCAGGCGATTCGGGCAGGATGTGCCGCATGTACCTGGCGTACGTCGACGACTCGGGCGACTCCAAGCACGGGACGACGTTGACGGCACTGCTGGTCGAGCCACAGCACTGGGCCGGGCTTCTCGACGCCTGGCTGACCGGAAGGCGCGAGGTCCACCAGCAGTTCGGGGTGCGCAAGCATGCCGAACTGCATGCGACCGCGCTCTACAAGGGCCGCGGCCGGTTCTGCGAGACCGCAGAGCAGGAGAAGCGGTTCGGGACGGGCCTCCGTGCAGCGACTGGTCGCATCGTGCTCAGCCACCTCTCCCGCTTCGATGAATTCCACGTGCTCACCGTGGGGAGCCAGGTCGTCTCGAAGCCGACCCTGTACGCGATGTTCGTCGCCCATCTCGAAGATTGGGCTGCCGCCACGGACACCCGCCTGATGATCTTCTATGACGGCCAGCAGGGGCTGCCACGCCGCGGAGTTGATCCCACTCCTCAGGAACGAGCCGAGCTCTGGGACCGCGCGGTCCGCGACGCCACGCCCTACCGCCAGGTCCATCGCGGCCTGGACATCACGTCCCGGCGCGTGGTCGAGGACGTGATCATGCAGGACAGCCGGTACAGCCAGCTGATCCAGGCGGTCGACCTCATCGCCTACGGCGCGTATCAGCATCACCGACAGCACCACCCCGAGATCTGGGGGGCGGACGTCAAGCCCGTTGCCGACGCCATCAGGGCGTACATGACCACGAAGGCACACTGGGTCCACGCCGAAGACAGCGGCGGCGTCGCCTGGCTTCCTGCGTAACGCAAGAACCCCCGGCCGAGGCCGGGGGTCCGCGAGGTGCAAGACCCCTTGAGAGCCCACGAGGGGCACATGGGGCCTTGCGGAGAGCCACTCTACCGGCTGTGCGACCGTCGCACAGCGTCACCTCCCGGGCACCTGCTTCCCGGCTATTTCTCGCGGTTCGTCTGCGTCAGCCCCGGTGGTGGCTGCGGGCTCCAGCCGGGCTCCGGCTCGCTCGGTGGCAGGCCGCGCACCACGTGGATCCGGTCCACGACGGTGACGACGCCGAGCACGACGACGGCCAGACCCGCCGCCGCGACGACGTCCTTCAGGAAGTGGTAGCCGAGGTACAGGCGGCTCAGGGCGACCGCAGCGGCCCCGACGACACCGACGACCAGCCAGCCGACGACGACCCGGAGCGTGCGG
The DNA here is from genome assembly GCF_016862775.1 of Cellulomonas phragmiteti. Classification (GTDB taxonomy): domain Bacteria; phylum Actinomycetota; class Actinomycetes; order Actinomycetales; family Cellulomonadaceae; genus Cellulomonas; species Cellulomonas phragmiteti. The sequence goes on along the minus strand of NZ_BONP01000004.1, from coordinate 81,162 downwards.
TGCCGGCTCGCCACGAGGTACCCGGCGACCAGCAGGAACGTCGCCGTCCCGATGGTGTGGCCGGACGGGAACGACCCGGTCGTCTCCGAGCCGGGGATGTACATGGTCTCCTCGGGCGGGCGGGGCCGGGCGACGAGCCCCTTGACCAGCAGCGAGAGCAGCGTGGAGCCGATCATGGCGCCGGCGAGCAGGAGCGGGCGCCACCACTCGCGCCGGAGCACACCCCAGGCGACGCACGCGACGAGGACGATGATCGGCACCACGGTCGGACCCGTGACGAACGTGAGCGCGGCGAGGACCGCGGTCAGGGCGTCGCTGCGGACGCCCACCAGGAACTCGAGGACCGGCCGGTCCCACAGGGAGAAGTCGTCGCGCTCCCGGACCGCGTCGAACATGCCGCCGAACACGAGCAGGCCGAGGGCCACGAGCACGACACCCGGCAGGACCGCCCGGAGCGGGGCTGGTCGGCGTACCACGCGAGCAGACGGCGCGGCGGGTCTCCGGCTGGCATCCAGCCACGCTACCGGCGCGCGTCGCGGATGGCTCCCTGACGGCTCAGCTGCCGGAGCCACCACCCAGGATCCTGGTCAGCAGCCGCTGCAGCGTCTCGCGCTCCTGGCGGGTCAGCGCGGACGTCAAGATGTCGTCCACGCGCGGCCACCGGGACGAGGTCGGCGAGCACCGCGAGCCCTCCATCGGTGAGGCGCATGACGCGGCGTCGTCGGTCGGCTTCCGCCCGCTCGTGCTCGATCAGCCCGCGCGTCTCCAGCCGCGCAACGAGCCCCGCCACGGGCAACCGGTAGGGGTAGATCGAACCGTCGCGCGGCCAGAGCAGTCAACTCCCCATACTGCGCCAGGCCGACAATGCGGCGACGGGCCCAGACATGGGGTCACGGAATCGCACGCATCAATGTCCCGAATACTCGTCACCAAGCCCACCGAGAATTCCACCCCTCGACCCACTCGACAGCACCCCATTGCGCGCCCAATGGCAACGGAGGCGGCCACGGCTACGCGCTGGACGCCCATAAGGACATCTGAAACCGAAACTATTTCTCTCGGGATCCACGCCTAGTGCTCAACCCGGCGGCACGCGCCCAGCCGAAGAACGAACGACCGACGAGATCCTTTGTCGAGTCGGTCCAAGACGCATTGTAGGCCCCTTCGAAGACAGCCCCGGCCGCAACGGCGCGAAGCCCGCTATCGTTTGTCAAAGCGGCGATCGCGTCGCGCCCACCCGGGACTCCTTCGAGCATCTGACGCAACGCCTGTGTAGACAGCACTCCGGCATCAAATAGGCCAGGCGCGACGCGATACTCGCCTGGACTTACACCCGAGGCAACGAGCGCACCAAGAGTCACGAGTTGGGTAAGATACTTTCGCTTCTCGCGAGGCACCTGATAAGAGGGGTCCTCCTGCAGTTTCGATAGTATGTCGATAGCAGGCCCTGGAGCTAGCGTCGGAAAGACACCGCGCTTGATAGTGGCAGGCGTCTTCGTCGTCAGGCTCCCCACCCCCGAAGAACCGTCGGGCGCAAGAATAAAGGCGTTGGCGTCTGGCAATGCGAGACCGGCATAAGCGCACCAAGCCAAGAACGTTCTAGCGTACGTGACCCAGGTGTTAGTAGTTCCCGACACGGCGGGAAATGCTTCCTGAAGGCGGCGAGCAAATAGAGATGCCGCCACGCGCCCCTGCCCGCGCTCGGCCAATTCAATGAATATTGTCCAGGCCTTATGCCTGCGTAGAGCACGTGCAACACGGGTACGAATTTCGCGTTCAGAATCCACAGCCTCGGCGATCTCGGCAATCAGGTCCACGCGCCCCGATTCTGAGCGCGCGAGGCCAAGCTGCCGAAGCTCCCGCGCAGTGTTCCATACGACATTCTCAGTCGTGTCCCACGATTCAGCTATAGCCGACGTCGCTGCTCCGCCACCCTGCGCTAGGAGTTCCGAGACCAGACGGGCAACAGAGTTAGGACTCTGTCGAAGAATGTACGAATCCTCGATTGGCACTCTTCCTGTGTTCAGGTAATCTCGGAATATATCCCAGTACGTATCGAGTTTCTCACCGACCTGGACTACGAGCCGCTGATTCAGCAGAGATTGGACCAAGGATGCCTGAAAACGCTCCGTGACTTCACTCGCCTGTGCCGGTGCAAAGCGCGCGACAAAGTTCAGGCACTCACGCTCGCCAGGACTCAGCCCGGCGAGGTCCGAAACAAAGAGGTCCTGGACGTTGAGGGCTTCACTAATCAATTGCTCCTGGGTCTTGCCACGCTTAAACTCGCCGAGGAGGTGCCCTGTGAGTTTCTTAAGCAGCCAAGGGAGTCCTTGACTGTACTCTCGCAATCGTTGACGCAGTTCACGGGAAAGCGCGACTCCTCCCGCCTGCTCGAGCCTCCGCAGAATTGTGTCTACCTCAGCTGAACCGAACGGCTGGAGCGTGACTACGGTCGCCACCTCTCGAATCTGGTCGCGCAGCCGGAACGGGTGCGTCTCGATCCAGTCGACATAATCGGTCTTCCACGCGAATCCGACTGTGATGTGCGAACGATTCTCGGAAGTCCAGAGCGCTACGTCGCGGAACTCCGCTGTCAGAGCGGTATCCGTGAATACGTTCTCGAACTGATCAAAAATGACGAGGATTCGCTTATCGGGCGACCACTCAGCCCGATCGATGGTTGCGAGAGCACCCTCGGTTGTTGCCCAGGTTGCGTCCGCAGGTAGTTTCACAAGTCCCCGGACTTGCGCAGTGAGCGCAGCATGGCGCAAAGCCCCCGCCACGTAAGTAGGGGCTCCTGCGGTCCGCGTATCGAAAACGAGGCCCACGCCTTCAACGGTCGATGCGACCTTGAGAGCGAGCGAACTCTTGCCCCAGCCGGACTGCGCGTTGAGGACGAACGGCCCCCCAGCGTGGGCCACCTTGTCCTCAATCCGGTTGACGGCATCACGTCTTCCGACGAAGTACTTTGGCGATGCCGGGAGTTGGTACTCGAAGTCTGACCCGGAGCCGTGAACCTCCACTATCACCGGCGCCGTATACCCTGACACTGGGGCGCTGGTTGAGGCGCCGTAAGCGACTACAGGGAGCCCACGGGCATAATCAGACTCATCCAATTGCCGCAAGACGGAATCAGGCACGCCCCCCCGATTTTTTGCATTCACGACTATTCGTCTGCCAGTTCGGGTCTCAGGGTCGAGTTCAATCGCCGCGCAGTATATGCCTGAACTATGTACCACCAAGGCTTGGTCGCTTACATTCTCGCCCGAGATCGGATCTGTAAGGCCGCGACGCTGCAGGAGATCCCAAATGTCGCCTGCTGTATAGGCGAAGAACCTTGGGTCATTCTTCCTCACGCTCTCAACAAATTGAGCCGCATCGGCTGTGAGTCGAGGGATAGCGAATAGAAAGCCGTCCAGATTCGTCTGCTTGAACCGGAGTGCCGTCAAACGGCCGTAGAACGCCGTTGCTTGATTAACGTTGATATTGGTCGCGAGAGCCTTGCACTCTGCTACCGCGTGTGCGTCGTTCAGATCATGCTGTGCGGAGATGTCGACTTCGAATCCGTCGGCTCGAACGTTCAGTTTCGACTGTGTCGGCTCCTTGTATCCAAGTTGATGCATCACCCGAGCCATAAACGACTCGAACAGATGACCTCGAGCATTGGCCTGAGATCCGGCGTCGTCGCCTTCGGCTAGTAGAATGATGACGGGGTCTTGAACGACAACCTGGCTCAACATGATGCTTCCTCTCGCTCCTGGTCGGAGCGTAGATGTCAGCGACCGGCCACGGAAGATGCCACGCGGTCCGATGCCATCGACGCACGACTGGGTGCTTGTCCTTGGCGTTGGGTCTCGGTCTCGAACTTGACACGCCAGGCCTCTGGGACTGCAACACCCTCACCTGTTCGAGCCGCGCCGGTTGATGACGGTGGGCGCTCTACGCCAGGAGCTGGAGCAGGAGCAACGTCTTGAAGCAGGCAAGGCGGGGCGCTGGCCGTCGCGCTCGCCCCCGAGTGCCGTACGGCCCGACGCGCATCATCGCCGGCGCGGCTCCCGCCGACCGTCGATCCTCTAGGGATCCGCGGGCGTTTGCCCGCGAGCAAGCACCAGGACCTTGGTCAGCAGACGCTGTAGCTCCTGACGCTCATGCGTGGTCAAGCCCAGAGTCAGGACGTCGTCCACGCGCGCGGCCGCCGGGACGAGGTCGGCGAGCACCTCGACGCCCTCGTCGGTGAGGCGCACCACGTTGCGGCGCCGGTCGACGTCCGCCCGCACGCGCGCGACCAGCCCCCGCGCCTCGAGCCGCGCGACGAGCCCGGCGACCGTCGACCGGTCAAGGTCGAGGTCGTCGCACAGCTCACGCTGACTGGCCTCGCCGCGGATGTGCAGGACGTTGAGGACGCCGAACTGCACGTTCGTCAGCCGGGTCCCCACCTCCTGCGCCCACGCCGCGAGGTGCACCTGCTGCGTCCGGCGCACGAGGAACCCGGTGTGGTGGGCGAGGTCGATGGGCTCGGTCACGCGGCCATGCTGTCAGCCCACCCGGCCCTCCGTCCCGCCCTCGGAGCCGTGTGGCCACATATCTGCCCACTTGTGGTGACCGCGGAGCAGAGAACTGACCACTTCCGGGCCGGCAGGGCTCAGAGCCAGCGGGGTGGGTCGGGGACGGGCGTGCCGTCGGGGGTCGTCAGGAGGTGGGCGCCGCCGCGGCCGGTCGCCCACCGTGCGAGGTCGGCGGCACGTCCGCGCACGTGCACGGCGCCGGCGGCCGCACCACCGTCCGCACCGGCACCCGCAGCCGCCCCGTCCCGGTCCGTCGGCTCGAGCACCGGCGCGGGTCCGGGCCGGGCACGCCACATCCGTGCGACGTCGGCCAGCAGCGCGTCGACGAGCTCGGGCGGGAACTGCCGGTACGACGCCCCGTTGGCGAGGTCGACCGCGTGCACCCACACCTCGCGCGTGCGCATCCACACGGTCTCGCTCGCCGGCACGGTGCGCCCCAGCGCCGTGCGGACCGGCGCCTGCCACGCGTCGGGCGGCAGGTCGCGCCACTCGACGTCGAGGTGCACCGCCGCGTGCGCCGACAGGCTCCGCAGCGCCCGCGCCGGCAGCGTCGCGCCGTACGCGATCTCCGCGTCCCGCTCCTCGCGCGACGCGTACATCGGGGTCTCGACGCCCGTGGCGGCCCACTCGGTCAGGCGGGTCAGGGCCCGGGCGTTGAGCCCGACGTGCGCGACGACGTGCCGGCGCGTCCACCCGGGCACGAGCGAGGGCGCGTCGAGCTCGTCGTTGGCCAGCTCGTTGAGCTTGCGCGAGAAGTACGCCTGACCGCGCCGGGCCAGCAGCAGGGCCGCGCGCAGGTCCGGGTCGGCGGTCCGGTCGGTGCGTGCCGGCACGTCAGACCTCCGCCACGACGTCGTTGCGCAGCTCGCCGAGCCCGCTGACCGTCGTCGTGAGGGTGTGCCCCGGGTGCAGGTAGCGCGGGGGCTTGCGTGCGTGCCCCACGCCTCCGGGCGTCCCCGTGGCGATGACGTCACCGGGCTGCAGCGTGAGGATCTGCGAGACGTAGGCGACCAGGGCGGCCGGGCCGAAGACCATGTCGTCGACCGCGGTGTGCTGCACCTGCTCGCCGTCGACGAGGGTGCGCAGCTCGCCCGTCGGCGGTCCGTCCGCCACCGTCAGCCACGGCCCGAACGGCGTCGTCGCCTCGAAGGTCTTGCCCTGCAGCCACTGCGCCGAGCGGTACTGGTAGTCGCGCATGGTCACGTCGTTGAGCACCGCGTAGCCGGCGATCGCAGCGGCAGCGGCGGCCTCGTCGAGCCGGCGGGCCGGGGCGCCGAGCACGACCGCGACCTCGCCCTCCCAGTCGACGGCGTCGGCCGCATGCGCGGGCAGGACGATCGGGTCGAACGGGCCGATGAGCGCCTCGGGGTACTTGGCGAACAGCGTCGGGAACGCGGGCAGCTCGCGGCCCATCTCGAGGATGTGGTGGCGGTAGTTGAGCCCCACGCACACGATCTTCGAGGGCCGCAGCACGGGCGGCGCCCAGGCACGGGGCTCGACGTCCGCGAGCGCGTGACGGCGTCCGCCGGCGGCCGCGGCACGCTCCCGCCAGTCGGCAGCCGCCAGCAGCGCACCGACGTCGGCCACGCCGGGCAGCTCGACGGCCGCGTCGTCGTCGACCCGGACGACGACGGTGGTCATCGGCGCCTCACCGGGTGCGGAGAGGCGCAGCGTCCCGAGCCTCATGCCAGGTCCTCGTTGCGCTGCCCGGGCACGTAGGTGCGCGTGAAGTGCAGCCGGTCGACGATCGGCCCGTCGGTGAACCGGAACAGGTCGAACTGCGTGTCGGCGTGCAGCGACCACGGCACCCAGCTCGGGACGACGAACAGGTCACCGGTCTCGACGCGGTGCTCGGTGCCGCCCAGCACGACCGTGCCCTCGCCCTCGAACACCTGCCACACCGCGGAGCCGACCTCGTGGCGTGCGGGCGTCTCGGCACCGGCACGCAGCCGGTGGAACTCGCAGCGGATGGTCGGCATGACGTCGCCGCCGGTCGTGGGGTTGGTGTACCGGATCGCGGCGTGACCCTGCTCGACGGTTGCCGGGTACCCCTCGTCCTCGAGGCGCAGCTGCTCGGTGAGCGCGCGGTCGGTGTGCTCCCACCGGTAGGCGGACAGCGGCGAGCTCGTCTGGTCCTGCAGCCCGGACAGGGGCCGCAGACCCGGGTGCGCCCACAGCCGCTCCGAGCGCGAGACGTCCGGCGACGCCTCGTCGGTGACCCGCTCGGAGCCGAACTCGAAGAACCCGACGTCGGCGTAGTGGGAGAAGGGGACGTCGAGGCCGTCGATCCAGGCCATCGGCTGGTCGGTGTCGTTGTGGTGCCCGTGGAAGTTCCAGCCCGGCGTCAGCAGCAGGTCACCGCGGCGCATGGCGACGGGGTCGCCGTTGACGACCGTCCACACCCCCTCCCCCTCGACGACGAACCGGAACGCGTTCTGGCTGTGCCGGTGCTCCGGGGCGGTCTCGTGCCCGCCGAGGTACTGGATGGCGCACCACAGGGTCGGGGTCGCGTACGCCGTCCCGGGGAGGCCGGGATTGGCCAGGCCCATGGCGCGGCGTTCCCCACCGCGACCGACCGGGACGAACTCACCGGAGCGCTCGGCGATGTCGTACAGGGCCTTCCACCGCCAGACGTGCGGGACGGCCTTCGGGGACGGCGCCATGGGCATGAGGTCGTCGCGCTGGGTCCACAGCGGGGCGAGGCTCTCGGCCTCGAAGTCGGCGTAGAGCTGCTGGAGCTCCGGGGTGTCGGCGGTGCCGTCCATCTGGTCCACGGTGCGCTCCTTCGGTGGCGTCGTCGCCATTCGTTGGTCTACCAACGATAGTGCGCCGCGACACCCGGAGGAAGTGCCGGGGCCGACTCTGCCCGGAGATGCCCCCTAGGCCCCGCGCCCCCGGTCCCGTCGACCGACGATGAACCCCACCGCACCGCTCGTGGCGACCAGGCCGACGACTGCCGCTCCAGCCGCCCACAGGTGCGTCGAGGTGACGACCAGCCCGGGCGAGTAGGTCGCCTCGGCCAGCGGTGCGTAGGCGAACCAGCCGAGACTCTCGTCACCTCGGTTCGTCAGCAGGACGGTGACCCCGACCACCACCAGGACCAGTCCCACGACCAGGACGACCGAGGCGCGACGACGAGAGGACACGCGACGAGGGTAGGGGCACGCCCCTCCGCCGTCCGCCACGACAGGTCGCGTGCGTCCGACCCCTCCAGCTCGCGGCGCACCACGACGCGTGGACGGTGGCCGCTGCGACCCGTCGTCGGCGCGGCGACCTCGAAGCCGCCGGCCTCGAACAGGTCGACCCCGCCGACACCCACCGCCCCGCCGCCTCGGACACGGCGGCGGTCCACGGCGAGGGGTCCGACGCCCGTCAGTACGCGAAGCGACCGATCGTCTCGGGGTGCAGCACCAGACGCACCTGGTCCTCGGCCAGGAGGCCCGCGAGGTCCTGCTGACGGACCGGGTCGGTGAGGTCCCAGTAGCGCGCGGCGAGCCGCGCCGCCAGGTCGTGCGCGCCGTCGGGCTCCACGGTGACCGGGCCGGCCACGGACACCCAGTGCTCCCGCTCGCCCACGGGTGCGGCGACGACGAGCGAGGCCCGGGGGTCACGGCGCAGGCGACGCACCTTGAGGGTGTCGGGGCCGGTGAAGAGCTGGACGGTGCCGTCGTCCGCGAGCTCGAACCACACGGGTCGCGGCTGCGCCGGGACGGGCCCGGCGGCGACGGTAAGGAACCCGTGCAGCGGACGACGCAGCAGCTCGACGTCGGCGGCGGTCAGGGACGTGTCGGCGCTCATGAGGTCTCCTCGGTGCGGGAACGGCTCACCTCAGGGCCAACGACGCTCCGACGCCCGTTCATCCCACGGCGCAGACCGCCCTCCGCGGTGCCGCCCGGCCACCGGCGTCCGTCAGGGCCGCGGCCGGTCGAGGTGCTCGGTGCTCGCGGGGCCGTCGACGGCGATCGGCCCGGGCGTCAGCGCCAGGGCCGACGCCTCGGCGAAGCTCCGGAGCGCGCGCGACAGGAAGGTCGCGGGCCGGACGCCGCAGACACGCAACGCGGCCCGGTGGTCCAGGGCGACCACCGTCGCGGCACCGACCGCGACGGGCCACCAGAGCACCCGGGCGACCGCGCGGGTCCACCACGTCGAGCCCGCGAAGCCCTCGTGCAGCCGGTGCACCTGGAAGCGCACGTGCTCGTCCTCGTCGGCCAGGATGCGCGTCGCGATCCGGGCCACCTGCGGGTCGGGGCAGCCGTCGCGCAGGGCGGCGAAGTAGTGCAGGGCCACGGCCTCGGCGACCAGGAACAGCGCGAGCTCCGTGCGCAGTCCCAGCGCCCGGCGCAGCGCGGTGAAGGCCGCGTCGGACCAGTGCGAGGTGAGCCGCGGCCAGGCGAGGTGGTCGAGCGCACGCCCGAACAGCGCCGAGTGCCGCTGCTCCTCGGCCACGAACAGCCGGAGCGCCGCGACGTAGGTCGGGTCGCCGGCGCTCTCGGCCTTGGCCAGGAGCCTGGCGCCGTCCCCCGACTCGCCGAGCTCGAAGCGCTGCAGCGACCGCCCGATGGCCGCACGGGCGTCGCCGGTCAGCGGGGTGGGCTCGGACCAGTCGATCCCGGACTCGAGGCGCGCCTGGCGTGCGGGGTTGCGCCGGTAGTAGGTGAGCCACGCGTCGAACGACATGCGGCGACGGTACGGCCTGCGTGACGGCCTGCGTCAGCGGGCGTCGCGTCCCGGGACGGCGGGGTTCAGCGACCACCGCAGGGCGTCGGGGAGCAGGACGCCACCGTGGTTGGGGCTGTGCCCGCCGTCCCCGAGCACCAGACGCAGGTCGTAGCCGGCCTCGGCCAGTGCGGCAGCGACCCGCAGGTTCTCGGCCAGCCAGTTCCTCCTCGGTGCGTCCCAGTTGAGGTCCCGGTGCCCGGCCTGCAGGAAGACGCGCAGCGGCTTGCGGTCGGTGCGCGCGACCAGCTCCGGGTACGGGTTGCCGCCGGGCATCTGGGCGAAGCTCGACAGGTAGGCCACGACGCGGCGGAAGCGGTCGGGGCGCAGCCACGCAGCGGTGAAGGCGGCGTTGCCGCCGCTGCTGCCGCCGCAGATCCCCCACTGCTCCGGGTCGTCCGTGAGCCGGTACCGCTCGGCGACCAGCGGGATGACCTCGTCGAGCAGGAAGGTGACGTAGCGGTCGTCGAACGCGTCGTACTCGACGTTGCGGTGCTTCGGCTGGTCGGCGCCGACGAGCAGGCCCGGTTCCACGAAGACCCCGATCGTGAACGGGATGTCCCCGGCGTGGACGAGGTTGTCCAGGACGATCCCGCCGCGCACCTGCCCGTCGGGGTCGAGGTACCACCAGCCGTCGTTGACCACCATCAGGGCCGCAGGCGGGGCGTCCGCCGCGTGCGTGGGGACGTGGATCCAGACCCTGCGCGACGTCCCGGGGTAGACCGCGCTCGTGTCCACCGTCAGCTCGACGGTCGTGCCCTGCGGCACGTCGGCCCGGCGCTGGGAGTCGGGGCCGTGCGCGTACGTGACGGACGTGAGGTCGAGCGGCAGCGGGCGGTACGGCACGGCATCGGGCACGCTCAGGACCCTAGCCGCGTCAGGAGCACGGCCCCGGACCGCCCCTACCCGCCGGCGGTCACCCGGACGTGGGCGCGCTCGCCCTGGCGACCGACCAGGCTCAGGTACTCGACGGGCCCCGCACCGGTGGCACCGAACCAGTGGGGCGTCCGGGTGTCGAACTCCGCCGCCTCACCGGCCCGCAGCCGCAGGTCCTGGTCACCGAGGACGAGCCGCAGCGTCCCGTTGAGGACGTAGGCCCAGTCGTACCCCTCGTGGGAACGCAGCTCCGGGACCGCCGCGTCACTCCCGATGGGCAGCACGAACTTGTACGCCTGGATGCCGCCCGGGCGGCGGGTGAGCGGGATGATCACCGACCCGTCGCTGCACGCCATCGGCCGCAGGTCGACCCGCGGGTTCGCGGTGCGCGGTGCGTCGACGAGGGAGTCGAGCGTGACGCCGTGGTACCGGGCGAGCGGCAGGAGCTGCTCGAGCGTCGGGCGACGCAGCCCGGCCTCCAGGCGCGAGAGGGTGCTCACGGAGATGCCCGTCTCGGCGGCGAGCGTGGTCAGGGTGACGTCGCGACGCAGTCGCAGGTCCTTGAGGCGCAGCCCCACGGCGTCGAGGGTCGGTTCGAGGTCGTCCACCCGGCCACTTTGCCAATTGGCAAGAATCTTTGCCAGCACGCGCGGCTCGCTCGACCCTGGGAGCCATGACCACACCCTCCCAGCCGCGCGTGGCGCACCCGACCGCACCGGTGATCGACGACCCCCGGCGGCGCCGGTCCGTCCTCCTGGCCGCCTGCCTTGCCCTCATGGCCGTCGTCGCGTCCGTCTCCGGGCTCAACGTCGCCCAGCCCCAGCTGGCCACGACGTTCGACGCCTCCCAGGGCCAGGTGCTCTGGATCATCAACACCTACACCCTGACCCTGGCAGCCCTGCTGCTGCCCCTGGGCGCCGCCGGCGACCGTCGGGGACGCCGGCGCGTCCTGCTCGTCGGTCTCGCGGTGTTCGCCGTCGCCAACCTCGCCGCCGCCACCGCGGCCACCGCGGAGGTCATGCTCGGCGCCCGGCTGCTCAGCGGGGTCGGTGCGGCAATGATCATGCCCGTCACCCTGTCCGTGATCACGTCGTCCTTCCCGGACGCCGAGCGCTCCCGGGCGATCGGCACCTGGACCGCCGTCGCCGGCGGTGGCGGCATCCTCGGGATGTACCTCTCGGCGCTGCTGGTCGACGTCGCGACCTGGCGGTGGCTGTTCGCCCTTCCGGTCGTGCTCACGCTGGCCGCGGCACTCGTCGCCGTCCGCGCGGTCCCGGAGTCTCGGGACCCCGCGCCGGGCCGGTTCGACGTGCTCGGCACCCTGACGTCCGTCGTCGCCGCCGTGGGGTTCACCGTGGCGCTGCACGAGGCGCCGACGCTCGGCTGGGGCGACCCGCTGATCGTCCTCACCCTGGTGGCGGCGGTGACCGCCGCCGCGGGGTTCGTCGTGCAGGAGCTGCGCGCACCGTCGCCCCTGCTGGACGTGCGGGCGTTCCGCGACCGGCGCCTGTCCTCGGGCTCGACCCTGCTGCTCGTGCTGTTCGGGGTGCAGGGCGGGGTCTCCCTCGTCCTCTACCCCTACTTCCAGGTGCTGCTCGGCTGGAGCGGGCTGCGGGCGACGCTGGGCCTGATGCCCATGGCGCTGCTGATGATGCTCGCCTCGGGGCTCGCCCCCCGGATCGCGGCCCGCATCGGGGTGCGGGCGACCATGGTCACCGGCCTGACGGTCGCCGCCGCCGGGCTCGCGCTGATGGCCGCGTCCGTCTCGCCCACCAGCGGCTACCTCGGTGTGCTGCCCGGCCTGATGGCCATGGGTCTCGGTGCCGGCCTGGCGATGACCCCCTCCACCGAGGCCATCACCTCGTCCCTGCCGCGGGAGCAGCAGGGCGTGGCCTCGGCCCTCAACGACCTCACCCGCGAGCTCGGCTCCGCCCTCGGCATCGCCCTGCTGGGCGGCCTGCTCGTCGCCGGCTACCGGGGCGCGATCGGCGAACGACTCCACGGGGTCCCGGACGCGCTCGCCGCGACCGCCGGCGAGGGCATCGCCCGCGCCGACGCCGCGAGCCGGTCCGCCGGCGACCACGCCGAGCAGGTCCTCACCGCGGCCCGGGAGGCCTTCGTCATCGGCTGGCAGCAGTCGATGTGGGTCGGCGCGGCCGTCCTGGTCGCCCTGGTGGTGGTGGTCGTCGTGCGTGGCCCCGGGACCGGGTCCCGGGCCTGACACGGGCGCGGACCTCCCCCCGGGGCGAGCCCTCCTCAGCCGAGCACGCGGACGGCGACGACCTCGCACTGCACCGGGTACGACTCCGCGCAGGCCTCCCCGACCCACACCTCGACCTGGTCACCGTCGCCGGGCGCGTCCGTCGGGCGACCGTCCGTGTCGACGACGACCGCGTCCGCGAGCCGCAGCGCCATGCCCTCGTAGGAGGCGTCGGACGCGGCCGAGAGCGTCGGGTCGCCCCCGTCCACGGCTGCGGCCACGGTGCCCGTGACGTCGGGGCCCGCCCCGGCGGTGCGGGCGAGGCGCAGCCGGCGAGCGCGGCGACCGCGACGAGCAGGGCGACCAGGGAGGTCCGCGCGCTCGTGCGGTCCGCACGGCGCGCGACGCCGACGGACGTCATCGCGCGCGCAGGGCCAGCAGGAACTGCCCGCCACCCGGCTCGACCTGCGTCGTGACGGCCAGGTCGGGGGCGAACCGCGACAGCCGGTCGACCAGCCACTCGGCGGCCTGGTCGGCGTCGTCGCGGCTCGGGCAGCGCGCGACGACCTCACGGCCGCCCTTGCGCCGCAGCCGCTCCACGGTCTCCGCGATCGGCGCCGGGTCGACGACGAACAGGTCCGGCGACCAGGCCACGACCGGCTTGACCGCACCCTTGCGGGTGTTGCAGGCGCGGTGCGCGAGCCGCTCGGTGCCGCCCGCACCCTTCTTGCCCTTGGCGACGACGCCCCCGTCGACACTCGGCCCGAGGTCGGAGTTCACCGACGCGTGCGGGTCCACCGGCTCGTCGCACAGCCAGCAGCGCCAGCCGTCCCGGTCACCGACGTCGCTGAGGTTGCCCATGCGCGCACGGTAGCGCCTCGCCGCACGCCGACCAGCCGGACCGTCGGCGCCGGCAGCGCCACCGCACCGTCGACGTCCGACGTCGGCGTCTGCTGCGAGAGACCTGACAAGGTTGACCTCGTGGATGCCGCACCGCACCCCTGCCCCGCCCCGCCCGTTCCCGGCCAGGTCCCCCCGCGCGAGCGCACGGTCAGCGTCGTGACCCACCCCGAGGCGACCCACCACGTCGACGGCCTGGTCGGCGGGCAGTTCGACTCGACGCTGACCCCGCGCGGGGAACGGCAGGCGGCGGCGCTCGCCAGGGCTCTCCGGGACCGCATCGAGACGTCCGCCCGGGTCGCCGTCGTCGCGTCGGACCTGCAGCGCACGCGCCTGACCGCCGCGAGCATCGGCGCTGCGCTGGGCGTCGAACCGACCCTCGACCCGCGACTGCGGGAGAAGTCCTACGGCGAGGCCGGCGGACGGCCGCAGGCGTGGCTCGACGCCCGCTTCGTGCCGCCACCGGCGGTCGGTGACCGTCTCCGTCACCACGACGGCGCGCCGGGGACCGAGACCCGGCTCGACGTGGCCGTCCGCGTCTACGACGCGATGACGGACCTGCTCGCCCGCGACGTCGACGAGCTGGTGGTCGTGACCCACGGGTTCACCGCCGGCCTGGTCGTGGCCGCGTGGATCGGCATGCCGATCGAGGCAGCCGGTCACGTCGCCTTCCCGGTGCCGTCGGGCAGCATCACGACGCTGCGCGAGGACGGGTTCTTCCACAACCGCGCCGTGGTCGCCGTGGGGGACGTCGCCCACCTGCGGTGACGCCGCGACGGCGGACGGCCCGGTGCCGACCCCGCGGCTCAGGAGCCGGGGGCGCCGGACGCCGCCCGGCGCGCGTCGGCGGCCGCGAGTCCGGCACGCACCCGCTCCCGCGACGCCGGGTCCCACGGCCCGGACGTCGCCAGCGGGATCTCGGTCATGAACCGGCGCTCTGTCTCGGGGATCAGCGCGGCGACGCGGTCCGGGTCCGACTCCGCGGTCGCGTACAGATCCGGGCCGTCGGCGTAGAACAGGTCGAGGACGACGAGCCGACCGTCCGCCGCACGCATGACGTTGGCCGGGTTGTGGTCCAGCGGACCGCACCACGGCAGCTCGCGTCGCGCCTGCTCGTGCAGGTCACGCACGATCGCCGCGAGCTCCGCGAGCTCCCGGGACGGTGCGGCCAGGGCGTGCTGGAGCGCGAGGGCCTCGCCGTCCGGGACGGGTGCGAGCCACTCGAGCACCTGGAGGTCGCCGCCGCCCGTCAGGCGCCGGTGCGCCAGCAGCTCGGGCACCTGGCGGGTGTGCGCGGCCCGCACGTACAGGGCTGCCGTGAACGGGCCGGTGGGGTCGAACGGGCTGATCCGCGCCGCCGTCGTCCCGTCGGGCGACCGCAGGGCCACGGCCCAGTCACCAGCGCCGCACGGCGTCCAACCGTCCTCCCGGAGCACCCGCTCGACGTGCCGGTGGTCCGCGGGCGCGGACAGCAGGCCGCGCGCGTCCAGGTACCGGGTCACCTGCTGCCGCGCCACGACGCGAGCGTAGGCGCGATCGGGTCGTGGTGCCCGCCTCTCCCGCGGTCGCGCCGACCCGATCCGGAGAGCCGCCGTGGTGGGATGACCCCGTGACGTGGTGGCGCAGGATCTTCGGTGGCGCGGCAGCGACGTCGTCGACCAGGGGGTCGGCACGCTCAGGGAGCTCGCGCAGGACCAGGTCGGGTCGGAGTCCTGGGACTTCTGGTGGGACTGACGCACCGACCACGACCGCACCCCACCCAGGAGGGCCTCCGCTGATGCTTCCGTCCCTCGTCCCGCCGCGTCACGTCACGATCGACGACGCGGCGTCGTTCGTCGGCACCACCCCGCAGGCGATCCGTCGCCACCACGCGACCGGCCTGCTCCCCGAGCCCGAGCCGGGCGGTGACGACCGCCGGTACGGCCACGACGAGGTGGTCCGGCTGCTGTGGATCCGCCGGATGGCCGATGCCGGGATCTCCGCGGACCGCATCGGTGCCGCCCTGGCCGACCCGACTCCGGCCGGCACCGGCAGCCGGGGGCGTCTGCTCTCCGACGTCGTCGCCGACCGGCTCGAGAGCCTCCCCGAGGGTGCGCTGCGTCAGGCGGACCTGGACGTCCTGCTGGTCACCGAGCACATCTTCGGCCCGCTCGGCGCGGCCATCCAGGCCGGCCGGTTCATCGCCCTGGCCGCCCACCCGGAGCTGCGGGCCGAGTCCGACCGCCTCGATGCGGCCGAGGAGGCACTCGACGACACGGTCGCCGTCGACGACCCCCGCGTGGCCCGGGTCGCAGCCGACCGGCACGCCTTCGAGCTGAGGCTGGCGGCCGCGATCGAGGACTCCGGCCAGGGGCAGCGCGACGACGCGCTCATCGACTCCTGGGAGGCCGAGCACACCGCGACCGCTGACGACGGGCGGAACCTCGCCGCACCGGCCGCCTGCAGCGTCGACGGGTCCACGGGCGTGCTCGAGGCCGTGGCGATGATGCCCTACGACTTCTCCCCCGCCCGCCTGCGCTGCATGGAGCTCACCCACGAGCTCGCCGTCGCCGACGCGCCGCCCGCCCCCTAGCACCCTCGCCGGTGCCCTCACCGGACGAAGACCGCGTCCCGCAGGACCGCGAGAGGCCACCGTCCTGAGCTCGGCGCGCGGGACCGGGGTGCTCGCGATCCGCGACGGTCACGCAGCGTGGACGGGGGTCGCGCGGCGCGGCGTCCCGGGTCCAGGCTGGCCGCATGAGAGAGCGCGCGTTCGCCCAGGTCGACGTCTTCACCGCGACCCCCTACCGCGGGAACCCGGTCGCGGTCGTGCTGGACGGGACCGACCTCGCCGACGACGAGATGGCGGCGTTCGCCCGGTGGACCAACCTCTCGGAGACGACGTTCGTCCTGCCGCCGACCGACCCGGCGACCGCCGACTACCGGCTGCGGATCTTCACGCCCGGTGGCGAGCTGCCGTTCGCGGGGCACCCGACCCTCGGCAGCGCACACGCGTGGCTCGCCGCCGGTGGACGCCCGCGTGACGAGGGGACCGTCGTGCAGGAGTGCGGCATCGGGCTCGTGCGCCTGCGGCGCGACGCCGGGCGGCTCGCGTTCGCGGCACCGCCGCTGCGCCGGTCCGGCCCGGTCGCGCCCGAGGTCCGCGCGCGGGTCGTGGCGAACCTGCGGCTGCCCGACACGGCGGTCGTGGCGTGCGAGTGGATCGACAACGGCCCGCCGTGGATCGGCGTCGTGCTCGCCGACGCCCACGAGGTCCTCACGATCCGGCCCGACCCGGCGGCCGTGGGCGACCTGTTCGTCGGCGTCGTCGGGCCGTGGGGCTCCGGGCACGACGCCGACGTCGAGGTCCGGGGGTTCATCTTCGGCGAGTGGTTCGCCGAGGACCCGGTGACCGGCAGCCTCAACGCCGGCCTCGCCCGCTGGCTCGTCGGCAACGGCACGCTGCCGACGCGCTACGTCGCCGCGCAGGGGACGGCGCTGCAGCGCCGGGGTCGCGTGCACGTCGAGCAGCTCGGCGACGACCTGTGGATCGGCGGTGACACGACGACCTGCATCGAGGGGTCGGTGCTGCTGTGAGCGCGACCCGGGACCGGTCGGCGCCCGCACCTGGCACGGGTCCCGGCGCCGTCCCTACAGTGGGCAGCGCGCCGGTTTCGTCCCAAACTCCTCCCGGTGCACTCCCGGCGTCGGTGGGGGCCCGCGCCGGGGAGGCGGACGCCCCCGCGAAGGGGTAGACCGATGCGCCCGAGCCTCACGACCACCCTCGCCGCCGTCGTCGCACTCACGCTCGCGACGGCCGCGCCGGCCGCCGCGCACGGGCCGGGACACGGGCCGGGGCGCGGACCCGACCTCCCGACGACGTACCTGCTGGACCCCGTCGGCCCCGCCGCGGACGACGTGTACCCCGAGGGCGTCGCGGCTCGCGGCACGGACTTCTACGTCAGCAGCACCACCGACGGGACGATCTACCGCGGGAACCTCCGCCACCCCACGGCCACGCCGTTCCTGGCCGGCGGGCAGGACGGGCGCACGATGGCGGTCGGGCTCGAGGTGGACGGTCGCACGCTGCTCGTCGCCGGCGGCGCCACCGGGCGCGTGTGGGCGTACGACCTGCGGACCCGCGAGCTGACGGGGTCGTGGCAGGTCGCGCAGGACGGCACGCCGACGTTCGTCAACGACCTCACCGTCGGCCCCCGCGGCGACGTATACGTGACGGACTCGTCGCGCCCGGTGCTCTACCGCATCGACGGACGTGAGCGCCGGACCACGACCACCGCGCTGCTGGAGCCGGTCGTGTCGTTCGAGGGCACGGACTTCACGTACGACCAGGACATCAACGCCAACGGCCTGGTCGTCTCACGCGACGGGCGGCACGCCGTGGTCGCCAAGACGCGCACGGGCGAGCTGTTCCGCGTCGGGCTGGCCGACGGCAGCGTGCAGCGGATCGACCTGGGCGGGGCCTCGGTCGCCGGTGACGGCCTGCTGCTCGACGGCCACCGGCTGCTCGCGGCCGAGTGGACGGCCGGCCCGCAGTCGGTCGTCGTCGTGCGCCTCGACCGGGACCTGCGGTCCGGGACCGTCCTGTCGCGGACCACCGACCCGTCGTTCGACGACCCGACGACGATCGCCCGAGCCGGCGGCAGCCTGCTGGTGGTGAACAGCCAGTTCGCGACCCGGGCCGCCGGGGGCACCCCGGGGCCCTTCACGGTGTCGCGCATCCCGGTGCCCTGACGCCGCCCTGGGGGCCTCAGGGCGCCGGTGCGATGACGAGCTCGGCGATCAGGTCGCCGTCGAGGACGACGCGGTAGGCCAGGTCGACGACGCCACCGGGGAAGTCGCCCTCGAGGCGGTGCGTGGCCACCCAGTGCGTGGCGTCGACGCGCTCGGCGGCGACGAGCTCGGTCGTGTACGTGAACTCGGCCCCGGCCCGCGAGAGGAACCGGCGGATCCCCTCCGTGCCGCGGTAGGTGCTGCCGTCGTCCACGACGACGGCGTCCGGGGTGAACAGCCGCAGGGCCGCGTCGGTGTCGCGGGCGGCGTGCGCGGCGAGGTAGGTGCGGATCGTGGCGGGCAGGTCGCTGGTCTCGACGTGGGTGCTCATGGCGCCAGGCTGCGGCGTCCCGCGCCGGGAGGGTCAAGCGCTGGACCCTCCCCCGGGGGGAGGGTGGACGATGGCCGCGTGCTGACGATCGGGGAGTTCTCGCGCCTGACCCACCTCAGCGTCCGCACCCTGCGGCGGTACCACGACGCGGGGCTGCTGGAGCCCGCGTCCGTCGACGACGTCACGGGCTACCGCTCCTACAGCACCGACCAGATCCCGGTGGCCCAGGTGGTGCACCGGCTGCGCGAGCTCGACGTCCCGCTGGCCGAGGTGCGGACGATCCTGCGCACCGACGACCCGGACACCCGCGCCCGCCTGGTCGCGGACCATCTGCGACGGCTCGAGTCCGAGCTGGCCCGCACGCGTGCCGCCGTCGTCTCGCTGCGCCGGCTGCTGGAGCCCGACCCCGCGCCCGTGGACGTGGAGCTGCGCGCCGTGCCCGCCGTGACGGTCGCGGCCGTCGCGGCGGACGTGTCGCACGACGACGTCCTGGCCTGGTACGCCGGCGCGATGGCCGAGCTCGACGCCGCGGTGCCCGTGCCCAGCGGTCCGCCGGGCGGGCTGTACGACGACGCGCTGTTCCAGCACGGCCGCGGGCACGCGCTGGTGTACCGGCCGACGGACCGCCCGGCGACGGTGGGCCGGGTGCACCCGGTGACGCTGCCCGCCGTCGAGCTGGCCGTCACGACGCACACCGGGGAGCACGACGACATCGACGTGACCTACGGCCGGCTCGGCTCCTGGGTCGTGGCGAACACGCTGGCCGTGGCCGGGCCCGTGCGCGAGACGTACCTGGTCGGCCCGCGCGACACCCCCGACCCGTCGGCGTGGCGCACGGAGATCGGGTGGCCCGTGTTCCGCGTCGCCGTGCCCTGACCGACGCGCACCCGTGTGTGCAGCTGGGGACGGCCGGCGTCCCCAGCTGCACACAGCGCGCGTGACGGACCCGTCAGGCGTCGACCTCCCACGCCCAGCTGCGGACCTCACCAGCCGCGGGGACCACCGTGTGCGGCGCCTCCGTGCGCGCCGAGCCCCACACGTCGTCGCCCACGTCGGCCGCACCGCGCTGCTCCGGCAGCGCCGGATCGGCGGGGTGCGTGGCCCGCCGTGCCCTGTCCTGCTCCCGCATGATCGTCCCTCCCTGGTAGCCGGCCTCCACCGGCGGCCCGTCGCGGCGGGCGAGGCGCGAGCCCCCTCCGACCCGTCCCCGCCCACCGCGAGGGCCACCGCTCGGCGTCGCCGCGGCCCGGCCGCGCACGACGCCGTGGATCGACCCCGTCACCGACGACGGGTCGACCGCAGCCCGCCGCGCACGTCCGCCGCGAGGCGGTCCGCTGCGTCGACGGGCGGGGTGGGGTCAGCCGGGGCGGGCGCCGGGGCGCGCCGCCAGCCCGGCCGGCACGACGACGTCACCCGACGCGGTGGGGCCGCGCGCGACGAGCACGGCGGAGCGGGCCGCACCGGGAGGTACGGCCACCTCGGGCTGCTGGACCGAGGACGTGGTGGACGTGCCGCCCGCGGCGGACGGCGACGGCGCGGACGGCCCCGGCGCGGCGGGCGGGCCCGGCGGCGGAGCCGCGAGGACCGGCCCACCGGGGGGAGCGGCCGGCGCGACGGGCGCCGGCACCGCCGCACGGTCGGGGCGGTCGGCACGCACGGGCGCGCCGCCGGGGTGCTGCTCGGGCGGCGGGGCGGCGAGGACCGGCCCCTCCGGTGGAGCGGTGGTCGGACCGGCGCTTGGACCGGTGGTCGAGGCGCCGGGTGCGGGGTCGGTCCCGGGCGCCGTCGGTGCGGCCGGTGCCGCGACCGGCCCGCCCGGCGCCGGGCGGACCGCCGGCACGAGGTCGTCGACGACGGGCGCGAGGCCGGCACCGACGACGGGGCCGAGCGGCGTGACCACCGGCGCGAGCGGTGTCGTCACCGGGGCGACCAGCTCCCCGACGGGAGTCAGCGCAGGGGCGAGCGCGTCGACCACGGGGGCCGTCACCGGGTCGAGCGCACCGAGGACGGGCGTCGTGACGGGGGCCAGCGCGCCGGCCACGGGCTCGACCAGCGGTGCCACGAGGTCGGCCGCGGGCACGGTCACGGGAGCGGTGAGGGCACCGACGGTCTCGACGACGGGGGCCGCGACGCCGCCGACCACGCCGTCGACGACCCCGCCGACCACGCCGTCCAGCACGCCTGCTACCCCGCCGGCCACCCCGCCGAGGAGGTCTACCGGCGGCGGCTCGGCGGCTTGGGCGGGAGCGGCGAGCACGGCGGTGGCCGCCCAGAGGCCGGCGCCGGTGGCGGCGGTGAGGAGGGCTCGTCGCCAGGCGTTGCGGCGTCCCACGCGGCCTCCCCTCCCGGGTCGCACCGGGCGACGTCGGCGTCGTCCGGACCCGCGCCCTCCGGCGTCAGGTGCGGTCGAGTGTTCCCGAGGTCGCGCGCCACCGCACCCGTTGCCCCGCCCCCACGCCCGCGTCGGCGTGCAGCCCGCAACGGAACCCCGCAGGTCACCCCTTGACAGCAATTCCTGTCAAAGGGACTCTGGAGGGGTGCAGCAGATCGAGGTCATCGAGGACGCGGACGCCGCGGCCGCCGCGCTGGACCCTGTCCGCGCCCGGCTGCTCGCCGAGCTGGCCGTGCCGGCGTCCGCCGCCGGGCTCGCGGCGCGCGTCGGCCTCACCCGCCAGAAGGTCAACTACCACCTCCGCGCGCTCGAGGCGCACGGCCTGGTGGGACTCACCGAGGAACGTCGCCACGGCGGCCTCACCGAGCGCCTGCTCCAGGCGTCGGCCGCCTCCTACGTCGTGTCCCCCGCGGCCGTGAGCCCGTCGGCGGCCGACCCCGGCGCCACCGCCGACCGCCTCTCCGCCCGGTACCTCGTCGCGCTCGCCGGTCGGCTCGTGCGCGAGGTCGGCACGCTGGCCCGCCGCGCGAGCACGTCCGGCGGGCGGGTGTCGACGCTGGCGATCGACACCCGCATCGGCTTCCGGTCGGCCGCCGACCGGGCCGCGTTCGCCGACGACCTCACCGCCGCGGTGCTCGACCTGGCCGCCCGCTACCACCACGACGACGGGCGCCCGCACCGGCTCGTCGTCGCCGCCCACCCCGTCCCGGAGGAGAGCTCATGAGCACCGCGCCCCACGTCCCGTACCGCCTGGAGTTCAGCGTCGAGGTCCCGGGCACACCCGAGCAGGTGTGGCACGCCGTGGCGACCGCCCCGGGCCTCACCGCGTGGTTCCTGCCGACCGAGCTCGAGGAGCGCGAGGGCGGCCGGCTGCACTTCAGCATGGGCGAGGACATGGGCTCGGACGGGCACGTCACCGCCTGGGAACCGCCGCACCGCCTCGTCTACGAGGAGGACTGGGCCGCCCTCATGGGCAAGGACCCGGACGAGCTGAGCCCCATGACGTCGGAGTTCGTCGTCGAGGCGCGCTCCGGCGGCACGTGCGTCGTCCACGTCACCACCAGCGGGTTCGGCACGGGCGCCGACTGGGAGCAGGAGTGGTGGGACGACATGGGCACCAGCTGGAAGCCGTCGTTCGACGTGCTGCGCGAGTACCTCGCGCGCTTCCCCGGTCAGCAGGCGACGCTGCTGGAGGCCGACGCGTCCCACCCCGGCGACGCCGCGGCCGTCTGGTCGGCGCTGCGCGAGGCGCTCGGGCTGGGCGAGGAGGGCTCCGCCGTCGACGTGCGCGGGCACACCGGGACGGTGGTGCGCCTCGCCGAGCGGCAGGCGGTCGTCCGGCTCACGGCGCCCGTGCCCGGGGTGCTCAGCGCGTCGGTGCACGACGGCGGCCAGGGCGGCGCCGGCGCGTACCTGCGGGCGCACCTCTTCTCCCCCGACGCGGCCGCGTACGTGCAGCGCGAGGAGCCGGCGTGGCGTGCCTGGCTGGCGGACCTGCCCGTGGTCACGCGGTGAGCCCGGAGTCCTCCAGGACCGCGCGGATCGTCGCGCGCGCGTGGTCCGCCAGCGGCACGTACCGGGTCCGGTAGTACGGCAGCTGCAGCAGCGCCTGCCGCAGCGCCCAGCCGCGCCCCCGTGACCACGTGGCGTCGTCGTCACCGAGCACGGCGCGGAGCACGGCGCGCGACGGCGCGTCGAGCAGGTTCCACGCCGGACCGAGGTCGCCCGCGGGGTCGCCGCGCCCGGCACCGCCCCAGTCCAGCAGCCCCACCAGCCGGCCGTCGCGCACGACCAGGTTGCCCGGCGCGAGGTCCCCGTGCAGCCAGACGCCCACCCCGTCCCACGGGTCGGCCGCGCACGCGGCCTCCCAGGCGCGGAGCACCCGGTCGACCGGGACCTCGTCGCCGACGGCCCGCGCGTCGGCGGCGACCGCGTCGGTGAGGTCGGCGAGCGGGTGCGCGCGCCGCTCGTTGACCCGGCCGGGCAGGTCGAGCGCGCGCAGGCGCCGCACGACGTGCGCGAGGTCCGCCGCGAGCACCGGGGTGGGTCGCGTCGGCGTCGCGCCGGGGACCCACCGGACGACGGACCACCGCCACGGGTAGCCGTGACCCGGTTCGCCCGCCGCCACCGGGACCGGGGCCTCGACCCCCACCGCCGCGGCGAGGCGCTCGGTCGACGCCCGCTCGCGCTCGACCGCCTCCTGCGCCCACGCGATCCGGGGCAGCCGCACGGCGAGGTCGTCGCCCAGCCGGAACAGCGCGTGGTCGGTGCCGCGGTGCGGCAGGGCGCGCAGGGGCAGGTCGCGCCAGCGCGGGTGCTGCTCGTCGACGAGGGCGCGGACCTGGTCGACGGTGATCGTCAGCTCGTCGTCGTGCACCGTCCCGACGGTAGGCGCGGGCTCCCGCGTGGGCGAGGACATTGCCCAGGTGCCCCGGCCGCCCGGCGCCGCCGGGCCCCGCGCCTCGTGACCGACTCACCCGACGGCGTCGTCGGGTCCCGTCGTCACGTCGGCCGCGGGGTCGTCGTAGTCGTCGTCGTCCGCGGGGTCGTGGCGCGGGCCGGGGCGGGCCGGGGCCGGGGCGTCGTCACCCGGCTCGACGTCGGGCTCGTCGGGGTCCGCCACGACGACCACGAGCGCGACGTCGTCCCCCAGCTCGACCCCCTCCGCGCGGCGCGCCGCCGTCTTGACGGGGACGCGGAAGCCGCCGTCCTTGGGGAAGATCGACGTGGTGAACGTGGTCGACCCCAGGGTCACGGTCGCGGGGATGCAGCCCCAGCCGTACGTCACCCGCGCGGCGACGGCACGCAGCCGCTCCGTCTCCGGGCCCGGGAGCACGACGAAGTGGAACGGCGCCGGACCGCGCCACCAGATCACCTCACCGCTGAACCGCAGCTCCACACGGCGAGCATGCCAGCGGCCTCCGACACCGGGCGACGGCGGCGGGCGTCACCCGGCGTCCACCGCAGCCTGCTCACCCGCCGACGTCGACGATCCCGTTCTGGTACGCCCACACCACCGCCTGCAGCCGCGACTTCACGCCGAGCTTCGGCATCACCCGGGCCAGGTGGGACTTCACCGTCGACACCTCGAGGTACAGCTCGCGCGCGATGTCCTCGTTGGACATGCCCTGCGCCAGCAGCAGGAGGATGTCCAGCTCGCGCGGCGTGAGCAGCTCGCTGGCGCGCGCCGCGGTCACCGGCTGCGTGCGGCGGCGCGTGACGACCTCCCGCAGCACGCGCCGGGTCAGCGCGTTGGCGAGCATGCCGTGCCCGGCCGCCACCGAGCGGACGGCCTCGACGAGGGTCGCGGGCTCCGCGTCCTTGAGCAGGAACCCCGAGGCGCCGGCCTCGAGCGCCCCGAACAGGTACTCGTCGACGTCGAACGTCGTGAGCACCAGCACGGGGACCGGGTCCTCGACGTCGGGCCCGCACAGCTGGCGCGTCGCGGTGATGCCGTCCGTGCCGGGCATGCGGATGTCCATGCAGACCACGTCGGGCCGCAGCTCGCGGGCCAGCGCCACGGCGGTCGCGCCGTCGGCGGCCTGGCCGACGACCTCGATGCCCGGCTCGGTCGCCAGCATGGTCGACAGCCCCATCCGGACGAGCGGCTGGTCGTCCGCGACGACCACCCGCACGACGGCCTCGCTCATCGGTCCTGCCCCTCGCTCGTCGTCGGCCCGTCCCCCGGCCCCGGCGTGACGGACGCGGGGACCGACAGGCTGACCTGCCACCCGCCCTCGAGCGTCGTGCCGTACCGCAGCGTGGCGCCGGTCAGCTCCGCGCGCTCGTGCATGCCGACCAGACCGTAGCCGGGGTCGTCGTGCGCGGGTGCCGCCCCGGCGCCGGGCGGGCCGTTGCGGACCACCACCTCGACGCACCCCGGAGTGGTCGCGTCCAGCCGGACCACGCACCGCGCGCCGGGCGCGTGCCGGGCGGCGTTGGCCAGCGCCTCCTGCACGACGCGGTAGGCGGCGAGCTGCGCCAGCGGCCCGACCGCACCCGACGCCGCGAGCTCCGTCACGGGGCCGGTCGTCTCCAGCGTCACCGGGAGCCCCGACGCCTGCGCGCGCGCCACGAGGTCCCCGATCCCCACCAGCGTCTCCATCCGCACCGGACCACCGGTCTCGGCAGGCGCGTCGACGTCCCGCAGCAGGACGACGAGGTGGCGCAGGTCCCGCAGCATCGCGGTGCTCTGCTCGCGCACCTGCGCGACCGCGACCTTGGCGCCCTCGGGGTCGACGTCGATCTGCCGGCCGATGGCCCCGGTCATCACGGCGATGCCCGACAGGTGGTGGGCGGCGATGTCGTGCAGCTCGCGGGCCATGGCCGTGCGCTCGCGCTCCACCGCGACCTGCACCAGGGCGTCGCGCTCCCGGCCCTGCGCCTCGGCGGTGCGGGCGAGCGCCTCCAGCGCGTCACGTCGTGACCCGACGACGCTCGCCAGCGCGAACGCCGGCCCGACGGCCGCCACGCCCTGCATCAGCCCGGCGACGACCGCGACCGGCACCGCGTTGCCACCGCGCAGCGTGGCCGCTGTCACGCCGAGGGCCACCAGCGTGCCCGCTCCCAGGAGGGTCGGCAGCAGCGGCCGCGACGGCCGCGCGAGGACCGCCCGGTACGTCGCGACCATCACCGCGAGCAGGCCCACGCCGATCACGTCGCCCAGGACCAGCAGCGCGGGCAGCGCGGCGGCGACCGTCAGCAGGGCGCGGCGCGGGTGCGCGCCCCACCGCGCGAGCACGGCCGCCTGCAGGGCGAGAACCCCCACCGACCACCACCACGCGGCGTCGCCCAGCGCGGGGACGCCGTTCGCGGTCTCGGGGGCGGCGCCGCTCACGACGACGGTCCCCGTGAGCAGCCCGACCGACAGCACCCAGCACGCCGCCGGCACGACGTCCGTCGGCCGGCGGCGGTGCTGAGCAGGTCGCTCGGTCATCGTCGTCACGATAGACGCGCGAGCTCGGGCTGCGGGGCGGGGGGTGCGACCGGCTCCGGGTGGTAGCCGAGCCGACCGCGGGTGCCGACGAGGACGACCGCCCCCGCGACCACGGCACCCAGCAGCAGCGAGTTCTGGAACATGTCGGGGCCCAGCGTGGGGAACAGGATGTCCGACGGGCCCGACGCGAAGTTGTTGACGCTCACGTGCAGCAGCATCGCCATCGGCAGGCTCTGGCCGGTCCGGTTGAACACCCACGTCATGACCACGTTGAACGCGACGCAGAACGCGACGAACACGAACGGGCGGAACCACGGCACCGCCGTGCCGTCCCACTGGCCCCACGCCGTGAGGAACAGGGGGAGGTGCCACACGCCCCAGAGGACGCCGATGACCACGGCCGCCACGGGTGCGCCCACGAGCCGCTGCATGCGGGGCAGCGCGAAGTCGCGCCAGCCCGGCTCCTCGGCGAGGCCGGTCGTCACCATCTGGAAGATCAGCCCGACGACCATCCCGGCGACCAGGCCCGGCACGACCGTGGCGCTCACGAGGGTCATCTGCCCACCGGTGAGCACCAGGCCCGACAGGATGATCGCCCCCGGGACGCCGAGCAGGATGCCGGCGTACCACTTCCAGCTGACCTTCCAGTTCCACAGGCGGCGCGCCCACGCGCGCAGGCCGGGGCGCCCGTCGGCGATCGCGGTGACGAGCAGGGCGGACCCGATGGGCCCGAGGTACGCGCCGGGCAGCATGCCCAGCAGCTGACCGCCCGAGTCGCCGGGGAACGTGAAGTCCCAGACGCCCAGGCCGTGGTTCGACAGGATGTACGGGATCCACGCGAGCCAGCTCATGCCGAGCGCGAGGACGAAGAACGACAGCAGCGGGTGGCGGCGGACCGGGTCGAGCACACCGCCGCGTGGCTGCGGGGGTGCTGGTGCGGTGACGGTGCTCATCGGAGTCCCTCTCGTCGGAGTCGGTCTGACGTGACCCGACGCTAGGAATCCGGGGGGTGCGGCCGCGCCGGGCGGAGGGACGAAGACCGGCGGTTGCATCGAAGGATGCAGGCGCCCGGTGGACGTGCGGCGCGGTGCACCACGAGCCCCTGCGATGCTGGCGGCATGGTCCTCGAGCACGCGCTGCTGTCCGTCGTCCCGGGCCGGGAGGCCGAGTTCGAGGAGGCGTTCGCGCAGGCCAGGTCGATCATCGCGAGCACGGAGGGCTTCGGCGGCCTGACGCTGTCACGGTGCGTCGAGCGCCCGGGCACGTACCTGCTGCTCGTGACGTGGCGGTCGCTGGAGGACCACACGGTGGGCTTCCGCGGCTCGCCCGGGTACCAGGAGTGGCGCCGTCTGCTGCACCACTTCTACGACCCGTTCCCGGTGGTGGAGCACTACGAGCAGGTGCTCGCGGCTACGCCTCCCGGGCGGTGACCGCATCACCGTCGCCGCTCACCGCAGGTGTCGTCCCCCGCGCGCTCGGCGCTCGTGCGGGCCGACCGATGCGCGGATGTCCCTGGTTCGCGCTCGGTCCGCGTGACGGCGGCCGGACGGTCAGCGCACCTCGACGGTGCCGTCCTCACGGACGTAGATCCTGGTCTCGGCGCAGATCGGCGGGTCGACGGTTCCCAGGACCTGGCCGGTGGTCGTGTCGGTCACCGTGGCGCCGACGTCCACGCACGGGTCGTCCTCTTCCCTGATGGGCTCGCCCTCGTACCGGATGACGTTGCCTTGGCGTGCGGGGATCTCCTGGGGCTCTGCGGCCGAGCCGTCGAACGTCAGGGTGACCGCTGTCCTGCGCTCGTTCACCAGATCGGCCCATCGTGGCGGGGGCGCGTCGTAGACGCAGCCCGTCGTCGTGAGAGCGCAGGTCACCGCGAGCACGACAGCGGACAGGATCTGGCGGGTCGCTGCCGTGCTCGCGGTCATGGGGCTGCTCCACTGGTGGGTGTGGTGGCGCGGTCGGCGAAGCCTCGCGCGGCCAGGGCTACCGCCGGGTGATCGTCACGTCGACGCTGTCGCCAACGTCCTTGCCGAGCGCCGCGCGCACCTTGGCGCTGAGGGACACCATGTGCCCGCCGGTCCCGGTGACCATCGCGCCGACGTTCTCGAGCACCACGTCGTCGACCGTGGCGTCGACGCGCACGGTGCGGCGGGTGCCGAGGAACTCCGCCGACCCGGGGATCTCCACGCAGCTCCACGTCTCGCCCTTGACGTCGACGCCGATGGTCGTGGTGAAGGTCAGCTGCTCGGTGGGCACGCGCGCCAACCTACCGGCCGGCCGGCGCGGCCGACCGCGTCACGGGAGCGACGCACCCGCTCGCGACCCGTCCATGAGCCGCTCGGCACCCGCGACCCGCGCGGTGGCCGTCACGACGGCCCGCCTGCTCAGCAGCCGGCTGAGGACCGTCGCGACAGCGTCACGTCGTCGCGCCGTGGCGCTCGGTGCGGGGCGGCGGCGGTCGAGAGCGCGCAGGACGGCGTCCGCGACCTGCTCGGGGCTCTGGAAGTCGTCGCCGTACTGCGCGGTGCCGATCTGGTCGAAGAACTCGGTGCGGGTCAGGCCCGGGGAGAAGGCCAGGGTGCGGACGCCCGTCCCCCGCAGCTCCCACCACAGGGCCTCGGTGAGGCTGAGGACGAACGCCTTGCTCGCCGCGTAGACGGCCATGCCGGGGATCGGCTGGTAGGCGGCCACGCTGGCGACGTTGACCAGGAACCCCGTGCCCGCGGCGGACAGGGGCCCGACGAACGCGCGCGTGACGTCCACGACGGCACCGACGTTGACGGCGACGAGCGAGGCGAGCTGCGCGGGGTCCTCGTCGGCGAACGCCCCGTCGGTGCCGAACCCCGCGTTGTTGACCAGGCTCGTGACGCGCACCCCGCGCCGGTCGAGCTCGGCCGCGAGGGCGGCACCGGGGTGCGGTGCCGCGAGGTCGAGGCCCACGACCTCGACGCGTGTGCCGTGGGCGTCGCGCAGCTCGGCGGCGAGGTGCTCGAGCCGGTCGACGCGGCGTGCGACGAGGACCAGGTCGGAGCCCCGGGCGGCCAGTCGGCGTGCGAGGGCGGCACCGATCCCGGAGCTCGCGCCCGTGACGATCGTGGTCTGGCTGGAGTAGTCGAGAGCCGTCATGGTGGCACCATAACGCGAATATGACACCGAGTGCCACATCCGCGCCTGCGAGCCGAGCGGCCTAGGATGGGGCCGTGGACACGACGACGGACACCGTCCCGCCCGGGCTGCGGGACCGCACCCGCCGGGCGGTCCGGCAGGAGATCTCCACGGCCGCGATGGACCTCTTCCTGCGGGAGGGGTTCGAGGCCACGACGATCGACCAGATCGTCGAGGCGGCCGGGATCTCCCGCCGGTCCTTCTTCCGCTACTTCGCCACCAAGGAGGACGTCGTCCTCGGGGACCTGCTCGAGCGAGGTCGACGGGTCGCGGCGGAGCTCGCCCGCCGGCCCGTCGAGGAGCCCCCCTGGGAGGCGGTCCGCGCCGCGTTCCTCGCACTGCGGCAGGGCGAGGACGCCTCCTCGCGGGAGTCCGAGCTGACGCTGGGCCGCATGCTGCACGACAGCCCCACGCTGCGGGCGCGCCACCTGGAGAAGCAGCTGGCCTGGCGCGAGCTCCTCGTCCCCGAGCTCGCCGCCCGGCTGCGCGCCGCCGGCGTGAGCGACGCGTCGGCCCAGCACCGCGCCGCCGCGATCGTCGCGACCGCCGTGGTCTGCCTCGACACCGCGTCCGAGACCTGGCTCGCCCTCGACGGCGCCGCGCCCCTCGAGGACCTGTGGGACGAGGCCCTGGCGGCCGTCCGAGGCTGAGGACGCGACGGTCCCCCTGGCGCCGGACGCGCCGGGTCAGGCGTACGAGGCCGTCACGGTCCGGCTCGCACCGTCGAGCGTCATGAGCCCGCCGTACGGGACGATCCACTGCGGCTGCGTGTGACCGAACGGCACCCCGATGCACACGACGGCCCCGGGGTTGTACCGGGCGACCTCCTCGACGACGGCGTCCCGCTGCTCCGCGCGGCGACGTGCCCGCTCGTCGGCGTCGAGGCTCACCTCGAAGCTGGTGACGGGCGGCCGGGCGACGCACACGCCCGCGACGGCCGCCAGCAGGCCGCGCTCGCCCAGCGCGCGCACCCAGCGCCGGACCGTCCCGGCCGACGGCAGCTCCTCGCTGGTCTCCAGCAGCAGGATCGCGCCCTCCAGCGCCGCGGTCGGCGGGAACCGGTCCGCCAGGGCGAGCCAGTCGAGCACCTCGAGGCAGCCGCCCCACGTCCGTCCCGTGACGGCGCGCGCCGGCCCGGCCCACGTCCACGGCTCGGTGGGCGTGCGCACGCCGTGCTCGGTGAGGGCGCGCGGGTCGGACCAGGCGTGGCCCAGGTCCTGCGACTCGCCCGGCTCGGTCAGCGTGAGCGTCTCCCCGGTGAGGAGGGCCGCGCGCAGCGAGGCGCGGTGCACCTCGTCCACCTCGGGGCCCGGCCCCAGGTGCACCTGCGTCGAGCCGCCGTGGAAGCCCGCGACGCCCTGCTGCCACAGCCAGCTCAGCAGGTTCGTGTTGTCGCTGTAGCCGAGGAACGGCTTGGGGTCCGCCCGGACGGCGTCGGCGTCGAGGTGCGGCACGACCGTGATCTGGTCCTCGCCGCCGATCGTCGCCAGCACCGCGCGGATGGACGGGTCGGCGAACGCCGCGTTCAGGTCGCGCGCCCGGTCCTGCGGGGACGCGCCGAGCTGCCGCGTCGTCGGGTACTCCACGGGCACGAGGCCCGTGACGTCGACCAGCCGCCGCATCGCCTGCTCGTGCACGGCCGCGGCGACCGCGGGGGCGGCGAACGACGGCGAGACCACCGCGACGCGGTCACCGGGGACGAGCTTGGGCGGCAGGACGAGGGACGACATCCCCCCATCCAAGCAGGGGCCCCCGCGCCGCGGACGCCGTATCAGCCCACCGCGGCCTGCCTCCTGTGCGCACGTGGGTCGGTGAGGGCCGTCCCGTCGACAGGGGGGTACCGAGATGAACCGCCGCTACTACCGCAAGGACCGGCCGGTCGAGGTCGAGGAGGTCGACACCGTCGTCGCCGTCCGCGTCACCGAGCCGGGCGACGCACCGGGCCCGGTCGGACGCCAGGCCGCGGACGACCGCGCCGACGTCCGCGAGGCCAGCCCTGCGCTCGACGACGACACCCTGGACGCGTTCGCGCGCGCCGGCTGGCACGTCGTGACGTCCGACGCGGCCACGCGCGCGGCCGTCCGGGGCGGGGAGGTCCCCGACGACGCCGACGCGGCCGGCACGCTCGTCGTCAACGAGGACGGCCGCGCCGTCATCGCCACCGACGTGCTGACGGTCCAGCTCGACCCGGCGCTCGACCGCGCCGACGTGGACGCCGCCCTGGCGGCCACCGGCCTGACGGTGCTCACCGAGCTGCGGTTCGCCCCGCACCTGTTCGAGGTGCGCAGCACCACCGGCGACGCCCTGGACGCGTCGGTCGCCCTGCACGACGACCCGCGGTTCGTGTTCGCCGAGCCGTCGTTCGTCGAGCACGTGCCGCAGCGGTTCACGCCGACGGACCCCGAGTACGGCGGCCAGTGGCAGTGGAGCAACACCGGGCAGGCCGGCGGCACCGCCGGGGCCGACGTGTCCGCCGAGGCCGCGTGGGACCACACCCGCGGCGCGGGGATCCGGGTCGCGGTGGTCGACAACGGGTTCGACGCCGCCCACGAGGACCTCGCCGCGGGCGTCGGCGCCGGCTCCGGGTTCTTCTCCGGGGGCGGCCCCGCGACGTTCACCGCGGGCACGGCCGGGATGCCGGGCTCCAACCACGGCACGTTCTGCGCCGGCATGGTCGGCGCCCGCGAGGGCAACGGCCGCGGCGGCGTGGGCGCGGCCCCGCAGGCCGAGCTCATGCTCGTCGCCTGCCTCAACGACCAGGTCGGCACGCAGACCACGCTCGCGCGAGCCATCGCGTACGCGGCCGACCCGTCCCTGGAGGTCCCGGCGGCCGACCCGGCGTCGGGCGCGGACATCATCGTGTCCAGCCTGGGCCCGAACGGCGCGAACTGGGCCCTGACCACGGTGCTCGAGCTCGCCATCGAGGCCTCCGCGGCCAACGGACGCGGCGGGCTGGGCACGGCCATCTTCTGGGCCGCGAGCAACGGCACCAACGTGGACGTGAGCCTCGACCTGGTCGTGTCCCACCCCGACGTGATCGCGGTCGTCCGCTCGACGCGCGACGACCTGGAGGACAACGCCGCGCGCGGGCCCGAGGTCGAGCTCATCGCCCCCGGGGTCGCCGTCGTCAGCTCCAACTCCGGCAACACCTACGGGCCCAGCACCGGCACGTCGTTCGCCGCCCCGTGCGCCGCGGGCTGCGCCGCCCTGGCCCTGTCCGCCGACCCCGACCTCACGCGCGACCAGCTGCGGCAGATCATGCGGGACACCGCCGACCAGGTCGGCGGGGTCGTCTACGACGCGGCGGGGCACAACGACGACTACGGGTTCGGCCGGGTCAACGCGTTCGCCGCCGTGCGCGCCGCCGCCCGGCGGGTCCAGCTCCTCACGCCGCACGTGACGTTCAACGACGTCCCGGAGGACGAGACCACGGCCCGCGCCGTGGTGTGGGAGGTGTCCGGCATCGAGGACCTGACGTTCGAGGTGGTGTCCGGTCCTACGGTCCTGACGGGCCCGGCCGGGTCCTTCTCGCTGCTGCTCGGCCCGTCGGTGACCGTCCCCGCGCCGGGCATCGGCACGACCGCCCACGCGCGCATCTGGCTCACGTACACGGGCACGTCGGCCGGTGACACCGCGACCGGCGAGATCGTGGTCCGCTCCGTGCTGACGGGCGAGGAGTGGACGGTCACGATCTCGGCGAACACCATCGAGCGGCCCACCGCCGCCGTCGTCATGGTGATGGACAAGTCCGGGTCGATGGCCTGGGGCGCCGGCGACGGCCGCACCCGCGTCGAGGTGCTGCGGGAGTCCGCCAACGTCCTGGTGGACCTGCTCAAGCCGGACACCGGCATCGGCGTCGTGCGCTTCGACCACGACGCGGACGTCGCGATGCTCGTCACCGACGCGGGCCCGGAGATCTTCGGTCCCGGACGCGCGCAGGCGGCCGCCGCCGTGGCCTCCCACACCCCGAACGCCGCGGGCGCGACCTCGATCGGCGACGGCGTCGCCTCCGCCGGCACCCTGCTCGACGCGGTGACGACCGACTACGACACCACGGCGATGATCGTCCTCACCGACGGCCAGGAGAACGCCCCGGCGTTCATCGCGGACGTCGCCGGCAGCATCGACGACACGGTGTTCGCGATCGGCCTGGGCGAGGCGTCCGCGATCGACCCGACCAAGCTGGCCGCGCTGACCAACGGCACGGGCGGCTACGTGACGATGACCGGCGTCCTGTCCCCCGACGAGCGGTTCCTGCTCGCCAAGTACTACCTGCAGATCCTGGCCGGGGTCAGCAACGAGCAGATCGTGCTGGACCCCGACGGGTTCGTGCGCCCCGGCGACACCGTCAAGGTGCCGTTCCGGCTGTCCCGGGCCGACGCGGCCACGGACGCGATCCTGCTCACCCCCGCCCCCGGGGTCGTCCGCTACTCCCTGGTGACGCCCGCCGGCGAGACGATCACGCCCGCCACCCCGGGCGTCAGCTACGTGACCGGCGCGAACGTCGCCTACTACCGGCTCTCGCTGCCGTACGTGGACGGCGGGGGCGGCGAGCACTGGGGCGGGGAGTGGACCGCGGTCCTCGAGGTCGACCGGGGCGGCTTCGCCCAGTGGCTCCAGCGCTTGGAGAAGACGGACCACGCCGGCTACAAGGAGGCCGTCACCCACGGCGCCCGCTACGCGGTCGAGGTCCACACCCGGTCGAGCCTGACGTTCACCGCCTCGCTGCACCAGAAGGCGATCGACCCCGGGTCGACCCTGCACCTGGTCGCCCGGCTGGCCGAGTACGACCTGCCCGTGGACGGCGACCGCGCGCGGGTCCGCGCCGAGCTCACCGGCCCCGGCGGCAAGGACGAGATCACGCTCACCTCCACCGGCGGCGGGGTCTTCGAGGCCGACTACGTGGGCAAGCACTACGGCGTGTACCGGTTCCGGGTCGTCGCCGAGGGCCGCTCGCTGCACCGTGAGCGCTTCACGCGTGAGCAGCTGGTCACCGGGTCGATCTACGCACCCCGGCCGCCCGAGGGCGACCCCGAGCCGCCGAAGGACGGCGAGGGCGGCTGCCCGGAGCGTCTCAAGGCGCTCGCCGAGGTGCTGCGGCGCCACCCGAAGATCGCCAAGGCGGTCGACGCCGCGCTGCAGGAGCACGGCACGGACCTGGACAAGGTGCTCGAGTGCCTGCGCAAGGCCGCGGACGGCACCCCGGTGCTGCAGCCGCGTCCCCGGCCCGTCCTCGGGCGCCCGACGCTCGGCCTGGAGCGGGGGCCGCGATGACGGACGGCCCCGACCGGCCGCCCGCGGGCACGCCGGACCCGGCACCGCACGACCACCTCGTGCGGTGCCGGGTCACCGGCGCCGACGCGTCGGCGCTGCGCCGGTTCATCGAGGAGAGCGACGCCGACACCGGGTGCCGGCCCGTCGCCCGCCGCACGCCCGGCGGCCTGGAGACGCTCGTCGAGCTGACCCGCGGGCAGGTGGACGCCGCGCGCGCGAGCCGCGCCGGGCAGGACGTCGTCGTGGAGGAGGTCGAGGACCTCACCGCTACCGAGCCGGCCCGCCGCGCGGAGGTCGGCACCGGGGACCGCTACACCGCCCGCGGGGTGGTCCCCCGCGGGCTCGGACGCAAGGAGTAGCGCCGTGTACCTCAACGTCACCGAGATCGAGTCCGCGCTCGCGGCGCTCGCCGCGGCGTACCCGACGACGAGCGAGCTCGTCGCCACGCCCCACGCGACGCACGAGGGCCGCACCACCCACGTCCTGCGCGTGGGTGCCGGCGGCGCGCACGCGGCCGACGGCATCCTGCTGCTGGGCGGGGTGCACGCGCGCGAGTGGGTCCCGCCGGACGCGCTCGTCGCGTTCGCCGCCGACCTGCTCGAGGCGTACGCGACGGGCACAGGGCTGGGCTACGGGGGCGCGTCGTACGCGGCCGACGACGTCCGCCGCCTCCTGGAGACCCGCAACCTGTTCGTGCTCGCGTGCGTCAACCCGGACGGTCGCGCGCACAGCCAGGCGGTCGCGTCGGGCTGGCGCAAGAACCGCCGCCCCGCGCCGCCCGGGTCCACGGGCGCGAGCTGCGTGGGCGTCGACCTCAACCGCAACTTCGACTTCCTGTGGGACCACCTCGCCCGGTTCGCCCCCGACTCGGGGGTGAGCGCGTCCGCGTCACCGTGCGACGCGAACGTCTACCGCGGGCCGTCGGCCGCGTCCGAGCCCGAGACGCGCGACGTCGTGTGGGTCCTCGACACCTACCCGCGCATCCGCTGGCACGTCGACGTGCACAGCGCCGTGCCGGTGGTCCTGCACTCCTGGGGCTCGGACGAGAACCAGTCGACGACCCCGGGCGACAACTTCCGCAACACCGCGCTCGACCCGGTCCGCGGCCGGGTCGGCGACGGGATCGGCGAGTACCTGACGGCCCGCGACACGCAGGTGGCCGTCGAGCTCGCGACGCGGCTCGACGCCGGCGTCGCCGCCGCGTCCGGGGCGTCGTACGGCGTCGAGCAGGCCATGACGCTCTACCCCACGTCGGGGGCGAGCGACGACTACGCGGTCAGCCGCCACCTCGTCGACCCGGCCCGCACCCAGGTGCACGCCTGGACCGTCGAGTGCGGCACGTCGTTCCAGCCGCCGTACGCGAGCGCCGAGGGCGTGATCCGCGAGGTGTGCTCGGGGCTGCTGGCGTTCGCGCTCGCCGCCCACGAGGTGACCGACGGGCTCTCGGCCGTGCTGCGCACGCCGTCGGTCGCGTTCGTCGACGTCCCCGAGGGGCAGACCACGTCCCGTGCCGTGGTCGTGGACGCGCAGGGCGCCCTGGACGTCCACCTGGAGGTCGTCGCCGGGCCGACCGGGCCGTTCGGTCTGCCCCTGGGCCCGGTGACGACGGTGCCCGCACCCGGGGTCGGCGCCACCACGCCGGGGCGGGTGTGGCTCACGTGGACGGCGGGCGCACCGGGGACCCCCGCGGCGACGGCGTCCGGCTCGGTCACCGTGCGGTGCGTCGAGACCGGGCAGGTCTGGACGGTGCCCGTCACCGCGAGCGCCGTGCCCCGCTCGACCGTGGGCGTCGCGCTCGTGCTGGACCGCTCCGGGTCCATGGCATGGGACGCCGGCGACGGGCGCAGCCGCGTGGAGGTGCTGCGCGAGGCCGCGTCGGTGTTCCTCGAGGTGCTGCCGGCCGAGGACGGCGTGGGCGTCGTGCGCTTCCACCACGACGCCGACACCGCCGCACCGGTGCGGCTCGCGGGTCCCGAGACGTTCGGGCCCGGCCGGGCCGCCGCGCTCGCCGCCGTCGCCGCGCACGTCCCCGACCCGGCGGGCGCCACGTCGATCGGTGACGGCGTGCTGGTGGCCGCGGCCGAGCTCGCGGCCACCGCGGGCGCGTTCGACGCCACCGCCATGCTCGTGCTCACCGACGGCCAGGAGAACGCCCCCGCGTGGCTCGCCGACGTCACGGGCGCCCTCGGCGACCGGGTGTTCGCCGTCGGCCTGGGCGAGCCCGCGGCGGTCGACCCCGCGGCGCTCACCACCCTGGTGGACGGCTCGGGCGGGTGGCTGGCGGTCAGCGGCACGCTCTCGGTGGACGAGCGGTTCCTGCTCGCGCAGTACTTCCTGCAGGTGCTCGCGGGGGTCACGAACCAGCAGATCGTGGTGACCTGACGTGCCCGGGTATCACGGGGGTCCCTGCGGTGCTCTGGCCATCATGGAGACCACCACCAGGGCGGGTGACGCCGCGGGCGACGCGCGCGGTCGGGCAGGCCACGCGGACGCGGCGCGCGAGGTGCCCGGGCCGTCGACCTGGGACGTGGCCGCCACGGCGTTCCGGTCCTGGCGCGACGGCGCACCCGGCGCGATGGACGAGCTGGTCACGGCCATGACGCCCGTCCTGTGGCACGTCGTGCGGGCGTACGGCCTCGAGCGCGGCGACGCGCAGGACGTGGTCCAGACGACGTGGCTGACGCTCGTGCGCCGCGCGGAGTCGATCGCCGACCCGCAGGCCGTCGCGGCCTGGCTCACGACCACGGCCCGGCGCGAGGCGTGGCGCGTCGCCCGGCGCCGGGCCCCCGCGGTCGTCGTGACGGACGACGTGCTCGAGTTCTTCGCCGACCCCACGGACTCCGCCGAGCAGCAGGCCGTGCGGCACGACACGGACGACCTGCTGTGGCGGTGCGTGCGGAGCCTGTCGGAACGCTGCCGCCGCCTGCTGCGCGTCGTCGCCTTCGACGACCGCCCCGACTACGCGCGCATCTCCCGGGACCTGGGGATGGCGGTCGGGAGCATCGGGCCCACGCGCGGCCGCTGCCTGGCACGGCTGCGGCAGACGCTGCTGGCCGCCGGCGGCGCACCGTGACGCCGCAGGAGGAGGACCGCCGGCTGCTGACGCGCCTGCGGGCGATGTGGGAGCGCCGCGACCCGGTGCCGGACGGCCTGGCGCGCTCGGTGCTCGCCGTCCTCGCGACCGAGGGGCTCGACGAGGAGTACGCGATGCTCACGCTGGTCGCCTCGACCGACCGGCTCGCCGGCGTGCGCGGCGGCGTCGAGAGCCGCACGCTCACGTTCGGCTCCGGCGAGGTCACCGTCATGCTGCGCGTCAGCCCGCTCGGCGACCGGCGCCGGCGCCTCGACGGGTGGATCACCCCGTCGGCGGCCTACGACGTGCGGCTCGACCGGCGCGGCGCGGCCGGTGAGGCCGGCGAGCTGCGCACGACCTCGACGCCGCTGGGCCGGTTCGAGATCGCGGACGTCGCCGCCGGGACGGTCACGCTGCGGCTCCTCGCCGTCGCCGCGCAGGTGCCCGCCGACGACGGCGTCGCGCCCCTGTGGCTCACGACACCGCCCCTCACCCTCTAGGAGACCGCATGTCCACGCAACGACCGGACCCCGAGGACGACCGACCCGACGGGCCCGCGTGGTGGCGACGCCACGTCCCGCGGCGACCCCCCGTGGCGGTGCTCGACCCCGGCGCCGACGAGGTGGCCGGGCGGCCCGTCGCGCCCACGGGGTACGTCCCCACGCACCTGCTCGTCTCGACGCTCGTCGACGCCCAGGGCGTCGTCGAGGCGGTCCAGGAGACCGCCAAGGGGCTCGGGTGGGAGGCCGCCCGCGACCCCGCGTACCGCGAGGTGGTGCTCGACGAGCCGGACGAGGACACCGCGGCGCGACGCCGGCGCCTGCCCTGGGCCACGGGCCGGCCCGGGGCGGTACGGCTCGTGCTGCGCGGCTCGGCCGGTGCGCCCGCACCCGACGCGTGGCGGCTGCTGCAGGCGCTGCGGGCGCGGCTGGCGGGCGACCCGCGCCTGCGCGCGGTCGGCCTGGACCACGTCCTGACGGTCGGTGCGGGGATCAGCGCCAACCCCTTCCACTCGACCAACCCGTTCCACTCCACCAACCCGTTCCACTCGACGAACCCGTTCCACTCCACCAACCCGTTCCACTCGACCAACCCGTACGCGGCCGGCGGCGGGGCGTGCGCCACGTACGGCGCGGCCGGCAGCGGGGGGCTGCAGCCCGTCGCCGTCGTCGCGGCACCGCCCGCCCGGCACGCGAAGGTCACGGGCCGCCGACCCGTCGTCGCGCTGCTGGACACCGGGTGCGGCGACCACCCGTGGCTCGGGCACGTCAACACCCTGCCCGTGCCCGGCCCGCCGATCGGGCACACGACCGCGCACGACGACCCGGAGCGGCACCCCGACCAGCACGGGCCGCTCGACGGTGCGCTCGACCGGGTGGCCGGGCACGGCACGTTCATCGCCGGGCTGGTGCACCAAGCCGCACCGGACGCGGACGTGCTGGCGTGGCGCGTCGTCGGGTCCGACGGCGCGCTGCTGGAGTCCGAGCTGGTCGCGGCGCTGACCGCCGTCGCGGACCTCGTGCTGCACCACGCCGCAGGGCGACCGGACGGGCTGCCCGTCGACGTGCTCAACCTGTCCATGGGGTACTACCACGAGACCCCGTACGACGCGCTGTTCGACGTCACGCTGTACGAGCTGCTCGCGTCGATGGGGCGCTGCGGGACCGTCGTCGTCTGCTCGGCCGGCAACGACGCGACCGACCGGCCGATGTTCCCCGCCGCGTTCGCGCCGTGGGACCCGGCCCGCACCGCGCCGGGCGACGTCGACCCGCTCCCGGGACGCGACCCCGACGCGGTGCCGATCACGACCGTGGGCGCCCTCAACCCGGACGGGACCGACGCGCTGTTCACCAACGACGGCCCCTGGGTGCGGGCCCGTGCGCGCGGTGCCGCCGTCGTCAGCACCATGCCCGCGTTCGCCGGCGGGGCCGAGCCGCTCGCGCGGACCACCCACCGGGGTCGGCCCCGCGCCACCGTCGACCCCGACGGGTTCGGCGGCGGGTTCGCCGTGTGGAGCGGCACCTCGTTCGCCGCCCCGGTGGTGGCCGGGCAGGTCGCGCACCGGCTGCTGGGCGAGCTGCGCGAGGGTGCCGCGCCGCCGCGCGAGCAGGCCCGCGAGCGCGCGCTCCGGGCGCTGCACCTGGAGCCGCCGCCCGGCGGGTGACGAGTGGGACGATCAGGGCATGCTCACCGCCCGCGAGCTCTACGACCGTGGGGTCGCCCACGGCAACGCGGGCCGGCACGCGCGCGCCGAGCAGTGCCTCGCGCAGGCCGCGCGCCGCACGACCGACCCCGACCTCGCGGCCCGCATCGAGGGCACCCGCGCGTACCTGAGCGCCGAGACCGGCGACCCGCAGGAGGCGCTCGCGCGGTGCCGGGCCGCGCTCGCCACCGCCGGGCCGAGCCCGCACACGCGGGCCGTCCTCGTCAGCCAGATCGGGCTCGTCGAGCTGCGGCGCGGCCACGTCGACGCGGCGCTCGAGCACCTGACCGCGGCGACGGCCGCACTCGCCGACGACCCCGCCCGCCTGGGGCGGGTGCTGCTCAACCGCGGCCTCGCCCACCTGGACCAGGGCGACGTCGCCCACGCCGAGGACGACTTCACCGAGGCCGCCACGCAGCTCGCACGCAGCGCCGAGCCCGTCGAGCAGGCCAAGGCGCAGCACAACCAGGGGTACGCCGCGCTGGTACGTGGCGACCTCGTCGGCGCGCTACGGCTCATGGAGCAGGCACGGGGCGTGCTCGTGGCGCTGTCACCCGTCGCGCTGGCAGTGTGCGACACGGACCGCGCCGCGGTGCTGCGCGCCGCCGGGGAGAGCGCCGAGGCCGCGGCACTGCTCAC
The DNA here is from genome assembly GCF_016862775.1 of Cellulomonas phragmiteti. GTDB lineage: Bacteria > Actinomycetota > Actinomycetes > Actinomycetales > Cellulomonadaceae > Cellulomonas > Cellulomonas phragmiteti. The sequence goes on along the minus strand of NZ_BONP01000004.1, from coordinate 41,122 downwards.
CGACGTCGTCGACGTCTTCCGGCGCCGGCGGCTGCGGCAGGCGCAGGCGGAGGCCGAGCTGGCGCTCGCCGACGCGCTGCTCGCCGTGGACCCCGGCGCCGCGGCGGTGTCCGCGGCGCGGGCCGCGCGCCGGTTCCGCGAGCGCGGCAACGAGCTCGGCGCGCTGCGGGCCGACGCGTGCGCGGTCAGCGGTGAGGTCCTCGCGCTCGCGGCCGCACCGGGTGGGCCGTCGCCGCCCCGGGGCCGACGCCCCGGGCGCGCGGCGGCGACGGCCGACCGCGCGGAGGCCACGGCCCGCGCACTGGCGGCCCGCGGCCTGGGCGTCGAGGCCGCCGCGGTCCGGCTGCAGGCGGCGCGGCTCGCGCTGCTGACCGGCCGGCTCGGCGACGCCCGCGCGCGCGTGCGCGGCGCACGCGTACCGGCCTCCGCACCGATCCCGGTGCGTCTGCTGGCGTCGGAGGTGCGGGCCGAGCTGGCGTGGGCGCAGGGGCGGCGGTCCCGCGTGCTGGTGCACGCGGCGACGGGGGTCGAGGAGCTGGAGCGGTGGCTGCGGACGTTCGGGAGCATCGACCTGCAGGCGGGGGCCGCGGTGCGGGGCCGGACCCTCGTGCTGCACGGCCTGCGGGCCGCGGTCGCCGACGGTGACCCGCGGCGCGTGTTCGAGTGGTCGGAGCGTGCGCGGAGCCTCGCGAGCCGCGTCGTGCCGCTGCGGCCGCCGCCGGACCCTGCGGTCGCCGCGCGGCTCACCGAGCTGCGCCGGCTGCGGCTGCTCGGCGGTGGGGTGCCGGACGCCCGGCGCGAGGCAGACCTGCGCGACGCGGTCCGGCGGCGCACGTGGGCGCGCGAGGGTGCGCCCGGCACGGGTGCGGGTGCAGCGGGTGCAGGCGCGGGTGCGCTCGTCACGCTCGACGCCGTGCGGGCCGAGCTCGCGGCGACCGGTGCCGACCTGGTCGCCCACGTGTGGTCGGACGGCCGGCTGACCGCCCTGGTGGTGTCCGACGACGTCCACGTCGTCGACGTGGGCGCCTGGGCGCCCGTCGGGGCCCTGCTCGACGGTCTGCTGCCCGACCTCGACATGGCGGGGGCCGACCTGCCCCCCGCGATGGCGGCCGCCGTCCGCGCGTCCCTCGACGAGCGGCTGGCCCACCTGGACGCGCTCCTCGTGGCGCCCCTGCGCCACCTGCTGCGGCACGGCCGCCTGGTCCTGACGCCGACGGCTGCGCTGGCCCGCGTGCCGTGGGAGATGCTCGGCTCCCTCGCGGAGGTCGCGGTCACGCGGCCGACGTCGGCGGGTCGCTGGCTCGAGCAGCGGGCGGCGGTGGTCGGGTCGGGCGTGGTCGGCTCGGCGGGCGGCGGGCGGGCTGGGTTCGCGGCGGGGCCCGGTGTCGCGCGGGCCGCGGACGAGGTGCGGGCGTGCGCCGCCGGCTGGCCGGGGGCGCGCGTGCTCGTCGGGGCGGCGGCCACGGCGGCCGCCGTGGCCGACCTGGCCGGGTCCGTCGACGTGCTGCACGTCGCCGCCCACGGCCGCCACGCCGTGGAGAACCCCCTGTTCTCCGCGTTCGAGCTGGCCGACGGCCCGTGGTTCGGCTACGACATCGACGCGCTCGACCGGGTCCCCGCGGTCGTGGTGCTCTCGGCGTGCGAGCTGGGGCGCTCCGCGAGCGCGTGGGGACGCGAGGCCCTCGGCATGGCGCAGGCGTGGCTCCACGCCGGGGCCCGCTGCGTCGTCGCCGCCGGGGCGAGCCTCAACGACGACGTCGCGTGCGAGCTGCTGGCGGCGGTGCACCGCGAGCTGGTGGCCGGGGTCCCGGCCGCGGAGGCCCTGCGTGACGCGTCGGCCGCGCTGGGCGCACGCACCCCCGTCGCCGTCCACGGCACCGGGTGGTGACGCCAGGGCGAGCGACCTCACGAGCGTGGTGACGAGGAGGCGGTCGGTGCGGCGACGGAGCCCGACGGCCCCGTCGACGCCGTCCTGGCCGGTGGGGGCCGTCCGGGTGACGGGCCCACCCGCGGCGCCGGTGCGCGGGTAGCGTCCGCTCCTGGACGAGGGGGCGAGGGGGCGAGCGCGATGACGGCTGGGGCGACCGGTGCGCTGGACGACGGGCGTGGGCAGGACGCGTCCACGCCGCTGTTCCCGGACCGTGGGCGTCGCCCGGTCGGTCCGTGGTCGACCATGCTCCTGGTGATCCACAGCGTCGCCTGCCTCGCAGCCGGAGGCATGACCGTCGTGGGCGTGCACCTGACCGTCCAGCAGGTCGTCGCGCTGCGGTCCGCGCCGGACGACAGCCGGATCGAGCTGCTCGGTGTCGCGCTCGCCGCCGGCACGGCCCTGCTCGGCGGCGCGCTCCTGGCGGTCACCGCCGTCCTCGTCGTGCTCACGGTGGTGGGACGCAGACGCGCGGCGCAGGGGCGGACCCGCCTGCTGTTCGGGGTGTCGGTCGCGGGCTCGGTCCTCGCGGTGCTCGCCGTGCTGCCCACCACGGCCGACCCGGCGTACGTGGCGTTCCTCGGTGTGCTGGTGGGGCCCTACCTCGTGGCCACCGTCGGCACCGCGGTGGTCACCCGTCCCTGACCGGGCCGTCGGGCAGCGGTGGGGTCACCGGGCGGCGAGCAGCTGCTCCCGCAGGATGTCCGCGTGCCCGCTGTGGTGCGCGTACTCCTTGAGCACCTGCAGGTGCACGAACCGCAGGCTCACCGGGGCGCCGCGTCCGGTGACGACGTCGTCGAGCGACCGACCGGCCACGCCGGCCCGCGACGCCTCGACCACCCGTGCGTGCGCCGCGACCAGCGTCTGCGCGGTGTCGCCGCGACGCAGGACGAACGAGCGGTCGGGCGTCGACGCCACCCCCAGCGCCGTGAGCGGGGCGCCCGTCACCGCGTGCTGGAACCAGAACGCCTCGACGTAGGTGAGGTGCCGGAGCAGGCCGAGCAGGGTGGTCCTCGACGGCACGAGGCGGCGACGCACCTCGTCGGCGTCGAGCCCGTCCAGCGTGCGCGGGAACGACACGCGGTAGCCGTCGAGGAACGTGCCGAGCAGGGTGCGCTCGTCATCCGGCTGCATGGTCGACGAGCGTAGCCCGCAGCCCTCGACGGGGACGCGGCGCGTCGCACCGCCCCCGTGCGGACGCGGGCGGTGCGACGACGCTCGCTCAGGGCGTGACGGTCGCCGGCCGCCGTCGCAGCAGTGCCAGCGCGCCGCCCGCGAGGAGCACGAGACCCACTGCTGAGCGCACACCGGCCGCGTCGTCGGCCGCACCGCCCGCACCGTCGGCGGCGATGGTCTGGACCCCCGGGTCGTGCGCCTCCTGCACCATGGCCTGGAGACCGGCTTCGTCGGCGACGTCGGTGAGGAAGGTGACGGCGGACCGGGAGACCGCCTCGACGTCACCGCCCTCGGCGACCTCGAGCAGGCCGCCGAGCTGCGGGTCCTGGAGCACGTCGCCCTCGACGCCCTCGGAGAGGACCGCGCCGGCGCTGGCGTCGTCGTCCAGGTAGGAGAACCGGACCTCACCCGCGGACTCGACGGCTGCGATGGTCCCGACCACCGCCCCGTCGCGGACCAGCGGGGCGACCCACTCCCCGTCGAACGCCACCGGGTCGACGGACTCGCCCTCGACGAACCCCTCGCTCCACCGGTGCAGCGGCACCGGCTCACCGACCGAGTAGACGCCCGCCCGGGCCGCCCGGGCCGCGATGTCCACCGAGCCGCCGAGGACGTCCGCCGCGACGGCCGGCGCGTCCTGCGCGAACCAGGTCGCGACCGCCGGCGGGACCTCCTGCGCCGCGGCGGGTGACGCACCGACCACCCAGGTCAGCGCCAGCCCCAGCCCGAGGACCCCTGCCGTCCGTGACCGCACACCCATCGTCGTCCTCACTTCTTCGTCAGGTAGATCAGGCCGGTGCCCGTCGACCACGACGAGTTCGACACGTACGTGGCCCACTCCCGTGACGTCGTGGTGCCGGTGCCCGGGTCGACGTACGAGACGCCGTTGGAGTAGCCCGTGTCGTAGTAGCCGCGGATGACGTGGGCGTGCCCGCCACCGGACTTCCAGATGATCGAGCTGTACACGGGGCGGTTGGTCTTCATCTCCGCGACCACCGTCGCCCAGTCGAGCTTGCGCTCCGTGCCCGGGTTCACGCCGTTGGCGTTGAGGGCGTTCATCACGTTGGACTTGGTCCCCGTCACGTTGGCGCAGGTCGAGGTGTTCTTGCCGTTCTTCACCAGCGTGCACTGGGAGACGACCTTGCCGGTCTGGAACTTCACGATCGTCTTGGACGCCGCGGCCCAGCACCAGTTGGATTCCTCCTGCTTGTACGGCGTCACGCTCAGCACCTTCTCCACACCGTGGGAGACACCCGGAGCGACGAGCACGAGGCCGGCGGCGACGGCCAGCGAGGCGAGCAGGGTGTGTCGCGACGGCGAGATCCGTCTCATGCGCAGTCCACCTTCGGTGAGGAACGAGCCCGAGGTCAGTCGACCACCGGGCGGATGGCCGCGGCGTCGAAGAACGCCACGGGCGGTGCGTCGAGCGCGCAGAAGGCGACGAGGGTCGCGACCTTGCCGTCCGGCTCGGAGCCGGCCGTGAGGGTCCCGGGACCGTCGTCGACCACGCCCGGTCCCTCGAACGAGTCGCCGGTCGTCAGGACCACCCCGCCCGGGAGCGTCACGACGTACGCGTCGAGGTCGGTCGCGTCCTGCTCCACCGTCGTGCCCGTCGGCCACACCGGGAGACGCTCGACCCCGTCGATCTCGACCGTCACGCAGCCGGTGGCGGTGACGTCCACGCGCGCGAGGACGGTGACGGGCTCCGCCGTGAAGTGGCCGACCAGGGGCGGGTCCTCGAGGTCCGAGACCTGGAGGTACCCGGTGCCGTCGGCGGGCTCGTCGGTGCAGGCGGTGAGCAGGGACGACGCCCCGAGCAGCACGAGGATCGCGAGGGGGGTCATCGCCGACCGGTGCATCTGTGGACCATAGCGACGAACGACCCGGCCGCGTGGGCGTTTCGCAGGTCGATGTGCGGCGGAGTCGGCCCGTCACCCCATGGCGTTGATCCGGCGCGGGCTGATGCGCAGGACGACCCGCTGCTCGTCCGGTCCGCCGTACCGCGGGTACGGCCGGCCGAGGTACCGCTGGGCCAGCGCCTCGATGTGGGCGTCGGCGCCGTCCGTCGTCACGTCGGTGACGACCCCCCGGACCTCGACGTACCGGGAGGGGTTGGCTGGCGAGCTGACGGCCAGGGCGACCCGCGGGTCGCGCGCGACGTTCCTCGTCTTCTGGTGGCCGAGGACCGTGTTGATCAGGACGTCGGTGCCGTCGGTGTCGACCCACGTCTGCGTCACCTGCGGCGACCCGTCGGGCATGAGGGTCGACAGGTAGCAGGTCGCCGTGCCGCGCAGCAGGTCGACGAGCGGGGCCGGGAGCGCCAGGGGTGCCGGGACCGCTGGGGGCGCGCCCGCCCGCGACACGTCCTCGGTCGGCAGGGTGTGCGGTGCGTCGGTCATGGCCGCCTTCGGGTGGTCGGGGAGCGGGTGGGCCGTCCGCCGGGCTGTCGGCGACGTCCGTGGGGCGGATTCGGGACGCCCGCTGTCCCGAACGTTACCCACGGGGCACGACGACGGCCGACCGGGCCCGGCCGCCCCGGAGTGACAGCACACCGCCGGGCCGGTGGGATGGGGGCATGGACGAGGTCGCTGGTCTCCCGCAGCCCGGCCCCGGCTGCGAGTGGTCGCCCGACGGCCCGCTCGTCGAGCCGGTGTCGGCGGTCACCTCGCTCGTGTTCGTCGTCGCCGCCGTGGTCCTGGTCGTCCTGCGGCGCCGGGCAGGGCTGCCCGTGCCGTGGGCGTACGCGGTGCTCGTCGCGGGCGTCGGCATCGGGTCGTTCGTGCAGCACGGCCCCGACCCCGCCTGGTCGGACCCCGCCCACGACCTGCCGCTCGCCGGGGTGCTGTGCTTCCTCGCGTCCGACGCGGTCGCGGCGCTGACCGGGCGGTTACGTCGCTGGTGGTGGTGGGCCGTCCCGACGGGACTCCTCCTGGTGCCCGTCCTCGCCTGGCCACGCATCGGTGACCTCGCCCAGGTGGGCGTGGCGGTGGTCGCCGCGCTGCTGCTGCTCCGGCGGGCACGACGCGCACCGGCCCTGCGGCCCCGGGTCGCCGTGGCCGTCGGGATGCTGGCGGTCGGTGGGATCGTCGGCTCGCTGTCCCGGACCGGTGGCCCGCTGTGCGACCCCGAGTCGCTGCTGCAGGGTCACGCCCTGTGGCACGTGGCGTCGGCGGCCGCGCTGGTGGTGCTGGCGCCGCTGGTCACCCCGACAACGCGTGCTCCCCGATGACGGACAGCAGCTGCAGCTTCTCGTAGCTCTCCGTGCCCGGCACCGCGGTGTACACGAGCAGCAGGTGCGACTGCTGCGGGTCCAGGAGCGTCTGGCAGTGCACCTCGAGCGCGCCGACCTGGGGGTGGACCAGGTGCTTGACCTCGTGCGGGCGCAGACCGACCTCGTGCGTCTCCCACAGGCGTCGCAGCTCCTCGCTGCGCGCCAGCGCGAGGTCGGCCAGCTGCGCGGCACGTGACCCGGGGCCGCGCAGCGTGACGACGGCCCGCAGGTGCGAGGCGTAGAGCCGCGACAGGAACGCGTGGTCCTCGGCCCGGTACAGCGCGCGCGTGCTCGGGTCGGTGAACCACCGGTAGCCCAGGCTGCGGGACGGCCCCGTGTACGAGGCCGCGCTCCCCAGCAGCGCCACGCCCAGCGGGGTCTGCCGCAGGGTCTCGCCCAGCTCGGTGACGATCTCGGCCGGGGTGTCGGTCAGGCGGTCGAGGATGCGCAGCATGCCGGGGCTGACGTGCTCGCTGAGCGCGCCGCGGGGCGGCGGGTGGTGCCCGACCAACCGGAAGAGGTGGTCGCGCTCGTCGATCGTCAGGTGCAGGCCCTGCGCGATCGCGGCCGTCATCTGCTCGGACGGACGCGGACCCCGCTCACGCTCCAGCCGAGCGTAGTAGTCGGTCGACATGTGGCACAGGGCGGCGACCTCCTCGCGGCGCAGGCCGGACGTGCGACGGCGCGGCCCGCGCGGCAGGCCGACGTCCTCCGGCTGCAGCGCCTGCCGGCGGCGGCGGAGGAACGCGGCGAGCCCCGCCCTGTCGATCACGTGACCACTCCCGTCGGGTTCTGCACCCTCCGTTCCTACCGCCCCGCGCGGCCGTGAGCCACGGCCTGGCGATCCCCCCGTCGACCGGGCGCCGCGACCCGCGACGCCGTCAGGGCTCCGCGCCAAGGGCGGATCGTCAGGCCCTGGATGCGCCGGGGACGGGCGCCGAGGCTGGCAGCACAGCCCCCGACCACCCCAGGAGCACCGCCATGCCTCGCAGACCCCACCTGCCCCTGCCCGACCTGTCCGGCCGTCGCGCGCTCGTGACGGGAGCCAGCGACGGGATCGGCCTCGAGATCGCCCACCGGCTCGCCGGAGCCGGTGCGGAGGTGGTCCTCCCGGCGCGCAACCGGGCCAAGGGCGAGGCCGCCGTCGCCCGGATCCGCCGCGCGCACCCCGGCGCGCGGGTGTCGCTGCGTGACCTCGACCTGGCGTCGCTGCCGTCGGTCGCGACGCTCGGGCACGAGCTGCGCGCCGAGGCGCTGCCGATCCACCTGCTCGTCAACAACGCCGGGGTCATGACGCCCCCCGAGCGGCAGACCACCGTCGACGGCCTCGAGCTGCAGCTCGGCACCAACCACGTGGGGCACGTCGCGCTCGTCGCGCACCTGCTGCCCCTGCTCATCGCGGGCCGCGGCCGGGTGACCTCCCAGATCAGCGTCGCCGCCCGGGCCGGCGCGATGCACTGGGACGACCTCAACTGGGAGACGTCCTACGACGGCCGACGCGCCTACGCCCAGTCGAAGATCGCGTTCGGCCTGTTCGGCCTCGAGCTCGAGCGGCGCAGCCGCGCCGGCGGCTGGGGCGTCACCAGCAACCTGTCGCACCCGGGCGTCGCCCCGACGAGCCTGCTGGGCGCCCGGCCGGAGCTGGGCCGCGAGCGCGACACCCCGCAGATCGCCATGATCCGCCGGCTGTCGCGCGCGGGGATCCTGCTCGGCACGCCGGACAGCGCCGCGCTGCCCGCACTGCTCGCCGCGACCTCACCGCAGCCTGCGGGCGGACGGCTCTACGGTCCGTCCGGGCTCGGCAACCTCGGCGGCGGTCCGGTCGAGCACGCCCTCTACCGCCCGCTGCGTGACCCGGCGGAGGCGGCGCGGGTCTGGGCGGTGTCGCAGGAGCTGGCGGGGGTGTCGTTCGCCGCGGCCGCAGCGGCGTGAGGCGAGCCGGCTGCCACCACTGGGGTGACCACTGGTCGCCGGGGAGTGCTGTGGGCGATCACCGCGGCGCCCAGCCGACCGGTGGTCACCGAGCCACCCGCCCAGCCGACCATTGGTCACCTGGTGGCCGGTCGCTCGGGGGTCCGCTCCTCAGCCCGCCGCCCGCTCGGCCTCCTCGACCGCGTACCGGTTGACGTGCGGGCGCAGCCCCAGGTGCTCGCGCAGGGTCGTCCCGTCGTACTCCCGCCGGAACAGCCCGCGGTCCTGCAGGATCGGCACGACGGTCTCGACGAACACCTCCAGCCCGCCGGGCAGGTACGGCGGCATGACGTTGAACCCGTCCGCGGCGCCCTGCTCGAACCACCTCTGGATCTCGTCGGCGACCTCGACGGGCGTGCCGGCGAAGGTCCGGTGCCCGCGCCCGCCCCCCAGCCGGGCGATGAGCTCGCGCACGGTCAGGGACTCGCCCTCGGCCAGGTCGCGGACCAGCTGGTAGCGGCTCTTGTTGCCCTCGATCGCGTCGATGGGCGGCACCGGGGGCAGGGGCGCGTCGAGGGGGTGGTCGGTGAGGTCGACACCGAGCATGCCGGAGAGCTGGCGCAGGGCGTAGTCCGGGGAGATGAGGTCCGTGAACTCCTGCTCGAGCGCCCGGGCCTGCGCCGTCGTGGGGGCGATGAACGGCACGATGCCGGGCAGGACGGCCAGGTCCTCGGGGCGCCGACCGTAGCCAGCGAGCCGACCCTTGAGGTCGGCGTAGAACGCCTGACCCTCGGCGAGCGTGCGCTGCGCGGTGAACACGGCCTCGGCGTACTGCGCGGCGAACGCCTTGCCGGACTCCGACGACCCGGCCTGGACCAGCACGGGCCGACCCTGCGGGGACGCGGGCACGTTGAGCGGTCCCGCGACGCGGAAGTGCTGGCCGACGTGGTCCGCGCGGTGCACCTTGGCGGGGTCGGCGAACACGCCGCTCGACGCGTCCTGGAGGATCGCGTCGGGCTCCCACGAGTCCCACAGGGCGAGGGCGACGTCGAGGAACTCGGTGGCCCGGCCGTACCGGGCGGCGTGGGCGGGCACGCGGTCGAGGCCGAAGTTCGCGGCCTCGGCGTCGGACCCCGACGTGACGATGTTCCAGCCGGCGCGCCCGTTGCTGATCCGGTCGAGCGACGCGAACGCGCGGGCCAGCGTGTAGGGCTCGTTGTAGCTGGTCGAGGCCGTGGCAATGAGCCCGACGTGGGTCGTCGCGGCGGCGATGGCCGTGAGCAGGGTGATCGGCTCGAACACCGCCTGGGTGTTGCGGTGCACGTGCGGTCCGACCGCCAGGCCGTCGGCGAAGAACACCGAGTCGAGCCGCCCGCGCTCGGCGATGCGACCCAGCTCGACGTAGTGGGCCGCGTCCAGGGCGCGGGCCGGGTCGACACGGGGGTGGCGCCAGGCCGCCTCGTGGTGGCCGACGCCCATGAGGAAGGCGTTGAGGTGCAGGGTGCGGGAGGTCATGAGGGCTCCTGGGTCGAACGGGAGGTGGGCGGGTCAGGCGGAGGGGCGCCAGCGCGACAGGCGGCGCTCGGCGAGCAGAAGGACGGCGTTGATCGCGAGGCCGACGAGCGCGATCGTGAGGATCCCGGCGTACATGTCGGGGATCGCGAAGTTCTGCTGGGCGGCGGTCACCAAGTAGCCCAGGCCCGCGCGGGCGCCGACCATCTCGGCGGCGACCAGCACGAGGATCGACGCGGCTCCGGCCATGCGGACTCCGGTGAAGATGGTCGGGACGGCCGCCGGCAGCGTGACCTTGGTGAACAGCTGCAGCGGGTGCAGGCCCAGGGACCGGGCGGACTTGAGCAGCAGGGGGTCCACCGTGCGGACGCCGGTGATGGTGCTGAGCAGCACCGGGAAGAAGCACGCGTAGACGACCAGCGCGATCTTGGACGTCTCCCCGATGCCGAGGACGAGGACGAACACCGGCAGGAGCGCGAGGGCGGCAGTGTTGCGGAAGAGCTCGAGCACCGGGTTGAGCAGCCGGGCCACGGCCGGTGAGCGCCCGATCGCGGCCCCCAGCGGGATGGCCGCGGAGATCGCGATGCTCAGGCCGATCAGCGCGCGGGTCAGGCTCGCCTGCAGGTGCACGGCCAGCTGACCGTTGGCGACGAGGTCGGCGAGCGCGCCGAGCGCCACGCTGAGCGGTGGCAGGAACACCCGGTCGACGAGGCCGAGTCGCGGTGCCACCTCCCAGAGCGCGGCGAAGGCGACGACCGCGACGCTGCCGCGGGCGAGGCGTCCCACGGCGAGCCGGAACCGTCCCGGTCGGGCCGCGACGTCCAGCCCGGCGCGCCGCCGGTAGTCCTCCGGCGCGACGTCGAGGGCAGCTGCGACGGGTCGGGTGAGCGTGGAGCTAGACATGGGCGACCTCCCGGTCGGGTGCGGGGTGCTGGAGTGCCGACCAGACGCGGTGCCGCAGCCGCCCGAACGCCGGGTCGGAGCGCACGTCCTGGCCCGGCACCGGGTCGAGGTCGATGTCGATGACGTCGCTGATCCGCCCGGGGCGGGGCGTCATCACGGCCACGCGCTGGCCCAGGTACACGGCCTCGTCGATGCCGTGCGTGATGAACACGACGGTCTTGCCGGTGGCTCGCCAGATCCGCAGCAGCTCCTCCTGCAGGGACTCGCGGGTCTGGGCGTCGAGGGCCGCGAACGGCTCGTCCATCAGCAGCACCCGCGGGTCGACCGCGAGCGCGCGGGCGATGGCGACGCGCTGCTTCATGCCCCCGGACAGCTCGTGCGGGTAGCGGTCCTCGAACCCGGTCAGCCCCACGAGGTGGAGGTGCTCGTCGGCCAGCCGGGCGCGCTGCCGACGCGGGACGCCGATCGACTCCAGCCCCAGCTCGACGTTCTTGCGGGCCGTGCGCCAGGGCAGCAGCGCGTACTGCTGGAACACCACGGCGCGGTCGGTCGCGGGACCGGTGACGGGTGCGCCGTGCAGCAGGATGCGGCCGGCGGTCGGCGCCGTGAGGCCGGCGACGAGGTCCAGCAGCGTCGACTTGCCGCAGCCGCTGGGTCCGACGACGGTGAGGAACTGCCCGTCGGGCACGACGAGGTCGAGATCCTGCACGGCCGTGAATCGGGCGCTCGCCCCCTGGTTGCGCACGACGAAGTCCTTGCGGACGCCGGCCACGTGCAGCGCGGCGGTCACGGGAGCACCTCGCCGTCCGGCCCGCTCGTCGGGTCGAACGTGCCGTTGGCGTACGGGTTGAGGTCGTTGGTGTAGAGGTCCTCGGGGTCGAGCTGTCCCTCGTCGAGCGTGCCCTCGCGGACCAGCCAGTCGGTCCAGATCGAGATCTCCTGCGGGTCGATGACACCGCCCGGCCCGGCCACGCCGGCGCTCTTCCAGTACTGCACGAGGTCGGTGCTCTCCTCGCGGTCGCGCCCCTCGATGATCTGCTCGAAGCGCGCGATCACGGCCTCGCGCGGTTGCGTCTGCGTCCAGCGGATGGCCCGGGCCACGCCCTGGACGAAGTCCTCGGCCGCGGCCGGGTGCTCCGCCAGGAAGTCGTCCCGGAAGACCAGCGTGCCGTAGCTGAACTCGCCGTACAGGGAGGTGTCGGTGAACAGCTCGCGCAGGCCGCCGCGCTCGAGCGCGCTGTCGCGGAAGACGCTGCCCAGGGTGCCGACGTCGATCTGCCCCTCGCGCAGCGCCTGCTCGGTGGACACGGGCGGCACGACGATCAGCTCGACCTGCGCGATCTCGGCGGGTGTCAGTCCCTCCTGCGCGAGCCACTCCCGGACGACGAACTCGTGGTGCGCGCCGAGGGTGTTCATCCCGACCTTCTTGCCGATCAGGTCCTGCGCGGTGCGGATCGGGCTGCCGTCGAGCACGTAGTAGCCGTTGAACGCGAGGTCGTCGGAGCCGTAGTAGCTGATCACGGAGGTGATGGGCGATCCCGCGGCCACGAGCTTGGCGATCGCCCCGTTGAACGCGCCGCCGACGTCGGTCTGCCCGGTCGCGGCGGACTGGATGTCCTGCGGCCCGCTCGTGGTGTCGCCGACCCACTCGAGCGTGACCTCCTCGAAGTACCCGAGGTCGTCGGCGAGCTCCGCCAGGGTCACCTGCCCGGCGCTGCCCTGGTAGCGGATCGTGACGGACGCGTCCGCGTCGGCCGTGGCCGTGGAGGCTGAGCAGCCGGCGGCGAGGACGGCGACGGCGGTGAGCAGCGCCGCGACGGGCGCGAGGCGGCGGCTCACGACGCGATCCGGCGGTAGTCGCCCGCCCAGTACAGCAGCGGCTCGCGGGTGCCGACGACGCGCACCTCGGTGACCTGCGCGAGGACGACGTACTGCTCGCCGGCGGGGATGCGGTCGGTGATCTCGACGCGCAGGGCGATGGGTGCCTGCGTGAGCACGGGCTCGCCGGTCGCGAGCCGGTGCCAGGGGGTGGCGGCACCGAACCGGTCGGCGCCGTGGGTGGCGAAGGTTCGCGCGAGGTCGGTGTGGGAGGCGTCGAGCAGGTTCACGACGGCCGACGCAGCGCCGCTCAGCGCGGGCCAGCTCGACGAGCGCTCGTTGATGACGAACGAGACGATCGGGGGCTGGGCGGACACCGACGTCAGCGACGTGGCGGTGAAGCCGTGCGGGCCGTCGTCGCCGTCGACGGTGACGACGATGACGTCGCCGGCGTACTCACGGAACACGCTGCGGTAGGTCTCGCGATCGACTGCGGGTGGGGTCGACAAGGACACGGAGGTCTCCTGGGAGGTCAGCAGGGAGCCCCGGACCGGTGGCGGTCACGTGGCGGGGAAGGAGCGGGAGGTGGGGCGAGCGGGGCCGCCACGAGGGCGACCGGGCCGGCCGGGGTGCGTGCGTCGGGGACTACCGACAGGAGCGCAGGACGCCGCGACAGCACCGGGCCGGCAGGGCGGCGTCGCGGGGCGACGGCGCCGTGCGGGCGAGCGGTGTCGACGGGGTCATGGTGCGACCGTAGATAAAGCCGACTCTTTTAATCAACTTAAGTCCGAAGGGTGGGACACGGGAGCCGCGGGGCGCAGGCGTAGGCTCTTCGGGCCCCGCGACACGCGCGGCGGCTCTCCCCCACGCAGGACGGACGGCGCATGAGCGCGCACACCACCACCCCGGCGCAGCCCACCACCCCCGGGCACGACGACGGCACCGAGGACGCGGCTGCGCTGCCCGGCGTCCCCCCCGCCGACTTCGCGACGTTCCTGCGGGTGATGGACCAGGTCGCCGTGCTGCCGCAGGAGCACCCGCAGCACGCGGCGGCCCGGCGCGCGTCGTCGTCCCTGTTCAAGGCGGCCAAGAAGCACCGCCGCGGCGAGAAGCGCCGGCTCATCGCCGAGGCCGACGCGGCCGTCGTCGCCGCCACCGCGACGGGCAGCCCGGGGCGGATCGACGACGAGACGAACGGCGTGCCGCTCACGTCCGCGACGACGGCCGCGAGCGCCGGCACCCTGCTCAAGGCGCGACCCTGCTACGTGTGCAAGGAGGCGTACACGGTCGTCGACGCCTTCTACCACCAGCTGTGCCCCACGTGCGCGGCGCTGCACCACGCCAAGCGCGACGCCCGCACCGACCTCACCGGCCGACGCGCGCTGCTCACCGGCGGGCGCGCGAAGATCGGCATGTACATCGCGCTGCGGCTGCTGCGCGACGGCGCGGACCTGACGATCACCACCCGGTTCCCCCGCGACGCGGTCCGCCGCTTCAGCGCGATGGACGACTCCGCGGACTGGCTGCACCGGCTGCACGTCGTCGGGATCGACCTGCGCGACCCGGCCCAGGTGGTGTCGCTCGCGGACCACGTGGCGGCGCAGGGGCCGCTGGACGTCCTCATCAACAACGCCGCGCAGACCGTGCGCCGGCTCCCGGGGGCGTACTCGCGGATCGCCGAGGCCGAGTCCGCGCCGCTGCCCGCCGAGGCCGCACGCATGATCACGACGTTCGGGCACACCAGCGACGCGCACCCGCGCGCGCTCGCCGGGTCCGTCAGCGACCTCACCAGCCCGGCGCTGGCCATCGAGCGCGCCGCGCGGGACGCGGACGAGCTCGTCGCGCAGTCCCTGACGGCCGAGGCCGCGAGCCTGGAACGGCTCGTCGCGGGCACGTCGATCGACGCGGGCGGCCTGGTCCCCGACGTCGCGGAGACCAACAGCTGGGTCGCGACCGTCGAGCAGGTCGACCCCATGGAGCTGCTCGAGGTCCAGCTCTGCAACCAGACCGCGCCGTTCATCCTCATCAGCCGCCTGCGCCCGGCCCTCGCCGCATCGCCCGCGCGGCGCACGTACGTCGTCAACGTCTCGGCGATGGAGGGCGTGTTCTCGCGCGGCTACAAGGGCCCCGGCCACCCGCACACCAACATGAGCAAGGCCGCGCTCAACATGCTCACGCGCACCAGCGCCGCGCAGATGCTGGACGACGGCATCCTCATGACGGCCGTCGACACCGGCTGGATCACCGACGAGCGCCCCCACTACACCAAGGTGCGGCTCGCCGAGGAGGGCTTCCACGCGCCCCTCGACCTCGTCGACGGCGCCGCGCGGGTGTACGACCCGATCGTGCGCGGCGAGGCGGGCGAGGACCTGTACGGCTGCTTCCTCAAGGACTACGCGCGCTCGGCCTGGTGAGCGGCGGCGCGGCGCCCACCGGGCGCGGGCGGTCAGCCGGACGCCGCGACGGCGGCCGCGGCGCCGCCGGCGACCACCGCGGCCTGCACGGCCTCGACGGCCTTGCGGGCGGCCTCCCCGCCCACGTCGCCGGCGGCGACCTGCTTCGCCCGGGCCTTGAGCTCGCGGTTCGGCAGCCCGGTGCCCGGCAGGACCTTCGGGACCACGTCGACCGCGTGGAGCAGCGCGACGATCGACGCCTCGTGCGGGGCGGGCGCCCTGCCGACGACGAGGACCTCGTGCAGCGCCCGCCGCACCTGCGCCTCGTGCGCCGTGTCGACCGCGGGCCAGGACGTGGTGGGGAAGATACCCAGGACCCTGCCCTGCTCGGCGCGCACCACCCCGCGGCCGACGAGCCGGTCGTAGAGACGCTCGCGCAGGCCCTTGCGGATGCGGTCCAGCACGGCGGTGGGCGACGCGCTGCCGGGGCCCGCGACCCGCGCGAGGGAGTCGTCGAGCACCTCGTCGCCGAGCGGGGTCGCGTCGAGGACCCGCAGCGTCGTCCGGCCGAACAGGCCGGACGACGTCACCGCCTCGAGGCGTCCCGAGGTGGCGAGCTCGGCGATCACCGCACCGGCGACCGCGATGTCCCGGCGCGTCCCGTCGACGAGCGACCTCCCGGTGGTGTCGTCGGTCAGCAGCAGCAGCACGCTCTCGGCCACGATCATGCGCCCACCGTACGAACGCGGCCGGCGCCCGCGGATCAGCCGCGGGACGGATCTCGCCGACGGCGGCGCCCGGCGGACCAGCCGTCGACGAGACCGGGCTGAGGTCGCTCATCCGACGTCGTGCGCCACCCCAGCCCGGTCTCGCGGCGACGAGCGCCCCGTTCCCGTGCGGCGCATGCCCGCCTAGGCTCGTCCGGTAACCGGTGCCGTCCCCCGACGCCTGGCTCCGCTCCTCGCCCAGTACGACTGGGCGTGCGAGCGGCTGCTCGCGCGGCTCACCGGGCCCGACGTGGTCAGCGGCGACGGTGAGCGTGTCCGCGTGTCGCCGATGACGGACGACGAGTACCTCTGGGAGCCGGTCCCCGGCTCCTGGTCGGTGCGCCGCAAGGCCGACGGGCCGGGCGTCGGCGCCACCGTGCTGGTGGGCGCCGGCGTGTGGGGGCGCGACGGCGGGCGACCTCACCCCTGGCCGCCGCCGGTCACGACGATCGCCTGGCGCATCGCCCACCTCGCCGAGATGCTCCTGCTCCGGGCCGAGTACACCGTGGGGAGCCGTCAGGGGGCCGAGGCCGACCTACGCTTCCCGGGCGCGGCCGCCGCGGGCGTGGCCATGCTCGAGCGCGGGCTGGGTGCGTGGCGCGAGGCCCTCGTCACCGCGGACGACGCCGCGCTCGACCAGGTGGGCCGTTCCACCTACCCTGACGGCGACGACGCCGACCAGCCCTTCATCGAGATCGTGTGGTGGGTCAGCCAGGAGGTGCTCCACCACGGCGCGGAGATCGCGCTCCTGCGGGACCTCTACGCAGCACGTCGGCCTGCCGAGCGCTGACCGATGTCCACGTGCTGGGACGGCGCCCCGTCGAGACCGGGCTGAGTCGTCGTCTCAGGTCGTGACGACGACTCAGCCCGGTCTCACGACGGCCCCGCCCCGCGATCCGGACGGGGCTCGTCACGTCACCCGGTCGGCGGCTCGTCCTTCCCGGCTTCCTCGGCAGCGTCGGCCTCCTCCTTGGTGCGGTGGACGGCACCCTCGGCGTGCTCCGGCGGGCCGTAGACCGTGTAGAGCATCAGCCGGTTCTCGCCCGTGTTGAGGAAGTTGTGCGTGCGACCGGCCGGGACCACGACGATGTCGCCCCTCGCCGACCGTCCGCAGGCTGCTCCTCGTCGACCGTGGACCGGCCGACCCCCCGGGCGCTAGCGTCGATCGCCCACGTCGCCACTGGGGGGATGTCCACGTGAGGAGCACCGCCATGCCCGTCGACCCTGTCGCCGCCGTCCCGCCGGGCTGGGTGGGGGGCTTCGCGCAGTCGGACCCCGCGTTCGCCTACCCGGACCCCGACCTGTCGTCCCTGCCGCTGCTGGGCAACATGGACAACATCGCGCTGCTGCAGCGCCAGCAGGCGGTGCTGTGGCCGGAGTTCAGCTGGCTGACGGTGCCCGGTGACGAGGCGTCCCGGGCCTTCCAGATGTTCGCTCCCGACATCTCCCGCGTCGGGTACACCGACGAGGGGCGGATCTACTCGATCATCTGCCCGCAGCAGGGCACGTGCTCGCCGTCCTACGGCAGCCTCAACGTGGAGGTCTCGGTGACCGGCCAGCGCGGCTGGGTCGACGAGACCGCGCGGACGCTCGCCGGGGAGCTGACCGTCGAGGCGAAGATCTGGTTCAGCCCGAGCGCGAAGCAGAGCCCGTTGGTCCGGATGCTGTGGACGCTGCTGTCCGAGAGCGGCTACCGGTTCCCCGTGGACAAGGCGCACGCGATCCGCGTCCCCACGTTCCGCCGTGACGACGCGACGCAGCCCGTCCTCCCGCTGCGCACGGGCGAGACGGACCTGTTCGCCAGCCCGGGGTTCGCCCAGCACCACGACGTGGCCTGGGCCGTCGGCCACATCGACGTGGAGATCGGCGCCATCGAGCGGACCGGTGACGCCGTGGTCGACGACGTCGAGCACCTCGTCATGGACGCCTTCAACCGGTCCTCCGGGAACCTGCTGCTGCCGGGCACGGTGCTGAGCTGGAACGTGTGGTTCACCGCGCCCGCGCTCGTCGACCGGCAGGAGTGGCAGGAGCACGCCGAGAAGTGGCGCGAGTCGATCGACGCGGACCACGGCAGCCCGGACGGCCCGGGGACCTCCCCGCGCTACTTCGACGGCTCTCCGTTCGTCCCGTCCGGGGACACGGCGGAGCAGGAGACCGAGGCGCTCATCGCGTACCTCGACCAGCACCTGCCCACGCTGACGGCGGCGCGGACGGCCGCCCGGGGGCGGTGAGCCGGCCCGGTCCTGCGGGGCCGGGTGACGCGGGGGCCCGGTCCGGGATCCGGACCGGGCCCCGTGACGTCACGCGGTGGGCGGCTCGTCCTGGCCCGACTCCTCGGCGGCGTCCGCCTCCTCCTTGGTGCGGTGGACGGCACCCTCGGCGTGCTCCGGCGGGCCGTAGACCGTGTAGAGGATCAGCGGGTTCTCGCCCGTGTTGACGAAGTTGTGGGTGCGACCGGCCGGGACGACGACGAGGTCGCCCTGCGCCACGTTGCGCTGCTGACCCGACACGATCGCCTTGCCGGTGCCGGACACGAACGTGAGGATCTGGTCGATGTCCTCGTGGACCTCCTCGCCGATCTCCCCGCCCGGCGGGATCGTCATGATGACGAGCTGCGTGTGCTCGCCCGTCCACAGGACGCGCCGGAAGTCCGGGCTCTCCTGCGCGGCCGTCGCGATGGTCCAGTGCTCCACGGGTACCTCACCTGGTCGGGGACGCTGTCGTGGTCGATCCTGCAGCGGGCGGGCCGATCCCGCCTGCGGAGGCGGGGCGTCGGCGCAGGCTGGGGTGGCGCGCGCCGGCCCCGAGCGTCGAGGCCCGCAACGCGTCCGCCCGCGCGCGGAGCGATACGTTCGACGGATGCGTATCGCGGTGATGTCCGACGTCCACGGCAACCTGCTCGCGCTGGATGCGGTGCTCGACGACATCACCTCGCACGCGGTCGACGTGACGGTCAACCTCGGTGACCTGCTGTCCGGGCCGCTCTGCCCCCGGGAGACGGCGGACCGGCTCCGGGAGCTCGATCTGCTCACCGTGCGGGGCAACCACGAACGGCAGGTGCTCGAGACGCCCGTCGGGGGGATGGGCCCGTCGGACCGGCACGCGCACGACGCCCTCGCCCCGGAGCACCTGACGTGGCTGGCGGGCCTGCCCCTGACCCTGGAGCTCGACGGCGACGTCCTCGCCTTCCACGGCTCCCCGTCGGACGACCTGCAGTACCTCCTGCACACGGTCGAGGTCACCGGAGCGCGCGACGCGACCACCGACGAGGTGATGGACCGCCTGGGACCCCACGCACGCCGCCGGCTGCTGCTGTGCGGGCACACGCACCTGCCCGGCTCCCTGGCACTGCCGACGGGCGTGCTGGTCGTCAACCCGGGCAGCGTCGGCTGGCCCGCCTACGAGGACGACGCGCCCCACCCCCACGTCATGGAGGCCGGCACGCCGCACGCGCGCTACGCCCTCGTGGAGGACGTCGACGGCCGCTGGGACGTCACGTTCCGGGCCGTCGAGTACGACTGGGACCGCGCGGCGGACACCGCCGACGGTCACGGCCGCCCGGACGTCGCGCACGCGTTGCGGACCGGCCGCCTCCCGAGGTGAGGGGCGGCTGCCGCGGGCGAGCGCGTCAGCGCGGGCGCGCTGCCCGCTCGTCGACGATCTCCACGTCCAGTGCGGTCCACCCTCCGCGGACCCGCAGCTCGGCGGCGGCGGCACCGGCCCACCCCGTGCGCAGGTCGGCTCGAGGTAGGAAGTGCACGGTGGTCCCGGTCGTGCCGTCCGGGTCGACGGGGACCAGGTCGGTGACGGGGACGCCCTGCTCGTAGCGCTGAGTCCACGACCCCTCGAGTCGGCGGTTGCGGTGCACGAGCCAGTCGCTCAGCGCCGACACCACCGACATGCCGCGCCGGGGGTGGCCGTCGGGCAGCAGCGGGGCGTCGGGGGTGCCGAAGAACCGCAGGTCCTGGGTCGACATCACGGGCTTGCGCACGGCGCGGCCGCGCTCGTCGACCCGGGTCTGGGTGCCGCGTCCGTCGTCGGCGACCGTCACCGAGCCGTCGGCGTGCAGGGTCACGCGGCACCGCCCGCCGCCGCGGTCCGCGGCCTCCTCGGCCGCGTAGGCGAGGACCTCCAGGACGAGGTGGGCGACGCCGCCCGGCGCGAGCTCGTCGGCGCGTCGCCGGACGTCGGCGAGGTGCTCGCCGTCCACGGTCCGCGCCCAGTCGTGCGTCGTGCCCGGCCCCGTCGTCACGTCGACCACCTCCGCAGCCCATCCTGGCCCGCGCGGACGGCCGTGGCGTGGGCCGTCGGACCCGTCAGGGCGTCGCAGCGTGGGCCGCCACCCGTGCCGGCGGCAGGGCGTACGACGGCAGCCCGCGCCGCCGCACCAGCCACTCGGCGACCACCAGGTTGGGCAGCCAGCACAGGAACGGCACGGCGGCGTAGGCGTCGGCGAACGCGGCGCCGGGGTCGGCACCGAGCGCGAGCCGGGCGCCCATGAGGACACCGAGCCACAGCCGCAGGGTCACCGCGGCGAACGTCAGCGCGTAGTTGCGCAGCATCCACGCCTGGTGCCCGGCGACGTCCCCGGAGCGGACGGCCCGCAGGCCGCGCGCGGCGGTGAGGGCCCACAGCACGGCGAGCGTGCCGAACCCGAACACCCCGACGAGCCCCGCGCTGTTGACGGGCAGGACCGCCAGGCCGGACAGGCTCCCCACCCCGACGGCGACGAGGTAGACGCGACCGGTGGCGCGGTGCAGCCCGGGCCGGCGACGCCGCAGCCGGCCGAGCAGCTGGAGCGGTCCGAGCACGAGCGCGAGCGACGCGCTGACGATGTGCACGTACAGGGCGACCTGGAAGAACGGCGCGGCCTGCGCGTACGCACCGCCGAGGCCGCCGCCCCGCTCGGCGAGCTCGTCGAGGCCGGCCGTCCCGTACGTCACCAGGGACATCGCGGCAATCGTCAGGGCGAGGACGCCGACGACGACGAGCCCCGCTCCCCGCCCGCCGGGACGGGACCTGCCCGGGGTGCGCGGCTCCGGGCGGTGCGGCGTGGTCGTGGTCATGACATCCTCCGATGCGAGGGCCGTTCACATTGTGAGCGGTTGCAACATAGGGGCGAATGTTAAAGTCGTCAACATGCAGTCCGGCCCACGAACACCCCGCGAGCGCACCACCTACCACCACGGGGCCCTGCGGGAGGCGCTGCTCGACGGCGCCCGCGAGATGCTGGCCGAGCGCGGCGTCGAGGGCTTCAGCCTCAGCGCGCTGGCGCGGCGGCTCGGTGTCAGCACCGCCGCCCCCTACCGCCACTTCGCCGACCGCGACGCCCTGCTCGACGCCCTCTGCGTCGAGGGCTACGCCCTGTTCGGCGCGGCGCTCGAGCGCGCGGGCCGCACGGCCGACGATCCCCGCGCGCTGCTGCACGCCCTCGGCGTGGCCTACCTGACCTTCGCCCGCGAGCACCCGGCCGTGTTCGGCGTCATGTTCGCCGAGCGCGGCGACGCGGTGATCGACGCCGGGGCACCGACGTTCGAGCCCCTGGTCGACGCCGTCGTCGCCGCGCAGGACGTGGGCGCGCTGCCGGCCGGCACCGACCCGCGCGTGCTGTCCCGCACCATCTGGGCGAGCCTGCACGGCCTGGCGGTCCTCTCGCGGCAGCGCGGGTTCGTCAAGCTCCGGATCGACGACGACGACGAGGCGCTCGTCCGGGACGCGCTCGCCCTGCTGCTGCGCTGATCGGCCGGCACGCCGGCGCGACGCGCACGGCCGGGTCCGGCAGGCGCGCGGCAGCCGGACCACCGTTCAAGATGCTCAGCATGCTGACCTTTGCCAGGGTGGTCCCCATGCCGACCACGAGCACAGCACCCACTGAGCGCGCCACCCCCCAGGACCGGGTCCGCCAGGTCACCGTCCTGGCCGGCGCCGTCATCGCCATCGCCGCCGCCGCCATCGGATCAGGAGCGTTCGGGGGGCAGCCCGTCGAGGACGCCGCCGGTGGCGCCCTGTCCGCGACGGGCACACCGCTGGCACCCGACGGACCGGCGTTCTCGATCTGGTCGGTGATCTACACCGGCCTGGCCGTCTTCGCCGTCGTCCAGGCGCTGCCGCGGCAGGCCACCGACCGGCGCCTGCGTGCGATCTCCTGGTGGGTGCTCGCCTCGATGCTGCTCAACGCGGCGTGGATCGGGGTCGTGCAGCTCGGCAGCGTCGGCGGCGGCCTCGTCGTGATCGTGGCGCTGCTGGCGGTCCTCGCGACGATGTTCGTCAAGCTCCTGCGGATCGCGCACACCCGCACCGCGCCGTCACTCGTCACCGACGTCACCGTCGGGCTCTACCTGGGCTGGGTGAGCGTCGCGACCCTCGCCAACGCCGCCGCGTTCCTCTCGGTCGCCGGCGTCGGGGAGCTCGGCCTGGGGGCGACCACCTGGTCGGTGGTCCTCGTCGCGGCCGCCGCCGCGCTCGCCGTCGCGTACGCCGCGTACGGCCGCCGCCGGGCGAGCCTCGTGATCCCCATCGGGCTGGCCATGTCCTGGGGACTGCTGTGGATCGGCCTGGGCCGCACCACCGGGCCGCTGGTCGACGAGGCCGTGGCGACCGCCGCGTTCATCGCGTCGGGCGTCGCGCTGCTCGCGCCGGTCGTGGCGACCCTGGTCGCGCGTCGGCGCTGAGGCGGGCCGGCCCGCGAACGGGCCGGCCGCGCCACGTCAGGTGCGGTTGGCGCCGCGCCCGCGCGTGAGCCAGCCGTACGCGGCCGTCACGGCGAACAGGATCAGGCCGACCATGAGGAGCCACATCAGGCCCTCGATGAGGGCACCGAGGACCGACAGCACCAGCCAGACGACGAGCAGGACGAGGATCAGTGTCTTCATGGCCACGACCATGACACGGCAGGTCGGCCCCGGCACCTCGAGCCCTCCGCCGGCCGCGCACCCCCGGCGCGCGGGCAGCGCGCCCCGACGCCGTCAGGGGCGGCCGCGGAACCGGAAGGGGACGGGGATGCCCCCGCAGCAGCACACTCCGCTGACGTCCGCCTGGGCCAGCAGCGCCGCGGCCTGGTAGCAGGCGGCGAACCGCACCACCGTGGGGACGACCGACCGGACGACACCGCGACCGGCGACCAGCTGCCGCACCGCGGCCGAGCACGACGCGCCGCCGTGGGCGACGCGGTGCGCGCAGGACCACCCCTTGCGGGGCGAGAGGCCCACCTGGTAGGCGGCGACGAGACGGTCGACGACGAGCGCGGCGCGGTTCACCGCCTCACCGTACGAGCACCCCGCACCCGCCGCCCGCCGAGGCCGCACACCGGTGCCGCTGCCCGATCCGGACGGATTGGTCACCCGAACGCGGCCTGTCGTTCGCCGCGAGCGCCTACGGTCGACGCGTGACCGTCCTCGACCCGCCCACCCGCGTCAACCACGTCTCCGAGACCGTCTCCACGGTGCAGGGCCACGGTGTCCACACCGCGTTCTGCGACCTCGTGGCGGCGCACACGGACCTCGGCCTCGAGGTGGGTGTCAACGAGGACTGGCGCGACGGGGTCCTGCACGTGCACACGCTCGGCCCCGCGAGCCTGCGGCGGCTGGTGCGCCACCGCGGCCTGCGGGTCGTCTCCGCGCACGTCACGCCCGGGTCGCTGCGGGGCAGCCTCGTCGGCGTGCAGCTCTACGCGCCGGCGTTCGCGGCCTACGTCCGCGCGTTCTACAACGCGGCGCACGTCGTCATCGCGGTCAGCGCGGCCGCCGCGGACGAGCTGCGTGCGCTCGGCGTGCGGACACCCGTCGAGGTGGTGCCGAACGCCGTCGGCGCCGAGCCCTTCCTCAGCACCCCGGCCCGACGTGCCGCGGCGCGCGCCGACCTCGGGTTCGGCGACGCGTTCACGGTCCTCGGGGTCGGGCAGCTGCAGCCCCGCAAGGGCATCGAGGAGTTCGCGCAGTGCGCACGCGCGATGCCGGACGCGCGGTTCGTGTGGGTCGGCGCCCGTCAGTTCGGGGCGTTGTCGGCCGGCCGCGCCGAGATGGGTCACCTCGAGACGTCCGCACCGTCCAACCTGCACTTCACCGGGCAGCTCCCGCGCTCCGGGGTCGCGGCGCACTGCCGCGGCGCGGACGCGTTCCTCTTCCCCTCCCGCCACGAGACGTTCGGCATGGCCCCGGTCGAGGCGGCGTTCGCAGGCCTGCCGCTCGTGCTCAGCGACCTGCCGGTGTTCAGCGAGGTCTTCGGCTCGTCGCAGGCGTACCTGCGCGCCGGCGACGTGCCCGGGTACGTCGCGCACCTGCGGGCCCTGCAGACCGACCCGGAGCTGCGCCAGCGGCTGGGCGCCCGTGCGGCCGCGGCCGTGGCCCGGTACGAGGGGCTCCAGGTGGCCGACCGGATCGCCGGGCTGTACCGGACGTGGTCGGCGCACCGGGTGGGCACGGGCACCACCGCACCGCTGTCCACGGTCTGACCGCGGCGGCGTGCGCGCTCAGGTCGCGGACAGCTCGTCGAGCAGCCCGTCGAGGTCCACCAGCGCGACGCGCGTCGCGATGTCGCTGCTGCCGTACGGCAGCACCAGGGTGCGGCCGTGCCGCATCGCGCCGCACGAGTAGACGACGTTCGGCACGTAGCCGGAACGCTCCTCGCCCACCGCCGTCAGCAGCGGGGACGTCAGGCTGCCGAGGACCCGCGCCGGGTCGTCGAGGTCGAGCAGCAGCGCGCCGATGCTGTAGGTGCGCATCGGCCCGACGCCGTGGGTCAGCACCACCCAGCCGCGCTCGGTCTCGATCGGAGGGCCGCAGTTGCCCAGCTGGATGGTCTCCCACCCCTGCTCGGGCCGCTGCACGACGACCGGCTCGTCCCAGTGCAGCAGGTCCGCGGACGTCGTGACGGCGTTGCTCTCCCGGTCGGCACGCGACATCGCGACCCACCGCCCGCCCACCTGACGGGGGAACAGCGCGACCCCCTTGTCACGCGCCCCGGGTCCGCCCAGCGGGTGGCTGGTCATGCGGGCGAAGTCCTCGGTGCGCAGCAGCTGCGCCGAGATGCCGCGCCCGTCGTACGCGGTGTACGTGCCCGCGTACGACGCGCTGCCGTCCGGGTGCGTCAGCCGCACCAGGCGCACGTCCTCGATGCCGTGGCTCTCGGCCGCGACCTGCGGCATCAGCACCCGCTCGCTCATCGCGGAGTCCGCGGGGAACGTCGCCTCGTAGGACCGCCCGTCGCCCTGCTCGACGGCCACGACGGGCAGCCGGGTCCGCACCGGCGACGGGTCGAGGGCCACGACGTCGTGCGCGTCGACCGTGCCCGTGCGCAGCTCGAGGCTCGAGACGTGCCCCTCCCCCGTGGCCCGCACGGTCATGACGAACCGCGTCGACCCCGCGGCCAGCCCGCTCTGGTCGGGGTGCGGCACCATCGAGGGGTTGAACAGCGCGGCCGACTGCACGGCGTACTCCTGCGTGAAGTACGCGCCGACGAGGCGGCGGCGGGTCGCCGGCAGCGGCGGGTCGCCGGCCGACCCGTGGCGCACCTGCGCACCGTGCGCCTCCCACGTCGCCTCGAGATCGTGGTGGCGTCCCTCGAAGCGGGTGACGAGGTCGGCGAGCTCGCGCTCGACCTCGGCGTCGTCCAGCGCGAGGACCCGGCCGAGGACGGCGGCGGACCGCGGCCTGCCCGTCGCGACCATCTCCTGGCCGGGCAGGAAGAGCCGGGCGACGACGCGGTCGGGATCGGGCCGCAGCTCGACCTCCGTGCGACGCACCCACGACGGCCCCGTCACGTGCGGACCCGTCACGAGCGGCCCCGTCACGTGCGGCCCGGTCGTGCCGGGTCCGCGACGGCCGCGGCGAGCAGCTGCGCGCACGCCAGCCACGCCAGGGTCGACTCCGCACCCTGGTTGAGGTTGACACCGCCACGCTCCAGGCCGTCGAACCCGGCCCCGGTCGCCGCGTCCCTCACCGGCACGCCCGCGTCGTTCGCGCCCTCGAACCAGGCGACGCAGCGCTCGAGCACCGCGATCCACCGCACCTCGCCGGTGCCCCGCAGCGCCGTCGCGGCGGCCTCGGCGATCGCCGCGACCTCGACGGGCTGCTGGTCGAACCCGGGGCGTTCGTCGCCCGGCCCGCGGCCGGCCACGGGCACGACCGACAGCCGCCCGTCGACGGTCTGCTCCCCGACCAGCCAGTCCAGCAGCAGCACCCCCTGCGCCAGCAGGTCGTCGTCGCGGAGCGCGTCTCCGATCGCGATCATCGCCTCCGGCAGCACGGCGTTCGCGTACGTCAGGCGCGGCTCGGGCCACGGCCACCGCGGGTCGGCGCCGGCCCGCGGCAGGCTCACCCGGGCGTCGCCGAGCAGCCGGCGCGCCGGGCCGTGCCGGGCGTCGCGCCGCAGCAGCGCCGCGGCACCGAGGGCGGCGTACGCGGTCGCGCGGGTGTGGGGCGAGCGCGCGGCCATGGCCAGCGTCGCGCCGCGGAGCGCGCCGCGCGTGGCGGGCCCGGCGGGCAGCTCGACGGCCGCGAGGGCCAGCGCCCACACCGCCCGGCCCCAGTGGTCGTCGGTCGACGGCGTGTCGAGCCACGCACCGGCCGGGGTCCGGCGGTTGTGCAGCCGCCCGTCGGGGTGCTGCGCGGCGCGCACGAACCGCAGGCACGTGGCGGCCAGGTCCGCGGCCTGCGTGTCGGTGGACGGGAACCGCGCGGTCACGACGAGCGCACGCGCCACGTCGTCCACGCACATGCCGTGCTCGACGCGGGGCTCGCTGCCCAGCGCGTGCTCGTACAGGCCCGTGGGCGTGGCGAGCCGCCGCAGGTGGTCCAGCCGCGGGAGCCGCTGCGCGTCGCGCAGGGTGGTCGCGCCCATCAGACGGCCGGACGCAGGACGACGCGCCGCACGCTCGCCGACAGCTCGAGGTACCGCCGGGCGACGTCGGGCCACAGCAGCGCGTCGGCCAGGCCGCGGGCGGTCGCGCCCATCGTCTCCGCCACCCCCGGGACCGTCAGCACGCGTTCCAGGGCGGCCGCGATCGCGGACGGGTCGCGTTGCGGCACCAGCAGTCCGGCACCGCCGGCGAGCAGCTCGACGGCGTGCGGGAACCGCGTCGAGACCACCGGCCGCCCGGCGGCGACGGCCTCGGTGAGCACCCCGGAGGTGACCTGCTCGCGGGAGTCGTACGGGAGCAGCACGACGTCGGCGGCACGGACCACCGCCCGCAGGTCGGGGCCGGACAGGTAGCGCGCGTCGAACTGCACGGTGTCCGTCAGGCCGTGCTCGTGCGTGAGCGCCACGAGCCGGTCCCGGTACGCCTCACCCTCGCGCTCGAGCACGCGCGGGTGGGTCTGCCCCACGACGCGGTAGGTCGGCAGCGGGAGGCGCGCGCGCAGCTCGGCGAGCGCGAGGAGCGCCCACTCGATGCCCTTGCCCTCGGAGAGCAGACCCCACGTCAGCACGGTGCGCGGGCCGTCCGGCGCCGGCGACGGCGCGGCCGCGGTGCGGTTGTCCACGGCACCGTGCGGGATCACCACGACGCGGTCCGGGTCGACCCCCCACCCCGCGACGAGCCGGTCGCGGGCCGTCGTGGTCATCGTGACGAGCGCCGCGGACGCGGCGACGAGGCCGGCCAGCACGCGGTGCTGGTTCGGTGTCGGGCGGGTCAGGACCGTGTGCAGCACGGTGACGACCGGTACGTGCACCTGCGCGACGAGGTCGAGGACGTCCTGCCCGTCGGGGCCGCCGTAGATCCCGTACTCGTGCTGCAGGACGGCGACGTCGTACCCGTCGAGCGCCGCGGCGGCGTCGCGCGCGCCGTGCAGCGCACCGGTGACCCACTCGTGCACGACCGGCGCGGTGCGGTCGAGCGGCGCGTCCACGAGTCGCACGACGCCCACGTCGGCGCCCGCCTGGCGCAGGTGCGCCACGAGGGCCGCGCTGAACGTGGCGATGCCGCACGGGGTGGAGGGATAGGTCGACAGCATGCCGAGACGGGCACTCATCCGGGGGCTTCTTCCGTGGCGCTTCGCGCAGCGAGGGTGCTGCCGTCCACGGTGTGGGGCCGCATCCCCGAGGGCGCCGTGACGGCGCCGGTCGTCGGCCGAGGCTCGACGAGACAGGCCGAGCGTACGCCCCCCGCGACGGGCGTACGCTCGGTCCGACCCCAGGAGGCCGCCGTCAGAGTCGCCGTGCTCGCCTCGATCGCCCATCGCGTGCCCCCGCGTGGCTACGGGCCGTGGGAGCAGGTCGCCTCGACGCTCGCCGAGGGGCTGGTCGCCCGCGGGCACGACGTGACGCTGTTCGCCACGGCGGACTCCCTGACCACCGCGCACCTGCACGCCGAGGCGCCCGCGGGGTACGAGGAGGACCCGACGGTCGACGCGAAGGTGTGCGAGGCCCTGCACATCGCCGCGTGCTTCGAGCGCGCCGGGCAGTTCGACGTCATCAGCAACCAGTTCGACTTCCTCCCCCTGGTGTTCAGCCGGCTCGTGAGCACGCCCGTCGTGACGACGGTCCACGGCTTCTCCTCCGAGCGGATCCTGCCCGTGTACCGGGCGTACGACGACGTCACGCACCACGTCGCGATCAGCGACGCCGACCGGCACCCCGACCTGACGTACGCCGCCACGATCCACCACGGCATCGACGTCGACGCGTTCTCCCCGGGGGCCGGTGACGGCGGCTACCTGCTGTTCCTGGGGCGCATCCACCCGGACAAGGGCACGGCCACCGCGATCGAGGTCGCACGCCGGGCGGGCCTGCCGCTGGTCGTCGCCGGCGTCGTCCACGACGAGGTGTACCACCGCCGGGAGGTCCTGCCGCACGTCGACGGCGACCGCGTGCGGTACGTCGGGCCCGTGGGCCCGGCGCAGCGGGACCGGCTGCTGGGCGGGGCCGTCGCGCTGCTGCACCTCATCGACTTCGACGAGCCGTTCGGCCTGTCGGTCGTGGAGTCGATGGCCGCCGGGACGCCCGTGATCGCGTACCCGCGCGGGTCGATGGCCGAGCTCGTGACGCCGGGCCTGACGGGGTTCCTGGTCGACGACGTGCCCGGTGCGGTCACCGCCGTGGCCGCCGCCGCCGGGCTCGACCGCACGGCCTGCCGCCGGGAGGCCCGGGCGAGGTTCGCGGCCGGGCGCATGGTCGCGGACTACGAGCAGCTGTTCGCACGTGTGGTCGAGGAGCACGCCGCGCGGATGGGGCACGATGTGCCGGGGCGTCGGGTCGGACGAGCAGGGACGGTGGGCGGTCGGGTGAGCGAGCGGTTGAGCGAGCAGTGACCGGGCAGGGTGCGCTGGCGCGACACCTCGGCACGCGCGACGCCGTCGTCATCGGCCTGGGGTCGATGATCGGCGCCGGTGTGTTCGCGGCGTTCGCGCCCGCCGCGCAGGCGGCGGGTGCCGGCCTGCTCGTGGGGCTGGCCCTCGCCGCGGTCGTCGCCTACGCCAACGCCACCGCGTCCGCCCAGCTCGCGGCGCAGTACCCGACGTCGGGCGGCACGTACGTCTACGGGCGCGAGCGCCTCGGGCCGTGGTGGGGGTACCTCGCCGGCTGGGGCTTCGTCATCGGCAAGACCGCCAGCTGCGCGGCGATGGCGCTGACGTTCGGCGCGTACGCCGCCCCGCCGGGGTGGGAGCGCCCCGTCGCGGTGCTCGCGGTGGCGGCGCTCGCGGCCGTCAACTACCGGGGCATCACGCGCACGGCCCGGCTGACCCGCATCATCGTCGTCGTCGTGCTGCTCGCGCTCGTGGTCGTGGTCCTGGCGGGCCTGACGGGCGGCGAGCCGCGCTGGGCGCGCGTCGGCCCGGGCGCCGGGGACGCCGGCGCCCTCGGGTGGTACGGCGTCCTGCAGTCCGCCGGCCTGCTGTTCTTCGCGTTCGCGGGCTACGCGCGCATCGCGACGCTGGGCGAGGAGGTCCGCGACCCGCGACGCACCATCCCCCGCGCGATCCAGCTCGCCCTGGGGATCACGGTGGTCGTGTACGCGGTGGTGGCGGTCACGGTCCTGGCCGTGCTCGGGCCCGACGGGACCGCCGCGACGCCCACCCCGCTGGCGGCCGTGGTCGACGCGAGCACCTGGTCGTGGGCGGGCCCCGTCGTCCGGGTCGGTGCGGCCGCGGCGGCGCTGGGCGCGCTGCTGGCGCTCGTCGCGGGCGTGGGGCGCACCGGGCTCGCGATGGCGCGCGAGGGCGACCTGCCGCGCTGGCTCGCGGCCGTGCACCCCCGGTACCAGGTCCCGCACCACGCGGAGGTCGCCCTGGCGGTGGTGGTCGGCGTGCTGGTGCTGACCGTGGACCTGCGCGGGGCGATCGGGTTCTCGTCGTTCGGCGTCCTGCTGTACTACCTGGTCGCGAACCTCGCCGCGTGGACGCAGACCGGGGAGCACCGCCGCTTCCCGCGCGCGCTGCAGGGCGTCGGGGTCGTCGGCTGCGTCGTGCTGCTGGCGACCCTGCCGGTGGCGGCCGTGCTGACCGGGCTCGCGGTGCTCGCGGTGGGGGTCGTCCTGCGGCTGGGCCGGAGACGGACCGGCGCATCCGTTGACCGATCGGTCAACTAGTCCGTAGGTTGGGGCCGTGACCGACACCCGCGCCCGCCTCGTCGACGTGACGCGCGACCTCGTGCACGCCGCGACGTACGCGGACGTCAGCGTCGGCGACGTGTGCGCGGCGGCCGGCGTCAACAAGGGCAGCCTCTACCACTTCTTCCCCTCCAAGCAGGCCCTGGGGATGGCCGTCCTGGAGCGCAACTGGGAGCTGGTGCGCGGCCTGCTCGACGAGGCGTTCGACGCCGAGGCGCCACCCCTGGACCGGCTCGACCGCTTCCTCGCGGCGTACCGCGCGATGATGCGTGCGATGCGCGAGCGGTTCGGCGCGGTGCCGGGGTGCCCGCTGGGGAACCTCGCGTCGGAGGTGTCGGCGCAGGACCCGCAGATGCGGGCCCGCCTCGCCGAGATCCTCGCGGCGTGGACCGAGCGCGTGGCGCTCGTCGTGCGGGACGCCCAGGCCCGCGGGGACGTCGACCCGACGCTGGACCCCACGGCCGCCGCGCGCGGCGTGGTCGCGTGCGTCCAGGGCCTCACGGTGCTCGCCAAGGCCGACGACGACCCCGCGGTGCTCGACACGCTCCCCCTCCTCGCGCGCCGCCTGCTCCCCGCCCCGCCGGCCTGACCCCCTGACCCGCCGGAGCTCCCCGCTCCGCGCCGGGAGCGTTCTCGACCCACCCCACTTGACCGTTCGGTCAACAACCGAGAGGAACCGCCATGACCCCCCTGCTGCGCACCCGGCCCGCACCGGCCGGCTACCGCTTCGACGACCTGCGGACCCGCGACGTCGTCGCCGACATGCGCTACCGCGCGTCCGACCCGGCACCCGGCGACCCCGTTCCCGCCTTCGACCTGCCCACCCTCGACGGCGGCCGGTTCACCAGCACCGCGCTCGGCGACCGGCCCGTGCTGCTCGTCGTGGGGTCGCAGACCTGCCCCGTGACGCGCAGCGCCCTGCCGCCGCTGAACGACCTGCACGCGCGGTACGGCGACCGCGTGCGCTTCGTCCTCGTCCAGACCCGCGAGGCGCACCCCGGCGAGCTGCTGCGCCAGCCGCGCACCCTCGAGGAGAAGACGGCCCACGCCGCCGCGATGCGCGACGACCTGCACGTCGGCTACGAGGTCGCCGTCGACGACCTCGACGGCACCCTGCACCGCGCGCTGGGCACCAAGCCCAACTCCGCCCACGTGCTGCGCCCCGACGGCACCCTCACCGCGCGCGTGCACTGGGCCAACGACACCGCCGCGGTCCGCGCGGCACTCGACGACGTCCTCGCCGGTCGCGCTGCCCGGACCCGACGCAGCCGGACGGTCGCGCCGCTCCTGGCGGCGGTCGGCCACCTGCCCGACGTCGTGCGACGCGCGGGTGCCAAGGCCGAGCGCGACGTCTGGCGGGCCGCCGCACCGCTCGCGCTGCTCGCCCGGGCGGGGTCCGTCCTGACGCGCCTGACGCCGGACCGCCGCGGCCCGGTGGCGGCAGCCGCACTCACGGCACTGGCCGCCCTCACGGTGCTGGCCGCCCTCCGCGCGGCCACCCCCTGACCCCCGACCCGCCGCCACCCCCGGACTGATCGTGTGGGGGTGCCGTCGCGAGACGACGGCAACCCCACACGATCGCGCCCGCCCGGCCCGACGGCGCGGGCGCGGCTCGTCGGCGCGGGGGCGGCGGGGTTAGCCTCGCGAGGTGAGCACGCCGACCCCGGAGCCCGACGCCGCCGAGCAGTTCCTGCGGGACTTCCTGCAGTCCGCGACGCCGCAGCAGCGGCACACGTTCGTCCGGCGGACCAGCTACGACAGCGGCGACGCGACGATCCGGTTCGTGCTCGACGACCCGACGACGGACCGCGCGACCGCGCTGGCCGCGTACTGGATCCTCGGCGCCTGCTACTACTCCCGCTACGCGTCGGCCGACGAGACGACGGACGACGAGCGCCCCACGTGGGAGCTGCTGCGGACCATCGAGGAGCGGTACGCGGCGGGCTTCTGGGCGGACCACGGCATCGCGTTCGACCCGACGGACGACGACGAGATCGACTGGACCGACGACTACGGCGCACCCGTCGCCCGGCCGGTCCCCGACGCGATGCGCCGCGCCGTGCCGGGGCAGCCGGTCGACGACGGGGACACCGAGGACGGGCTGCCGCTGGACGTGCACCTGCGCTGGACAGCCCTGGCCGGCTGAGCCCGTGCCGACCCGCGGGCACCTCCACCACCTCGAGCTGTGGGTGCCGGACCTCGACCGCGCCGCCGGGACGCTCGGCTGGCTCCTGGAGCAGCTCGGCCACACCCGGACCGCCACGTGGGCGACGGGCGGGAGCTGGACGCTGGGTGATACCTACGTGGTCCTGGAGTCGGGCCCGGACGTCGCCGACGGGCCGCACGAGCGCCGCCGCCCGGGCCTCAACCACGTCGCCCTCCACGCCGGGACGCGTGCGGACGTCGACGCGCTGACGGCCGCCGCGCAGGAGCGCGGGTGGACGCTGCTGTTCCCCGACCGGCACCCCCACGCGGGCGGCCCCGACCACTACGCGGCGTACCTCGAGGACGCCGACGGGTTCGAGGTCGAGCTGGTGGCGTCGGACTGACGCGCGCGCGTCCGGGGCTCACCGGCGGCGTGCGCGTGCTGCGGTGCGCCGACGCCTCCGTCAGGCGCCCGTGAGGTAGTGCTGGACCACGGGCGCGAGCCGGTCGACGAGCTCGTCGCGCGGGAGGTCGACCACCGGGCCGACCCCGATCACGTACCGGGCCATCGCCACGCCGAGCAGGTTTGACGCAGCGAGCGCGATCCGGCCGGCCAGCGCCGTGTCACCGCCGGTCGCGTCGTGGATCCGCGGACCGATCATCTCGCGCATCATGCGGGCGGCACTCTCGGAGGTCGTCGCCGAGCGGACGAGGGCCCGCACGATCGGGCCGGTGTCGGGCCCTTCCCACAGCCCGAGGTAGGCCTCGGTCATGGCGCGCCCGGCGGTGGTGGGGTCGGCGGACGCGGCGCGCGCGAGCAGGTGCGCGACCTGCATCCGGTCCGCGACGGCCGTGGCGAACAGGGCCTCCTTGTCGCCGAAGAAGTGCCGGATCAGCCCGGGGTCGACACCCGCTGCGGCCGCGATCGCCCGCAGGGACGCACCGTCGTAGCCGCGTTCGGCGAACAGCGCGAGAGCGGCATCGAGGATCGCGTCGCGCGTCCCGGAGTCGCCGGGCCGGCGACCGGTGGGGCGCGGTCGCTCGGGCGGTGCGGGCATGACGCGATCCTAACTCCCCTCTTGTGGAATTCCCCGCCCGTGGAGTTAACTGCTCGACAAGGCCGGGGCAGCCGGGCACACGCACGAGAGGGAACGGCCGATGAGCGACGCAGTGATCGACGTCCACGGGCTCAGCAAGTCGTTCGGCCGGTTCCGCGCGCTCGACGGCCTCGACCTGCAGGTCGAGCGCGGGCAGGTGCACGGGTTCCTCGGCCCCAACGGCGCCGGCAAGTCCACGACCATCCGCGTCCTGCTGGGCCTGCTGCGCGCCGATGCGGGCACGGTCCGGCTGCTCGGCGGGGACCCGTGGGCCCACGTCGTTGCGCTGCACCGCCGCCTCGCGTACGTCCCCGGCGACGTCTCGCTGTGGCCCGGGATGACCGGGGGCGAGGCGATCGACCTGCTCGGGGCGCTGCGCGGCGGGCTGGACGAGCGACGCCGCGCCGAGCTCCTCGACCGCTTCGAGCTCGATCCGACCAAGCGCGGGCGGCAGTACTCCAAGGGCAACCGGCAGAAGGTCGCCATCGTCGCGGCGCTCGCGTCCGACGTCGAGCTGCTGGTGCTCGACGAGCCCACCAGCGGCCTGGACCCGCTCATGGAGAGCGTGTTCCAGGAGGTGATCGGCGAGGCGAAGGCCCGCGGCACCACCGTGCTCCTGTCGAGCCACATCCTCGCCGAGGTCGAGAGCCTGGCCGACCGGCTCAGCATCATCCGCGACGGACGGGTCGTGCAGTCCGGCACTCTCGCCGACCTGCGCGGCCGGACCCGCACGACCATCCACGCCACCCTGGCACGCACCCCGGACGCCACCACGCTGGCCACCCTGGGCAGCGCCCGCCTCGACGGGGACCGGCTGACCGCGACCGTGGACCCCACCCGCGTCGGCGACGCGATGGCAGCCCTCACGCCCTACGGCCTCACGACGCTCACGGTCGCGCCGCCCTCGCTCGAGAGCCTCTTCCTGCGCCTCTACGGCGACGACGAGGGCCCGCGATGAGCACCTCCCTGACGGGCACCCGCCCCCTGCTGCACGCGACGCTCCGGCACGACGGCCGACGCTTCGCGCCCTGGGTCGCGATCGCGACGCTGCTGACCGCGTCGTCCGTCGTCGTGTACCCCTGGGTGTTCCCCGACGTCGCCGCGCGCCGCCTGCTGGCCGTGGCCATCGACGCGAACCCCACGCTGAGCCTGATCTTCGGGCCGGCGCACGACCTGACGACCGTCGACGGGTTCAACGCGTGGCGCGCCCTGGCACTGGGCGGGTTCCTCGTCGCGCTCGGCGCGATCCACGCCGTCACGCGGGCGACGCGCGCCCAGGAGGACTCGGGGCAGGCCGACCTGCTCGCGTCGGGTGTGCTGGGACGCTCCGCCAGGCTCCTGACGGGTGTCGCGCTCGCGGTCGTCGGGTCGCTGGCCGCGGGCGTCGTGGCCGGTGTCGTCGCCGCGCTGTGCGGCGGCGGCTGGGAGTCGTCGCTGCTGCTGGGTGCCACGTTCACCGCGAGCGGCTGGATGTTCGCCGGCGTCGCGGCCGTCACCGCGCAGGTCGGGTCCGACGCCCGCACCGCGAGCTCGCTGGCCGTCGGGACGCTCGGCCTGCTGTTCGCGCTACGTGGGTTCTGCGCGGCGCTCGACGCCCCGGCGTGGACCCTCTGGGCCAACCCGCTCGGGTGGACCCTGCAGACACGCCCCGCGAGCGGTGACCACTGGGCGCCGCTGCTGCTCGCGGTGGCACTCACGGGCGCGCTGGTCGTCGTCGCGTTCGTCCTGCAGGCGCGCCGCGACTTCGGCCAGGGGGCGATCGCACCTCGACCCGGCCCCGCGCGCGGCACGGCGCGCAGCACGTGGCACCTGGCCGTGCGCGTCAACCGCGCGCCGGGCGTCACGTGGGCGATCGCGTTCGTCGCCCTGGGCATGGTCTTCGGCTACTTCACGACGTCGATCACCGACGTGGTGGCGAGCAACGCCGGCGTGCAGCAGATCCTGGCCTCCGGCGCCACGACGCCCGACGAGCTGACCGCGGTGTTCCTGCGCACCGTCCTCAGCCTGGTGGGGATCGTCGCCACCGTCCCCGGCGTGCAGGTCCTGCTCCGGGTGCGCTCCGAGGAGCTGGACGACCGCGTCGAGCCGCTCCTGGCCGGTGCCGTCACGCGTGCCCGGTACTACGCGAGCCACGTCGTGCTCGCACTGACCGTGGTGACGGTGAACGTGCTGGTCGCCGGCACGCTGGTCGCCCTCCTCGCGTCGCGGGCGGGCATCGGGGTGTCCTTCGCCGACGCGCTCGTCCAGGGCATCGCCACGGTCCCCGCCGCGTGGACCGTCGTCGCGCTGTCCGTCGCCGTCGTCGGCGCCCGCCCTGTCGCGAGCCCGGCCGCCTGGGCGGGCGTGCTCGTGTCGTTCATGCTCACGCTGCTCGGTCCGACGTTCGGCCTCGACGACTGGGTTCTCGGCATCAGCCCGTTCTGGCACGTCCCCCTGACCACGGCCGCCACCCCCGACTGGTCGGGATCGGCGTGGACCACGCTGGTGACGGCGGCGCTCGTGGCCGTCGGCTTCGCGGGCTTCCGCCGCCGCGACCTGGCCCGCTGACGCTCGCACGCGACGAGCACGGACTCCTGCCACCTCTCAGCGATGGTCGGGGCAGGAGCCCGCGCTCGGCGACATTCTCGCCCAGATGTCGCCCGCAGCGGCAACACCCCGGAGGGTCAGCCCGCCCAGGGCACCTCGAGGTCGAGCACCCACGTCACCCCGAAGCGGTCCGTCAGCATGCCGTACAGCGGCGACCACGCGGCCTCGGCGAGGGGGACGCGGACCGTCGCGCCCTCGGCGAGCCCGTCCCAGCAGCCGCGCAGCTCGTCGGCGTCCGTCCCGCGCACGGACACGAACACCGCGTTGACGCCCGGCTCGTGGGCGGTGTGCGCCGGCACGTCGTACGCCATGACGCGGAAGCCGGCGGCCGAGGCGACCTGGCCCCACATCACCTGGTCGGCCTCGGCGGGGTCCGTCACGGCCCCGGCCTGCGCGTACGTCACCGCGACGAGGTCCCCGCCGAACACGCCGCGGTAGAGCTCGAGCGCCTCGCGGGCCTGGCCGCGGAAGTTGAGGTGAGTCGTGGTGGAGATGGTCATGGCTGCCTCCCGGCGGTGCGCGTCGGGCCCGTCCCGACGCAGGACCGACGATGCCCGGCCATCAGGTCAGCTCCGGTCCTGATGGCGCACTAGGTTCGGACCATGACGACGTCCGGTGCCACCACCACGCGGCTGCTGCAGCTCCTCTCCCTGCTGCAGACCCCGCGCGACTGGCCGGGCCCGGTGCTCGCCGACCGGCTCGGCGTCAGCGAGCGCACGGTGCGGCGCGACGTCGACCGCTTGCGCGAGATGGGCTACCGGGTCCACGCCGACCGGGGCGCGGTGGGGGGCTACCGGCTCGAGGCGGGCGCCGAGCTGCCGCCCCTGCTGCTCGACGAGGACCAGGTCACGGCGATCGCGCTGGCCCTGCAGGCGGTGCCGTTGCTCGGCACGCAGGTCGACGAGGCCGCCGAGCGCGCGCTGGGCACGATCCGCCGCGTGATGCCGCCGCGGCTGCGGCGGCGGGCGGAGGCCCTGAGCTTCGCGACCGCGCCCGGGGCGCGACCCGGCCCCGCGGTCCCGACGGACGCCCTCGTCACCGTCTCGGCTGCGGTGCGCGCCCGCGAGGTCCTGCGCTTCGACTACGCGGGCGCGGGCGGGACGACCCCCGACGCGACGCCCGGCGACCCCCCGCGGCGCGCCGAGCCGCACCACCTCGTCGCGGCGCTGGGTCGCTGGTACCTCGTCGCGTGGGACCTCGACCGCGACGACTGGCGGGTGTTCCGTGTCGACCGCATGACTCCGCGCACCCCCCGCGGTCCACGGTTCGCGGCCCGCGACGTCCCGGGC
Organism: Cellulomonas phragmiteti; assembly: GCF_016862775.1. Lineage (GTDB taxonomy): Bacteria > Actinomycetota > Actinomycetes > Actinomycetales > Cellulomonadaceae > Cellulomonas > Cellulomonas phragmiteti. The sequence goes on along the minus strand of NZ_BONP01000004.1, from coordinate 3,785 downwards.
GGCGACGCCGCGCAGCTCGTCACGGCCCGGCTGACCGGGACGACGCCGGCGGGCACGTGGCCGTGCCGGGGCACCGTCGTGCTGGACCTGCCGGCCCGGGACGTCGCGCCGTTCGCCGGGGACGGCGTCGTCGAGGAGCTGACCGAGCGGCGCTGCCGCCTGACGACGGGGTCCTGGTCGTGGACGGCGCTCGCGGCGTCGGTCGGCCGGTTCGACGCGGACGTGCGCGTCGAGGAGCCCGACGAGCTGCGGGCCGCGTTCGTCCGGCTCGCGACGCGTTACGCGGCCGGCAGCGCCGGGGTGCCGGGCTCCGGTGCCGCCGACCCGTCCGTGCCGCGAGCCGGTCGCACCTAGGTCGCCCTCGTCCCACCGGGCCCACGTCTGCCCAGGCATCGACCGGGTCGGACAGTCACAGTCGGCGCCGACGTCGTGATCTCCAGCCGCGTCGTCCACCTGTCGCCTGACCTGCGGCGGCCGGGGCTCACGACGGGACGGACAGCTCCTGCGGCGAGCTCTGGCCGTCGAGGATCGCGGCGTCGACGACCTCCTGGGCACGCTCGCGCGGGACGCCGAGCGCGAGCGCGAGCTCCGTGAGCAGGGGCTGGGTCGCGAGCCACAGCTGCTCCTTCTCGCCCGTCGACAGGCCGCGCTCGACGCTGCGACGGGTGAGGTCGCGGACGACCTCGGCCTGGACGAGGTGGTCCTGGCTGCGCATCCGCTCCTGGTTCTCCTTGAACCGTCGCGTCCACGCCTCCTGGACCTGGTCGCTCGGCGAGCCGAGGACCGCGAGCAGCGCGGCGACGCCGGCGGCGTCGTACAGCGGGCGCAGGCCGATCTCCTCCGCCTTGGCGAGGGGGACCGACACGGCCATGCCGCTCCCGAGGACCTCGAGCTGCAGGTACTGGTGCGCCTCGCCACGGAACGTCCGCTCGAGGATGCCGACGACCGTGGTGGGGCCGTGGTGGGGATGGACGACGATCTCGCCGATGGCGGGCTGCATGGGTCACACCTCTGCTTGGCGCGGCACCGCGCTCGGGCCGCGCGAGGACGCGGACCGCCTCCCGGCAGCGGGGGGACGCTGCGGGGGAACGCACGGACCGGTCCACCACCCGGTGCGGGGACGGGGAGCCGTGCGAGCCGGAGGACCCAGTGTCCCACGCGAGCGCCACCCCGCGCCTATGCGTTTCACCGTGTGCCCGCGGGGGGCGCGTCTCCGTAGCGTGCAGGCGAAGCGTTTCGACGTCCGCCGGGCGCGGACCCTCGACGACGAGGGCACCCGGCGGACCCGACCGAAGGGCACACCGTGAGACGACGCCTGACGACCCTCGCGACCCTGGCCACCGCGCTGGCGGTCACCGCCGCGACCGTCCTCCCCGCCGCCGCCGGACCCGGCCGGCCACGACCCCCGGCACCGTCCGCCGCCGCCGTGGTCGCCGACATGCAGCCCGGCTGGAACCTGGGCAACACGCTCGACGCGGTCGGCGCCGACGAGACCGCGTGGGGCAACCCGCGCGTGACGCGCGAGCTGTTCGACCGCCTCGAGAAGGAGGGCTTCGACTCGGTGCGGATCCCCGTCACGTGGGGGCAGCACCAGGGCCCGGCGCCGGACCACGTCATCGACCCGGCGGTCCTCGACCGCGTCGAGGAGGTCGTGGACGCCGCGCTCGCCGAGAAGCTGTACGTGCTGCTCGACGTGCACCACGACTCCTGGATGTGGACCCACGAGATGGGCACCCGGCACGACGAGGTGCTGGCGCAGTTCACCGCGACGTGGCGGCAGATCGCCGAGCGGTTCCGCGACCACCCCCGCACGCTGCTGCTCGAGAGCATCAACGAGCCCCAGTTCGCCGGCGTCGACGACGCACAGGCTGATGCGCTGCTCGACGAGCTCAACGTCGCGTTCCACGAGGTGGTGCGCGGCACCGGCGGGAACAACGCCGACCGCGTCCTGGTGCTGCCGACGCTGCACACCAACGCCGACCAGCCGCGACTGGACGCGCTGGCCGCCACGATCACGGCGCTCGACGACCCGAACCTCGCCGCGACCGTGCACTTCTACGGCTACTGGCCGTTCAGCGTGAACGTCGCGGGCGGCACGCGGTTCGACGCGGCCGCGCTGGCCGACATGACCGGCACGTTCGAGCGGGTCCACGCGACGTTCGTGGCGCAGGGGGTGCCGGTGATCCTGGGCGAGTACGGCCTGCTCGGCTTCGACCGGCACACCGGGACCGTCCAGCAGGGCGAGAAGCTCAAGTTCTTCGAGGAGATGGGCCACCAGGCACGCGCCGCCGGCGTCACCACGATGTGGTGGGACAACGGCCAGCACCTGGACCGCACGACGTTCCGGTGGCGGGACCCCGAGCTGTTCGCGCGCATCGCGTCGAGCTGGCGGCTGCGCTCGGGCGTCGCGTCGACCGACCAGGTGTTCGTCCGGCCCGGCGCCGTGACCGACCAGACCCTGACGCTGCAGCCGAACGGCCGCCGGTTCACGGGCCTGCACCTCGGCCGGAAGGCCCTGCGGAAGGGCGCGGACTACACGCTCACCGGCGACACGCTCACGCTCCGGGCCGCCCTGCTCGCCCGGCTCACCGGCGACGGCGCGTACGGCGAGCACGCCGAGCTGCAGGTGCGCTTCGACCGCGGCCTGCCGTGGCGCGTCGACGTCGTCGCCGCGGACACCCCCGTGCTCGCCGACGCGACCGGCACCACCGAGGACTTCGCCGTCCCGACGTCCTTCCGCGGCGACCGCCTGGCGACCATGGAGGCGCGCTACGCCGACGGCTCCAACGCCGGCCCGCACGGGTGGACGTCGTTCAAGGAGTTCGACGTGACGTTCGCCCCCGACGCCGGGACCGGCCGGATCCTGCTGCGCCCGGCGTTCTTCGCCGAGACCACGGACGGCGCCCCCGTCACCCTGACGTTCCACTTCTGGAGCGGCGACACGGTGACGTACACGGTGCAGCGGGACGGCGACGCGGTGACCGGCACGGCGGGGTGAGTCCGCTGCGGCCCGGCCGCAGGTGAGGGGCGCCGTCGCTCGTCGACGGCGCCCCTCACGCCGTGGCCCCCGGCCCCGCCCGCCAGGGGTTGCGAGCGTCGGTGGGCGCCGGGCGCGCGGCGACGCCCACCACGTAGGTCGCCGGGTCCGCACCCTCGACGACCCCCAGGTAGGCGTGGCCGGTCATGTGGCACCACACCGGCAGGTCGATCGGCGCGACGGGGTCGGCCGTCACCAGGTGCACGACGGCGCCGCCGGGCAGGGTCGCGACGCGGTCGCGCAGCAGCAGGAGCAGGCGCGCGCACCCGAGGTCACCCCCGTCGATCGTCACGACCTCCTGCGCACCTGCCACGGGCGCGAGGGTAGCCCGGTGCGCCCGACCACCCGCGTCGGCGGCGCGCGCGAATGGTGCGTACATCGAAAGTTGCGGCGCCTCTCACGCGCCGTCGGCCCCGCAGGCGCGTTCACATCCCGCGGCTTCCTCGTTGCGGTACTTAATCGGTTCGGGGGTCCGACGAGGGGTGATGGAGCGCGCTCCCACGCTGCACACTGCATCGATAACGGTATCGAGAGCGATCACAGCCGATCTCCCTCGGCGCCGTCGACCACCATCCGCAGACCCGCAGGTGGGAGTGCGAGCCGGCCCCTCCGTCTCGCGTCGCTCAACCGCTTCAAGGGAGTGCCACCAGATGACCGACACTTTCGACCTGGCGCGACGTCCCGCTCGTCGCCGCCACCCGCTCCGCGCCGCGCTCGCGACCGTCGCCACGGGCGCGCTCGTGGCCGG
>NZ_BONP01000003.1 GCF_016862775.1 Cellulomonas phragmiteti | reverse complement strand
TACAACATGGTCCGCGACTTCAAGGCCCGTGGTGTGCCGATCGACTGCGTCGGGTTCCAGGCGCACTTCAACTCCGGCAACCCCGTGCCCTCGGACTACCACACCACGCTGGGCAACTTCGCCGCGCTGGGTGTCGACGTGCAGATCACCGAGCTGGACATCGAGGGCTCGGGCAACTCCCAGGGCGAGCAGTTCCGCGGCATCGTCCAGGCGTGCCTGTCGGTCGCGCGCTGCACCGGCATCACGGTGTGGGGCGTCAAGGACTCCGACTCCTGGCGCGCCTCGGGCACCCCGCTGCTGTTCGACGGCAACGGCAACAAGAAGGCCGCGTACAACTACACGCTGGACGCCCTGAACGCCGGTGGCACCCGCGCCACGCCGGGCGGGACCACCACCCAGCCCACGCAGCAGCCGACGCAGCAGCCGACGGCCAACCCCACGGCCAACCCCACGGCGAACCCGACGACGCCCCCGCCCACCGGTGGCGGCACCTGCACCGCGACGTACTCCGAGGGCGAGAAGTGGAACGACCGCTTCAACGGCGTCGTGACGATCCGCGCCAACGGCAACATCAGCAGCTGGACCTCCACGGTCACCGTGCGCAGCCCCCAGCGCATCATCGCCACCTGGAGCGGGACCCCGTCCTGGCCCTCGGCCAACGTCATGGTCATGCGACCCAACGGCAACGGCGCCCTGGCCAACGGCCAGACCGTCTCCTTCGGGTTCACCGTCCAGCACGGCGGCACCTGGACCTGGCCGACGGTGAGCTGCGCCGCGTCCTGAGACAGCCCGGCCGAGCCCGGGTGACGGCTGAACCCGTCGGGCTCGACCCACGATGACCACGGAGGGCGTGGTGCCACACGGCACCACGCCCTCCGTGCTGCTCGGCCGTCGTCGGAGCGGAGGCCTGTTGGTTTATGTTCGATCGTGATGGATACTGTCGTCATGCTCGCGTCCCAGAGGCAGGAGCGGATCCTCACGGCGATCCGCGAGCACGGCGCCGTGCGCGTCGCCGACCTCGTCGTCGCGCTCGACGTGTCCGACATGACCGTCCGCCGCGACATCGCCGAGCTCGCCCGCGCCGGCCTCGTCCGCCGCGTCCACGGGGGCGCCGTGACCCCCGAGACCCCCGCGCGCTCGACCGACGAGCCCGGCTTCGAGGCCAAGCGCACCTGGTCCTCGCGCGAGAAGGCCGCCGTGGCGCGCGCTGCGCTCGCCACCGTCGAGCCCGGTCAGGCGATCGCCCTGTCGGCCGGCACCACCACCTGGCTGCTGGCGTCGATGATCGCCGCCGACGCGACCCTGCGCCCGCTCACCGTCGTCACCAACGGGCTGCGTGTCGCCGACGCGCTGCACGGCACGGACGACGTCGAGGTCGTGCTCACCGGTGGCGTCCGGACCCCGTCCGACGCGCTCGTGGGGCCCGTCGCCGACGCGACGCTCCACGAGCTGCGCGTCGACCGCACCTACCTGGGGGTGCACGGGCTCGACGCCGACGGCCCGACCACCCCGAACCTCGCCGAGGCGGCCACCGACCGCGCGCTCGTGCGGTGCGCCGCCGCCGCGACCGTCCTGGCCGACCACACCAAGTGGGGCGTCGTCGGGCTCGCCCGCATCTGCGGGTTCGACGAGATCGACACCCTCGTCGTCGACACCGGGCTGGGTGCCGAGGCGCGCACCCACCTGTCGGACGCCGTCGACCGCCTCCTCCTCGCCACCCCCGAGCCGACCACCGGAGACCAGCCGTGAGCAGCCCCGTGCAGGACGACGTCACCCCCCGGGTGCGCCGCACCCCGACCCGTCTGGCCGACGGTCGGGAGCTGATCTACTACGACGACTCCGAGCCGTTCGTCTCGGGCGGGGCCACCCGCCGCCTCGACGACCCGCGTCCGCTGCCCGACCGGTTCGCCCCCGTCGTCGACGCGCACGGCGTGCCGCACCCCGTCAGGGGACCGGAGCTGCGGCTCGACCCCCTCACCGGCGAGTGGATCCCGATGGCCGCGCACCGGATGAACCGCACGTTCCTGCCCCCGGCGGACGCGAACCCGCTCGCGCCGGCGACACCGGGAGCCCCCTACCAGGACGGCGAGATCCCGGCCACCGACTATGACGTCGTGGTGTTCGAGAACCGGTTCCCCTCGCTGCTCGACGTCCCCGGCGCCGACGGCAGCCCCGAAGCCGTCGCCGGCGAGCCGCTGTGGCAGCGTCGCCCGGCCGTGGGCCGCTGCGAGGTCATCTGCTTCTCCGCGGACCCCACCGCCTCCCTGGCGACCGTGGGCCCGCGCCGGATGCGCACGGTCGTCGAGGCCTGGACCGACCGGACCCGCGAGCTGTCCCGCCTGCCCGGCGTCGAGCAGGTCTTCTGCTTCGAGAACCGAGGCAAGGAGATCGGGGTGACGCTGCACCACCCCCACGGGCAGATCTACGCGTTCCCGTACGTCACGCCGCGGACGCAGGCGATGCTGCGGCAGGCCCGCGCCCACCACGACGCGACGGGCCGCGTGCTGCTGCGCGACGTGCTCGACGCGGAGCTGCGGCACGGTGAGCGCGTGGTCCTGGAGTCCGAGCACTGGGTCGCGTACGTGCCGTACGCCGCCCGCTGGCCCGTCGAGGTGCACCTCGCCCCGCGGCGTGACGTGCCCGACCTCCCGGCGCTCACGGACGCCGAGCGGGCCGACCTGTCCACGACGTACCTGGCGCTGCTGGAGCGCCTCGACCGGTTCTTCGTCGACGGCGACGGCCGGGCGATCCCGCTGCCGTACATCAGCGGCTGGCACCAGGCACCCGTGCGCGAGGGACGCGACGTGTCGCGGCTGCACCTGCAGGTCTTCTCGGTGCTGCGGGCCCCGGGCCGGCTGAAGTACCTCGCAGGGGTCGAGTCCGCCATGGCCTCGTGGATCTCCGACACCACACCCGAGCGCATCGCGCACCGCCTGCAGGAGCTGGCGTGAGCGCCGTGAGGATCCCCGCCTGGGACGCCGCCGAGGGCGGGCGTCGCGTCCGGCGGCTGTTCGCCGCCACGTTCGACGCGGCACCCGACGGCGTGTGGTCCGCGCCGGGGCGCGTCAACCTCATCGGCGAGCACACCGACTACAACGGCGGGCTCGCGCTCCCGATCGCGCTGCCCCACCGCACCTACGCGGCTCTGGCCCGGCGCGGCGACGACGTCGTCCGGCTCGTCTCCGCGCAGGAGCCGTCGGGGGTGCGGGAGGTGCGCCTGTCCGACGCCGTGCCGGGGGCCGTCGGCGGGTGGGCGGCGTACGTCGTCGGCGTCGCGTGGGCGCTGCGCGAGGCGGGTCACGACGTCGGCGGGTTCGACGTCGCGATCGACTCGTGCGTGCCGTTCGGCGCCGGCCTGTCCTCGTCCGCCGCGCTGGAGGCGTCGGTCGCCGTCGCGCTCGACGACCTGCACGGGCTGGGCCTGGCCGGGCGGGTCGACCCGGCCGGCGCCCCCACCGACGACGCCGGCCGCGCGGTGCTGGCCGCGCTGTGCGTCCGGGCGGAGAACGAGATGGCCGGCGCCCCCACCGGCGGGATGGACCAGGCGGCGTCCCTGCGCGCCCGCGCCGGGCACGCGCTGCTGCTCGACTGCCGCGACGGGTCCGTGCGGCACGTGCCGTTCGACCTCGCCGCGCACGGCCTGGCGCTGCTCGTGGTCGACACGCGCGCCGAGCACTCGCACGTCGACGGCGAGTACGCGCAGCGCCGCGCGGCGTGCGAGGAGGCCGCACGGCGGCTGGGGGTCGCGTCGCTGCGGGACGTGGCCGACGACCCCCGCGGCGACGGCTGGGCGCTCGAGGCGCTCGCCGCCGGGCCCGACGGCGAGGTGCTGGTGCGCCGGGTGCGGCACGTGACGTCGGAGATCGCGCGGGTCACCGCCCTGGTCGCCGCGCTCGACTCGGGCGACGTCCCGGCTGCCGGTGCGCTCATGGACGCGTCGCACGCGTCGCTGCGCGACGACTACGAGGTGTCCTGCCGGGAGCTGGACGTCGCGGTGGAGGCGGCCCGCGCGGCCGGCGCCCTGGGCGCCCGCATGACCGGCGGCGGCTTCGGGGGCTCCGCGATCGCGCTGGTCGCAGCGGGCGACGTCGACCACGTCGCCGACGCGGTCGCCGCCGCGTTCGACGCGCACGACCTGCCGGCGCCGGCCGTCGCCGTCGCGGTCGCCGGACCGCCCGCAGGTACGACCGAGGTCTGACGCGGCGCCGACACCCCCACCGCTAGCCTCGCGACGTCGAGGCGACCCGCACCGCGCGGTGCCTCGCCCTCACCGACGCGAGGAGCACACCGCAGTGGTACGTCGCTACGTCTTCCCGGCCCTCCGGATCGTCGTCTGGGCCGTCATCGCGGTCGCGCTGGTGCGCATCGCGTTCGCCGGTGCGGACGTGACCACCGCGGCCTCCGGCGTCGAGCCGACCGGTCAGGTCGTCGAGCCGACGGTGGCGGCCTCGACCGCGACGATCACGAACGCCGTCACCGTGCGGGCGTCCGTGGTCGCGGACCCGGCGGTCCCGGTCAGGGCGACGCTCGCCGGCACGGTGTCCAAGCTGCTCGCCACCGACGGTCAGCGCGTCGAGGTCGGCACACCGGTCCTCGAGGTGCGTCAGGAGACGCCGCAGGACCCGCTGACGAGGACCGACCCCGCGACGGGCGAGACGACCGTCACCGAGCGCAAGCCCAAGGTCGTCCTCGAGCAGGTCACGGCCGCCGTGGCCGGCACCCTCAGCCTGCCCACCCTCAAGGACCAGGTGGTGGCCGTCGGTGACACGGTGGGCCAGGTGTCCCCCGGCACGCTCTCGGTGTCCGGCACGCTCACCCCCGACCAGCAGTACCGCCTCGTGGGCGCACCCACCGAGGCCCTCGTGACGCTCAAGGGCGGCCCGGCACCGTTCACCTGCACGGGGCTGCGCATCGGCACGGCGGCCCCGCCGGCGACCCCGGCCGAGCCCGACGCACCGGCGGCGGCCCCGTCGGGCACCATCACGTGCGCGCTGCCCGGCGAGGTCACCGCGTTCCCCGGCCTCGGTGCCGACCTCGAGATCGTCAACGGCACGGCGACCGACGTGGTCGTCGTGCCCGTCACCGCCGTGCAGGGCACGGTGCAGCGGGGCAACGTGTGGGTGGTCGCGTCCGCCGACGCCGAGCCCGAGCTGCGCCAGGTCGGGCTGGGACTGACCGACGGTGAGGTCGTGCAGATCACCGAGGGCCTCGCGCTCGGCGACGAGGTCCTGCAGTTCGTGCCCGTCCCGGGCGAGGACACCGTCGACTGCGACGACCCGCGGACGTACGACCCGGCGGTGTGCGGCGGATGAGCCTGCTGGAGCTGACGGACGTCACGCGGTCGGTCCGGCTGCCCGACGACCGGGTGCTGGAGATCCTGCGCGGCGTCACGCTCGCGGTCGACACCGGCGAGCACGTCGCGGTCGTCGGCCGGTCCGGGACGGGCAAGTCGACGCTCCTCAACATCCTCGGTCTGCTCGACGCCCCCACCGACGGGGAGTACCTGCTCGAGGGCGTCCCGATCGGGCGGCTCTCGGCGCGCGAGCGCACCCGGCGGCGCGGCCGCGACTTCGGGTTCGTCTTCCAGCAGTTCAACCTGCTGCCCGGGCGTACCGCGCTGGAGAACGTGGCCGCGCCCCTGATGTACGCACCGGGCCGCCAGTTCTGGCGGCGGCGGACGCTCGCGGCCCAGATGCTCGAGCGCGTCGGGCTGGGCGACCGGCTCGACACGATGCCCGAGAAGCTGTCCGGCGGCGAGCAGCAGCGCGTCGCCATCGCGCGCGCCCTCGTGCGCGGACCCCGGGTGATCCTCGCGGACGAGCCCACGGGAGCGCTCGACGTCGAGACCGGCCAGGAGGTCATGGGCCTGCTCGACGAGATCGCGTCGCTGACCGGTGCGGCCCTGGTGACCATCACCCACGACCTGGCGGTCGCGGCACGTGCCCAGCGCCACTACCGCCTCGCCGAGGGCGTGCTGGTGCCGGTGGACCTCGGCGGCGCGGGCCACGAGTGGGTCGGCGACGTGCCGACGCTGCCCGGTGCACGCCGCCTGCCGCAGGTGCCCGGCGGCGTCGCCGGGGTGCCCGAGCTCAGCCGGCCCGTGCCCGCCCGGACCGAGCAGTGACCGGCCTCGTCGGCGCGCTCGTCGAGGCGTGGGACGAGCTGCGCCTGCACCGCCTGCGCGTCCTGCTCGCCCTCATCGGCGTGGCCGCCGCGGTCATGGCGATCACCGCCGTCACGGCGGCCGTGCAGATGCTCACCCAGGGGTACACCGAGTCCGCCGAGCGTGCCATGGGCCGCCAGGTCACCCTGACGGTCGACGCGTGGCGGATGAGCGAGCAGGCCGCGCCGGCGACCGAGCTCGACGCGACGTACGACCGCGTCCTCGCCCGCTACGGGATCACGTGGGCGTCGCGCGACTGGTACACCTCCGTGCCCTTCCGGTTCCCCGACGGGACGTCACGCGTCGAGGTCCGGGCCGTCGACCCCGCGCTGGGGACCATGCAGCGGGTCGGCGTGGACCAGGGCCGGTGGTTCACCGACACGGACGCCACCGCCTACGCGCCGGTGGTGGTGGTCAACGAGGCGTTCCTGGAGCGCCTCGGCGCAGGCGGCCTCGAGGCGCACCCCACGGTGCTGCTGGGCGACGAGACACCTGTGCGCGCGGTGGTCGTGGGCGTCACCGCCCCACGCTGGCCCGGCGAGGAGCCCGCGGCCATGGTCCTCTACGAGCAGCTGGTGCGGTGGTACACGCCCGCCGACGACGGGTGGGGGCAGGCCGTGCCGTCGCTCAAGGTGTGGGTCCCGCCGGACGTCGTCGACGACCTGGCGCCCCGGCTGCGACGCGACGTCGCCGCGGTGCTGCCCGGCTGGGAGGTCCAGGTCTACGACAACCGCGACCTCGGCTCCGGCGCGCTCGAGGGGGCGGCGCGCTGGGTGGCGCTCGGGGTCGGGGCGTTCGCGCTGCTGCTCGGCGGCCTGGGGCTGGTGAACATCGCGCTCGTGACCGTCCGGCACCGCATCCGCGAGATCGGGATCCGGCGGTCCTTCGGCGCCACCTCGGGCAGGATCTTCTTCGGGGTGCTCATGGAGTCCGTCGTCGCGACCGCCGTCGCCGGCCTCGTCGGCGTCGTCCTGGCCGTCGCCGTCATCAAGAACATCCCCGTCGACACCCTGTTCGGCGGCGGGATCCAGGACCGGCCGCCCTTCCCCGTGTCGGCCGCCCTGGTGGGCATGGCGTGCGCGACGGGCGTCGGCGCGCTGGCGGGCGTGATCCCGGCGACGGTCGCGGTGCGCGTCAAGGTGATCGACGCCATCCGCTACTGAGACGCCCCGGCGGCCGACGCACGGACCATACCGGGGTACCCCAACCATCCGGGCGCGTGTCATCCCAGCGGGCGCACCGGGTCATCCCGAGGTCGGACCCGGCGGGCGCCCCACCTTCGATATCGTCGCGTTGGCGCCCGTCGAACGCGCCCTGACTCCAGTCAGAGAACCCCTCGAAAGGCATGCCGATGCGTCGATCCCCCGCACTGCCCGCACTCGCCGCCACCGTCGTGGCGCTCGTCCTGGCGGGATGCACCGGCGGCAGCTCGTCGGCGTCCGCGGACTCCGACGAGACCGGCCCGCTCAGCGCGTTCTTCGAGAAGGTCGGCGGCTCGTACGAGGACGAGGACTACGAGCGGCAGCAGCGCGAGATCGAGGAGATCATCGCGGCGTGCATGGCCGAGCAGGGCTTCGAGTACACGCCCGCGGAGCCCACCGGCAGGGGTGCCGTGTCGTCCGACGACATCCCCGAGTGGGACTCGAAGGAGTACGCCGAGCAGTACGGCTACGGCGCGACCACGAGTGAGGAGCTCTACGGCAGCGGGGACGAGTGGGTGGACCCCAACGCCGACTACATCGCCTCCATGTCCGAGAGCGAGGTGGCCGCCTTCTACGAGGCCCTCTACGGCGCCGAGCCCGAGATCGACGAGACAGACCCGGACGCCGAGTACGAGTACAACTGGGAGGAGGGCGGCTGCTCGGGCAAGGCCACGCACGAGGTGTACGAGCAGGGCCAGATCTGGGACGACCCCGCGTTCGCGGAGATGTCCGAGGAGATGGGACGCGAGTACGACAACCTCGCCGACGAGCCGGCGCTGCGCGAGTCGTCGACGAAGTGGACCGCCTGCATGGCGGACGCCGGCTACGACTTCGCCAGCCCGGACGAGGCCCAGCAGAGCATCTACGACGAGCTCAACGCCCTCTACGAGGCCGCGGCCCCGGCGGACCCCGAGGCGGAGATGGACCCTGACGCGTCGTTCGAGCCCGACCCGGCCGCGATGGCGGAGCTGAAGACGAAGGAGCTGGCCGTGGCGAACGCCGACTTCGCGTGCAAGGAGTCGTCGGGCTACCTCAAGGCGCAGAAGACCGCCGTCCTCGCGCTCGAGAAGCGCCTGTGGGACAAGTACGGCGAGCAGCTCGAGGCCATCGCCGCGAAGCAGACGCCGGCGAAGTGAGCCGGGAGCCGAGGACGAGGACGACAACGTGAGCAGGATCTCCACCCACGTCAGCGGCGGGCGCCGCACGATCGCCGTCATGGCCGTGGTCGCGGTGCTGTGCCTGGCGATCGGGCTGCTGCTGTCGCGACTGATCATCTCGCCCGGTCAGGCGGCGGCCAACGCGGCGCCCCCGACCGCCGGGCCCATCACCGTCCCGGTCGAGAGCCGCGTCATCGGCAACGAGGTCGTCCTGCGGGGCGACGTCGGCTACGACGACGCGGTCGACCTCTCGATGGAGACCGGTGACCTCGGTGGGCCGGCGGTCGTCACCGGCCAGGTCAAGGAGGTCGGGGAGACGATCGACGCCGCGTCCGTCGTCCTCGAGGTCGTCGGGCGGCCGGTGATCGCCCTGCCCGGCGACCTGCCCACGTACCGCACCCTGCGCTCCGGCGTCTCCGGTCCGGACGTGCAGCAGCTCAAGGCGGCGCTGCGCGCCGTCGGTCTCGACGGCGGCGACCCGGGCGGCGCGACCTACGACGCCGCGGCTGCCGCGGGCGTGCGTGCGCTCTACCAGAAGGTCGGTTACGAGCCCCCGTCGGCCGGCGAGGAGATCCAGGCGGCGGTCAAGGCCGCCCAGGAGGCCGTCGTCGCGGCCCAGACCGAGGTCCGGGGCGCCGAGGCCACCCTGGCGACCGCCGCTCGCGGCACCGCCGGGTCGTCCGTCACCGAGCTCGACGGGCAGGTGCGGGTCGCCGAGGCGCAGCTGGCCTACCTCAACGAGCAGTGCGCGAAGCCCGTCGACCTGGAGAACCCGGCGCCGGTGGACTGCACGCCGCCCGCGCGCGTCCAGGCCGAGACCCAGCTGGCGACCGCCCGTGCGGCCCGGTCCGCCGCCGACGCGGCACCCGACACCGCCGCCGAGCGCGACGCCGTCCGCGCGGCGAAGGACCGGCTCACCACCGCCCGGCAGGCCCTCGCGGAGGCGCAGGCCGACTCGCTCACGCCCCTGCCCGCCACCGAGATCGTGTACCTGCCGTCGCTGCCGCGGCGCGTCGACGCCGTCGCGGTCGAGCGCGGTGGTCTCGTGCAGAGCAAGTTCATGAGCGTCTCCGGCGCGACGGTCCAGATCGCGGCGACCGCGTCGCGCGCCGACGCCGAGCTGATGGTCCCCGGCACGGCCGGGACCATCAGCGTGGACGGGACCGACGTCCCGGTGACCGTCGCCGAGGTGACCGAGCCGGACGCACCCACCACAGGGGGCGGCGACTCCGACGGGGCGAAGGCTCCCACGGGCGACCGTCGCAAGGTCGTCTTCACGGTCGGCGAGCTGACGGCCGAGCAGCTGGCCGCGCTGCAGGGCAGCAACGTGCGGGTCCGGGTGCCGGTGAGCTCCACCGACGGCGAGGTCCTGGCCGTCCCGCTGGCGGCGCTCACCGCCGGACCGGGCGGCGAGAGCCGCGTCGAGGTGGTCGCGGACGGGCAGAGCCGGCTCGTCGAGGTGACGACCGGGCTGGCCGCCTCGGGGTTCGTCGAGATCACGGGCTCCAAGGAGCCGCTGAAGGCCGGTGACCTCGTCGTCGTCGGCGTCCCGCCCAAGGACAGCGACCCCGGCTCGACGGACGACGCGACGCCCGCGGCCACGGACCCCGAGTCCGACGCCGGGACGGAGGAGGAGTCGTGACGGTGATGGACCTCCTCGGTGCGCCGCAGGGGGGCGCACCGACCGACCCCGACCAGCCGCCACCCGTCGTGGAGCTGCGGGCCGTCGAGCGGCAGTTCCCGGGCGACCCGCCCGTGCACGCGCTCTACCCGGCGGACCTGCAGGTCGGGGCCGGCGAGTACCTGTCCGTGGTCGGGCCGTCGGGCTCGGGCAAGTCGACGCTGCTCAACCTGCTCGGGCTGCTCGACCGGCCGTCGGACGGCGAGTACCTGCTCGACGGCATCCCCACCGCGCACGCCGGCGAGCGGGAGCGGGCCGCGCTGCGTGCGCGCCACATCGGGTTCGTCTTCCAGGCGTTCCACCTGCTGCCGCACCGGACCGTGCTCGAGAACGTGCTGCTCGCGACCATCTACAGCGGCGTGCCGCGGGCCGAGCGCCGGGACCGCGCGGTCGAGGCGCTCGACCGCGTGGGCCTGTCGCACCGCCTCGACTTCCGGCCCACCGTATTGTCCGGCGGCGAGCGTCAGCGCACCGCCGTCGCGCGGGCGGTCGTCTCGCAGCCGCGCGTCCTGCTCGCCGACGAGCCCACGGGCAACCTGGACTCGGAGAGCTCGGCGGCGGTCCTCGAGCTGTTCGACGAGCTTCACGCCAGCGGCCTGACGCTGCTGGTCATCACGCACGAGGACGACGTCTCGGCACGCGCCCAGCGACGCGTGCGCATCATCGACGGCCACATGCGGGAGATCGCATGACGACGGTCGCGCACCACGTGCCCCGCACGGACCGCTTCGGCGTCAGCGACCTGCTCGCGGAGGCGGCGGCCGGCATCGGTGCGCGTCCCGGCAGGCTCGTGCTGACGATCCTCGGCACCGTGCTGGGCATCGCCTCGGTCGTCGTCACGGTGGGCCTCGCGCAGACTGCGGCCGGGCAGATCAACAAGCAGTTCGACGCGGTCGCCGCCACGCAGGGCGTCGCCAAGCCGGCGACGAGCCGAGGTTTCGGTGGCGACACCCGTGCCGTGGGCACGCTGCCGTGGGACTCCCCCGAGCGGGCCGAGCGCCTCAACGGTGTCGAGGCGGCCGCCCTGGTCTCCGAGGTCGAGCTCGGCGACCTCGACGTCACGGCGGTCCCCGTCCACGACCCGTCGGCGCCACGGGTCGCCAACCCCGCCGTGATCGCGACGAGCCCGCACGCGATGGAGGCGCTCGGCGGCACCGTCGTGCAGGGCCGCTATTTCGACGCCGGTCACGACCAGCGGGCCGACCGCGTCGTGGTCCTGGGCGCGGAGGCCGCGCGCCGGCTGGGCGTCGTGCGGGTCGACCGGCAGCCGTCGATCTTCATCGGCGACCGCGCGTACCAGGTGATCGGCATCGTCGACGGCGTGCTGCGCCGCACCGACCTGCTCTCGGCGGTGCTCCTGCCGAACGGCGCGGCACGCGCCGACCTGGCGCTGACCACGCCCGGGGAGCTCCACCTGCACCTGCAGGTGGCCGCGGGGCCGGTGGTCGGGTCGCAGCTGCCGACGGCGCTGTCGCCCAACTCCCCCGAGACGGTGGACGTCCAGATGCCGGCGGGACGCTCGTCGGTCCGGGAGAGCGTGCAGGCGGACATCAACGCGATCTTCCTCGCCCTGGGCGGGGTGGCGCTGCTCATCGGCGGCGTCGGGATCGCCAACGTCACCCTGCTGTCGGTCCTGGAGCGGGTCGGCGAGATCGGCCTGCGCCGGGCGCTCGGCGCGACGCGGCGGCAGATCGCGGCGCAGTTCATGGTCGAGTCCGTGGTCGTCGGCATGCTCGGCGGCCTGGTCGGCGCGGCCCTGGGCGTCGCGGTGGTCACGATCGTGTCCGCGGCCTCGGAGTGGACACCCATCCTCGACCTGCGCATGGTGGGCGCAGCAGCCCTGTCCGGCGGCCTCATCGGGCTCCTCGCGGGCCTCTACCCGTCGCTGAAGGCGGCCTCGATCGAGCCCATCTCCGCCCTGCGCGGCGGGGTCTGAGCCGGGCCGTCGCCGGCGGTCCGGCGACGGGCCCGGCCGCGCGTCGGCCGGGCCCGTCAGAGGTCGTACTCGACCACGAGCGGCGCGTGGTCGCTGAAGCGGGCGTCGTACGTCGCGGCGCGGTCCACCGCCGCGCTGCGCGCCAGCGCCGCCAGGCCCGGCGTGGCCAGCTGGTAGTCGATGCGCCAGCCGGCGTCGTTGTCGAAGGCCTGACCCCGCCAGGACCACCACGTGTACGGTCCGGGTCCCGGCCCGCCGAGGTCGCGGCCCAGGTCGCGCCAGCCCAGGTCGTCGAACCAGCGGTCCAGGTACGCGCGCTCCTGCGGCAGGAACCCGGCCTTGGTGCGGTTGCCCTTCCAGTTCTTCAGGTCGACCTCGCGGTGCGCGATGTTGAGGTCCCCGGCGACGACGGCGAGCCCGTCGGCCGCGGCGAGCGCGGAGAGCCGGGCCGTCACGTGCTCGAGGAAGGCGTACTTCTCGTCCATCGAGGGCGTGCCCACCGTGCCCGAGTGCAGGTAGGCGGACACGACGGTGAGCGTGCGCACGGGCCCGTCGCCCTCGGCGGGGACCTCGAGATCGGCCTCGACCCACCGCCCGGCGTCACCCGTGACGTCCGTGCCGAGGCCGATCCGCACCGCGCTCATCGGCAGGCGTGAGGCGATCGCGACGCCCGCGCGGCCCTTGGCGTGCCCGGCCTCGTGGGCGAGGTGCCACCCACCGGCCGGCGGGAGGTGGTCGGCGAGGATCTCGTCGGACCCCCGCACCTCCTGCAGCAGCAGCACGTCCGGCTTACGGACGTCCAGCCACTCCCCCATGCCGCGCCGGTAGGCGGCACGGATCCCGTTGACGTTGACGGTGGCGACTCGCAGCACCGGGCCATCCTGCCGGACGCCACCGACACCCTCGTGCCGCGTCGCCGCCGCGCGGACGTCGCGCTCGTCACGTCCCCGCGTACGCGGCCTCCAGCGGCGCGATCTCGAGCCTGCCCATCTGCATCATCGCCTGCATCGCCCGCGCGACGCCCGCGGCGTCGGGCCGCGACGTGATCTCGTCGAGCGCTGCCGGCACCACCTGCCAGGAGACCCCGTACCGGTCGGTGAGCCAGCCGCACTGACCGTGCTGCCCGCCGTCGGCGGCCAGCGCCTCCCAGTAGTGGTCGACCTCCTGCTGGGTGTCGAGCGTCAGCACGAACGAGAACGCCTCGTCGAGCGTGAAGCTCGGCCCGGCCGTGAGGATCGTCACGGGGTGCCCGTCGAGCTCGAGCTCGACGACGAACGGCGTGCCCTCCGGCACGTCCGGGATGCCGGCGGTGGCGTGCACGACCCGCGTGATGCGGGAACGCGGCACGACCGAGACGTAGAACTGCGCGGCCTCGTGGCCGTCCTTCGCGAACCACAGGTGCGTGCGGACCATGCCCATGGCGGGCTCCTCTCGTCGGGTGTCACCGTTCCCGACCCGGCCCGGCGCCGGAACTCATCGCCCCGCGCGGCGGGTCGCGTCCTCGTGGAGGGCCCAGAACACGGAGTACGGCGTGCCGTCCGGGTCGGCGGGGCGCGTCGCGAAGTCCTCGAGGACCGCGTGCACCCGCGTCGTGAGCTCCTCGAGGTCGGCAGCACCGAGGCGCAGCCCGAGACGACTGATCTGCACCTGTGCCGGGTCCGCGAGCGCGACCTCCTCGAGGAACGTGTCGATGAGGATGCGGCTCTGCCCGGGCCCGGGGCGCGTGCGCCACGACTTCCGCGTCGCGCGGTAGGGCACCTCACGGGCTCCGCGCGTCCCTCGGCGCACCGGCTCGGCCACGAGGAAGCCCCGGGCCACCAGGGTGCGGACATGGTGGAGCACGGTGGCGGGGTGGCGGTCGAGCCGCTGGGCGATCTCGCGGTTGGTCAGCCCCTCGTCGAGGCACAGTCGCAGGATGCGCAGGCGCAGCGTGCTCGCCAGCGCACGGGCGTCGGCGTCGGCGTCGGGTGAGCCGGTGCCTGCATCCGGCTGGGTCATGTGCCCTCCTAGTGATTGACCTTTCCCAATCAGTCGTCCATCCTCACCGGGTGACCACCGACCGCCCTACTCTCGCACCCGGGACCACGGGCTCCCTCGTCCACCACCCCGACTTCCGCCGGCTCTGGGCGGGCGACGCCCTCGGTCAGCTGGGTGCCCAGCTCACGGCCTTCGCCCTGCCGATCCTCGCGGTCCAGCAGCTGGCCGCCTCGGAGTGGGAGATGGGCGTGCTCACGGCCGCGGAGTACGCCGCCTTCCTGGTCATCGGCCTGCCGGCCGGAGCGTGGGTCGACCGGCTGCGCAAGCGACGCACGCTGATCGTCGCGGACCTCGTGCGCGCCACGGTGCTCGCCGCCGTCGTCGTCACGGCGCTGTCCGGTCACGCGTCGGTCCCGATGCTCGTGGTGGCGGCCCTGGTCGTCAGCACCGCGACCGTCTTCTTCGACGTCGCGCACCAGAGCTACGTCCCGGGCCTCGTCGGTCTCGACCACCTCGTCGAGGGCAACTCGAAGCTGCAGGCCACGGCGTCGGCCGCCCAGGTGCTGGCGCCGGCGCTCGGCGGTCTGCTGCTGCGCGTGATCGCGGCACCCGCGCTCATCGCCGTGACCGCCGTCAGCTACGTCGTGTCCGCGGTCGCCGTCGGCCGCATCCGGCAGCACGAGACCCTGCCGCCCGCCGCGGAGCGTCGCCCGCTGCGCACGGAGATCGCCGAGGGCCTGCGGTTCGTGGTCCACCAGCCGTACCTGCGCCGCATCGTGGTGTGCACGTCGTTGAGCAACCTGGCCGGTGCGGTCTCCGCGGCCGTCGTCGTCATCTACGTCCTGCGGACGCTCGACCTCGGCACCGCCGCGTTCGGCACGGTCCTCTCGGCGGGCGCCGTCGGAGGGCTCACCGGCGCAGTCCTCGCGGGCCGCGTGACGCAGCGGATCGGGGAGGGCCGGACCATCCCCCTGGCGGCCCTGCTGATGGCGCCGACCGCCGCGCTGACGCCGCTGGCGTCGACCGGCCTCGCCCCCGCGATCGTCCTGCTCGTCACGGGCGGCGCGGCGTCCGGGTTCGCCGTCGTCGTGTACAACGTGGCGCAGGTGAGCTTCCGGCAGCGGGTGTGCCCGCCCCGGCTGCTCGGCCGCATGAACGCGTCCGTCCGGTTCATCGTCTGGGGGACGATGCCCGTCGGGGCGCTCCTGGGCGGCTGGCTCGGCACCCGGGTGGGCGTCGTGCCGACCCTGTGGGCCTCGGTCGGGCTCATGACCCTCGCGGCACTGCCCGTCGCGCTCTCACCCCTGCTGCGCCTGCGCGACCTGCCCGGAGCCACGACGGTGGCGGACACGCCTCGGTCGGACGGTGCTGCCTGACGGCGCGGTACCGGTCCACGGCGCGCTCCCCCGCCGGGACGAGCAGAGCCCTACCGCGGGAGGTCATCCACCCACGAGGAACTCGTCCGGCGGTCGGAACCGGGCCGTCGTGACCGTCACTAGCGTCGGGTCCGTCACCGCGACGGACGCCACGAGTGCGCGTCGCCGCGAGTCCTCTGCCTGGAAGGCCATCCGATGCGCCACTCCCTCACCCTGCCCGCCGTCGCCGTCACCGCGCTGTCGGCGGTGCTGCTCGCAGGCTGCACCGCCGGCCCGCCCACCGCGAGCCCGACCGGCCCGGTGACCGCATTCCTCGAGAGCCTCGGCGGGGGGTACGGAGACCAGGAGGCCTACGAGGAGCAGCACCGACGCGCCCAGGAGGTCGTCGCGGCCTGCATGACCGAGCTCGGGTTCGTGTACGTCCCGACCGCACCGGTCAAGGACGTGTACCGGGGCCCGGACGGGTCCGCGCAGTGGGAGTCTCGGGAGTTCGCCGAGCAGTACGGCTACGGGGTGACGACGAGCGGTGAGCTCTACGACGAGGAGGAGCAGGTCGACCCGAACGACGACTACGTCGCGGCGATGTCCGAGGCCGAGCAGACGGCCTACTACGAGGCGCTGTACGGACCGGCCGAGGAGGTGGACCCCGAGGAGGCGGAACCGGAGGACGACGGGGAACGAGCCGGCTGCTACGGCCGGGCCGCGCACGAGGTGTACACGGAGAACCAGATCTGGGAGGACCCCACCGTGCAGGCGTTCCTCGACGAGCTGGACGTCGCGTGGGCGGACCTCGCGGACGACCCCGGCCTGCGCGCCGCCCGGACCGCGTGGACGACGTGCATGGTCGACGCCGGCTACGACTTCACGAGCCCGGAGGAGGCGTCCCAGCACATCCACGACCGGCTCGCCGCACTGTACGAGGCGGCCGCTGCTCCGTCCGGCACGTCCGAGGAGGAACCCGACAGCGGGACGTCCGAACCCGATGCGGCGGCCATGGCCGAGCTCCGGCAGGAGGAGCTCGCACTCGCGACGGCCGCCTGGCGGTGCAGGGACACCACCGGGTACGACGCGGCGAGCAGGAAGGCCCGGTTCGAGCTCGAGACGCGGCTGTGGGACCGGTACGGCGCGCAGCTCGAGGCTGCCGCCTCGGGTGCGACGTCGACGGCCGGGTGACCCCGGGCGCGGCAGCGCCCGGGGTCACCCTCGGCCGGCGCAGGTGTCAGCCCGCGCGGCGCTCCGCCATGGCGACGACGTTGGCCAGCAGCATCGCGCGCGTCATCGGCCCGACGCCGCCCGGGTTGGGCGACACCCAGGACGCGACGTCCCAGACGTTGGGGTGGACGTCACCGACGACCCGGCTCTTGCCCGTGACCGCGTCCAGCTCGCGTGAGACGCCGACGTCGACGACGACCGCGCCGGGCTTGACGATCTCGGCCGTCACGACCCCCGGGACTCCGGCGGCGGCGATGACGACGTCGGCGTTGCGGGTGTGCTCCGCCAGGTCGGTGGTCCCGGTGTGGGTGAGCGTGACCGTGGCGTTGACCTCGCGCCGCGTGAGCAGCAGCCCGATCGACCGACCGACCGTCACACCGCGGCCGACCACGACCACGTCGGCGCCGTGCAGCGGGACGTCGTGCCGCTCGAGCAGCTCGATGATCCCGGCGGGGGTGCACGGCAGCGGCGAGGTCACCGGGTCGTTGACCCGCAGGACCAGTCGCCCGAGGTTGGTCGGGTGCAGCCCGTCGGCGTCCTTGTCGGGGTCGACGAGCTCGAGCACGCGGTGCTGGTCGATGCCCCGCGGCAGCGGCAGCTGCACGATGTACCCGGTGCACGTCGGGTCGTCGTTGAGCCGCTGCACGGCGGCCTCGATGTCCCCCTGCGTCGCGTCGGCGGGGAGCTCCTCACGGATCGAGGCGAGGCCGACCTCGGCGCAGTCCTTGTGCTTGCCGTTGACGTACCACCGGGAGCCGGGGTCGTCGCCGACGAGCAGGGTGCCGAGCCCCGGGACCACGCCGCGCGCGGCGAGCGCCGCGACGCGGGTGGTGAGCTCGGCCTTGATCGCGGCCGCCGTGGCGGCGCCGTCGAGCTTCTGGGCGGTCATGAGGGTCTCCGCTCAGAACTGCTTGAGGCCCGGGTACAGCGGAAAGCGCTCGGTGAGCACCTTGACGCGGGCGCGCAGCGCCTCGACGTCGGCCGCGTCACCACCGATGAGCGCCTCGGCGATGATGTCGGCGACCTCGGTGAACTCCTCGTCGCCGAAGCCGCGGGTCGCGAGCGCCGGGGTGCCGATGCGCAGGCCCGAGGTGGTCATCGGCGGCCGCGGGTCGTTCGGGACCGCGTTGCGGTTCACCGTGATGCCGGCGGAGTGCAGGAGGTCCTCGGCCTGCTTGCCGTCCAGGGGCGACTCGCGCAGGTCGACCAGCACGAGGTGCACGTCGGTGCCGCCGGAGCGCACCGCGACGCCCGCGTCCGTGGCGTCCTGCCGGCTGAGGCGCTCGGCGACGATCGCCGCACCGCGCAGCGTGCGCTCCTGACGGTCGCGGAACTCCGGGGTGCCCGCGATCTTGAAGGCCGTGGCCTTCGCCGCGATGACGTGCATGAGCGGGCCGCCCTGCTGGCCGGGGAAGACCGCGGAGTTGATCTTCTTCGCCAGGTCGGGGTCGTTGGTGAGGATGAAGCCCGAGCGGGGGCCGCCGATCGTCTTGTGCACGGTCGAGGACACGACGTGCGCGTGCGGCACGGGGCTCGGGTGCACACCCGCGGCGACGAGACCCGCGAAGTGCGCCATGTCGACCCACAGGTACGCGCCGACCTCGTCGGCGATCGCGCGGAACGCGGCGAAGTCGAGCTGGCGCGGGTACGCGGACCAGCCGGCGATGATGACCTTGGGCTGGTGCTCGAGGGCCAGGCGGCGGACCTCGGCCATGTCCACCAGGGACGTCTCGGGGTCCACGCCGTAGGCGACGATGTCGTACAGGCGGCCGGAGAAGTTGATCTTCATGCCGTGCGTGAGGTGACCGCCCTGGTCGAGGGCGAGGCCGAGGATCGTGTCGCCCGGGCGCGCGATGGCGTGCAGGACGGCCGCGTTGGCGGTGGCGCCGGAGTGCGGCTGGACGTTCGCGAACTCCGCACCGAACAGGGCCTTGGCCCGCTCGATCGCGATGCTCTCGGCGACGTCGACCTCCTCGCAGCCGCCGTAGTAGCGGCGGCCCGGGTAGCCCTCCGCGTACTTGTTGGTCAGCACCGAGCCCTGCGCCTGCAGGACGGCCAGCGGCACGAAGTTCTCGGACGCGATCATCTCGAGGGTGCTCTGCTGGCGGGCCAGCTCACGGTCGAGGACCGCCGCGATCTCGGGGTCCAGCTCGGAGATGTTCTGGTCCAGCACGTTCTCGCTCATGCAGGGGCTCCTGTCGCAGTCAGCTGTGCGGGTCGCGAACGGCGCACCGCACACACGCGGGTGTGGGGTGACCGTGGGCCCAGGCGTCCGACCCGTTGGTCCGGCTGCTGCGTCGCTCCCCGGTGGTGACCCACCTGCTGCGCCAGTCGCGACGCGCACAGCCTACCAAGCGCGTCGCCTCGCGGGCCGCGGTCAGAGGTACCCGCCCGCGCCCGGGACCGCCGGCGCGGGTGCGGGGACCGACGGCGCCGGCCCGCGGAGCAGCACGACCGAGGCCCCGGTCACCGACGTGGTCGCCATCCAGCGCATCCCCGAGAGCGGGCACACGCGCACGGAGGCCGCGCGCACGGACACGGGCGCCGCACCGGCAGCCGCGCCGAGGTGGGCGGCGGCGTACCGCTCGGCGTAGCTGCCGACGAGCGCCGAGGCCTCCCAGCACCGGCACGTCGCGGCCTGCGCGAGCGCGGTCGCGTCCGCCTCGGTGCGGCGTCGCACGTCGGCACGCCGCCGGCGCTCCCGGTCGCCGCGGACGCCCGCCCACGTCGCGAGCGCCGGGATCCCGAACCAGCACAGCCCGCCGACGATGCCCGAGACCTGCCACGGCACATGGCGGGCGGGGTCGAGCGACCACTGCCACCACCAGCCACCGAGGGCCACGCCGACGGCCAGCCCGGCGACGGCGGCGAGCGACGGCAGGAGGCGCAGCGAGGACGTCCGCTCCCGCGGCGCGCCCGACGTGTCGTCGAACCGCAGCGCCACCAGGCCGTCCCACGCCTGACCGTCGGCGAGCGACCAGCCCCGCACCGGCGCCCACCAGCGCCGCGACGCCCACAGCGCGGCGCCGCCGATCGCGAAGCCGGGCAGGCCGTGCCGCAGCACGACGGCGGACACCACGACCGCCACGACGAGGACCGCGACCGGCACGGCGCGCTGGAGCGTACGACGGCGCGGCGCGTGAGCGCTCACCAGGGCGTCGACCGCCTCGCTGCGCGGACCCAGCCGGGAGACCGTGGTGGTGAGCAGCGCGGCACCCGCGGCGTCCCCGCGTGCCACGAGCTCGCGCGTGGTCGCCTCGAGCGCCGCGGCGTCCTCCCAGGGGCGCGGGACCGCACCGACGAGCTCGTGCGCCGCCTCGGCCACCCGGGTGACCACGGCACGACCGTCCGTGCCCGGGCGCCCCTGCACCCAGGACGCGAGGAACCGGCTGAGCACGTGGGGCGTGCGGACGCCGTGCTCGACGACGACGGTGCGCCAGACCCCGTCCGCCAGGTCCTGCCGCCCCGCGCCCTCCGCAGCGGCACCGAGCACGTACAGGTACAGGAGCCGCAGCTGTGCCGGGAGCGTCGCACCCGCCGCGACGAGGCGCGAGAGGTCGTCCGGCCTCCCCTGGGCGGCCCGGCACCCCAGCACGACGAGCTGGTCGAGGCTCCGGGGGCCGTCGGCGGGGACGTCGGCGACGCCGGCCGCCGCGAGCAGCGCCAGCGCACCCGCCGCGTCGCCGGAGAGCAGCGCGACGCGGGCGCGCCCCGAGACCGCGTGCTCGTCGTCGACCTGCGACCAGAGCGTCGCGGCCAGGTCCAGGTCGTCGACGTCCTCGGCCGCCCTCGCCCACGCGCTCACCAGGTCACGGTGGTCGGCGGCACGGTCGCCCAGGGAGGATGCGGCGGTCGGCGTGTGCGTCACGCCAGGGCATCGGCAGCCGCTGCCGGGTGGTTGAGCAGCACGCGCTCGCGTCCTCGGCACGAGCGGCGTCGTCCTCGTGACCTCGACACGCCGCACGCCCCGCGGAGGTGGCGTCGCGGGGCGTGCGTGTCGGACGGGCGGGAACCGGTCGGGTCAGGCCTGGACGGCCTCGCCCTCCCCGAGCAGCTTGCGCAGGTAGGCGTACGTGAGGTCGCCGGCGGTCTGGTCGTGCTGGTGCTCGTAGCCGGCCTTGTTGTACAGGGCGATGTTCTGCAGCGAGTCGCGGCCGGTGAACACCCAGACCTCCTCGATGCCGTCGGGGAGCGTCGGCAGGATCGCGGACAGCAGCTCGGTGCCGATGCCCTTGCCCTGCAGGTCGGGGGCGACGGCGAAGCGGCCGAGGGTGGCCTTGCCCCCGTCGACCAGCACGCGGATCGACCCGACGAGCCGGTGGCCCCACCAGGCGCCGAGCGTGAGGACGCCGTCGGCGGCCAGGTCGGCCTTGAGCTCCTTGAGCGTCTGGGTCAGCGGCGGGATGTTCGGGTCGCCGTACTGCTGCGCCTCGGTGACGAAGGCGGCGCGGCGCAGCGTCAGCAGCTCACCTGCGTCGTCGACGGTGACCGGGCGGATGTCGAGGGCGGTCATGGCGCCATGGTGTCAGCCCGTGGCGCCCGCGCACTACTCTCGGACCTCGTGTCCCCCACATCGGCCGTCGACCCGACGCACCTCGTCCTGACCCTGTCCTGCCCCGACCAGCCGGGGATCGTCGCGGCGGTCGCGGGACTGCTGGCCGAGCACGGCGGGAACATCACGGAGTCGCAGCAGTTCGGCGACCCGCTGTCGGGGCTGTTCTTCATGCGCGTGCAGGTCACGACGGACGCCGGGCAGGACGTGCTGCGTGCCGGGCTCGGTGCGCTCGCGGACCGGTTCGGGATGACCTGGCGGCTCGACGTGGCCGGGCGGCCCGTCCGCACGCTCGTCATGGTGTCGACGACCGCGCACTGCCTCAACGACCTGGCGTTCCGGCAGCGCTCGGAGAACCTGCCCGTGGACCTCGTCGCGGTGGTGTCGAACCACGAGGTGCTGCGGCCCATGGCCGACTTCTACGACATCCCGTTCCACCACGTGCCGGTGACGGCGGCCACGAAGGCGTCCGCGGAGGCCCGGCTGCTCGAGCTCGTCGAGGAGCTCGACGTCGAGCTCGTCGTCCTCGCGCGGTACATGCAGATCCTGTCCGACGACCTGTGCCGCCGGCTGCAGGGGCAGGTCATCAACATCCACCACTCGTTCCTGCCGTCGTTCAAGGGCGCCCGGCCCTACGCGCAGGCCCACCAGCGCGGCGTCAAGCTCATCGGGGCGACGGCGCACTACGTGACGGGCGACCTCGACGAGGGCCCGATCATCGAGCAGGACGTCGAGCGCGTCGACCACACGCACGCGGTCGAGGACCTCGTCGCGCTGGGGCAGGACGTCGAGCGTCGCGCCCTGGCGCGCGCCGTGCGCTGGCACGCCGAGCACCGCGTCCTGCTGGACGGCACGCGCACCATCGTCTTCCGCTGACGGGCGGGAGCGGGCCGTCCGGACCCCGTCACGTCACCGCGCGGGTGGCCGCCCGAGCGCGAATCGTTTCGCGCCGTGCGGGCGCCCCCGGCGAGGGACATGCTCGGGCCCGGTGGCCCGGGATCGTTCCCGCGCCGCGTCAGGAGCGCCGGGCGCACCGTCGCGCCCGGCAGGGCGAGGAGGACCCCCGATGAGACCGTTCCGTTCCGGAGCCGGGAGCCGTGCCGCCGTGCGCGCCGGCCTGCTGGGCGCCGCCGTCGCCCTGGCGCTGACGGGCGCCGTGCAGGTCGCGACCGCCCCCGCGGCCCAGGCCGCCTCCCTGGTCGAGGTGTCCGGGTTCGGCAGCAACCCCGGCGGGCTGCGCATGTTCCAGTTCGTCCCCGACCGGCTGCCGGCCGACCCGGCCGTCCTGGTCGTCGTGCACTACTGCACCGGCAGCGCCCAGGCCATGTACAGCGGGCAGCAGTTCGACGAGCTCGCCTCGCAGCACGGGTTCATCGTGGTGTACCCGAGCACCAACCGCCCCGGCAACTGCTTCGACGTCTCCTCGACCGCCGCGATGACGCGTGACGGCGGCAGCGACCCGCAGAGCATCGCGCAGATGGTGCGCCACACGCAGCAGCGGTTCGGGGCCGACACGTCGCGCGCGTTCATCACCGGGACGTCGTCCGGGGCCATGACGACCCAGCTGGTGCTGGCCGAGTACCCGGACGTGTTCGCGGCCGGCTCCGCGTTCGCCGGCGTGCCCGCCACCTGCTTCTCGACCGGCGGCTCCCGGCCGGGCACCACCGCACAGGCGGGCTGGAACAGCGACTGCGCGCAGGGCCGGCGCATCCTGTCCGCCCGGCAGTGGGGCGACCTCGCCCGCGCCACCTACCCCGGCTACAGCGGCAAGCGCCCGCGGGTGCAGCTGTGGCACGGCAGCAACGACGAGACCCTGAGCTTCCAGAACTTCACCGAGGCCACCAAGCAGTGGACCGACGTGCTGGGGATCAGCGCGACGCCGAGCTCGACGGAGACGATCGGCAACCGCACGCGCGCCCGCTACGGCGGCACCGGCACGCAGGCCCCGCTCGAGACCAACCGCCTGCAGGGCGTCACGCACAACCTCCCCGTCGACGCCGCCGCCGCGATCGCGTTCTTCGGCCTGGACCAGGCGACACCGACACCGACACCGACACCGACACCGACACCGACACCGACACCGACACCGAGCGTCACCCCGTCCCCCACACCCACCCCGACGCCCACGCCGACGCCCACGCCGACGCCCACGCCGACCCCCACGCTCACGCCGACGCCCACCGTCACCCCGACGCCGACGACGGCGCCCCCGGCCGGAGGGTGCCGGGTCACCTACGTCGTCAACCAGTGGAACACCGGGTTCACGGCCCACCTGACGATCCACCACACCGGGGCGACGTCGCTCGACGGGTGGACGCTGCGGTGGACGTTCCCGGCCGGCCAGCAGGTCACCCAGGCGTGGAGCAGCGAGGTCACCCAGTCGGGCAGCCAGGTGACCGCCACGCACGCGCCCTGGAACGGCCAGGTCGCGCCCGGCGGCTCGGTGCAGATCGGGTTCAACGGCACGCACACCGGGACGAACACGGCGCCGGCGGCGTTCACGCTCAACGGCGCACCCTGCAGCGTGGCGTGACGCCACCGTCCCCCGGTCACAGTCGGAGCAATCCTGTGACTGGCGTCACATAAATCGTTTCGCCGGCTGGTGTCCTTGAGATTTCACCCACCACGGTGGGGGCACCGGCGCCCGCCTGGGCGCCGGTGCCGTCACCGAAGGGGATCCCATGACCACCGACGTCGCACCCACCGCTGCACCTGCCGTCAGCGCCACCGCGACCCGCCACGCGGGCCGCGCACGCCTCCTGGGCACCTTGCTGGCCGCGCTCGGCGCCCTGATGGTCGTCGCCGGGATCGGCGCGTGGGGCGGCGTCGCCCAGGGCCTCAACGCCGAGCGCGCGGTCGTCTCCGACGACGCACCCGCCTTCGCCGGCGCCGTCGTCGACACGCCCTGGGAGGCGTGGTCGCAGGCCGAGGCCATCAAGGGCCACCTCGACGGCATGACCGGCGGGCTCACCTACGCCGAGATGGAGCGCGACGACCCGCAGCGCGACACCGTCGCGACGGGGACCTTCCTGCGCGCCTCGCTCATGACGTCCGTCATCGCGTTCGGCGTCGCGCTCGCCGTCGTGGGTGTGGGCACCGGGTTCCTCCTCGGCGGCATCGGCCTGCGGAACGCCGCCGCAGCACGCTGAGACGTCCCGGGCCACGGGTCCCCCGTCCGTGGCCCGGGCGTCAGCCCCCGAGTCAGCGCCCGAGTCAGCGCCCGACGTCCGAGGGTCGCGGCTCGGGTACCTGCGTGGCGCCCGTGATCGCCGCCAGGAGCTCCTCCTGGGAGACGTTCCGGGTGTCGAACGAGCCGTTGTTGCGGCCGTGCCGCAGCACCTCGATGCGGTCGGACACGGCGCGCACGTCGTTGAGGTTGTGGCTGATGAGCACCACGCCGAGGCCGAGCTCGCGCAGCCGCTCGATGTGGTTGAGCACCTCGGCGGTGTGCGCGACGGACAGGGCGGCCGTCGGCTCGTCGAGGATCACCAGCCGGGGCGACCCGATGAGCGTGCGTGCGATGGCGACCGTCTGCCGCTGGCCGGCGGTCAGGTGCGCGATCGGGGTCCGCACGGACGGGATGCGGCTGGTGAGGACGCGCAGGATGCCGCGGGCCACCCGCTCCATCTCGCCGTCGCGCATGAGCGAGCGCTCGCGCAGCTCGCGCCCGAGGAAGAGGTTGGCGGTCACGTCGAGGTTCTCGCACAGCGCGTAGTCCTGGAACACCGTCGCGATCCCGGCCTGGTGCGCGTCCGAGGGCGAGGCGATCGCCACCGGCTCGCCGTCGAGCTCGATCACGCCGCTGTCGGGCGCCATCACCCCGGAGACGACCTTCGCGAGCGTCGACTTGCCCGCCCCGTTGTCGCCCACGAGAGCCACGACCTCGTGCGGGTGCACGACCAGGTCGACGTCGACCAGCGCCTCGACCGGGCCGAACCGCTTCGACACCTGGCGGATCGCCAGCACCGGTACCCGTGTGGCAGCCACGGTGCTGCTCACCTGCCCTCCGTCGCGCACGTCGTGCCCAGTCAATCCCGCGTCCGCAGGCCCGTCAAACACGGTCACCCGGCATCACCGCCCGCGACGTCCGACGGGTCCGCCATGTCGGCGCTGCCCGTCGCGGCGGCCTGGTCGGTGGCCTCGAGCACCATGGCGAGCGCCCCGAGCACCGAGGCGCGGACGCCGAGCTCCCCGGGCACGACGTCGAGGGCGACGATCTGGTTCAGCGGCACCCGCCGGGCGATCGCCTCGCGCATCGGCTGCACGAGCACCTCGCCCGTCGCCGCGAGCTCCCCGCCGACGACCACGCACTGCGGGTTGACGACCATCGCCATGCCCGCGACCACGCCCCCGATCACGGCGCCCGCGTCCGCGACGACCTGCCGGCACCCGGGGTCACCGTCCGCCGCGCGCTGCACGACGTCCCGCAGCGTCAGCGTCCCGTGGCTCACGACGAGCGGCTCGACCAGCGCCGGGTAGCCCACCACGGTGTCGAGACAGCCCCGCGAGCCGCACCGGCAGATGCGACCCTGCGGGTCGACCTGCACGTGGCCGATCTCCCCGGCGGTGCCCCCGAACCCGCGGTGCAGGTGACCCGAGAGCACGATCCCCGCGCCGGTCCCCGCGCCCACCGACACGTACACGACGTCCTGGTAGCCGCGTGCGGCACCGAACCTGCTCTCCGCGAGCGCGCCGAGGTTGGCCTCGTTGTCGACCAGCACCGGCTTGGCCAGACGCTTGGCGAGCACGTGCACCACCGGCGTCTCGTCCCAGCCGCGCAGCACGCCGCGCACCGTCACGAGCCCGGTGCCGGGCTCGACGGGGGCCGGCAGCCCGACACCCAGCCCGACCAGGTCGTCCAGCGTCGCCCCGACGCGCTCCAGCAGGTCCACCACCAGCAGCGTCGCCCGGTCGAGCGTCGTGTCCGCCCGGTGCTCCGCGGGCAGCGGCAGGCTCTGCTCGGCGACGATCTCCCGGGTGACGTCGGCCAGTGCGACCCGCAGGTGCCGCGGACCGACGTCCACGCCGGCCGCCAGCCCGGTGCTCCGCGCGATGGTCACCAGCTGCGCGCGGCGGCCCGACCGGATGGTCCCGCGGGTGTCGACGACACCCGCGGCGAGCAGCTCCTTGACGATCGAGCTGACGGTCGCGGGCGACAGGCCGGTGGCGGCGGTGAGCTCGACCTGGGTGAGGCCGCCGTAGCGCTTGACGGTCTCGACGACCAGGGCGCGGTTCGCGCCCCGGAGGGACGACTGCGATCCCGTCATCGGTCCCCTCACGTCGGCGAGCCTAGCGGTGGGCCGCGGCACCCCGGGTCATCCCCGGCGGGTCCGCGGCCCGTCGCCCTCGCAGGCCCGCGCCGGTGCGGCGCGGGCCTGCCGTGGCGTCAGCGCGCGTCGGCGCGGCGCTTGTTCCAGACGTCGAACGCGACGGCCAGCAGCAGCACCAGACCCTTGACCATCTGCTGGATGGACTGCGGCACGCCCATGAGCTGCATGCCGTTGCTCATGACGGCCATGATGAGCGCGCCGGTCATGGCGCCGGTGACCCGTCCGACGCCGCCCGTGGTCGACGCCCCGCCGATGAAGGCCGCCGCGATGGCGTCGAGCTCGAACATGTTGCCGGCGCTCGGCTGGGCGCCGTTCATGCGCGAGGAGAACACCACGCCCGCGACACCGGCCAGCAGGCCCATGTTGACGAACGTCCAGAACGTCACCTTGCGCACCTTCACGCCCGAGAGCTGCGCGGCGTTGAGGTTGCCGCCGATCGCGTAGATGTGACGGCCGAACACCGAGCGCTGCGTGATCACGGAGTAGGCGAGGATCAGCACGGCCAGCAGGATGAGGATGTTCGGCAGGCCGCGGTACTGCGCGAGCTGGTACCCGAACGCCATCACCACCACCGCGACGACGGCGATCTTGGCGACGAAGATCGGCATCGACTCGACCACCTGCTGGTAGGCGATGCGACCCATGCGCGTGCGCCACTGGCTGACCGCGTACCCGACGACCGCGAGGCCGAAGATCACGAGCGTGAAGACGTCGACGCCGTACCCGCCGAACCACCCGTTGGTGGAGAACCCGTTGGCGACGTCGTAGTAGGTGCCGCCGAACGGCGACAGCGAGACGTTGTCCAGGACGCGGTACGTCATGCCGCGGAAGAGCAGCATGCCCGCGAGGGTCACGATGAAGCCGGGGATGCCGACGTACGCGACCCAGAAGCCCTGCCACATGCCGACCAGCCCACCGACCGCGAGCGCGGCGAGCGCGCCGACCCACCACGGCGCGCCGTTGCGGATGACGAGCACGGCGGCGACGGCTCCGGTGAGAGCCACGACGGACCCGACCGACAGGTCGATCTGGCCCAGGACGATCACCATCACCATGCCGATGGCGAGGATGAGGATGTAGGAGTACTGCAGGACGATGTTCGTCAGGTTGCCAGGGCTCAGGAAGTTCGAGTTCAGCAACGAGAAGAGCAGGACGATGAGGACGAACGCGGCGAAGATGCCGCTCTGGCGGAGGTTCCGCGTCACCATCTCGCTGAAGCCGGCGATGGCGGTCATGAGGCAAGGTCCTTTGCTGTCTCGCGCTCGATGGTCATGAGCTCCATGAGCCGCTCCTGGGTGGCCTGCGCGACGGGCACCTCACCGGTGATGCGCCCGAACGCCAGGGTGTACACGCGGTCGCAGATGCCGAGCAGCTCGGGCAGCTCGGAGGAGATGACGACGACCGCCTTCCCCGCTGCGACCATCTTGTTGATGATGGTGTAGATCTCGTACTTCGCGCCGACGTCGATGCCGCGCGTCGGCTCGTCGAGGATCAGCACGTCCGGCTCCGTGTAGAGCCACTTGGCGAGCACGACCTTCTGCTGGTTGCCCCCGGACAGCTTGCCCGTGACGGCCATGACGGTCGGCGCCTTGATGTTGAGGCTCGCGCGGTACTCCTCCGCGACCTTGACCTCCTCGTTGGCGTTGACCCAGCCGCGCCGCGCGAGGCGTCGCAGCCCCGCGGCGGAGATGTTGCGGCGGATGTCCTCGATGAGGTTCAGGCCGTACCGCTTGCGGTCCTCCGTGGCGTACGCGAGCCCGTGCCCGATGGCCTCATCGACGTCGCGGACGTGGATGAGCTCGCCGTTCTTGTAGATGCGTCCGGAGATCCCGCGTCCGTACGAACGCCCGAAGACGCTCATCGCGAGCTCGGTCCGGCCGGCTCCCATGAGCCCGGCGATGCCGACGACCTCGCCGGCCCGGACGTGGAACGACGCACGGTCGATGACGACGCGGTCGGCCTGCGTGGGGTGGTGCACCGTCCAGTCCTCGACGCGCAGGACCTCCTCGCCGATGTCCGGCGTGCGCTCGGGGTAGCGGTGCTCGAGGTCGCGCCCGACCATGCCGCGGATGATCCGGTCCTGCGTCGCGTCCGGGTCGGCCATGTCGATGGTCTCGATCGTGCGCCCGTCGCGGATGATCGTGGTGCGGTCGGCGATCTCGGCGATCTCGTTCAGCTTGTGGCTGATGATGATCGACGTGATGCCCTGCTCCTTGAGGTGGCGCAGCAGCCCGAGCAGGTGCTCGGAGTCCGTGTCGTTGAGCGCCGCGGTCGGCTCGTCGAGGATCAGCAGCTTGACCTGCTTCGACAGGGCCTTGGCGATCTCGATGAGCTGCTGCTTGCCGACGCCGAGCTGCGAGACGTGCGTCGTCGGGTTCTCGGCGAGGCCGACGCGCGCGAGCAGCTGGGCGGCCTCGGAGTTCGCCTTGTTCCAGTCGATCAGCGGCCCCGTGCCGCGCACCTCGTTGCCGAGGAAGATGTTCTCCGCGACCGAGAGGTACGGCACCAGCGCGAGCTCCTGGTGGATGATGACGATGCCGCGGCCCTCGGAGTCGTTGATCGAGCCGAACCCGACCTCCTCACCCTCGAAGACGATGGCGCCGTCGTAGGTGCCGTGCGGGTAGACGCCGGACAGGACCTTCATGAGGGTCGACTTGCCGGCGCCGTTCTCCCCGCAGATGGCGTGGATCTCTCCGCGCCGCACGGTCAGGCTGACGTCCTGCAGGGCCTTGACGCCCGGGAAGGTCTTGGTGATGGACCGCATCTCGAGGATGTCGCTGTGGTCCATGACCCCTCCGTTCAGTGGTGGTCGAGTGGGGCGGGGTCCGCGGCCCGGCCGTGGTGGGACGGCCGGGCCGCGGGGTCGGTCAGGTCAGCCGGCGACGCCGGACTCGACCTCGTCCTCGCTCCAGTAGCCCGAGTCGACGAGCAGCGTGGTGATGTCGTCGGTGAAGACCGTGTCCACCGCCAGCAGGTAGGACGGCACGACCTTCATGCCGTTGTCGTACGTCTCGGTGTCGTTCGCCTCGGGCTCCTCGCCGTTGATGAACGCCTCGGCGACCTTGATGGACTGCTCCGCGAGCTTGCGGGTGTCCTTGAAGATCGTGGAGGACTGCACGCCGTCCGCGATGAGCTTGACCGACGCGATCTCCGCGTCCTGGCCGGTGACGATCGGCAGACCGGCCTCGATCGTCGGGCCCTGGCCCACACCCTGCAGGGCGGTGATGATGCCGCGCGAGATGCCGTCGTACGGCGAGAGCACGCCCGCCAGCGTCGAGCCGTCGGAGTACGTGGAGGTGAGCAGGTCCTCCATGCGCTTCTGCGCGGCCTCCTGCGACCAGCGCAGCGTGGCGACGGTGTCGAAGTCGGTCTGGCCGGACTTCACGACGAGCGTGCCGTCAGTGATGAAGGGCTCCAGGACGGACATGGCGCCCTCGTAGAAGAACCCGGCGTTGTTGTCGTCCGGCGAGCCGGCGAACAGCTCGATGTTGAACGGACCGGTGACACCGGCGACCTCGGTGCCGCCCTCGTCGAGCAGGCCCATGCCGCGCAGGAGCGCCGTGCCCTGGGCCACGCCGACCGCGAAGTTGTCGAACGTGACGTAGAAGTCCACGTTCTCGCTGTCGCGGATCAGGCGGTCGTAGGCGATGACCGGGATGTTCTGCGCGGCGGCGTTCTCGAGCTGGCTCGTGAGCGCCGTACCGTCGATGGACGCGATGATCAGGACGTCGGCGCCGCTGGTGATCATCTGGTCGATCTGCTGCGTCTGCGTCGGGATGTCGTCGCCGGCGTACTGCAGGTCGACCTTGTACCCGAGCTCCTCGAGGCCCGCCTTGACGGCGTTGCCGTCGGCGATCCACCGCTCCGACGTCTCGGTCGGCATGGCGACACCGATCGTGATGTCGCTCGCGTCGGCGCCACCGCCGGCGCCGGCGGTGCTGTCGGTGCTCCCCGCACCGCCACCGCCACAGGCCGCGAGGCTGAGAGCAAGGGCTCCCGCCGTGGCCACCATGGTGATCTTGCGTCGCATCTCGTGTGCTCCTTCTCGTCGTCGAGAGGTTCCGGTCCCGAAGTCATCGGGAGCCCGTGCGTGGCCGCTGCGCCACGATCGGCCGGAGTACCGGCTGCGTCGGGCGTGACTGGGGTCGTCGTCGTCCCGGTGCAGTGCCCACACCATGCTTTCGTTCGGAACCCGAAGTCAACCGGCAGAGCGTCATGCTCGGTTACGAACTCATCACGATCTGCCCCGGCTGGGCCGGGCGAGCGAGGTGGAAGCGTGACCAGGCCCCCGCCGGGGTGACGCGGGGTGCGCGACGGCCCCGAGCGGTCAGGACGCCGCCGCGACCGGCGGGACGCCGAGGTCGGCGCGGACCGCCCCGGTGATGGCCCCGAGGATCCGCTCGTAGCCGGTGGTCCGTGCGTCGAACGAGCCGTTGTTGCGGCCGTGGCGCAGCACCTCGATGCGGTCGGCGACCGACCGGACGTCGGTCATGTTGTGGCTGATGAGCACCACGCCCAGACCCAGGTCCCGCAGGCCCTCGATGTGCATGAGGACCTCCGCGGTCTGTGCCACGGACAGCGCCGCCGTCGGCTCGTCGAGCACCACGATCCGCGGCGAGCCGATGAGGGTGCGCGCGATGGCGACGGACTGGCGCTGACCCGCCGACAGGTGCGCGAGCGGGACGCGCACCGACGGGATGCGGCTGGTCAGGTCCCGCAGGATCTGCCGCGCGACCTGCTCCATGCGCTCGTCGTCGCGCACACCGCGCGCGTCGCGCAGCTCCCGCCCGAGGAAGAGGTTGGACGTCACGTCGAGGTTGTCGCACAGCGCGAGGTCCTGGAAGACCGTCGCGACGCCGAGCGCGTGCGCGGCCGCCGGCGTGGGGATGCTCACCGGCACGCCCTCGATCTCCACCAGGCCCGTGTCCGGGGTCAGCACGCCCGCGACCATCTTGGCGAGGGTGGACTTGCCCGCGCCGTTGTCGCCCACCAGCGCGACCACCTCGTGCCGGTGCACGTCGAGGTCGACGCCCGCGAGCGCCTCGACCCCGCCGAACCGCTTGCTGATGCCCCGCATCGACAGCAACGGCACCCGTGTCGCGTCAGTCATGCCTCGACCCACCTGCTCCCCGTCGCGCACGTGTCACGTGCAGTGAATCCCCCTGCCCTCCCCCGGTCAACCCTCGTCGTCCTGATCCCCCGGCCCGTCGGCGCCGTCGACGAGCTCCACGTCCTCCTCGGCGCGCACCGGCAGGTCCGCCGAGCGCAGCGCCAGCACCAGGGCGCCCATCACCTCCGCGCGCTGCCCGAGGGCCGCCGGGACCACCTCGAGCGGGGCGATCTGGTTGAGCAGCACCCGGCGGCGCACCGCCTCGCGCAACGGCCCCAGCAGCACCTCGCCCGTCTCGGACAGCTCACCCCCCACGACCACGCACTGCGGGTTGACCGCCGTCCCGAGCCCGGCGACGACCGCGCCGATCACCGCCCCCGCGTCGGCCACGACGCGGGCGAACCCCGGGTCGCCGTCACGCGTGCGCGCGATGACGTCCCGCAGGGCGAGCGACCCGTGGGTCGCCCGCAACGGCTCCACCAGGGCGTTCGCGCCCACGACCGTGTCGAGGCACCCGCGCGAGCCGCACCGGCAGATGTGGCCCGTCGGGTCCACCTGCACGTGGCCGATCTCCCCCGCCGTGCCCGCGAACCCCCGGTGCACGTGGCCGTTGATGACGATGCCCGCACCCGTGCCGTACGACGCCCGCACGTACACCGCGTCGCGGTAGCCGCGCGCCGCCCCCAGCGTCGACTCCGCGAGCGCCCCGAGGTTCGCGTCGTTGTCGACGTGCACGGGGCGGCCCAGCCGCTTGGTGAGCACCTGCCCCAGGTGCTCCCCCTCCCAGCCGCGCAGCAGACCGGGCACCGAGACCATGCCGGTGTCCGTGTCGACGGGCGCCGGGACGCCCACCCCGATGCCGACGACGTCGTCGAGCCCGGACCCGATCCGCTCGAGGAGCTCCATCACGAGCAGGGCCGCGCGGTCCAGGGTGGTGTCCGACGGGTGCTCGTACGGCAGCGGGAGCATCTGCTCGGCCACGACCTCGTGGGCGAAGTCCCCCAGCGCGACCCGCAGGTGCCGGTGCCCCACCTGCACGCCCACCGCCAGACCCACCCGCCGGGCGAGCGTGACGAGCTGGGCGCGCCGGCCGCTGCGGGTGGTGACGGCGGTGTCGACCAGGCCGGCCGCGAGCAGCTCGCGGACGATGGTCGACACCGTCGCCTGGGACAGGCCCGTGGCGGCGGCGAGCTCGACCTGCGTGAGCCCGCCGTACCGCTGCACCGTCCCGACCACCAGCGCCTTGTTGGCCTCGCGCAGGGCCGTCTGCGAGCCCGCCGCCGCCGCT
Source organism: Cellulomonas phragmiteti (assembly GCF_016862775.1). Lineage (GTDB taxonomy): Bacteria > Actinomycetota > Actinomycetes > Actinomycetales > Cellulomonadaceae > Cellulomonas > Cellulomonas phragmiteti. Next base: position 249,435 of record NZ_BONP01000003.1, on the reverse strand, counting down.
CGCCTGCTCACGGGGGCAACCTACCGGCGCGCACGCGCCGCACCGTGCGACCGGGCCCTACTGCGTGCCCGCGCGGCGCTTGTTGAGCAGGTCGAACGCGACGGCCAGCAGGAGCACCATGCCCTTGATGGCCATCTGCCACGACGGGTCGACCGACAGGATCGACAGCCCCATGTTGAGCACGCCCATGATCAGCGCCCCCACGATGGCGCCGGCGATCCGGCCGATGCCGCCCGTGACGGCCGCCCCGCCGATGAAGCACGCGGCGATCGCGTCGAGCTCGTAGTTCTGGCCCGCCGACGCGATGGCGGCGCCGGCGCGTGCGGTGGTGAAGACCGCGGCGGCCCCGGCGAGCAGACCCATGTTGACGAAGATCCAGAAGTCGACCTTGCGCGTGTTCACGCCGGACAGCGCCGCCGCCGCCCGGTTGCCGCCGATCGCGTAGATGTGCCGGCCGAAGACGGTGCGGCCCATGAGGAACGAGTAGGCGACGACGAGGACGCCGACGATGACCAGGACGATGGGAGTGCCACCGGCCGAGAACGACAGGATGACGGTGAGGATGCCGATGCCGACGGCGATCATCGCGATCTTCGCCAGGAACAGGCCGGACGCCTCCACGTGCAGGTCGTGCTTGCGCAGCGCGCTGCGCGCCCGCAGCTGGCTCACCACGATCGCGGCGACGGCCAGGGCGCCGATCACCAGCGTGACGACGTCCATGTTGTTGAGGAATCCCAGCACGTTGGGCAGGGACCCCTTGGAGATGCGGATGAACGAGGAGGGCAGGCCCGCGAGCGTCTCGCCGACCACCACGAGCGCGAGGCCGCGGAACACGAGCATGCCCGCGAGGGTCACGATGAACGCCGGGATGCCCACGTAGGCGACCCAGAACCCCTGCCAGGCACCGACGAGCGCGCCCAGCGCCAGGCCGACGAGCACCGCCACCAGCCAGGGGGCGTCGAAGTCGCGCATCGTCGTGGCCACGACGCCACCGACGAACGCGACGACGGAGCCCACCGACAGGTCGATGTGACCCGCGACGATGACCATGAGCATGCCGATCGCGAGCACCATGATGTGCGCGTTCTGCTGGAACAGCGCCGCGACGTTGTTGGCCAGCAGCAGCTTGCCGTCCGTCAGCACCTGGAACAGCAGGACGATGACGACCAGCGCACCGAAGATGCCGTACTGGCGCGCGTTGCCGCCCAGACCCTGCAGCCGCTGCCCGATCGACACGCGCGGCGCACCGGGCGGGGTCGGGGAGGGGACGTTGACGTCGGTGGTGGTGCTCATCGGGCGATCCCGTCCTTGTCCATCGTCATGAAGTGCATGAGGTGCTCCTGGGTCGCGTCGGCCCGGGCCACCTCGCCCGTGACACGGCCCTGGCTGAGCGCGTAGATGCGGTCGCAGACCCCGAGCAGCTCGGGCAGCTCGGAGGAGATGACGAGCACACCCTTGCCGGCGTCGGCCAGCCTGTTGATGATCGTGTAGATCTCGTACTTCGCGCCGACGTCGATGCCGCGCGTCGGCTCGTCGAGGATGAGCACGTCCGGGTCGGCGAAGAGCCACTTGGCCAGCACGACCTTCTGCTGGTTGCCGCCCGAGAGCTTGCCGACGAGCGCGGTCACCGTCGGTGTGCGGATGTTGAGGTCCTTGCGGTACCGCTCGGCGATCTTCGACTCCTCCTCGCGGTCCACGACACCTCCCCGCGAGAGCGTGCCGAGCGCCGCGGCCGAGATGTTGTGCTGGACGGTGTCGATGAGGTTCAGACCGAACCGCTTGCGGTCCTCCGTCGCGTACGCGATGCCGTGCCCGATGGCCTCCTGCACGCTCCCCGCCGTGACCTCCACGCCGTTCTTGAAGAGGCGTCCGGAGATGCGGGTGCCGTACGAGCGGCCGAAGACGCTCATCGCGAGCTCGGTGCGACCGGCGCCCATGAGACCCGCCAGGCCCACGATCTCGCCCCGGCGCACGGTCAGGCTCGCGCCGTCGACGACCTTGCGCGCCTGGTCGACGGGGTGGTGCACCGTCCAGTCCTCGATGCGCAGCACCTCCTCGCCGATGACGGGCGTGTGGTCGGGGAAGCGGTGGTCGAGCGGGCGTCCGACCATGCCGCGGATGATCCGCTCCTCGGTGACGGGGTCGTCGCCGTGCATGTCGAGCGACTCGATCGTCTGGCCGTCGCGGATGATCGTCGTGGTGTCGGCGATCTTCTCGATCTCGTTCAGCTTGTGGCTGATGATGATCGAGGTGATGCCCTCGCCACGCAGCCCCTCGATGAGCGCGAGCAGGTGCGCGCTGTCCTCGTCGTTGAGAGCGGCGGTCGGCTCGTCGAGGATGAGCAGGCGCACCTCCTTGGAGAGCGCCTTGGCGATCTCGACGAGCTGCTGCTTGCCGACACCGATGTCGCTCACGCGCGTGTCGGGCCGCTCCGCGAGGCCGACGCGTGCGAGCAGCCGCGACGCCTCGGCGTTGGTGCGGTTCCAGTCGACGACGCCGCGGGCCGCGCGCTCGTTGCCGAGGAAGATGTTCTCGGCGATCGACAGGTACGGCGAGAGCGCGAGCTCCTGGTGGATGATGACGATCCCCTGGCGCTCGGAGTCGCGGATGCCGCGGAACTCCTGGACCTCGCCGTCGAGGACGATCTCGCCGTCGTACGTGCCGTGGGGGTAGATGCCCGACAGCACCTTCATGAGCGTCGACTTGCCGGCGCCGTTCTCCCCGCAGATCGCGTGGATCTCGCCGCGGCGCACCGCCAGGGTGACGTCGGAGAGCGCCTTGACGCCGGGGAAGGTCTTGGTGATGCCGCGCATCTCGAGGATGTGCTCGGTGTCCATGTGTCCTCGCTGGATGGTCCGGACCGGCCGGAGGGGGTGGGGCGGCCGGCCGCGCGACCCGGGGGTCGCGCGGCCGGCGCGGTCTCACAGGCCGAGGTCCCCGGCGCCGTAGAAGCCCGAGTCGACGAGGATCTCGACGTTCTCCGGCGTGATGACCTGCGGCGGGAGCAGGTAGGTCGGGACGACCTTCTCGCCGTTGTCGTAGGTCTCCTCGTCGTTGACCTCGACGGTGTCGCCGTCGACGATCTGCTGGACCATCACGGCGACCTTGTCACCGAGCGTGCGGGTGTCCTTCCAGACGGACATGGACTGCTTGCCCGCGATCATGTTGAGGACGTTCGCCTGGTCGGCGTCCTGACCCGTGAGGATCGGGTAGCCCTCGCCGGGCGCGTAGCCGTTGCCCTCGAGCGCCTGGGCGATGCCCAGCGCGAGCGAGTCGTTGGGCGACAGCACGACGTCGACCTTGGCGCCGGCGGCGTAGAACGAGTTGAGACGGTTCTCCATCTCGCCCTGGGCGGTGTCCGAGCTCCAGCCCTGGACGCCGATGGACTGCCAGTCGTCGTTCGACGCCGGGGACTTGCCGGAGGGGACGACGAGCTTGCCGCTCTCCACGTACGGCAGCAGGATGTCCCAGGCACCGGCGAAGAAGAACTTCGCGTTGTTGTCGTCGGGCGACCCGGCGAAGGGCTCCAGGTTGAAGGGCCCGGCGGCGTTCTCGAGGTCGAGGGCCTCGACGATGAACTCACCCTGCATCTTGCCGACGCCGTAGTTGTCGAACGTCGCGTAGTAGTCGACGTTGGGGGTGTCGTTGATGAGGCGGTCGTACGCGATGACCGTGATGCCGGCGTCCGCCGCCTGCTCGAGGGTCGGCGCGAGGGCCGTGCCGTCGATCGAGGCGATGACGAGGATGTCGGCGCCCTGGTTGATCATGTTCTCCAGCTGGGTGATCTGCTGGTCGACCTTGTTGTCGGCGTACTGCAGGCTCGTCTCGTAGCCTGCGGACTGCAGCAGGCCCTCGAGGTGCGCACCGTCGCGGTTCCACCGCTCGAGGCTCTTGGTCGGCATCGCGATGCCGACCATGGTGTCCTCCGCGCCGCCGGCGCCGTCGGTGCTCCCCGTACCTGCGTCACGCTCGGTGCTGCAGGCCGCCATGGACCCGACGAGCACACCTGCGGCGACCATCGCGATCGCGCTCTTCTTCCACGCCAGTGACATCGTTGTCCGCTCCCTCTGTGCGCCGCTCGACGGTCGGGACGTCCGTCGTCCCGCCCACCCGGGCCGGCGACAGTGCCGGGGAGCCGGGTACGGCTTCGTGCTGCATTCAAGACCTGAAGGCTTCACGACGGCAAGGGCCGTGACCATTCCGTGTCCTGACCGATGCAGCAGGGTGGCGGACGCCACCCGTGTGGGTGAGCGCCCGGATCCTGGGGGCGATCACCCTGGCGGGTGCTCGATGTCTTCGAGCGGTGAAGTCATGGTCGCCCAGCCCCGAACCCGCGAGCGGCCGGTTCCACGAGCACCGCGACCGTCCGCGCCGGGACCACGACCGTCCCCGTGGCCCGGTCGTAGGTCGTGCCGCGCACGAACGGGTCGGTCCCGCCCGCCTGCACCGGTGACAGCACGTAGCGGCGGCCCGCCAGGACGTCGACGCGCTGCGCGGCGGGCGCGTCGGACGCGTTCACCACGACGAGCAGGCCGTCCAGCCGCCGGTCCACGTCCGCCCGCCACCGCCGGGCCGCACCGTCCCACCCGGGCCGGTCCTCGACGTGCATGACCACGACCCCGGGCGCCGCCTCGGGCCCCGAACCGGGGAACGTCACCTTCTGCCGGATCAGCGACGCGTCGCCCAACCGGAACAGGCGCGTCGAGGACCGCAGCTCCAGCAGCTCCGCCGCCGCGGTCGCGGCCGTCGAGATGTCGTCCGTCGACGGCACCAGGGCCGGGTCCGCCAGCAGCGGCTGCTGGTACGGCCACCTCGCCTCGTTGTCGGGCGCCGGGGGCAGCCCGCGGCCGAACCCGGTGGTCCGCCGCGAGAAGTCGAGGACGTTGAACCAGTCCCCCGAGTCGTAGGAGTTGCGGTCGAGCGACTTGCTGCGCAGCAGGTCGGCGCCCGCGTGCCAGAACGACGGGGTCTGCGCCAGGGTCACGGTGGCGAGCGAGACGGTGTTCATCCGCACCCGGTCCGCCATGGGGGTGTCCTGCGGCAGCTTGAGGGCGAGGTTGTCGAAGAGCGTCTCGTTGTCGTGCGCGTCGACGTAGGTGACGACCTCCTCCGGGGAGTCGGCGTACCCGGCGGGCTGCCCGTTGTAGTCGAGCTGGTCACCGCGGCGCACGGTGCCGTCGCTCGCGAGCAGCTCGTAGGCGCGCAGGTTGCCCGCCATGCCGAGCCGCACCAGGTCGGCCTGGTGCCGCACGCGGGCGAGCTGCTCGGCCTCGCTGCCGTTGACCGGCGCGCCGTTCGGGTCGGTGAAGGCACCCGAGCCGAACCCCTGCAGGCGCGGGTCCTCGTCGAACGGGCCACCGCCGCGGACCGCGTCGCGCAGCCGGTCGGAGAAGGTGCCGATCCCCGTCCCGCCGAGCTGGCCCTGCGTGGCCTGCTCGAACAGCCGGTCGTCGGCGACCTCGCCGAAGTTCCATCCCTCGCCGTAGAGGTACACCGCCCGGCCGTCGACGCCGTCGCGACGCGGCGTCAGCCGGTCGAGCGCGGCGCGCACCTTCTCCATCGACTGCCGCGAGTGGTGCCCCATGAGGTCGAACCGGAACCCGTCGACCTTGTGGTCCCGGGCCCAGGTGACCACCGAGTCGACCATCATCTTCTCGGCCAGGGCGTGCTCGGTGGCGACGTTCTGGCAGCACGTCGACGTCTCGACGCGCCCCTGGGCGTCCAGGCGGTGGTAGTACCCGGGCACGACGCGGTCGAGGACGCTCTGCGCGTCCTGGCCGCTGGCCGCCGTGTGGTTGAAGACCTGGTCGAGCACGACCTGCAGCCCGTCGGCGTGCAGCGCGCCGACCATCGAGCGGAACTCGGCGACGCGCGCGCCGCCGTGCGCGTCGACCGCGTACGAGCCCTCGGGCGCCGTCCAGTGCCACGGGTCGTAGCCCCAGTTGAACCCGTCCTGCGCGGCCACGGCGGCCACGCACGCCTGCTGCTCCGTCGAGTCGGGCGGCAGGGCCGCCAGGTCGCAGTCCGGCGTCGCCCGGGCCGCGCGGTCCTCCTCGATCGACGCGATGTCGAAGGTCGGCAGCAGGTGCACGGTCGTCAGGCCCGCGTCCGCGAGCGCGCGCAGGTGGTCGCGACCGTCGCTGCGGCGCACCGTGAACGCGCCGTACGTGCCGCGCAGCGCGGGCGGGACCGTGGCGTCGGAGACCGAGAAGTCGCGCACGTGCAGCTCGTAGATCGTCTGGTCCACGGGGCGGACGCGCGGCTGCGGGGTCCGCTCCCACTGCCGGGGGCGGTACCGCGGGTCGTCGAGGTCGACGAGCACGCCGTGCGTGCTGTTGAGGGTCAGTGCCACCGCGTACGGGTCGGTGACCCTGTTGACCTCGACCGCGCCCGTCGTCGGGGCGTACACGGTCACCTCCCACTCGTACGCCGCGCCGTCCCACGCACGCGGCCCCCGCACGGTCCACGTCCCGTCGGCCTCGCGCCGTGCGTCGGCGCGGACGGGCTCGACGGAGGTGTCGACGGCGCCGCGGCGGCCGGCCGGCCACACCAGGAGGTCGACGTCCTGCGCGGTCGGGGCCCACAGCGCGAGCGAGGGCGCGCCCTTCGCCCACGTGGTGCCGAGCGCGCGCCGCACCGCCCTGCCCGCGTACAGGTCGTCGAGCACCCCCGGGACCTGCACACCCGTGACGGCCTGCCCGGCCCCGTCCGCGCCGGCCTGCCGCACGAGGAGCTGGCCCCGCAGCACGCGCTCGACCGTGCGTCGGTCGGTGCCCACGCGCAGCGCGACGTAGCCGTCGAGCGCGGGGAACCGGGCGAGCTGGCGCGCCGTCAGGCCGCCCGCGACCGGCGTGAGGGCGATCACGTCACCGCCCGTGACCGCACCGTCGACGACGTCGAGCGACGCCTCGGAGGACGCGTGCAGCGTGAAGGCCAGCGTCGCCGGGTCGGTGCCGCTCGCGACGAACGACGCCGGCCAGGCGATCGTGCGCGCGTCGACCCAGTGCGCGGCGAGCTGCCCCGTGCCCGGCAGCGGCGGGTCCGCGGCGCCGACGGTGAGCACGTGGGTCGTCAGGTCGTAGGTGAACACCACCGGTGAGCCGCCCGGTGCCGAGAACGCGATGTTCGCGCCCCCGGGGACGCCGCCGGCGCCGTAGTTGACGGCCCACGACAGGCCGTGCGCGACCTTGACCTCGTACGTCCCGGCGGCCAGGTCCGGCAGCGTGAACGTGGCGGTGCCGTCCCCGTCGCCGTCGACCAGGGCGGTGGCCAGGCAGGCGGGGTCCCAGTCGCCCGCGCAGCCGGACTCGCTCTGGTAGGACCCCGGGAACGTGAGGAGCGGCCCCTGGGCGGAGGAGGTGACCTGGTGGGTCGTGGCGTCGTAGACGAACGTCACCTGCTGCGGACCCGCGCCCGTCACGGTGTAGGCGATGTTCGCGCCCCCGGGGGCGCCGCCCGCACCGTAGTTCTCGTCCCACGAGCCGCCGACGGCGACCTTGTACTCGTAGTCGCCGGGCGGGAGCGTGAACGTGCCGGAGTACACCAGTCCGTTGGGCGACGTCAGGCGTGCGGCCTCGCAGGCCGGCTGCCAGTCGCCCGGGCAGCCCATCGCGGCGTTGTGGCTGCCGGGCACGGTGACGAGGACATCCCCCGGGCCAGGCGGCGGGTCGACGCCGTCGACGGCCACGCCGACGCTCGCGTAGGTGGACGCGGCGCTGCGCCCGCCCGCGACGTCCTGGCGCACGGCGCGGTACTCCACGAGGGTGCCGGGCGCGAGGTCCGCGACGTCGTGGAACACGCGCGGCGCGGCGGTCTCGGCGGTGCCGAGCGGCGTGAAGTCGGCGTCGCCCACGACGCGGTACGCGAACGACGTCGTCGCGTACGCGTCGTCGACGGTCGCGGCCACGGGGACCAGGCCCGCGAGCGCGGCGCCCGCGCCCGGGGCGGACAACGTGATCGCGTCGTCGCCGGGGGCGACCCGGCCGTCGGCCCGCAGCACCACCGCGCCGAACTCGGGCACCGTGAGCGCGACCGTGCCGTCCGCCGCGGCGGTGACGGCCGCACCGTCGACCACCTCGGCCCCGGAGGTCGCCAGCAGGGGCGTGAACGTCCCGCCGGGGGTCAGCGTGTCGAGCGTGACGGCCACCGGTGCGGCCGCGTTGTTGAGCGCGACGAGGTGCTCGACGTGGTCGTCGCCGATGCGGGAGAACGCGTAGACGGCTCCCTCGGCGTGCCGCTCGACCTGCGCACCGGTCGTCAGCGCGGGCGTCGTCGCACGCAGGTCGGCGAGCGCGGCGACGTGCCGGTAGAGCGCGGCGTCCGTGTCGAACCGGTCGACCGACCCGGCGGGCGTGCCGTCGAGCAGCGCCTGGTCGGCGTACTCGGCCACCTGGGTGGCGAACATCGACTGGCGCGCGTCCTTGTCGGTGCCGCCCAGCGAGCCGTCGCCGACGAAGCCCTGCTCGTCGCCGTAGTAGACGACCGGCTGGCCGCGCGTGAGGTACATCAGGGCGTGTGCCAGGCCCGAGCGGGCCTGCGGGTCGTCCGCGTCCTTCACGGCGTACCCGATGCGCCCCATGTCGTGGTTGCCGAGGAACGTGGGCAGCGCCTGGGCGTTGCTCGTCGGGGTCGTGTAGAGGTCGTCGCTCGCGTACAGCGCCCGCAGGCCCGCGGCGGAGAAGCCCCGGGCGTAGCTCGCCGCGGCCGCCTGGAAGGAGAAGTCGAGGATCGCGTTCATGTCGGTGTCCCGCACGTAGGGCGCCGTCAGGGCCGCGTCGGCGTCGTACACCTCGCCGAACATGAAGAAGTCGGGGTTGCCGACCGACGCCGCGTGCTCCGCGATCTGCGTGGTGAACACGTCCCAGAACTCGTCGTCCACGTGCTTGACGGTGTCGATGCGGAAGCCGTCGATGCCGAGGTCCACCCACGCCTGGTAGACGTCGACGAACCCGTCGACGACCCGCGGGTGCTCGGTCATGAGGTCGTCGAGGCCGTCGAAGTCGCCGTGCGTGACGGACTCCCCCGTCCACGTCGAGTTGCCGCGGTTGTGGTAGAGCGTCGGGTCGTTGAGCCACGCCGGGACCTTGACGTCGGCGTCCGCGGGGTCGACCACGGGCGTGTACGGGAACGAGACCGCCGGGTCGAGCGCCGGGAAGTCGTCGGTCCCCGCGAAGTCCGCGGGGTCGAAGGGCACGCCTGCGGCGTCGCGGTACGGCTCGACCGACTGCTCGACGTACGTGTACCGGCCCTCGGCGTAGTCGATGACGTCGGCCGTGTGGTTGGTGATGATGTCGAAGAAGACCTTGATGCCGCGGGCGTGCGCGTCGTCGATGAGCGCCTCGAGCTCGGCGTTGGTGCCCAGGTGCGGGTCGATGCGCGTGAAGTCGGTGATCCAGTAGCCGTGGTAGCCGGCGGACGCGTCGGCGCCCGTGCCCTGGACGGGGCGGTTGAGGAAGGACGGCGTGAGCCAGATCGCCGTGGTGCCCAGGCCCTCGACGTAGTCGAGGCGCTCCCGCAGACCCGCCAGGTCCCCGCCGTGGTAGAAGCCCTTGTCGGTGGGGTCCAGGCCCGTGACCAGGCGGTCCCCGGTCAGCCCGCCGGTGTTGTTCGACGGGTCGCCGTCGGCGAAGCGGTCCGTGAGGACGAAGTAGAGCTGCTCGCCGGCCCCGGGGTCCCGCACCGGGTCGGCGACGAGGGCGGCGTCGGCGGCCGAGTAGCCGCCGGCGAGGTCGGGGACGACGACCGACGTGCGGCGGGTCGCGGCGTCGTAGGTGAAGGTCAGGTCGGCGGGGCCGGCCAGCACGAGCGGCGTGTTCGCGTCGGTCCCGTCGGCACCCGTCGACCCGTCCCAGGCGCCGTCGAGCGCGACCTTCCACTCGTGCGCCCCGCCGGGGACCGTGAACGTCGCCGAGAAGCGTCCGGGGACGTCGGTCGCGGTCAGTGCCGTGGCGCCGCAGGTGGGCTCCCAGTCGGCGGCGCACCCCAGCTCGTCCTGCAGGCTGCCCACGAGGGTCACCGAGCCGGCTGCTGCCGCGGCGGGCGGTCCGGCCGCGACGACCGCTCCCGAGACCGCGACCGCGGCGGCCGCGAGGGCGGCCGCGGTCCGCCGCCCGGGCAGGACGTGCCGCGCGGTGCGGCGGACGGTGGGACGTGGCAGAGCGGCGCCGACCATCGCGGACTCCTTCGTCGCGGCACGTCGTCGTGCCGTCGGTGGCTGTCCCCGCGACGGTAACCCCTTGCAACAACTTGCAGCAAGGGTTTCGGTCATTCCCGACGCACCGGACCCGTGGCGCGGCGCCGCACCCCGACGCCGCCACCGGTGCCAGCATGGCGACATGGGCACCGTCGACGACTACCTCGCCGGGCTGGACCCGGCCGATGCCGCCGTGATCGCGCACGTCTACGACGTCGCGCGCGAGCTCGTCCCCGACGCCACGCAGGGCCTCGGCTACGGCATGCCCGCGCTCGTCCACCGCGGCAAGCCGCTGCTGTCCGTCATGCCCGCCAAGCGTCACATCGGGGTGTACCCGTTCAGTCCCGCTGCGGTCGACGCCGCACGCGACGCGCTCCCCGGCGTCGACCTCGCGAAGGGCACGGTCCGGTTCGACCCGGCGCACCCCCTCCCCGACGACGCGATCCGCACGCTGGTCGCGGCGCGTCGCGACCAGATCGAGGCGTGACCCCGGCCGCGTCAGCCCTCCGCGAGCGCCGCGAACCGCGCGCGCACGGCGTCGTCGACGACCGTGTCGTCCACGTCGACGACCTTGTCGCGGCTCGTCGCGCCCGTCACCAGGGTGACGTGGCGGCGTCGCACGCCCAGCGCCTGCGCCAGCGCCGCGAGCGCGGCCTCGGTCGCGGCACCGTCCACCGCGCGCGCCCCCACCGCCACGACCAGCGCGCCGCCGTGACGCCCCCCGACGCGGGTGCGCGAGGCACCGGGTCGCACCCGGATCGCGATCCGCACCCGCCCACCTCCGAGCGCCGCCCTGGGGCCGGCGGGGGCCGGCGGCACCTCAGGTCAGCGGCGACGCCAGCGACCGTAGCAGCGCCGCGGAGTCCGCGACGGCACCGAAGACCCCACCCTGCATCGTCACCATCTTCAGCGCCGCGAGGTAGTTGCCGTGGTCGGTCGCACCCGTGCAGTCGGACAGCAGCAGGCACTCGTACCCGCGGTCGTTGGCGTCCCGCATGGTCGTGTGCACGCACACGTCGGTCGTGATCCCGGTGAGGATGATGTGCGTGATCCCGCGGTTGCGCAGCACCAGGTCGAGGTCGGTCGCGTAGAACGACCCCTTGCCGGGCTTGTCGATGACGACCTCCCCCGGCAGCGGCGCGACCTCCGGGACGATCTGCCACCCGGGCTCGCCGCGCGTGAGGATGCGCCCGCAGGGGCCGACGTCGCCGATCCCGGCGTCGATGCGGCGGGACCGCCAGAGCTTGTTCGCCGGCAGGTCCGACAGGTCCGGCCGGTGCCCCTCGCGGGTGTGCAGCACGTGGAACCCGAGCTCCCGGACGACGCCCAGGAGCCGCGCGGTCGGCGCCAGGCCGGCCCGGGTGAGCGACAGGTCGTAGCCCATCGCGTCGACGTACCCGCCCGGGCCGCAGAAGTCCTGCTGCCAGTCGATGTTGAGCACGGCCGTCGTCGACGGCGAGAACGTCCCGTCGAACGGCCACGCGTAGGGGTCGGCCTCGACGGGGCCGAACGACGTGCCCACGGTCGTCGGTGCCGGGGCGGAGGTCAGCTGGTCGGTCACGGCAGGTCTCCTGACGTCGGTGCGGGACCCGACCCGGCGGTCACCGGGGCGGCGGGCGGTGCGGGGAGGACGGGCGGTGCCGGGAGGACGGGCGCTGCCGGTGCGGTGGCCACGGTCCGGGCCCGCGTCAGGGCGTCGACCACCGCGTCCGTCGTCCCGACCGCACCGAAGATGCCGCCGGACATCTCCACGGACGACACGGCCGCCGCCACGAGGTCCGGGTCGGCCGGCTCGCACGCGTCGACGACGAGCAGGCACTCGTACCCCCGGTCGTTCGCGTCGCGCAGGGTCGAGTGCACGCACGTCTCGAGCCCCACCCCGGCGAGCAGCAGACGCCGCACGCGGCCCAGCCGCAGGACGAGGTCGAGGTCGCTCGCGTGGAACCCGTCGACCCCGCCGGCCACGAGCGCGACGTCGGGGACGAGACCGCGCAGGACCCCCGGCGCCGGCGGGTGCACGGGCGTCGCGGGGTGCACGGGCGTCGCCCGGCGCGGTGGGACGGACGCGCCCGGCGGCGGGGCCGTCGTCGTGACCGCCAGGACCGGCCCTCCCGCCCGCCGGACCGCCGCCGCGAGCCGCGCGACCCGTCCGGCGACGGACGACGGGAGTGCACCGTCCGCCGCCACGACGACGAGCAGCGCGGTCGCGGCGCCGCGCAGGTCGGCGTCGAAGGGCCAGGGGTAGGGGGTGGTGCCGGGGACGTGCGGACTCATGGCGCTCCCTGCGGCGGGTCGGGGCCCGGGACCGACCGACGCGGCCGGCCCCGGGCGGGCGGTCAGGACACGGTGCCGACGACACCCTCGACGAAGTAGTCCATCTGCTCGATGACGTCGACGGACGGCGTCTCGCCCTCCGGCACGACGACCGAGCCGTCCTGGGCGAGGACCGGGCCGGTGAACGGGCTGCCCCCCGCGGCCAGGTCGGCCGCCGCGGCCGCGACCAGCGCCTTCGTCGCGTCGGTGACGCTCGGGCCGAAGGCGGAGGCGACGAACGGGTTCTCCCCGCCGGCCATCGCCGCGCGGTAGTTGCCGTTGAACTCGCTGCCCACGAAGTCGCCGGCGACGGCCGTCCGCACGATCTGCGTGTAGAGCGGCCCCCAGTCCCACTCGGACCCGGTGAGCCAGCCCTCGGGCGCCAGGCTGGAGGCGTCCGCGTGGTACCCGACCGTGAACGCCCCGGCGGCCTCGGTCGCCTCGATGACGGTCTTGGTGCAGTCCTGGTGCTGCGTCATCACGTCGACGCCCGAGGCGAGGAGCGACGCCGTGCGGTCGGCCTGCGTCGCGGGGTCGCACCACGAGGTCGTCGAGACGGCCGTGACCGTCGCGTCGGGCCGCACGGACCGTGCACCGAGGGTGAACGCGTTGATGTTCGCGAGCGTCTGCGGGATCGGGATCGCGTAGACGTAGCCGAGCTTGCCGGTCCGCGTCGCGGCACCCGCGGCGATCCCCGCGAGGTACACGGGCTCGTAGACGCTGCCGAAGTAGGTGCCCATGTTCGGCGGGGCGGGGTCGAGCAGCCCACCCTGGTGGACGACGACGACCTCGGGGTGCGCCGCCGCGACCTGCCGGGCGGCGTCCAGGTGCCCGTAGCTGGTCGCGAAGAGGATGGTGGCGCCCTGCGCGACCATGCTCTCCATCGTGGTGGCCGCCGTGTCGTCCTCGGGGATGTTGTAGGCGTCGAGCACCTCGATCCCGGGGAACTCCGCGCGCAGCGCCTCCACCCCCTGGTGGACGGCCTGGTTGTAGCCGAAGTCGTCACGCGGGCCGACGGCGATGACGCCGATCTTCGTCGCCCCCTCCCCCGGCGCGACGTCGGACGCCGCCGCGGGCGCGCCGCCGCCGGACGCGCCCGAGGCGGCCGGGCTGCAGGCGGCGAGGACGGCGACCACGGCGGCCGCCACGGTGGCCGCCACGGCGGCACGGACGGTACGGGTGCGCAGCATGGGTGTCCTTCCTGTCCGGCCGGGGGCCGGGGTCGCGGGACGTGCGGGGAGGTGGGTGATCGGTCGGGTGGGTGGTCGGGGGCGGGGCGTGCTCACGCCGCTCGGCTGCTGTCGAAGACGCGCAGCAGCTCGTCCGGGGCGGCCTGCAGCGTGCGTCTGCCGAGGACGGCCAGGACGGCCAGGGTGAGGACGAACGGCACGAGGTTGAGGGCGAACTGGTTGACGGCGACGCCCGCGGTCTGCAGGACGGACGCCAGGGACAGCGCCGCACCGAAGAGGTAGGCGCCGGCCATGATCCGCAGCGGGTTCCACATCGCGAAGATGACCAGGGCGACCGCGATGAACCCGCGACCGGCGACCATGTTCTCGAACCAGCTGTTGGTGTAGGCGATGGACAGGTGCGACCCGGCGACGCCCGCCAGCGCGCCGCCGACCACCGTCGCGCCGTACCGCACGGCGGTGACGCTGTACCCGTGCACCTGGAGCGCCTGCGGGCGCTCCCCCGCCGTGCGCACGAGCAGCCCGACGCGGGTGCGGTACAGGACCCACCACACCAGCGGCGCCGCGACGTACGCGACGTAGACGAGCGGGTCGTGGTCGAACAGGACCGGGCCGACACCGGGGATCTCGGAGAGCACCGGCACCGGGACGGTCGCGAAGGCGTTGATCTGGCGGCTGACGAAGCCCGCACCGAACAGCGCGGTGACGCCCAGGGCGAGGAAGTAGAGGGTCAGGCCGCTCGCGAACTGGTTGGCCCCGCGGCTCACGACGAGCACCGCGTGGACGAGACTGAGCAGCGCACCCGCGAGCGCACCACCCAGCACGCCGATCCACGGGTCACCGGTGCCGGCCGTCACGGCGTACCCGCCGAGCGCCCCGACGAGCATCGCGCCCTCGGTGCCGAGGTTGACGACACCGGCCCGCTCGGACACCGTCTCGCCCAGCCCGGCGTACATGATGGAGGTCCCGCCGCGCACCGCGCCCGCGAGGATGTCGATGATCACGCGCGCTCCTTCCGTGCGCTCGTCCAGCCGAGGACGGTGACGAGCAGCAGGCCCATGAGGATGTTGACGCTCGCGGCCGGCAGCCCCGAGCCGATCTGCAGGCTGTTGCCGGACACGGCGATCGCTGCCAGCACGAACGACGTCAGCAGCAGGGGCAGCGGCTTGTGCCGGGCGAGCCACGACGCCAGGAACGCGACGTAGCCGATCGTCAGGCCGAAGGTCGGGCGCAGCTTGTACTCCATGCCCGCGAGCTGCAGGAACCCGGCGAGTCCGGCCAGCGCCCCGCCGATGAGCAGGGCGGTGAGCAGCAGCCGCACGACCGGCAGCCCCGCCCGGCGCGCGGCCTCGGCGTTGCCCCCGACCACCGTGAGGCGGAAGCCCCAGGACGTACGGGTCAGGGCGAACCACACCGCCGCGGCGGCGACGACGGCGAGCACGACACCGACGTGGATCGACGTGCCGGAGAACACGGGGAGCTTGACGGAGTCGACCAGCTCGACGCTGGTCGACTGCCCGAGCGCCGCCGGGTCCTTCCAGGGCCCGAGGATGAGGAAGAGCATCGAGTAGAGGGCGACGTAGTTGAGGAGCAGGGTGGTCACGGCCTCGTTGACCTGCACGACCAGACGCAGCGCCGCCGCGATCCCGGCCCAGGCCGCACCGGCGAGCGCCGCGGCCACGACCATGCCCGCCAGCACGCCACCGACCGACGAGAACGGCGTGAGCCACATCGCGGCACCCGCGGCGGCGATGCCGCCGACGACGATCTGCCCCTCGCCCCCCACGTTGACCAGGCCGGCGCGCGCGGGCACCACGACCGCGAGCCCCGCGAGGGCGATCGGGGCGGCCCGCAGCACGATCTGCTGGAACTGACCGGGCTGGGTGAGCGTCGAGGTCCAGATGTCGGCGAGGACCGCCAGCGGGTCCGCGCCGTTCGCGGCCACGAACGCGCTGAACACGACGAGCCCGGCGAGCAGCGCACCGGCCCAGCGCGCCGCGCCCGGCAGCCAGGCCGTCGCGGACCGCGCGCGCGACGGCCACGACGTGGGCCCGGGCGGCGGGTCGACGCCCGCGGGGGCGTCCTGCGTGACCGGCTGCGTCCCGGCCCGGGTCCCCTGGCTCACGCGGCACCTCCGAGCATCAGGCGGCCGATCGACATCCGGTCGGCGTCCGCGGTGTCGACCACGCCGACGACGTGGCCGTCGTGCATGACCGCGATGCGGTCCGCGAGGGCGAGGAGCTCGTCGATGTCCTCCGAGACGACCAGCACGGCCGCGCCGCGGTCGCGGTGCGCGAGCAGCAGCTCCTGCGTCCGCCGGGTGTTCGCGACGTCCAGCCCGCGGCTCGGGTAGGCCGCGACGACGACCGTCGCGTCCTGGCCGAGCTCGCGCGTCAGGACGACCCGCTGGATGTTGCCGCCCGACAGCGAGGCGAGCTGCCGTCCGCGCGGGGCGATGTGCAGGCCCGCCTGCTCGTCGAGCTGCCGGGTCCGGGCCTCGACGGCTCCCCAGTCGACGCCGAGCCCGCGCCGGGGGACGGGCCGCCCGTCGAGGACCATGTGCTCCAGCACCGTCAGCCCGGGCACGACCGAGTCCGCGACGGGGTCCTCGGGGATCGTCACGGCTCCCTGGTCGAGCGCGGTGCGGACGCTCAGCCGCCCGGGCTCGCCGTCGCCGAGGCGCACGGTCCCCGACGCGAGCGGACGCAGCCCCAGCGCGACCTCGCACAGCTCCTTCTGCCCGCTGCCGGCCACGCCGGCGACACCGACGAGCTCCCCGGGGCGCACGTCGAGGTCGACACGCTTGAGCGCGACGTGCCCGCGGTCGCCCTGCGCGGTCGCGCCGCGCAGCTCCAGGGCCGGGCGCTCGGTGTCCGGCACGGGTGGGCGCTCCTGCGAGAGCGGAGGCACGCGCCGCCCGACCATGGCCTCCACCAGCTCCTCGTCCGTGAAGCCCCCCGGGTCGGCGGCTCCGACGATCACGCGTCCCCCGCGCAGGACCGTGACCTGGTCGGCGATCGCCCGGACCTCGTTGAGCTTGTGCGTGACGAGCACGACCGCCAGCCCCTGGTCGCGCAGCTGCGCGACGACCTCGAAGAGCGCGTCGACCTCGCGCGGCGCCAGCACGCTGGTGGGCTCGTCGAGGATGACGAGCCGCGCCCCGGTCATGAGGACCTTGAGGATCTCGGTGCGCTGGCGCTCGCCGATGGACAGGTGGCGCACCGTCGCCGCCGGGTCGACGGACAGCCCGTAGCGCTCGGACGCCTCGGTGACGCGCGCCGAGAGCGCCCGCAGGCCGAGCAGCGGTCCCCGGGGCAGGGCGAGGGCGATGTTCTCGGCCACGGTCAGCGCGGGCACCAGGCGCAGGTCCTGGAAGACCATGCCGATGCCGAGCGCACGGGCGTCCGCCGGGCTGCCGGGCTCGACGGGCGCGCCGTCGACGTAGAGCCGGCCCTCGTCGGGGGTGTAGACGCCGTACAGCATCTTCAGCAGCGTGCTCTTGCCGGCGCCGTTCTCCCCGATCAGCCCGTGCACCGTGCCCGGGAGCACGGTCAGGTCGACGTCGGCGTTGGCGACCACGTCACCGAAGCGCTTGGTGAGGCTGCGGGCCTCGAGCAACGCGGGCGGCTTGCCGACCCGGCTGGCGGCGCGGACGACCGGCTCGGCTGTCATGGCCGTGCCGCTCCGCGGGCGCGCGGTGGTGTATCCACCGCAGTATCCCTGCGTGTATCCACGCGCCACAACGTAGGAGCGGGATGTTTCGGACAGAGGTGCGTGACGTAACGGCTCCGTATCTGACGCAGCGGGCCGGCCGGCGGGTCGGGACGTCGCGACCCGCGCGCCCTAGGCTCGCGCCATGCCGCCGCCCCGCGTCCTGCTCGTGCACGGCGCGGCGACGACCGCCCGGGTCTGGGACCGCCTCGTGCCGCTGCTGACCGGCCTCGACGTCGTCGCGGCCACCCGCCCCAGCACCGGGGACCTGCGGCGCGAGCTCGACGCGCTCGGCGACGCCGCGGGCGCTCTCGTCGTGGGGGTCAGCGGCGGCGCGACCCTCGGCCTGGCGCTCGCCGCGACCGACGTCCCGCTCGCCGGGGCGGTGCTGCACGAGCCCGCCGTCGGGTCGCTCGTCCCCGGCCTGCTCGACCACGTCGTCGAGGGCTGGCGCACCGGCGGCGTCGCCGGCTTCGGGGCCGCGCTGTACGGGCCGACCTGGCGGATCGACGACGCACCCGACGACCACGCCGCCGTCGGCCGCGACCTGGCGATGTTCCGCGCGTTCGAGCCCGCCGCGCCCGGCGCAGGCCAGGGCCCCGTCCTCGTCACCGTGGGGGGGCGCTCACCCCGGCCGCGCCACACCGCCGCTGCCGAGCTGCACCGCCGGTACGGCGTCGCCGTCCGGGTGCTCCCGGGCTGCGGGCACTACGTCCAGCACGACGCCCCGCACGCGCTCGCCGCGGTCGTCCGCGAGATGGCACGGGTGGCGGCGGGCTGAGTGCCCGCCGCCACCACCCGCCGCCACCGCCCGGCACGGGAGCCGGGCCGACGGCGTCAGACCAGCCCGAGCGCCCGCACCGCCTCGCGCTCCTCGACGAGCTCGGCCACCGAGGCGTCGATGCGCTCGCGCGAGAACGCGTCGACCTCCAGGTCCGGCACGATCGTGTACGCGCCGCCCGCGGCGGTGACGGGGAACGACGAGATGAGCCCCTCCGGCACGCCGTACGACCCGTCGGACACCACGCCCGCAGACGTCCAGTCACCGTCGGCCGTGCCGTGGACCCAGGTGTGGACGTGGTCGATGGCCGCGTTGGCCGCCGACGCCGCCGAGGACGCGCCGCGCGCCTCGATGATGGCGGCGCCCCGCTTGGCGACCGTGGGGATGAACGTGTCCCGCACCCAGGCGTCGTCGCCGACGACCTCGAGCGCGGGGCGCCCGGCGATGGTCGCGTGCGTGAGGTCCGGGTACTGCGTCGCCGAGTGGTTGCCCCAGATCGCGAGGCGGGCGATGTCGTCGATCGCCGCGCCCGTGCGGTGCCGCAGCTGCGCGAGCGCCCGGTTGTGGTCCAGCCGCGTCATCGCGGTGAAGCGGTCCGCCGGGACGTCGGGTGCGTGCGACGACGCGATGTACGCGTTCGTGTTGGCGGGGTTGCCGACGACCAGGACGCGCACGTCGTCCGCGGCCCCGGCGTTGATCGCCGCGCCCTGCGGGCCGAAGATGCCGCCGTTGGCGCTGAGCAGATCACCGCGCTCCATGCCCTTGGTCCGGGGCCGGGCGCCCACCAGCAGCGCGACGTTGACGCCGTCGAACGCGGCGGTGGCGTCGTCGGTGATGTCGATGCCGTCCAGCAGCGGGAACGCGCAGTCGTCGAGCTCCATCGCGACACCCTCGGCGGCCTTCACGGCGGGCGGGATCTCCAGCATCCGCAGCCGCACGGGCGTGTCCGGGCCCAGGAGCTGGCCCGAGGCGATGCGGAAGGCGAGGGCGTACCCGATCTGACCGGCGGCGCCGGTGACGGTGACGACAGCGGGCGTGGTGAGCGACACGGACGGGCTCCTTCGGTCGGCCGGCAGACGGCGCGACGTCCCGACGTCCACGCCTGCGTCGAACCTACCCGAGGCGCACGCACGACGGCGCCCTCCCGTGCGGGAGGACGCCGTCGGTGACCGTCGTGCGCGGCGCGTCAGGCCAGGCGCGCGGCGAGGTTCTCGTCGAGCGCGGCGAGGAACTCCTCGGTCGTCAGCCAGGCCTGCTCGGGGCCGACGAGGGACGCGAGGTCCTTGGTCATCTTGCCGCTCTCGACCGTCTCGATGACGACCTGCTCGAGGGTCTGCGCGAACTGCGTGACCTCGGGCGTGCCGTCGAGCTTGCCGCGGTGCTTGAGGCCGCCGGTCCACGCGAAGATCGACGCGATCGGGTTCGTCGACGTGGGCTTGCCGGCCTGGTGCTGCCGGAAGTGGCGCGTGACCGTGCCGTGCGCGGCCTCCGCCTCGACGGTCTTGCCGTCCGGCGTCATGAGCACCGAGGTCATGAGGCCGAGCGAGCCGAAGCCCTGCGCGACGGTGTCGGACTGGACGTCGCCGTCGTAGTTCTTGCACGCCCAGACGTAGCCGCCCTCCCACTTCATCGCGGCGGCGACCATGTCGTCGATCAGGCGGTGCTCGTAGGTCAGGCCGGCGGCGTCGAAGTCCGCCTTGAACTCGGCCTCGAACACCTCCGCGAAGATGTCCTTGAACGCACCGTCGTACGCCTTGAGGATCGTGTTCTTGGTCGACAGGTACACGGGGTACCCGCGCTGCAGGCCGTACGCGAACGAGGCGCGCGCGAAGTCGCGGATCGACTCGTTGAAGTTGTACATGCCCATGGCGACGCCGCCGGCCTCGGGCATCGTCACGACCTCGAACTTCTGCGGCTCGGAGCCGTCGGCCGGCTCGAACGTCATCGTGATCTTCCCGGCGCCGGGCACCTTGAAGTTCGTCGACTTGTACTGGTCGCCGTGGGCGTGCCGGCCGATGATGATCGGCTTGTTCCAGCCCGGGACCAGCCGCGGGATGTTCGAGATGATGATCGGCTCGCGGAAGACGACGCCGCCGAGGATGTTGCGGATCGTGCCGTTGGGCGAGACCCACATCTTCTTCAGGCCGAACTCCTCGACGCGGGCCTCGTCGGGCGTGATCGTCGCGCACTTGACCCCGACGCCGTGCTCCTTGATGGCGTGGGCCGCGTCGATCGTCACCTGGTCGTCGGTGGCGTCGCGGTTCTGGATCGACAGGTCGTAGTAGCGCAGGTCGATGTCGAGGTACGGGTGGATCAGGCGGTCCTTGATGAACTGCCAGATGATGCGCGTCATCTCGTCGCCGTCGAGCTCGACGACCGGGCCGACGACCTTGATCTTCGCCATGCGGGGGCCTGCCTCCTGTGCCGTGGGTGTGCCGCCCAGGTTACTCGACGTCGAGAGACCTGGGAGGTCCCGTCCGCCCCGGCGCGGGCCCGGGACCCGCATCCCTGCGCACGCACAGCCCGGGCTGGCATGCTGTGCCCTGCGTAGTTCGCCCCGTTGTCGTCGCACCGCACCCACCCTCCGGGCCCGGCACGACGACGCGGCACCGACCGGTGGCTCACCCACCTCACACGACAGGACCGACATGTCCCAGCAGAAGCCTCAGACACCCGAGGACTCCCCCGAGCCCGAGGACACCACCCCCGCCAGCACCCCCGCCGAGCCGGTCGAGGAGGTCGTCGTCGAGGAGGTCGTCGTCGCCGAGCCCGCCGCGCCGCGGACCGCCGCCGCCGTCGTCGAGGAGGACGACGACGACGCCTACGTGCTGCCCGCCGGGACCGTCGTCGCTGCCGGACCGGGCCTGCTCGCGCGCCTCGGCGCCGAGGCGCTCGGCACCTTCGTCCTCGTCCTCGTCGGCGTCGGCATCGCCCTGTACGCCGCGTTCTCCAACGTCGGCGGCGGTCTCGGCGTCGCCCTCGGCTTCGGCATCGCGGTCCTGGCGGGCATCGTCGCCGTCGGCAACGTCTCGGGCGGGCACTTCAACCCCGCCGTGACCCTGGGCGCCTGCCTCGCCGGTCGCACCCCGTTCCGCGACCTGCTGCCCTACTGGCTCGCGCAGGTCGTCGGCGGCGCGCTCGGCGCGGCCGTCCTGTTCCTCACCGTGCCGCCCGCCCTGCCGGGCCTCGTCAGCCAGGGCGGCGAGGCCGGGGTCCGCACGTTCTTCAGCGGCACCGCCAACGGGTTCGGCGACCACTCCCCCCTGGCGACGCTGTCGCAGGGCCAGGCCGAGTTCGGCCTCGTCGCCGCGCTCCTCGTCGAGGTCGTCGGCACGGCCGTGTTCGTCGGCGTCATCCTCGGCGCCACCGACCGCCGCGCGAACAAGCAGCACCTGCCGTTCGCCGTGGGCCTGACCTACACGGCGCTGCTGCTGCTCGCGCTGCCGGTGACCAACGGCTCGCTCAACCCGGCACGCTCGCTCGCCGCGGCGATCTTCTCCGAGTCGTGGGCGCTGGAGCAGGTGTGGCTCTTCTGGGCCGCGCCGCTCCTCGGCGCCGCGATCGCGGCGCTGGTCTACCGCGCCTTCGCGGCCGAGCCCCTCGAGGACTCGCTGTTCGCCGAGGACGACCTGTACGTCGCCGAGGAGGACGTGGTCGTCGTCGACCGCTGACACCCCCGCACGACGGCCCCGGGAGCACGGCTCCCGGGGCCGTCGTCGTCCTGGCGGGTCCGTCGGCGACTCAGCCCGGCGGCAGGACCGACGCCAGCACCACCAGCGTGGCCGCGCTCCCGGCGAGGACCGCGACGTCGAGCGGCTTGGAGCGCACCGAGACCGCCGCGGGTCCGGGAGCCGGGGCGAGGGCCCGCACGACCGCCGACGCGAGCAGCAGCAGCGCGAGCGCGAACGTCCCGACGACGGCGTCCGTCACGAACGCCACGGCCACGGCCACGACGATCCCCGACATCGTCCACCACAGGGACCTGTTGCGGCCGGCCGCGAGCGCGGCACGCGCGATGCTGCGCGGGTCGAGCGGGAGCTCCTCCGCGGGGACCTCGGCGGCTGCGGGTGGCTCCGGCCGTGTCGCCACGGGGGGCGCGGCGGACGGTGCCGCGAGGGACGCCGGCACCGTCGGGGGAACGGGCCGCGAGGGCCACACCGGACCCGGCAGTCCGGCGGCGGGGGTGCGCGCGGGCGTCGACATCCGTGCGCTCCCTCCGTGCGTCGTGGGCACCGCACGGCCGGGAGGACGCCCGGGTCGGTGACCGGACGCGCCCGCCGACGTGCGCGGCGGACCCAGCGTACCGCTGTGCCACCCTCGTTACGGTGAACCCCGTGACCGACCCGCGACGCGCCCCCCTCCCCCCGGCCGACGTCCTCGTGGTCGGTGGCGGTCTCGCCGCGCTGCGGACCGTCGCCGCGCTGCGGGACCACGGCTACGACGGCCCGGTGCGCCTGCTGGGGGCCGAGGGCGTCGCGCCCTACGACCGGCCGCCGCTGTCCAAGCACCTGCTCGACCGGTCCTCGCCCGCCTGGCTCGCCGACGACCTCGGCCACGACCTGCACGCGCTCGCCGACGAGGTGCACCTGGCCCGCCCGGCCCGCGCCCTGCGCCCGCTGGCCGGGGGCGGCGCGGTCGTCACCACCGACGAGGGGGAGCTGACGTCGTCGTGCGTCGTGCTGGCGACCGGTGCGCACGCCACGACCGTGCCCGGCTGGCACGCACGCACGCTGCACACCGCCGCCGACGCCGACGGCCTGCGCGCGGCGCTGGCGGGCGGGCCGCGCCGGCTCGTCGTCGTCGGTGCGGGCTGGGTGGGCGCCGAGGTCGCCGGGGTCGCCGCGGCGGCGGGGCACGCCGTGACCGTGCTCGAGGCGCAGGCCGCGCCGTTGTCGACGGCGCTCGGCGCGCAGGTCGGCGCCCTGACGGCACCCTGGTACGCGGCCGCGGGGGTGGACCTGCGCACGTCCGCGCGGGTGGCCACCGTGGACGGCACCGGGATCCTGCTCGCGGACGGCTCGCGGCTGGCTGCGGACGCGGTGCTCGTCGCCGTGGGGGCGCGTCCCGCGACCAGGTGGCTGGCGGACGCCGTGCCGCTGCGCGCCGGCGCCGTGGCCGTCGACGAGTCGTACCGGGTGCTGGGGCCGTCCGGCCCGCTGCCGGGGCTGCTGGCGGTCGGCGACGTCGCCGTGCGGCGCTCGGCCCGGCACGGCTGGGTGCCCGGCGGGCACTGGGACGAGGCCCTGCACGGCCCCGACGTGCTGGTGCGCCGGCTGCTCGGGGTGCCGGTCGAGGGCCCCGAGCCCACGCCCTACGTGTTCTCCACGCAGCTCGGGCACGACCTGACGATGTTCGGTCTGCCGGGGGCCGAGGACCGCGTGACCGTGCTGGGCGATCCGACGGGCACCGGGTGGACGGCGCTGTGGGCGCGCGGGGACCTCGTCACCGGCGCGCTCGTCGTGGACCGGCCGCGCGACGTCGGCGCGGCCCGCCGCCTGTTCGCGCGTGACGACCTGCCCCGCGTCGTCCTGCCGGACGCGCCCGGTCCGGACGACGACCTGCGGACCGTGCTGCGGACGTCACCGGCGACGTGAGCGGCCCCGGGCCGCCCTCCCCGCCGGGGAGGGCGGCCGGGCGCGTCAGTGCGCGAAGTGCCGGGTGCCGGTGAGGTACAGCGTGACGCCCGCCGCGGCCGCGGCCGCGACGACCTCCTCGTCGCGGACCGACCCGCCCGGCTGGACGACGGCGCGCACGCCCGCGTCGAGCAGCACCTGCAGCCCGTCGGCGAACGGGAAGAACGCGTCGGACGCGGCGACGGCGCCGCGTGCCCGCTCGACGCCGCCCGCGTTCGCGCGCTCGACGGCCAGCCGGCAGGAGTCGACGCGGTTGACCTGCCCCATGCCCACGCCCACGGACGCACCCTGGTCGGCGAGCAGGATCGCGTTGGACTTCACGGCCCGCACGGCCCGCCACGCGAACGCCAGGTCGGCCAGCGTCGCGTCGTCCGCGGGCTCGCCCGCCGCCAGGGTCCACGCGGCGGGGTCGTCGCCCGGGGCGTCGAGGCGGTCGACCGCCTGCACGAGCAGCCCCCCGGAGACGGGGCGCGTCTCGGTCCGGGACGCGGGCGGGGCCTCGACGACGAGGAGCCGGATGTTCTTCTTCTGCGCGAGCAGGTCGAGCGCGTCGTCGTCGAACGCGGGGGCGACGACGACCTCGGTGAACACGGGCGCGATCTGCTCGGCCGCCGCGCGCGTCAGGCGCTGGTTGGTGGCGATGACCCCGCCGAACGCCGAGACCGGGTCGCAGGCGTGCGCCCGGGCGTGGGCGTCGGCGACGTCCGCGCCCACGGCGATCCCGCACGGGTTCGCGTGCTTGACGACCGCGACCGTCGGGGCGTCGCCGTGGTCGTGCGCGGCGCGCCACGCGGCGTCGGCGTCGACGTAGTTGTTGTAGCTCATCGCCTTGCCGTGCAGCTGACGGGCCTGCGCGAGCCCGGCCGGGCCGTGGCCGGTCGTGTAGAGCGCGGCACGCTGGTGCGGGTTCTCGCCGTAGCGCAGCACGTCGGCGCGCTCCCAGGTCGCGCCGATCCAGGCCGGGAACCCGGTCGCCACGCCCGCGACCTCGTCGGTCGTCGTGGCGACGCTGCCCATCCAGGACGCGACGGCCACGTCGTAGGAGGCGGTGTGGACGAAGGCCTGCGCGGCCAGGCGCGTGCGCTCGGCGAGCGTGAAGCCCCCGGCGGCGACCGCGGCGACGACGTCGTCGTAGCGGGCCGGGTCGACGACGACGGCGACGCTCGGGTGGTTCTTGGCCGCGGCCCGCACCATCGAGGGGCCGCCGATGTCGATCTGCTCGACGCACTCGTCGACGCCCGCGCCGGACGCCACGGTCTGCGTGAACGGGTACAGGTTGACGACGACGAGCTCGAACGCCGCGACGCCCAGCTCGTCGAGCTGTGCGACGTGCTCGGGGCGGCGGGTGTCCGCGAGGATCCCCGCGTGCACCCGCGGGTGCAGGGTCTTGACGCGCCCGTCCAGGCACTCGGGGAAGCCGGTGACGTCCTCGACGCGCGTCACGGGGACGCCCGCGGCGGCCACGGTCGCGGCCGTCGAGCCGGTCGAGACGAGCTCGACGCCGGCCGCGTGCAGCGCCGTCGCCAGCTCGACGAGGCCGGACTTGTCGTAGACCGAGAGCAGCGCACGACGCACGGGGCGGCGCGTGGCGTCGGCGGTCGGGTCGGGGACGGGGGCGAGGGGGGTGGTGCCGTGCGGCATGGCGCGCCTTCCTGGGTCGGTCGGTGGTCCGGGCGGACCTCGGTGGACCCCGGCACCCAGGCGGGCGGTGCACGGCAGGGGGTGTGCGCGGTCGCTCCCCGGTGGTCCTCCACCTGCGCCAGTCACGACCGCGGCCGAGTCTAGCGGCCCGGGCCCCGGCCCAGGCGTGCGCGGCGGCCCTCGACGCTCAGGCCCTCGCGCGCGATCCGGCCGACGACGTCCACGAGCAGCCGCCGCTCGACGACCTTGATGCGCTCGTGCAGCGTCTCCTCGGTGTCGTCGTCGGCCACCGGCACCGTCTCCTGCGCGATGATCGGCCCGGCGTCGACGCCCTCGTCGACGACGATCACCGAGCACCCGCTGACCTTGACCCCGTAGGCGAGGGCGTCCCGCACGCCGTGCGCCCCGGGGAACGACGGCAGCAGCGCCGGGTGCGTGTTGACCGTCCGGCCGCCGAACCGGCCGAGGAACGTCGCGCCCACCAGCTTCATGAACCCCGCCGCGACCACCGTGTCGGGCGAGAAGACGCCCACCGCCTCGGTGAGCGCGCGGTCCCAGGTCGCGCGGTCCGGGAAGTCCCGCAGCGCGACGACGGCCGTGGGCACGCCCGCGTCGCGCGCCCGGTCGAGCGCCGCGATCCCGGGCCTGTCCGAGACCACGCCCACGACGCGGGCGCCGTACGCCGGGTCGCTGTGCGCGTCGAGGAGGGCGCCGAGGTTGGACCCCCCGCCGGAGACGAGCACCACCAGGCGGTGCGTCGGTACCGAGGCGCGGTCGGGCGGGGGCGGGCCGGGCTGCGAGGAGGACGTCACGCCGGGCAACCTACCGGCCCGGCCCGCACCGCACCGGCGCACGTCCACCCGCGACGTGCGCGAGAATGGCGCCATGGCCAACCCGTGGGCACCGCCGGACCCGTCGTCGCCCCCCGGGCAGC
This sequence comes from Cellulomonas phragmiteti, assembly GCF_016862775.1. Lineage (GTDB taxonomy): Bacteria > Actinomycetota > Actinomycetes > Actinomycetales > Cellulomonadaceae > Cellulomonas > Cellulomonas phragmiteti. Next base: position 223,040 of record NZ_BONP01000003.1, on the reverse strand, counting down.
AAGGGGCCGGTCAGCCGACGCCCGAGCAGCTCCCCGAGATGCCCACGGGGGCCTCCGGACCGACGCCCGGTGCGCCGACCCCGCACGGGCCGGTGCCCCCGGCACAGCCCGGGCCGCCGCACGCGCCGCACCCGTCCCCCCCGCCCGATCCGGCGGGCGTCGCGAGCGCCACCCGCACGGCCGCCTGGACCGCCGCGGCGCTGCTCGCCTCGGTGCTGCTCGTCGGCGCCTCGTGGCCGGCCATGCTCGGCGCACCGGTCGCCGCGGTCGCCGGGCTCGTGCTCGCGATCGTCGCCGTCGTCCGCGCCGCCCGCGCCCGCGCCCGGGGCCCGGTGATCGTGCTGCCGGTCGTGCTCATCGTGGCAGCCCTCGCCTGGGTGGCCATCAGCGCCCAGACCCTGCTCTACGTGGACGCGGCCCAGGAGTACGCGCGGTGCGAGCGGGCGGCCCTCACCCAGCAGGCGCAGCGCGGGTGCGCGACCCAGCTCGAGCTGGACATGCGCGAGCGGCTGACGTCCGTGCTCGGACGCCTGGGCGTCCCCACCCCGCCCTGACGTCCCACCGGGGGCGCCTCAGCCCGTCACGTCACCCCGTCAGGTGTCGGACGCGGCGCCCGGCGCGGCGTCGGGCACGCCTGCCGGCACGGCACCGCGCCGCCGCGCCCACCGGTCCTGCACCGCGTCGCGCACGGCACGGTCGGACGGCACGGCCGCGACCGCCACGCCACCCCCGACCCCGGCGGCGACGACCAGACCCACCCACCACGGGTGGGCACCGACCTGCGCCATCCGCCCCGGGCCGGCGGCACCGCCGGCCACGGCCACGAGCAGGGCCGCCAGGATCCCAGCGACCAGCGCGGCGACCCCCACGGCCACCGCGACGTCCCGGGGCCGGACCGGCTCGAGCCACCGGTGGACGGCGAGCCCGGCGAGGACGCCGACACCCACGACGAGCAGCGGTGCGAGCAGCACGGCCCCACCGTGCGCGTCCGGCAGCGCCCCGAGCAGCGGCAGCGCGGGCATCGGCCCCCCCACCACCTCGGAGGGCGCGAAGCGCGTACCCGCCCCGACGGCGAAGCCCGGACCGGCGATCCACGCCAGTGCCCACACGACGAGGTTGGGCACGAACGCGAGCTCGGCGAGGGCGAGCACGATGCCGCCGACCGCGTCGAGCGACAGGCCGCGGGCCACGTCGACGACCGTCGCACGGCCCGCGAGCACCCACAGCGTCGTCAGCAGCGCGGCGAGCGCCACGAGGCCGGCCGCGGCGAGCACGCCGGCCCGCACACCCACCGCCACGGGGGCCGGGAGCCGGTCACCGAGCGGTGCGACGACCCGCCCCCACGGGGGCGCCTCGGGACGCCGCAGCAGACCGGCACCGATGCCCAGGCCACCGACCAGCAGGCCGCCGACGAGCGCCCGCAGCACCCCCGCCGCACCCGCACCGACGACGAGCGCGACGAGCCCGGTGACGCCCGCGTAGCCGCCGATCGAGGCGAGGGCGCCGCTGCGGGTCGCGTGGCCCGAGCGGCGCGCCGAGGCGTAGCAGGTGAACAGGGCCAGCACCGTCAGCCCCAGCGGGACGACGGACACGACCACGCCACCGAGGCCCGCGGGCACGCCGTGCGCGAGCAGCCACAGGTTGGTCGCCACGACGACCGCACGGGTCCACCCCACGTCGGCGTTGGCGGGGTCCGCCGACGTCGCGACGAACACCGCGATCGCGGGCACCGCGAGCGTCAGCAGCGACAGCGCCGCGGCCTGCACGGCCGTGAGCACGCCGATCGCCCACCGGGGGGCGCCGTCGATCGTCGACGTGAAGAACGTCGGGCGCGGGTCGTCCTGCAGGACGCGACGGGCGCGCCCCGCGACGGGGACGGGACCGGTGGACAGGGGCACCCGCCCATGGTGACCGGTGCGCCCAGCGCGGCGCCGGACCCGGGCCCGGCGCGTCGCCGCCCCGCCGCCCGGGTCCCGGACGCACCGCGGCCCCGGTCCGTGGGGACCGGGGCCGCGGGTGGGACGGACGTCTCAGGCGCCGAGCAGCTCGCGCGCCAGCCGTGCCGTCTCGGACGGCGTCTTGCCGACCTTCACGCCGGCGGCCTCGAGGGCCTCCTTCTTGGCCTGCGCGGTGCCCGACGAGCCGGACACGATCGCGCCCGCGTGGCCCATGGTCTTGCCCTCGGGGGCGGTGAACCCGGCGACGTAGCCGACGACCGGCTTGGTGACGTGCTCGGCGATGTAGGCCGCCGCCCGCTCCTCGGCGTCGCCGCCGATCTCGCCGATCATCACGATGACCTCGGTCTCGGGGTCGGCCTCGAACGCGGCGAGGGCGTCGATGTGCGTGGTGCCGATGATCGGGTCGCCGCCGATGCCGATGGCCGTGGAGAACCCGAAGTCCCGCAGCTCGTACATCATCTGGTAGGTCAGGGTGCCGGACTTGGAGACCAGGCCGACCTTGCCGGGGCCCGTGATGTCGGCGGGGATGATGCCGACGTTCGACTTGCCGGGGCTGATCAGGCCGGGGCAGTTGGGGCCGATGAGCCGCACGCCCTTCTCCTGCGCGTAGGAGAAGAACTCGGCCGTGTCGGCCACGGGGACGCCCTCGGTGATGATGACGGCCAGCGGGATGCCCGCGTCGACGGCCTCGACGACGGCGCCCTTGGTGTGCGCCGGCGGGACGAAGATGACGGAGACGTCGGCGCCGGTCGCCGCGATGGCCTCGGCCACCGACCCGAACACCGGCACGTCGACGTCACCGAACGTGACGGACGTGCCCGCCTTGCGCGGGTTGACGCCGCCGACGACGTTCGTGCCGGACGCGAGCATGCGGGTCGTGTGCTTCTGGCCCTCCGAACCCGTCATGCCCTGGACGATGACCTTGGAGTCCTCGGTGAGGAAGATCGCCATGTGGAGTCTGCTTCTCTCTGCGTCGGGGGTCTCAGGCGGCGGCGTGCGCCAGGCGGGCAGCCGTGTCGGCGCCGCCGTCCATCGTGTCGGCGAGCGTGACGAGCGGGTGCCCGGCCTCGGCGAGGATGCGCCGGCCCTCGACGACGTTGTTGCCGTCGAGCCGCACGACGAGGGGCTTCGACGCCTCGTCCCCGAGGATCTGCAGGGCGGCGACGATGCCGTTGGCCACGGCGTCGCAGGCCGTGATCCCACCGAACACGTTGACGAACACGGACTTCACCTGCGGGTCCGTGAGGATGATGTCGAGGCCGGCGGCCATCACCTCGGCCGAGGCGCCGCCGCCGATGTCGAGGAAGTTGGCGGGCCGCACCCCGCCGTGCGCCTCACCGGCGTACGCGACCACGTCGAGGGTGCTCATGACGAGGCCCGCGCCGTTGCCGATGATGCCGACCTCGCCGTCGAGCTTGACGTAGTTGAGGTCCTTCTCCTTGGCGCGCGCCTCCAGCGGGTCCGCGGCGGCCGCGTCCTCGAGGGCCGCGTGGTCCGGGTGCCGGAAGTCCGCGTTGGCGTCGAGGGTGACCTTGCCGTCGAGGGCGACGACCTGGCCGTCCTCCGTGAGGACGAGCGGGTTGACCTCGACCAGCGTGGCGTCCTCCTCGTCGTACACGCGCCACAGCTTCTGCAGGACGTCGGCGACCTGGCCCGCGATCTCCGGGGCGAAGCCCGCGGCCGCGACGATCTCGTCCGCCGTCGCCTGGTCGATGCCCGTGCGCGGGTCGACCGCGACCTTGGCGAGCGCCTCGGGACGCTCGACCGCGAGCTGCTCGATCTCCACGCCGCCCTCGACCGAGGCCATCGCCAGGTAGCGACGCTCGGCGCGGTCCAGCAGGAGCGAGAAGTAGAACTCCTGGGCGATCTTGGCGCCGGCCGCGACCATCACGCGGTGCACCGTGTGGCCCTTGATGTCCATGCCGAGGATCTCGCCCGCCGTCGCGGCGGCCTCGTCGGCCGAGCGTGCCAGCTTGACGCCCCCGGCCTTGCCGCGGCCACCGGTCTTGACCTGCGCCTTGACGACGACGACGCCGCCCTCGGGCGGGAGCAGCTGCTCGGCTGCCGCGCGGGCCTCCTGTGGCGTCGTGGCGACGATGCCGCCGAGCACGGGCACGCCGTGCTTCTCGAAGATGTCACGTGCCTGGTACTCGAACAGGTCCACCTGGTCCGGTTTCCTCTCGTCGACCGCGTGCAGCGGCCCGGTGCGGCCGCATCGCCCGGACGATCGTATCGCCGGGACCGAGGTCCCTCGACATCAAGACACTGTGGCCGCGCTCACCACCGCCCGCCCGGACCGCCGTCGGCGGTGAACACCCGACGACGAGGCGTCGACCGCACCGTGAACGCGGCCGCTCCCGGGCGGAGCCGGTGGCAGGATCGCCCGTCGTGACCTCGCCCTACCTGCGCGGCGACCTCGCTCCGCCGCCGCGCACCCTGCTGGACGTCCTCGACGCGACCGTCGCCGCGCACCCGGACGCCCCCGCCCTGGACGACGGCCGCACCGTCCTCACGTACGCCGAGCTGGCCGTCCACGTCCGCGAGGGGGCCGCGCGCCTCGCCGCGCAGGGCGTGCGGCGCGGTGACCGCGTCGGCATCCACGTGCCCTCGGGCACCACCGAGCTCTACACGGCGATCCTCGCGGTCCTCGCGGCGGGCGCCGCCTACGTCCCGGTCGACGTGGACGACCCCGAGGAGCGCGCCCGCACCGTGTTCCGGGAGGCCGGCGTCGTGCGGGTGCTCGGGGAGGGTGACCTCGCGGCCGAGCCCGACGACCGGCGCCGGGCGGCCGCCACGAGCGTGCCCGCTCCCCCGCCCCCCGAGCCGCAGGACGACGCCTGGATCATCTTCACCTCCGGCTCGACGGGCGTCCCCAAGGGCGTCGCGGTCCGGCACCGGTCCGCGGCGGCGTTCGTCGACGCCGAGGCCCGGGTCTTCCTGCAGGACGCGCCGCTGGGCCCCGGCGACCGGGTCCTCGCCGGCCTGTCCGTCGCGTTCGACGCGTCCTGCGAGGAGATGTGGCTGGCGTGGCGGCACGGCGCGTGCCTCGTGCCCGCGCCGCGCGCGCTCGTGCGCACCGGCATGGACCTCGGACCGTGGTTGGTCGCCCAGCGCATCAGCGTCATCTCGACCGTCCCCACGCTGGCCGGGCTGTGGTCCGCCGACCAGCTCGACGGCGTCCGGCTCCTGATCTTCGGCGGCGAGGCCTGCCCCCCGGAGCTGGTCGCCCGCCTCGCGACCCCCGGGCGCGAGGTGTGGAACACGTACGGGCCCACCGAGGCGACCGTCGTCGCGTGCGCGGCCCTGCTCGACGGCACCGGCCCGGTGCGCATCGGCCACGCGCTCGACGGCTGGGACCTGGCCGTGGTCGGCCCCGACGGCGCCCCCGTGGACGAGGGCGGGACCGGCGAGCTCGTGATCGGCGGCGTCGGGCTCGCGCGCTACCTCGACGAGGCGCGCGACGCCGAGCGCTTCGCCCCGGCGCCGGGCCTCGGCTGGGAGCGCGCGTACCGCAGCGGCGACCTCGTGCGGTACGAGCACGCCGGGCTCGTGTTCGTCGGGCGGGCGGACGACCAGGTGAAGATCGGCGGCCGGCGCATCGAGCTGGGCGAGGTCGACGCCGCCCTGGGTGCGCTGCCCGGCGTGGGTGCCGCCGCGGCCGCCGTCCGACGCACACCGGCCGGCACGTCCGTGCTCGTCGGCTACCTCGCCGCCCTGCCCGGCGCGCAGGTCGACCTCGACGCGGCGCGGTCCGCGCTGCGCGACGTGCTGCCCGCCGCGCTCGTGCCCCTCCTCGCCGTGGTCGAGGAGATCCCCACCCGCGGGTCGGGCAAGGTCGACCGCGACGCCCTGCCCTGGCCGCTCGTCGGCGCACCCGGCGCCGACCCCGGGCCCGCGGCGGACCTCGACCCGACGCAGGAGTGGGTGGCCGGGTGCTGGACCGCGGCCCTGGGCACGGCGGTCCAGGGCCCCGACGACGACTTCTTCGCCGCCGGGGGCGGCAGCCTGGCCGCGGCGCAGCTCGTGTCCGCGCTGCGCGCCCGCTACCCGACCGCGACGGTGGCCGACGTCTACGAGCACCCGCGGCTCGGCGCCCTGGCGCGCCGGCTCGACGAGCTCACGCCCGCGCCCGTGCAGGACGCGCACGTGCCGGCCCCCACGCCCGCGCGGGCCCGGGCCGTGCAGGTCCTGCTCGGGCTGCCGCTGGCGGTGCTCGTCGGGCTGCGCTGGGTCACGTGGGCCCTGGGGGCCGACGCCGCGCTCGCGGCCGCCGGCGTCGCGTGGGCACCGCCCGTGCCCGGGGCGGCGTGGTGGTTCGCCGCCGGCTGGGTGCTGCTGGTCAGCCCGCTGGGACGCATGGGGTCGACCGTGCTGGTCGCGCGCACGCTGCTGCGCGGCGTCACCCCCGGCCGCTACCCGCGCGGCGGCGGGGTGCACCTGCGGCTGTGGTTCGCCGAGTCGTGGGCCGTCGCGGCAGGCGCGGGCAACCTGTCGTGCGCCCCGTGGAACGCGGTGTACGCCCGCGCGCTCGGTGCCCGCGTGGGCGCGGGCGTCGACCTGCACGCGCTGCCGCCCGTCACGGGCCACCTGGTCCTCGGGGACCGGTGCGCGATCGAGCCGGAGGTCGACCTGTCGGGCCACTGGCTCGACGGGGACGTCCTGCAGGTGGGCCGCGTCCGCGTCGACAAGCGCGCCACGGTCGGCACCCGCAGCACGCTGGGGCCCGGCAGCCGCGTGGGCCAGGGCGCCGAGGTCGCACCCGGCACCGTCGTCACCGGGTCGGTGCCCCCCGGCGAGCTGTGGGCCGGCTCGCCCGCCGTCTTCGAGGGACCCGCGCGCAAGCGCTGGCCCCGGCAGCGCCCGCCGCGCGGCCGACGCTGGATCCCGGTCTACGGCGCGAGCGCCGCGCTGCTGGCGTCCCTGCCGCTGGCCGCGCTCGCGACCGGCCTCGCGGTCGTCGCGGGCGCCACCCGCGGGGCACCCGACGTGGTCGCGGCCGCCGTCGCGGCGCTGCCCGTGCTGCCCGTCGGCGCCCTCGCGTCCGCGCTGGTCCTGCTGACCACCACGTGGGCCGCGGCACGGCTGCTCGCCACGGGGCTCGAGCCCGGGGCCTACCCCGTCCGCTCGGCGAGCGGCTGGCGCGCGTGGGCCACGCTGCGGCTCATGGACGACGCCCGCACCCAGCTGTACCCGCTGTACGCGAGCAGCGCGACACCCGCGTGGCTGCGTGCCCTGGGTGCCCGGGTCGGCCGCGACGTCGAGGCCTCGACCGTGCTGCTGCTGCCGTCGATGACGCGCATCGGCGACGGCGCGTTCCTCGCCGACGACACCCTCATCGGCTCGTACGAGCTGGGCGGCGGGTACCTGCGCGTCGAGCCCGCGAGCATCGGCAAGCGCGCCTTCCTCGGCAACTCCGGCATGATCGCGCCCGGGCGTGCGGTGCCGGCGCGCGGCCTCGTCGCCGTGCTGTCCGCGACGCCCGAGCGTGCCAAGAAGGGCACGTCGTGGCTGGGCTCGCCGCCGCAGCGCCTGCGGCGGGTCACCGGCGACGCCCCCGACGAGCGCACGTACGCGCCTCCCGCGCGGCTGCGGGTCGCGCGGGCGCTCGTCGAGGTGTGCCGTCTCGTCCCCGTCGTCCTGTCGTTCGCCCTCGCGGTCGGGATGCTGCTCACGCTGACCCACGTGCTCGGCACGCACGGCGTGCTCGTCGCCGCGCTCGCGTCCCCCGTCGCGGTGCTGGGTGCCGCCGTGCTCGCGTGCGGGGCCGCCGTCGTCGCCAAGTGGGCGCTCGTCGGGCGCATCCGCGCGGGCGAGCACCCGCTGTGGAGCTCGTTCGTCTGGCGCAACGAGCTGGCCGACGCGTTCGCCGAGGTCCTGGCCGTGCCCTGGCTGGGCCCGGCGACGCTCGGCTCACCCGCCCTGACCTGGTGGCTGCGCGCCCTGGGCGCGCGCATCGGGCGCGGGGCGTGGCTGGAGACGTACTGGCTGCCGGAGGCCGACCTGGTGCACGTCGGGGACGGCGCCACGGTGAACCGCGGTTGTGTGCTCCAGACGCACCTGTTCCATGATCGTGTCATGAGCCTCGACACGGTGCGGATCGGCGCGGGCGCCAGCCTCGGGCCCCACGGGGTGGTGCTGCCGGCGGCGCACCTCGGAGACGGGGCGAGCGTCGGCGCGTCGTCGCTGGTGCTGCGCGGCGACGCCGTGCCCGCCGGGTCGCGCTGGGCGGGCAACCCCATCGCCCCCGCATGAGCGGGTTGCGCCCGTCCCGCGAGCGTCCCGCGACCGACGACGCCGACCCGTACCTGCCGGGGCGGCCCGACCCCGGCTTCACGGTGCAGTCGTACGACCTCGACCTGGACTACCGGGTCGCGACCAACCGCCTCGACGGCGTCGCCGAGGTCGCGGCCACGACGACGCGCCCGCTCGAGGAGGTCCGGCTCGAGCTCACCGGGCTCCGGGTGGGCGACGTGCGCGTCGACGGCGCACGACCGGCACGCTGGCGGCAGCAGCCGCGGCACCTCACGGTGCGCCTCGCGTCCGCGCTGCCCGCGGGGGCGTCGTTCACGGTGCGGGTCGCGTACCAGGGGCAGCCGCGGCCGCTCGTCGGGCGCTGGGGCGACGTGGGCTGGGAGGAGCTGACCGACGGCGTCATCGTCGCCGGGCAGCCCGACGGCGCCCCGTCGTGGTTCCCCTGCCACGACAGCCCGGGCGACAAGGCCGCGTTCCGGGTCGCGGTGAGCGCCGAGGCCCCGTACACCGTGGTCGCCAACGGCGTGCGGACGCAGCGGACCGCGCGCGCCGGGCGCGTGCGGTGGGTGTACGAGCAGCCCGAGCCGACCGCGCCCTACCTCGCGGCGGTGCAGGTCGGCCGGTACGACGAGCTCCTGCTGGCGGGCGGTCCCGTGGTGCAGCGCGCGTACGTGCCGCGCCCCCTGGTGGCGCGGGCGCGCGCGGACCTGGCGCGTCAGCCGCAGATGATGACGCTGTTCACCGAGCTCTTCGGGCCGTACCCGTTCGCCGAGTACGCGGTCGTCGTCACCGCCGACGACCTCGAGGTGCCGCTCGAGGCGCAGGCGATGTCGACGTTCGGCGCCAACCACGTCGACGGGCGCGGCACCTGGGAGCGGCTCGTCGCGCACGAGCTCGCGCACCAGTGGTTCGGCAACAGCCTGACCGTGGGCACCTGGCGCGACATCTGGCTGCACGAGGGGTTCGCGTGCTACGCCGAGTGGCTGTGGTCCGCGGCCTCGGGCGGGCAGGACGCCGACACGCTGGCCCGGGCCTCGCACGCGCGGCACGCCCGGCTGCCGCAGGACATCGACGTCGCCGACCCCGGCCCGGACCGGATGTTCGACGACCGGGTCTACCAGCGTGGCGCCCTGGTGCTGCACGCGCTGCGGCTCGACCTTGGCGAGGAGGCCTTCGCGCGGCTGCTGCGCACGTGGGCCGTCACGCACCGGCACTCCACGGTCGACACGGCCGCGTTCGTCGCGTGCGCCTCGTCCGTCGCCGGCAGGCCCGTCGACGCGCTGGTCCGGCGGTGGCTCGCCGCACGGCTCCCCGCGTGGCCCGCGTGAGCGACCAGCGGGACCGCGTCCTGGCGCAGGTCGCCGCCGCCGTCCCCGACCCGCGCAGGCTCGGCAGGCCCGTGCGGGTCGCGGTCGACGGGGTGGACGGTGCGGGCAAGACGACGCTCGCCGACGAGCTGGCGGGCGTGCTGCGGGCACGCGGGCAGCGTGTGCTGCGCGCGTCGGTCGACGGCTTCCACCGGCCCGCGGTCGAGCGGTACCGCCGCGGACGCACGAGCCCCGAGGGCTTCTTCCTCGACTCCTACGACCTCGACGCGTTCCACCGGGTGCTGCTCGATCCCCTGGCCCCGGGGTCCGAGCGGCCCCGGCGCGTGCGCACGGCCGTGCACGACCTCACGACGGACGCCGACCCCGGCACCCCGTGGGTCGACGTCGAGGACGCGACGGTGCTGCTCGTCGACGGCATCTTCCTGCACCGTGACGAGCTGGCCGACGTGTGGGACCTCTCGGTGTGGCTCGACGTGCCCGCCGAGGTGACGTTCGCGCGGATGGCCGAGCGCGACGGCTGCCCGCCGGACCCGCTCGACCCGGCGAACGCCCGCTGCCGCGAGGGCCAGCTGCTCTATCTCGCGGCGTGCTCGCCCACGGAGCGTGCCGACCTGGTGATCGACCACGCCGACCCTGCCCGGCCGCGTCTGCTGCACGCGCCCTGACGTGGCCGCCCGTCCCTACAGCTTGGTCACCGGGGAGTACCGCAGCAGCAGGCGCTTCTCGCCGTTCGTGCCGAAGTCGATCTTGGCGACCGCGTTCTGACCCGCCCCCTCGAGCGCGACGACCGTCCCCAGCCCGTAGGCGTCGTGCGTGACCTTGTCGCCGACGGCGAGGTCGGGGACGGCGGCACGGGGTGTCGCCGAGCCGAACGAGGCCCCGGTGCGCGGCAGCGGCTCGCGCTTCTCGGTGCGGACCGGACCGCTGCTCGACCCGGAGCCGCCGCGCTCGCCCCACGACGACCCGCCGCGTGCACCGCCGCCGGACCCGAAGCCCGAGCCCCATCCGCCGCGCAGCCGCGACGTCGAGGACTCCCGGCGGCGCCAGTCCACGAGGTCGTCGGGGAGGTCGTCGAGGAAGCGGCTGGGCGGGAACTCGTTGGGCACGCCCCAGGCGGTGCGCACCGCGGCGCGTGACACGTACAGGCGCTGCCGCGCGCGCGTGAGCCCGACGTACGCCAGGCGCCGCTCCTCCGCGAGCTGGTCCGGGTCGGCCAGGGAGCGCATGTGCGGGAAGGTGCCGTCCTCCATGCCGGTGAGGAACACGACGGGGAACTCGAGGCCCTTGGCGGTGTGGAGCGTCATGAGCGTCACCACGCCCGCGTCGCGCGCCGCGGCGGCGGTCGCGGCGTCGTCGGCGCCGTCCGGCACGGGGATCTGGTCCGAGTCCGCGACGAGGGACACGCGCTCGAGGAAGTCGGTGAGGGTCCCCTCGGGCTCGGCCTGCTCGAACTCGGCGGCGACCGCGTGCAGCTCGGCGAGGTTGTCGACGCGTGAGCCGTCCTGCGGGTCGTCGCTGCCGCGCAGCGTCGTGAGGTAGCCGCTGCGGTCGAGGGCGGCGCCGAGCACCTGGGCGGGTCCGGCGCCGGACGCGGCGAGGTCGCGCAGCTCGTCGAGCATCCCGGCGAACGCGCGCAGCCCGGTGAGCGCGCGCGTCCCGAGGCCGGGCACCTCGTCGAGGCGCGTGAGGGCGGCACCGAACGAGATGCGCTCCCGCTCCGCGTAGGAGGCGACCATGGCCTCCGACCGGTCCCCCAGCCCGCGCTTCGGCTCGTTGAGGATGCGTCGGGTGCTCACGTCGTCGTCGGGGTTGGCGATCGCCCGCAGGTACGCGACGGCGTCCTTGATCTCCTTGCGCTCGTAGAAGCGCGTGCCGCCGACGACCTTGTAGGGAAGCCCGACGCGGACCAGCACCTCCTCGAGCGCACGCGACTGCGCGTTGGCCCGGTAGAAGATCGCGACGTCGCCGGGCCGCACGCCGTCGGTGTCGCCGAGCCGGTCGATCTCCTCGGCGACGAACCGCGCCTCCTCGTGCTCGGTGTCCGCGACGTACGCGACGATCTGCGCGCCGGCACCGGAGTCGGTCCACAGGCGCTTGGCCTGGCGTCCGGAGTTCTTGCTGATGACGGCGTTGGCGGCCGAGAGGATGGTCTGCGTCGAGCGGTAGTTCTGCTCCAGCAGGATCGTGGTGGCGTCCGGGTAGTCGGCCTCGAACTCCATGATGTTGCGGATCGACGCCCCGCGGAACGCGTAGATCGACTGGTCGGCGTCACCGACGACGGTCAGCTCGCCGCGCCCGACGCCGTCGCCGTCCTGCGCCCCGACGCCCGCGAGCTCGCGCACCAGCACGTACTGCGCGTGGTTGGTGTCCTGGTACTCGTCGACCAGGACGTGCCGGAACCGGCGGCGGTAGTGCTCGGCGACCTGCGGGAACGCCTGCAGCAGGTGGACGGTGCGCATGATGAGGTCGTCGAAGTCCAGGGCGTTGGCCTGCTGCAGCCGCTGCTGGTAGCGCGTGTAGACCTGCGCGAGGACCGTGTCGAACTCGTCGGCCTTCCCGCCGCCGTTGCTGGCGGCGAACGCGTCGGGGTCGACGAGCTCGTCCTTGAGCGCGGAGATCTTGTGCCCCAGCGCCTTGGCCGGGTACCGCTTGGGGTCCAGCTCGAGCTCGCGGGCGACGAGCGTCAGCAGCCGCTGCGAGTCGGCCTGGTCGTAGATCGAGAAGCTCGTGCGCAGCCCCAGCGTCGCGGCCTCGCGCCGCAGGATCCGCACGCACGCGGAGTGGAACGTCGAGACCCACATGCGCTGCGCCGACGGCCCGACGAGGTGCTCGACGCGCTCGCGCATCTCGGCGGCCGCCTTGTTGGTGAACGTGATCGCGAGGATCTCGCCCGCGCGCGCCCGGCGCGTGGCCAGCAGGTGCGCGATGCGGTGCGTCAGCACACGCGTCTTGCCCGACCCGGCACCCGCGACGATGAGCAGCGGCCCGCCCCCGTGCAGCACGGCCGCGCGCTGCTGCGGGTTGAGCCCGTCGAGCAGCGCGGCGGCACGGGTCGCGTCGGCGGCCGCGCGGTCCGCGGCCTGCGCGTCGTGCGGGTCGGCGGGGTCGTCGTCCCGCGGCGGGACGACCAGCGGCAGCCCGGAGGACTCCCCGGCGTGCGAGCGCGCGACGGCGGCGCGCGCGTCGGGCGCCGGGACGGGCGCTCCGGGGACGGGCAGGGCGAGGCTCTCGAACAACGACGTCATGGCACCTCCCAGCCTAGGCGCCGCCACCGACATCCCGGCGCCGGCGTGCCCGCGTCAGCGTGCGACGAGCGCCACCACCCACACCCCGACGACCAGCATCGCGGTGGCCAGCTCCACGAGGATCGTCAGGCCGGTCGCCTGCAGGGCGCGCACCGTCGCACGCCAGGCCGTCCGGGTGTCGCGCGCGCGCAGCCACTCGACGAGGAAGACGGCACCGACGAAGAAGAGGAACAGCCCGACCACCGGGACGACGAAGAACCCGACGACACCCGCGACCGCCCCCCACGCGAGGGTGCTGCTGCGCACGCCGGAGCGCTGCAGGTGGCGCCCCGCGACGAGGTACTTCACCACCTGCCCCGCGGCGGTGAGCAGCACGGCGACGACGGCGACCGTCCACCCGAGACCGGTGCCCTGCAGCGCGCCCCACAGCGTCACGGCACCGCCGACGAGGAAGGCCCCGGGCAGCACCTGCACGACCACGCCGACCAGCCCGACGACGACGAGGACCGTCACGAGCAGGTCGAGCTCCGCGGCCCAGTCGATCGTCACGGACGTGAGGCTAGCGACTCGCGCCCGGCGGCGCCGGTCAGCGCCAGAGGACGGCGACCGCGACGTTCAGCGCGGTGAGGCCCGCGATCGCCCCGAGGTACCCGCGCGTCACGCGCCGGGGCTGCCGGTGCCCGACGACCACCAGCGCGGTCACGACGAGGGCGACGACGAGCTTGACCGCGATCTTGACGTGGTCGGGCGCCTGGCCCGCCACGCCCGACGACGCGAGCCCCACGAGCACCAGGCCGGTCAGCAGCGCCGTCAGCACCCCGTGCAGGGCGCCCGGCGTGAGCGTCGCCTTCCGCAGGCCGGCCAGCACGCCACCGAACACCATCGCCCACCCGAGGAGGTGGAGCACCACGAGCACCCCGTACACGACGTCCATGCGCACCACCCTAGACGATCTGACGTCCCGTCAGATCCGCTGCCGGACGCGCACCGGACCCCGCCGCCGGCGGCCCGCTAGCCTCGGGCACGGCCCCGCACCGACCCGCACGGGCCGGCACGGCTCGCACGACCACGGATGACACGGACGACACGGACCACCAGGGGGCGCGCATGACCGGCACGACCGACGACCCGGCCACGGGCGCCACGCTCGACGTCGAGGCCCTGGTCGCCCGCGCCCGCGCCGCGGCCGGCCCCGACGGGCGCGCGGCCGTCGGCACCATCGCCGACTGGGAGACCTTCCCCTTCGAGCGGGAGGGCCTGCGGCTGCGCGCGCTCGAGGACCCGGTCGTGCCCGAGCCGCCGCGGCAGGACGAGGACGCGAGCACCTGCTCGCGGTGCGCGCAGGACGACGCGCGCTTCGCGTGGACGGACGACACGTGGGTGCTCAGCGCGCCCCGCCCGGTCAGCGTCCCGACGCTCGTCCTGGGCCCCCGCGCGCACGGGGACCTGGGCGACCTCGACGACGAGGCCGCGGGCGAGCTGGGCCGCATGATCGTGCGCGTCGAACGTGCCCTGGCCGCCGTCCCCGGCGTCGGCCGGGTGCACGTGCACCGCTGGGGCGACGGCAACGGGCACCTGCACGTCTTCTTCTTCGCCCGGCCCGAGGGCATGGTGCAGCTGCGCGGCCTGGTCATGCCGCTGTGGACGCACCACCTGCCCGCCCTTCCCGACGACGAGTGGGACGCCGTCGTCGCGTCGGTCGTCGCCGCGCTGGACGCGGGCACCGCCCCCCGCTGAGCCGGGCAGGCCGGCTCAGAGCAGGCGACGCGCCGCCGCCCACCGGGTCAGCTCGTTGCGGTTCGACAGCTGCAGCTTGCGCAGCACCGCGGACACGTGCGTCTCGACGGTCTTCACCGAGATGAACAGCTCGCCCGCGACCTCGCGGTACGTGTACCCGCGCGCGATGAGCCGCATCACCTCGCGCTCGCGCGCCGAGAGCCGGTCCAGCTCGTCGTCGCCCGTCGCGACGTCGCCCGCCGCCGCACCGAAGGCGTCGAGCACGAAGCCGGCGAGCCGCGGAGAGAACACCGCGTCGCCGCCCGCGACCCGCAGCACGGCGTCCGAGAGCGCCGTCGCGTCGATCGCCTTCGTCACGTAGCCGCGCGCACCGACGCGGATGACGGCCACGACGTCCTCGGCCGCGTCGGACACCGACAGCGCGAGGAACCGGGTCCCGGGCACGTCGACGCAGCGCCGCACGACCTCGGCGCCACCCCCGCCGTCACCACCGGGCAGGTGGACGTCGAGCACGACCACCGGGGGCCGCAGGTCGTGGACCACCTGCACCGCCTCGTCGACCGTCGCCGCCTCACCCACCACGCGCACGCGGGCGTCGAGGGACGCCTTCACGCCCGCACGGAACATGTGGTGGTCGTCGACCAGCACCACGTCGACCGGTTCGTTCACGCCTCGCGCTCCTCGTCCTCGTCCGGGCCCCTGCCGGACCCGCCGCCGCCGACGGGCATGCACAGGTGGACCTCGGTGCCCCGCTCGGGGCTGCTCGTCACACGTGCGGTGCCGCCACGGCGCCGCACGCGTCCCATGATCGACTCCCGGACGCCGAAGCGGTCGGGACCGACGTCGTCCAGGTCGAACCCCTCGCCGCGGTCCCGCACGAAGACCTCGACGGACTGCGGACCGACCTCCAGGTACAGCGACACCGGCGGCCGGCCGTGCACCACGGCGTTGACGAGGGCCTCGCGCGTGGCCTGCAGCAGCGCGAGGGTGTCGGGCTCGGGGACACGGTCGCCCACGACGACGACGTCGACCGCCACGGGCTCGCCGCCCGGACCCGAGCGTGAGTCCTCGACCTCGGCGACGACCGCACGCAGGGCCCCGACCAGCGACGTCCCCGGCTCGTGACGGTCGTCGTACAGCCACTCGCGCAGCTCGCGCTCCTGCGCGCGGGCCATGCGGGCGACGTCGGCCGGGTCGTCGGCGCGCGCGCGGATGAGCGCGAGCGTCTGCAGCACCGAGTCATGCAGGTGCGCCGCGATGTCCGCCCGCTCGGCCTCCCGGGCGCGGGCCGCCCGCTCGTCCCCCAGCTCGCGCACGAGCCGCACCCACCACGGCGCCATGACCAGCCCCACACCCAGCAGCACCGCCAGCGCCGCGACGCCGGACTGCACCAGCAGCATCGGCTCGACGCCCTGCCCGACGGCCTGACCCGCGATCAGCAGCACCCCGGCCGCGGCGAGCAGCCCGCCGCCGATGAGCCGCAGGACGCTGATGCGGCGTCCGTCCGCCCGGCCGTGCTGGACCGCGTCGAGCTGGCTCCAGGCGAGGGCGACGCCGACGAGCACCACCAGCACGGGCAGCGCCCACGGCGCGTCGAGGCGCGCACCCGACCGCATCGCGACCAGCACGCCGGCCGTCACCACGAGCAGCGCGCCCAGCGCGAGCTCCGCCCACGGGATGCGCCGCCCGTCGGCACGCAGCGCCTGGCGGCGGGCGAGCCGCTGCAGCGCGCTGGGCCGTCCGGACGCCGCCGCCACGGCCGGGTCGCCCACGGGCACGGTGAGCCACCAGAACACGTAGAGCGCCAGGCCGACGCCCGCGACGGGCACGAGCGCGACGAGCACGACGCGCACGAGCCCGACCGGCAGGTCGAGGTGCGCCGCCAGCCCCGTCGCGACCCCGGCGAACCACCTCCCCCGCTCCGGGCGGCGCAGCGGCAGACGGACGCGCACGGGCGCGCCGGCCTGCGCGGTGGCGCCGTACGGTGCAGTGGTCACGCACTGATCGTCACACGCGGGGGGACGCCCGGGCGTGCACCCGGGCGAGGTTCAGGGTCGCGGAGCGGGACCTGGGGGTCGGCCCCAGGGTCGGGTCAGGGGTGGTCCCCGATGTGTGCGGCACCGCCGGCGTCCAGGATCGAGCCATGGACACGCAGACTCCCGCCGGCCCCGACGCCGGCACGCCGGGCACGACGCCCGGCCCGGGTCCCGGACCGCACCCGGGCACCACGCCCCCGCCCGCCCCCCACGCCTTCTGGGCCGGGGTGCGCCGCACGGGGCTGTACCGCTCCGACGAGCGCTGGGTCGGCGGGGTCGCCGGCGGCCTGGCCGCGCGCGTCGGGGTCGACCCACTCATCGTGCGCGGCCTGCTGGCCGTGACGTTCCTCGTCGGCGGGCTCGGGCTCGTGCTCTACGGGGTGGCCTGGGCGCTCCTGCCGGACGCCCGGGACAACCGCATCCTGCTCGAGCGGCTCGGCGCGGGCGACGCCGACGGCGCCCTGCTCGGCTCCCTCGCGTTCGTCGTCGTCGGCCTCGCCCGCGGCGACGGCTGGTGGTGGTTCTGGGACGGCGGCGGCGCCCTGGGCGGCGTCCTGTGGCTCGCGTGCGTCGTCGGCGTGGTCGCCCTGGTCGTGACCGCCGTGCAGCGTCGTCAGCCCGGCACGTGGCAGGCGCCCGCGTGGTCGCCCGGCGCGCCGGGTGCTGGTGCCACGCCCGGCTCGGCCCCGACGGCCGGCGCCGCCGCGGCGCCCGTGACGTGGGCGTCCACGGCGACGGCCGCCATGCCCGTGCCGCCCGCGCCACCGGTGCCGCCGGTGCCCGGCGGACCGCCCGCGCCGCCCTACCCGCCGTACCCGCCGTACGCGTCGTACGGCAGCGCGCCCGTCCCGCCCGCTCCCCCGGTCCCGCCCCGACCGCCGCGCCGCAGCGCGGACGCCGTCACGGTCGGCACCGTCATCGGGCTGAGCGTGGTCACCCTGGGCGTGCTCCTGCTCGCCGAGCGGGTCGGCGCGTTCTCCGGCCCCGTGGGGCTCACCGCGGGCGGCGTCGCGCTGGCCCTGGCGGGTCTGGGCATCGTGACCCTCGGCCTGCGGGGTCGCAGCAGCGGGTTCGTCGGCTTCCTCGCCGTCGCCGGCGCCCTGGTGTGGGTCCCGACGGCCCTGGTGCACCAGACCGACTGGTCGGACACCGTCCGGGGCTGGGAGGGCCAGGCCCGGGACGTCACCGTCACGAGCCGCGAGGACGCGCGCAGCGGCTTCGATCTCGGTGCGGGCACCTCCCGCATCGACCTGACCGGCGTCCCGCTGGACGACTCCGTGCTGCGGGTGCCGATCTCGATCGGCGCCGGGCAGCTCACGGTCGTCGTCCCGCAGGAGGCGGCCGTGCGTGCGAACGTCACGGCCGGCATCGGCTCGGTCCGCTTCGAGTCGGACGACGACGTGCAGGAGCAGAGTGGCGTCGGCCTCGGGGACCTGACCTACGAGGACGACGCCGCCGCCGCCGGTTCACCGAACCTCGTGCTCGACATCTCGTCGGGCGTCGGCGAGGTCCGCATCATCGAGGAGGCCGCATCATGAGCACCGCCACCACCCCCGAGGACCAGCCCGTCACGGGCACGTCCGACGCCACGTCCGACGTCACGTCCGACACCACCCCGCCGGTCCACCGGACCGGGGTCCGGGTGGGGACGGTCGCCTGGGGCCTGATCGTCGTGCTCGTCGGCGTCGGCGTCCTCATCGTCGCCGCCGGGTACACGATCGACGTGCAGCTCGCCGCGATCGTGCTCCTCATCGCCGCGGGCGTCGCGCTCATCGTCGGGCCGCTGGTCCAGGGCCTGCGCCGCGGCCGGGCGGGCGAGCGCTGAGCGACGGCCCGCCCGCCGGGGCGGGGCCACCGCACACGACCGAGGACCGGTACCCGTAACGGGTACCGGTCCTCGGTCGTCTGCCGTGCGGTCCGCTCACCGGTCCGCGCGGTGCGGCCCGTGGAGGGTTCGGGCGCTCGGACGGACTAGGCGGCGGGCGGGACGCCGATCGGCGACTCCAGCCGGACGGCGATGCGGCGCAGCGCCTCGCCGGTGATGATGAAGACGACGCCGAGGCCGAAGACCAGGAGCGACACCCCGAAGGCCAGCACCGAGGTGAACAGCGACGCCCGCAGGAACGACCCGTTCATGACGGTGGCGCGGGCCGGGTCGTCGCGGTCGAGCTGCGCGTAGGTCTTGCCGCCGGAGCCCTCGAGCGCGTGGTGGTTGATGATGTCAGCCTGTGCCCACGCCTCCCAGGGCGTGTCGACCAGCTCACCGGCGAAGGCCGCGGCGTCGTCGGCGACGGTGACCTGCTCGGCGCGGAGGTTGCCGGCGACGAGGAGCCAGGTGGCGGTACCGGAGACGGCGAACAGGCCGCCGAAGGCGAGCACGATGATCGCCAGCACCTTGAGGTGGCCCGGCTTGGACTGGACTGCTGCGTTCGACATCTCGATCTCCCCGATCGGTACGTACTGGACCCCCACGTGACCGGAGGTCCGGCCCGGTGAGCCATGTGCTCACGTGAACAGCGTCGTCGCAGGTCGGGCCGATGTGGTGGGACCCTGGTCCCGCACGGGGGTCGCAGTGATCACCCGTCCGGGTGACGCACCGACGCTACCCCGGACCTAGGGCCCGGGGCAGGTGCGTCACCTGGGCCGGGTCGCGGCCGCGCCGTCGGCGCGGACGAGCCGGGACGCCCGGGCGTACTGGGCGTCGGCCGCGGCCAGCACGTGCTCCCACCCGAACGGCGGCGGCACCGTGGCGGCCCGCTCCCGCATCCTCGCCAGCAGGGCACGGTCCTCGGCGAGCAGCACGACCGCCTCGGCCATCTCGGCGTCGTCGGCGACGAGGAACCCGTCCAGTCCGTCGGTGACGAACTCCCCGACGCCCGTCCCGGCGTGCGCGAGCACCGCCAGCCCGGCCGTGCGCGCCTCGAGGGCGGCGATGCCGAACGACTCGAGGCGGGCCGGCGCGAGGAACACGTCGGCGTCGCCGTACGCCGCGCGGACGTCCGCGCGCGCCAGACGACCGCGCAGGTCCACGACGTCCTGCAGCCCGGCGGACGCCACGCGTGCCCGGACCGCGTCGCGCGCCGGACCGTCCCCGATCAGGGTGACCCGCAATGCTCCCGGAGGCAGGCGCCGGGCCGCCGCGGCGACGACGTCGACCAGCGGCACGGCACGCTTGCGGGGCGCCAGGCGCATCGTCGCCACCAGGTGCAGCGGCGCGGCCGGGTCCCCGCCCGCACCCGTCGCGCCCGGCTCCGGCGCCCACGCCGCGACGTCGATGCCGTTGGGCACCACGTCGACAGGGGCGTCGAACAGGGCGCGCACCCGCTGCGCCGCCTCCCCGCTGACGGCGCTGAGCGCCGCCGGCAGGTGCCGCCAGGCGGTGCGCCGCACGAGGGGCCGGCCGATCCCGAGCGTGCCGTCGAGCATGCAGTGCCACGTGATCGCCGTCGGGTACCGCGCCGCGGTGGCGACGCGCACGCCGTCGAACGCGAACGGCGAGACCACGCCGGCGTGCACGTGGACGGCGTCGGGCCGCACGTCCCCCAGCGCCGACCGCAGGAGGCCGGGACCGGCGACGGGGTTGACAGGCAGGTCGAACGGGAGGCGCGCACCGAGCCGGTGCACGTGCACGCCCTCCTCGATGTCGACGACCCCGCCGCGCTCCCCGCCCTCGCCGAGCGTCGCCGTCAGGACGTGGACCTCGTGACCCGCCCGCACCTGGTGCCGCGCCAGGTCGCCGACCTGCGTCTCGATGCCGCCCGTCCGGGGGGCGAAGCAGTCGGAGACGTGGACGATCCGCACGCGTCGGGTCCCCGCGTCAGGCCTGCGGCCCGGCGGCCGCGTCGATGCGCTGCCGGGCGTCCGCGTGCACGCGACGCTCGAGCACGAACGACATGACGGGCACGACCCCCGCCGCCGCCATGGTGACCAGGCGCCCGAGCCGCCAGCGGAGGGTCGACCACAGGTCGAAGACCGTGACGAGGTACACGACGTACACCCACCCGTGCACCATCGCGACGATCCGCGCCGCCTCGTTGCGCCAGTCGCCCTCGACGTTGAACCCCGGCAGCTGGAGCACGTACTTGAGGACCATCTCGACGCACAGGACCAGCAGCATCACGCCGGTGATCCACGCCATCACCCGGTAGCGCGACAGCGACCTGCGGGCCTTGTGGCCCCAGGCGGTCGCCTCGGGTGCGCGGGCCCCCGTCGGGGCGGTCGTCGGTCCGTCGTCCACGCTCGTCCTCTCGTCCGTGCCGCTCACTCCCACTCGATCGTGCCCGGCGGCTTGCTCGTCACGTCCAGCACCACCCGGTTGACCTCGGGGACCTCGTTGGTGATGCGGGTCGAGATGGTCGACAGCACGTCGTAGGGCAGGCGCGTCCAGTCGGCCGTCATGGCGTCCTCGGAGGACACGGGACGCAGCACGACCGGGTGCCCGTAGGTGCGGCCGTCGCCCTGCACGCCCACCGAGCGCACGTCGCCCAGGAGGACGACGGGGCACTGCCAGATCTCACGGTCCAGGCCCGCGCGCGTCAGCTCCTCGCGGGCGATCGCGTCGGCGGCGCGCAGCGTCTCGAGACGCTCGGCGGTGACCTCCCCCACGATCCGGATCCCCAGCCCGGGGCCGGGGAACGGCTGGCGCCACACGATGACCTCGGGCACGCCCAGCTCCAGGCCGACGGCGCGGACCTCGTCCTTGAACAGCGTGCGCAGCGGCTCGACGAGCCGGAACTGCAGGTCGTCCGGCAGCCCGCCGACGTTGTGGTGCGACTTGATGTTCGCCGCGCCCTCACCGCCGCCGGACTCCACGACGTCCGGGTACAGCGTGCCCTGCACGAGGAACTCGACGGCCTCGCCGTGCGCGCCCGCGTCCTCGACGACCTCGCGGGCGGCGTCCTCGAACACGCGGATGAACTCGCGGCCGATGATCTTGCGCTTCGTCTCCGGGTCGGACACGCCCGCGAGCGCGGTGAGGAACCGCTCGCGCGCATCGACGACCTTGAGCTGCACCCCCGTCGCGGCCACGAAGTCCTGCTCGACCTGCTCCGCCTCGCCCGCCCGCAGCAGGCCGTGGTCGACGAACACGCACGTGAGCTGGTCCCCCACGGCACGCTGCACGAGCGCGGCCGCGACGGACGAGTCGACGCCGCCGGACAGCCCGCAGATCACCCGTGCGTCGCCGACCTGGGCGCGGATGCGCTCGACCTGCTCGGCGATGACGTTGCCCGGGTTCCAGTCGGGCGCCAGGCCGGCGCCGCGGTACAGGAAGTTCTCGATGGCGGCCTGGCCCAGCGGGGAGTGCTTCACCTCGGGGTGCCACTGCATGCCGTAGAGGCGACGCTCACGGTCCTCGAACGCGGCGACGGGGCTGCCGGCGCTCGTCGCGAGCACCTCGAAGCCCTCGGGCGCGGCGTGCACGGCGTCGCCGTGGCTCATCCAGACGGTCTGCGCGTCGGGACTGCCGTCCAGCACGGTGCCGGGGGCGGTGACCTCGACGGCCGTCCCGCCGTACTCGCGCTGCCCGGTCTGCGCCACCGTGCCACCCAGGGCCTGCGCCATCGCCTGGAAGCCGTAGCAGATGCCCAGCACGGGCACGCCGGCCTCGAACAGCTCCGGGCCGACGAACGGCGCACCGGCCGCGTACACCGAGGACGGGCCGCCGGACAGGATGATCGCCGCCGGGTCCTTGGCCAGGATCTGCTCGACGCTCGCGGTGTGCGGCACGATCTCGGAGTAGACGTTCGCCTCGCGCACGCGACGCGCGATGAGCTGCGCGTACTGGGCGCCGAAGTCGACGACGAGGACCGGGCGGTGCGTCGTGGGCTGGGGGGGCGTGGCGGGCTCGGGGGTCTGCGTCACGCGGACCAGCCTAGTCGGCGACGTGACGGCCGAGCCCCGCCCGCACCCCTCAGCCGTCGACCCGGACGGAGCGCAGCACCTCCTGCGCGGTGGAGCCCTCGAGCTCGCCGCGCGGGGCCTCGGTCCACACCGCCACCAGCCGCGTCCCGTCGGGGTCCCGGGTCGTGACGTACTCCACGTCGCGCTCCGTGCCGTCCTCGAGCGTCAGCACGCCCCGCACCGCGATCGCGTTGCCGAAGCCCTCCCACCTCAGCGGCACCTGCTCGAGGTCGCTCGCGGACCCCGTCGCGCCGAGCTGGGCGAAGGCGGTGCCGGCGGCGGCGGTCACCGCGTCGTCCGTGAGGTCGTCCTCGCGGGTCACGGTGAGGTTGACCTCCGAGCGCTCCTCGCCCTCGCGCATGAGCACGAGCTGCGAGGTGGTGCCGTCGACCTGGCGCGGGTCACCCTCGAAGTCCGCGGGCACGTCGATCCCGATGCCGTCGACCGACTCGCGCGTCGCGCCGTCGATCCCGTCCACCGCGGTGATGTCCCACGAGGTCGGGCCCGACGCCTCCGGACCGGCCGCGTCGTCCTCCCCCGAGCAGGACGCCACCAGGAGCAGCGCCACCACCGCGACGGTCGCCTTCAGAGCCCTCATGCGATGCACCCCGTCCAATCCTTCCAACCGGTCGGCGTCAGGTAGTAGGCGTCGGTCGTCTCGGACGACGACGTCGAGGCGCCGAGCGAGAACCCTAGTCCACCGACGGCCGGAGCCTTGAGGGACAGCGCGGCGGCGAGCAGGTCCTGGGAGCTGACGTCGAGGAACTGGGCCGTGATGTCACCGCTGCGGCGGGCCTCGTCGAAGATCAGCGGCACACCCCCGGCCACGCCCAGCGCCGGGCTGCCCGTGGTCGTGGCGACCGCACCCAGACCAGCCAGCGCGGCGGTCACGCGGGAGCGGTTCGCGTCGGTCACGGCGAAGTCGGCGGACAGCGTCACCCCCTTGCCGTAGCCGTCGGAGATCGGGTACCCGCCGAGGTCCGTCAGGGCGTAGGCACCCTCGGACGACGCGGCGCCCTCGAGCGAGACGTGGTTCAGCCGCCCGTCCGGCCCGACGGTCGTGGCCACGACCATCTGCACCTGGCCGCTGACGTCGCCGCCCTGGCCCCAGTTCGGGTCGCTGCTGGAGAACCCGAGCTGCGCCGCGGCCTCCGCGCTGATCTCCACCCGGGTGTAGATGGTGATGTCACCGGTCGCCGTGTCGAGCTTGGTGCCGAGGGCGTTCTTCATCTCGACCTCGGCCGAGCCGCCCCCGATGCCGACGCCCACACCGGCACCGGCGTTGGCGACCACACCACCCTCCGCGTACACCGCGCTCGGCGCGGGCGGGGTGTAGTCGTAGCCCGTGATCCAGTCGATGAGCCCGCCGACGGCGGCGAAGCCGAGGCCCACGACGGGGCCACCGGGGCCGGCCGCGGAGACGGCGGCACCCTGCAGCACCTTGCGCTGCACCCAGCCGTTGAAGTCCTGGACCTCGTCCATCGAGCTGAAGGTGAACTCCGCACCGGCACCGGCGAACAACCCGGCCGCCGCCTCGGCGCTCAGCTCGACGTTGCCGCCGTAGCCCATGATCTCGAGGCCACCGTGGGCCTCGCCGGCCGACGCCACGGCCTTGACCGCCGCCTCGCCGTTGAGCGTCACGCGGTACGTGCCGTCGCTCATGCGCTCGACGGACATCGAGCCCTCACCACCGAGGTCGATGAACGCGATCGAGACGCCCGCCTGCACGGACGTGGTGTCGGTGGCCTGCGTGCACGCGCGCTCGGGCTCGCGGTCGATGTCGATCTCGCCACCGCCGCAGTCCGCGTCGAACGCGTCGCACAGGCGCGCGACGATCTGGTCGCCCACCGGCGTCGCCCACAGCATGATCCCCGCGACGAGGGCGACGACCACGGCGATCGCACCGACGTACTCCACGAGGCCTGCGCCCTCGTCGGTGCGCTCGACGCGCCCCCGCATGACCGACCTCGACGGGCCGCCCGGACGTGCGCTCATTCCTGCCTCCTCGACTCACGGCGAGACTAACGATCGGGGGTGCTGCGGGTCGTGGGCCCGGGTGCCCGCAGCGGGCGCCGTCGGGCCCAGGCGCACGGCGGGGACGCGGCGTGGGGCAGGCCCCTGGGCCTATGCCGGCGGCGGTGGGTGCGGTCTGCCGCGCACCGACCTCGCGGCGCGGCGGTCAGCCGCGGACGACCAGACGCGTGTCCACGAGGAACGCCCCGATGCCCGACGGCGGCGCGAACGGCGGCGGCGGAGGCGGGGGCGGCGGTGGCGGCGCCTCCGGGTCCTCGACGGGCTCCGGGGTGGGCGACGGGGTCGGGGTCGGCGCCGGGGCAGCCGTGCGGCACGTCGAGCCCACGCGGAAGCCGAGGAACCGCCCGGAGCGGCAGACGCCCGACTCGAGCCGCAGCTCCGCGGTCGCGACGGACTCGATGCGTCGCGAGGTCTGGGGCACGGTCTCGTGGTTCCGCACCCGCACGGTGACCTGCGCCCGGTAGGCGTCGACGTCGACGTCGACGAGCTCCGCCCCGTTCGCCGCGGCGTAGGCGCGCGCGGAGTCGATCATCGCGCCGGACGTGAGCGACCCGAGGTCCGTCCCCGCGAAGCGCCAGAAGTCGTCCGGGTCGCCCGCCCACCGTGCGGCGTCGAACGCGCCACGCACCCCGTCGCGCCACACGTCCGCCGCGGCGAGCGCCGCCGCGTCCGCCGCGGTGCGGGACTCGCGGGAGTCCGAGGTGGCCGACCCGGCGATCCCGATGACCAGGAGCGCGACGGCCAGGAGCCCGGCGACCGCCGGGACGATGAGCAGGTTCGTCGCGCCGCGGTCGCCCGCCAGGCTGCGGCGGAACCGCGGGGGCAGCACCTGGGCCTCCCCCGGGCTGACGAACAGCAGCGCCAGCAGCGGGAACCCGACCCACGTGGCGAGGTCGAGCAGCACCTGCCAGGACCAGATCGACTCACCGAGCACCGCCGCCCCGAGCACGCCCAGGAGCAGCTGCAGCAGCCACGCGCCCCCGGCCGCCACGAGGATCGTCGGGAGCGCGTCGCGCCGCTCCTCGAGGCCCCGGCGGTCACGGTACGAGCGCAGGACGACGACCCCCACGCACGTCAGGCGCACGGCCGAGAGCACCCACCCGATGGCCAGGGCCGTGGTGGGCTCGATCGCGGCGAGGAACGCCGCGAACGCCGGCAGCAGCAGCCAGTAGAGCAGCGCGAACGTCACCAGGTCGAGGACGACGAACAGGGCGACGGCCCGACCGTCGACGCGGCGGCCCCGGGGGGCCGGGCTCGTCCATGACATCGCGTGCTCGCTCTCTGGGTGGGGACGGGGCGCGCGTCAGCGCTCGACGGGCACGTCGGTGATCCGGAAGCGGCCCTCGGCGTCGATCGACACCGCGTCGCCGCCCGTGTCGGGCCACACGGCGTGCACCGTGACGGCCTGCCCCTCGGACAGGGGGACGTCGATGAACTGGTCCGCGAGCACGCCGCGCGCGTCGTCGAGACCGGCGTTGCCGTTGAGGTAGTCGGCGGGGAAGAAGCGCGAGCCCTCACCGAGCAGCGTCGCCCCGTAGGCACCGGCGGTCAGCGTCGTCGACGACAGCCCGCGGGACAGCAGCCGACCGGACGCGAAGTCGCCGAACAGGCCGACCGGGGCGCCCATGCCGCTCGAGACGCGCTCGAGACGCAGGGTGCCGACGAGGTACGGGCCCCGGCGTCGGACCTCCTGCGCGGTGACCGACCAGGTGGCCCCCTGCACCTCGACCTCGACCGGGGTGCTGCCAGACGCGACGGGCCCCGTGGCCTCGGGCACCGCGGCGGCCCCCGTCGTCACCTCGATGGCCTGCCCCGCCTCGACCGCCGTGAAGCGGACCTCGACGCGGCGGTTCGCCGCGCGCGCCTCGGCGCTCGTGCCGGGGGCGACGGGCTCGGTCTCTCCCCTGCCCTCGGTCCGCAGCGTGAAGCCCGCTCCCAGCGCCGGCCCGAGCCGCGCCGCGACCGAGGCCGCCCGCTTGTTCGACAGGTCGAGGTTGTAGTCGTCGGTCCCCACGTCGTCGGTGTGGCCCACCACGACGACCTCGCCCGCCTGGGCGGCCTGCTTGATCTGCGCGGCGGCGTTGTCGACGACGGCCGCGGCCTCGGGCGTCAGCTCGAAGACGTCGGTCGCGAACAGCACGTCCGAGGCCAGGGTCACCGTGGCCTCCTGCGCCTGCACCTGGGTGCTGGCGCCGCCGTCGTACGCGAGCGTGAAGACCTCCACGCCGCCCGTCGGGTAGACCGCGGCGGCGCTCGCACCCAGGTCCTCCGGTGTCGTGGCGACGTCCTCGTCGCGCACGACGGGCACGTCCTCGACGAGCCCGAAGTACGGGAACAGGACGTCGACCCGGTCGGTGTCGGGGGCGGCGAAGAACGCCTCCGACGTCACGGAGCCGCCCGGTGCCAGGTTGAGCGGCTCACCGCTGGTCGAGATCGACACGCCGCCGTCGCGGCCGACCTCCCAGGCCTGCCCGCCGGCGGTGTCGAGCAGCCGGAGCCGCCCGACGTTGAGGAACGTGCCCGGGTTGCGCAGCAGCGCGGCCACGGACAGGTTCGTCCCGGCCGGGGCGCCCTGGGGCATCGCGTAGTCCACCGTCAGCAGCGCGTGCTCCCCCACCACCTGCAGCGGGTGCACGGTGAGCTCCACGGGGGCGCCCAGGTGCTCGACCTCCACGACCGTCGTGCCGTCGTCCGGCGCCGTGGGTGAGGCCGTGGCGCTCGGTCCCGACGTCGTGGGCCCCGGCTCGGGGTCCGACGACGTGCACGCGGTGACGGCGAGGGCGAGCACAGCGGCGACGGTGAGCAGTCGGGCACGACGCATGGAGGTCCTTCCTGGACGACGAGACCGGTCCGGGCCCCTCACGGAGGCCCGGACCGGTGAGCCCGGCGGCGTACGCCGCCGGGCGGCGGATCACATGCCGCTGATGGCCTCGGACAGGCGGGAGACGATCGTGCCGCCCAGGCCGGACGCGGCGGCGATGACGACGCCGATGATCGCGACGACGACCAGGATGATACCGACGTACTCGACCGAGCCCTGGCCGCGGTCGTCCCGGCCGGCGCGGTCGAACGCACCGAGGACGATGCCGGTGACGGCGAGGCGGACGGCGAGCGCGCGGCGCGTGAGGTTCTCCATGGTGTTTCCTCCTGAGCGTGGGGCCAGCGCCCCGAAGTCCGTTCTGACAAGGACGACGCTACGGGCGTGGCCGCCCGTCCACGAGCGGCCCAGGACCCACTGCGGTCCCATTCGTCCCTGGGCCCGCGGGCCCAGCGTCCGTGCCCAGCCACACGGCGACGGCGTGCGCCCGGTTGGTCACGCCGAGCTTCGCGAAGATGCGGTTGATGTGGTTCTTCACCGTCTTCTCGGACAGGAACAGCTGCCGTGCGATCTGGGTGTTGGTCAGCCCCTGCGCGACGACGTCCATGATCTCGGCCTCGCGCGTCGACAGGTCGTCGCGCCGCCCTCCGGAGCCCACCGACGGCGTCGCGGGCGGCTCCGGCGGCGTGAGCGAGGCCCACGGCTCCAGCCCGGACATCACCGTGCCGCCCGCCAGGCAGGCGCGGATGGCCGCGCCGATCCCCGAGGGCTGCAGCGAGCCGTGGATGATGTAGCCGGCCGCGCCGGCGCGCATGGCCTCCCCCACCGCGCCCAGGTCGTCCGTGTTGGTCAGCATGACGACCGTCGCGTGCCCCACCAGCTCCGGCAGCACCGACAGGCCGTCGCGGCCGGGCATCCGCACGTCCAGCAGGACGACGTCGATGTCGCCCCGGGCGGCGCGGTCCAGCGCCGCCTGCCCGTCGCCGGCCTCGTCGACGCTCACCACGTCCTCGAGCTCCTCCAGCGCGGCACGCAGGCCGAGTCTGATCAGCGCGTTGTCGTCGACGACCAGGATCCTCATCGCACCTCCACCTCGTCGGGCACCAGCGGCAGCGTGACGCGGGTGCGCAGGCCGCCGCGCGGAGCCGGAGCACGCTCGACGCGGCCCCCTCTGCTGCCGGCACGTTCCTCGAGACCCAGCAGGCCGAAGTGCCCGTCGGACGCCAGCGCCTCCGGGACCGCGTCGTCGGCCATCCCGCAGCCGTCGTCGTCCACGGTCAGCACCAGGGTTCCGCCGCCGAGCGTCACGACGACGTCCACGTGCCGGGCCGCGGCGTGCCGTCGCACGTTCTCGAGCAGCTCGAGCACCATGGCGCGCACGTCACCGGCGAGCTCGGGCTCGACCTCCGCGTACGCGGGGTCGAGGTCGAGGTCGACGGCCACGCCCGTGTCCCGGCCCCACCGCCGGCACACGTCGAGCAGCTCGTCGAGCGGCTGACCGCCGGCGCGTCGCAGCTCACCGAGCGCGGTGCGCGTGTCCAGGTGGGCGGCCCGGCACGCGCTGTCGAGCTGCCGCGCGATCGTCAGCGTGCGCTCCGAGACGCCCTCGCGCTCGAGCCGCTCGACGAGGGTCCCGCTGAGCATGGTGGCGCCCGCCAGGTCGCCCGCCGCGGTGTCGTGCAGGTCCCGGGCGATCCGGACCCGCTCGAGGGTCGCGGCACGACGCGCCTGGGCGAAGGCCGCCTGCTGGGCCACCTCGTCCTGCGTGCGCAGGGAGCGGCCGAGGGCGGCACCGGCCCACGCCATCGCCGTGACGCCGACCGCGCCCGTGAGCGCGACCAGCCACGTCGCCCCGCTCGCCTCGACGCCCGCCGAGTAGGCCAGCGTCATGGCGATCGCGACCGCCATGACGAGCGCGAGCCGTGCGCCGACCACGACGCCCAGCAGCGCGACCGTCGCGGCCGCGTAGACCGTCATGATCTCGCTCGACAGCGCCAGCAGCACGAGCACCGTGGTGACCAGGTCGCAGGCCAGCAGGATCCCCGAGCGCGACAGCGCCGCGCCGCGCGTGTCCCACGTGAGGGCCGGGACCACGGAGAACGGCACCGCGAGGAGCACGACCCACAGGTCGGCCAGGTCGGCGGTGCCGCCCACGACGGCCGAGACCAGCGCGACGGCGAGCGTCGCGAGCCGGACCTCGCTCAGCAGCCGGGTGACCCGGCTGATCGCGAGGTGGGCCGGCCGCTCCGGCGCGACCGGCGTCGTCATGTCAGAAGATCCCACCGAGGACCTCGCGGTTCGCGAGGAGGATCGACGAGCCGATGAGGATGAGGGTGCCGGGCACGATCGTCATCGTCACGATGAGGGACACCTTGGGGGCGGCCTTGGCGGCGGCCTGCCGCACGCGCTGCGCGTGCTCCTTGCGGACGTCGGAGGCGATGTCGTCCAGCGCGCTGGACAGCGGCACGCCCAGCTCCTCGGCCTGCAGCAGGGCCGTCACGAACGCCGAGACACCGTCGGACCGCGTGCGGTCGCGCATGGCGATGAACGCCTGGCGCCGCGAGACCCCGACGCCCATCTCCTGCAGGACGGTGCGCATCTCGTCGGCCAGGGGGCCGGTGTGGAACTCGCAGACGCGCTCGACGGCCTGGCGGAAGCCAAGGCCGGCGGTGACCGTGACCCCGAGCACGTCGAGGAAGTCCGGGAGCTCCATGTCGATCTGCTCCTGGCGCTTGCGGCCCGCGGACAGCAGCCACAGCCGCATCCACCCGGCCAGCAGGACCGCCAGCAGGATCCCGGTCCACGGCTGCCCGGCGGCCATGAACACCACGAGGCCGACGGCGCCGATGACGACGAACGCGGCCTGCCGGCGCAGGTAGACGGTCAGGGTCAGCCCGTCGGGGCGTCCGGCACGGCGGATCGTCTCCTCGAGCCGACGCAGCCGCACCGGGCCGTACATGCGCATGGTGGTCCCGAGGAACAGCGAGCCGAGCCGGTCGAGGAACGCCCCGAACCCCCGCTCGCGCTGCGCCGTCGGCGCGGTGCGCAGCTGGGCCTCGACGTCCTCCAGGCCCGTGGTGCGCATCATCCGCGCGCCGGTGACGCCCAGGACGGTGAGCAGGGCCGCGAAGGCCCCCAGCAGCAGCGACATCAGAACCTCACCTTCGTCACGCGCCGGATGACGACGAAGCCGGTGAGGAAGAGCAGCGTGGCGGTGATGAGCGCGATCTGGCCCGGCAGCGTGCCGAACATCGTGTCGAGCGCACCGGGCGAGAGCAGGTTCATGAACACGACCGAGAACGCGCCGATGAGCACCACCGCGTAACCCGAGAACGTGGCGCCGATGACGGCGGTCGTGATCTCGCGTCGCAGCTGGCGGCGCTCGTCGAGCGTCGAGGCGATGTTCTGCAGCGCCGTCACCAGCGCGCCGCCGGCCTTGCCCTGGATGACGAGGGTCTGCACGAGGACGACGAGCTCGCGTGAGGGCAGCCGCTCCGACAGGTGCTCGAGCGCCCCGTGGAGCGTCTGGCCGATCGCGAGCTCCGAGGCGACCTGCGCCAGCTCGCTGCTGGCGGGCTCGTCCATCTCCTTGGCCGCCAGCTCGATGGAGCGGCGGATGCCCAGCCCCGCCTGCGCGCCGTTGGCCAGGAGCCGGGCAAGCTCGGGCAGCTGCGAGATGAACTTCTCGATCCGGGCCTCGCGGCGGCGCTCGAGCCACTGGCGGAACGACACGACGACGACGGCACCCGCGACGACGGCCGCGATCCGGCCGGCGACGGCGAAGGTGAGGACGGACGCGAGCACGGTGCTGCCCCCCACGAGCAGGAGCACCATCGCCGGTGACCGCGACCCCAGGCCGGAGCCGGCGAGCAGCGCGTTCAGCCGCGTGCCCCAGCGCGTGCGGCGCACCAGCGCGTCGACGCGGTCCGTCAGGCCCGAGCCCCAGGCGGGCTGCGCGTCCACGGCCGCCAGCAGCCGGCTGCGGTGCGCGGCGTCCTCCTGCAGCACCGAGACCGTGACGACGAGCAGCACGAGCGTCACGAACAGCAGGACCGCGATGACGACCGGCGTCACGGCCCGACCCCCACCGGGGCGATCGCCTCGCCCGCGCGGCGCAGCCGTGCGGCCAGGAGCTCGGGCAGCGGGTGGCGCCGGAACGTGCCGGTCACCTGGTGGTCCGGACCCACCGGGTCCTGCTCGAAGGTGACGAGCGGCGCGAGCACGTAGTCGTCGCGCCGGTTCGACACGAGGGCGGCGACCTCGGACACCCGCCGGGTGCCGTCGATGCCGCGCTCGAGCTGGATGACGATGTCGATCGCGGAGTTGATCTGGTCGCGGATCGCGGCGACGGGCAGCTCGAGCTCGCTCATCGTGGCCAGGGTCTCGAGCCGGCCCATCGCGTCGAAGGCGGTGTTGGCGTGGACCGTGGCCAGCGAGCCCTCGTGGCCGGTGTTCATGGCCTGCAGCATGTCCAGGGTCTCACCGCCGCGGACCTCGCCGACGACGATGCGGTCGGGACGCATGCGCAGGGAGTTGCGCACGAGGTCGCGGATGGTGACCTGACCCCGGCCCTCGACGTTGGGCGGCCGCGACTCGAGGCGCACGACGTGCTCCTGCTGCAGCGTGAGCTCCGCGGCGTCCTCGATCGTCACGATGCGCTCGTGGTCCGGGATGAGACCCGAGAGCGCGTTGAGGAACGTCGTCTTCCCCGTGCCGGTACCGCCCGAGATCATGATGTTCAGACGTGCGCGCACGCAGGCGCCGAGCAGCTGGGCGGCGTGCACGTCGAGGCTGCCCTTCTCCACCAGCTCGCCCAGGCGGTAGGGCCGGGGGAACCGCCGGATCGTCAGGGACGGCCCGTCGAGGGCGAGGGGCGGGATGATGACGTTGACGCGCTCGCCCGTGGGCAGACGGGCGTCGACCATCGGGGACGACTCGTCGACACGGCGGTTGACGGTCGACACGATGCGGTCGATGGTCTGGAAGAGCTGCTCCTCCGACGCGAAGGTCGTGGGGTGACGCTGCAGCCGTCCCAGCCGCTCGACGAAGATGTCGCGCGGGCCGTTGACCATGATCTCGGTGATCGAGTCGTCCGCGAGCAGCGGCTCGAGCACGCCGAGCCCGAGCGCGTCGTCCACCACGCGCTGGATGAGGACCGAGCGGTCCCGCGAGGCGAGCACCGGGCCGTCGGCGGACAACAGGGTCGACAGGATGCGCTCGAGGCGCGCCCGCCGCTGCGCGGGCTTGAGACGTGACAGCTCGTCGAGGTCGATCTCCTCGAGCAGCCGGTCGCGGTAGTGGCCGATGAGGTCGGGCTCGTCGGACGAGCGCTCGCTCGGCTGGATACGGTCGCGCAGCGCCATGGCTCAGCTCCCCGGCATGACGGCGTCGCGGGACACGACGATGCTGGCCGAGGTGACCCCCCGGACGACGATCGGGACGCGCACGTCGACCTCCACGACGAAGGCACCGCCGGAGGACTGCGCGCGGACGTCCTCGACGCGGGCCCAGGACGGCACCTGCGAGTACACCGCCGAGGCGACGTCCTGGCCCAGCGCGCGGGCGCGGGCGCCGTCGCGCGCCGCCTGCTGGGCGACGGCCCCGACCTGCGAGACGTACACGCCCTGGAGGCAGAGCAGCGCGGCCATGACGACGATCGTCACGTACCCCACGAGCTCGACGGCTGCCGCGCCCCGGTCGTCGGGCTGCCCGCTGCGGCGGTCCCGGAACGGTGCACGCATCACTGCTCCCTCTGGACGTGGGCGGACACGGACGAGGTGAGGTTGACCCCGGGCACCACGGTCGGCGCGACGATGTGCACGCTGACGTCGGACGGGGACACGTCGACGGTCGCCCGCGCGCGCCACGGGCCGCGCAGCTGGTCGAGCGCGTCGGCGCGGGCGGACGCGACGGCCGCCGGGCCCCACGCGACCATCCCGACGGTCCGGGCGCCCTCGTGCGCGGCGTCCCGGGCGAACAGGTACCCGGCGCCCCACGCGATCCCCTGGGCGGCGAGGAGCAGGACGAGCAGCGCGACCGCGAAGGCCACCGGCAGCTCGACCGACGACTGCCCCGCGTCGCGGCGCGCGCGGCGCCGGCCCTTGGCCTCGGCGAACCCCTCGTCGACCGCCTCCTCGGGCGTCACCTCCTCGGCGCGCCCCGCCAGGCCGTCCGCGAAGCGCGCGGCCGCCGTGTGGGCCGGACCCGACGCGGTGGCCACGGTCGCGGTGTTCATCGCGGACTCGAAGGCCGCGCCGCCGTCCGGCACGGCCGCGTCGATCCGCGACTCCACGATCTTGGCGGCGAGCGCCTCGGTGACCTCGTTCTTGCGGTGCTGGCGGTTGAGCACGACGTGCACGCCCGAGCGGGGTCGGACGACCAGCCGCTCCCACATCGCCAGGGTGCGACGTGCCGCCCGCAGCGCGGGCAGGTCGGGCGTCACGACGAGCACGGCCGCGTCGGCCTCCTCGAGCACGGCCGCGGTGGACTCCGTCAGGTGGGACCCGACGTCGATGACGGAGACGTCGTACTGGTAGCGCAGGGCGTTGACCACGGAGCGCGCGGCACGGGCGGTCATCTCCTCCTCGCGCTCCCCCTCGTTGGGGGCCGAGAGCAGCCGGATCCCCCCGGGGACGTCGTACGACGTCTCGCGCAGGATGCGCCCGGTCATCTCGCCGGCGATGTCGACCAGGTCGACCACGGACCGGCGGGTGTGCACGCCGAGGTAGGCGGCCAGGTCACCCGTCTGCAGGTCGAGGTCGACCAGCCCGACGGTCCGCGTGCCGACGAGCGAGCGCGCCATGAGGACCGACAGGACCGACGCGCCCACCCCGCCCTTGGCACCCGCGACGGCGATGATGCGCCCGGCGCGCCCGCCGCGGGCGTCGGCGGAGACGGCCGACCGCGCGGCGCTCACCCACTGGGCGACCCCCTCGAGCCGGGAGCCGACCTCGGCGAGGCTCGACGAGCGGGACAGCACCGAGCGTGCGCCCGAGTCCATGGCCGCGGCCAGCTGCTCGGGGCCCGCCTGGTCGACGAGCATGACGATGCCGAGCAGCGGGTTGGCCGCACCCACGGCTCGCGCGACCGCCAGGCCGCGCCCGGTGTCGAGCTGGTCGTCGATCACGAGCACGTCGACGTCGGGGTTGCGGGTGAGCGCGTCCTCGATCGAGGGCGCGTCGCGCACGATCTGCACGAGCGTGATCGCCTCGGCCTCGGCGAGGACCTGGGACATCCGCTCGAGCGTGCGCTCGTCCGGGGAGGCGAGCAGGACCTTGGTCGACATGGCCGTCACCCTGCCTGGAACACGAGGTCGTCGTCGGTGAGGATCTGGTCGTCGCCGTCACCGCGCAGGGCGAGGCGCAGCTTGACCGAGAAGCTCTCGACGTAGGCCAGACGCAGCGCGTCGTTCGAGGTCAGAGCGAACGTCACCGGTACCCCCTGGGTCGTGCCGAAGTTGCCCCCCGCGTCCGAGGACTCGACGTCGCGCGGGAGCCCGACCTCGAGGACCAGGGCGTTGGAGACCCAGATCTCGGACCGCGGCGGCCGCTGCTCGTCGCCCTCGACGGTCGCGAGGATGTCGACGTGGTCGCCCGGCGCCACCTTGCCCGCGACGCCGGTCTCGGCGTCGACGACGATGGCGACCTCGCGGTAGCCGGGCTGCACGCCCGGACGCGGCACGAGCATCCCCTCCTGCAGCAGCGACCCCCCGGGCAGCGCGGTCGCGGCCACCAGGCCGCTCGTCGCCTGGGCGTCACGGACCGCGGTCGGCGGGACCCAGCGCTCGGGCACCTCGACGACCTCGAGCATGTCGGGCTCGATGGGCTCGTAGGCGTCCACCGCGCGGGTGAGCTGGAGGGCCTGCGTCATGGGTCCGACGCGTGAGCTCACGTCACCGACGTAGACGACGACCGCGAGGAAGACCGCGATCGCGCCGAGGGCCGTGACGACGAGCAAGAGCGCCCCTCGCCGCTGGCGCGGGTTCATACGTGTCCTCCTGAGTGGGCGGGGACGGCGCCGGAGGGCACCGGGATCTGGCAGAAGACGCAGAGGTCGCCGGCGACGTGCCGCGCGCAGGAGACGCACCTCTCCGCGGCGGCGACGACGTCGTGACGCAGGAGCCCGTCCACGGTCTCCTCGAGCGGGCGCAGCAGCACGGTCGCCTCGAACCACCGCTTCGCGCCCCAGAAGGTGCCGTCGACCGACAGCTCGATCCGGGTCGGGCCCCAGGCGGTGTCGTCGAGCTCGCGCACGGGCCGCTCCGAGGCCGCCGTGATCGCGGCGAGCCCGGCGGGCAGGTCGAGGGCGTCGCCGCGCGCCACCGTCTGGGCGCTCCAGTCGACCCGGAAGACGGAGCCCGGCATGCGGCTGGCCAGGTCGAGGCCCATCGACGGGCGCGGGCGCTCGAGCCCGGTCACCGAGGAGAGCAGGGCGGCCGTCCGGGAGTCCCGTGCCACCGCCTCGAGCAGCGCCGGGGCGAGGCCGAGCGCGACGGGCGGCAGCATGCGCAGGGCCGCGACGGCGACGAACCACGCGGTGGGCGGGGCCTCGTGGCGCAGGACGCCGAGCCGGCTCTCGCCGAGCACCAGGCGCGCGGCCCGGGCGGCCTCGTGCCCGGCACGGTCCGCCGCGACGACCAGCACGTGCTCGGTGTCGCCCAGCTCGAGGAGCCGCTCGACGACGGACTCGACGTCCGGTGCGGCGACGACCGTGCCCTCGGGCACCTGACTCGCAGGGCTCAGCGCCAGGACCGTCACGTCCACCCTCCTCGGTCTGCTCGATGGTCGGTTCCGCAGCTGCGGCACGTCGAGAGTGCCCCACGCCCCTGACGGAAGCACGTCCGGATTGTCGTGTTCACCCGTCCGGCCGCGTGGCGGTCCGGCAGCGCGAGGGGGCGCCCGGAGGATATCGTCCGGATCATCCCATCCGCGTCGTCGGTCCCCGCTCCGCACGGGCACACTGGCCCCGTGCACCGACTCCTGGTCGACGGTCGCGACGTGGCCGCGCTCATGCTGGCCGACACCTGGGCGCTGCGCGCGCGGGGGATGCTCGGGCGTCGGCGCCTGCCCGAGGCGATGTGGTTCGTCGACGAGCCCTCCGTGCACGGCGTCGGGATGACCCGGTCGCTCGACGTCGCGCAGCTCGACCGCGCCGGCGTCGTCGTCGCGGTGCACGTGCTGCGGCCGTTCGGCCTGGTCGTGCCCCGCGCCGGCGCCGTGGACGTGCTCGAGGCCCCGACCGGCAGCTTCCGGCGCTGGGACCTGCGCCCGGGCAGCGTCGTGGCACGCGTCGAGGGCACCCGTCCGGGCTCGGGAGACTGAGGCACCCACCGATCGTCCCGGTCGGCGGGGCCCCTGGGCAGGGCCCCCCGGCTCACCGTGGGCCCGGCCGTGGGGGGACGACCCGGGCGGCCAGGGCCCACGGGCCCAGTCGCCGGAGTTCACCCCCTGCGGGTGCGCCGTGCACACCTCCGCCGGGGCAGGTGAGCGCGCTCCTGCCGCCCTGCGCCGCCGCCCGGGAAAACGCCTTCGTGGGTGTCGGTGGCCCCCCGTAACGTTGCCCGACGTGCGTTCCCTCCCCCTGGCCGATCCCGGCACCCCACCGCTGCGCGGACCCGCCACCTACCTGTGGTGGATGGCCCGGCGCCAGTGGGGCATCCTGCTCGCCGCCGTCGCGTGCGGCGTCGTGCAGTTCGCCTGCCAGGCCTTCCTGCCCTACCTGACGGGTCGCGCGATCGACGACGGGCTCGAGCAGGGCTTCGGGCCGGACCTGCTGCGCGCCGCGGGCATGCTGCTGACGCTGGGCCTGGTCAGCGCCGGGGCGTCGGCGCTCGGCCACCGGTTCGACATCGCCAACTGGTTGCGCGCCGCGTTCACCACCTCCCAGCTGGTGGGGCGCACCTCGGCCCGCTCGGGCCACGCGATCACCGCCGAGCTGCCCACGGGCGAGGTCGTCTCGGCCGTCGCGAACGACGCGCTGCGCGTCGGTGAGGTGTTCGCGGTGATGGCCCGGTTCGTCGGGTCGCTGACCGCGTACGGCGCGGTGGCGGTTCTCATGCTGCGGGTCTCCGTCCCGCTGGGTCTGGTCGTCCTGCTGGGCCTGCCGACCGTCGCCGCCGCGCTCGGGCTGCTGGTCCGGCCGCTGCAGCGCCGGCAGTCGGCGCAGCGCGAGGCGTCGGGGCGCCTGACGACGCTCGGTGCCGACACCGTGTCGGGGCTGCGCGTGCTGCGCGGCATCGGCGGGGAGTCGGTCTTCACCGGGCGCTACCGCCGGCAGTCGCAGCTGGTCCGCGAGCGCGGTGAGCACGTGGCCGTCACGCAGTCGTGGCTCGACGCGCTGCAGGTGCTGCTGCCGGGCATGTTCGTCGCGGCACTCGTCTGGATGGGCGCGCACATGGCCCTGGCCGGCACGATCACCCCCGGCCAGCTCGTCACCACGTACGGGTACGCGGCGTTCCTGGCCTGGCCGGTGCAGAACGCCACCGAGTTCCTGCAGGCCACCACGCGTGCCGTCGTCGGGACGCGCAAGGTGCTCGCCGTCCTGCGGGTCGTGCCGGCGGCCGGCGCCGCGCCCGGCGCCACGGTCGCGATGCCGCCCGCGGGGTCCCCGCTGGTCGACGAGGCCAGCGGCGTCACCCTCGAGACGGGCCGCGTCGTCGCGCTCGTGTCGGCCGACCCGGACGAGTCCGCCCGCATCGCGACCCGGCTCGGGCGGTTCGACGACGCCGCGGAGGCCGGGACCCCGGTGCGCCTCGGCGGGGTGCGGCTGACCGACCTGCCCCTGGCCGAGGTGCGTCGTCGGGTCGTCGTCGCCGAGGCGATGCCGCAGCTGTTCTCCGGGACGCTCGCCTCCGGGCTCGACGTGCGGGGGCGCGCCGCCCGCGAGGACCTGCTGGCCGCGATCGGGCTGGCGGACGCGCAGGACGTGCTCGACTCGGTGCCCGACGGCCTCGACGGCGAGCTGCCCGAGAAGGGCCGCTCGCTGTCCGGCGGCCAGCGCCAGCGCGTCGCGCTGGCCCGCGCCCTGCTCACCGACGCCGAGATCCTCGTGCTGGTGGAGCCCACGAGCGCGGTCGACGCCCACACCGAGGCCCGCATCGCGGCACGGCTGGCCGACGCGCGCCGCGGTCGCACGACGCTCGTCGTGACGGCCAGCCCGCTCGTGCTCGACCACGTCGACGAGGTGCAGCTCGTGCAGGACGGCGCGCTCGTGGCCCGCGGGACGCACGCGGGCCTGCTCGACGGCGTCGCAGGCCCGCAGGTCGCCGCGACCTACCGCGACGTCGTCGGACGCCGTCTCGACGACGACCTGCCGGTCGAGCAGTCCTTCGACGACGCGCAGGACTCCCCCCTGTCCCCCGCGGACCTGTCCACCGGAGGTGCCGCATGAAGCTGCCCATCGCCGACGCGGCGACGGTGCGTGCCTACGCGGGCGCGCTCCTCGGCCGGCACCGCCGGCCGCTGAGCCGCCTCGCCGTGCTGCACACGCTCGCGGCCGTCGCCGGTCTGACGGGGCCGCTGCTGCTGGGCCGGCTCGTCGACGCGGTCACGCGCGGCACCGACGCGACGTACGTCAACACGCTCGTCGGCATCGGTGCGCTCGCCGTGCTCACGCAGACGGGCCTCATCCGGTACGCGCAGCGCGCGTCCATGCTGTTCGGCGAGAAGGTCTTCGCCGAGCTGCGCGAGGAGTTCCTCGAGACCGTGACGTCGCTGCCGCTGTCGGTGGTGGAGCGTGCCGGCACCGGCGACCTGGTCGCCCGCACGACCAACGACGTCAACAAGCTGCAGCACGCGGTCCGGTTCGGCGTGCCCCGGGTGATCGTCGCGGTCGTGACGGTCACGCTGACGGTCACGGCGTGCCTGGTCGTCGACCCGCTCGTGTCCCTCGGGCTCTTCGTCGGCGTGCCGTCGATGGTCCTGGTGGTGCGGTGGTACCTGCGGCGCGCGACGCCGGCCTACATCCGCGAGTCCGCGTCCTACGCGGTGCTCAACGGGACCATCACCGAGACCGTCGAGGGCGCGCGCACGGTCGACGCGCTGAGCCTGGCCGACGCGCGCGAGCGCCGCGTCGAGGAGGACCTGCGCGAGGCGTTCGCCGCCGAGCGCGCGACGCTGCGGCTGCGCACGATCCTGTTCCCCGGGGTCGACCTCGCGTTCGTGCTGGCGCCGGTGGCCGTGCTGGTGTGGGGCGGGTACCTCGCGTCGACGGGTCACGTCACCCTCGGCGCCGTCACGACGATCGTGCTGTACGCGTACCAGGTGACCGGTCCGGTGTGGGAGCTCATCTACTGGGTCGACGAGATCCAGGTCGCCGCCACGGCCCTCGCGCGGATCGTGGGCGTGCGGCTCGTCGACCCCGACCGCGAGGCGGGCGACGCGCGGCCCACCGACGAGCGCATCGCGACGCACGGGCTGCGGTACGCCTACCGCGAGGGCCACGACGTGCTGCACGGGATCGACCTCGACCTGGCACCGGGCGAGCGCCTCGCCGTCGTGGGGCCGTCGGGGGCGGGCAAGTCGACGCTCGGGCGCATGCTCGCGGGCATCCACCCGCCCACGGGGGGCACGGCGACGGTCGGCGGGGTGCCGCTGGTCGACCTGCCGCTCGACGAGCTGCGCGGCCACGTGGCCCTCGTCACGCAGGAGCACCACGTGTTCGTCGGCACGGTGGCGGACAACCTGCGCCTGGCGAAGGTCGAGGCCGACGACGCCGAGATCGAGCACGCCCTGCGCGCGGTCGACGCGTGGGAGTGGGTGCAGGGGCTCCCCGACGGCCTGGCCACCGAGGTCGGCTCCGGCGGGACCGCGCTGACGCCCGCCCAGGCCCAGCAGCTCGCGCTCGCACGCCTCGTGCTGCTCGACCCGCACACGCTCGTGCTGGACGAGGCGACGTCGCTGCTGGACCCGCGCGCCGCGCGGCACCTCGAGCGCTCGCTCTCCGCGGTGCTCGCCGGCCGCACGGTCGTCGCGATCGCGCACCGCCTGCACACCGCGCACGACGCGGACCGTGTCGCCGTGGTCGACTCCGGGCGCATCAGCGAGATCGGCCCGCACGACGAGCTCGTCGCGGCGGGCGGCGAGTACGCGGCCCTGTGGCGGTCCTGGCAGCACGAGTCCTGAGCGCGCGCGTCACCCCGAGGACGCGGCGGCCGGGTCCCGGTCGCGCGGCGCGGCCGGTGCGTCGTCGCCCGGCGGGACCGGTGCGTCGTCGCCCGGCGGGACCGGTGCGTCGTCGCCCGGCAGGACCGGTGCGTCGTCGCCGGGCAGCGGCGGCCGGCCGGCCGCCTCGTCGCGGACCAGCCGCCACCACAGCCCGGCGGCGAACAGCCCGAAGATCCACCACTGCGCCGCGTACGCGAGGTTCTGGACGTTGAGACCCGAGCCCGCGCGCGTCGGCGGGTCGAGGCCCACGAGCCCGCCGGCGGCGGCGGGGTCGGCGGGGTCGCTGGTCTGCACGACGAGGTAGCCGGTGTACACCGGGCCACCCCAGGCCGCCAGCAGCTGCGCGGCGCTGATCGCGTCGGTGCGCCCGTCGACGATCGGCGCGCCGGCCTCCTCCCCCACCTGGAGCCACCCGACGACCTCCACCTCGCCCGTCGGCGCGCCGGCCACGTCCGAGGTCGGCGACCAGCCGCGCACCACGGGCAGGACCGCGTCCCCCGCGGCGGTGGGCACGCGCAGGGGCGTCAGCACGAGGTAGCCGTCGGTGCGGCCGTCGTGCGCGCGGCCGGTGACCAGGAGCGTCGAGCCGTCGTCGTAGGTGCCGGTCACGACGGCCTTGCGGGCGACGAGGTCCCCGACGAACGTCTGCCCCGGGGCGAGCAGGTCGGCCAGCGGCTCGGGCTGCGCGGTCAGCACGCGCGCGGCCTCGCGCTCGGCCGACGCGGCGCCCCGGACCTCGGCGCGCTCGAGCTGCCACACGCCGAGGCGGGCGCACACCGCAGCCGCCGCGAGCAGGACCACGAGCAGGCCGAGCATCCGCGGCCGGACC
Source organism: Cellulomonas phragmiteti (assembly GCF_016862775.1). GTDB lineage: Bacteria > Actinomycetota > Actinomycetes > Actinomycetales > Cellulomonadaceae > Cellulomonas > Cellulomonas phragmiteti. Next base: position 181,739 of record NZ_BONP01000003.1, on the reverse strand, counting down.
GCGGCGCGCCACAGGGTGGTGGGGGTGTCGGCCACACCTCACGGTACCCGGCGTGACAGGCTCGTCCCGGTCCGCCGGGTGAGGCACGAGCGTTCACCCGGTGGTCCGTCCGGTGATCCTGCGGGGGTGCCTCAGGTGCGCTTGTATGGCTGTGGTCAGGAGCACAGGCCACGTGGGCCGGACGTCCCACCTCTGGGCCGGACCTCACGCAAGGCTGGGGATCGACGCAGCCGGACGGCACTTTCCCTCGGGAGGGACACATGACTTCCACCACCTCGGACCCGCAGCCCCACGCGGGTGCCGGTCCCATCGCCCCGGGGCTGTTCGCCGCCGCCGAGGCGCGCACCGCCTGGCGCAAGGGCGCGGGCCAGGTCGACGACGCCACGCTGCAGCGCATCGAGAAGTACTGGCGCGCTGCCAACTACCTGTCGGTCGGGCAGATCTACCTCCTCGACAACCCGCTGCTGCGTCGTCCGCTGCACCGCGACGACGTCAAGCCGCGCCTGCTCGGCCACTGGGGCACGACGCCCGGCCTGAACTTCCTGTACGCGCACCTCAACCGGGCCGTCGCCGAGCGCGAGCAGTCGACGATCTACATCACCGGCCCCGGTCACGGCGGTCCCGGCCTCGTCGCGAGCGCGTACCTCGACGGCACGTACTCGGAGGTCTACTCCGACATCACCGAGGACGAGGAGGGGCTGCGCCGGCTGTTCCGGCAGTTCTCCTTCCCCGGGGGCATCCCCTCGCACGTCGCACCCGAGACCCCGGGCTCGATCCACGAGGGCGGCGAGCTCGGGTACGCCCTGAGCCACGCGTACGGCGCGGCGTTCGACAACCCGCACCTGCTGGTCGCCGCGGTCGTCGGCGACGGCGAGGCCGAGACGGGCCCGCTGGCGACGAGCTGGCACTCGAACAAGTTCGTCAACCCGGCGCAGGACGGCATCGTCCTGCCGATCCTGCACCTCAACGGGTACAAGATCGCGAACCCGACCATCCTCGACCGCATCCCCGCCGACGAGCTGGCGGACCTCATGCGGGGCTACGGGCACACGCCCCACCTGTTCGTCGCCGGCTTCGACGACGAGGACGACCTGTCGATCCACCGCCGCTTCGCCGTCCTCCTCGACGAGGTCCTCGACGAGATCGCCGACATCAAGGCGCGGGCCGCGCAGGGCGACCTCACGCGTCCGATGTACCCGATGATCGTGTTCCGCACGCCCAAGGGCTGGACGGGTCCGGCGCAGATCGACGGCAAGAAGACGACCGGCTCCTGGCGTGCGCACCAGGTACCGCTGGCCAGCGCGCGCGACACCCCCGAGCACCTCGCGGTGCTCGAGGAGTGGCTGCAGTCGTACCGCCCCGAGGAGCTGTTCGACGCCACCGGGCGCGCCGACGCCGAGATCTCCGCGCTCGCACCCGCGGGCGACCTGCGGATGAGCGCCAACCCGCACGCCAACGGCGGCCAGCTGCTGCGCGACCTGCGCCTGCCGGACTTCCGCGACTACGCGCAGGACGTGCCGGCTCCCGGCGCGACGTTCGCCGAGGCACCGCGGGTGCTGGGCGAGTTCCTCACCGAGGTCATCCGCCGCAACCCGGACAACTTCCGGATCTTCGGGCCCGACGAGACGGCGTCGAACCGGCTGCAGGCCGTGTACGACGTCACGGCCAAGCAGTGGAACGCCGACTTCGAGGGGCCCGAGGTCGACGACCACCTCGAGCGCGCCGGCCGCGTCATGGAGATGCTGTCGGAGCACCAGTGCCAGGGCTGGCTCGAGGGCTACCTGCTGACCGGTCGCCACGGCCTGTTCACGTCGTACGAGGCGTTCATCCACATCGTCGACTCGATGTTCAACCAGCACGCGAAGTGGCTCAAGGTCACCAACCACATCCCGTGGCGCCGGCCGATCGCGAGCCTCAACTACCTGCTGTCGAGCCACGTGTGGCGTCAGGACCACAACGGCTTCAGCCACCAGGACCCGGGCTTCATCGACCACGTGGTCAACAAGAAGGCCGAGGTCGTGCGGGTGTACCTGCCGCCGGACGCCAACACGCTGCTGAGCACGTACGACCACTGCCTGCGCAGCCGGCAGTACGTCAACGTCGTCGTGTCCGGCAAGCAGCCGGCGCCGAACTTCCTCACGATGGAGCAGGCCGTCGCGCACTGCACGCGCGGCCTGGGCATCTGGGAGTGGGCGGGGTCGGAGGCGCAGGACGAGGAGCCGGACGTGGTCCTCGCGTGCGCGGGCGACGTGCCGACGCTCGAGGTGCTGGCGGCCGCCGACATCCTGCGGCGCGAGCTGCCGCAGCTCAAGGTGCGCGTCGTCAACGTCGTGGACCTCATGCGGCTGCAGGACGAGCGCGAGCACCCGCACGGCCTGTCGGACCGCGAGTTCGACACGATCTTCACGGCCGACCGCCCGATCGTGTTCGCGTACCACGGCTACCCGTGGCTCATCCACCGGCTGACGTATCGTCGCAACGGGCACGCCAACCTGCACGTGCGCGGGTACAAGGAGGAGGGCACCACAACGACGCCCTTCGACATGGTGATGCTCAACGACCTGGACCGGTTCCACCTGGTCATCGACGTCATCGACCACGTCCACTGGCTGCGCGCCTCGCAGGCAGGGCTGCGCCAGCGCATGGTCGACGAGCGCATCCGCGCCCGGCAGTACACGCGGACGCACGGCGAGGACATCCCCGAGGTGCGGGACTGGGTGTGGCCCGACGCGGGCGACGCGGCCTCCACCACGGAGATCGCGGCGTCCCTGTCGACCGGCGGTGACAACGAGTAGTCCGACCGTTCGCGGTCGCGTCCGGGCCCACCGGCCCGGACGCGACCGGACGACCACCACCCCCCACCCGGGGGACGAGGAGTGAGCAGCACAGTGGCCAGGACGATCTACGTCATGTCGGCCGAGGGAGACACGGGCAAGTCCGTCGTCGCCCTGGGCCTCGTCGACCTGCTGACGCGCACCGTGCAGCGTGTCGGCGTCTTCCGCCCCGTGGCACGCTCGACGGACGAGCGCGACTACGTCCTCGAGCTGCTGCTCGAGCACGACGGCGTCGACATCGCCTACGAGGAGGCCGTCGGCGCGACGTACGACGACGTGATCGAGGACCCCGAGGCCGCGCTGTCGCGGATCGTGTCGCGGTTCCACGACGTGGAGCGGCGCTGCGACGCCGTCGTGGTCGTCGGCACCGACTACACGGACGTCGCCGGGCCCACCGAGCTCGCGTACAACGCCCGGATCGCCGCCAACCTGGGGGCCCCGGTCGTGCTCGTCGTCAACGGCGCGCACCGCTCCCCCGAGGACGTGCACCACGCCGTCGACGTGGCCACCACGGAGATCGTCGCGAACCACGCCCAGGTCGTCTCGGTCATCGCCAACCGCTGCGCGCCGTCGTCGCTCGAGGAGGTGCGGTCGGCCCTGGCCGGCGAGGTCGCCGTGTGGGCGCTGCCGGACTCGCCCCTGCTGTACGCGCCCACGCTGCGTCAGCTGATGCACGCGGTCGGCGGCACGCTGGCCGGCGGCGACGAGGAGCTGCTGGGTCGCGAGGTGCTCGACGTGCTCGTCGGCGCCATGTCGATCGAGCACCTCCTGGACCGCCTGCAGGACGGCGCCGTCGTCATCACCCCCGGCGACCGCGCGGACGTGCTGCTCGGCCTGCTGATGGCGCACCAGGCGGACGGCTTCCCGTCGCTGGCGGGCCTCATCCTCAACGGCGGGCTCACGCCGGCCCCCACGATCCAGCGCCTGGTCGAGGGGCTCGGGTCCCGCCTGCCGCTGATCACGACGTCCCTGGGCACGTTCCGCTCGGCGAGCGCCGCGGCGGCGACCCGGGGTCGACTCACCCACGGCGCCCAGCGCAAGGTCGACACCGCCCTCGCGCTGTTCGAGCAGCACGTCGACGGCTCCGAGCTCCTGGCGATGCTGGACGTCCCGCGCCCCGGCGTCGTGACGCCCCTGATGTTCGAGTACGCGCTGCTGGACCGGGCCCGTGCCGACCGCAAGCACGTGGTGCTGCCCGAGGGCAACGACGACCGCATCCTGCGCGCGGCCTCGACGCTGCTGCAGCGCCAGGTCGCCGACCTCACGATCCTCGGCGAGGAGGCGGCGATCCGCGCGCGTGCGACCGAGCTCGGCCTCGACCTCGAGGGGGCCCAGGTGATCGACCCCAAGAACGGGGAGACGCTCGAGCGGTTCGCGGAGATCTACACGGACCTGCGGCGCCACAAGGGCATGACGACCGAGCGTGCCCGCGAGATCGTGTCGTCCGTGTCGTACTTCGGCACCCTCATGGTCCAGCTGGGCATGGCGGACGGCATGGTCTCCGGCGCCGTCCACACGACCGCCCACACCATCAAGCCGGCGTTCGAGATCATCAAGACGACGCCGGGGGTCGGCAGCGTGTCCAGCTGCTTCCTCATGTGCCTCGAGGACCGCGTGCTCGTGTACGCCGACTGCGCCGTCATCCCGGACCCCACCGCCGAGCAGCTCGCCGACATCGCGATCTCCTCGGCGGAGACGGCCGTGCAGTTCGGCATCGAGCCGCTCATCGCGATGCTGTCCTACTCGACCGGCGAGTCCGGGTCCGGAGCGGACGTCGAGAAGGTCCGCGAGGCGACGCGGCTGGTCCGCGAGCGCCGGCCGGACCTGTCCGTCGAGGGACCGATCCAGTACGACGCGGCCGTCGACGCGTCGGTCGCGAAGACGAAGATGCCGGACTCCGCCGTCGCGGGGCGCGCGACCGTCTTCGTCTTCCCCGACCTCAACACGGGCAACAACACGTACAAGGCCGTGCAGCGCTCGGCCGGTGCCGTGGCCATCGGCCCGGTCCTGCAGGGGCTGCGCAAGCCCGTCAACGACCTGTCGCGCGGCGCGCTGGTCCAGGACATCGTCAACACCGTCGCGATCACCGCGATCCAGGCGCAGGCGCTCGACCAGGCCGCTGCCGCGGCCGGCGAGGCCGGCACCGTCACCACACCGGAGGCACCTGCACGATGAGCACCACCACCCCGTCCGAGACGCCCCGCGCGAGCGTGCTCGTCGTCAACTCCGGCTCCTCGTCCATCAAGTACCAGCTCGTCACCCCGGACAACGGGGAGGCGATCGCGTCGGGCCTGGTCGAGCAGATCGGCGAGGGCGTCGGCGCCGTCAAGCACGTCGCGCACGGGACGACGACGCGGCGCGAGCTGCCCGTGCCGGACCACGCCGAGGGGCTGCGGATCGTGCTCGGCCTGTTCGACGAGATCGGGCCGGACCTCGAGGCCTCGCACGTCGTGGCCGTCGGCCACCGCGTGGTGCAGGGTGGGGCGTGCTTCGACGGCCCGGTGCTCGTGGACCGGGACGTCGAGCGCCTCATCGAGGAGCTGTCGCCCCTGGCACCGCTGCACAACCCGCCGAACCTCACGGGCATCCGCGTCGCCCAGGCGCTGCTGCCCGACGTCCCGCACGTCGCGGTCTTCGACACCGCGTTCTTCCGGCACCTGCCGGAGGCGGCGGCGACGTACGCGATCGACGCGCAGGTCGCCGCGGCGCACCAGGTGCGCCGGTACGGCGCGCACGGCACGTCGCACCAGTACGTGTCGCAGCAGGTCGCCGGGCTGGTCGGCCGCCCCCTGGAGGACCTCCACCAGATCGTGCTGCACCTGGGCAACGGGGCGTCGGCCTCGGCCGTGCGCGGCGGGGTCGCGGTGGAGACGTCGATGGGCATGACGCCGCTCGAGGGCCTGGTCATGGGCACCCGCTCGGGGGACATCGACCCCGCCGTGGTGTTCCACCTGCACCGCAACGCGGGCATGAGCATCGACGACATCGACGACCTGCTCAACCGCCGGTCCGGGCTCAAGGGCCTGTCGGGCGTCAACGACTTCCGCGCCCTGCACGACCTGGTGGCGGCGGGGGACGCCGGTGCGCGGCTCGCGCTCGACGTCTACCTGCACCGGCTGCGCAAGTACATCGGCGCCTACTACGCGGTGCTCGGACGCCTCGACGTCATCGCGTTCACCGCCGGCGTCGGGGAGAACGACGACATCGTGCGCGCGGGCGTGCTCAGCGGGCTCGAGGACCTGGGGATCGAGGTCGACCTCGCCCGCAACGAGGGCCGCAAGAGCGAGCCGACCGTCATCTCCCCCGACGGCGCCCGGGTCACGGTCCTGGTGGTCCCGACCAACGAGGAGCTGGCGATCGCCCGCCAGGCGCTGGAGGTCGTCGGCGCCTGAGCGGGCCGGCCGGCGTCCTCAGGGCAGGCGCAGCGCGCGCTCGAGGCGCAGCAGGCGGGTGAGCACGCGGGGCCAGACCTCGGGCCCGAGCTCGTGGATCTCGCGCATGCCGAGCCCCCGCCCCGTGTGCACGCCGCGCTGGGCGACGACGGTCTGCGTCCACGTCGTCTCCCACAGGCCCTCGCGACCGTGGCGGCGGCCGTGGCCGGACGCGCCGACACCGCCGATGGGGGCGCCGACGCTCCCCCACAGCAGGTGGTGCGTGTCGTTGACCATGACGGCACCGGCGCGCACCCGCGCGGCGAGCGCCGCGCCGCGCGCCGCCGACCGGGTCCACACGGCAGCGACGAGGCCCAGCTCGGAGTCGTTCATGGCGGCCACGGCCTCGTCGTCCGACGCCACCGGGGAGACGGCCACGACGGGCCCGAACGTCTCCTCGCGGTACGCGCGGGCCACCGGGGGCACGTCGGCCAGGACCGTGGGCTCGTAGACGTACGGCCCGACGTCGGGGCGCTGCTCGCCGCCCACGAGGACGGTCGCGCCGTGCCCCACGGCGTCCTCGACGTGCTCGACGACGCGGGCCAGCTGGTCGGGGCCGACCAGCGAGCCCAGGTCGGCGCGGTAGTCCAGCCCGACCCCGAGGCGCAGCGCGGCCGTGCGCCGCACGAGGGCGGAGACGAACCGGTCGTGCACGTCCTCGTGCACGTAGATCCGCTCGATGCTCGCGCACAGCTGGCCCGCGGACCCGAAGCACGCGCGCACGGCGCCCTCGGCGGCGGCCTCGACGTCGACGTCGGCGGCCACGTACATCGGGTTCTTGCCGCCCAGCTCGAGGGTGACGGGGACGCCGAGCTCCCCGGCGCGCGCCGCGAACACCCGGCCGGCGCGGGTCGACCCGGTGAAGCCCGCGTGGTCGACGTGCTCGAGGAGGGCCATGCCCACCGCCGGGCCCCCGACGACGACCTGCAGCAGGTCGGCCGGCAGGCCGGCGTCCTCGAGCAGCTCGGCGCACCACAGGAGCGTCAGGGCCGTCTGGGGGTCGGCGCGCAGGAGCACGGCGTTGCCGGCGACGAGCGCGGGCAGCGCGTCCCCGAGGCCGAGCGACAGGGGGTAGTTCCACGGTGTGACGACGCCGACCACGCCGAGCGGGTGCCGCAGCACGCGGGCCGAGGTCAGGGGGCCCATGAGTCCGCGGACCGTCCGGGGTGCGAGCAGGCGACGCGCCCGCAGCGCGTAGTAGCGCGCGGCGTTGGCGACGTCGCCGAGCTCCTCCCACGCGTGCGCGCGGGCCTTGCCGGTCTCGACCTGCAGCAGGTCGAGGACGTCGGACTGCCGCTCGAGCAGCAGGTCGTGGGCCCGCAGCAGCACCGCGGCGCGCTCGGCCACGGGTCGGGCCGCCCACAGGCGGTGCGCGGCACGGGCCCGGCGCGCGGCGTCCGGCAGGTCGTCGGGTGCGGTCAGCGGCACGGCCGCGATGGGCGCTCCCGTGAAGGGGGCGACCGCGGTCGACGTCGCGTGCCCCGGGCCGGCGACGACGCGTGCCAGGAGCGGGCGCACGTCGTCCGGCTCGAGCACGTACGTGGCGAGCGGGTCGGTCTCCGGGTCGTGCAGGTCGGCATGCTCGTGCGCCATCGCGTCAGCGTACGCCGCGCATCCGGGGGCTGCGGGCGGCGCGCCGCCGAACGCCACGCCGCAGGTGACACCACCACAGGCTTGTGGTGACGTCACTGTGGTGTCATGATGACGTCATGGATCTCACGCGCTACGTCGACGACCTGCAGGAGCGGCTGACGGCAGCCGCCGCCATCGGCGGCGACGAGGCTCGGCAGCTCGCCCAGCGGCTCACCACGCCGCTCGACGCCGCCGTCCGGCTCGTCCTGCTCGACGCGCTGACGGAGGCCGCCGGCGAGATCTCGGCCGAGCTGGCCCCCGGCTCCGTCGACGTCCGGCTGCGCGCTGGACTCCCGGAGTTCGTGGTCGACGCGGGAGCCCGCACGGACCCGACCGGCACCCCCGCGGCGCCCCGCCCGGCCGTCGCCACCCCACCCTCGACGCTCCCGGCACCCGACGACGAGGGCACGACCACCCGCACCACGCTGCGCCTGCCCGACCACCTCAAGGCACAGGTCGAGGTGGCGGCCGCGCGCGACGGCGTGTCCGTCAACTCCTGGCTCGTCCGCGCCGTCGCCGGCGCCCTCGAGCACCCCGTCGGCGGCCGGCCGGACCCGCAGCCGCGTACCGACCCGCGCGCCACGAACCGTCTCACGGGCTGGGTGCGCTGAGCACCACGAGCACCACGAGCACCGCGCTCACCCACGACCACCACGAACCCCCTGGAGCCCGCATGCCCACGTTCCCCGCCCCTGCGCCGGTCCCGGTCGTCGTGGACGTCCCGTTCGGCAACCTGCACGTGGTCGCCGGCGAGCGCGACGACGTCGTCGTCACGGTCCTGCCCGCCGACCCGACCAAGCCCGGCGCCGTGCGGGCCGCCGACGAGACCCGGGTCCGGCGCGACGGCGATGCCGTCACGATCGTGTACCCGGCCGCGTGGCGGCAGTACGTCCTGCCCTTCTCCGCCGGCGGTGCGACGGTGACGATCGAGCTGCCCGCCGGCTCGGACCTGCGCGGCAAGGCCGGCACGCTGTTCGCGGAGGGCCGGCTCGGCACCGTCGACCTGACCCTCAACGGCGGGGACGCCCGGGTCGAGGAGGTCGACCGCCTGGACCTCGTCGTGAGCGCGGGCTCGGTCGTCGCCGGGCGCGTCACCGCGTGCGCCCACGTGCGTGCCGGCGCCGGGAGCGTCCGCATCGCCGAGCTCACGGGTGACGGCGAGATCCACGCCCGCAACGGCGGCACGACCGTCGGCGCGCTCACCGGGACCCTGCGGGTCTCCGGGGTGCACGGCGACGTCGTGGTCGGCACCGTGCGCGGCACCCTCACGGCCAAGGCCGCGTCGGGCGGCATCCGCGTCGAGCGCGTCGAGTCCGGCGCGCTGACCCTCACCACGTCGTACGGCTCGATCGAGGTGGGCGTCCCGCCGGGCACGGCCGCCTGGCTCGACGTCGCCTCGAAGCACGGCACGGTCCGCACCGACCTGACCCCCGGGGACGGACCGGTCGACGACGACGCGACCGTCGAGATCCACGCCGGCACCGGCTACGGCCACGTCCTCGTCCGCCGCCCCTGACCCGTCCCACCACGCGACCCGACGCACCAGGAGGACCACCATGACCAGCGAACCCGCCGTGGACGTCCGCGGCCTGCGCAAGTCCTACGGCGACCTGACCGTGCTCGACGGGGTCGACCTGACCGTCGCCGCCGGCACCGTCACCGCGCTGCTCGGCCCCAACGGCGCCGGCAAGACGACGATCGTGGGCATCCTGTCCACCCTGCTGTCCCCCGACGGCGGCAGCGCCCGTGTCGCGGGGCACGACGTCGTCACGCAGGGCGACGCGGTGCGCCGCGCCATCGGCGTCACCGGGCAGGTGTCCGCCGTCGACGACCTGCTCACGGGCGTCGAGAACCTGCGCCTCATGACGGCGCTGCACCACCTCGGCCGGCGCGCGGGCCGCGAGCGCGTCGACGCGCTGCTCACGCAGTTCGGCCTGACGGAGGCCGCCCGCAAGCCGGTCTCGACGTGGTCCGGCGGCATGCGCCGCAAGCTGGACCTGGCGATGACGCTCGTCGGGTCGCCCGCCGTGGTCTTCCTCGACGAGCCGACGACGGGCCTGGACCCGCGCAGCCGCCGCACGCTGTGGGACGAGGTGCGCGCCCTGGTGGCGGCCGGCACGACCGTGCTGCTCACGACGCAGTACCTCGAGGAGGCCGACCACCTCGCGGACCGCGTCGCCGTGCTGGACCGCGGCCGCATCGTGGCCGAGGGCACCGCGGCCGAGCTGAAGTCGGCGCACGACGCCGGCTCCCTCGACGACGTCTTCCTGCGCCTCACCGAGCCCACGCCCGACGCCCCGTCCGCACCGACCACGAGGGAGGTGGCCTGATGACCACCGCGACGCTCCACCCCACCGCCGGCGCGCGCCCGCTGGCCGACCTGCTCACCATGCTGCGGCGCAACCTGCTGCGCGCCGTGCGCTACCCCGCCCTGACGAGCTTCACGGTCGTGATCCCCGTGCTGCTGCTCCTGCTGTTCGTGTTCGTGTTCGGCGGGGCGATCGGCGCGGGGGTCACCCCGGGCGCCGCCCCCGGCGCCGAGGGCCGCGCGGCGTACCTCGACTACATCACCCCCGCGATCCTGCTGTTCGCGGTGGTCGGCGCGGCGCAGAGCGTGGCGATCACCGCGGCGATGGACGCGCACAGCGGGATCATGGCGCGCTTCCGGACCATGGCGATCTCGCCCGGGTCGGTGCTCGGTGGCCCGGTGCTCGGCACCGTGGTCCAGGGCCTGGTCGCGGTCGCGGTCGTGCTCACGGTGGCGGTCGCGCTCGGCTTCCGGCCCGGCGCCGGGGTGCCGGGGTGGCTCGCGCTCGTCGGCCTGGTCGCGCTGGTGACGTTCGCGACGACCTGGCTCTGCGTCGCGATGGGGCTGGCCGCACCGTCGGTGGAGACCGCGTCGAACACGCCGATGCTGCTGACGGCCCTGCCGTTCCTCAGCAGCGGGCTCGTTCCCGTGGCGACCATGCCGGCGCCGGTGCGCGCCTTCGCCGAGCACCAGCCGTTCACCCCCGTCGTCGAGACGACCCGCGCGCTGCTGGCCGGCACCACGCCGGACGGCGCGACGGCGCTCCTGGCCGTGGGGTGGTGCGTCGCCGTCGCCGCGGTCGGCTACGCCTGGTCCCGGACCCTGTACCGCCGCGAGCGCCGCTGACCGCGCACGCCACGCACGCACGCACGCCGCACGGCCGGGCCCACCCACGGTGCGCCCGGCCGGGCGGCGTCACAGCGCGAGCGTCGCCCGGACGTCCGCGTCGACCAGGGCCAGCGCCGCCGCCCGCGCCTCGGGCGCGGTGCGCGCCCCCAGCGCGGCGTCGGCGATCTCCTCGCAGCGCTGCTGGGTGTGCCGGCGCAGCGCGTGCCGCACGGCGGGCAGCGCACCGGGGGCCGCCGACAGGCTGGTGACCCCCAGCCCGACGAGCACGAGCGCCATGAGCGGGTCGGCGGCGGACTCGCCGCACACGCCGACGGGCTTGCGAGTGGCTCGCCCGGCGCGAGCCGTCGCGGCGACCAGGTCGAGCACCGCGGGCTGCCACACGTCGAGCAGGTCGGCCAGCTCGCCGCGCAGCCGGTCGGTCGCCATCGTGTACTGCGCGAGGTCGTTGGTGCCGATCGAGACGAAGTCGACCTCCGCCAGGATGTCGGCGGCCCGCAGCGCCGCCGCGGGCACCTCGACCATGACGCCCACGGTCGCGACGCCCGCGGCGCGGGCGCGCTGCGCGAAGGCACGCGCCTCGTCGGGCGTCGCGATCATCGGGGCCATCACCCACGGCGTCGCGCCCGTGGCGGCCTGCGCCCGGACCAGCGCCGCGAGCTGGGTGTCGAGCAGCTCGGGGTGCGAGCGCACGAGCCGGTAGCCGCGCACCCCGAGCGCCGGGTTCTCCTCGTCCGGGAACGTCGCGAACGCCAAGGGCTTGTCGGCGCCCGCGTCGAGCGTGCGCACGACGACCTTGCGTCCGCCGGCCGCGCGCAGGGCCGCCGCGTAGGCGTCGGCCTGCTCCTCGACGGTCGGCGCCTGCACCCGCTCGAGGAACAGCACCTCGGTGCGGAACAGCCCGACCCCCTCGGCGCCCGCCCCGACCCGCTCCGCGTCCGCCGCGGTCCCGATGTTGGCGAGCAGCGCGACGGCGTGCCCGTCCGACGTGGCCCCGGGCGACGTGTCCTCGGCAAGCGCGGCCTGCGCCGTGCGGCGGCGCTCGTACGCGTCGCGCACCGCGTCGTCCGGGTGCGGCAGCACCGTGCCCGCAGCCGCGTCGACGGCCACGACCGTGCCGTCCTCGAGGTCCGTCACGCCGGCCACCCGCACGACGCACGGCAGCCCCAGCTGACCGGCGATGATCGCGGTGTGACCGGTCGGGCCCCCGAGCTCGGTCACGATGGCCAGCACGTGGGTGAGGTCGAGCGCGGCGGTGTCCGCGGGTGCGAGGTCGCGGGCCACCACGACCGACGGTCGCTCGAGGTGCGGCACGCCGGGGTCCGGCAGGCCCATGGCCCGGGCCACGACGCGGTCGCGCACGGAGCGCAGGTCCGTGACGCGCTCGGCCAGGTACCCGCCGGCCTGCTCGAACATGCCGGCGAACATCTGCACGACGGCGTCGATCGCCCCGACCGGCGGCTCGCCCGCGTCGACGCGCGCGAGGACCTGGCTGCGCAGCGCGGCGTCGTCCGCCATCTGCGCGGTGGCGGCGAGCACGTCGCGGACCGTGCCGGTCGCCCCCGCGGACTGCTCCCGCAGCGCCGCGGCGACCTCGGTGAACGCGCGCTCGACGACCTCGTGGACCTGCTCCGGCCCGGCGGGCTCGCCGTCGACGAGGAGCGGGGCGTCGGGCGGCAGGGCGGGGGCGGGACGCACGCACGCGACCGGCCCGACGACGGCCAGGCGCCCGACCCCCACGCCCTGCAGCACCCCGGGCGGCCCGGGCTGCGCCGTCGTCACGAGCCGGCCTGCGTCGCGTCCCCGGACGGCTCCGCGTCGAGGTCGGTCGCCAACAGCTCGACCAGCTCGTCGAGGACGCGGTCGGCCTGCGGGCCGTCGGCCGCGAGCGTGACCTCCTCGCCGTGCGGGACGCCCAGCGACATGACGAACAGGATGCTCGACGCGTCGACGGGCGCGCCGCCGGACCTCGCGATGGTCACAGGGACGCCGCTGGCGGCCACGGCCTGGGTGAACAGCATCGCGGGGCGGGCGTGCAGCCCGACGCGGGACGCGACGACGACGGTGCGCTCGGTCATGGGTTCTCTCCTTCGAGACGGGCGGGTGCGGGGGGCGTCAGGCGGACGGTGCGACCAGCGCGGGGTCGCGCTGCTCCTCGGCGGCGCGCTCGGCGCTCACGACAGGGTCGTGCGCGAGCGTCTTGAGCAGGACCACGACGGCCGCGGTGACGAGCGTCCCGACGACGACGGCGGCCAGGAAGCCGAGCGGGTTGCCGATGAGCGGCAGGACCCACACGCCGCCGTGCGGGGCGACGAGGGTCGAGCCGGACGCCATCACGAGGGCACCGGTGACGCTGGAGCCGACGACCGAGGAGACGATGACGCGCCACGGGTCGGCGGCCGCGAACGGGATGGCGCCCTCGGAGATGAACGACGCCCCGAGCAGCCACGCGGCCTTGCCGTTCTCCTGCTCGGCGTGCGTGAACAGTCGCTTGCGGACGGTCGTGGCCAGCGCCATCGCCAGCGGTGCGACCATGCCGGCCGCCATCACGGCGGCCATGATGCGGTACTGCGTCGCGTCGGAGGCCAGCCCCTGCGTGGCCAGGCCGGTGACGGCGAACGTGTAGGCGACCTTGTTGACCGGACCCCCGAGGTCGAAGCCCATCATGGCGCCCAGCAGGACGCCCAGCAGCACCACGCTGGACCCGGACAGGCCGTCGAGCCAGCCCGTCAGCCCGTCCATGGCCGCGGCGATGGGCCGGCCGATGAGCACGAGCATCACGACGCCGACGACCGCGGAGGACAGCAGCGGGATCACGACGACGGGCATGATGCCGCGCACGCCCTTGGGGACGTTCCAGCGGCTGATCCACAGGGCCACACCACCGGCGAGGAAGCCGGTGACCAGGCCTCCGAGGAACCCGGCGCCGACGAACCCGGCGGCGGCCCCGCCGAGGAACCCGGGCACCAGGCCCGGCCGGTCGGCGATCGCGTAGGCGATGAACCCGGACAGCACCGGCACGAGGAAGCCGAACGCGAGCTGGCCCGTCGCGAGCAGCACGACCGCCCAGTGCTGCAGCGACAGCGGGTCGAACGCTGCGACAACCTGCGCCTGGTCGACCCCGGTCACCTCGATGGCGCCCTCGGCGCCACCCCAGGCGACCTGCGCGAGCATGAACGACAGCGCGATGAGGATCCCGCCCGCGGCGACGAACGGGATCATGTAGGACACGCCCGTCATGAGCCACTTGCGGACGTTCGTGCCGGCGCCGGCGTTCCGGTCGGCGGCGCGCGGGCCGGCGGCGGCGGGAGCGGCGGCCGGCGTCTCCCCCGCGCCGGCCGGCACCCCCGCCTCGACGGCCGCGACGGCCGCGGCAATGACGCCCGGCGCGTCGTGCACGGCCTTCTTGACGCCGACGTCGACGAACGGCTTGCCAGCGAACCGCTGCTTGTCCTTGACCTCGAGGTCGGCCGCGTAGATGACGCCGTCCGCCGCGGCGATGAGCGCGGGGTCGAGCGGGGTCGAGCCGGCCGCGCCCTGGGTCTCGACGTGGACCTCGTGGCCGGCCGCCTTCCCGGCCTGCTCGAGCGCCTCCGCGGCCATGTAGGTGTGGGCGATCCCCGTGGGGCACGAGGACACGGCGACGAGCTTCATGACGGCACGACCTCTCGGGTGACGATCTCGGCGACGGTCGCCGCGTCGGGGGCCTCGAGCAGCGACGTGCGGAACGACTCGTGCACGAGGCGTCGCGCGAGCGCGGCGAGGATCTGCAGGTGGTCGGCGTCGCCCGACGCGGGCGCGGCGATGAGGAAGACGAGCCGCGCGGGCCCGTCGGGGGCGCCCCAGTCGACGCCCTGGGCGAGCTTGCCGACCGCGAGGCTCGGGACGACGACGTGCTCCGAGCGGGCGTGCGGCAGGCCGATGCCTCCGGGCATGCCGGTGGCCATCTGCGCCTCGCGCGCGGCGACGTCGGCCGCGAAGCCGTCGCCGTCGGTGACGCGACCGGCGGCGACGAGCAGCTCGATCAGGCGGCGCGTCACGTCGGTGCGCTCGGTCGCCGCGAGGTCGACGGCGACCAGGTCGGCGGTGATGAGCGGGGTGGTGGTGCTCATGTCACAGCTCCTTCAGCGGGAGGTCGGGGTCGGGCTCCTCGACGACCCGGACGGCGTCGAGGTCGAGGTGGGCGGGGGACGGCACCTCAGTGCCGGGCAGGAGCACGGCGGCGCGCCCCCACGCCACGGCGGTGCGCAGCTTGTCGGCGCACGTGCCGGTCCCGGCGAGGAACCCGGCGAGCGTGGAGTCGCCGGCGCCGACGGTCGACAGCGGCACGAGCGGCGGGCCCCCGGCCCACCAGGTGCCGTCGGCACGCACCAGCATCGCGCCGTGCGCGCCGAGGCTGACGAGCACGGCCGACGTGCCCTGCGCGATCACCTCGCGCGCGGCACCGACGACGTCGCCCACGGTGCGCAGCTCGCGACCGACGAGCTCGGCGAGCTCGTCGTCGTTCGGCTTGACGAGGCTGAGCCCGCCCGAGCGGACGGCGCGGGCGAGCGGCGCGCCGGAGGTGTCGAGCGCGACCGGCACGTTGTGCCGGCCGGCCAGGCCGGCGAGCCGGACGAAGAACGCGTCGCCCGCCCCTGCGGGCAGCGAGCCGGCGGCGACGACGACCCGCGGGCCGTGCGTGAGCTCGTCCTCGACCGCCGCGAGCAGCGCGTCGACCTCGGCGTCGGACAGCCGGGGGCCGGGGGCGTTCACCTTGGTGGTGGCGCCGTCGGACTCGACGAGCGTGATGTTGGTGCGGGTGTCCCCCGCCACGGCCACCGGGACGGCGGGGACGCCGTGCTCGGCGAGCAGCCCGACGAGCCGCGCGCCGTCGGCGCCGCCCACCGGCACGACGGCGACGGACGCCTCGCCGTGCCGCACGAGGGCGCGCGCGACGTTGATGCCCTTGCCCCCGGGGTGGACGTGGGCCGCGTGCGCGCGGTTGACCTCGCCGACCTCGAGCCGGTCGACGTCGAGCGCGCGGTCGAGGCTGGGGTTGGGGGTGACCGTGACGATCATGCGCGCACCACCCGGGTGCCGGCGGCCTCGATCTCGTCGGCGAGCTCGGGCTGCACGTCGGAGTCGGTGATGAGGGTGTCGACGTCCGCGAGCGCGGCGACGCGGGCGAGGTCGACGCGGCCGACCTTGGTGTGGTCGGCGAGCACGACGGTGCGGCGGGCGGCGGTCACCAGGGCGCGCTTGACGGCGGCCTCGGCGAGGTCGGGGGTGGTCACGCCGTGGTCGGCGGTGATGCCGTTGGCACCGAGGAAGGCGACGTCGACGTGGATCTCGGCGAGGTCCCGCAGCGCCCAGGTCCCGACGGCCGCCAGCGTGCGACCGCGGACGGTCCCGCCGACGAGGTGCAGCGTGGTCCCGGGGCGCGTGGCGAGCACGGTCGCGACGGGCAGGGCGTGCGTGACGACGGTGAGCTCGCGGTCGGTCGGGAGCAGCTCGGCGAGCCGGACGGTGGTGGTGCCGGCGTCGAGGATCACGGCTCCGCCGTCGGGCAGCTCGTCGAGCGCCGCCTTGGCGATGCGCTCCTTCTCCCCCGAGAGCAGGCCCTCGCGGTCGGCGAGGCCGGGCTCGAAGCCGAGGCGCTCGACGGGGATCGCGCCGCCGTGGACCCGGCGGACCAGGCCGTGGCGCTCGAGCGCGGTGAGGTCGCGCCGGATGGTCTCGGCGGTCACGTCCAGCTCGGCGGCCAGGCCCGTCACGTCGACGCGACCGTCGGCGCGCGCCCGGGTGAGGATCTGCTGGTGTCGCTCCGGTGCGTACAACATCGACTCCGTCGTCCGGCGCCGCCCCGAGTGGCGACTGAGTCCAGCATCACCCGGGGCGAACGGTCTGTCAAGGCGATTCGGGCACGTTCGGACATGAACAGACGCCCGTTTGTGTGGCATCGGGCATCCGGCACGGATCGCCCGACGCGGGTGCGGCCCGGCGCGCGACGCGCCGGGCCGCACCGTGGTCGCTCAGGCGTCGTTGACCCTGCCCAGCGCCGCGTACAGCTCGTCGGGCGTCTGCGCCGCCGCCACCGCCGCCGCCTGCTCGGGGTCGACGAAGACGAGCGCGATGCGGGACAGCACCTCGAGGTGCTCACCACCGGCGCCCGCGATCCCCACGACCACGCGCACCGGCACGCCCTTCCAGTCGATCGGCTCCGCGTAGCGCACGACGCAGACGGCCGACCGGTGGATGAACGGCGTCGCGTCGAGCGTCCCGTGCGGGATCGCCAGGCCGTTGCCCATCGCCGTCGTCATGGTCCGCTCGCGCTCGAGCATGCCGTCGACGTACCCGGGCTCGACCGCCCCGGACGACACGAGCAGCGCACCCGCCTCGCGGACCGCCTCCTCGTACGTCCGGGCCCGGCCGTCGGCCACGCACAGCTCGCGCGTGAGGACCTCGCCCATCAGGACGCCCCGGGCCGGGCGGCCTGCGCCGCGACGACCTCGGCGACGACCTCGTCGTACACCGGGCTGTTCATGAAGTTGTCGACCGACACGTGCCGCGTCGTCGGCGCCTGGAGCCGCGCGCGGTGGGTGAGCTCGCGCTGGCTGATGACGAGGTCGGCGCCGTCGTCGAGGTTCGCGACCGCCTTGTTGACGACCTCGACGCCCTCGACGCCGGCCTTGCGCAGCTTGTCGCGCAGCACGGCCGCCCCCATGACGGAGGACCCCATGCCCGCGTCGCACGCGAACACGACGAGCCGCACCGGCCCGGCGACCGCGTCACCGGTCGCCGGCTCCTCGGCGCCGTCGGACGCCACCAGGGCCGACAGCGCCGCGCTCGACCTACCCTTGTTGGCCTCGGTCTGCGCCACGGCCGCGGCGAGGTCGCCGCTGCTGCCCGCGGCCAGGTCACGCGCCCGCGTGGCGCGCAGGATCACGGCGGCGACGAGGAACGACACGACGGCGGACAGCAGCACCGACAGCGTGACACCCAGGTAGCTGTCCCGCGCCGTCTGCGCGTACACCGCGAAGATGCTCCCCGGCGAGGCCGGTCCGACCAGGCCGCTGCCGAACACCGCGTTGGTCGCGACACCGGTCGCCCCGCCCGCGATCGCCGCCACGATGAGCGCCGGCTTCATGAGCACGAACGGGAAGTACACCTCGTGGATCCCGCCGAAGAACTGCACGACGATCGCCCCCGGGGCGGTCGAGCGCGCGACGCCCACGCCGAGCAGCGTGTACGCCAGCAGGATGCCCAGGCCGGGGCCGGGGTTCGCCTCGACGAGGTACAGCAGCGACTTGCCGTCCGTGACGACCTGCTGCGCGCCGAGCGGCACGAGCACGCCGTTGCCGATCGCGTTGTTGAGGAACAGCACCTTGGCCGGCTCGACGATCACGCTCATGAGCGGGAGCAGGTGGTTGTCCGCCAGCCAGCCGACCAGGTCGCCCAGCCAGCCGCTGATCTGGGTGACCAGCGGCGCGATCCCGAAGAACGCGCCGACCGAGAGCGCCCCGCCGACGATCGCGGCGGAGAACATGTTGACGAGCATCTCGAAGCCGGGACGGATGCGCCCGTCCCACAGCGCGTCGACCTTCTTCATCACCCACGCGGCGAGCGGGCCCATGAGCATCGCGCCGAGGAACATCGGCACGGTGCTGCCGACGATGATGCCGAGCGTCGCGATCGTGGCGACGACGCCGCCACGCTCGCCGTGCACCATCCGGCCGCCGGCGTTCGCGATGAGCAGGGGCAGCAGGAACGTCACCATCGGGCCGACGAGGCCGAGGTACTGACGGAACGTGGTCCCGTCCTCGGCCACGACGAGCTGCGTCGCGGCACCCTGCCACGCACCGGGCAGGTCGGCGTTGCCGAACCCGCCGAGCACGCCGTTGGGCAGCCACCCGACGGAGATGAACAGGGCGGTGATGAGGCCCCAGGCCAGGAAGGCCGGGAGGTTGGGCATGATCATGCCCGTGAGGAAGGCGCCGAACCGCTGGAGACGGACCTGAGCGGTCCGTCCCCGGGCGAGCGTCGGCGCGGCAGGTGCGGTGGTCGTCATGCCGTTCACACTCCGCTGGGTCGGGCCGGGGCCGTGGCCCCCGGCCGGTGATCGTCGTTGATCGGGTCCTGCGCCGCCGCTGCCCACGACGGGTGGTGCCGTGCTGCCGTGCTGCGACCCGGCCGGCCGGAGGGGGGCGTGGCCGGCCGGGTCGGGTCCGTCAGGGCTCGATGGTCACCTTGATGCCGGCGCCGGAGCGCACGACGTCGATGCCCTCGGCGACCCGCTCGAGCGGGAGCCGGTGGGTGATGAGGTCGGCGACGGGCACCGAGCCGTCCGCGATCATCGCGAGCGCCTTGCGGTTGTGCTCCGGGCTCGAGCCGTTGGCGCCGACGATGGTCAGCTCCTTGTAGTGGACGAGGTTGGAGTCGAGCGTGATGGTCGGCCGGTCCTTCGGCAGCCCGCCGAAGAAGCTGATCCGGCCGCGCGGCGCGACCATGCGCAGCGCCTGCTCCTGGGCGGCACCCGACGCCGCCGCCGTGATGACGACGTCGGCACCCCGACCGCCCGTCAGCGCGAGGACCTCCTCGACCGGGTCGACCTCGGACGCGCAGATCGCGGCGTCAGGGCCGACGACGGCGGCGGCCATGTCGAGCCGCTCGCGGCTGAGCTCGACGAGGTAGACCGCGGTCGCGCCGCGGGCCCGGGCGAGCCGCACGTGCAGGCAGCCGATGGGACCGGAGCCGACGACCACCACCGTGTCGCCGTCGTGCACGTCCGCGATCTCCTGGGCGTTGATCGCGCACGCGAACGGCTCGGCGACCGAGGCCTCGGCGTAGCCGACGCCGTCGGGGATGCGGTTGAGGCCGTCGACCGCGAGCACCGTGGCGGGCACGACCATGGACGGCGCGAAGCCCCCGTCGTAGTCGTAGCCCATGGAGACCTGGTGCGGGCAGATGGTCTGCAGGCCGCGGGCGCACCAGTCGCACGTCCCGCACGGGATCGCGGCGATGACCTGCACGCGGTCGCCCGGCTCCCACCCCTGGACGCCCTCGCCGACCTGGACGATCTCGCCGGCGATCTCGTGCCCCATGACGCGGGGCGGGACGATGCGCTGGTGCCCGGAGGTCGAGATCTTGACGTCGGTGCCGCACATCGAGCAGGCGCGGACCCGGATCTTGACCTCCCCCGCCGCGGCCTCGGGCTCGGGCGCGTCCTCGAGACGGACGTCACCGGGGGCGTAGAAACGGAAGACCTTCATCGCTCTCCTCGCGGGCACGTGCGGAGCTGCGTCGCTCCGCGTCCGGGACAAGAATCACCGCCCGCAGGCGCGATGTCAACCAATCCCCACATCTTCGGCGGCAAACGGGCGTCACTCTTTCGCCCGAATCAGCGCAGAACGCCGAAGCCACGTGGCCCAGCCGCCCGCGCGGAGCCCAAGCGGGCACGAACGGGCGTACCCGGCGCGGTGTCGCGGACGTCACTCCCCTACGCCGAGCGCGTGCCGTAAGGTAAGGCTCACCTACTGAGCCCGCACCCGCGGGCCCGTCGCGGGCTCCCTGCCCAGCGACGACAGCGACCCTCTGCGAAGGACACCATGCGCACTGCGCCCTCCCGCCGCGCCTTGCGACCCCTGGTCGCCGCCACCGCCGCCTCGCTCCTCCTGGCCGCCTGCGCCGCCGGCGGCGCCGCCGACCCGACCGACGGCGCGACGCCCGACGCGACCTCCGCCGGGTCGGACGCGTTCCCCGTCACGCTGGAGAACACGTTCGGCGAGACGACCGTCGAGGCGCAGCCCACGGCCGTCGCCACCGTCAACTGGGGCAACCACGACGTGCCGATCGCGCTGGGCGTCGTGCCCGTCGGGTTCGCCAAGGCCACCTACGGCGACGACGACACCGACGGCGTGCACCCCTGGACGTACGAGGCGCTCGAGGGCCTCGGCGCGACCGGTGACGACCTGCCCGTGCTGTTCGACGAGACCGACGGCATCCCGTTCGAGGCCGTGAACAACACGTCCCCGGACGTCGTGCTCGCCGCCTACTCCGGGCTCACCGAGGACGACTACACGACCCTGTCCCAGATCGCGCCCACCGTGTCGTTCCCCGAGTTCGCCTGGGGCACCAACTGGAAGGACATGGCGCTGGTCAACGGCGAGGCCCTCGGCCGCAAGGCCGAGGCGCAGGCGCTGATCGACGACGTCCTCGCCGACATCGACGACGCGCTCGCCGAGCGCCCCGACGTCGAGGGCAAGACCTTCGCCTACACGTGGATCGACCCGGCCGACCCGAGCACGATCGGCGTGTACACCCCGCTCGACGCCCGCGTGCAGCTGGTCGAGGACCTCGGCCTGGTCAACGCGCCCTCGGTCGTCGATCTCGCCGGTGACACCGACCAGTTCTTCGTCAACCTCTCCGCGGAGCAGGCCGACACGCTCGCCGACGTCGACGTGCTCGTCACCTACGGCGACGACAGCACCCTCGCGGCGCTGCAGGCCGACCCGCTGCTGAGCAAGATCCCCGCCGTGGCACGCGGCTCCGTCGTCGTCGTCCCCGACGGCGACCCGATCTCCTCGGCCACGTCGGGACCGACGGTCCTGTCCGTGCCGTGGGCGCTCGACGCGTACCTCGACCTGTTCCAGGCCGCGGCCGCCCAGGTCGGATGACCCTCACCGCCACGACCGGGACGCCGGCCTCCCCCCTCGGGGTGGGGCCGGCGTCCCTGCGCCGCCGTCGCGTGCTCGGGCTGGCGGTCTGCGTCCTCGGCGTGCTGCTCGCGGTCGTGGCGTCGCTGGCGTTCGGGTCCCGGGTCGTCGGCTGGTCCGACGTCGTGGCGGGCGTCCTGCACCCCGAGACGTCGGACATCGCGCAGGCCGCCGTGCGCTCCCGCGTCGCGCGGACCGTGCTCGGGCTGCTCGTCGGGGCCGCCCTCGGCGTCGGCGGAGCCGTCCTGCAGGGCCTCACGCGCAACCCGCTGGCGGACCCCGCGCTGCTGGGCATCAGCTCCGGAGCCTCGCTCGCCGTCGTCCTCGGCATCATGCTGCTCGGCATGTCCACGCTGACGCAGTACGTGTGGATGGCGTTCGCCGGCGCCGCGCTCGCCTCGGTGCTCGTCTACGCGATCGGGTCGCTCGGCCGCGAGGGCGCCACCCCCCTCAAGCTCGCCCTCGCCGGCGCGGCCACGACCGCGGCGCTCGGCTCCGGCGTGTCCATGGTGCTGCTGTCGCGCACCGACGTGCTGGACACCTTCCGGTTCTGGCAGGTCGGGTCGCTGGGCCGCGCGTCGTTCGCGGAGATCGGCCAGGTCCTGCCGTTCCTCGCCGTGGGCGCCGTGCTGGCCGTCGGCTGCGCCCGCGGCATGGACGCCATCGCCCTCGGCGACGACGTCGCCGTCGGTCTCGGCCAGCGGGTCGGTGCGATCCGGGCCGTCGGCGGGGCCGCCGCCGTGCTGCTGTGCGGGACCGCGGTCGCCGTCGCCGGCCCCATCGGGTTCGTCGGGCTCGTCATCCCCCACCTCGCCCGCACGTTCACCGGCCCGAGCCACCGCTGGCTGCTGCCCGCGTCGGCCGCGCTCGGGGCGGCGCTCCTGCTGGCCGCCGACGTGGTCGGCCGGGTCGTCGCCCGCCCCCAGGAGGTCGAGGTCGGGATCGTCACCGCCGTGCTCGGCGCCCCCGTCTTCATCGCGATCATCCGCCGGCACAAGGTGGCCACGCTGTGACCGCGGTGCTGGACGCCGCGCCCGGCACCGGGGCGGTCGTCGCCCGTGGCCGACGTGCGCGTGCGCGGCGCCGGCGCGCGGTGCTGCTCGTCCTCGTCCTCGCGGTCGTCGTCGTCGCCGTCGTCGCGCTGTGCGTCGGCGAGCGCACGTACGCGCCGACGCAGGTGCTGCGCGTGCTGCTCGGCGAGCAGGTGCCCGGTGCCTCCTTCAACGTCGGGGTCCTGCGTGCGCCGCGCGTCCTCACGGGCGTGCTCGTGGGCCTCGCCTTCGGCATGGGGGGCGTCGTGTTCCAGACGATGCTGCGCAACCCCCTGGCGAGCCCGGACATCATCGGCGTCAGCGCGGGGTCCAGCGCGGCCGCCGTCGTGGCGATCACGATGTTCGGCCTGTCCGGTGCGGCGCTGTCGCTCGTCGCGGTCGTCGCCGGGCTCGGCGTGGCGGGCGCGATCTACGCGCTGTCGTGGCGCAGCGGCGTGCAGGGCGCGCGGCTCGTCCTCATCGGGATCGCCGTCGGCGCCATGCTCGACTCCGTCATCGGGTACGCGATGACCCGCGCGGGCATCTACGACGCGAACGAGGCCCTGCGCTGGCTCACCGGGTCCCTCAACTCCGCGTTCTGGCTGGGGGTCGGCCCGCTCGCGGCGGCCCTCGCCCTGCTCCTGCCCGCGCTCCTGCTGCTCGCCCGGCGGCTGCCCGCGCTGCAGCTCGGGGACGACGCCGCGGCCGGCCTCGGGGTGTCGCCCGACCGCTCCCGGCTCGCGCTGCTGCTCGTGGCCGTGGCCGCGATCGCCGTCGCGACGGCCGCCACCGGGCCCATCGCGTTCGTCGCGTTCCTCTCCGGTCCCATCGCCCACCGGCTGCTGCGCGGCACGGGCACGCTGCTCGTCCCCGCGGCGCTCGTGGGCGCGCTCCTGGTCCTCACCGCCGACCTCGTGGGGCAGCACCTGCTGGTGCACCGGTTCCCCGTCGGCGTCGTCACCGGCGTGCTGGGCGCGCCCTACCTGCTCTGGCTGCTGGCCAGGACCAACCGATCCGGAGGTTCCCTGTGACCGACCCCGTCCACACGCTCGCGGTCGAGGGCATCACCGTCGGGTACGACGACCGGGTCGTCGTGCACGACATGACGCTCGAGATCGCCCCGGGCGCGGTCACCGCGATCGTCGGCG
The DNA here is from genome assembly GCF_016862775.1 of Cellulomonas phragmiteti. GTDB lineage: Bacteria > Actinomycetota > Actinomycetes > Actinomycetales > Cellulomonadaceae > Cellulomonas > Cellulomonas phragmiteti. Next base: position 157,815 of record NZ_BONP01000003.1, on the reverse strand, counting down.
CCAACGGCTGCGGCAAGTCCACCCTGCTGCGCGCGATGGCCCGCCTGCTGCGTGCACGCACGGGCCGTGTCCTGCTGGACGGCACCCCGATCGACGCGATGCCGTCGCGCGAGGTCGCCACCGTGCTGGGCCTGCTGCCGCAGGCGCCCGTGTGCCCCGAGGGCATCGCCGTGGCCGACCTCGTCGGGCGCGGGCGGTACCCGCACCAGGGCTGGTTCCGGCGGTGGACCGCCCAGGACGACGCCGTCGTCGAGCAGGCCCTGGTGGCCACCGACATCCTCGACCTCGCGGACCGCCCCGTCGACGAGCTGTCCGGCGGGCAGCGCCAGCGGGTGTGGATCGCCATGGCGCTCGCGCAGCAGACCGACGTGCTGCTGCTGGACGAGCCCACGACCTTCCTCGACGTGGCGCACCAGGTCGACGTGCTCGACCTGCTGGTCGACCTCAACCGCGACCGGGGCACGACGATCGTCATGGTCCTGCACGACCTCAACCTCGCGGCCCGGTACGCGGACCAGCTGGTCGCGCTGACCGACGGACGCCTCTACGCGCAGGGCGACCCGTCGGACGTCGTCACCGAGCAGATGGTGCGCGACGTGTTCGGCATGGCCGCCCGCGTCGTCCCCGACCCGGTCAGCGGCACCCCCCTGGTGCTGCCGATGGGCCGGCACCGCACGGGACGAGGTGCGCAGCGCACCGACGACGCCGGGGCCACCGTGCCGCCCGTCGAGCTCCCGGCGGCGCAGCCCGTCCCGTGACGCCTCAGTGCGGCTGGTACGGCGAGACGACGACCTCGATGCGCTGGAACTCCTTGAGGTCGGAGTAGCCGGTGGTGGCCATCGCGCGCCGCAGCGCCCCGATGAGGTTGAGCGTGCCGTCGGCCGTGTGACCGGGGCCGAACAGGATCTGCTCGAGCGTGCCGACGGTGCCGACCTCGACGCGCTCCCCGCGCGGCAGCTGCGGGTGGTGCGCCTCGGGGCCCCAGTGGAACCCGCGGCCCGGGGCGTCCGTCGCGCGCGCCAGCGCCGCACCGAGCATCACCGCGTCCGCGCCGCACGCGACCGCCTTGACCAGGTCGCCCGAGCGCCCGACCCCGCCGTCGGCGATGACGTGCACGTACCGGCCGCCCGACTCGTCGAGGTAGTCGCGGCGCGCCGCGGCCACGTCGGCCACCGCCGAGGCCATGGGCGCGTGGATGCCGAGTGACACGCGGGTGGTGTGCGCCGCTCCCCCGCCGAACCCGACGAGGACGCCGGCGGCACCGGTGCGCATGAGGTGCAGCGCCGCGGTGTACGTCGACGCACCGCCGACGATCACCGGGACGTCGAGCTCGTAGATGAAGCGCTTGAGGTTGAGCGGCTCGGCCCGGCCGGAGACGTGCTCGGCGGACACGGTCGTGCCCCGGATGAGGAAGAGGTCGACGCCGGCGTCGACGACCGCCCGCCAGTGCTCCTGCGTGCGCTGCGGGCTCAGGGCGCCGGCGACGACGACGCCCGCGTCCCGGATCTCCTGCAGGCGCGCGCGGATCAGCTCCGGCCGGATCGGGGCGGCGTAGATCTCTTGCATGCGGGCCGTCGCGCGGGGGGCGTCGAGCCCGGCGATCTCCTCGAGCAGGGCTGTCGGGTCCTCGTAGCGCGTCCACAGCCCCTCGAGGTCCAGCACGCCCAGCCCGCCGGCGCGTCCCAGCGCGACCGCGGTCGCGGGGCTCACCACCGAGTCCATGGGGGCCGCGAGCACCGGCAGGTCGAAGTGGTAGGCGTCGATCTGCCAGCCGACCGAGACCTCCTCCGGGTCGCGCGTGCGCCGTGAGGGCACCACCGCGATGTCGTCGAAGGAGTACGCCCGGCGTCCTCGCTTGCCCCTACCGATCTCGATGTCGCTGGTCACCCGACGAGCCTACCGGCGCGGGTGCACCGGTCGGCGCCGCGGCCCGGCGCGCGTCAGCGACCCGTGTAGTTGGGGGCCTCGACCGTCATCTGGATGTCGTGCGGGTGCGACTCCTTGAGCCCGGCCGGGGTGATCCGGATGAACTGGCCGCGCTGCTGCAGCTGCGGGATCGTGTGCGCACCGACGTAGAACATCGACTGGTGCAGCCCGCCGACGAGCTGGTGCGCGACGGCCGACAGCGGGCCGCGGTACGGCACCTGCCCCTCGATGCCCTCGGGGACGATCTTCTCGTCGGTCGTCACGTCGGCCTGGAAGTAGCGGTCCTTGGAGTAGGAGACGCGCCCGCGCGAGGCCATCGCACCGAGGGATCCCATGCCGCGGTAGTGCTTGAACTGCTTGCCGTTGACGAAGACGAGGTCACCGGGCGACTCGTCGCAGCCCGCGAGCAGCGAGCCGAGCATGACGGTGTCCGCACCGGCGACGAGGGCCTTGGCGATGTCCCCCGAGTACTGCAGGCCGCCGTCACCGATGACCGGCACGCCCGCCGGCCGGCAGACCTGGGACGCGTCGTGGATGGCCGTCACCTGCGGCACCCCGACACCGGCGACGACGCGGGTCGTGCAGATCGAGCCCGGCCCGACCCCGACCTTCACCGCGTCGACGCCGCTGTCGACCAGCGCCTGCGCGCCGGCGCGCGTCGCGACGTTGCCGCCGATGACCTGCACGTGGCGGGTCGCCGGGTCGGACTTGAGCCGCCGGACCATGTCGAGCATGAGCCGGGCGTGCCCGTTCGCGGTGTCGACCACCAGGACGTCGACGCCGGCCTCGACCAGCGCGGTCGCGCGCTCCCACGCGTCACCGAAGAACCCGATCGCCGCGCCGACGACCAGCCGGCCGTCGCCGTCCTTGGTGGCGTGCGGGTACTGCTCGGACTTGACGAAGTCCTTGACGGTGATGAGGCCGGCGAGCTTGCCCTGGTCGTCCAGGAGCGGCAGCTTCTCGACCTTGTGCTTGGCCAGCAGGGCGGCCGCGTCGGCGCGCGCGATGCCGACGGGGGCGGTCACCAGCGGCATCGAGGTCATCTCGTCGCGCACCCGCCGGGTCGCGAACTCGCCGGGCGGGACGAAGCGCAGGTCGCGGTTGGTGATGATGCCGACCAGCCGACGGTCGGCGTCGACCACCGGCAGGCCGGACACCCGGTACGTGCCGCACAGCGCGTCCAGCTCGGCGAGGGTCGCGTCCGGGCCGACCGTGACGGGGTCGGAGACCATGCCGGACTCGGAGCGCTTCACCACGTCGACCTGGTGGGCCTGGTCCTCGATCGACAGGTTGCGGTGCAGGATGCCCACGCCGCCCTGGCGCGCCATCGCGACCGCCATGCGCGACTCGGTGACCGTGTCCATGGCCGCGGACACCAGGGGGACGCGCACCGTGATCTCGCGGGTGAGCCGCGAGGAGGTGTCGACCTCGGAGGGGATGACGTCGGTCTCGCCGGGCAGCAGCAGGACGTCGTCGTAGGTGAGTCCGACCCGCGCGAACGGGTCCGCAGGTGACGTGGGTGAGTCGGGCGCCGTCATCGCCTCAGGATACGGGGCGCGGGACGGGACGCGGACGCCCTCTCAGTCGATGATCCCCCGCCGCAGGCCGATGGCGACGGCCTGGGCCCGGTCCGACGCACCGAGCTTGCGGAAGAGCCGGCGCGCGTGGGTCTTGACGGTGTCCTCCGAGAGGAAGAGCTCCTGCCCGATCTGCGCGTTCGACCGCCCGTGGCTCATGCCGACGAGCACCTCGATCTCCCGCTTGGTCAGCACGGGCGTGGCGTCCGCCGGGCGTGCGGCGACACCGGCGTCGGCGCGCGCCCCGTGGTTCTCCTGCAGGGGCGACGCCGGGTGCGGCACGGCCGGGGAGCCGGGCGGCGCGGACGAGACCGGGCTCGCCTGGACGTGCGCGGCGACCGCCGCGAGCTCGGCGCGGCCGACGTCGGGCGCGAGGAACCCGCGGGCGCCCAGGGCGAGCGCGCGGTCGAGGGCCTCGCCGTCCTCGGGGCCGGCGAGCAGCACGACCGCGGCCGAGGGCGCGACGGCGCGCAGTCGTCGGATCGCCTCCGCCGGTCCTGCCCCGGGCAGGTGCGCGTCGAGCAGCACCACCGTGGGGGCGATGCGCCGCGCGAGCGCGAGCAGCTCGTCCGCCGTCGCCGCTGCGCGCACGGGCGCCAACGAGGGCACGCCGATCGATGTGACGACGAGCCGCTCACGAACGGTCGCCGAGCCGTGACACACCACGACTCCAGCCATGGGGGTTCCTCCTCCGCCGATCCCGACACCACATGCGTGCACGGGTCCATGCCTGCATCGGCGTTACCGGTGCGTCACGTTAGCCCTCGTGACCGACCGTCGAGAATCGAACGCGCCGTTTCCTCACGGTTGCGGGCGGACACGTGGAATGCCGTCACGCGAACGGGTCACCGTCGTGGCCGGATGACACCGCGTCACAGCGATGCAGACTGCGCGACGGCTGCGAGCGCCTCGTGGATGAGGCCCGGGAGGGTGCGGGAACGGTGCACGGAGCGGTCGAGCGGCACGTGGGACCCGGCCGTCTCGGCGACCATGACGAACTGCGGCAGGTCGGTGCGCTCCTGCGCCAGGCTGGCGACCACGGACAGGTCGGGCGTCGCGGACTCGGAGAGGGTCACGACGGCGCGCGCCCGCGTCATGAGCGCGAGCTCTCCGGCATGGCGGGTCGAGACGGGCCCCGCGACGAGCCTTGCGTCGACGCCGCCGTCGACCAGTGCGGCCGCGAGCACGTGCGCGAGGACGGGCCGGGGCTCGCCGGGCACGGGCAGCAGCAGGACGACCGGGGCGCCGGTCGGGGGCGGTGCGGAGGTGCGGGCGCGCAGCGCCGCGAGCACGGCGGCGACGAGCGTCTCGCGCGCGTCGACCCCGGGCCGCTCGACGACGGTGCGGCGCGCGAGCGCGGCGAGGGCGGGCTGCACCCGGTCCGACCACCACCGCGTGAGGTCGTGCCCCCCTGTGTCGAGCAGGGCGGCGCAGCGGTCGGCGCGTCCGGTGAGCGCGGCGTCGACGAGCGCGGCCACGTCGCTCGGCCCACCGGTCGGCACCCCGGTCGTCGTCGGGCCGGTGGGGCCGCGCCGGGCCGCCGGCGGGCCGGTCGTGCGGGCCGGCGGGAGCATGCCGGTGAGGTCGTCGCTGCCGGCGGGGGCCGGGGCGACGTCGTGGACCTCCGACGCCAGCGCCAGCCGCGCCGCCTCGGCCGGGGCGACGCCGTCGATGGTGAGGCGCCGCATGACGAGCAGCCGCTCGAGGTCGTGCGCCGTGTAGCGCCGGTGGGCGCCCGCCGAGTGCTCGGAGGGGCCGAGGCCGTAGCGACGGTCCCAGGTCCGCAGCGTCGCCGGCGCGACGCCGAGGCGGCGCGCGACCGCGGCGACGGTCAGCGCGGGCCCGCTCGCACCCGGCGGCTCGACCTCGGGCAGGTCGGCGGCACCGGAGCGCTCCGCGTCGGCGGGCGCGGCGTCCTGCGGACCCGTCGAGGTCTCGTCTGCGGCAGGGACCATGACGCGATTGTGCCAGCCGTGGTGGCGCGCTTCGACGCGGACCTCGTCGGACGACGCCGGGCGGCCGGACATCCGTCCTGCACCCGCGTCCAGATCGCGTCACGCACCGTTGCGCATGATCGCGCCACAAACTGGGTCTTGAACAACTTCTGAAGCGGTTGTACGGTTACGGCAGTCGACACGGGAAACCGCGACGACCACCGACTTTCGTCCCGGCCGGTGCCGCAGGACGACCACGCAGGAGCCAAGGAGGAACACATGGCCGAGATCTCGCGTCTCCCCGGACCGGTGATGGACCTGTGGGAGTGGCAGTTCGACGGCGCGTGCCGCGATGCCGACCAGGACCTCTTCTTCCACCCCGAGGGCGAGCGCGGCTCGGCGCGTCGCCGCCGCGCCGAGGCTGCCAAGGCCATCTGCGCCTCGTGCCCCGTGCTGAACGAGTGCCGCGAGCAGTCGCTGGCCGTCCGCGAGCCCTACGGCGTGTGGGGCGGGCTGTCGGAGGAGGAGCGCGCCGCGGTCCTCGCCGAGCGCGCCGGTCGCCGCGTCACCGCCTGACTCCTGCCGACCACACCTCCTGGCACGACGAAGGCCCCCTCCCGCGGGAGGGGGCCTTCGTCGTGCCGGGGACGGGTCCCCGTCAGCAGAGCTGTCGTCAGGCGACGACCGCGAGGATGTCGCGGGCGGAGAGGATGAGGTACTCCTCGCCGTTGTACTTCACCTCGGTGCCGCCGTACTTGGAGTAGATGACCTTGTCGCCCACGGCCACGTCCAGCGGCACGCGGTTGCCCTTGTCGTCGATGCGACCCGGGCCCACCGCCAGGACCTCGCCCTCCTGGGGCTTCTCCTTGGCGCTGTCCGGGATGACGAGACCAGACGCGGTCGTCGTCTCGGCCTCGAGGGCCTTGACGACGATGCGGTCCTCGAGGGGCTTGATGGAGACCGACACAGCGGACCTCCCCTTCGCGTGTGAGTAGTTCAGGCGTGTCTGCGCCGCACCGTCGCGCCGTCGTCGCGGGAGCCGGGCCACGGGAGCGGTTGGCACCCTCACGGGGAGAGTGCCAGTTCCTCACTCTAGGAACGCGTTAGCACTCGGTCAACCCGAGTGCCAGGATCCGGCGCGTCCGCGCTGCTCCCGGGGACGCGGGACGGGGCCGGGGCGTGTCGGCGCGCGAGGCCGACGGGCACGACGTGGGAGGGTGGGACCGTGGACGACGCCGGACTGGTCAAGCTGCTCAGTCCCGACGGCTGGGCGCTGCTGCAGGCGCTGCCGCCGTACGACGAGCGGTTCGCGCTCCCGCTCGCCGAGCGGCTGCAGAAGGACGGGTTCGACGCCGGCCTGGTGGCCGCCGCGCTCACGCAGTCGCGACTGCGCGCCAAGGCGCGCGGCAAGCTCGGCGACTTCGCCGAGGGGATGCTCTTCACCGTGGCCGGGCTCGAGCAGGCCACCCGCCTGGAGGTCGCCGCGCACCACGCCCGCCGGTACCGCGACGCCGGCTGCGGCTACGTGGCGGACCTGACGTGCGGCCTGGGCGCGGACGCCCTCGCGATGGCCGGCGTCGGCCTGCGGGTGCTCGCGACGGACGTCGACGAGACGACGGCCGCGCTCGCGACCGTGAACCTGCGCGCGTTCCCCGAGGTCCAGGTACGCATGGGCGACGGCCTCGCGCTGGACCTGGCCGCCGAGGGCGTGGACGGCGTGTACGCCGACCCCGCACGCCGGACCGGCACGGGGCGGCGGGTGTTCGACCCCCGCGCCTACTCCCCGCCGCTCGACGAGGTGCTGGCGGTGCGGGCGACGGTGCCCGCGCTCGGCCTCAAGCTCGGCCCCGGCATCGCGCACCGCGACCTGCCCCACGACGCCGAGGCGCAGTGGGTCTCCTCCGACGGCGAGGTCGTCGAGCTCGGCCTGTGGTTCGGGCCGCTCGCGCCCGACGGGCCGGGTCGCTCGGCCCTCGTCCTGCGCGCCGGCAGCGCGTCCGCGCTGCGCGCCGACCCGGACGGCGAGGACGACGCCCCGCCCGTCGGGCCCGTCGGCGGCTACCTGTACGAGCCCGACGGTGCCGTGATCCGCGCCGGCCTGGTCGGGACGATCGCCCACCGCGTGCGCGGACGCCTCGTGGACCCCACGATCGCCTACGTGACCTCCGACGCCCTCGCCGACCGCACCGCCTGGCAGCCCCTGGCCACCGCGTACCGGGTGCTCGACGACCTGCCGTTCGGACTCAAGCGCCTGCGCACGTACCTGCGCGAGCGCGGGGTCGGACGCCTGACGATCAAGAAGCGCGGCACCGCGGTCGTCCCCGAGACGCTGCGCCGCCAGCTGGACCTGCGGGGGCCGTCCGAGGGCACGGTCGTGCTCACCCGCGTCGCCGGGCAGCAGCGCGTGCTCGTCGTGGAGCCCGTCTGATGGCGGCGCCGGTCGCGCTGCCGTTCGCGCGCTCCGAGCGCTCGACGGTCGGCATCGAGTGGGAGGTGGCGCTCGTCGACGCCGACTCCGGGGACCTGCGGCAGGCCGCCCAGGCGATCTTCGAGGCCGTGCGCCCCGCCGACGGCCGCGACCACCCGCACATCACCTCGGAGCTGCTGCTCAACACCGTCGAGGTCTCGTCGGGCAAGTGCCGCACGGTCGGCGAGGCCGGCGCGGACCTGCAGCGGGCGCTCGACGAGGTCGCCGCCGCCGCGCGGCCGCTGCGCATCGAGCTCATGGGGGCCGGCACGCACCCGTTCGCGAGCTGGGCGACGCAGCGCGTGACCGACAAGCAGCGCTACGCGACCCTCATCGACCGCACGCAGTGGTGGGGTCGGCAGATGCTCATCTACGGCGTGCACGTGCACGTGGGCATCGAGGACCGCGACAAGGTGCTGCCGCTGAGCCGGGCGATGCTCACCGTGTTCCCGCACATCCAGTCCCTGTCGGCGTCGTCGCCGTTCTGGGGCGGCAAGGACACGGGGTACGCGTCGAACCGCGCGCTGCTGTTCCAGCAGCTGCCGACCGCGGGGCTGCCCCCGCAGTTCGAGCGCTGGGAGCAGCTCGAGCAGTACGTCGGCGACATGCGGCACACCGGCGTCATCGACGAGATGAACGAGGTCCGCTGGGACATCCGGCCCGCGCCGCACTTCGGCACCCTGGAGATGCGCATCGCCGACGGCGCGGCGAACCTGCTCGAGGTGACGGCGATCAGCGCGTTCACGCACTGCCTCGTGGAGCACTTCTCCTCGATGCTCGACGCGGGCGAGCCGCTGCCGACGCTGCCGCCGTGGTTCGTCCAGGAGAACAAGTGGCGCTCGGCGCGCTACGGCATGGACGCGATCGTCATCACCGACGCGGCCGGCGACGAGGAGCTGGTGACGGACTCCGTCGGCCGGTGGCTGGCCGAGCTGGCCCCGGTCGCCGAGCGGCTCGGCTGCGCCGCGGAGCTCGAGCAGGTGCGGGTGATCCTGCGCCGCGGGGCGTCGTACCAGCGGCAGCGCGCGGTCGCGCGGCGGCACGCGGGCGAGCTCGAGCCCGTGGTCCGCTCGCTGCTCGCGGAGATGGCCGCGGGCCGGCCGCTCTGACCTGCGTGAGACCGGCGGCCTGCGCGTCGGACGCTCGGGGCTCGCGGCCGCCTACTTCGCCGACCTCGAGCACGAGCGCCCCCGCTGGACGGACGGCGCCGTCCTCGCCGGGCTCGTCGGTCTCGTGCTGCCCGCCTACATGTGGCTCGCGTGGCAGATGGGGGCCCTCGACGCGGTCGCGGAGATGGGTGGCGGCGTCATCGAGCTGAGCTGGCTGGGCAGCCCGGTGACGCTCACCCGGACCGACGAGGTGCTGTCGATGCACACGAGCGTCGGATGGGGGCCCGTCCTGCTGTCGGCCGTCCTGTGCGCCGTCGCGTTCGGGCTCGGCTCGCGCATCTGGCGCCTGTGGAGCACCCCCGCCTGACCCGTCGGACCGCGTCGAAGCAGCCCATCGGCCCCCGTCCGGGGCCGTGCGGTCCGTGCGGTGCCGGACTCAGACGAGCACCTGCGTGAGCGGCATGGTCGAGTCGACCGGCAGGTCGAGCGGTGACGCCGGCATCCCACGGCGCACGACCGCCGACCCGAGCGCCGCGATCATCGCGCCGTTGTCGGTGCAGTAGCGGATCGGCGGGATCCGCAGCTCGATGCCCGCCTGCGCACAGCGCTCCGCCGCCATGTCCCGCAGCTGGGAGTTGGCCGAGAACCCGCCGCCGACGACGAGCGTCGACACGCCCTCGCGCCGGCACGCCGCGATCGTCTTCGCCGTGAGCACGTCGGCGACCGCCGCGGCGAACGACGCGGCGACGTCCTCGAGCGGGATCTCCTCGCCCGCGTCCCGACGCGACTCGACCCACCGGGCGACCGCGGTCTTGAGCCCGGAGAACGAGAAGTCGGTGGCGTGCCGCGCCTGGTCCTTGGGCGCGGTCAGACCCCGCGGGAAGCGGATCGCCGCCGGGTCGCCCTCGCGCGCCAGCCGGTCGATGTGCGGGCCGCCGGGGTACGGCAGGCCGAGCAGGCGGCCGACCTTGTCGAACGCCTCCCCCGCCGCGTCGTCGAGCGTCGAGCCGAGCTCGGTGACGTGCACGGTGTCGTCGACCAGCAGCAACGAGGAGTGCCCGCCGGACACGACGAGCGCCATGACGCGCTCCGGGAAGGGCCCGTCGACGAGCTCGTCGACGACCGCGTGGCCGATGACGTGGTTGACGCCGTACAGCGGCTTGCCGAGCCCCAGGGCGAGCGCCTTGGCCGCGGCCGCACCGGTGGTCAGCGGCCCGACCAGCCCCGGCCCGGCGGTCACGGCGATCGCGTCCACCTCGTCGAGCGTGACCTGCGCCGTGGCGAGCGCCCGCTCGATGGTCGGGACCATCGCCTCGAGGTGGGCCCGCGCCGCGATCTCGGGGATGATCCCCCCGAACCGCGCGTGCTCGTCGACCGAGCTGGCGACCGCGTCGACGAGGAGGTCGTAGCCGCGCACGAGGCCGACGCCGGTCTCGTCGCAGGAGGTCTCGATCCCGAGGACGAGGGGCGCGCTCACCCCCTCAGGATAGGCGGCGCACCCGGTGTGGCACGCCTCACGGCTGCCCCGGGGCATCGGGGCGCGGGCACGGACGTTGCAGGCGGCATGGCGACCACCGACCTGATCGACGAGACGTCCACCCTGCTGCCGTCCGACGACACCGCCCTCGCGGACCTCGTGTTCACCGGCGCGCGGACCGTGAGCCGGTTCGTCGACGACACCGTGCCCGAGGACCTGCTGCGCGCCGTCCACGACACCGTGCGCTGGGGACCGACCGCGAACAACTCGACGCCCCTGCGGCTGCTCGTCGTGCGCAGCCGCGAGGCGCGCGAGCGGCTGGCCGCCCACGTGGCCGAGTTCAACCGCGAGCGCGTGCTGGCGGCCCCCGTCACCCTCGTCGTCGCCGCGGACACGGACTTCCACCTCCACCTGCCGACGCTCGCACCGCACGCACCGACGGCGGGCGACCGCCTCGCCGGCGTGCCCGAGGTCCGCGAGCGCATGGCGCGCGAGAACGCGTGGCTGCAGACCGGGTACCTCGTGGTGGGGCTGCGGGCCGCCGGACTCGGCGTCGGTCCGATGACGGGCATCGACGCGGACGGCGTCGACGCCGAGTTCCTCACCGGCACCGGGTGGCGAACGCTGTCCGTCCTCAACGTCGGCTGGCCCGACGGGGAGGGCACCGACCGGCCCCGCGCGCCGCGCCTGTCCTGGGACGAGGTCGCGCGCGAGGTCTGACCGTCAGCCGGTGGCGACCGGCCGGTCGGGGTCGTGCGCCCACTGCGACCACGAGCCCGGGTACAGGGCGGCGTCGACCCCGATCACCGCGAGCGCCGCGACCTGGTGCGCCGCCGTCACCCCGGAGCCGCAGTAGACCGCGACCGGCGGGCCGTCGCCGCCCGCCGGGACGCCGACCGCCGCGAACCGCGCTGCCAGGGACTCCCCGTCGAGGAACCGGCCGTCAGGCCCCAGGTTCGCGGACGTCGGCGCGCTGCAGGCCCCCGGGACGTGCCCGGCGCGCGGGTCGACCGGCTCGACCTGGCCCGCGTACCGCTCGGGGGCGCGCGCGTCGAGCAGCACGCCGTCCGTCGCGAGGGCCGCGGCGCCGTCGGCGTCGACCGTCGTCAACGCACCGGGCACGAGGACCACGTCGCCCGGCTCGGGAACGACGTCACCGGGCTCGACCTCGTACCCGGCCTGCGCCCAGGCTCCGAGGCCGCCGTCGAGGATCCGCACGTCCCGCACCCCCGCCCAGCGCAGCAGCCACCACGCGCGGGCCGCCGACATGCCGCCCGCGTCGTCGTACACCACCACGGCACCGCCCTCGCGCACGCCCCAGCGCCGCGCCGCGCGCTCGAGGTCGGCGACGTCCGGCAGCGGGTGCCGACCGGCGGCCGGGGAGGGCGGCGCGGCCAGCTCGGTGTCGAGGTCGACGTGGACGGCGCCGGGCAGGTGCCCCGCGAGGTACTGCTCGTGGCCGTCGGTGCGGCCCAGCACCCACCGGACGTCGAGGAGGGTCGGGGTCTCGTCGTCGGCCAGCAGCCGCGCGAGCTCGTCGACGTCCACCAGGACGTCCCGCCGCGCCGCGTCGTCGGTCCTCATCGCTCCCCCTCGTCCGCGGCCGGGCGGGGCAGCAGCAGCTGCATCGTCCAGGCGTCGACGTTCTCCGGCTGGTAGTAGCCCCGGCGGCGGCCCAGCTGCGTGAAGCCCAGGCTCTCGTACAGGTGGATCGCGGGCGCGTTGTCGACCCGGACCTCCAGCAGCACGGACTCGGCCCGCAGGTCGCGCGCCCGCTCGAGCAGGACGCCCAGCATGCGCCGCGCGATCCCGCGTCCCTGGTAGCCGGGGTCCGTGGCGACCGTCATGACCTGCGCGTCGCGCCCGTCGAACCAGATGCCGGCGTACCCGACGAGCGACCCGCCGGGCAGCGTCGCACCGACGTACGTCCGTCCCGGACCGACGAGCTCGTCGGCGAGCATCTGGCGCGACCACGCGCTGATGCCGAACAGCGTGCGCTCCATGCGGTCCAGCGCGGCCAGGTCGCCGGCGACCAGCGGCCGCACGGTGACGTCGACGACGGCGGTGCTCACGCCAGGACCCGCTTGCCCGCCGCCGGCGGCACGGCGTCGGGACGCCGCAGGTACAGGGGGTCCGCGGGCAGCTCCGCCCCCGCCGCCAGGCGCCGCTGCGCGATGCGCACGAGGAGCGTCGGGTCCGGCCGGCGCAGCATCGGGACCTCGGGGGTCAGCCGCGGATCGGCGGCGCCGAACACCTGCGGGTAGAGGTCACGCCCCGCCCCCAGCACGACCTCGTCGGGCGTCCGGGGGACGTCGGCGGGCGCGCCCACCTCCGGGCCCGCCGTCGGTACCGCCACGCCGTCGCGCACCTCGTAGCGGGCCCAGTACACCTCCCGGCGCCGGGCGTCCGTCACGACGAGCAGCGGCGTGCCGTCGTCGAGGCCCGACCAGGCCGCAGCCTCGGCCAGGGCGTCCAGGCTCGGGACGCCGTGCACGGGCACCCCGAGCGCCAGGCCCAGGACGCGCGCGGTCACCAGCCCGACGCGCAGACCGGTGAACGGTGCGGGCCCGGTGCCCACCACGACGCTCTCGACGTCCTGCACGGTCCGCCCGTGCCGCGCGAGCAGCTCGGTGATCAGCGGGGTCAGCAGCTCCGCGTGCCGGCGCGGCTCGTCGTCGGAGAGCGTCTCGGCCCGGTCGGCGTCGAGCACCAGCGACGCCGCGACCTCACCCGACGTGTCGATCCCCAGGTGCATCAGGACCCCTCCTCCGTGCGGTCGCCCGCACCTCTCGCGTCCGGCCCGCTCGCGGGCTCCGCGGGCAGCACGACGCCCGCCCACCGCGGCCCCACGCCGCGCGCGGTGAGCACCCGCTCTCCCGCGGCGGCGTCCTCGACGTCGTCGACGACACCGCCGTGCGGGCGCTGCAGGGCCAGCTCGAGGCGGTCGTCGGTCAGCCCCTCGACCCAGCCGGCGCCCCACTCGACGACCGTGACGGCCTCGTCGAGCGCCGCGTCCAGGTCGAGCGCCTCGACCTCGTCCAGCGAGCCCAGCCGGTACGCGTCGACGTGCACGAGCGCAGGGCCGCGCGAGCCGTCGGCGCGCGGCAGCGGCGGGTGCTCCCGGGCGATGACGAACGTCGGGGACGCGACCTGTCCGCGCACGCCCAGCCCCTCACCGAGGCCCTGCGTCAGCGTCGTCTTGCCCGCCCCGAGGTCGCCGGTGAGCACGACCAGGTCACCGGCGCGCAGCACGCCCGCGAGCGCCCGCCCCCAGGCGCGGGTGGCGTCGGCGTCCGGGAGCCGGACCACGGCCGTCATCACGCACCCCCGACGGTCGAGGAGGACACCAGCGCGTCGCCGCGCTCGGAGTCGACGTACGTGCGCGGCACCCGCGCACCGAGGCGGGTCACGATCTCGTACGCGATCGTGCCGGCGACGTCGGCCCAGTCCTGCGCGGTCGGCCCGCCGTCGCGGCCGTCGCCCCACAGCACGACGCGGTCACCGGCGACCTCCTGCGCACCCGGGCCCAGGTCGAGGACCACCTGGTCCATGCACACGCGCCCCGCGATGCCCAGCCGCCGACCCGCGACCTGCACCGGCCCGCCCCACCGGTCCGCCGTGCCGGACGCGTGCCGCGGGATGCCGTCGGAGTAGCCGAGCGGCACCACGCCCAGCACGGTGTCGTGCGGGACGACGTACTCGTGCCCGTAGGACACCCCGGACCCGGCCGGCACGGGCTTGACCGTCGCGAGCTCCGCCTCCAGCGTCATCGCCGGCACCAGCCCGAACCGCTCGGGCCCGCCGAGGTCCGGCACGGGCGTCACGCCGTACACGGCGATGCCCGGGCGCACGAGGTCCCAGTGCAGCGCCGGGGACGTCAGCGTGGCGGCGGAGTTGGCCAGGTGCCGGACCTCGAGGCGCGCACCCGCCGCCTCCACCGCGGCGACGGCGTCCGCGAACGTCGCCGCCTGCCGGACGACGACCGGGTGGTCCGGCGCGTCGGCGAACGCGAGGTGCGACCACACGCCGACGACGCGCACGAGCCCCTCCGCCTCCGCGCCGAGCGCGGCGGTGAGCACGTCGGGCAGCTGCGCGGGCACCAGGCCGTTGCGTCCGAGGCCCGTGTCGACCTTGAGGTGCACCCGGGCGGTCCGCCCCGCCGCACGCGCCGCCGCGACCACGTCGTCCAGGGCCCAGCGGGAGGCGACCGAGAGGTCCACGTCCGCCTCGACCGCCTCGCGCAGCGGCGCACCCGGCGCGTACAGCCACGTCAGGACGCGGGCGCCCGTGACGCCCGCGCGGCGCAGGTGCAGCGCCTCGGCGACCTGCGCCGTGCCGAGCCAGGTGGCGCCGCCCTCGAGGGCGGCGAGCGCGGCCGGCACCAGGCCGTGCCCGTACGCGTCGGCCTTCACCACGGCCATGACCTGGGCCGTCGGGGCGTGGGCCGCGAGCGCGCGGACGTTGCCGCGCACCGCCCCCAGGTCGACGACCGCGCGTGCCGGGAAGTCGTTCACGCCCGCCAGTGTCTCACCGCGCACGCCCGTGGCCGACGCGACGGGGCGCGTCATGCCAGGAGGTCGGGGCCCACGACGACGTCGGCGCGGACGGCGGTCGGGGCGACGAGCCGGGCGTTCGCCGCGTCCGGCCCGGTCGACCACGCCCGTGCCGCCGCGGGCGGCTTGCCGAACCGCTCGTGGCGGGCGACGAGCCGCGCCAGCCGGACGTCGTCGTCGGGCGCGACGAACCACGCCTCGTCGAGCAACCCGGCGACCGGCGCGAACCCGTGCCCGTCGAGCAGCAGGTAGTTGCCCTCCGTCACCACGAGCGGCACCTCGGCCGGGACGGCGACCGCGCCGGCGACCGGGTTGCGCAGGTCGCGGCGGTACTCGGGTGCGTACACCACGTGCCCGGGCCGCGGTGCGCGCAGGCGCCGCAGCAGTGCGACGTAGCCGTCGGCGTCGAACGTGTCGGGCGCTCCCTTGCGGTCGGCGCGTCCGATGCGCTCGAGCTCGGTCTGCGCGAGGTGGAACCCGTCCATCGGGACGACCACGCACCGGTCGCCGAGCTCCGCGGCCACCTGCGCCGCGAGCGTCGACTTGCCCGCGCCGGGAGCCCCCGCGATCCCCAGGACCCGGCGGCCGCTGGTCGCGAGCAGCCGGTGCAGCCGCTCGACCAGCGGGCCGGCGAGCGGCGCGGTGCCGCTCACGCGCGCAGCACCCCGGCGACGACGGCGGGCAGCGCGTCCGCGACGTCGCCCGCCGTCACGGGCCCTCCCGGGTTCGCGTGCCCGGCGGCGCGCCCGTGCACCAGGGCCGCGGCGGCGGCCAGTGCGGCCGGCAGCGTCGGATCGGCCACGGCGTCCGCCGCCCGCCCGGCGAGCAGCGCGCCGACGACGCCGGCCAGCACGTCGCCCGCGCCCGCGGTGGCGAGCCACGACGGGCCGTCGGCCTGGGCGTACGTGGCGCCGTGCGGCCCGGCCACCACCGTCGTGCCGCCCTTGAGCAGGACGGTCGCGCCGGTCAGGTCGTGCGCGCGCCGCGCGTGCGCCAGCGGCGCTGCCTCGACGTCCGCGCGGGCGACGTGCTCGCCGCGCGCCGTCAGCAGCGCCGCCAGCTCGCCCGCGTGCGGGGTGAGCACGACGTGCGCCGGGACCGCGTCCGGCAGCAGGTCCAGGGCACCGGCGTCGACGACGACGGGCTCGTCGTGGCCGACGGCGTGCACGAGGGCGTCGCGCACCCGTCGGCGCTGCTCGTCGTCGTCGGGCGCCACCCCGGAGCCCACGACCCACGCCTGCACGCGCCCGTCGCCCACGACGACCTCCGGGTGCGCGGCGAGCACCTGCGGACCGGCGGACCCGATGTAGCGCACCATGCCGACGCCGGCACGCACCGCCCCGGCCACGGTCAGCACGGCGGCGCCCGGGTACCGCGCCGACCCGGTGACGACGCCCAGCACCCCCCGCACGTACTTGTGCGCGTCCGGGGCCGGCACGGGCCACAGCGCGGCCACGTCGTGCGCCTCGAGCCGCGCGACGGCGGGCGGGCCGGCGGGCGCCAGGCCGATGTCGACGAGCTCGACGCGACCGGCCGCCGCCGCCGCGGGCGGCAGCAGCAGCGCGGGCTTGTACGCACCGAACGTCACGGTGAGGTCGGCGTCGAGGACCACGCCGTTGCGCGTCCCGTCGTCCACGCCGACGCCGGACGGCAGGTCGACCGCCACCACGACGGGCCGGGGCCGGGCCTGCGCGACGTGCGCGACGAGCCGGGCGGCCGGGCCGCGCACACCGCCGCGCCCCCCGAGGCCGAGCAGCCCGTCGAGCACCACGTCCGCCGTAGCGAGCGCCGCGGCGACCGCGTCGGGAACGGCCTGGTCGTCGTGGTCGACCGCGAGGACGTGGCCGTGCGCCGCGCGCAGCGCCGCGAGCCCCTCGGCGTGGACGCGCTCGGTGGTGAGGACGGCGCTGACGGCCACCCCCCGGCGGGCCAGCAGCGCGCCGGCGTGCAGCGCGTCGCCGCCGTTGTGGCCGGAGCCGACCAGGAGCACCACCCGCGACCCGCCGGCCCGTCCCCGGGTCTCCCGCAGGAGGCTCGCGACGCGCGTCGCGAGCGCGAACGACGCGCGGGCCATGAGCGGCTCCCCGGCAGCGAGCAGCGGTTCCTCGGCCGCGCGCACGGCGCCGGCGTCCCACGAGTGCAGCACGCGCCCCATCCTGTCCCGACGGTCGCGCCGGGGCGAGCGCCGGTAGCGTGGCAGGCATGCGATTCGGACTCTTCATCCCCCAGGGCTGGCGGCAGGACCTCACGGGCATCGAGGCCCGCGACCACTGGAAGGTCATGCACGGACTGGCCCGGTGGGCCGACGACGGCGACGTCTTCGAGTCCATCTGGGTGTACGACCACTTCCACGCGGTGCCCGAGCCGAACGGCGAGGCGACGCACGAGGCGTGGAGCCTCATCAACGCGTTCGCGGCGTCCACGAGCCGCGTGCGCCTCGGCCAGATGTGCACGTGCATGGCGTACCGCAACCCCGCCTACCTCGCGAAGGTCGCCACGACCGCCGACGTCATCTCGGGCGGCCGCGTCGAGATGGGCATCGGCGCCGGCTGGTACGAGCACGAGTGGCGCGCGTACGGCTACGGGTTCCCGCGCGCCGGCGAGCGCATCGCGATGCTCGACGAGGGCGTCCAGATCTTCAAGCAGATGTGGACCAACGGCACCGCGACGCTCGACGGCACGTACTACCAGGTCGACGGCGCCCAGCTGTCGCCGCTGCCGCTGCAGGTCGACGGCCCGCCCCTGTGGATCGCCGGCGGGGGCGAGAAGAAGACGCTGCGGATCGCCGCCGAGCACGCGCAGTACACCAACTTCGACGGCTCCCCCGAGGGCTTCGCCCACAAGTCGCAGGTGCTGCGCGGGCACTGCGAGGCCATCGGCCGCCCGTTCGACGAGATCACGCGCTCGGCCAACTACAACGTCGTCATCGGCTCGACGCAGGCCGAGGTCGACGACCGCATCGCCTGGGTCGAGGAGCACTACGCGACCACCGTGCCCGACAAGGCCGCGTCGGTCGCCGAGGACTTCCGCCACGGCCCCCTGGTCGGCACCCCGGAGCAGATCGTCGAGAAGCTGCGCGTGCTGCAGGACCTCGGCATGACGTACGCGATCACGTACTTCGCCGAGGCCGCGTACGACCGCTCGGGCATCGAGCTCTTCGCCCGCGAGGTCGTCCCCCACCTCCGCTGACGTGCGGGATTGCTCTCTCACCGGCAGTGAGAGAGCAATCCCGCCCACCCCACCCCCCGGTGAGAGAGCAATCCCGCCCCACCCCCCCCCGGTGAGAGAGCAATCCAGCACGAGCGCGCCCACCCCCCCGGTGAGAGAGCAATCCATCCCCACCCCACCCACCCCGGTGAGAGAGCAATCCGGCGAGAGAGCGATCCGGCTCGAACCTCGGCCGCCGGGAGGCGGTCCGGAGGTGTCAGGCGTCGCGCTCGGCGACGACGACCGCGGACGCGATGCCGGCGTCGTGCGAGATCGACAGGTGGAAGCGGTCGACCCCCAGCTCACGGGCGCGCGCCAGGACGGTGCCGACCACCTCGACCACGGGTTGCGCCCCGGCGACGCGCCGCACCGTCGCGTCCTGCCAGCTCATGCCCGGCGGTGCGCCCAGCGCCTTCGCGATCGCCTCCTTCGCGGCGAACCGCGCCGCGAGCGAGGCGTCGGGCAGGTCGCGCTCGTCCGGCGTGAACAGCCGGACCCGCAGCGCGGGGACGCGCTCCACGGTCGCCATGAACCGGGCGACGTCGACGACGTCGATCCCGACGCCGACGATCACGGCGCGACGACCGCGGGCACGGTCACTCGACGGTGACCGACTTGGCCAGGTTGCGCGGCTGGTCCACGTCCAGGCCCTTGGCGTGCGCCAGCTCGGAGGCGAAGACCTGCAGCGGCACCACGGTCAGCAGCGGCGCCAGCAGCGTCGACGTCTGCGGGACGAAGAACACCTCGTCGGCGTACGGCACGACCGCGTCGTCGCCGTCCTCGGCCACCACGAGGGTCCGGGCGCCGCGCGCCCGGATCTCCTGGATGTTGGAGACGACCTTGGAGTGCAGCGAGTGCCGTCCCCGCGGCGAGGGCACGATGACGAAGACGGGCTGACCGGGCTCGATCAGCGCGATCGGGCCGTGCTTGAGCTCCCCGGCGGCGAACCCCTCGGCGTGGATGTACGCGAGCTCCTTGAGCTTCAGCGCGCCCTCCAGGGCCACCGGGAAGCCCACGTGCCGGCCCAGGAAGAGCACGGACGGCGTGTCGGCCATCCACCGGGCGATCTCCCGGACCCGGTCGGAGCGGTCCAGGACCTCCTGGATCTTGTCCGGCATCTCGCGCAGCTCGGCCAGCGTCGAGGCGACCTCGTCGGAGAACTTGTTGCCGCGCAGCTGCGCCAGGTACAGGCCCAGCAGGTACGCCGCCGTGATCTGCGACAGGAACGCCTTGGTCGACGCGACCGCGACCTCCGGACCGGCGTGGGTGTACAGGACCGCGTCCGCCTCGCGCGGGATCGTCGAGCCGTGCGTGTTGACGATCGCGAGGGTCGTCGCGCCCTGCTCACGCGCGTGGCGGACGGCCATGAGCGTGTCCATCGTCTCGCCCGACTGCGACACCGCGACCACGAGGGTGCGCTCGTCGACGACCGGGTCGCGGTACCGGAACTCGTGCGCCAGCTCGACCTCGACCGGGATACGGCACCAGTGCTCGATCGCGTACTTCGCGACGTGCCCCGCATAGGCGGCCGTGCCGCACGCGACGACGACGATCTTGTCGACCGCCCGCAGCACCGACTCCTCGATGCGCATCTCGTCGAGGACCAGCCGGCCCGACAGGTCCAGCCGGCCCAGGAGGGTGTCGGCGACGGCCTGCGGCTGGTCGTTGATCTCCTTGTCCATGAAGGACCGGAAGCCGCCCTTCTCGGCGGCCTTCGTGTCCCAGTCCACCGTGAAGGGCTTGGCCTGCACAGTCACGCCGGCGAGGTCCGTGACGGTCACCGAGGTCGGCGTGATCGTCACGACCTGGTCCTGGCCCAGCTCGAGGGCCTCGCGCGTGGAGCCGATGAACGCCGCGACGTCCGAGCCGAGGAAGTTCTCGCCGTCACCCAGCCCGACGACGAGCGGCGAGTCGTGGCGTGCGCCGACGACCGTGTCGGGCACGTCGGCGTGCACCGCGAGCAGGGTGAACGTGCCCTCGAGGCGACGCGCGACCGACGCCAGTGCGGCCGTGAGGTCCTTCACCTGGTCGTACGCGCGCGCCACCAGGTGCGCCACGACCTCGGTGTCGGTCTCGGACAGGAACTCCACGCCGTCGGCCAGGAGCTCGGCCTTCAGCGGGGCGTAGTTCTCCACGATGCCGTTGTGGATCACGGCGACGCGGCCCGAGACGTGCGGGTGGGCGTTCGCGTCGGTCGGTGCGCCGTGCGTCGCCCAGCGGGTGTGCCCGATGGCCGCGGTCGCCGGCGGCAGCGGGTGCGCCTCCACCTCGCCGACGAGGTTGGCGAGCTTGCCGGCCTTCTTGGCCGTCGCGAGCTCACCGCCGGGCACGACCAGGGCGACCCCCGCGGAGTCGTACCCGCGGTACTCCAACCGGCGCAACCCCTCGAGCACCACGTCCAACGGACGTCCGCTCGGCCCCGCGCTGCCCACGTACCCGACGATTCCGCACATGCCGACGATCCTAACGGGGGAACCTCCCGACCCCGGCGTGCACCGCGGCCCGCCCCGGACGGCGCACGACCCGGGATGCGGAACAATCGTCGGGTGCCGTCCCTGGTCCCCGCCACGCCCTACGTCGACCTCGACCGCGAGGCGTGGACCCGGTTGTCCGCCTCGACGCCCCTGCCGCTGACCGACGCGGACGTCGACCGGCTGCGCGGCATCGGCGACCCGATCGACCTCGCCGAGGTCGACGCGATCTACCGCCCCCTGTCGCGCCTGCTGGACCTCTACATCCAGGCCACGCGGGGGCTGCACCACGCGACCAGCACCTTCCTGCGCGAGGACGTGGGGCGCACCCCGTTCGTCATCGGCGTGGCCGGCTCGGTCGCGGTCGGCAAGTCGACGACCGCGCGCCTGCTGCGCGAGCTCGTCGCCCGCTGGCCCGCGACGCCGCACGTCGAGCTCGTCACCACCGACGGGTTCCTGCACCCCAACGCCGAGCTGGAGCGACGTGGGCTGCTGCAGCGCAAGGGCTTCCCCGAGTCGTACGACCGGCGGGCGCTGCTGCGCTTCGTGTCCAAGGTGAAGGCCGGCCGCCGGGAGGTCCCGGTGCCGGTGTACGACCACCTGACGTACGACATCGTCCCGGGCGCGCACGTCGTGGTGCGCCAGCCCGACGTGCTCATCGTCGAGGGGCTCAACGTGCTGCAGCCCGCCCGCCCGACGCTCGAGGGGACCTCGAACCTCGCGCTGAGCGACTTCTTCGACTTCTCGATCTACGTCGACGCGCGCACGTCGGACGTCAAGCAGTGGTACGTCGACCGGTTCCTGTCGCTGCGCGCGACAGCGTTCGCACGACCCGAGTCGTACTTCCACCGGTACGCCTCGCTGACGGACGAGGAGGCCGTCGCGCGCGCCGAGAGCATCTGGGACGGCATCAACGCCCCCAACCTCGAGGAGAACATCCTGCCGACGCGCAGCCGCGCGACGCTCGTGCTCACCAAGGGCGCGGACCACGCGGTCCAGCGGGTACGGCTGCGCAAGATCTGACCGTCGCGCGCCGACGGGCCACCCGCCGCGGTGCGCTCAGGAACCCGGCGCCTGCGCCGTGACGGGCTGCGCGAGCGCGACCGGACGCTCCGTGCGGTCCACGACCTCGAGGTCCCCGAGCGCGACCTCCACCTCCTCGCCGGCGCACACCGCGTCGCGCGGGAGGAGGACCGCGGCCCCCATCGCGTCGACGAGCCACACCTGGGCGACGACCCCGACGCCGCACGCGGCCGGGGTACGGGTCACGACGCCGACCAGCGGGGACAGGTCGCCCTCCAGGCGCGTCTCCGTCACGGCCCACCACCTGCCGGCGGAGTCGCGCAGGGTCTCGCCGCGGTCGCACACCAGCGCGGTGTCGGCGACGAAGTCCTCCGGCGGCAGACCGCGCGTGGCCGCCTCGGGGG
Organism: Cellulomonas phragmiteti; assembly: GCF_016862775.1. Taxonomy (GTDB): domain Bacteria; phylum Actinomycetota; class Actinomycetes; order Actinomycetales; family Cellulomonadaceae; genus Cellulomonas; species Cellulomonas phragmiteti. Next base: position 135,667 of record NZ_BONP01000003.1, on the reverse strand, counting down.
CGGCCGTCCGCAGCGACGCGTCGAGCTCGAGCCCCAGGGCGTCCAGCACGTCGGGCTCGAGACAGCTCGCGTCCGTGCGGACCTCGGCCGTCACGACCGGGCTCGGCGCGGCCACCGTCTGGCCGCAGCCGGCGAGCGCGAGCACGACGAGCACCGCCGTCACGCCGCGTCCTGCTGCCCGCACCATCGTCCTCCGCCGTCTCGTCCCCGGCCGCACGACGCCGGACCCCCGCGGGTCGCGGGGGCCTCGCGGACGGGCGGGGAGAGCGACGTCGACGTCGCCCTACCTGCGAGGGTAGGACGCCCACCGGGGCCGGTCGCGCCCACGCGGACCGTCGATACCGGATCGTTGTCACACTCCCGACATCGTGAGGTCATCGTGACCTCCGACAAGTCGGTCAGGCGGCGGTGCCCTCGCTGCGGGCCCCGGCCGGCTCGCCCCCGACACCTGCCGGCGGGAGACCGCCCGGTGTCATGACGGCGTGCTCGACGCCGGGGCCGGCCGCGGCCGCCCCGGGTACCGCGGGGGTGTCGATCCGCAGCCAGCGGCGCAGCGCCCAGTCGACCCCGAGCCCGATGACGAACCCGCCCAGCACCCCCGCGACCACGCCGACCAGCGGCGAGTGGCCCAGCACCGCACCGGTGCCGACACCGATCAGCGTCGAGTAGACCGCCCACGTGGACGCGGCGATGGCGGTGAGGAGCACGAAGCGGCGCCGCCGGAACCCCAGCGCCCCCGCGGTCATGTTGACCGCGACGCGCCCCACCGGGATGTAGCGCGCCGCGATGATGAACGCCGCCCCGCGGTCCCGCAGCGCCCGCTCGGCCCAGTCGAGCAGCGCCCGGCCCCGACGCCCCCGGAACCCACGCAGGTGCCGCACGTCCACGGCGCGCCCGATCTGGAAGGCGATCTGGTCCCCGACGAACGCCCCGACCGCGGCGACGACGACCACCGCCCACAGCACGGGGCTGCCGGTCGACGTCGACATCGACGCGAGCGCGATCACGAGGGACTCGCTGGGCACCGGCGGGAAGAACCCGTCGACCGCCGCGAACCCGAACAGCGCCGCGAAGACCCACGGCGACGCCGCCAGGTCGAGTGCCCACTGCTCGAGCACGTGCCCTCCCCTCGTCGTGCCCACCCCGACGGGGCCGACGTGACCACGCTAGGCGCGGACCACCCCGACGCACATCGGGTATGCCCCCCAATCAGCCCTGAGGGACGCGGATCTCGTCCCTCAGGACACCCCTGCCCCGCACCGGGTCATCCCCGGGACTGACGTACCGCTCGACGAACGCCCGCAGGACCGGCGGCACGGCGTCCACCCCGCTCGTTCGCGCGTCGGCCACCACCTGGGACGCCTGCGCCGGGTCGAAGTACCCGTCGAACCGGTACGCCTCGACGCGCGTCGCGAGCCCGTCGGCGTCGAGCTCGGGGTGGAACTGCGTCGCGTACACGTGCTCGCCGACGCGGAAGGCCTGGACGGGGGCCGTGGCGGAGCGGGCGAGCAGCACCGCGTGCGGCGGGAGCACGCTCAGCGCCTCCTTGTGCCCGACGAAGGCACCGAAGGTGGGGGGCGCCACGCCCAGGACGGGGTCGGCACGCCCGGCCGCGGTCAGCTCGACCGTCACGGCGCCGACGGGCTCGGGGTGCGCGCGGTCGACGACGCCGCCCTGGTGCCGCCCGAGGGTGCCGATGCCGTAGCACGCACCGAAGAACGGGAAGTCGGCGGCGACCACCGCGTCCAGCAGCCGCGCCAGGTCGGCCTCGACGCGCTGCTGCACGGCCGACTTGCCGTCCTCGGGATCGCTCACGCAGTAGGGCCCGCCGCCGAGCACGACGCCGGACCACGCTCCCAGGTCGACGTCACCCAGCGGGCGCGCCTCCAGGCGCACGCGACGCAGGGTCGACTCGTCCAGGCCCGTGCAGCGCAGCATCGCCGCGTACTCGTCGTCCGCGGGCGCGTCCTCGGGGCGCACCCCCAGGAACAGGAACGGCCTCATCACGACTCCTCCCCGGCACCCCGTCGTGCCGTGCGCGGCAGATCGAAGCCGAGAGCGCGTGCGGCCTCGCGCGGCTCCGGCTCCACCCCCCAGTGTGCCCCCCAGGCGTCCGTCGCGGACAGCGACCGGGTCAGGGCACGGTCGACGTACAGGGTGCCCCGCAGGTGGTCGGTCTCGTGCTGCACGATGCGGGCGGGCCAGCCGGCGACGGTCTCGTCGAGCGCGGCGCCCGTCTCGTCGTGGCCCGTGAGGTGGACGACGCGCGGCCGCGGGACCACCGCCTGGTACCCGACGACGCTGAGACATCCCTCGTAGAACGCCGCGGTGCCGTCGCCGACCGGCGTGTACGCCGGGTTCACCAGGACGCGGTAGGGCACCGCGGTCCGCTCCCGGACCCGTGCGACCTCGTCGTCGCCCGTGCCCGGGTCCTCGACGACGGCGACCGCCAGCGGCAGCCCGATCTGCGGGGCCGCCAGGCCGACGCCGGGTGCTGCCCGCATGGTGCGGTGCATGAGCGTGAGGAGCTCGGCCAGCTCGGCGGCGTCGACCTGCCCGTCGTACGGCGACGCGACCGTGCGCAGCACGGGGTGGCCGGCCTGGACGATCGGCGCGACGGCGTCGGGTCCGGCGGCACGTGCCGCGTCGAGGGTGCGGCGCACGAGCTCGCGCACGACCCGGTCACGCCCCGTCATCGCTGCTCCTCCCGCTCGCGGCCGGTGGTGGTCAGTGACGAGCGAACGCCGTCACAGCGCCAGCCGGTCGCGGACCACGTCGGCCAGCTCGTGCGCGACGCGCTCGGCCTCCTGCTGCGTGGCCGCCTCCACCATGACACGGACCAGCGGCTCCGTGCCCGAGGGGCGCAGCAGGACGCGGCCGGTGTCGCCGAGCGCCGCCGTGGCGTCCGCGACCGCGGCCGCCAGCACCTCGTCGTCGGTGCGCGTGCGGTCGACCCCGGGGACGTTGACGAGGATCTGGGGCAGGCGCCGGACGACGCCCGCCAGCTCCGCGAGCGGACGACCGGTCCCGACCACGCGGGCCGCGAGCTGCAGCGCGGTCAGCAGGCCGTCGCCGGTCGTGGCGTGGGCCGCCAGGATGATGTGGCCGGACTGCTCACCGCCCAGGCCGTAGCCGCCGGCGCGCATCGCCTCGAGCACGTACCGGTCGCCGACACCCGTCTCGACGGTCGCGATCCCGGCGTCACGCATGGCGATCCGCAGGCCGAGGTTGCTCATCACGGTGGTGACCAGCGTGTCGTGCGGCAGGTCGCCGCGCTCGTGCAGCGCGACCGCGAGGACGCCCATGATCTGGTCGCCGTCGACGAGCGTGCCGGAGGCGTCGACGGCGAGGCAGCGGTCGGCGTCGCCGTCGAGCGCCACGCCGAGGTCGGCGTGGGCCGCCACGACCGCGGCCTGCAGCTGCTCGGGGTGGGTGGAGCCGCACGCCTCGTTGATGTTGCGGCCGTCGGGCGACGCGTTGATCACGACGACGTCGGCGCCGGCCTCGCGCAGCGCGACGGGACCGACCTCGCTCGCTGCGCCGTTGGCGCAGTCGACGACGATCCGCAGCCCCTCGAGCCGGGTCGGCACGGTCCCGACCAGGTGGTCCACGTACTGCTGGCCGGCCAGGCTCACGTCGGTGCGGATGCGACCGACGTCGGCACCGAGCGGCCGGTCCCAGTCCTCGCCCATGCGCGCCTCGATGGCCGCCTCGACCTCGTCGTCGAGCTTCTGCCCGCCGCGCGCGAGGAACTTGATGCCGTTGTCGGGCATCGGGTTGTGCGAGGCGGACAGGACCACGCCCAGGTCGACGCCGCGCGCCGCCGTCAGGTAGGCCACGGCCGGGGTCGGCAGCACGCCGACGTTGTCGACGTCGACGCCCGCGGACGCCAGGCCCGCGGCGACCGCCGCCGAGAGGAACTCCCCCGACGCGCGCGGGTCGCGCCCGATCAGCGCCCGGGGACGGTGCCCGGCGAAGGCGCCCCGGGAGGCCAGCACGTGCGCTGCGGCGACGGACGCGTCGAGCGCGACCTCCGCCGTGACGTCCCGGTTGGCCAGACCGCGCACCCCGTCGGTCCCGAACAGACGACCCATCACCCGACTCCTTCGTCCTGCCGGGCGCACCCACCTCCGCGGGGGTGCGCGTCCGGCGCCGTGCCTGATCCGATCCCGGCGTCGCGTGGTGCGCGGCGCCGCCCCGTCCCCCGGCATGCCGATGGCCCCGGAGGTCGGTGGACCTCCGAGGCCATCGGGCCGGAGCGCTGGGTCAGCGCTTCGAGTACTGCGGCGCCTTGCGGGCCTTCTTCAGACCCGCCTTCTTGCGCTCGACCACACGCGCGTCACGCGTGAGGAAGCCGGCCTTCTTGAGCGCCGGACGGTTGTTCTCCGCGTCGATCGCGTTGAGCGCGCGGGCGATGCCCAGGCGCAGCGCGCCGGCCTGGCCGGAGACGCCACCACCCGTGATGCGCGCGACGACGTCGAAACGACCCTCGACGTCCACGAGCTTCAGCGGGGAGTTGACGAGCTGCTGGTGCACCTTGTTGGGGAAGTACTCCTCCAGGGCGCGACCGTTGATCGTCCACGTGCCGGTGCCGGGCACCAGGCGGACGCGGGCGACGGCCTCCTTGCGACGCCCGAGCGCCTGGCCCGGTGCCGTGAGGGACTGTCCGCGGCCGGTGGGGGCGACGGTCTCGGAGGTGTAGCTGGTGGGCGTGTCGTCGCCCTCGTACTCGGTCTCGACGGTGGTCTGAGCCACGGGATCCTCGCGTTCTGGTTTCTCTGCCGCAGCAGCCGGGGGCTTACTGCGCCACCTGGGTGAGCTCGAACGGCTTCGGCTGCTGGGCCGCGTGCGGGTGCTCCGCACCGCGGTAGACCTTGAGCTTGCTGATCTGTCCACGCCCGAGGGTCGTGTGGGGCAGCATGCCGCGGACGGCCTTCTCGATCGCCCGCTCCGGGTGCTTCTCGAGCAGGTCGACGTAACGGGTCGCCCGCAGACCACCCGGGTAGCCGGAGTGGCGGTAGGCGAGCTTGGTCTCACGCTTGTTGCCGGTCAGCGCGACCTTCTCCGCGTTGATGACGATGACGAAGTCGCCGCCGTCGACGTGGGGAGCGAAGGTCGCCTTGTGCTTGCCGCGCAGCAGCGTGGCCACGTGGCTGGCCAGGCGGCCGAGCACGACGTCGGTCGCGTCGATGACGTACCAGTTCCGCTCGACGTCGCCGGGCTTCGGGGTGTACGTGCGCACGGGGTGCCTCTGTCTCGTGATACGTGTCGTGGCCGGGCGCGCAGGGGCGACCGGCCGAGGATGGCTGCCGGAGCATCCCGCCCGGCGAGTGGGATCGCACCAGGACGGCCATCGGCACCCGGTGGTGAGAAGCCACCGGTGCGCGACAGGGGACGCACAACGACGCACCAGACTACCTGCCGGAACGCCCCCACGGCAAAACACGTGGTCGCGGGCGTCAGCGCACCCGCTGCACGCGTCCCGCGTCCCACACGGGCTCCGGGGTCTCGACGACCGACCCGTCGGCACCGAACACGAGGAACCGGTCGAACGTGCGGGTGAACCACCGGTCGTGCGTCACGGCCAGGACGGTGCCGTCGAAGGCCGCGAGCCCCGCCTCCAGGGCCTCGGCCGAGTGCAGGTCGAGGTTGTCCGTGGGCTCGTCGAGGAGCAGGAGCGTGGCCCCGCCCAGCTCGAGCAGCAGGATCTGCAGGCGCGCCTGCTGCCCGCCCGAGAGCGTCTCGTAGGGCTGCTCGGCGGCGGCCACCAGCTCGTACCGGTCCAGCACCCGGCTGGCCGCCTCGCGCCCCAGGCCCGCACGGTGCCCGTCCCCGCGGTGCAGCACCTCCAGCAGGGTGCGCCCCACCAGCTCGGGGTGCGCGTGGTTCTGCGCGAACCACCCGGGCCGCACGCGCGAGCCCAGGGCGACGGCGCCCGTGTGCGCCACGGGCGCCACCGGGACGTCGCCCGCCGGGGCGTGCTCCGGGTCCGAGCCGCCCGCCGCGAGCAGCCGCAGGAAGTGGGACTTGCCCGAGCCGTTCGAGCCGAGGACCGCCACCCGCTCGCCGTACCAGACCTCCAGGTCGAACGGCTTCATCAGCCCGGAGAGCTCGAGGCCCTGCGCGACCACGGCACGCTTGGCGGTGCGTCCCCCGCGCAGCCGCACGCTCACCTGCTGGTCCCGGGAGAGGGCTGCCGGCGGCCCCGCCTCCTCGAACTTGCGCAGACGTGTCTGCGCCGCCTGGTACCGCGACGCCAGGCCGTCGTTGAACGCGGCCTTCTGCTTGAGGGTCACGACCAGCTCGCGCAGCTGCGCGTGCTCCTCCTCCCAGCGCCGCAGCAGCTCCTCGTGGCGGGCACGCCGGTCCGCACGGGCCTGCGCGTACGTCGCGAAGCCTCCCCCGTGCACCCAGGCCCGTGCGCCCGTGGCCGTCGGCTCCAGCGTCGCGACGTGCGTCGCGACGCGCGCGAGCAGCTCGCGGTCGTGGCTGACGAACAGCACGGTCCGGCCGCTGGCGACCAGCCGGTCCTCCAGCCACCGCTTGGTCGGCACGTCGAGGGCGTTGTCCGGCTCGTCGAGCAGCAGCACCTCGTCCGGCCCGCGCAGCAGGGCCTCGAGCACGAGCCGCTTCTGCTCACCGCCGGACAGCGTGCGCACGTACCGGTGCTGGGCACGCTCGAAGGGCAGCGAGAGCACCGCGTCGGTCACGCGGTCCCAGCCCACCTCGGCCTCGTACCCGCCGACGTCGGCCCAGTCCGCGAGCGCCTGCGCGTACCGCATCTGGGTGGGCTCGTCGTCCACCTCCATCATCGCCAGCTCGGCCGCGGCCAGCTCGCCGGCCGCCGCACGCACCGCCGGCGGGGCGAGGCCGGCGAGCAGGTCGCGCACGCTGCGCTCGTCGTCGATGCGCCCGACGTCCTGCCGCATGACGCCCAGGCCGCCGCTGCGCTGCACGGACCCCGCGTGCGGCGCCGTGTCGCCCGTGACGATGCGCAGCAGCGTGGACTTCCCGACGCCGTTGGGCCCGACGAGCGCGACGCGCGCCCCCTCGCCGACGCGGAACGTCACGTCCTGCAGCAGAGGACGCCCGTCGGGGAGCGTGTAGCCGACACCGCCGACGTCGAGATGACCCATGCCCCCAGTCTCCCCCGACCCCGGCCTCGGCCCGAGCCGATTTCCGCCGGGCCCGGCGTGCTGTGGCGGGCGGGCGCGGGCGGTGCTTGGCTCGTGGCATGAGCGACGACACCCCCGCCACCAGCACCGATCCCGCCCTCGGCTCGGAGGGCGACGCCGACCAGCTCCCCAAGGAGGACACCCTCGAGGAGCGCGGCGTCGACGACCTGCTCGACGAGGGCTACACCGTCCCCGAGCGCGACCGCAGCAACCACTGGGGCGAGACGGCGTGGGAGGAGGTCCACGGCGAGCCCCTGGACCGTCGGCTCGCCGAGGAGGAGCCGGAGGTCTGGGAGCGCACGCCCACGCCGTCCGGCGAGCGCGAGGAGCTGCGCGCGGGTCGCCTCCTGAGCGACGACGCCGCGCTCGACGCGGGCGTGAACGACGAGTTCGCGATCGACGCGGGCGTCGCGGGTGGTGCGGCGAGCGCCGAGGAGGCGGCCGTCCACCTCATCGAGGAGGAGTACGTCACGGACGAGGACGCCGACTGACCGACGTCGTCGGCGGGCGGACCGTCCGGTGCGCGTCGCCGGGCGGTCCGCCTCAGCCGCAGCAGCCCGGGTCGCCGGGACGGTCGACGTCGTCGGGGAGGCGGCGGGCACGGGTCTGCTCGGCACGGCGCGCGAGCTCGGGCGCCGTCGGGTAGCCGACCTCCTCGAGGGTGAGGCCGTGCGCCGCGACGACCGTCGCACCGCCCTCGCGCCGGCGGCTGTCGAGCAGGTCGCGCGGCCACGACGGGGGCCGCCGGCCCTCCCCCACGGCGAGGCTCGCGCCGACGAGGGCCCGCACCATCGAGTGGCAGAAGGCGTCGGCCTGCACGTGCGCGACCACCAGGCCCGCGTCCGGCCCGTCCGCGGGCCGCGACCAGGCGAACGCCTCCAGGGTGCGGATCGTGGTCGCGTCGGGACGCGGCTTGCAGTACGCGGCGAAGTCGTGGCGGCCGACGAGCGAGCGTGCGGCCGCGTCCATCGCCGCGACGTCCAGCGGTCGCCGGTGCCAGAGCACCCAGCCCCGGCGCAGGGGGTCGCGCGACGCGTCGTCGTCGGACACCCGGTAGGCGTAGCGACGGCGCAACGCCGAGAAGCGCGCGTCGAACCCGTCGGGGGCGCGCGCGACACGGTGCACGACCACGTCCGGCGGCAGCACCCCGGCCAGCCGGGTCGTCAGCGCGACGACGTCGGCGCGGTCCGACCGGCCGCGCGCCGCGGCGAGCGCCTCGGGAGCGACGTCGACGTGCGCGACCTGGCCCCGTGCGTGCACGCCGGCGTCCGTGCGCCCTGCGACCGTCAGGCGGGGCGCGGGCTCCCCGCGCGGACCGCAGCGCAGCACGGTGCCCAGTGCGTCCTCGACGACGCCCTGCACGGTCCGCAGGCCCGGTTGCCGGGCCCAGCCGGCGAACCCTGCGCCGTCGTACGCCAGGTCCAGGCGCAGCCGGACGGTCGGGGTCTGCTCGCCGGTCACGGCCCCCACCGTAACGGTGGCGCTACCGTGGCACGGTGCCCCACGCGTCCGAGCCGTACACCCTGGCCGTCGACTGCGGCGGCAGCGGGATCAAGGCGTCCGTGCTGGACGCGGCCGGCACGCTGCACGCCCCGCCGGTGCGCGTCCCCACGCCCTACCCCCTGCCGCCGCACCGACTCGCGGACACCATCGCCGAGGTGGCGGCCGGCCTGCCGGCAGCGCAGCGCGCCACGGTCGGGGTGCCGGGGATGATCCGCCACGGCGTCGTCGTGGCGACCCCGCACTACGTGACCCGTGCGGGTCCGCGCACCGCCGTGCTGCCGGAGCTGCGCGCCGCGTGGGCGGGCTGCGACGTGCAGGCCCTGCTGCGCGACCGGCTCGGGGTGCCCACGCTCGTGCTCAACGACGCGGAGGTGCACGGCGCCGGCGTGGTGTCGGGCACCGGCCTCGAGCTCGTCCTCACGCTCGGCACCGGCCTGGGGTCGGCCCTGTTCGACGGTGGCCGCCCCGCCCCGCACCTCGAGCTGTCGCACGCCCCGGTGCGCTGGGGCACGACGTACGACGCGTACGTCGGCGAGCACGAGCGCGCACGTCTCGGCGACGCGCTGTGGTCACGTCGGGTGCGCAAGGTCGTGGAGGGGTTCCGTCCCGTCTTCCACTGGGACCGGCTCTACCTCGGGGGCGGCAACTCGCGCCGCGTCTCCGCGACCACCCTCGAGCGGCTCGGCGACGACGTGGTCGTGGTGCCCAACCAGGCCGGGATCGTCGGCGGGGTGCGCGCCTGGGCCCTCGCGGCGCGGGACGTCTGAGCGGTCCGCGCCGCCCCCCGGCCCGCGGTCGTCCAGATCGGCCAGCGCCTCCAGCAGCACCCGGGTGAAGCGCACGGGCCGGACCAGGCTCACGAGGTGCGTCGCGCCCGGGACGACGACGAGGTGGCCGTCACGGCAGGCCGCGAGGAACCGCCGCTCGTCCCCCCGGAAGTGGTCGTAGCGGCCGTTGACGAGCCAGACGGGCACCTCGACCCGTGCCAGGTCGGCGATCGGGTCCGCGGCCCGCACGGCGCGCATCGCCTGCCCGACCACGTCGTACGCGAACCCGCCGGCGGCGACGTCGAGGGCGCCCTGCGGGGGCAGCACGCGGTCGACCAGCGCCTGGTTGACCGCCGCGCCACGGTCCGGCAGCCGGGCGAAGAAGCCGTCGGCGAGGGCCCCCCACGCGCGGACCACGACCGGACGGGGCCGCGTGCTGCAGGCCGCGGCGACGAGCCCGACCACCTGCTCCGGGTGGCGCGCGGCGTGCGCGATCGCGACGTAGCCCCCGAGCGACAGCCCGACCACCACGGCCCGTCCACCCAGGGCGTCGACCGCGTCCCGGACCGCCGCGATCGCCCCGTCCCAGATGAAGGTCTCGGCGATCCGCTCGCCGTGGCCCGGCAGGTCGATCGCGACCGCGGGGCGCCCCGCGCGCTCGAGGGACTCGAGCTGCGCGCGCCACATCGTGCGCGACGTGCGCAGGCCGTGGACGAGCAGGACGGGCGTCGGTCGGGCGGCCATGCTCGCGACGCTACCGCCGCACGGCCGGACGGGTGAGCGTGGCCGGGTCGCTGGGTGAAAGCACTCTGCCGACTCGTCCGGTACGGCCGGGGCGAACCGGCGCGTACGACGCGTTCGGCACGAATCCATAGGTTGCAGATTGAACTAACGGTGGCGACCATCGATCAGGCCCATCCGCGGGCCGACGCCCCGCGTCACCCGAGTCACCCAAGGACACCCCATGACTGCCCCCGACGTCGCTCTGTCCCGCACCCTCGACCTCGACGGCGCCCTCGCCATCGCCCTCGTCGACTACGGCAGCGGCATGGCCCTCGCCACCCGCACCAACGTGCCCTTCGACCTCGAGCTGGCGGCGGCCGTCAACACCGAGGTCATCCGCTCCAAGCTGCGGGCCATCGAGAGCCTCGGCCTCGACGAGACGATCGAGGACATCCTCATCACCCTCACCGGCCAGTACCACCTGATCCGTCTGGCGTCGCGTCCCGGCCTCACGGGCGTCTTCTCGTACCTCGTCCTCGACCGTGCCAAGGCCAACCTGGCGCTCGCGCGTCGCGCGCTCAAGCAGCTCGAGGACGAGATCGACCTCTGAGCCACCCCGCGACCAGCGAGATGGACGACCCCGTCCGCGACGTCCTCGAGCGCCTGCACGACGCGCTCGGGGACGTCGCGCACGTGCTCCTGCTCGACCCCGGCGAGCGCACCGTCGTCACCGACGACCAGGCCCCGGCGCACGTCCTGGCGGCGGCACGTGGCATCGCCACCGCGCTGGCCGCCGCGGCCGGCGACTCGCGCACGGCGGCGATCGTCGAGACCGCCACGGCGACCCTGTACGCCTCGCACACCCCCGGCGGGCTCGTGGCCGTCCTGGTCGGCCCCGCCGCGTGGAACGTGGCCCTGGCCCGACGCACCGCGGACCCGCTGCTGCGGGACCTCCTCACCGAGGACCTCACCGCACGCACCCGGGCCGCGGCGGCGCTGCTCGCCCGCACCCCCACCGCCGGTACCCCGGCGCTCGGCACCCGGGCGCAGGCCGTCCGTGCCGACGCCGTGCGGTCCGTCGCCCGGTCCGACTGAGCGCGGCGCCCCCGCACCAGACGCACGACGCAGACGCACGACGAGGCCCGCACACCGTGACGGTGTGCGGGCCTCGTGCCGTGCGGGGTGGATCAGGCCTTGTCGGCCGCGGCGTCCTCGACGGGGGCGTCCTCGACCGGGGCGTCCTCGACGGGCGCGTCCTCGACGGGCGCCGACTTCTCGGCAGCCGTCTTCTTCGGCGCGGACCGCTCGGTGGCCTTGGTGGCCTCCTTGACGACGGCCTGCTTGGGCGACATCGGCTCGAGCACGAGCTCGATGACGGCCATGGGGGCGTTGTCGCCCTTGCGCGGGCCGATCTTGGTGATGCGCGTGTAGCCGCCCTGGCGGTCGGCCACGGCGGGCGCGATCTCCGTGAACAGGGTGTGCACGACACCCTTGTCCTTGACGACGGTCAGCACGCGACGACGCGCGTGCAGGTCGCCGCGCTTGGCGAACGTGATGAGGCGCTCGGCCAGGGGACGCAGGCGCTTGGCCTTTGTCTCCGTCGTCGTGATCCGCCGGTGCTCGAACAGCGCCGTCGCGAGGTTCGCGAGGATGAGCCGCTCGTGCGCCGGGCTGCCACCGAGCCGGGGACCCTTGGTGGGCGTGGGCATGGTCTCTACTCCTTGGGTTCTGCGGTGAGGGCGACGTCCCGCGTCCGGCGCGTCAGCGCGCGGTCGCAGGACCACCTACGTCAGTACTGCTCGTCCTCGACGAAGTCGGTCTCGTCGTCCCCGTAGTAGGCGCCGGCCGCCGAGGGGTCGAAGTCCAGCGGGCTGTCCTTGAGGGTCAGGCCCAGCTCGGCCAGCTTCTCCTTGACCTCGGTGATCGACTTGGCGCCGAAGTTGCGGATGTCGAGGAGGTCGGCCTCGGACCGCGCCACGAGCTCGCCCACGGAGTGGATGCCCTCGCGCTTGAGGCAGTTGTAGGACCGGATCGTCAGCTGCAGGTCCTCGATCGGCAGCGCCAGGTCCGCGGCCAGCGCCGCGTCCGTCGGCGACGGGCCGATCTCGATGCCCTCGGCCTCGACGTTGAGCTCACGCGCCAGGCCGAACAGCTCGACGAGCGTGCGGCCGGCCGACGCGAGCGCGTCGCGCGGGCTGATCGCCGGCTTCGTCTCGACGTCGACGATGAGCTTGTCGAAGTCGGTGCGCTGCTCGACTCGGGTCGCCTCGACCTTGTAGGTCACCTTGAGCACCGGCGAGTAGATCGAGTCGACCGGGATGCGACCGATCTCGGCGTCGAACGACTTGTTCTGGTTGGCCGACACGTAGCCACGGCCGCGCTCGACGGTCAGCTCGATCTCGAGCTTGCCCTTCTCGTTCAGCGTGGCCAGGTGCAGGTCGGGGTTGTGCACCTCGACGCCGGCGGGCGGGACGATGTCAGCGGCGGAGACCTCGCCCGCGCCCTGCTTGCGCAGGTACATCACGACCGGCTCGTCGTTCTCCGAGGAGACGACGAGGTTCTTGATGTTGAGGATGATCTCGGTGACGTCCTCCTTGACACCCGGGATCGTCGAGAACTCGTGCAGCACCCCGTCGATCCGGATGGACGTCACGGCGGCGCCCGGGATGGACGACAGGAGCGTCCGGCGCATGGAGTTGCCGAGGGTGTAGCCGAACCCCGGCTCGAGGGGCTCGATGGAGAACCGCGAACGGTGCTCCGAGATGACCTCTTCGGTCAGGGTGGGACGCTGTGCGATCAGCACGGTGTGTTTCCTCTCCGCGAGCGTCCGCCATATGACGCTGTCGCAGGTACTGCGTGCCTGGACGTGCCTCGGTCCGCACGTCTGGGCGTGAGTGCTGTGATGGTCCGACGCGCCTGCGCGCAGTCCCGTCCCGTCACGTGGTGTCGGGCGTGCTGCGCGGCGGACACGCGAGGGCCGGGACGGGTACCACGGGGCACCGTCCCGGCCGGACGCGGGTCAGACGCGGCGACGCTTCGGGGGACGGCAGCCGTTGTGGGCCTGCGGCGTCACGTCCTGGATCGAGCCGACCTCGAGGCCGGTCGCCTGCAGCGAGCGGATCGCCGTCTCACGGCCCGAGCCGGGGCCCTTGACGAAGACGTCGACCTTGCGCATGCCGTGCTCCTGGGCGCGACGGGCAGCCGCCTCGGCCGCGAGCTGCGCGGCGAACGGCGTCGACTTGCGCGAGCCCTTGAAGCCCACCTGACCGGACGACGCCCAGGCGATCACGGCGCCCGACGGGTCGGTGATGGACACGATGGTGTTGTTGAACGTGCTCTTGATGTGCGCCTGGCCGTGGGAGACGTTCTTCTTCTCCTTGCGGCGCGGCTTGCGCACGGCGGTACGGGACTTGGGAGGCATCTCTTCTTCTCTCGAGGTCTGCGGGTCGGTGGGCCGACGGGCGGGCGGTCAGCGGCAGGCGCGACCAGCCCGCGGCGTCACTTGCGCCCGGCCTTCTTCTTGCCGGCGACGGTGCGCTTGGGGCCCTTGCGGGTACGCGCGTTGGTCTTGGTGCGCTGACCGCGCACCGGGAGGCCGCGGCGGTGACGCAGACCCTCGTAGCTGCCGATCTCCACCTTGCGGCGGATGTCGGCGGCGATCTCGCGACGGAGGTCACCCTCGAGCTTGAAGCTGCCCTCGAGGAAGTCGCGCAGGGCGACCAGCTCGGTGTCGCCCAGGTCCTTGACCCGGACGTCGGGGCTGATGCCCGTGGCGGCCAGGGCCTGGTGCGCACGCGTGCGTCCGACCCCGAAGATGTAGGTGAGGGCGACCTCGACCCGCTTGTCGCGGGGCAGGTCGACACCGATGAGACGTGCCATGTGCCTGGTGGCTCCTGTACTGCTCTCGGAGGTCTGCCGCACCGTCCTCCCGCAGTGATTGCGGGCCCCAGCCTCCGAGCTGGGGGTTCACCGTGGTCGCGGCCCGAGGGCGACGATCACGGAGCGGCGGTGCGCTTGCTGCCCCGGTCGGGGGCGGGTGGTGCGTCTGCTCAGCCCTGGCGCTGCTTGTGGCGCAGGTTCTCGCAGATGACCTGGACGCGACCGTGCCGGCGGATCACCTTGCACTTGTCGCAGATCTTCTTGACGCTGGGCTTGACCTTCATCGCGTTCGTTCCTCCGCCGCCGCGTACCGGGCCACGGGTGGCCCGACCGACGGCGTCTCGATGGGGGTGGTTACTTGTAGCGGTAGACGATGCGCCCGCGGGACAGGTCGTACGGGCTGAGCTCGACGACCACCCGGTCCTCAGGGAGGATCCGGATGTAGTGCTGACGCATCTTGCCCGAGATGTGCGCCAGCACCTTGTGGCCGTTCGCGAGCTCCACGCGGAACATCGCGTTGGGCAGCGCTTCGACCACGCTGCCCTCGATCTCGATGACGCCGTCCTTCTTGGCCATGTCCTCCGCTAACTGTCGTGCTCGTCGTGTCCTGCCGGTGGTCGCCCCCCGGCGCGCCCTCGGGCGTGCCTCACCCCGCACGGGAACATGCGGGGTGTCGTGGGGTGAATGGTCGCCGCACAGCGGCGCACACAACCAACGGTCCATCGTACGCCATCGCGAGGGTGTGCGGGAACCGCGTGCGCCCCGGCGCGGGCGCACGGTTTCACCCCGGGGCGACATTCCGGGCCGCTCGGACGCGGTCCTAGTCTCGGGAGTGCTCTACGTCACGTCACCCACCGGCGCTGTGGCGACGACACCTCAGGGGGAGAACATGAGCACCACGATCGACGACGACCGCTTGCGCCCGGACGACCCGGCAGTGCGCCGACGCGCCGAGGAGACCCTGGGCGCCCGGCTCGACGAGGGCGCCGCGGCCGACTTCGTCAGCTCGCTCACCGCGCCGTCCGCGCCCGCGCCCATCGGGGCCACCGCCTCGCTCAACCTGGCCGTCTGGGGCAAGGTCGAGGTCACCACCGACGGGCCCGACGGGCAGCGCTGGTCGTACCACACGACCGTGTGGGGCGGGCCGGCCTACTTCGGCTCCTCGGTCGGCTTCCTGTACACCGCGTACGACAGCTGGTCGGCGTTCTTCGCCAACGCCCACGCGGTGCACGTCCAGGGCATCACCTCGCCGGTCGGGGTGCTCCAGGTCAACTGGTTCAACCGCGACGGCACGCCGGTCGGGCAGTTCAACGGCGCGGCCGGGGGCATCGGCCTGGTCGAGGCCGGCGGGGACGGCAGCTGGCGCCAGCTCTGACGGGCAGCGGCGCGGTGCCCGGTCCGCCGGGTGCCGCGCCGCGCTCCCGTGAGGTCTCAGACCGGCGGGGACGCCACGGCCACGCCGAGCCGCCCGAGCCGCTCCGCTCCCCCGTCACGCGCCGTCAGGACGACGATGCCCTCCGGGAGGATCGCCACCGTGTGCTCCCAGTGGGCGGCGCGCGAGCCGTCGTCCGTGACGACCGTCCACTCGTCGGCCAGCGTGTGGTTCTCCTGGGCGCCGCGCACCAGCATCGGCTCGACCGCGACGCACAGACCGGGCCGCAGCTTGAGGCCGCGGTCGCGGGTGCGGAAGTTCGGCACGTCGGGCGGCTGGTGCATCGCCGTGCCGATCCCGTGGCCGACGTAGTCCTCGACGATGCCGAACGGGTCCGCCCCGGTCCGTGCCGCGGCCGCCTCGACGACGTCCTCGACCGCCTCGCCGACCGCACCGAGCCGGTCGCCGGAGGCGAGCGCCGCGATCCCGGCCCACAGGGCGTCCTCGGTGGTGGCGGCGAGGTCGACATCCGCGGGGTCGGCGGGCTCGAGCACCACCGTGAAGGCCGAGTCACCGTGCCAGCCGTCGACGATCGCCCCGCAGTCCACGGAGACGACGTCACCGGGCTGCAGCACGCGCGACCCGGGGATCCCGTGGACGATCTCGTCGTTGACGGAGACGCACAGGGACGCGGGGAACCCGTGGTACCCGAGGAACGAGGGCGTCGCGCCGGCGGCGGTGATGACGTGCTCGGCCACCGCGTCGAGCTCGGCCGTCGTCACCCCGGGGGCGAGAGCGGCCCGCACCGCGTCGAGCGCGTCCGCGACGACGAGCCCGGCGCGCCGCATGAGAGCGACCTGCTCGGGCGTCTTGTACTCGATGCGCTCGCGACCGAACACGTCCGCGACCTCAGGAGCGGGACGGGCTGAGCACCGCGAGGAGCCTGGCCGTCACGTCGTCGACCTCGCCCAGGCCGTCGACCTGCACGAGCAGGCCGCGGGCCGCGTACACCTGCGAGATGGGCGCGGTCTGCTCGGCGTAGACGTCGAGCCGGTGCCGGATGACGTCCTCCGTGTCGTCCGCCCGCCCCTCGATCTCCGCGCGCTTCGCGAGGCGCTCGACGACGACCTGCGGGTCCACCGTGAGCTCGAGCGCGAGGTCGAGCTCACGGCCCGCCGCGGCGAGGATCTCGTCCAGCGCCGCGACCTGGGCGACGTTGCGGGGGTACCCGTCGAGGAGGAAGCCCTCCGTCGCGTCGGCCTGGCCGAGGCGGTCCCGCACGAGCTCGTTGGTCAGCTCGTCCGGGACCAGCGCGCCGGAGGCGGTGATGTCCTGCACACGCCGACCCAGCTCGGTGCCGTTCGTGATGTTGGAGCGGAAGATGTCGCCCGTCGAGATGGCCGGGACACCCAGCCGCTCCGCCAGGCGGGCGGCTTGCGTTCCCTTGCCCGCACCGGGCGGGCCGAGCAGGACCAGACGTGCACTCAACGCAAGAACCCTTCGTAGTGCCGCTGCTGCAGCTGGGACTCGATCTGCTTGACGGTCTCGAGGCCGACGCCCACGACGATGAGGATCGAGGCCCCACCGAACGGGATGTTGGCGCCGACGCCGAGGACGATGAACGCGATCATCGGGAGCAGGGCGACCAGTGCGAGGTAGATCGAGCCGGGCGTCGTGATCCGCGTGATGACGTAGTCGAGGTACTCGGCCGTCGGGCGGCCGGCGCGGATGCCCGGGATGAAGCCGCCGTACTTCTTCATGTTGTCCGCGACCTCGTCCGGGTTGAACGTGATCGCCGTGTAGAAGAAGCAGAAGAAGATGATGAGGGCGATGTAGATCGCGATGTGCAGCGGAGCGGCGGGGTCGGCGACGTTCACGCTGATCCACTGCACCCACCCGGCCGTCGCGTCGCCGAACTGCGCGATCAGCGTCGGCACCGCGAGCAGCGAGGACGCGAAGATCACCGGGATGACGCCGGCCATGTTGATCTTGATCGGGATGTAGGTGCTCGACCCGCCGTACATGCGCCGGCCCACCATGCGCTTGGCGTACTGCACCGGGACCCGACGCTGCGACTGCTCGACGAACACGACGAGACCGATGACGAGCACGACGATGGCCAGGACGGCGATGAACTTGACCACACCGTCGTTGCCGCCGGCGATCGACCACAGGGCGCCGGGGAACGACGCCGCGATCGACGTGAAGATCAGCAGCGACATGCCGTTGCCGACGCCGCGCTCGGTGATGAGCTCGCCGAACCACATGATCAGGCCCGTGCCCGCGGTCATCGTGATGACCATGATGAGCAGCGTGATGGGCGAGTCGTCCGGGATGACCTCGAGCGTGCAGCCCTGGAACAGGTTGCCGCTGCGCGCGAACGTGATGATGGTCGTCGACTGCAGGATCGCCAGGCCGATGGTCAGGTACCGCGTGTACTGCGTGAGCTTCGCGGTGCCGGACTGGCCCTCCTTGTGGAGCTCCTCGAACTTGGGGATCACCACGCGCAGCAGCTGCACGATGATGCTCGCCGTGATGTACGGCATGATCCCCAGCGAGAAGACCGACAGCTGCAGCAGCGCGCCGCCGCTGAACAGGTTGACCAGGCCCAGCAGGTCGTTGTCGGCGGTCTGCTCGATGCAGGCCTGCACGTTGGGATAGCTCACCCCGGGGGTCGGCAGGAACGACCCGACACGGAAGAGCACCATCATCCCGATGGTGAAGAGCAGCTTGCGCCGCAGGTCGGGCGTTCTGAACGCCCGAGCGAATGCACTGAGCACCTGTCGTCCTCCTGCTGTGTGGGCCGTCCTCCGACCCCGTCGCCGTCGATGAGCGGGACGGACCGCCGGTAGAGACTACCCCGCGGAGGGCGTGGAACCTGACCCGCCCGGGTGCTGGACGTCACGGCGACGGCGTGCGGCCCCCAGGAGGAGGGATCCGACACCGATCCCGACGACCGCGAGCAGGGCGGCCCGGAGCACGTCGAGGCCGGTGATCGCGAGCGCGGCGGCCGCCAGGGCTCCCCCACCGGCGCCCCTGCCCGCGGCGGCGGCGTCGGCTGCGTCGGCGCCACCCGACCCGGCTCCGGACCCGCCGGTCCCCGGCGTCGGGCTCGCGGTCGCCGTGGGCGTCCGCCCGTCGAGCCGGAGCTCGACCTCGTACGTGGCCGCGCGCGGCGCGACGTTCGCCCGGTTGCCCGAGGTGGCCGTCAGGGGAAGCGACGTCACCACGGTGACCTGCGTGCTCGCCCCCCGCGGCAGGAGGAGCTCGACGACCTGGGTCCGGCCCGCGGCCGCGAGCTCCCGGAAGGAGGACAGCCCCTCGCCCGAGGCCGTGCGCCAGGCGAGCGTGAGGTCGGTGTAGAAGTCGCCCGTCGGCATCCCGGTGGCGTGGTGCACGTCGAGCGCATCGGGGTCGAGCAGCGTGACGCCCCGCACCCAGCCGCGCAGGACGGCGTCGGCCGGTCCGTCGTTGGTGACCGTGACGGTCCGCCCCTGGGTGTCGCCCGGGACGGCGACCGGGGTACCGGAGAACGACGAGGACGACGTCGTGTAGGTCGAACCGTCCGCGGCCAGGTTGACGGTCGGGCCGTCCCAGGTCGTGACCAGGGCGTCGTCGAGCGCGGCGACGACCGGCGCCGCGACGACGGGGACCGGTGCGGCGGCGGCCGGGCCCGCGACCGGCCCGGCGACGAGCGCGAGCAGGCCGGCCGCGGCACCGAGGACCCGGGCCGGCCGGCTCACGGGACCGGCCGCGTGGTCGTGAAGGACAGCGTCAGGCGGTGCTGCGGCTCGTTGGCCGGCACGAACGTCTTGCGGACCTGCGCGCTCCAGCTGTCCTGGTCCGTGGCGCGCTGCGCGGTGAGCCCGCCGGAGGTCGAGACGCCCGCGTCGACGCTCGCCGTGTTGCCGTACGTGCCCTTCATGCGCTCGAACGTGGCGACCAGGCACCAGTGCTCGACCGTCAGCACGCGGGTGTCGCTGTACGTCGCGGCGACCGGTGTCGAGGACGTGGTGTCCGGTCCGGCCGCGCTCGTCGTGCAGGCGGCCGGGCTCGCGACGCGGACGAGCCGCACCGTGGAGTCCGCGAAGACCCCACCGGGCGCGATGGTCCGGGTCACCGTGTAGGTCAGGCCACGGTGCCCCTGGGCGAGCGCGTCGACCTGGAACGGGATGGCGACCGCTCCCGTCGTGTACAGCGTCGCGGCCGCCGCGGCGCCGAACGTGAAGTCGACCGTGTCCGTGGGGCTCGTCGCGTAGTCGGCCAGCGTGCCGGCGGGTGCGGGGGCCCCGACGCCGAAGACGACGACGCCGACAGGCATGCGTGCGGTGACGGTCTCGGTGTCGCGCCACAGCGCGAGGGTGCCGCCGCCGACGACGCCCAGCACGAGCGCGGCGCCGACCGTGAGCGCGACGACGGCGAGCGTCGGCAGGCTCGCGAGGCGTGCGCGGGTCCGCGCCCAGGTGACGGTCACGAGTCGAACCCGTCCCCGTCGCGGACCTGCTGCAGGTCGATCAGGAGGGTGCCGTAGGCGTCGGGGGCCGGCGCGGGGTTCGCGAGCGCGGACGGCGACACGACCACGACGGCCGCGTTCGCCCAGGAGAGCGTGGCCGTGACGGTCCACTCCCCCACGCCCGGGCCGAGGCGGGCGGCGCCACCGGGCAGGACGAGCGGCGTGCCGAGCGCGACCGGCGCCGTCGGCGGGCCGCTGGGCGGGGTCACGACGTACGTGCCGGTGACGCCGGCGGGCAGCGAGGCGGGCTCCTGCCAGGCGACCGTGAGGACCGCACGCAGGTTGTCGCCCTCGAGGGTGGTGCGGAACGACTGCGACACGGTGAAGGTGTCGCCGCGGGTCGCCAGGTGCGCGGCGGTCCCGTCCGTGCTCGGCACGCTGTGGGCCGGCACGACGTCGGGGCTGGTCTCGGTCCACGTGACGGGACCGACCAGCTCGAGGTCGAGGTTCCCGGAGCGCAGGACGCCGACCGAGGCGACCGCGTCGCTGGACCACAGGGTGTAGGTGACGCCCGCGGCCAGCGACGCCGCGAGGACCGCGGCGACGCCGATGGCGGAGAGCTTGCGCCGGCTCACCGTCCGGCTCCCGCGGCGGTGGGCGCGGCGGCGTCGGTCGTGCCGGGCGCGTCCGCGGAGTCCTCGTGCGGCGCGGCGGCGGCGTCCGTGCCGCGACGACGACGGTCCGGGCTGAGGACCATCCAGGCGGCGTACGCGAACAGCGCGAGCGCCACGCCGACCACGACGGACGACCGGTGCTGCCCGACGGCCAGCATCACGTGACCCACGTAGGGCACGTGGTAGACGACCTCGGCCTTGATCTGCTTGGCCTGCAGCGGCTCGTCGTCGGCGCCGTTGGCGTCGCCGCGCGTGACCCAGCGGGGGCCGTCGGACGTCGAGCGCACCTCGATGACCCGGTGCGTGACGAGGGTGGGGTCGTCCGGGAGCGGCTGGAAGGAGATGACGTCACCCACGCGCACCTCGGTGCGGGCGTCCTTGACGCCGCGGACGACGACGACGTCGCCGGGGTTGTAGGTGGGGACCATCGATCCGGTGAGGACGGTGAGTGCGGCACCGTCGAGCACCCGCGGGACGACCGCCAGGGCGATCGCGAGGGCGAGGACGGCCAGGACGGCCGCGGTGCTGACGATCGAGAGGAGACCCGCGAGCCAGCGGCGGCGCGGGGTGCGCGTGGTGCTCATGGGTACCTCCCGGGAGTGGGTCGGAGCGCGTGGGGACGGCGACGTCGGGCGGCGGGCCGGGATGCCGGCCCGCCGCCCGTGGTGTGTCAGAAGCCGTTGACGGCGTTGCCGCGCACCTGCGTCAGGGTGACGCCGATGCCGTCCAGGTCGACGATGTCGTCGCCCGTGAAGTCGGTGTCGTCGGCGTCGAAGGAGACGCTGACGACGACCACCACGTCGGTGGCGGAGGTGTCGTCGACGACGATGTTGCCCGCGCCGGCCTTGAGGTTCGCCGCGGCGTCGTGGGCCACGAACGTCAGCGTGTCGTTCGTGATCCCGGTGATCTCCGTGTAGGAGCCGGCCGTGGCCCCGGGCACGTACACCCGGTAGGTCACCTCGCCGCCGTTGCCGGCAACCGCGTCCAGACCGGAGAGGTTCAGCTGGGCCGCGAGGTTGTCACCCTCGAGCGTGACGTCGAACTCGTAGGCCGCCTCGGCGGTGTCCTCGGGGACGATCTTCCAGGTGGCGAGGTCGATCTCGTGGCCCAGGGTGCCCGTCACGGGCGCCGGGTCCACCGCGTCGACACGGTCGCCGGACACGTCGTACCAGACCGGCGCGTCGCCGGGCGTGACGGCGAAGTCACCGGAGACGATGCTGCCGCCGCCGAGGAACGCCTCGTCGGACCACGTCGCGAAGGTCGCGCCGCCGGCGAGGAGTGCGACACCGGCGGTGCCGGCGAGGATGCCCTTGGTCTTCTTGTTCATGGTCGTGCCTTTCTGGTGGGTCCGCCCGGAGGCGTGATCTGGGACGTCCGGGCGGGCGCCCCGAGGGGTGGAGGAAGTCGGTGGGTGTGGCCGGCGGTCGGTGGGTGGTGTCACAGCACCCCCGAGGACTGACAGCTGATCTCCGCGCCGGCCGCGAGTGACGGGATCGTCACCGTGGTGCCGGACGGGATGTCGGGTCGGCCGGGGCACGAGATCACCGTGTGTCCGGTGGTCGGGCTCCCGACGGTCGGGGTCACCGTGTACGCGTCGCGCAGCACGATGCCGGTCAAGGGGGTCTGGCCGGTGTTGCGCACCGTGTACCGCCAGACGACGGGCGTGCCGGCCTGACGCTCCTGGCCCGCGGCGAGCGGCGTGGTGAACGTGGTGTCGGTGGCGAGGTACGCCTGCTTCACCAGGTCCACGCCGTAGCGCAGGTTGAGGGCCGAGCACGTGTAGCTGCGGCCGCGCTCGAGCGTGAGGTCGTACGGGTTCACCGTCACCGTGACCGGGAGCGCACCGACGTCGTTGCGCCGGCAGACCATGCTGTCGAACACGTAACCGGTCTGCAGGGTCTCGGTGATGCGCACGACGCGGTTCCCGGCCGGGACCGGGATGGTCGCTGCGACCGACCCGGCGGCACCCGCGGTGACCAGCGGCGCACCGACGGCGTCGACCGTGAAGGACCAGCCCGGGGTCGGGACCGCCGCGGTCCCGCTCGGGATCGTGGTGCTGATGAGCGTCAGCACCGTGGGCGCGACGTACGTGTTGACGAAGGTGCAGACGATGGGCGCCGTCTGAGCGCTCGTGGCCTCCGGGACGTTCTCGAGGACGACCTGGCGGGTGACGAGCGTGACCGTCACGCCACCGGTGAGGGCGGCGCCGCCACCGTCCCAGCACGTGATCGACGAGAGCTCCCAGCTCGTGGCCGGCACACCCTCGGTCAGGGTCACCCGCTCGCCCGTCGCACGGAAGTCGCGGGCGGCGAGCGCGGCGCTGCTGCCGGTGCCCGTGATGGCCGTGGGCGTGAGGGAGAAGCTCGACGCGGCCCACGGTGAGTTGCTCACGGACGACGCGGACGTGAAGGTCGTCGTGGGGATGGACCCCGGCACGTCGCCCGCGGCGGCGACCTGCTTGACCACGCTGAGCGGACGGACCTGGTCCAGGCGGGCCCACAGGCACGCGACGGTCGTCGTCTCCTCGACGGTCTGCACGACGGTCGAGAACGACCCGGTGGGGGTGCTCGCGCACTGCGCGGTGCCGGTCCCCGCGGTCGTGAAGCCCTGGACGCTGAGGCGGTACGTCATCCCGTTGAGCGAGACCGTCTCGGTGCGGAGGAGGTTGGTGAAGGTGACCGTGTCGTTGTTCACCGGAGAGGACGCGGGCGTGGCGCTGTTCGGCGTCTCGTGCAGCACGTACGTCGACGAGAGAGCCGAACCGCCGAGGCTGACACCCATCGTGCCCTCGTAGTAGCTGGCGGTCGCCGTGATGGGGTTGTTGTAGTGGCGGAACGTCCCCAGGAGGAAGGAGGTGCCGCTCGCGACGGTCGTCGACGGGGACGGCGTCAGGCCGATGATGCTCTGTCCGAGCGAGTACTCCTCGCGCAGGTCGCCGTTGTTCGTGAACCCGTCGCTCAGGTTGGTGGGGCACCGGTTCGTCGTCTGCCACGCGCTCCACGGGGTGTAGAAGAGGAACCACGACCGCGTCCGGTAGTTGACGATCTCGTTGCCGTGCGCGGTGCGCGCCTCCGACGTGGTCAGCGTGCCGCTGCCCGGGTTGTACCTGATGCAGTTGGCCGTCGTGTTGTTGGTCGTCGGGTTGAGCGTGCCGGAACCGTCGGTGCCTCGGTGGTTGGTGAAGCTGGCCTGGATCGTGCCGGTCGTCGCCGCCGACGCCGGGCTCGCGGTCAGCACGCTGACGACCGGAGCGAGACCCAGGCCGAGGACGAGGGCGAGCGCTGCGCCGAGGGCGGCACGACGCGTGCCCGCCCTGCGCTGCCTGCTCGCGACTGTTCCCATGACCGGTGCTCCCCCTGGATCCCGCTGGTGGCCGTCGTGCCGCGCTCCTTGCCGAGCACTGCGCTTCCGACAGCCGGTTGCAGGTTCAAGTAGGTCATCCGTCCAGGACGGGCGTCCATCGCGACGTAACGGCTACCACCGGACACACCGGGACCTAGGCGGCCACAACGACGGGTGGTACTCCCCAGCCGCGCGGCGCCTTTCACCCGCTGCTTCGAAAGTCGGAACGCTTGCCATGACGAAACGTGACTCACCCCGTGTCGGACCACCCGATCGAGGTCGAGAGATGCAGGTCACACGGCATGTCGCCGCCCGGCGGGGGCGGCGGGGGGCTCCGATACCTCCGACGCCCGCCCGGGTCGACTCTCGGGAACAGCACAGCGGGCGGCCCCGGGATCTCTCCCGGGACCGCCCGCTGGGGGTGGTCCGACCGTGCGGACGTCGGGGGGCTCAGCCCTCCGCGACGCTCCCGCCGGCAGCCTCGATCTTGTCCTTCGCGGACGCGGAGTACGCGTCCACCGCGACGGAGACCTTGACCGTCAGGTCGCCGTCACCCAGCACCTTGACGCGCTGGCCCTTGCGGACCGCGCCCTTGGCGACCAGGTCGGCGACCGTCACGTCGCCACCGTCGGGGTACAGCGCCGAGAGCTTGTCCAGGTTGACGACCTGGTACTCGACACGGAACGGGTTCTTGAAGCCGCGGAGCTTGGGCAGCCGCATGTGCAGCGGCATCTGCCCACCCTCGAAGCGGTCCGGCACCTGGTACCGGGCCTTGGTGCCCTTGGTACCGCGGCCGGCGGTCTTGCCCTTGGACGCCTCGCCACGACCCACGCGGGTCTTGGCGGTCTTGGCGCCCGGGGCCGGACGCAGGTGGTGCACCTTGAGGGTGCCACCCGCGCCGGGCTGGGCAG
Organism: Cellulomonas phragmiteti; assembly: GCF_016862775.1. Lineage (GTDB taxonomy): Bacteria > Actinomycetota > Actinomycetes > Actinomycetales > Cellulomonadaceae > Cellulomonas > Cellulomonas phragmiteti. The sequence goes on along the minus strand of NZ_BONP01000003.1, from coordinate 110,868 downwards.
CGGCCTCGGCGGCAGCCTTCGCAGCAGCCGTCGGAGCCTTCTTCTTCCCCGGGGCCTTCTCGGCCTTCGCGGAGGACTCGGTCGTGGCGGACGCGTCCGCCGTGGCCTTCGTCTTCTTCTCCGCAGCCGGGGCGGCCTCCGCCTTGGCGGCGGCCTTCTTCGCCGGAGCCTTCTTGGCGGCCTTGGGCGCCTCGGTCTCCGTCGTCTTGTCGTCAGCCTTCTTGTCGTCGGCCATGGTCACTCGACCTCCTCGACCGCGACCAGGTGCGTCACCGTGTTGACCATGCCGCGGATCTCAGGGCGGTCCTCCTTGACGACGACGTCGCCGATCCGCTTCAGGCCCAGGGTGCGCAGCGTGTCGCGCTGGTTCTGCTTGCCGCCGATGGCGGACCGGGTCTGGGTCACCTTGAGACGCGCCATCACGCACCCGCCTTCGCGGACGCCGCGGCGCGGCCGGCGGCCTGAGCCCGCAGCAGCGCGTGCGGCGCGACGTGGTCGAGCGGCAGCCCACGACGGGCGGCCACGGCCTCGGGCTCCTCGAGGGAGCGCAGGGCCTCGACCGTGGCGTGCACGATGTTGATCGCGTTGGACGACCCGAGCGACTTGCTGAGCACGTCGTGGATGCCGGCGCACTCGAGCACCGCACGCACCGGACCACCGGCGATCACACCGGTACCCGGGGACGCGGGGCGCAGGAACACGACGCCTGCGGCCTTCTCGCCCTGGACGGGGTGCGGGATGGTGCCCTGGATTCGGGGGACGCGGAAGAAGCTCTTCTTCGCCTCCTCGACACCCTTGGCGATCGCCGCGGGCACCTCCTTGGCCTTGCCGTAGCCGACGCCGACCGTGCCGTCACCGTCACCCACCACGACGAGCGCGGTGAAGCTGAAGCGACGGCCGCCCTTGACGACCTTCGCGACACGGTTGATCGTCACGACGCGCTCGACGAACGCGCTCTTCTCGGCGGCGTCGCGCCGCCCGCCGTCACGACGGCCGCCGTCCCGGCGGTCGCCGCCGGTGCCGCCGGCACCGGTGTTGCTGCGCTGAGGAGCAGCCATCAGAAAGTCCTCTTCTTCGATGCGGAGTTCGTCGTCACAGGGCCAGACCGCCCTCGCGTGCGCCGTCGGCGACCGCAGCCACACGGCCGTGGTACTTGTTGCCGCCGCGGTCGAACACGACCGCCTCGACGCCGGCAGCCTTCGCACGGGCGGCCACGAGCTCGCCGATCTTCCGTGCCTTGGCCGTCTTGTCGCCGTCGTCGCCGCGCAGGTCGGCCTCGAGGGTCGACGCGGACGCGAGGGTCTTGCCGATCGCGTCGTCGACGACCTGTGCGGTCATGTGGCGCGCCGAACGCGTCACGACGAGACGGGGACGAGCAGCCGTGCCGACCACCTTCTTGCGCAGGCGCAGGTGGCGACGACGACGAGCGATGGTCGTGCCCTTGCCCTTGATGCCGATAGCCATGGCTACTTCCCAGCCTTTCCGACCTTGCGGCGCACGTTCTCGCCCGCGTACCGCACGCCCTTGCCCTTGTAGGGCTCCGGCTTGCGGATCTTGCGGATGTTCGCGGCGACCTCGCCCACCTGCTGCTTGTCGATGCCCTGGACCGAGAACTTCGTCGGGGTCTCGACGGCGAACGTGATGCCCGCCGGGGGCTCGACGACCACAGGGTGGCTGAAGCCGAGTGCGAACTCGAGGGTGTCGCCCTTCGCCGTGACGCGGTAACCCGTGCCGACGATCTCGAGCTTCTTGGTGTAGCCCTCCGTGACACCGGTGACCAGGTTGGCCAGCAGCGTGCGGGTCAGGCCGTGGAGCGAGCGCGAGAGGCGCTCGTCGTCGGGACGCGTCACCACGAGGGCGCCCGCGTCGTCGCGGTCCACCGTCAGGGGAGCCGCGATGGTGTGGCTGAGCGTGCCCTTGGGGCCCTTGACCGTCACGAGGCGGTCGTCGATGGCGACATCGACGCCTGCCGGCACCGGGACGGGGATCCTGCCGATTCGAGACATGGCTGTTCTCCTCTCCGTCTCGGACTTACCAGACGTAGGCGAGGACTTCCCCACCCACGCCCTTCTTGGCGGCCTGCTTGTCGGTCAGCAGCCCCGAGGACGTGGACAGGATCGCCACACCCAGGCCGCCGAGCACCTTCGGCAGGTTGGTCGACTTGGCGTACACGCGCAGGCCCGGCTTGGACACGCGCTTGACGCCGGCGAGCGCACGCTCGCGGTTGGGGCCGTACTTCAGCGTGATCGTGAGGTTCTTGCCCACGGGGGCGTCCTCGACGGTCCAGCCGGAGATGTAGCCCTCGGCCTGCAGGATCTCGGCGACGTGGCTCTTGAGCTTCGAGAACGGGATCGTCACCGTGTCGTGGTGCGCCGAGTTCGCGTTGCGCAGACGCGTCAGGAAGTCTGCGATCGGGTCGGTCATGGTCATCGGGCGTCAGCCCTTTCTCGCCGGGGTATCCGCGGCCCCGTGAGGGGCCGCGGACCTACCGACGTCAGGAGGGTCGTGCAGGTGCGCTGGCTTACCAGCTGCTCTTGGTCACGCCGGGGAGCTCGCCGCGGTGGGCCATCTCCCGCACGCAGATCCGGCACAGGCCGAACTTGCGGTACACCGAGTGCGGACGACCGCACTTCTGGCAGCGCGTGTAGCCACGGACCGCGAACTTGGGCTTCGCGGCCGCCTTGTTGATGAGGGCGGTCTTCGCCATGTCAGTTCTCCTTGAACGGGAAGCCGAGCTGCTTCAGCAGCGCGCGGCCCTCGTCGTCGGTCGTCGCGGTCGTGACGATCGTGATGTCCATGCCCCGGACACGGTCGATCTTGTCCTGGTCGATCTCGTGGAACACGGACTGCTCGACGAGGCCGAACGTGTAGTTCCCGTGGCCGTCGAACTGCTTGGGCGACAGCCCGCGGAAGTCGCGGATGCGGGGCAGCGCGGTGGACAGCAGTCGGTCGAGGAACTCCCAGGCGCGGTCGCCGCGCAGCGTGACGTGCGCGCCGATCGGCATGCCCTCGCGCAGCTTGAACTGCGCGATGGACTTGCGTGCCTTGGTGACCTGCGGCTTCTGGCCCGTGATCTGGGTCAGGTCGCGGATCGCGCCCTCGATGAGCTTGGAGTCCTTCGCGGCGTCACCCACGCCCATGTTGACGACGACCTTGACCAGCCGCGCCACCTGGTTGATGTTCTCGTGGCTGAACTGCTCGAAGAGCGCCGTCCGGATCTCGTCGTTGTAGCGCGCCTTGAGACGCGGCAGCGCCGGGGCCTCGATGGTGGTCTCGGTCATCAGATGTCCTTACCGGAGCGCTTGGCGACGCGGACGCGCACGGTACGCGTGCGCCCGTCGCGCTCGACCTGCTCCGTGCGGTAGCCGACCCGGGTGCCCTTCTTGGTCTCCGGGTCCACGAGCATCACGTTGCTGATGTGGATGGGGGCCTCGATCGTCTCGATGCCACCGGTGCGGGTGCCGCGCGACGTCTGGCCGGCCTTGGTGTGCTTCTGCACACGCTGGACGCCCTCGACGACGACGCGCTGCGTCTCCGGCAGGACCTCCAGCACACGACCCTGCTGGCCCTTGTCGCGGCCCGAGATCACGAGGACGAGGTCGCCCTTCTTGATCTTCGCCATGGTCAGATCACCTCCGGAGCGAGCGAGATGATCTTCATGAACTTCTTGTCACGCAGCTCCCGGCCCACCGGGCCGAAGATGCGCGTGCCACGAGGCTCACCGTCGTTCTTGAGGATCACGGCCGCGTTCTCGTCGAACTTGATGTACGAGCCGTCGGGACGCCGACGCTCCTTGCGGGTGCGGACGATGACCGCCTTGACGACGTCGCCCTTCTTGACGTTGCCGCCGGGGATGGCGTCCTTCACGGTGGCGACGATGACGTCGCCGATCCCCGCGTACCGGCGGCCGGAGCCGCCGAGCACACGGATGCAGAGGATCTCCTTGGCACCCGTGTTGTCGGCGACACGCAGTCGCGACTCCTGCTGGATCATCTACCTACTCCTGTCGTCTGGCGGGTTCTCGCTCGCACGGAGGCGGCGAGCCTGGCCATCCGGATGGTTGCCGTGGTGCACACGCCGCGGGCGGGAGACCCGCCCGCGCCGTGGGCAACTGTCGTGGTGCTGTGCTGCAGGGGCCCGGAGGCCCGACGCAGTGTTACTTGGCCTTCTCGACGATCTCGACGAGGCGCCAGCGCTTGGCTGCGGACAGCGGCCGCGTCTCCATGATCTCGACCAGGTCGCCCACGCCGGCTGCGTTCAGCTCGTCGTGCGCCTTGATCTTGCTCGTGCGACGGATGACCTTGCCGTACAGCGGGTGCTTGACGCGGTCCTCGACCTCGACGACGACCGTCTTGTCCATCTTGTCGGACAGGACGTAGCCGCGGCGGGTCTTGCGGTACGCGCGGGGCTGCGACGTCGCCGTCGTCTGCTCGTGCTTCGTGGTCATGGTTGCCTCACTCCGCGCTCGGGGCGGTACGGATGCCGAGCTCGCGCTCGCGCAGGATCGTGTAGATGCGCGCGATGTCCTTGCGGACGGCCTTGAGGCGCCCGTGGCTCTCGAGCTGACCGGTCGCGGACTGGAAGCGGAGGTTGAACAGCTCCTCCTTGGCCTTCTTCAGCTCGGCGACCAGCTTCTCGTCGTCGAAGGTGTCCAGCTCCGTGGGAGCCAGCTCCTTGGTTCCGATAGCCATCAGTTACCACCCTCGCGCACGATGAAACGTGTCTTCATCGGGAGCTTGTGCTGCGCGCGACGCATGGCCTCACGCGCGAGCGGCTCCGGGACACCGGCGAGCTCGAACATCACTCGACCCGGCTTGACGTTGGCGATCCACCACTCGGGCGAGCCCTTGCCGGAACCCATGCGGGTCTCGGCGGGCTTCTTGGTGAGGGGACGGTCCGGGTAGATGTTGATCCAGACCTTCCCTCCACGCTTGATGTGGCGGGTCATGGCGATACGAGCAGCCTCGATCTGCCGGTTGGTGACGTACGCCGGCTCGAGAGCCTGGATGCCGTACTCACCGAACGAGATCGTCGTGCCACCCGTGGCGGCGCCGGAGCGCCCGGGGTGGTGCTGCTTACGGTGCTTCAGCCTGCGCGGGATCAGCACGGCTCAGGCCTCCGTTCCGGACTCGGTGGGCGCGTCCGCCGCGGGCGCCTGCTCGGCGGCCGGGGCGGGTGCGTCCTGACGCTCGGGACGGCGTGCACCGCTGCGGGGGCCACGGTCGCCGCGGTCGCCGCGGTCCCCACGGTCACCGCGCGGGCCGCCGCGCGAAGGACGGGGAGCCTGCGAGGCCTGCTCGCGCGCCCACTCCTTCTCGGTCATGTCGCCCTTGTAGACCCAGACCTTCACGCCGATGCGGCCGAAGGTCGTGCGGGCCTCGAAGAAGCCGTAGTCGATGTTCGCGCGCAGCGTGTGCAGCGGCACACGACCCTCGCGGTAGAACTCCGTACGGCTCATCTCCGCGCCGCCGAGGCGGCCGGAGACCTGCACCCGGATGCCCTTGGCACCGGCGCGCTGGGCCGACTGGATGCCCTTGCGCATGGCACGGCGGAACGAGACGCGGCTCGCCAGCTGCTCGGCGATGCCCTGGGCGACGAGCTGAGCCTCGATCTCGGCGTTCTTGACCTCGAGGATGTTCAGCTGCACCTGCTTGCCCGTGAGCTTCTCGAGCTCGCCGCGGATGCGGTCGGCCTCCGCGCCACGACGCCCGATGACGATGCCCGGGCGGGCGGTGTGGATGTCGACGCGCACGCGGTCACGCGTGCGCTCGATCTCGACCTTGGCGATGCCGGCGCGCTCGAGACCCGTGCTCATGAGCTTGCGGATCTGCACGTCCTCGCGGACGTAGTCGCGGTAGCGCTGACCCGGCTTCGTCGAGTCGGCGAACCACCGCGAACGGTGGTCGGTCGTGATGCCCAGGCGGTACCCGAGCGGGTTGACTTTCTGTCCCACTATCGGGCCCGTCCCTTCGTCTCACGCTCAGCGACGACCACGGTGATGTGGCTCGTGCGCTTGAGGATCTGGCTGGCCCGACCCTGCGCCCGCGGACGGAACCGCTTGAGCGTCGGACCCTCGTCGACGAAGACCTCCGAGATGAAGAGGTCTGCCTCGTCGAGGCGCTCGCTGTTGCGCTTCGCTCCCTCGACCGCATTGGCGACCGCGGACTGCACCGTCTTGAGGACGGGCTCTGCCGCGGCCTGCGGCGCGAACTTCAGCACCGCCACGGCCTCCGCCGCCTGCTTGCCACGGATGAGGTCCACGACGCGGCGGGCCTTCTGGGGCGTGACGCGGACGAACCGCGCCTTCGCCTTGGCTTCCATCGCTGTCCTGCTCTCTTGTCTCTGCCGTCAGGGCGTCACCAGGCTGACCCGGGGGTCAGCGGCGACGGCCCTTCCGGTCGTCCTTCTCGTGGCCGCGGAACGTCCGCGTCGGGGCGAACTCGCCGAGCTTGTGCCCGACCATCGACTCCGTCACGAACACCGGGGTGTGCTTGCGGCCGTCGTGCACCGCGAACGTGTGGCCGAGGAAGTCCGGCGTGATCATCGAACGACGCGACCACGTCTTGATGACGTTCTTCGTGCCGGCCTCGTTCTGCGCGTCGACCTTCTTCTGCAGGTGGCCGTCGACGAACGGGCCCTTCTTGAGGCTGCGAGGCATTCTCTCGGGCTCCTATCAGCGCTTCTTGCCGGTGCGCCGACGGCGCACGATGAGCTTGTCGCTCGGCTTGTTCGGACGACGGGTGCGGCCCTCGGACTGGCCCCACGGGCTGACGGGGTGACGTCCACCGGACGTCTTGCCCTCGCCACCACCGTGCGGGTGGTCGATCGGGTTCATGGCGACACCACGGACGGTCGGGCGCTTGCCCTTCCAGCGCATGCGGCCGGCCTTGCCCCAGTTGATGTTGGACTGCTCGGCGTTGCCCACCTCGCCGACCGTGGCGCGGCAGCGCAGGTCGACGTTGCGGATCTCGCCGGACGGCATGCGCAGCTGCGCGTACGGCCCGTCCTTGGCGACCAGCTGCACCGACGCACCGGCCGACCGTGCGATCTTCGCGCCGCCGCCGGGCTTGAGCTCGATGGCGTGGATGACCGTACCGGTCGGGATGTTGCGCAGCGGCAGGTTGTTGCCGGGCTTGATGTCCGCCCCGGCACCGGCCTCGAGCACGTCACCCTGCGACACCTTGTTCGGCGCGAGGATGTAGCGCTTCTCGCCGTCCGCGTAGTGCAGCAGCGCGATGCGTGCGGTGCGGTTCGGGTCGTACTCGATGTGCGCGACCTTGGCCGGCACGCCGTCCTTGTCGTGACGACGGAAGTCGATCACGCGGTAGGCACGCTTGTGCCCGCCACCCTGGTGACGCGTCGTGATACGACCCGTCGAGTTGCGGCCACCCGTCTTGTGCAGCGGGCGGACGAGCGACTTCTCGGGCTGCGAGCGCGTGATCTCGACGAAGTCGGCGACGCTCGAGCCACGACGGCCGGGCGTCGTCGGCTTGTACTTACGGATTCCCATGAAAGTAAGTCCTCTTCGCTCTCGGTCAGCCGACCGGTCCGCCGAAGATGTCGATCGAGCCCTCGCGGAGGGTGACGATCGCACGCTTCGTGTTCTTGCGGCGGCCGATGCCGAAGCGGGTCCGGCGGGCCTTGCCCTGACGGTTCGCGGTGTTGACCGACTCGACCTTGACGCCGAAGACGTGCTCCACGGCGATCTTGATCTCGGTCTTGTTGGCCCGCGGGTCGACGAGGAAGGTGTACTTCCCCTCGTCGAGCAGGCCGTAGCTCTTCTCCGAGACGACCGGCGCGATCAGGATGTCGCGCGGGTCCTTGCCGAGGGCGGTCACTTCGTCTCCTCGCGGGCCTCGTCGTCGGACGTGGTCGCGGTCGCCGCAGAGCTCTTCGAGCGCGTGACGGGACCGGCGAGGAACGCGTCGAGCGCGCCCTGCGTGAAGACCACGTCGTCCGAGATGAGGACGTCGTAGGTGTTGAGCTGGTCGGCGACGAGCAGGTGGACCCGCTCGACGTTCCGCAGCGACTTCCAGGTGATCTCGTCCTGACGCTCGACGACCACGAGGACGTGCTTGCGGCCGGAGAGGTTGTCGAGCACCGCGATGGCGGACTTCGTCGACGGGACCTCGCCCGGGGCGAAGCCCGTGACGACGTGGACGCGACCGGCACGCGCACGGTCCGAGAGAGCACCGCGGAGCGCCGCGGCCTTCATCTTCTTCGGGGTCCGCTGCGAGTAGTCACGCGGGGTCGGGCCGTGGACGACGCCACCGCCGGCGAACTGCGGCGCACGGGTCGAGCCCTGACGGGCGCGGCCGGTGCCCTTCTGCTTGTACGGCTTCCTGCCACCACCGCGGACCTCGCCGCGGCTCTTGGTGTCGTGGGTGCCCTGCCGCGCGGCGGCGAGCTGGGCGACGACGACCTGGTGGATCAGGGGGATGTTGGTCGTGGCGTCGAAGACGTCACCGGGCAGGTCGGCCGTGCCGGCCTTCTTGCCCTTGTCGTCGAGGACGTCGACGGTCAGCGTGTCGCTCATCGAGGTCACGCACCCTTCGCAGCGGAACGCACGACGACGACGCCGCCCTTGGGGCCCGGAACTGCGCCCTTGACGAGCAGCAGACCCCTCTCGGCGTCGACCGCGTGCACGGTCAGGTTCTGGGTGGTCTGACGGGCGACGCCCATCCGACCGGCCATCTTGATGCCCTTGAACACGCGCGACGGCGTGGAGGCGCCACCGATCGAGCCGGGCTTGCGGTGGTTGCGGTGCGCACCGTGGGAGGCGCCGACGCCGTGGAAGCCGTGACGCTTCATCACACCGGCGGTGCCCTTGCCCTTGGTGGTCCCGGTGACGTCGACGACCTGCCCGGGCTCGAACGCCCCGGCCGTGATCTCCTGCCCGAGCGTGTACTCGGCAGCGTTCGACGTACGGATCTCGGCCACGTGCCGACGGGGGGTGACCCCCGCCTTCTCGAAGTGGCCCTTGAGCGGCATGGTGACCTTGCGCGGGTCGATCTGGCCGTAGGCCAGCTGCACCGCGGCATAGCCGTCGCTCTCAGCGGAGCGCACCTGCGTCACGACGTTCGTACCCACGGCGACGACGGTGACGGGCACGAGGCGTCCTGCCTCGTCCCACACCTGGGTCATGCCGAGCTTGGTGCCGAGCAGCGCCGTGACGGGGCGCGCGTTCTGCTGGGTAGCCATGAAGATCAGTCCCTTCCCAGCGATCAGAGCTTGATCTCGATGTTCACGTCCGCGGGCAGGTCGAGACGCATGAGCGAGTCGACGGCCTTCGGCGTGGGATCGATGATGTCGATGAGCCGCTTGTGCGTGCGCATCTCGAAGTGCTCGCGGCTGTCCTTGTACTTGTGGGGCGACCGGATGACGCAGAAGACGTTCTTCTCCGTCGGCAGCGGCACCGGACCCACGACCGACGCACCAGCGCGAGTCACCGTGTCGACGATCTTGCGCGCCGAGCTGTCGATGACCTCGTGGTCGTAGGACTTGAGCCGGATGCGGATCTTCTGTCCCGCCATGGCGTCGTCTACTTCTCTCTCTCGAAAAACCGGTCCGTCCGACCCCCGCACTCGGGCGTGTCGCTCTGCGCGACGCGGCTCTGTGCTGCGTACCGTTCCCGGGACAGGGGTCGTGGTTGTCGTCGAACGCCCCCCACCGGGTGACCCCGGGGTCCGGACGCTCGCCACGTCTGTTCGCCCAGCCGATGGGCGCGCGTGAACGCACACCCCAGCGGGCAACCCCGACAGTCTGCCAGAGATGGCCGGGAAAGGCCAACTCCGGCCGCGTCAGGGGGCGCGGTCGACCGTGATGCTCCCCGCGCCCCCGGCGACCACGACCTCCCAGTGGTCGCCACCGACCTCGAGGCCGTCGGTCGTCACCTCGCTGCCCGCACCGAGCCCGTCCGTCCGGGTGCCGTCCACCGTGGCCGAGCCCGCACCGGACTCCACGAGCACGCGCGCGGCGTCGCCGTCCACCAGGCGCACCGCCAGCGTGTCGACGCCGGCGGAGACCGTGGCCCGTGGGGTGTCGGCCGCAGCCGGCAGGGACAGCACGACGGCGCCCGCGCCGCCGGCCACCTCGACGGCACGCACGTCGAGCTCCCCGAGGTCCAGCGTGACGTCGTCGGCCCCCACCGTGAGCAGCAGCGTCCACGCCACGTCGCCGGCCAGGCGCACGGTGGCGGACGTCCCGGTGACCCGCACCTCGTGCTCGTCCCCCGTGCCGTCGTGGTCCGCCGAGGCGTCGGCACCCGCACCGCGGGCGTCGAGCAGGTCGCCCGCCGCGGCTCCGGCCGCGACCCGCACGTCCCCCGCCCGTGCGTCGAGCACCAGGGTCGCCGCCGCCGCGCTCCCCCGCGGCACCTGGACTGCCGCGTCCTGCGACGGGCCCGCGCTCCCGTCGTCCCACGGGCGGACGGCGAGCGCCACGACGAGCGCGAGCAGGACGCCGCCGGCGACGACGAACCACCCCGTGCGCCGCTGCCGGTCCCCGTCGGTCGTCCCGACCCCGCCTCGCCCGCCCGCTCGCTCGTCCACCGCGCGACAGTATCCGCGCGGCGGCCGCAGCGCGCGCCGGCAGCACGACGCAGGGCCCGGGAGCCGAAGCTCCCGGGCCCTGCGTGGCGGATCAGCCCCGAGGGGCGGTGATCACTTGGTGATCTTGATGACCTTGCCCGAGCCGACGGTGCGGCCACCCTCACGGATGGCGAAGCCGAGGCCCTCCTCCATCGCGATGGGCTGGATCAGCGTCACGGAGATCTCCGTGTTGTCGCCGGGCATGACCATCTCGGTGCCCTCGGGCAGCGTGATGACGCCGGTGACGTCGGTGGTGCGGAAGTAGAACTGCGGGCGGTAGTTCCCGTAGAACGGGTTGTGACGGCCACCCTCGTCCTTGGACAGGATGTAGACCTGGCCCTCGAACTCCGTGTGCGGCGTGATCGAGCCGGGCTTGACGACGACCTGGCCGCGCTCGACCTCCTCGCGCTTCGTGCCACGCAGCAGCAGACCGACGTTCTCGCCGGCCTCGGCGTAGTCGAGCAGCTTGCGGAACATCTCGACGCCGGTGACCGTGGTCTTGATCGCCTTCTCCTTGATGCCGACGATCTCCACCTCCTCGTTCACCTTGAGCGAGCCACGCTCGACACGACCGGTGACGACCGTGCCACGGCCGGTGATCGTGAAGACGTCCTCGATGGGCATGAGGAACGGCTTGTCGATCTCGCGGACCGGGTCCGGGACGTTCTCGTCGACCGCGTCCAGCAGGTCCTCGACGGACTTGACCCACTGCGGGTCGCCCTCGAGGGCCTTGAGGCCGGAGACGCGGATGACGGGCGCGTTGTCGCCGTCGAACTCCTGCGACGACAGCAGCTCGCGGACCTCCATCTCGACGAGCTCGAGGATCTCCTCGTCGTCGACCATGTCGGCCTTGTTGAGCGCCACGAGCAGGTAGGGCACGCCGACCTGACGGGCGAGCAGGACGTGCTCGCGCGTCTGGGCCATCGGGCCGTCGGTCGCCGCGACCACGAGGATGGCGCCGTCCATCTGCGCCGCACCCGTGATCATGTTCTTGATGTAGTCGGCGTGACCGGGCGCGTCGACGTGCGCGTAGTGACGCTTCTCGGTCTGGTACTCGACGTGCGCGATGTTGATGGTGATCCCGCGCTGCTTCTCCTCCGGCGCCTTGTCGATCTCGTCGAACGGCGTGAAGGGGTTCAGGTCCGGGTACTTGTCGTGCAGCACCTTCGAGATCGCGGCGGTCAGCGTCGTCTTGCCGTGGTCGACGTGACCGATGGTCCCGATGTTGACGTGCGGCTTCGTCCGCTCGAACTTCGCCTTGCCCACTGGGTGTCCTCCTCAGGACTTGGTAGAGATTGCCCGACGGCAGCCACCTGACGGTACCTGCTCGACGTGCGGTCCTACGGGTCGGATGTGTAGCTGGAACTGCAGGGTTCGACCTGTGGGACTACTCGCCCCGGGTCTTCTTGATGATCTCTTCGGCAACCGCCCGAGGAACCTCGGCATAGCTGTCGAACTGCATCGAGTAGACGGCACGACCCTGGGTCTTGGACCGCAGGTCGCCGACGTACCCGAACATCTCCGAGAGCGGCACCTGGGCGCGGACGACCTTGACGCCCGTCGCGTCCTCCATCGACTGGATGATGCCGCGCCGCGAGTTGATGTCGCCGATGACCTCGCCCATGTACTCCTCGGGCGTGCGCACCTCGACGGCCATGATCGGCTCGAGGAGAGCCGGGTCCGCCTTGCGCACCGCCTCCTTGAGGATCATCGAGCCGGCGATCTTGAACGCCATCTCCGAGGAGTCGACGTCGTGCGCGGCACCGTCGAGCAGGATCGCCTTGACGCCCACGAGCGGGTAGCCCGCGAGGACGCCGAGCTGCATCGCGCTCTGGATGCCGGCGTCCACCGACGGGATGTACTCGCGCGGGATGCGGCCACCGGTGACCTTGTTGTCGAACTCGTACAGCTCGCCCTCGGCGGGGTCCAGCGGCTCGAAGGTCATCTGGACCTTCGCGTACTGGCCCGAGCCACCGGTCTGCTTCTTGTGCGTGTAGTCGATCTTGACGACGGCACGGCGGATGGTCTCGCGGTAGGCGACCTGCGGCTTGCCGACGTTCGCCTCGACCTTGAACTCGCGCCGCATGCGGTCGACGAGGATGTCGAGGTGGAGCTCGCCCATGCCGCCGATGACGGTCTGGCCGGTCTCCTCGTCCAGGCGGACGCGGAACGTCGGGTCCTCCTCGGCGAGCTTCTGGATGGCCGTCGAGAGCTTCTCCTGGTCGGCCTTGGTCTTCGGCTCGATCGCCACGTCGATGACGGGCTCCGGGAAGGTCATCGACTCCAGGATCACCGGCGCGCTCGGGTCGCACAGGGTGTCACCGGTGGTGACGTCCTTGAGACCGATGAACGCGTAGATGTGCCCGGCCTGCGCCTCGGGGACGGGGTTCTCCTTGTTGGAGTGCATCTGGAAGAGCTTCCCGATGCGCTCCTTCTTGCCCTTGGTCGAGTTGAGCACCGCAGCGCCCTGGTCGACCCGGCCGGAGTAGACCCGGACGTACGTCAGCTTGCCGAAGAACGGGTGCGTGGCCACCTTGAACGCGAGAGCCGAGAACGGCTCGGTCGCGTCCGGGTGACGCTCGACGACGATCTCCGCGTCCTTGACGTCGTGACCGGCGACGGCCGCGACGTCCAGGGGCGTCGGCAGGTAGTCGATGACGGCGTCGAGCATGGGCTGCACGCCCTTGTTCTTGAACGCCGACCCGCACAGCACCGGGTACGCCTCGGAGGAGATCGTGAGCTTGCGGATGCCGGCCTTGATCTCGGCGACCGTCAGCTCCTCGCCACCGAGGAACTTCTCGAGCAGCTCGTCGTCGGACTCGGCGACGGACTCCAGGAGCTCGGCCCGGTACTTCTCGGCCTTCTCCTGCAGGTCGGCCGGGATGTCCTCGATCTCGTACTTCTCGCCGAGGGCCGTCTCGCCACGCCACACCAGGGCGCGCATCTCGACCAGGTCCACGACGCCGATGAAGTCGTTCTCGGAGCCGATCGGCAGCTGGATGACCAGCGGCTTGGCCTTGAGGCGGTTCACGATGGTGTCGACGGTGAAGTAGAAGTCCGCGCCGAGCTTGTCCATCTTGTTGACGAAGCAGATGCGCGGGACGTCGTACTTGTCGGCCTGGCGCCAGACGGTCTCCGACTGGGGCTCCACGCCCTCCTTGCCGTCGAACACCGCGACGGCACCGTCGAGGACGCGCAGCGAGCGCTCGACCTCGACCGTGAAGTCGACGTGGCCGGGCGTGTCGATGATGTTGATCTGGTTGTTCTTCCAGTAGCAGGTCGTCGCGGCCGACGTGATCGTGATGCCGCGCTCCTGCTCCTGCTCCATCCAGTCCATCGTCGAGGCGCCGTCGTGCGTCTCACCGATCTTGTAGTTGACCCCCGTGTAGAACAGGATCCGCTCGGTGGTCGTCGTCTTGCCGGCATCGATGTGCGCCATGATGCCGATGTTGCGGACCTTCGTGAGGTCCGTCAGCACGTCCAGTGCCACGTGGTAGCCCCTTGTCGGTTGGCTTTGAGGTGGGTGCCGTTCGCGTCGCCGCGGGCCCTGCCCGTCACCGGACGGCCCGCGGCGAGCGCCGGGGTCACCAGCGGTAGTGCGCGAACGCCCGGTTGGACTCGGCCATCTTGTGCATGTCCTCGCGACGCTTGACCGCGGCACCCAGGCCGTTGGAGGCGTCGAGGATCTCGTTCATGAGGCGCTCGGTCATGGTCTTCTCACGCCGGGCGCGGGAGAAGTCCGTGAGCCAGCGCAGCGCCAGCGTCGTGGCCCGCACGGGGCGGACCTCGATCGGGACCTGGTAGGTCGCACCACCGACGCGGCGGGACTTGACCTCGATGGAGGGACGCACGTTGTCCAGCGCGCGCTTGAGCACGACGACCGGGTCGGACTGCGTCTTCTCACGGACGCCCTCGAGCGCGCCGTAGACGATGGACTCGGCGACGGTCTTCTTGCCGTCGAGGAGCACCTTGTTGATGAGCTGCGTGACCACCGGCGAGCCGTAGACGGGGTCGACGATCAGCGGCCGCTTCGGAGCGGGACCCTTGCGAGGCATCTGTCTCAGCCCTTCTTCGCGCCGTAGCGGCTGCGCGCCTGCTTGCGGTTCTTGACGCCCTGCGTGTCGAGCGCGCCGCGCACGATCTTGTAGCGGACGCCGGGGAGGTCCTTCACACGGCCGCCGCGCACGAGCACGATCGAGTGCTCCTGCAGGTTGTGACCGACACCCGGGATGTACGCGGTGACCTCGATGCCCGAAGAGAGACGCACGCGCGCGACCTTGCGGAGCGCGGAGTTCGGCTTCTTCGGGGTGGTCGTGTAGACGCGGGTGCACACACCGCGTCGCTGGGGGGAGCCCTTGAGGGCAGGCGTCTTCGACTTGTTCGTCTTCGCCTGCCGGCCCTTGCGGACCAGCTGCTGGATCGTAGGCACTACGTCTCCGTCTGTCGGTGTTCTCTGGTCTGACCGGCACCCGTCACCCTGGACGGCCGGCGAGCGTCCGGATCGTCGCCCGTCGCGCGACTACCCCGGGGGGCCTTGCGTCCCGCACCGACCCCCGCGCCCGGGCGTGTCGTCCCGGTCCCCCGCACGGCGACCGTCCCGTACGGGACCGTTCCGAAGGAGGTGGGAAGCCACCCGGTGCCTCGCGTCTTCGCTTCCGAGACGGAAGGTCGACCGAGTGCACGCGCAAGGGCCCGACGGCGCGGGCACGGTGTCCTACGTTACCCGGCGCGGAACGGAGCGTCAAAGGGGGAGGTCAGTCCGTCGCGAGCACCCAGGCCTGGCCCGACTCCTCCACGACGTCGTCGCCCGAGCCCTCGACGTCGACCGCCACCAGCTCGAAGGTACGCCCCTTGACCTCGCCGGCCCGCCCGACCGTCAGGTCCACCGCGTCGTCGTAGTCCTGACCGTCCGACGCGATCAGGGAGATGCTCTCCTCCCCGAAGTTCGCGGCGGTCAGGGTCAGCCCGTCGACCTCGACCGGCTCACCCGACCTCAGGTGCACCGCGCCCTCGGGCACGTCCGGCTCCTGCGCGCCGCACGCGCCGAGCAGGGCGACCACACCGACGACCAGAGCGGCCCCGACCGCTCGCGCACCACGTCCCACCACTCGACCCCGTCCTGTTCGACACCCTCGGCGTGCGGGCGCGCCCTGCCGGGCCCGCGGTCCGCGCGCACATGCTAGCGCCGGCCGACGCCCGAGGGGCCCGTCGGTCGAACCGACGGGCCCCTCGGGGTCGAGCTGGGAGGTGGTCGACCTCAGCGGTAGTCGCCGAAGTCGATGTCCTCGAGCGGGATCGCCTCGCCGGAGCCCAGGCCGAGCGCCGGGAAGTCGATCTCGTCGTAGCCGAAGGCCGGGTACAGCTCGGCCTTCGCCTCCTCGGTCGCCTCCACCGCCACGTTCCGGTACCGGGGCAGCCCGGTGCCGGCGGGGATGAGCTTGCCGAGGATGACGTTCTCCTTCAGGCCCAGCAGCGGGTCCGAGCGGCTCGACATCGCGGCCTCGGTGAGCACCTTCGTCGTCTCCTGGAAGGAGGCCGCCGAGAGCCACGAGTCCGTCGCGAGCGACGCCTTCGTGATGCCCATGAGCTCGGGACGACCCGAGGCCGGCTGACCGCCCTCGGAGACCGCCTTGCGGTTGAAGTCCTCGAAGCGACCGCGCTCGGCCAGCTCGCCGGGCAGCAGGCCCGTCTCACCGGAGTCGAGCACCGTCACGCGCCGCAGCATCTGCCGCACGATGACCTCGATGTGCTTGTCGTGGATGTCCACGCCCTGGGAGCGGTAGACCTCCTGGACCTCGTCCACCAGGTGCTTCTGCGTGGCACGGGGGCCGAGGATGCGCAGCACCTTCTTCGGGTCGACGGCGCCCACGACGAGCTGGGTGCCGACCGACACGTGGTCGCCGTCCTGGATCAGCAGGCGCGAGCGCTTGGTGATCGCGTAGCGGATCTCCTCGGAGCCGTCGTCCGGGGTCAGGACGAGCGCACGTGCGCGGTCCGTCTCCTCGATCGTGATCCGGCCCGAGAACTCCGCGATGTGCGCCTCGCCCTTGGGGGTACGCGCCTCGAAGAGCTCCTGGACACGGGGCAGACCCTGCGTGATGTCGTCGGCCGAGGCCACACCACCGGTGTGGAACGTCCGCATCGTCAGCTGGGTGCCCGGCTCACCGATCGACTGGGCCGCGATGATGCCGACGGCCTCGCCGATGTCGACGAGCTTGCCGGTGGCCAGCGAGCGGCCGTAGCAGCGCGCGCACGTGCCGACGCGGGACTCGCAGGTGAGCACCGAGCGGATCTTGAGCTCGGTGACGCCCGTCTCCAGCAGCCGGTCGAGCAGGACGTCGCCGACGTCGTCGCCCGAGCGGCCGATGACCTCGCCCTCCACCTCGATGTCGGTCGCGAGCGTCCGCGAGTACACGGACGTCTCGACCTTGTCGTGGCGGCGCAGCGTGCCGTCGCCCGCGTCCACGCCGATCGGCATGGTCAGGCCGCGCTCGGTGCCGCAGTCGTCCTCACGGACGATGACGTCCTGCGAGACGTCCACCAGACGACGCGTCAGGTAGCCCGAGTCGGCGGTCCGCAGCGCGGTGTCCGCCAGACCCTTACGAGCACCGTGCGTCGCGATGAAGTACTCGAGGACGGACAGGCCCTCGCGGTAGTTCGCCTTGATCGGGCGCGGGATGATCTCGCCCTTCGGGTTGGCCACCAGGCCACGCATGCCGGCGATCTGGCGGACCTGCATCCAGTTGCCTCGTGCACCCGAGCCGACCATCCGGAAGACCGTGTTGCGGGCCGGGAAGTTGGCCTGCATGGCCTTGGCGACCTTGTCGGTGGCGTTGGTCCAGATCTCGATGAGCTCCTGACGACGCTCGTCGTCGGTGATGAGGCCCTTCTCGTACTGGCCCTGCACCTTCGCCGCGCGCGCCTCGTGCTCGTCGAGGATCCCCTGCTTCTCGGCCGGGGTCGCGACGTCCGAGATCGCGATCGTGACGCCCGAGCGGGTGGCCCAGCGGAAGCCGGCCTCCTTGAGGGCGTCGAGCGACGCGGCGACCTCGACCTTCGGGTACCGCTCCGCGAGGTCGTTGACGATGACCGACAGGCGCTTCTTGTCGACGACGCCGTTCTCGTACGGGTAGTCGACGGGCAGCAGCTCGTTGAAGAGCGCGCGACCCAGCGTCGTCTCGTACAGCAGGGTCTGACCCGGCTCCCAGCCCTCGGGCGCCTGCTCCTCGGAGAGAACCAGGTCGTCGAACCGGATCTTGACGACCGCGTTGAGGTCGAGCGACCCCTGGTCGAACGCCATGATCGCCTCGGAGACCGAGCTGAACGACCGCCCCTGGCCCACCGGGTCCTCCTTGTCGGAGGTCAGGTGGAACAGGCCGATGATCATGTCCTGCGAGGGCATGGTCACGGGCCGGCCGTCGGACGGCTTGAGGATGTTGTTGCTCGAGAGCATGAGGATGCGGGCCTCGGCCTGCGCCTCCGCGCTCAGGGGCAGGTGGACGGCCATCTGGTCACCGTCGAAGTCCGCGTTGAACGCGGCGCAGACGAGCGGGTGCAGGTGGATCGCCTTGCCCTCGACGAGCTGGGGCTCGAACGCCTGGATGCCCAGACGGTGCAGCGTGGGTGCGCGGTTCAGCAGCACCGGGTGCTCGGTGATGACCTCCTCGAGCACGTCCCACACGACCGGGCGCGCGCGCTCGACCATGCGCTTGGCCGACTTGATGTTCTGCGCGTGGTTGAGGTCCACCAGGCGCTTCATCACGAACGGCTTGAACAGCTCGAGCGCCATCTGCTTGGGCAGGCCGCACTGGTGCAGCTTGAGCTGCGGGCCGACGACGATGACCGAACGGCCCGAGTAGTCGACACGCTTGCCGAGCAGGTTCTGGCGGAACCGGCCCTGCTTGCCCTTGAGCATGTCCGAGATCGACTTCAGCGGGCGGTTGCCCGGACCCGTCACCGGACGCCCGCGGCGGCCGTTGTCGAACAGCGAGTCGACGGCCTCCTGGAGCATCCGCTTCTCGTTGTTGACGATGATCTCCGGCGCGCCCAGGTCCAGGAGCCGCTTGAGGCGGTTGTTCCGGTTGATGACGCGGCGGTAGAGGTCGTTGAGGTCCGACGTGGCGAACCGGCCACCGTCGAGCTGGACCATCGGGCGCAGGTCCGGCGGGATGACCGGGACCGCGTCGAGGACCATGCCCGTCGGCGAGTTGTTCGTCGTGAGGAACGCGTTGACGACCTTGAGCCGCTTGAGGGCACGCGTCTTGCGCTGCCCCTTGCCGTTCTTGATCGTGTCGCGCAGCGACTCGGACTCCGCGACCAGGTCGAACGCCTCGAGGCGCTTCTGGATCGCCGCGGCGCCCATCGAGCCCTCGAAGTAGTTGCCGTACCGGTCCTGCAGCGCCCGGTAGAGCATCTCGTCACCCTCGAGGTCGGCGACCTTGAGGTTCTTGAACCGGTCCCAGACCTGCTCGAGGCGGTCGAGCTCGGCGTCCGCGCGCTTGCGGATCTGCGCCATCTCGCGCTCGGCGGAGTCACGGACCTTGCGGCGCGCGTCCGCCTTGGCACCCTCGGCCTCGAGCTCGGCCAGGTCGGCCTCGAGCTTCTGCGCGCGGGTGTTGATGTCGTTGTCGCGGCGGTCCGAGATCTCCTTCTTCTCCAGGTCGATCTCGTTCTGGAGGTTCGGGAGGTCCTCGTGGCGACCGTCCACGTCGACCCACGTGATCATGTAGGCCGCGAAGTAGATGACCTTCTCCAGGTCCTTCGGCGCCAGGTCGAGCAGGTAGCCCAGTCGCGACGGCACACCCTTGAAGAACCAGATGTGCGTGACGGGGGCGGCCAGCTCGATGTGGCCCATGCGCTCACGGCGCACCTTCGAGCGCGTCACCTCGACGCCGCAGCGCTCGCAGATGATGCCCTTGAAGCGCACGCGCTTGTACTTGCCGCAGTAGCACTCCCAGTCCCGGGTGGGGCCGAAGATCTTCTCGCAGAAGAGTCCGTCCTTCTCGGGCTTGAGGGTGCGGTAGTTGATGGTCTCGGGCTTCTTCACCTCGCCGTGCGACCAGGCACGGATGTCGTCGGCCGTGGCCAGGCCGATGCGCAGCTCGTCGAAGACGTTGACGTCGAGCAAGGGGGTCCTACTTCCTTCGCTTGCCGGCCTCGAGGACCGACGGAACGGAAAACGTGCTGAAGGGTGCGGGCGCCCGGTCCGGCGTCACAGGTGTGCGCACCGGACCGGGGCTCGCCATCAGATCTCTTCGACGCTGCTGGCGTTCGGGCGCCGCGACAGGTCGATGCCGAGCTCTTCCGCAGCGCGGTAGACCTCGTCGTCGTTCTCCTTCATGTCGATCGAGGCGCCGTCGGACGACAGCACCTCGACGTTCAGGCAGAGCGACTGCATCTCCTTGAGCAGGACCTTGAACGACTCGGGGATGCCGGAGTCCGGGATGTTCTCGCCCTTGACGATCGCCTCGTAGACCTTCACGCGGCCCGGGACGTCGTCCGACTTGATGGTCAGGAGCTCCTGCAGCGTGTAGGCGGCGCCGTACGCCTCCAGTGCCCACACCTCCATCTCGCCGAACCGCTGGCCACCGAACTGCGCCTTACCACCCAGCGGCTGCTGCGTGATCATCGAGTAGGGGCCGGTCGAGCGGGCGTGGATCTTGTCGTCCACGAGGTGGTGCAGCTTGAGGATGTACATGTAGCCGACCGACACGGCCTCCGGGAACGGCTCGCCGGAGCGGCCGTCGAAGAGCCGCGCCTTGCCGTCGCCCTTGACCATGCGCTCGCCGTCGCGGTTGGGCAGCGTCGAGCCGAGCAGGCCGGTGAGGGTCTGCTCCGGCACACCGTCGAAGACCGGGGTCGCGACGGGGTTGCCGGGGCTCGAGCTGGCCGCGACGTCCGGGACGCCGTCACGCCAGGCGGCCTCGCCCTCGGCGAGCTGGATGTCCCAGCCCTGCTTGGCCACCCAGCCGAGGTGCGTCTCGAGCACCTGGCCGACGTTCATGCGTCCGGGGACGCCGAGCGGGTTGAGCACGACGTCGACCGCGGTGCCGTCCTCGAGGAACGGCATGTCCTCGACGGGCAGGATCTTGGAGATGACGCCCTTGTTGCCGTGACGGCCGGCGAGCTTGTCGCCGTCCGTGATCTTGCGGCGCTGCGCGATGTACACGCGGACCAGCTCGTTCACGCCGGCCGGCAGCTCGTCGCCGTCGTCGCGGCTGAACGTGCGCACCTC
The DNA here is from genome assembly GCF_016862775.1 of Cellulomonas phragmiteti. Taxonomy (GTDB): domain Bacteria; phylum Actinomycetota; class Actinomycetes; order Actinomycetales; family Cellulomonadaceae; genus Cellulomonas; species Cellulomonas phragmiteti. Next base: position 90,045 of record NZ_BONP01000003.1, on the reverse strand, counting down.
GATGACCGTGCCGGACTCGCCGTGGGGCACCTTGAGGGACGTGTCGCGGACCTCGCGGGCCTTCTCGCCGAAGATCGCACGCAGCAGGCGCTCCTCCGGGGTCAGCTCGGTCTCGCCCTTGGGCGTGACCTTGCCGACGAGGATGTCGCCCGCGCCGACCTCGGCACCGATGCGGATGATCCCGCGCTCGTCGAGGTCGCCCAGGACCTCCTCGGAGACGTTCGGGATGTCCCGCGTGATCTCCTCCGGGCCGAGCTTGGTGTCGCGCGCGTCGACCTCGTGCTCCTCGATGTGGATCGAGGACAGCACGTCGTCCTGCACGAGGCGCTGCGACAGGATGATCGCGTCCTCGTAGTTGTGGCCCTCCCACGACATGAAGGCCACCAGCAGGTTGCGGCCGAGCGCGAGCTCGCCCTCGTCCGTCGCCGGGCCGTCGGCCAGCACCGAGCCGGGCTCGACGCGGGCGCCGTGCTCGACCAGCACGCGCTGGTTGTAGCAGGTGCCCTGGTTCGAGCGACGGAACTTGGCGATCCGGTACGTCGACGTCGTCGCGTCGTCGTTGGCGACGACCACGAGGTCGGCGGACACCTCGGTCACGACACCGGGCTTGGTCGCCACGACGACGTCACCGGCGTCGACCGCGGCACGACGCTCCATGCCGGTGCCGACGAGCGGCGCCTCGGAGCGCACCAGCGGCACGGCCTGGCGCTGCATGTTGGCGCCCATGAGCGCGCGGTTGGCGTCGTCGTGCTCGAGGAACGGGATGAGCGCGGTCGCGACCGAGACCATCTGGCGCGGCGAGACGTCCATGTAGTCGACGTTGGCGCCGGGCACCAGGTCGGGCTCGCCGCCCTTCGTGCGCACGAGGATCGCGTCCTCGACGAACGAGCCGTCGGCGTTCAGCGGCGCGTTCGCCTGGGCGATGATGTGCCGGTCCTCGTCGTCCGCGGTCAGGTAGTCGACCTCGTCGGAGACCTTGCCGTCCTTGACGCGACGGTACGGCGTCTCGACGAAGCCGAACGGGTTGATGCGCCCGTACGTCGCGAGCGAGCCGATGAGGCCGATGTTCGGGCCCTCGGGGGTCTCGATCGGGCACATGCGGCCGTAGTGCGAGGTGTGGACGTCGCGGACCTCCATGCCGGCACGGTCACGGGACAGACCACCCGGGCCCAGGGCCGACAGACGCCGCTTGTGCGTCAGGCCCGCGAGCGGGTTGTTCTGGTCCATGAACTGCGACAGCTGGCTCGTCCCGAAGAACTCCTTGATGGAGGCCACCACGGGGCGGATGTTGATCAGCGTCTGCGGCGTGATCGCCTCGACGTCCTGGGTCGTCATGCGCTCGCGCACGACGCGCTCCATGCGCGACAGGCCCGTGCGGACCTGGTTCTGGATGAGCTCGCCCACCGCGCGGATGCGGCGGTTGCCGAAGTGGTCGATGTCGTCCGGCTCGACGCGCAGCTCGATCGACTCGCCGCCGCGCGTGCCGGGCAGCGTGGGCTTGTCGATGTGCAGGGCGGCGAGGTACTTGATGGTCGCGACGACGTCCGAGAGCGTCAGCACCGAGTCGGACAGCGGCGCGTCCTGGCCGAGCTTCTTGTTCACCTTGTAGCGGCCGACCTTCGCCAGGTCGTAGCGCTTGGGGTTGAAGTAGAAGTTCTCCAGCAGCGCGCGGCCGGCCTCGACGGTCGGCGGCTCACCCGGGCGGATCTTGCGGTACAGGTCGAGCAGGGCCTCGTCCTGGGTCTGGACGTGGTCCTTCTCGAGCGTGTCGATGACCGCGGGGTACTCGGCGAACTCCTCGCGGATCTCGCTCTCCGTCATGCCGAGCGCCTTGAGCAGGACCGTCGCGTTCTGCTTGCGCTTGCGGTCGACGCGCACGCCGACGTTGTCGCGCTTGTCGATCTCGAACTCGAGCCACGCGCCACGGCTCGGGATGACCTTGGCGGTGAGGACGTCCTTGTCGGACGTCTTGTCGGCGGTCCGCTCGAAGTACACGCCCGGGGAGCGGACGAGCTGGGACACGACGACGCGCTCGGTGCCGTTGATGATGAAGGTGCCGCGCTCGGTCATCAGGGGGAAGTCACCCATGAAGACGGTCTGCGACTTGATCTCACCGGTCGTGTAGTTGACGAACTCGGCGGTGACGAACAGCGGCGCGGCGAAGGTGAAGTCCTTCTCCTTGCACTCCTCGGCCGTGTACTTCGGCGGCTCGAACCGGTGCTCGCGGAAGGAGAGCGACATGGTCCCGCCGAAGTCCTCGATCGGGGAGATCTCCTCGAAGATCTCCTCGAGGCCCGCGGTCTCCGGCACGTCGTTGCGGCCGACCTCGAGCGCGGCGGCCACGCGGGCCTGCCAGCGCTCGTTGCCCAGCAGCCAGTCGAAGCTCTCGGTCTGCAGACCGAGCAGGTCGGGGACCTCGAGCGGCTCGTGGATCTTGGCGAAGGAGATGCGACGGGATGCGGTGCGGTTCGCGATGGCGTCGGCGGACGGTGCAGTAGGGATGCGCGAGGCAGCCAAGAGGGGTCCTTCCCTGCGGATCGTGGCACGCTGCGCCGCCTGGCGAGGCGCGATCACCGGCCACGGCACGAGGTCCCGACGCGCACGTGCGTCGAGATCGGTGTCGGGATATCTGAGATCGCGGGCACAGGCCAGCGCAAAGCGCTAGCGTACGCACCTCTGCGGGCGTCGTCAACTCAGCCCACAGGCAGTGCCACTGCGGGCCACACCGCCCGCACCGGCGACCTCGTCGTCGCCGCGTGCCATGGTGGCACACCCGCCCGCTGCGGGGAAACGCTGCGCCCGGACGACCTCCGGACGGCACGAGGCCCGGTCCCCCGTGCGGGGGACCGGGCCTCGTCGACGCGGCCGGCCTGACGGCCGGCGCGGATCACTTGAGCGTGATCGTGGCGCCCGCGCCCTCGAGCGCAGCCTTGGCCTTCTCGGCCGTCTCCTTGTTGACGCCCTCCAGGACCGGCTTCGGCGCGCCGTCGACGAGGTCCTTGGCCTCCTTCAGACCGAGGCTCGTGAGCGTGCGCACCTCCTTGATGACCTGGATCTTCTTGTCGCCGGCGGCCTCGAGGACGACGTCGAACGAGTCCTTCTCCTCCTCGACCTCGGCGTCGGCGCCACCGCCGGCCGGGGCGGCGACCGCGACGGCGGCCGGAGCGGCGGCGGTGACCTCGAAGGTCTCCTCGAACGCCTTCACGAACTCGGACAGCTCGATGAGCGTGAGGTCCTTGAACGCGTCGATGAGCTCGTCGGTGGTGAGCTTCGCCATGATGGCGGTTCCTTCCGTTCGGACCCGCTGCCCGATGGTCGGACGGCGGGAGGTGCTGGGCGTGCTACGTGAGCGTGCGGCCGGAGCGTCGGGCTCAGGCTGCGGCGTCGGACTCCTCGCGCTTGACGCGCAGGGCCTCGACGGTGCGCACGGCCTGCGAGGCAGGAGCCGTGAACAGGTACGCGGCCTGGTAGAGCTTGGCCTTCATCGCGCCGGCCGCCTTGGCCAGCAGGACCTCACGGGACTCGAGGTCCGCGAGCTTGGTGATGTCCGCAGCGGTCACGGGGCGGCCGTCGAGGACGCCCGCCTTGATGACCAGTGCGGGGTTCGCCTTGGCGAAGTCACGCAGTCCCTTGGCCGCCTCGACCGGGTCACCGGTGACGAAGGCGATCGCCGACGGGCCCGCGAGCGCGTCGTCGAGGCCCTCGAGGCCGGCGTCCTTGGCCGCGATCGCGGTCAGCGTGTTCTTCACCACGGCGTAGTGCGCGTTACCGCTGAGCGCCTTGCGCAGCGCCTTGAGCTGCGCGACGGTGAGCCCGCGGTACTCGGTCAGCACGGCCGCGTTCGAGCCGCGGAAGCGCTCCGTCAGCTCCGCGACAGCGGCAGCCTTGTCCGGCCTCGCCATGGCATTCCTTCCGATGGTGGTGCCACCGGGCGTCGTCCGACGCTGCCGCAGACATGACGAGAGCCCCGCGCAGGCGCGGGGCTCGGACACCGACCGCCGCACGGGCCGCGGCCACGAGCAGCACGATCACGTGCGACGAACTCTCACCTGCGCAGGCCCCCGCGTGTCGCGGAGCTTCGGCCGGTCCGACGAGCGGACCGACGACCGGCGGTCTTGGGCGCCACGAGACTACGACACACCCGCGGGAACGACCAAATCCGCGTCGCCCGGCCCCGGTCCGCCACCGCGTGCCGCGCCCACGTCAGGCCGCGCCGTGCGCGCTGAAGGTGCACCAGTTGACGAACCCGGCCGGGATGTCGCGGTCGATCTCGCCGCGCGCCCCGTGCAGCGCGCGGGCCATCGTCTGGCCGGCCGCCAGCCGCCGGTGCAGGGCCAGCATGAGGTCCACCACCTCGACGTCCGGCACCGCGGCGATCGAGGCGACCACGCCCGCCGTCCCCCGCGACAGCATCGCCGACACCAGCCCGAGGACCTCGTCGCCCTCGTAGGCGACGTCCGCACCGGAGTGGCACGACGCCAGCACCAGTCGGCGCGGTGCGACCCCCGAGCGGTGCAGCTCCTGCACCGTGACGGGCCCGTCGGCGAGGACGACGGCCGAGAACATGGGGTTGTCCGACCGCAGCGTGCCGTGGCACGCGAGGTGGGCGAGATCCGCGTCGGCGACCGCGGCGACCACCGCGTCCGCGTGGCTGTCGTGGGCGCCGAGGACGCGCACCCCGGGGTGGAGCGCGCGCAGCGCCTCCACCTCGTCCTGGGCGCCCCGCAGGTCGGGCCCGGCGACGAGCACGACGGGTCCCGCGGGGGCGGCGGGCCGCTCCCGCGTCCGCAACCAGGCGGCGGCCGACGGCGCGAGCGCCACCGGGCCGTCGTGGAGCGCCGACCACGGCGCGCCGTGCAGGACGCCGACGGGCACGACGACGAGCTCCGCGTCGGGCGGCAGGTCGAGCGGCTCGAGCAGGACCGCGCGCAGCCGCACCAGCCGCAGGTCGGCGCTCGCGCGCGCGGCGTCGGCCGCCGCGGCGCTGCTGGGGTCGACCATCCGGCGCAGCGCGAAGACCAGCGCGTGCAGCGCGTCCGCGACCTCACCCGCGGTCGGTCCGAGGTCGACGACCCTGGCCCGGGCGCCGTCGACGACGACCGCGACGAACCGGTCGCCGTGGCGCCCGTACTCGACGAGGACCCGACCCGCGAGCGCGGCCCGCACCGTGGCCAGGCTCGGCACCCGGCCGGCGGTCGGGACCCGGTCCGCGGTGTCCTCCAGCCACGCGGACCGTCGGGCGTCGGCCTCGAGCTCGTCGTCGGCGACGATCACCGACCGGCGGACGGCCCGACGGTCGCCGGTGGCGTCCGGACCGACCGGGGAGGACGCCTGCGCGCCCGCGCGCGACGCGACCTGCGCGCCCTCGGGCTCCGGCGCCGCCACGGGCAGCCGCGCCTGCAGCGCGGCGGCACGGGTCTGCTCCATCCAGCGCAGCACGGCCGCCGGCGCGCCCCGGCGCACCATCACCTCCAGCCCCAGCTCCCCCAGCTGGGCACCGTGCCCGGAGGCGAGCGCCTGCAGCTCCATCGTCGGCAGGGCCTGGCGGTGCCGCGCGAGATCGCGCAGGCCGGCCCGGCACTGCCGCAGCACGTCGTCGTCCGCGCCGCCCAGGCGCCCCGACAGCGCTGCCGCGAGCCGGCCCCGCAGGCGCACCGAGAGCGGCCCCCGACGGGCGAGCGCGGCCGCCGCCACGAGGTGCCGCTCGGCCCGCCGCGGCATCGCGAGCGCCGCCGCGAGCCGGCCGCCCTCGAGGTGCGCGTCGGCGGCCGGCCCCAGCTCGCCGGCACGCTGCAGGCGCGCGGCGGCCCGGCGCACGGCGGCGAGGTCGGCCGGACCGGCGTCACCGGCGCGCACGCGCGCGCGGACGGCGACGAGCACGGCCCGGTCGTGCGCACCCGGGCGTCGCTGCGCCCGGGCACGGACGCGGGCCGTCTGCGCCTGCTGCGCCGCCCCGACCGCGTCGCCGAGCAGCAGCAGGGTCTCCGCGAGCGAGATGCGGGCGTCCACCTCGACCAGCCCGCCTCCCGCCGCGACGAGCTCCTCCAGCGCGCGACGGCCGGCCGCGGCCGCCTCCGGCAGGAGCCGCAGCTCGCGCATCGTCTCCGCGTACTCCACGTAGTACTCCCCGGGCGACTGCCCGGCCTCCTCGGACGCGCGGGCGGCGCGCTCCAGGTCACGCAGGCCGTCGCCGAGCCGCCCCGTCTGGACCTCGATGAGCGCGCGCGTCAGGTACGGCCACGACCGCAGCGCCGGCCCCAGGCGGGTGGCACCGTCGACCGCGAGCTCCGCCCAGCGCAGCGCCTCGCCGTACGCGGTCCGGGCGACCAGCACGAGCGCCAGGTTGTTCGCCGCCCGCACGAAGTTCGGGTCCCCCGGCTCGACCTCGCGGGCGACCGCGCGGTAGCGCGCCTCCGCCTCCACCAGCCGGCCCGCGTTGTGGTCCATGACGGCCAGCTGGAGCTGGATCCGGGCGTGCAGGTCGTCCAGCGCGGCGTCGCGCGCGCGGTGCTCGTCCACGACCGCCAGCGCCGCCGCGGCGTCCGACCGGGCCCGCGCGGTGCGGCCCAGCTCGAGCTGGGTGACGGACCTGGAGGCCAGCACCCAGGCGCACAGCGTCGGGAGCCCCGCCCGACGCGCGACCGCGAGGGCGTCGTCGAGCAGCGCGACCGCGGCGGCCGGATCGCCCTCCAGGCGGTCGAGCACGGCGATGGTCCGCAGGCCCCAGACCAGCGCCTCCGGGACGTCCGACCGGCGCGCCTGCGCCACCACGCGACCCGCGCGCCGGCGTACGTCCGCGGGGTCGACGTCGATCGCGGACTCCAGCGTCCGGGCCTCGTCGACCAGCTCCGCCCGGGAGGTGTCCGTGGACGACGACCGCTCGGCAGGCTGCACCCTGAGATTTTAGGGCGCCGGACGTATCAGGCGGTGCACCGCCCCCCTCTGCACAGCGGCAGGACGGTACCGGACACCGAGGAGGAGCACCCCGTGGCACGATTCGCGCGCAGACCCGCAGGGCGGCCGTTCGACGACGACGAGTACGGGGCCCGGCTGGTGGGCCGCCGCCGCGGCACCGGCCCGGCCGCGGCCGCGATGGTGCGGCCCGCGGGGCCCGGCTCGCCGTACCTGCGCGGGCTGCGCGCGGCGCTGTCCCCCGACGACCCCGACGAGGCGGTGGCGCGGCGCCGCGCGGCCGTCGTCGACCGGCTCCGGTCCGGGTGGGCACGACGCGGCGCCCCCGAGCTGGAGGTCGAGACGAACGATCACGGTGCCGAGGTGTTCCCGATCTCGGGCGAGCTCCTGGCGACCCCGGGCACCTGGGAGGAGATCCGCACCGAGGCGCAGGCCGCAGGGCTGGCGGAGGTGCCCCTGGACCACCCCGAGCTCGAGGGCCGTGTGGTGCGCCTGCGCCGCACGGACGGCGCCGGCTCGACGGGCCTGGGAGACCTGGTCGAGGCGTGGCGGGAGCGCGGGCACGTGGTCTCGATGTCGTACGTCACGCCGCTCGGCGGACGACCGATCATGAAGCCCTACACCGGGGAGTTCGCCCCGCAGGTGGCCACGTTCCCCGAGTACGCGAGCGCGGGGCCGCGGTACGGCGAGGGCGTCGTCGTCGCCGTCGTCGACACCGGCATCACCCCCGAGCAGCGGACCGACGGCTGGCTCGCGGACGTCCCGCGGGTCACGGCCGACGACCCCGCCACGCACGGCGACGAGTCGAACGTCGACCCGCTGGACGCCGACCCCGCCGACGGCTGGCTCGACGTGTACGCGGGGCACGGCACGTTCGTCGCCGGCATCGTCGCGCGCGTCGCTCCCGGCGCGCAGATCCGCGTGTACAAGGCCGTCGGCTCCGGCGGGGCGGGGTGCGAGCTCGACGTCGCGTGCGCGCTCGTCCGCGCGGTCCGCGACGGCGCGCACGTCGTCAACCTCTCGCTGGGGACGCAGACCCTGTTCGACGAGGCGTCGATCCCGCTGGGTGCCGCGCTCGACGTGATCCGCGACATCGAGGACGAGCGCGGCAGCACGACCGTCCTCGTCGCGTCGGCCGGCAACTACGGCGACACGGGGCCGACGTGGCCCGCCGCGTTCGGCCGGGTCGTCGCGGTCGGCGGCCTCACGGCGGACCTGAAGCCCACGACCTGGTCGAGCCACGGGCCGTGGGTGGACATCTCGACCGTCGGCGAGGACGTCGTCTCCACCTACGTCCCCGGCACCCAGAACCCGGCCTTCGGGGAGGGCCGGACGTTCGGCGCCAACGCGTTCGCGTCCTGGGTCGGCACGTCCTTCGCCGCGCCGCAGGTGTCGGGCGCGATCGCCCGCACCATGACCGAGCTCGGGGTCACCGGCCCGCAGGCGGTGGACGCGCTGCTCGCCGCCGGCAAGCCCGTGGCGGGCTACGGCAAGGCCCTGCAGATCCTGCCCGGGGCCTGACGTGCTGGGCACCTGCCTCGCGGAGCGCCATGATGGGCTCCGGGGCGCACCCGACAGGCGAAGGAGTCGTGCCGTGAGCAGCCGGGAACAGCTGGGCAGACCGTACGACCGCCGCACCACCACGCAGCTGGTGGCGGGCGCGCTGACCGGCGACGAGGGCTCGTGGTCGGAGATCGTGCGACGTCACACCAACCTCGTGATGGCGCGCGTGCGGCAGTTCCGGCTCACGCCGCAGCAGGCCGAGGACGTCGCGCAGACCGTCTGGCTCAACCTGCTCGAGCACCTGGGCGACCTGCGGGAGCCGGAGGCGCTGCCGGGGTGGATCTCCACGGCCACCCGGCACGAGTGCATCCGCATGACCCACCTGTCGCGTCGGTCGATCCCGGTGGACCCCACCACCGGCCGCCTCGACGCGCAGGACGACACCGAGCTGGACGGGGAGCTGCTGCGCAGCGAGCGCCACGCGGCGTTGCGCGCGGCGCTCGAGGAGCTGCCCGCGCACCAGCGCGAGCTGCTCCTCCTGCTCTCGACGGACCCTCCGCCGAGCTACCAGGAGGTCTCCGCACGCCTCGGGATCCCGGTGGGGTCGATCGGCCCCACCCGGCAGCGGGGGCTGGCCCGGCTGCGTCGGACGGAGGCGATCCGTACCTACCTCGCGGTGCCGTCCGGCGCCGTGCTCGGCGAAGGAGGCCGCGATGTGCTGGCACTCGGATGACGTGAGCCTGCCGCAGCCGCGCCCGGCGGACGCGTGGGACGACGACGACGCCCTCGCGTCGGACCTCGCCCGCGCCACCGCGGAGGCCGACGTGGCGCGACGGGTGACGGCCGCGGCGTCGACGGCCTTCCACGCGCACCGCGGGATGCTCGCGCTGCGCGACGAGCTGGACACGGACCTGCTCCTGCTCGCGCTGGTCCACGACTCGCGCACCGCCGGCGCGCTCGCGGGCGTCCGGGACCGCAGCGGTCAGCCGTCGCGGACCCTGGTGTTCGAGGGCGACGGCGTGGGTGTCGAGGTGGAGGTCACCGACGGCGCGGTCGAGGGGCAGCTCATCCCGGCACGCCCCGGGCGCGTCGAGCTGCGGCAGCCGGACGGCGACGTCACCGGCGTCGACACCGACGAGGTGGGGTACTTCCGCCTCCACGCCCGCCCCGAGGGACCCGTGCGCCTGGTCTGCCGGAGCGCGGACGGCACGTGCGTGACCGCCTGGCTGCCCTGGTGAGGGGCTGACGCCGCACGCGCGGCGTGCGGCGGGGCCCGGTCCGCAGGGGGGACCGGGCCCCGTCCGCGTGCCCGCGGCGCGGACGGCACGCGACGCACGACGGCCCGGCGCCCCTCGCGGGGTGCCGGGCCGTCGTCACGCGGGAGGGGCGACCGTCAGGCCGCGTCCTCCTCCGTGAGGTTGCGGGTCTTGCTCTGGTCCAGCGGGATGCCGGGGCCGTTCGTGGTCGACAGCGTCGCCTTGGCGATGTAGCGGCCCTTCGACGCCGACGGCTTCAGACGCAGGATCTCGTCCAGCGCGGCGGCGTAGTTCTCGACGAGCGCCGTCTCCGAGAACGACGTCTTGCCGATGATGAAGTGCAGGTTCGCGTGCCGGTCGACACGGAACTCGATCTTGCCGCCCTTGATGTCGGACACGGCCTTGGCCACGTCCATCGTCACGGTGCCGGTCTTGGGGTTCGGCATGAGACCGCGCGGGCCCAGGACCTTGCCCAGGCGGCCGACCTTGCCCATGAGGTCCGGGGTGGCGACGGCGGCGTCGAAGTCCGTCCAGCCGTCGGCGACCTTGGCGATGAGCTCGTCGCCGCCGACCTCGTCGGCGCCGGCCGCACGGGCCTGCTCGGCGCGCTCGCCGTTGGCGAACACGATGACGCGGGCCGTCTTGCCGGTGCCGTGGGGCAGGTTGACCGTGCCACGGACCATCTGGTCGGCCTTGCGGGGGTCGACACCGAGGCGGAACGCGACCTCGACGGTCGCGTCGTACTTGGTGGTCGACGTCTCCTTGGCGAGGCGCACGGCCTCGAGGGGGGCGTAGATCCGCTCCGGGTCGATCTTCTCGACGGCGGCGCGGTACGCCTTGCTGTGCTTGGCCATCTGCTTGTTCTCCTCGTGTCAGCAGTCGTGGTCGTCCGGGCCGCACACGGGCCCTGCCACGTGCCGGTGAGCGCGGGTCGCGCTCACCGACGGGGGTGGTGCTGGCGGGGCTGGACTCAGCCCTCGACCTTGATGCCCATCGACCGGGCGGTGCCGGCGATGATCTTCTCGGCCGCCGCCAGGTCGTTCGCGTTGAGGTCCTCGAGCTTGGTCGTCGCGATCTCGCGCACCTGGTCGGTCGTCAGCGAGCCCACCTTGACGGTGTGCGGCGTCGGCGACCCCTTGGCGATGCCCGCGGCCTTCTTGATCAGCTCGGCGGCCGGCGGCGTCTTCGTGATGAAGGTGAACGAGCGGTCCTCGTACACCGTGATCTCGACGGGGATGACGTTGCCACGCTGGGCCTCGGTGGCCGCGTTGTACGCCTTGCAGAACTCCATGATGTTGACGCCGTGCTGACCCAGCGCGGGGCCGATCGGCGGCGCGGGGGTCGCGGCACCGGCGTTGATCTGGAGCTTGATCAGCCCGGTGACCTTCTTCTTGGGGGGCATGGTGCCTTCCGTTCGTGTCGTGGGCCGACGCCGTGGGCGATGACCCGGTTGCAGTACCCCGCTGTGCGCGGGGCGGATCAGCAGGTCAGATCTTCGAGACCTGGCTGAAGGACAGCTCGACCGGGGTCTCCCGGCCGAAGAGCGAGACGAGCACCTTGAGCTTCTGGCTCTCGGCGTTGATCTCGGAGATGGTCGCGGGCAGCGTGTCGAACGGGCCGCCGTCGGTGACGGTGACCGACTCGCCGACGGTGAAGTCGACCTCGACGGGCTTGCTCGACGCCTTGGCCGCCTGCTGCGCGGGGGTCTTGGCCTCCAGCGTGGGTGCCAGCATCGAGAAGACCTCGTCGAGCGTGAGCGGCACCGGCTGGTGCGTGTGGCCGACGAACCCGGTGACGCCGGGCGTGTGGCGCACGGCACCCCACGACTCGTCGGTGAGGTCCATGCGGACGAGGACGTAGCCGGGGATCCGCACGCGCTTGACGACCTTGCGCTGCGCGTTCTTGATCTCCACGACCTCCTCCATGGGGACCTCCACCTGGTGGATGTAGTCCTCCATGTTCAGGCTCTGCGTGCGCGACTCGAGGTTCGCCTTCACGCGGTTCTCGTACCCCGCGTAGGAGTGGATGACGTACCAGTCGCCGGGCATGCGCCGCAGCTGCGCCTTGAAGGCCGCGACGGGGTCCTCGTCGGGGTCGATCTCGTCGGCCTCGTCGGTGGCAGCCTCGTCGGTGGTGGCCTCGTCGACCTCGTCGTCCGTGGCCTCGTCGTCGGTGGCCCCGTCGTCGGGCACGTCGGTCGCCTCGACCTCGTCGCCTGCGGTGGCGTCCGTGTCGTCGACCTCGTCACCCGCGCTCGCCTCGACGGCCTCGACGGACGCCAGGGCGTCCGCGAGCTCGGCCTCGGCGCCCGGCGTGGGCTCCTGCGACTCCTGCGACACGTGCAACCTGCTTTCTCCGTGGTGGACCGGCGCGCGCCGGTGCGTGCGCGGCTCGGCCCGCGCGTGTGGGGTGAGGCGTCGGCGTCAGCCGGACGTCACCCGAAGACCCAGAACGTCAGCTGCCCGATGCCCAGGTCGATCAGCGTCACGAACAGCATGACGACCGTGACGAAGACGAGCACGACACCGGTGTAGGTGACGAGCTCCTGCCGGGTGGGACGGACGACCTTCTTGAGCTCGGCGACGACCTGGCGGACGAAGAGCGCGATGCGAGCGAACAGCCCGCTCTTCTCCTCGCCGCGACGCGGCGCGCGCTCGCTCCTGCTGGCGGCCGAGCCCTCGGCGTCGGACGCCGCGGCGGCAGCGGTATCGCTCACGTCTGGCCCCTGTCTCGTCATCGGTGCGCCACCCGGGGTGGGTGCCGCGTGTCGAGGACGCACGGACTGGCCGACGCGACGCGCCGGACCGACCGGCGGTCCTGCTCACGACGCCGGCCCGGACCCCGAGACGTCTCGGGGTCGAGCCGGTCCGCGTGCGCAGGGCAGACAGGACTCGAACCTGCAACCTGCGGTTTTGGAGACCGCTGCGCTACCAATTGCGCCACTGCCCTACGACGGCCAGCACCACCACGACCCCGCCCGACCGTCGGACCTGGCCCGACATCGCGGGCTCGGCCTCAAGGCGTGCTTCATCATGGCGGACGTCAACCGCCGGGGGATCACTGTACGCGACCCGGGCCGAACGGTCGAACCCGTCGTCCGGACCCCGCGTTCCACGTCCTGATATCCGCGGGTCGGCCCAGGGACCCTCTGCGAGGATGTCCGCGTGACCGAGCACAGCGCACCGACGACGACGTCCACCCGCGCCCGGGTCTCCGCCCGGGTCGCCGCGATCGCGGAGTCCGCGACCCTCGCGGTCGACGCGAAGGCCAAGGCCCTCAAGGCGGCCGGCCGGCCGGTGATCGGCTTCGGTGCCGGCGAGCCCGACTTCCCGACGCCCGACTACGTCGTCGAGGCCGCCGTGCGCGCGGCGCAGGACCCGGTCAACCACCGCTACTCCCCCGCGGCCGGCCTGCCCGTGCTGCGCGAGGCGATCGCCGCGAAGACGCTGCGCGACTCCGGCTACGAGGTCAGGCCCGCGGACGTGCTCGTGACCAACGGCGGCAAGCAGGCCGTGTTCCAGGCGTTCGCCGCGATCCTCGACCCGGGCGACGAGGTGCTGCTGCCCGCGCCCTACTGGACGACCTACCCCGAGGCCATCCGGCTCACGGGCGCCGCGCCGGTCGAGGTGTTCGCGGGTGTCGACCAGGGCTACCTGGTGACGGTCGAGCAGCTCGAGGCCGCACGCACGCCGCGGACCAAGGCGCTGCTGTTCAACTCCCCGTCCAACCCGACGGGCGCGGTCTACTCCCCCGAGCAGACCGAGGAGATCGGCCGCTGGGCGCTCGAGCACGGCATCTGGGTCATCACCGACGAGATCTACGAGCACCTGACCTACGACGACGCGGTGTTCACCCCCGTCGTGCGCGTCGTCCCCGAGCTCGCGGACACGACGATCGTGCTCAACGGCGTCGCGAAGACCTACGCGATGACCGGCTGGCGCGTGGGCTGGATGATCGGGCCCTCCGACGTCATCAAGGCCGCGACGAACCTGCAGTCGCACCTGTCGTCCAACGTCGCGAACGTCTCGCAGCGCGCGGCCGTCGCCGCGCTCACCGGCGACCTGTCCGCCGTCGAGACCATGCGCGCGGCGTTCGACCGCCGGCGCCGGACCATGGTCGGCATGCTCGAGGAGATCGACGGCGTGCGCTGCCCCGCGCCGCAGGGTGCGTTCTACGCCTACCCGTCGGTCGAGGGGCTGCTCGGCCGCACGATCCGCGGCGTCACGCCCACCACGTCGGCCGAGCTCGCCGCGCTCGTCCTCGACGAGGTCGAGGTGGCCGTCGTCCCCGGCGAGGCCTTCGGGCCCAGCGGCTACCTGCGGCTGTCGTACGCGCTCGGCGACGACGACCTGGTCGAGGGCGTGAGCCGCATCCAGACCCTCCTCGGCGAGGCCGTCTGACCTCCTGACGCCGCCGCGGGGTCCACCGATCGGTGGACCCCGCGGACGACCGGGCGGTCGTCCCGGCCGGCCGCCCAACCACGCGACGCTGGTCGGCATGGCGACGACGAGAGCCCCGGCCGTCCTGGTCGAGGGGCTGCACAAGAGGTACGGCGACAAGCGCGCCGTCGACGGCCTGGACCTGCGCGTCGAGCACGGCGAGATCGTGGCCGTGCTGGGTCCCAACGGCGCGGGCAAGACCACGACGGTCGAGACCCTCGAGGGGTTCCGGCGCGCCGACTCCGGGCACGTGCGCGTGCTCGGCGAGGACCCCGCCCGCGCCGGCCGGGCCTGGCGGTCCCGGCTGGGCGTGGTGCTGCAGGACAACCACGACCTCGCCGAGGTGACGGTCGGTGAGGTCGTGCGGCACGTGGCCGGCTTCTACCCGGCCCCCCGTGACCCCGACCAGGTCATCGACGCCGTGGGCCTGCGGGAGAAGGTGTCCACGCGCACGCGTGCGCTCTCCGGCGGGCAGCGCCGCCGGCTCGACGTCGCGCTCGGCGTCGTCGGCGACCCCGAGCTGCTGTTCCTCGACGAGCCCACCACGGGGTTCGACCCGCAGGCGCGGCACGACTTCTGGGACCTCGTGGAGTCGGTCCGCGCGCAGGGCACCACGATCCTGCTGACGACGCACTACCTCGAGGAGGCCGAGCGCCTGGCGGACCGCGTCGTGGTCGTGGCGCACGGCCACGTCGTCGCCGAGGGCGCCCCGGCGGACCTGGGAGGGCGCGGGGCACGACGCGCACGGGTGCGCTGGACCGTCGACGGGGTGCGCCACGAGGAGGCGACGGACACCCCGACCGCGCTCGTCGCACGACTCGCCGCGCAGGTCGGCCGGCCCGACGGGGAGGTCCCCGGCCTGCAGGTCCTGCGCCCCACGCTCGAGGACGTCTACCTGGGGCTCATCGGCGGCACGGGGACGGACGCGCACGAGGAGGCGGCACGGTGACCACCACGACCGGCACCACCGACCCCCGCACGGCGCCCGGCGCGCGGCCGACCGCACCCGCCCTGCCGGGCCTGGCCCGTCTCGCCTGGTCCCGCACGACCTACGAGGTCGTCGGCTTCTTCCGCGAGCGCGACGCCGTCGTGTTCGTGTTCGCCTACCCCATCCTCATGCTGGCGATCTTCGCGGCCGCGTTCGGCTCCGACTCCGAGGTGCTGCCCGGGTCGGGGGTGTACTTCCCCCAGTACTTCCTGCCCGGGATGGTCGCCACCGGCGTCATGCTCTCGAGCTTCCAGAACCTCGCGATCTCGATCGCGGCGGAGCGCGACGACGGCACCCTCAAGCGCCTGCGGTCGACCCCCCTGCCCCCGACCGCGTACTTCCTGGGCAAGACCGGGCAGGTGCTGCTGACGGCCGGCGTGCAGACCGCGCTGCTGCTGGTCGTCGCGGCCGTGGTGTTCGACGTGCCGCTGCCGACGGACGCGGGCCGCTGGTGGACGTTCGCGTGGGTCTTCGCGCTCGGGACCGCCGCCGGAGCGGTGTGCGGCGTGGCGTACTCCTCGGTCCCTCGCTCCGGGCGTTCGGCGAGCCCTGTGGTGATCCCGGTGGTGCTGGTCCTGCAGTTCGTGTCCGGCGTCTTCTTCCGGTTCGACGAGCTGCCGACGTGGATGCAGCAGCTGGCGTCCGTCTTCCCGCTGAAGTGGGTCGCGCAGGGGATGCGCTCGGTGTTCCTGCCCGACGAGGCCCGGGCGCTGGAGCCGGCGGGCACGTGGCAGCACGGCGCGACGGCCGCGGTGCTCGCGGCCTGGTTCGTCGCGGCGCTCGTGGTGGGTGTGCGGACCTTCCGCTGGCGGCGTCGGGACGACGGGTGAGCGGCGTCGACCGGCCGCACCGGGGCGTGGCAGAGTCGCGCCCATGAGCACCGCGTCCGACCCGGAGCGCGAGCGCCGCACCGTGGACCGCCACGCCTTCTGGGTGCGCACGCTGCGGATGTACGACCTCGTGTTCGTCGGCATGGCGACCGTCTACCTGGTCGCGGTGCTGGCGCAGGGGGACGGGGTCGCCGACGCCGTCGTGCCGGTGACGACGATGGCCCTGCTCTCGGTCGCGTACGTCCTGGTCGGCCGGCGCGGTGCGCGGCGCGGCGACGGGCGGCTGGCCGACGCGTACCTCGTCGTGCTGGTCGTCGTCGTGGTCGGGCAGGTCGCCAACGGCGACATCGGCTCGGTCCTGCTGTTCCTCGCGTACACGCAGATCTGGTTCTTCGCCCGCGCGCGCGTCGCGGGGGTCGTGTGGTCGTCCGTGCTGACCGTGGGCATCACGGTGGCCGCGGTGCTGCGCGTGCAGGCGACCGGCCCGCAGGTCGCCGAGATCGCCGCCCAGTTCGGCACGGCGCTGCTGTTCGCCGTCGTCCTCGGCCTGTGGATCACGCAGGTCGCCGAGCGCAGCGAGGAACGCGCCCACCTGCTCGACGAGCTGGGCGCCGCGCAGGACGCGCTCGCCGCGTCCCACCACGCGGCGGGGGTCCTCGCGGAGCGCGAGCGGCTCGCGGCGGAGATCCACGACACCCTCGCGCAGGGGTTCACGTCGGTCGTCATGCTCGCCCAGACCGCGTCGGTCGAGCTGGCCCGCGGCCACACCGACCGGGTCGGCACCCGGCTCGCGCGCATCGAGGACGTCGCGCGGGACAACCTGGCCGAGGCCCGCGCGCTCGTCGCCGCGTTCGCCCCGCCCGACCTGCAGGACGGCACGCTCGCGGACGCCCTGGTGCGGCTCGCCGCACGGTTCGGTGCCGAGACGGGCGTGCACGTCGACGTCGTCGACGACGCGGGCGACGCGGCAGGGTCGGAGGCCCAGGTCGTGCTGCTGCGCGCGGCGCAGGAGTCGCTCGCCAACGTGCGGCGCCACGCGGGCGCGTCGCACGTCGTGCTGCGGCTCGCGCAGGAGGACGACGAGGTCGTGCTCGAGGTCGTCGACGACGGGCGCGGGCTGCCGGCGGGCACGCCCGAGGGCACCGGGCTGCGCGGCATGCGGGCCCGCGCCGACGCCGCGGGGGGCACGCTGGACGTGACGGGAGCCCCCGGCGACGGGACGTGCGTGCGCCTGCGCGTCCCCGCCGGTCGGCGGGTGTCATGACCGTCCGCGTCGTCGTCGTGGACGACCACCCCGTGGTGCGCTCCGGGATCGTGGCGCTGCTCGACCTCGAGCCCGACCTCGAGGTCGTCGGCGAGGCCGGCGACGGCGAGCACGCGGTGGCCCTGGCCCGCGAGCTGCGCCCCGACCTCGTCCTCATGGACCTGCGCATGCCGGGCACGGACGGGGCGGCGGCGACCGCCCGGATCGTCGCGGAGCCGGGCGGCGTGCACGTACTGGTGCTGACGACCTACGAGACGGACACCGACATCCTGCGGGCCGTCGAGGCCGGCGCGACGGGCTACCTGCTCAAGGACACCCCGCGCGAGCAGCTCGTGGCCGGGGTGCGCGCCGCAGCACGTGGCGAGTCCGCGCTGTCGCCGTCGGTGGCACGCCGGCTCGTCCAGCAGGTGCGTGGCGACAGCGGCGACCGGCTCACGCCCCGCGAGCGCCAGGTCCTCGCGGGCGTCGCCCGCGGGCTGTCGAACGCCGCCGTGGGGCGTGAGCTGTTCATCACCGAGGCCACGGTCAAGACGCACCTGCTGCGGGCCTTCGCCAAGCTCGGGGTGGACGACCGCACCCGCGCCGTGACGGTCGCGATCGAGCGCGGGATCCTGCCCGGGGCGTGACCCTCCCGCGCCCGGGCGGGCAGCGCCCGGCGCTCGGACGGACCTGCTGCCGGGGTGGGCCCGCGACCATACTGTGCGCATGCGGAACGGGCCGACGACGGGGCACGCCGTCGCCGTGCCCGCGGAGCCGGCGCGCGGGCCGACGTCGCGCGTCACCGTCCGGGGCCGGCTGATGACCGCCGTCGTCGCCCTGACCGCGGCGGCCATGACCATCTCGGGCGTGACGGGCCTGGCGCTGCAGCTGCGTGCGACCGACGCGCGGATCGACGACTCGCTGAGCCGGGCCGTCAGCGCCCTGCGCACCACCCAGGCGGGCGGCACGATGCAGCCCGACGGCACCGTCGCCCCGTGGACGTCGGTGCGGGAGCTGCTGCGCCAGGCCGTCGAGGCGCGGGTGCCCGGGGAGCACGAGGGCGTGGTGTCGATGATCAACGGCACCTTCGACTTCCGCCCCGCCGACGAGACCCGCGCGATCCGTCTCGACACCGACGAGGAGCTCCTGGCGTGGCTGGCCGCGCGCCCGGCCGACGACCCGCTCGCCGCCCTGCCCCGGACCGTCCGCACCTCGGTCACCGAGTACCGGCTGGTGGCCGTCCCCGTGAGCCTGGCGACCGAGCCCGACGTCGCCGGGATGCTGGTGGTCGCGTCGGACCGGACCGCGCAGAACGCCGGCGTGTGGCGGATCTTCCTCACGTACTCGGCCGTCGGCCTGGCCGCGCTCGCGGTCACGTCGCTCGTCGCGTGGTTCGTCGTCGGGCGCATGCTGCGCCCGGTGCGGGTGCTGCGGGACACGGTGCGGCGCGTCACCGAGTCCGACCTGTCCGAGCGCATCGACGTCACCGGCAAGGACGACCTGGCGGACCTCGCCGCGTCCGTCAACTCGATGCTGGAGCGCCTCGAGCGCGCGTTCGGGTCGCAGCGCGAGCTGCTGGACGACGTGGGCCACGAGCTGCGCACCCCGCTGACCATCGTCCGCGGCCACCTCGAGCTGGTGGACCCCGGCGACGAGGCCGACGTGCGCGCCACCCAGTCGCTCGCCCTCGACGAGCTCGACCGCATGCAGCGGCTCGTCGACGACCTCGTGACGCTGGCGACCGCCGACCGGCCGGACTTCGTGCGGCGCGCCCCCGTCGACCTCGGACGCCTCACCGACGACGTCCTGGAGAAGGCCCGCGGGCTCGGCGAGCGCCGGTTCGTCGTCGTCGCACGCGCCGACGTCGTCGTCGAGGTCGACGCGCAGCGCATCACGCAGGCGTGGCTGCAGCTGCTCGCCAACGCCGTGCGCTTCTCGGCGCCGGGGTCGGTCGTGCGGCTCGGCAGCGAGGTCTCCGGCGGGCGCCTCCTGGTGTGGGTGCGTGACGAGGGGCCGGGCGTGCCACCGGCGGAGGAGGCCCGGATCTTCGAGCGCTTCCACCGCGGGCAGGCCGACCGCGTGCAGCACGGTGCCGGGCTGGGCCTGCCGATCGTCGCGGCCATCGCCGCGGCCCACGGGGGGCGCGTGTTCCTCGAGCACCCCCCGCCCGGCGCCGGTCCCGGCGTCGGGTTCGTCCTCGACCTGCCCGCCGTCGGCCTCGTCGACGGCGACGCCGAGTCCTTCGAGCTCGTGGAGCCCCACCGATGACCCACATCCTGATCGCCGAGGACGAGGAACGCATCGCCGCGTTCGTCGCCAAGGGCCTGCGCGCCCACGGGTACGAGGCGACCGCCGTCCTGACCGGTGAGGCCGCGCTCGAGCGCGTCGAGTCCGGGGGCGTGGACCTGCTGGTCCTCGACCTGGGCCTGGGCGACATGGACGGCTTCGAGGTCCTGCGGTTCCTGCGTGCCGAGGGCTACGACCTCCCGGTGATCGTGCTGACGGCCCGCTCGTCGGTGACCGACACCGTGACCGGCCTGGAGTCCGGGGCCGACGACTACATGGCCAAGCCGTTCCGGTTCGAGGAGCTGCTCGCCCGTGTCCGGCTGCGGCTGCGCAGCCAGCCGCCGACGGCCGCCCGGGGCAACGTCCTGGTCCACGGCCGCCTGCAGCTCGACCTGCGCACGCGCCGGATGCGGGTCGACGACACGGAGGTCGACCTCTCGGCCCGGGAGTTCGCGCTCGCCGAGACCTTCATGCGCAACCCGGGCGACGTGCTGACCCGCGAGCGGCTGCTGTCCGAGGTGTGGGGGTACGACTTCGACCCCGGCTCCAACGTCGTCGACGTGTACGTGCGCTACCTGCGACGCAAGCTCGGGGCCGAGCACTTCGACACCATCCGCGGCGTCGGCTACCGGCTGGTGGACGCGCGCGCGTGACACGGCCCCGAGCCGCGCGCCTGGCACACTGGCCCCGATGCGCGACCTGACCCTGCTCCCGAAGGCGCACCTGCACCTGCACTTCACGGGGTCGATGCGGGTCGCGACGCTGGCCGAGCTGGCCGCGGAGCAGCGCGTCCGGCTGCCGTCCGTGCTGCTCGACGACGACCCGCTGCGGGTGCCCGCCGGCGAGCGCGGCTGGTTCCGGTTCCAGCGGCTGTACGACGCGGCGCGCGCGTGCGTGCGCGCCGAGGCGCACATGCGGCGGATCGTGGCGGAGGCCGCGGCCGACGACGCCGCCGAGGGATCGGGTCGTCTCGAGATCCAGGTGGACCCGACGTCGTACGCGCCGTTCGTCGGGGGCCTGACCCCGGCCCTCGAGATCGTCCTGGACGAGGCCCGCGCCGCGCAGGCGACCACGGGCGTCGAGATCGGCGTCGTCGTCGCCGCGTCGCGCATGCGGCACCCCCTCGACGCCCGGACCCTGGCGCGGCTCGCGGTCCGGCACGCGGGCGACGGCCCGGGCGAGGTCGTCGGGTTCGGCCTGTCGAACGACGAGCGGCGCGGCACCACCGCCGAGTTCGCCGGGGCGTTCGCCATCGCACGCCGCGCAGGGCTGCTGAGCGTCCCCCACGGGGGTGAGCTGCTGGGTCCGGCACACGTCGAGGAGGTGCTCGACCACCTGCACCCCGACCGCCTGGGCCACGGCGTGCGCTGCGGCGAGGACCCCCGCGTGCTCGACCGCGTCGTCGAGCGGGACGTCCCGCTCGAGGTGTGCCCGGCCTCGAACGTGTCGCTCGGCGTCTACGCCGGGCCGGCCGACGTGCCGCTGCGCGCCCTGGTCGACGCGGGAGCGCGTCTGGCGCTCGGTGCGGACGACCCGCTGCTGTTCCGGTCCCGTCTGGTCGACCAGTACCGCATCGCCCGCGAGGAGCACGGGTTCACGGACGCGGGGCTGGCCGACCTGGCGCGGGCCTCGATCACCGCGAGCGCGGCGTCCCCCGGCACCCGCGCCCGGCTGCTCGCGGGCGTGGACGCGTGGCTCGCGACGGAGCCCGTCGCGGTCTGACCGCACCCGTCGGGGAGCTCACCGACGCGAGGTGGGGGCCGGCGTGCACCGGCCCCCACCCGTCCCCGCCGTCGGGGCGTCAGGACGTGCGCGGCGTCGCCCCCGGGACCGGCGGCACCACCGGCGGCAGCGACCGGGGCTCCTGCGCGGAGCGCGTCTGCGGCTGCTCGACGAACGGCTGGGCGTCGCCGACGCACGTCGCGCCCTCGGCCGGCAGCTCACCGCTGAGCAGGTACCGGTCCACCGCGCCGGTCACGCACGCGGACGTGCCGTACGCCACGTGCCCCCAGCTGTCGGACGACAGCAGCCGGCTGTGCGGCAGCTCGCGCGCCGCGGCCTGCGCGCCCTCGTAGGGCGTCGCGGGGTCCCACAGGTTGCCGACGACCAGGACGGGGGCCACGGTCCGGGCGTCGAACGGTCCCCGGTACGCGTCCTCGTCCTGCGCCGTCCACGAGCGCGTCGCGCACTGCGTCGACAGCCACGTCCAGCGCGGCCCGAACCCGGGTGCCGCGGCCTCGGAGGCCTGCGCCGCGCCGATCCACGCCTCGCCGCGGCGCGGGCCGAGCGCGTCGGCGCACACGACGCCGGAGAACGCCTCGAACCCGTTGGCGTACGTCGTGTCCCGACCGAAGACCTCGGACAGCGCCACGAACCGCCGCTCGGCCTCGACCAGGTCCTCGAGCGGGACGTCGAACAGGGCGAGGAGCTCGCGCGCGGCCTGCTGCCGCAGCTCCGCGTTCTCGGGGGTGTCGGGCAGCTGCAGGTGGTGCACCGCCCAGACCACGGTGTCCACGCGCTGCGCACCGACGGGCGAGTAGAGCTCACCGAGCACGAGCGCGACCACGTCGGCGTACGCCAGCTCACCCAGTGGCGCGCCGCTGTCCGGGTCCGGCAGGCCGACGGGCGCGACCCGCAGCGCGTCGGTGACCTGGGCCCAGACGTCGCGCGGCGCTCCCAGGCCCGCCGTCCGGCACACGTCGGGGCCGGCCGCCCCGCACCGGTCGAGGACCTCGAGCATGCTGCGCCACCCGGCCGCACCCGACCCGATCCGGTCCGTGACGGGCGTCCCCGCCGTGCGCCGGGTCCCCGCCCACGCCCACGGGTCGATCACCCCGTCGATCGCCAGGACCCGGTTCCGGTCCGGGAAGAGGTTCGCGTACACCTGGCCCAGGACGCTGCCGTAGGAGAAGCCGAGGTAGCTGAGCCGCTCGTCGCCGACGGCCCGCCGGAGCACGTCGAGGTCGCGCGCCACCTGCGCCGTGGACATCGACGCGCTGAGCGGCGCGCCGGTCGTCGAGCAGCCGCGGCCGAGCGCGTGGGCCGAGGCCAGGAAGCCGGTCGTCTCCTGCTCGGTCGTCGGGAAGGCCACGAACATCCCGGCGAGCGCCTGCGTCTGCGCCGACATGTCGGCGAAGCAGCGCACCTGCGCGGAGTAGCCCACGCCGCGGGGGTCGAACCCGACGACGTCGAACCGGGCGAGCACCTCGGGCGAGAGGAAGGCGTGCGCGTCCACCGCCATGTCGACGCCCGAGCCGCTCGGACCGCCGGGGTTGAGGAAGAGCGTGCCGATCCGTGCCTGCGGGTCGGTGGCCGGCACGCGCAGCAGCGCGATGCGCGTGGTGCCGCGGCGGGGCTGGTCGTAGTCGAGCGGGAGGTCCACCGTGCCGCACTCGGCGGTCGTGCCGGCCGCCTGCGAGCAGTCCGTCCAGCGCGGGTCGGGCGTGGGGACGCGGTCCACGCGCGCCGCCTCGACGCGGCTGGTCCGGTCGTGTCCCGGGTGCCCGGGGTGGCCCGGGCCGCGGCCGTGGGCGGCCGCCCCGGCGGAGGTCAGCGTGGTCACGGTCAGGGCCAGGCAGGCCGCGACGGCGGTCGCGGCGACGGCATGACGGGTCGGTGGTCGTCTCATGGGTGCACCCCCTGCACGGCGCCCGCCGGTGCTCGGGTGCCCGGCCGTCGGCGCACCGCCAGCCTGGCCCGACCGGACGGGCGCGGGCATCGGCCGCGGGGGTGGGACCGGACCCGTCGTGCGGCCGATGCGTCGCACGGGTCCCGCGGGTAGTCTTCCGCGCCCGCCTGCGGGGTGTCGGTACGGCTAGAGCGTGTCGCCGACCAGCACGGGCTCGGCCTCCAGGAGGACGCCGAACCGCTCGCGGACACCGCCGCGCACCTCGCGGGCCAGCGCCAGCAGGTCCGCGGCGCGCGCGTCCCCGCGGTTGGTCAGCGCGAGCGTGTGCTTCGTCGACAGCGTCGCCGGACCGGGCGCACCGTGCCCGCGCCCGAATCCCGCGTGCTCGATCAGCCAGGCGGCGCTCGTCTTGGTGGCGCCGTCGGGCATGGGCCAGCGGGGGGCGTCGGGGGGCAGGGTGACCGCGGCGGCTGGCGTGAGGACCGGGTTCGTGAAGAACGACCCGGCGCTCCACGTGTCGGGGTCGGCCTCGTCGAGCACCATCCCCTTGCGCCCCCGCAGCTCGAGCACCGCGGCCCGCACGTCGGCCAGCGGCGCGCGCTCCGCCACGGCCACGCCGAGCGCCCGCGCGAGCTCGGGGTAGACCACGGGCGCGGCCAGGGACCCCTGCCGGAGCTGGAACGTCACGTCGAGGACGACGTAGCGGGGGGTGGGACCCCACGGAGCCGCCGGGTCCGACGGGTCCGGGCGCATCGACCGCTTGAGGGTCGACGTGCGGTACCCGAACCCGAGCGCGGCGAACGGCAGGGTGCGCACGCGCCGCCGTCCGCGGTCCCACACCCGCACCTGCGAGACGGTCTGGGCGACCTCCTGGCCGTAGGCGCCGACGTTCTGCACGGGCGTCGCCCCGGTCGACCCGGGGATGCCGGACAGCGCCTCGACGCCGACGAGCTCGTGCGCGACCGCGTACGCGACGACGTCGTCCCACACCGTGCCGGCCGGCACGGTGAGCGTGACGCCCGCGCACGCGGACGCGTCCGGGACGGTGATCCCCCCGCGCACGTCGCGCACGACGACGCCGTCGAAGCCCGCGTCCGCGACGAGCACGTTGGACCCGCCGCCCAGCACGAGGAGCGGCTCGCCCGCGTCGTCGGCCGTGCGCACGACGTCGACCAGCTCGTCCTGCGTCGTGGTCTCGACGTACCGCCGGGCAGGCCCGCCGACGTGCAGCGTCGTCAGGTCGGCGAGGGCCGGCGTCCCGGCGTGCGTCGGGACCGCCGGTCGCGCCGGCTCGGGGGCCGGGCCGGGCAGGGCGCAGGTGTCGGGCTCCACGCGCCCAGGCTAGTGCGCGCGCGGCGACGCGGCCGCGACGGCGGGCGTCACCGGCAGCGGGCGGGCCGCGGACATGACCAGCAGGCCCAGCACGACGGGCGCGAGGATCGCCAGCAGCGCGTGCCGGTACCCGACGTGCTCGGCCAGCAGGCCGAGCAGCGGCGGACCGGCCAGGAACGCCGAGTACCCGATGGTGGAGACCACGGCCACGCGCGGTGCGGCCCGCAGGGGGTCGTCGGCGGCGGCGCTCATCCCGACGGGGAACCCGAGCGCCGCGCCCATGCCCCACGCCACGACCCCGGCGAGCGCGAGCCACAGCTGGTCGGCGAGGCCGAACACCAGGAGCCCGACGGCCGCGAGCCCGGCGCACAGGCGCAGCACCGCGACGCGCCCGTACCGGTCGAGCAGCGGGGTGCCGAAGAGCCGCATCGCCGTCATGGCGGTGACGAACAGGCCGAAGCCGATGGCACCGGTGGCGTGGCCCGTGTCGAACCCGTCGACGACCGCCAGGCTGACCCAGTCGTTCGCGGCGCCCTCGGTGAGGGCCGCCGCGAGCACCACGAGGCCGATGAGGAGGGTCCGCGGCTCCAGCCACGCGCGCAGCGCCGCGCGCGCCGCGCCGCGCGGGGCCGGTGCGCCGGTCACCGCGCCGGCGGGGGCGGTCGGCGCCTGCGCGCGGTCCAGGTCGCCCGCCGGGCCGTCGTCCGGGCCGCGGTCCGGGCCGCGGTCCGGCTCGGGACCGGCGAGGAACGCGCGCACGGCCACCGCGACCGCGACGGAGGACAGCGCGACGACGACGGGCAGGTGCACCTGCACGGGCACGTGCAGCGCGGCCGCGCCGGCGGCGAGGCCCGCGGCCGCCATGGTGCCGAACGAGAACCCGGCGTGGAACCGGGGCATGACCGTGCGCCCGAGCCGCTGCTCGACGACCGCTCCCTCGATGTTCATGGCGGCGTCCCACACGCCCGCGCCGATCCCGGCGAGGACCAGCCCGGCGCCGACCAGGACCACCTCCCCCAGGGCGACGCCGAGGGAGGCCACCGCGAACCCCAGGGCGTTGAGGACGGCGAAGCCGAGGACCGTGCGGCGGGCCCCCAGCCGCTCGACGACCATCCCGGACAGCGGCAGCGAGAACAGCGACCCGAAGGCGCCGATCAGCAGCAGCACGCCCATGCGCTCGGGCGTGAGGTCCAGCGCGTCGCGCACGGCGGGGAGCCGCGCGGCCCACGAGGCGAAGTTCACGCCCGAGAGCAGGAACACCGCGAACACGGCCGCCGAGGCGAGCCGGACGTCGTGCGGGGCGGGTGCGCGACCGGCGTCGGCCATGCGGCTCATCGTGCCCCACCGCGCGTCGCGGGTCGAGGTGCGCGCCGACGCGGGCGGGCCCGGCCGGACGGCCCGGGGCGCACGTGGCGGCGCGCCCGCTCCAGCCGGTCGAGGCCGGGCTCGGGATCGGCTCCGGCGTCGGCCGCGCCGGGGGCGGCGGGTGCGTCGGCGATCTGCTCGCGGGCGACCGTGGGCGCGACGACGACGCTCGCCACCATCGCGGCGACGATGAGCACGAGCGCGTGGCGGGCGCCCACCGACTGCGCGGCGAGGCCCAGGACGGGCGGCGCGACGAGCGAGGCCATCGCCGCGAACGCCGAGACGACGGCCACGCGGCCGGCCGCGCGCACCGGGTCGTCGGACGCCGCGGCGATCCCGATCGGCACCGCGAGCGCGGCGCCCGCGCCCCACAGCACGACACCGGCCGACGCGAGGCCGAACGTCGGGGCGAACCCGAAGGTCAGGAGCCCGACGACCGAGGCGACACCGGACGCGCGCAGCACCGCCACCCGCCCGCACCGGTCGATGAGGCGGGTACCGAGCAGCCGGACCGCGGTCATGGAGGCGACGAACAGGCCGAGGACCGCGCCACCGACCGACTCGCTGCGCCCGAAGCCGTCGACGACCGCGAGGGACAGCCAGTTGTTGGCGGCGCCCTCGGAGAACGCGGCCGAGAGCACGACGACGCCGACGAGCAGCGTGCGGCGCTCCCGCCACGCGTCGAGCGCGCTGCCCAGCCGCCCCGCGCGCCGCCGGGCGACGCCCGCGGCGGCGCCGACGGGAGCGACGGCGGCGGGGGCGACGGCGGCGCGCTCGTCGGACTCGACGGCGGATACCGGCAGCACCACGCCGGGCAGGGACGCCAGACGCCACACCACGACGACGACCGCCGTCAGCGGCAGCTGCACGGCCACGGGCACGCCGGTGGCGGAGGCGAGCGCGCCGGTGGCCGAGCCGAGCACCGCGCCGATGGAGAACGCGGCGTGGAACTGCGGGATCACGGTGCGCCCCAGCGCGCGCTCGACGCGTGCCGACTCGACGTTGATCGCCACGTTGCCGAGGGCGACCGCGACGCCGTTGAGGAAGATGCCGGTCGCCAGCAGGCCGCGCGAGCCGACGGTCGGGCCGACACCCAGCAGCACGAGCGCCGTGGCGAGCACACCGGTCGACAGCAGCAGCACGCGGCGGCTGCCGAGGCGCTGCAGCACGACGCCGGACGCGGTGACCGTGAGCAGCGAGCCGACGGAACCCACCAGGAGCAGCAGGCCGAGGTCCGCCGTGCTGAGGTCCAGCAGGTCACGCACGGTCGGGATACGCGCGAGCCAGCTCGCGAAGGCGACGCCGGCGAGCGCGAAGAGCCCGACGAGCAGGAGGCGCGCGCGGGCGACGGCCGGGGCGGGACGTGTCACAGAGGAGCTCCGAGGCGGGGGACGAGGCGGTGTCCCGGCACGACGCAACCTGGCCGCGACGGTCGAATCGATTCGATCCCCGCCGGTGACGGTGTCGAATCGATATGAGGGGACGGCACCATCCTGCGGGTACGCTGACCGCGACGTCAAACGTCAGCCCTGACCCTTGCCTCGCCGGCCCCGGAGGTCCCGCCCTGTCCGCGCAGCGCACCACCCTGGCCGACGTCGCCGCGAGGGCCGGCGTGTCCGTCTCGACCGCCTCGCTGGCCTTCTCGGGGTCCGGGCCGATCGCCGACGCCACGCGCTCGCGCGTCCTGGACGCCGCGCAGGCCCTGGCGTACGCGGGCCCGAACCCGCTCGGACGCCAGCTGCGCCGCGGCCGCTCGGGGATCGTCGGGGTCATCATGGGCGACGCCCTGCGCCGCGCCTTCCGGGACCCGGTCGCCGTCCAGGTGCTCGACGGGCTCACCAGCACCCTCGGCCCGCTCGGGCTCGGCGTGCTGCTCGTCCCCGGACCGCACGACCCCTCGCAGCCGGCCGTCGACCCGCTCCTGGAGTCCGCGGCGATGGACGTCGCGGTCCAGATGTGGGGCGGCACCACCGACGACCCGGTCCTCGAGATGCTGCGCCGACGCGGCACGCCGACGGTCCTCGTCGAGGGCACGCCCCAGCCCGACGTCGCGGCGGTGGGCATCGACGACCAGGGCGGGATGACCGAGCTCACGCGGCACCTGCTCGACCTCGGTCACACCCGGATCGCCACCGTGACGCTCCCCTTCGACCGCGACCGGTCCGAGGGCGCCGCGACCCCCGCCCGCCTCGCCCGCATCTCGTGGGAGATCACCCGGCGCCGCCTCGCCGGCGTCAGGGACGCGGGCGTGACCCCGACCGTCGTGTACGAGACCCCGGCGTCCCTCGTCGAGAACGGCGCAGCCGCCGGGCGGGCGCTGCTCTCGGCACCCGACCGCCCCACCGCGATCCTGTGCCAGTCCGACCTGCTCGCGTCGGGCGTCGTGCTCGCCGCACGCGAGCTGGGCCTGCGCATCCCGCAGGACGTCTCCGTCGCCGGGTTCGACGGCCTCGACCTGCCGTGGCTCGCACCGGACGTGCTGACGAGCGTCGCCCAGCCGCTCGCCCGCAAGGGCGCCGTCATCGGGGAGGCCGTCGCCGAGCTCCTGGCGGGGCGCACCCCGGAGCCGCGGGTGCTGCCCGTGGAGCTGCGGGTCGGGACGACGACCGGGCCGGTCCCGACCACCTGACGCACCGCCCCGACGGCACGACCCGGAGCCGGACGGGCGGGTCGGGGAACCAGGCGGCCAGGTCAGGCCGCGGCGAGCCGGACGACCGCCTGCGCCTTGCCCAGCACGCGCGCACCCTCGACGGTCACGGTCAGGTCGACGCGCACCGTGCCGGCGTCGGCGTCGAGCGCCCCCACCGTGGCGACGACCTCGACCGCGGCCTCCCCGGGGTCGGGCACGGGCACGGGCCGCGTGAAGCGCGTCTGGTAGTCGACGACGGCGCCGGGGTCGCCCGCCCAGTCGACGACGACGGTCACGGCGGCTCCCATGGTCCACATGCCGTGCGCGATGACGCCGGGCAGCCCCACGGACGCGGCGACCCGCTCGTTCCAGTGGATGGGGTTGAAGTCCCCCGACGCCCCGGCGTACCGGACGAGGCGGGCCCGGTCGACCGTCAGGGTGCGCCGGGCGACCTCCTGGCCGACCGTGAGCCCGGCGGCGACGGGCCGGGCGCTCACGCGTCGTCCTCGGGTCGCACGGCGAGCGTCGAGACGACCGTCGCCACGGGCTGCCCGCTCACGTCGGCGATCTCGCACCGCGTGGTGATCATCGACAGTCCGGCGCGCTGCGTCACGGCGTCGACGTGCAGCGCGGTGCGCAGGTGGTCGCCCGCGTGGATCGGCCGGTGGTGCGTGAACCGCTCGTCGGCGTGGACGACGCGGCTGAAGTCGATGCCCGCGGCGGGGTCCTCGACGTACTGCGCCTCGGTGCGCTGCGCGATCACCACGGCGAACGTGGGGGGCGCGACGACGTCGGGGTGGCCGAGCGCGCGGGCCGCCTCCACGTCCGTGTGGGCGGGGTGCGTGGCACCCGTCGCCTCGGCGAACTCGCGCAGCTTCTCGCGGGAGACCACGTACACGTCGCCGGGCGGGTAGGCCCGCCCGGCGAAGGTGGTGTCGACCGGCACGTCAGTGGATCAGTCGGCTGGTACGAGCCGCGTCAGCGGGTCTCGCGGTGCACCGTGTGCTTGTTGTCCCGCGGGCAGTACTTCTTCATCTCGAGCCGGTCGGGGGTGTTCCGACGGTTCTTCTTGGTGATGTAGTTCCGCTCCTTGCACTCCGTGCAGGCGAGCGTGATCTTGGGGCGGACGTCCGCGCTCTTGCTGGCCATGTCTGTGTCACCTCTCGCGCCCCGCTGGGGCGGCGTTCTTCTCCTGGCGCGCGCCGGCCGACGCACGCTGCTGCGACGGATGGTCGCCGGACGTGGTAGCGGGAGCGGGATTCGAACCCGCGACACCACGATTATGAGCCGTGTGCTCTAACCACCTGAGCTATCCCGCCACAGCGGTCGTGCCCCGGGCCGACCGTCCGAGGACGATCGGCCCGTGACACACCACAGAGCCCCGAAAGGGAATCGAACCCTTGACCTTCTCCTTACCATGGAGACGCTCTGCCGACTGAGCTATCGGGGCAGCGCGGACCAGAGTACACGGGCCGCGGGGTGCCCGTGAAATCGTCTCCCGCGCGCCCGCGGACGACGCACGGGCGCGCCCCACGCCAGGCCTGCCCGAACCGTTTCAGCTCGTCGCGGCACGTCGGCCCGCGTGCCACGATCCGGCCCATGCGCACCCCTCGTCACCGTCACGGCCGCCTGGCCGTCACCGCCCTGTCCGTGGCCGCCCTGCTGACCGTCAGCGCCTGCAGCGGCGGGGACGAGGGCGTCGACCCCTCGACCGCCGACTGGCCCGCCGCGGTCACCCCCGCGGACGCCGACGGCGAGTTCTGGGTCGTCTGGACCGCCGTCGCCGAGGACGGCGACGACCCGGCACTCGCCACGGAGGTCGCCCGCCTCGCCGACGAGGGCTACGAGGTCGAGCCCTGGTCCCCCGCCTGCCAGTCCGGGGCGCAGGAGCAGCTCGCGGGCCTGACGGACTTCGCCGAGCCGGTCGGCGTGGGCGTGGCGTTCGCCTCGGAGCAGGACGCCGGCGTCTTCGACACGCGCGACGCGGGCACCACGATCTCGCTCACCCGCGGCACCTGGACCTGCTGACCACCCGCTCCCGCACGGGACGACGAAGGGGGCGTCCTGGTCAGGACGCCCCCTTCGGAACGTGGCGGGTGAGGGATTCGAACCCCCGTAGGCGTTGCCAGCTGATTTACAGTCAGCCCCCTTTGGCCACTCGGGTAACCCGCCAAGGGGCGCGCGGCCGCGTCGTCGACGTCGCCCCCGGTGTCCGACCGGTCTGTGCGACTGGTCGTACGGCGGGGCCGGCGCGTCCGCGCGAACGGCGTGCGGATGGAAGGATAGCAACTCCCAGAGGGGGCTCGTGCACACGGCCGCGTCGCGGCCCGCGGACGACCGCCCGCGCGGCCGCGCACGACGCAGCGGCACGGCCCCCGCCAGCACGGACGCAGACGCACCCGCACGGGTGACGGGAGGGAGCAGCATGGCGAGCGAGTCCTCGTTCGACGTCGTCAGCAAGGTCGACCGTCAGGAGGTCGACAACGCGCTGAACCAGGCCGCGAAGGAGATCACGCAGCGCTACGACTTCAAGGGCGTCGGCGCCTCCATCTCGTGGAGCGGCGACAGCGTCCTCATGGTCGCGAACTCCCCCGAGCGCGTGCTCGCGGTGCTCGACGTCTTCCAGACCAAGCTCATCAAGCGCGGGATCTCGCTCAAGGCGCTCGACACCGGTGAGAACGAGCCCCAGCCGTCCGGCAAGGAGTACCGCCTCGCGGGGGCCATCAAGGAGGGCCTGAGCAGCGAGATCGCCAAGAAGCTCGCGAAGATCGTCCGCGACGAGGGCCCCAAGGGCGTCAAGACGCAGATCCAGGGCGACGAGCTGCGCGTGACCGCGAAGAGCCGCGACGACCTGCAGACCGTCATCGCGCTGCTCAAGGGCGCCGACGTCGACGCCGCCCTGCAGTTCGTCAACTACCGCTGACGGCCCCGGGCGGCGGCCTCAGTACCGCGTGATGCCGCCGCCCGCCATCGCCTCGAGGCGCGCGATCCGCTCCGGCATCGGGGGGTGCGTCGCGAACAGGCGCCCCATCCCGGGCCCGCGGAACGGGTTGGCGATCATGAGGTGCGACACGTCGACGAGCTCGCGGTCCTGCGGCAGCGGACGGGCCCGCGCACCGGCCTCGAGCTTGCGCAGCGCCGACGCCAGCGCGAGCGGGTCGCCGGTGAGCCGGGCGCCGTCCTCGTCCGCGTCGTACTCGCGCGTCCGGGAGATGGCCAGCTGCACCATGGTCGCCGCGAGCGGCGCCAGCAGGACCATCAGCAGGCCGGCGATCGGGTTGCCCCCCTCGCGCCGGTCCCCGCCGCCGAAGAACAGCGCGAACTGCGCGAGCGACGTGATGACGCCGGCGACCGCCGCCGCGACGGACGACGTGAGGATGTCCCGGTTGTAGACGTGCATGAGCTCGTGGCCCAGGACGCCGCGCAGCTCCCGCTCGTCGAGGATCGCCAGGATGCCGTCCGTGCAGCACACGGCGGCGTTCTTGGGGTCGCGTCCGGTCGCGAACGCGTTGGGCGCCATCGTCGGCGACACGTAGAGCCGCGGCATCGGCTGCCGCGCCGCCGTCGAGAGCTCCCGCACGATCCGGTACATCGCCGGCTGCTCGATCTCGCTGACGGGACGGGCCCGCATCGCGCGGATCGCGATCTTGTCGGAGTTCCAGTAGCTGTAGCCCGTCATCACGACGCCGAGCCCCGCGAAGACCCACAGGTACCGGGCCCCGCCGACGAGCCACCCGACGCCGAGGAGCACGGCCCACATCGCGCCGAACAGCGCGGCCGTCTTGAGCCCGTTGTAGTGCCGATGACCCATCGGTGTCCCTCGTCCTCCCCACGCCCGGAGTCGTGCGTCCCGGCGCACCACGTCCAACGCCCGTCGGGTCGGCGGCGTTCCCGCACCGGCCCACCACGCCGTCTCCCCCGGGCGCGCGCGGGCCCCCGGACGGTCGGTCGTCCGGGGGCCCGCGGGTCGGCTGCTGCTCAGTCCTGCGGGAGCTCGCGGCCGAGCGCGATCGCGACCATCTGCTCGCGCGGCACGACCTTGACGCGCTCGCGCCCCTGCGGCTCGCCCAGGGACCGCTCGTAGGCGTCCAGGAGCTCCCAGCCGGTCCACTCGATGGTGTCGGCGCCGCGCTGCACGAGGAAGTCGAGGACGGCCTGCGGGTCCCGCTCCGTCGCGGTGTAGAACCCGTCGCCGGCGGCGGCGACGTCCTCGCCGAGGTGGCGGATCGTCTCGGACGCGTCGGACTTGGTGTGCCCGATGAGCCCGACCGGCCCGCGCTTGATCCAGCCGGTGGCGTACACCCCGTCGAGGTGCTGGCCGTCGACGTCGAGCACGCGCCCCTCGCGGTTGGGGATGACCCCGGCGACGTCGTCGAACGGGATGTCGACGAGCGGCGAGCCGAAGTAGCCGACCGCCCGGTAGACGGCCTGGACCGGCCAGTCGTGCATCTGGCCCGTGCCGGTGACGTTGCCGTCGCCGTTGAGCACGGTGCGCTCGGTGCGCAGCCCGACGACCTTGCCGTCCTCGCCGAGGACCTCGACGGGCTTGTGGAGGAAGTGCAGGTGGATGCGGCGCGACGCCGTGAGGTCCTCCGGCTCCTTGAGGGTCCAGTCCGTGAGGGTCTTGACGACCTGCTTGGTCTGGTTGCTCGAGTGGATCGCGGCCATCGAGCCCTCGTCGAACTCGAAGTCCTCGGGGTAGACGATCGTGTCGACGTCCGGCACGTGGCCGAGCTCGCGCAGCTCCAGCGGCGAGAACTTCGCCTGCGCGGGGCCGCGGCGGGCGAAGACGTGGACGTCGGTGACCGGGCTGGCCTTGAGCAGGTCGTAGACGTTGGCCGGCACCTCGGTGGGCAGCAGGTCGTCGGCGTGCTTCGCCAGGATCCGCGCGACGTCGAGCGCCACGTTGCCCGCACCGAGCACGGCCACCTGGGTGGCCTCGAGCGGCCAGGTGCGCGGGACGTCGGGGTGCCCGTCGTACCAGGACACGAAGTCGGCCGCGCCGTACGAGCCGTCGAGGTCGATGCCCGGGATCGGGAGCGCGGCGTCGCGGATCGACCCGGTCGAGAAGATCACGGCGTCGTAGAACGTCCGCAGGTCGTCGAGCTTGAGGTCGGTGCCGTAGTCGACGTTGGCGAGGAGGCGGATGTCGCCGCGCTCCAGCACCTTGTGCAGCGCCACGATGATCTGCTTGATGCGCGGGTGGTCGGGCGCCACGCCGTAGCGCACGAGGCCGAACGGGGCGGGCAGCCGCTCGAACAGGTCGATGCTGACGTCGAGATCGGTCTTCGACAGGATGTCGGCCGCGTAGATGCCGGCCGGACCGGCGCCGACGATCGCGACGCGCAGGGTCGGGGT
Organism: Cellulomonas phragmiteti; assembly: GCF_016862775.1. GTDB lineage: Bacteria > Actinomycetota > Actinomycetes > Actinomycetales > Cellulomonadaceae > Cellulomonas > Cellulomonas phragmiteti. Next base: position 56,276 of record NZ_BONP01000003.1, on the reverse strand, counting down.
GCTCACGGGACCTTGGTGCCTTCCGCTCTGGGGAGCCCTCACGCGACGGGGCGTCCTGCCGGAGCCGGCGTCGCGCCTGGCGGCCGAGCGCCCGCCGTCGGTGCGAGAGCAGTGCACCCCAAGTCTAGGACGGGACCGCGCACCGGCTCGACGTCCACTCCACGATACGGACAGTCCACGATGTGGGACGGTGCGACGGGGCCTACAGTCGGCGGGTGGACGCCCCCGCCCCGGGCCGCCGCGGCGGGCTCGCCGCCGGTGTCGCCGCCTACGCCCTGTGGGGCGCCCTGCCCCTGTACTTCCCGCTGCTCACGCCGTCCGACCCCGTGGAGATCATCGCCCACCGGGTCGTCTGGTCGCTGCTGTTCTGCCTCGTCCTGCTGCAGGTCACCGGGACCTGGCGCGCGTACGTCACGATCCTGCGCGACCGGGGGCTGCTGCTGCGCCTGAGCGCCGCGGCCGTGCTGCTCGCCGTCAACTGGCTCGTGTTCGTCCACGGCGTCACCACCGGTCACGTCGTCGACGCCGCCCTCGGCTACTTCATCAACCCGCTCGTGACGATCGCGCTCGCCGTGCTCGTGCTCGGCGAGCGGCTGCGTGCCGTGCAGTGGGTCGCCGTCGGCTGCGGGACCGCCGCGGTCGTGGTCCTCACCGTCGGGTACGGGCGCCTGCCGTGGATCGCGCTCGTCCTGGCCGGCAGCTTCGGCACCTACGGCCTCATCAAGAGCCGGGTCGGCCCCCGCGTCGCCGCGCTGCCCGGGCTCGCCGCCGAGACCACCGTGCTGACCCCCGTCGCGGTGGTCTACCTGGTCGTGCTCCACGCCGTCGGGGCCGGGACCTTCGCGCTCGACCTGCACGGCCTGGCCCTCGTCGGCACCGGCGTGCTCACCGCCGTCCCCCTGCTGCTGTTCAACTCGGCCGCACGGCGGCTCCCGCTGACCACCGTCGGGCTGCTGCAGTACCTCGCCCCGGTGCTGCAGCTCGCCATCGGCGTCCTCGTCGCCGGCGAGCGCATGCCGCTCGCCCGCTGGTGGGGGTTCGGCCTCGTGTGGCTCGCGCTGGTCGTCCTCACCGTCGACGGCCTGCGGCACTCCCGCCGTCCCGCACCGCCCGCGCGTCCGGCACCCCCCGCCTGACCGGCCGCGGACGGGTCGACCGGGCGTCCGTCAGTCGTCCTCGACGCGCGCCTCACGGTCACCGAGCCGGACCGTCCAGCCCGCACCGACGAGCGCGCGGGTCCCCGCCGGCAGCACCCGTGCGTGACCCGTCGGGTCGACGACGACCGTGCCGTTGGTGGACCCGCGGTCCGTCACCCAGATCGCCGTGTCCTCGTCGGCCGTCGCCGGCTGCGGGCCGAACTCCGCGTGCACGCGCGACAGGGAGCGCGCCGCGTCGTTGAGCACGACGACGTGCAGGATGTCCTGCCCGTCCTCCGCCCGCGGACCGCGGCCCACCAGCCCACGGCCGACCACCCGCACCCGCTCGCCGGTGTCGAAGTGCAGCGCGAGCGTGCCCGTCCGGCGGCGCAGCGACTCCGGGTCCCGGACGCGGGTGTGCTCGAGCTCGGCGAGGTCCTCGTCCACGTGGGGCGGGACCACCGCCGGCGACGGCTCGGGCGGACGGGCCGCACCGCGATCGCGCCGGCCGGCAGCGGGAGGCGGCGGCAGGAGGTCGGCCTCGGGCCGGCCGGGAGCGGGGGACGGCGCACCCTGCCCCGTGGGCGCGGCGGGGACGAGGTCAGGTGCCGGGGGCTCGACCGCGGCCACCGGTGCGGACGGGGCACCCCCGCCCGGTGAGGGCGGCGGGGCGAACAGGAAGTCGTCGAGCCGCGGAGCGGGAACCGGCGCCGTCGCCGGCGCGGCCGTGTCGGACGGCGGGGTCGGGGTCCACGGCCGCGACGTGCCGCGCGGCCCGCTCGGCGCCGACGCGCGGGGCTGCCGGCCCGACACGGGCTCCTGCGCACCCGCCGGCACGACCACCGTGCCCGACGCCTTGTCGTGCCAGCCGCGACGCCGGGGACCGGAGTCCCACGCGCCCGACGCGGCCACGACCCAGTTGCCGACCAGGCACGCCAGCGCCCCCACGCCCACCAGCAGCTGACGGACGAACGCCCGTGGCACGCCGGGGGCCTCGCCCGTGCGCTCGTCGACGGTGCGCAGGCCGAGCAGGCGCGCACCGACCGTCGCACCGCCCCGGCCCTCGGCGACCACCTGACCGACGCCGACGACCAGCGCCAGCAGCCCCGGCAGCACCGCCGACCCCCGCCCGACGAGCTGGACGAGAAGAAGTCCCACGCCCACCGCCGCGGCGGCGACCAGCACGTCGACCGCGTACGCCAGGACCCGCGTGCCGATCGCCGGGGCCCCCGCCGACGGCCGCGCGGCCTGCGGGCGCGCCGGGCGAGCGGCCGCCCGCACGTCACGAGCCGCCGCGTCCGCGTCGAACGCCGCCGTGCGCGCCGACGGCGCCGGGAGGGACGACCCGCCCGGCAGCGGCGCGGGCGCGCCGGACGCCGGCGGGCGCAGCCCGCTCGACGACGTCGCCGGGGGGACGGGCGAGCCGGGCACCGCCGTGCCCGCGCCGCCGGCGGCACCCGAGGCGGCACGGCGCGCGGACAGCCCGCCCGCACGGGGCGCGTCCTCGTCGTGCGTCGGCTCCTCGTCCTCGGAGGCCGGGCGCGCGATGAGCGGGACGCGCGCACCGCAGACCGCGCACGAGCCGGCGTCGGGGGCGAGCGGCATGCCGCACGATGCGCAGCGCGGAGCCGAGGCGCGGGTGCTCACGGGCGGTCCTCCGGGGTCGGGTGCGCGGTCATCGTGCCACGTCCGCGCCCCCCGACGCGCCCGGCTCCCGGGTGACGGCCACGGCGTCCACGACGACCACCGTCACGTTGTCCTGCGCCCCCGCGGCGAGCGCCTCACGGACCAGCCGCTCGGCGGCCGCCCGCGGGTGCCGCTCGGCCCGCAGGACGGCCTGCACGCGGGCGTCCGGCAGGGTGTCGGTCAGGCCGTCGGAGCACACCACCATGCGGTCGCCGCGGCTCACGGGGAACATGCGCAGGTCGGGGTCGACCCGCGACGCACCCCCGCCCAGCACCCGCGTCACGACGTGCCGGCGCGGGTGGCGCGCGGCGTCCTCCACCGGGACCAGCCCCTGCTCGACGAGCTCGGCGACCTCGGAGTGGTCGCGCGTGAGCTGCTCGAGCATCCCCCCGACCATGCGGTACGTCCGCGAGTCCCCGACGTTGAGGACCAGCCAGCAGGCCTCACCGGCGTGCTCGGTGACCACGACCCCGGTCAACGTCGTCCCGGGGCGCCGCTCCCCCTCGACGGGCAGGCCGCGCACCCGCCGGTGCGCCTCGCGCACCACGCGGGTCACGTCGTCCAGCGTCGGGCTGGTCCCCGCCAGCTCGCTGACCACGTCCACCGCGAGGCGCGACGCGACCTCCCCCGCCTCGTGGCCCCCCATGCCGTCGGCGACGACGAACAGGCCGTCCGACGCCCAGGCGGTGTCCTCGTTGGTCTCCCGCGCCGCCTGGTCGGTGGCGACGGCGGACCGCAGCCGGACGCCCGCGACCATCACCGCGCCCGCATCACGACGCGCGGTCGACGAGCGCGTCGGCGAACGCGACGAGCGCGTCCTTGACCGGCCCCGCGGGCAGCGGGCCCAGCTCGGTGACGGCCTGGCGGGCCATCTCGACGGCGCGGCGGCGCGTGAGCGAGACGACCTCGTGGCCGCGCAGCGCCTCGACGGCGAGCGCGAGGTCGGCGTCGTCGGTCAGGTCGGAGTCGAGGAGCGCCAGGACGTCGCGGTCGCTCGACCCGGCAGGCGCCGCCGCGGCGCGCGAGCGCAGGAGCAGCGCCGGCATGGTCGGGACCCCCTCGCGCAGGTCGGTGCCGGGCGTCTTGCCGGTCACCGTGCCGTCGGACGTGAGGTCGATGACGTCGTCGGCCAGCTGGAACGCGACACCGATGGTCTCGCCGAACTGCGTCACCGTGCGCACCACGTCCGGGCGGCAGCCCGCGAACATCGCCCCGAACCGTGCGGACGTGGCGATGAGCGAGGCCGTCTTGTCGGCGAGCACCTGCAGGTAGTGGGTGACCGGGTCCTCGCCGGGCCGCGGGCCGACGGTCTCGTGGAGCTGACCGAGGCACAGGCGCTCGAAGGTCTGCGCCTGGATCCGCACCGCCTCCGGCCCCAGTCCCGAGACGATCGACGACGCCCGGGCGAACAGCAGGTCACCGGTGAGGATCGCGACCGAGTTGCCCCAGACCTCGTGCGCCGACGGCGCCCCGCGCCGCACGGGCGCCGAGTCCATGACGTCGTCGTGGTACAGCGTCGCCAGGTGCGTGAGCTCGACGACGGCGGCCGCGTCCACCACCTCACGACGGTTGCCGTCACCGAGCTCGGCCGTGAGCAGGGTCAGCAGCGGACGCAGCCGCTTGCCCCCGGCGTTGACGAGGTGGCTCGACGCGTCGTGGGCGATCGGGTCGGCGTACGTGACCGCGTCGCGCAGCAGCTCCTCGACGAGCCGGAGCCGCCCGGTGAGTCGCTCGGCGAGCGCGGCGTCGTGCAGCGGGAGGGCGAGGGCGGTCGTCACAGCACGAACCTATCCGCCCGGCGGCCGAAGGGCTGAACCGGGGACGGGGGATGTCCGGTCGCTCCGGGTCCGTCCCCCGCCCGTCGGAGCAGCGGGGTCACGGCAGCAGGACCGCCACCGACGCGATCGCGTCGAGCACCGGGGACGGCGCCACACCGAGCACGACCGTGAGCAGCGCGCACACGGCGACCGCGACCACCGTCAGGCCCTCGCCGCCCGTGACGGTCGCCCGCGCGCTCCGCTCGGCCTGCGCCGTCAGGACCGGCGCGGGCGTCGATCCCGCCGGCGCGGCGTCGGGGGCCTCGGCGGACGCGAGCGACGTCACCTCGCCCGGGCCGGCCGGGACCGTCTCGTCGGGGCTCTCCGTGAAGAACATCAGCACGATGATGCGGACGTAGAAGAACGCCGCCGCGGCCGACGCGAGCACGCCGACCAGCGCCAGCTGCCACGCCCCGCCCTCGACCGCCGCGGAGAACACCGCGAACTTGCCGACGAACCCGGCGGTGAGCGGGATCCCCGCGAACGAGAGCAGGAACAGCGTGAACGTCACGGCGGCGAGGGGGTGGCTGCGTCCCAGCCCGGCCCACTGCGACAGCCGCGTGGCCTCGCCGAGCACCGCCGGGCCGTCGTCGTCGCCGACGCCCTGCTCCCGCACGAGCGACACGATGCCGAACGCACCGACCGTCGCCGCGCCGTACGCGAGCAGGTAGAAGAGCACCGCGGTGATCCCCGAGTCCTGGAGCGCGATGACGCCCGTCAGCACGAACCCGGCGTGCGCGACCGACGAGTACGCGAGCAGCCGCTTGACGTCGGTCTGGACGAGCGCGGCGACGGTCCCGACGACCATCGTGAGGACGGCCACGACCCACAGGACCACGTCGAGGTCCCAGGCGAGGCCGGGCAGCATCCCGTAGACCACGCGCAGCAGCGCACCGAACGCCGCGACCTTGGTGCACGCGGCCATGAACCCGGTCACGGGCGTCGGGGCGCCCTGGTAGACGTCGGGGGTCCACATGTGGAACGGCACCGCGCCGACCTTGAAGAACAGCCCGGCGAGCAGCAGCAGGGCGCCGACGACCAGCAGGCCCTCGAGGCCGTTGGGGGTCGCCGTGGCGGCCGCGATGTCGCTGTACCGCAGGGAGCCCGCGTAGCCGTAGAGCAGACCGATGCCGAACAGCATGAGGGCGGAGACGAACGCCCCGAGCAGGAAGTACTTCATCGACGCCTCCTGCGAGAGCAGGCGACGGCGACGGCCCATCCCGGACAGCAGGTACAGCGGCAGCGAGAGCACCTCGAGCGCCACGAAGAGCGTGAGCAGGTCGGTGGTCGCGGGGAAGAGCATCATGCCGCCGGTCGCGAACAGCAGCAGCGGGTACACCTCGGTCTGGCGCAGACCCTTGCGGCGCGCGAGCTCCTCGTAGTCCGATCCCGGCACGGCGGCCGCGGAGGGCGCGAACGCGTCCTCACCCCCGGCGACGCGGTCGGCGAAGACGAGCGTCGACAGCAGCGCGAGCAGGGCGATGGTCGCCTGCAGGACCAGCGTCGGACCGTCGACGACGAGCGAGCCGCCGAGCACGTCCGTGCCGCCCGTGCGCGCCACGTCGGACCACAGGGCCGCGACGGCGAGCAGCGCGCCGGCGAGCGCCGCCAGCGTCAGCGCCAGCTGCACGACGCGGCGGCGGGCGACGGGCACGAACGCCTCGACCAGCACGCCGACGACGGCCGCCAGCAGGACGACCAGCACGGGGACCGTCGGCCCCCATGCGATCTCGGGGGCGGTGAAGCCGCTCACTGGTCACTCCCTTCCGTACCGGCGGGGGTCGTGGTGGTCGTCGTGGGCTCGACGTCGGCGACGTCGAGCTGCGCGACGCTCTCCTGCGCGGGCGGCCGGACCAGGTCCAGCGCCGGGCCGGGGACGAACCCGAGGACGAGCATGAGCGCGACGAGCGGGCCGACCACCCACCGCTCGCGCGCCCCGACGTCGGCCATGTCCGCGAGCTCGGGCCGCACGGGGCCGGTGAACACGCGCTGGTAGAGCCACAGCACGTAGACCGCGGCCAGCACGACGCCGAGCGTGGCCACGATCGCGGCCGCCGGGTGCCGGGCGAACGTCCCGACGATGACGAGGAACTCGCTGACGAACGTCGACAGGCCCGGCAGGGACAGGGCCGACAGCCCGACGACGAGGAACAGGCCGGCCAGGACGGGCACGACCTTCTGCAGCCCGCCGAAGTCCGCGATCTGCTGCGACCCGCGCCGCGCGGCGAGGAACCCGACGAGCAGGAACAGCGCACCCGTCGACAGCCCGTGGTTGACCATGTAGAACGACGACCCGGCGATCGACGTCGACGTGAAGGCGAAGATCCCCAGGACGATGAACCCGAAGTGCGACACCGAGGTGTACGCGACCAGGCGCATCATGTCCTTCTGCCCGATCGCGAGCAGCGCCCCGTAGAGGATCGACACGACGGCGAGCACGATGACCACGGGCGCCGCCCACCGCGAGGCGGCGGGGAACAGCGGCAGGCACAGCGTGAGCATCCCGAAGGTGCCGACCTTGTCGAGCACGCCGACCAGCAGCGTGGACGTCCCGGCGGGTGCCTGCTGGGCCGCGTCCGGCAGCCACGTGTGCACCGGGAACATCGGCGCCTTGATGGCGAACGCCAGGAAGAACGACAGGAACAGCCACTTCTCGACGTTCGGGTCCATCTCGAGTCCCACGAGGTTCTCGACGAGGAACCCGTCGCTGCCGCCCGGTCCCTGCAGGTACAGCGCGATGACGCCCACGAGCATGACGAGCCCGCCGGCCAGCGAGTACAGCAGGAACTTCACGGCGGCGTAGCGCCGCTGGGCGCCGCCGAACGCGCCGATCATGAAGTAGACGGGGATGAGCATCGCCTCGAAGACGACGTAGAACAGGAACACGTCGCGGGCGGCGAACACCAGCACGATGAGCGCCTCGAGGAGCAGCACGAGCGCCAGGTAGTGCCGCAGCCGGTCGGTCGGGCCGTCGGTGGAGCCCTGCTCCCGCCAGGCGGCGAGCACGACGAGCGGCACGAGCACCACCGACATGCCGATGAGCGCGAGCCCCACGCCGTCGACGCCGACCGCCCAGGACACCCCGAGCGCGGGGATCCACGGCGCGGTCTCGAGGAGCTGGTGGGTCGCGGCGTCGGCCGTGTCGAAGGCCGCGAAGGCCCCGACGGCGAGGAGCACCTGCGCGAGGGCGAAGCCGAGCGCGACCGTGCGGGCACGGGCGCGCGCGCCGGCGGGCAGCAGCCACAGGGCCGCGGCGCCGAGCAGCGGCAGCACCACCAGCGCGGTGAGCCAGGGGAAGTTCGACATCAGTTCCAGGTCTCCTGTCGACTCTTCGGTCAGCCGCGCGCGGCCAGGACGACGAACGCGAGCACGACGACACCCACGACCATGACGGCGGCGTACGAGCGGGCGTACCCGTTCTGGACACGACGCACGAGGTCGCCGACACCGACGGTGGCCCGGCCCAGCCCGGTCACCGCCCCGTCGACGACGGCCTTGTCGCCGTAGACGAGCGACCGTGTCAGGTACTGCCCCGGCGCGACCAGGAGCGCGTCGTTGACGGCGTCCTGGTGCAGGTCCACGCGGGCGGCGCGGGTCAGCGCGGTGCCCAGCGGTGGTGTGACGGGCACGGTCGTGACCGCGTAGCGCCGCCACGCGAGCACGAGCCCGAGGACCACGGCGAGCAGCGTGAGCCCGATGATCAGCGGGATCGCCAGGACGGGCTCCTCGTGCTCGGCGTGCCCGACGGACGGCTCGAGCCACTCGACGAACCCGACGCGCGACAGGACGAGGCCCAGCCCCACCGACCCGGCGGCGAGCACGATCATCGGCCACGTCATGAGGGCCGGGGACTCGTGCGGGTGCTGCTCGGCGCCGTCCTTGGTCGTGCTCCAGCGCTTCTGCCCCTCGAACGTCATGAAGAACAGCCGCGACATGTAGAACGCGGTGAGGCCCGCACCGACCAGGGCGACGCAGCCGAAGACCCAGGCCCGCCACGGCTGACCGTCGACGGGCACGAACGCCGCCTCGATGATCTTGTCCTTGCTGAAGAACCCGGCGAACGGCGGGACGCCGAGGATCGCGAGCCAGCCGGCCATGAACGTGAAGTACGTGATCTTCATGTACCGGCCCAGCCCGCCGAACCGGCGCATGTCGACCTGGTCGTCCATGCCGTGCATCACCGACCCGGCGCCGAGGAACATGCCGGCCTTGAAGAAGCCGTGCGTGACCAGGTGGAAGATCGCGAACGCGTAGCCGATGGGCCCGAGGCCCGCGGCCAGCACCATGTAGCCGATCTGGGACATCGTCGAGGCGGCCAGCGCCTTCTTGATGTCGTCCTTGGCGCAGCCGACGACCGCACCGAACAGCAGCGTGACGGCACCGACGATCGCGACGACGAGCTGGGCGGTCGGGGCGGCCGTGAAGACCGCGCCCGAGCGGATGATGAGGTAGACGCCCGCGGTGACCATCGTCGCCGCGTGGATGAGGGCCGAGACCGGCGTCGGGCCGGCCATCGCGTCGCCCAGCCAGGACTGCAGCGGGAACTGCGCCGACTTGCCGCACGCCGCGAGCAGCAGCGCCAGGCCGATGGCCGTCATGGTGCCCTGGGACACGGTCCCGGACGCCGCACCGGCCTCGACCGTCGCGAAGTCCAGGCTGCCGAACGTCGCGAACAGCAGCCCCATCGCGACGAGCAGGCCGACGTCGCCCACGCGGTTGGCGACGAACGCCTTCTTGGCCGCGACGGCGTACGGGGTGCGGTGGTTCCAGAACCCGATGAGCAGGTAGGACGCGAGGCCCACGCCCTCCCAGCCGACGAACAGCAGCACGTACGAGTCCGCGAGCACCAGCAGCAGCATCGCCGCGACGAACAGGTTGAGGTAGGCGAAGAACCGGCGGCGGGCCGCGTCGTGCTCCATGTACGCCACGGAGTACACGTGGATCAGGGTGCCGACGAACGTCACGAGCAGCACGAACGTCAGCGACAGCGGGTCGACCCGCAGGCCGGCGTCGATGCTCAGCGCGCCCGCGTCGAGCCAGGTGCCCAGGTGCACGTCGTGCACGCGCTGACCGGCGGGCAGGCCCAGCAGGCCCAGCAGCAGCCCCAGGCCGACGACGAACGAGCCCGCGGAGGCCAGCACGCCGAGCCAGTGCCCCCACCGGTCCGCGCGGCGGCCCAGGAGCAGCAGCACGGCGGCGGACAGCAGCGGCAGCGCGACGAGCCAGACGGCGTACTGCCCCCCGGCCCAGGAGACGGGTGCGGTGACGTCCTCGACCACCGTCGGCAGGACGGCAGGAGACGTCAGGGAGATCAGGGTGTGCACGTGCTGCCCCTCAGCTCTTCAGCAGGTTGACGTCGTCGACCGACGCCGAGCGCCTGGTCCGGAAGATGGTCACGATGATCGCCAGCCCGACGACGACCTCGGCGGCCGCGACGACCATGACGAAGAACGCGAGGACCTGGCCCGAGAGGTTGCCGTGGATCCGCGAGAACGTCACCAGCAGCAGGTTGGTCGAGTTGAGCATGAGCTCGACCCCCATGAAGACGATGATCGCGTTGCGGCGCAGCAGCACCGTCGTGGCGCCGATCGCGAACAGGATCGCGGCCAGCACCAGGTAGTGGGTGAGGCTCACCGGCCGTCCTCCTCGTCGTGCGTCGGTGCGTCGGTCCCGTCCACGGGGGCGTCGGGCCCCGCGGCGGGGTCGCGCATGACGACTCCCCCGGCGACGGCCCCGCCGGGGCCCCCGCGGTACTCGTCGTCGGACGTGAACGTGCCCGCCCCGACGGCCCAGCCGCCGGCCAGGACGCGGTCGATGCGCGCGGCGTACTCGCGTGCGTCGGCCTCCTGGCCGCGGACGCGCAGCACGCGCGGGACCGAGCTGTCGAGCGGCGAGCCGTCGGGCAGCAGCGCCGGGACGTCCATCGCGTTGTGGCGGGCGTACACGCCGGGCGCCGGCAGGGACACCGGGTGCCCGCCGTCGCGCAGCCGGCGCTCGGCCCGCTCGCGCTGCCCGACCTTGGCGGTCAGACGGCCCCGGTGCGTGAGCACGAGCGCGCCGAGCGCGGCGGTCACGAGCAGCGCGCCGACGACCTCCATCGCCAGCACGTGCCGACCGAAGATGAGGTACGCGACCGCCTCGGGGTTCGACGGTGCGTTGGCGTCGACGAGCCCGACGGGCGGACCGTACGTCGCGCGGCCCACGACGCCCGCGAGCACGACGCCCAGCCCGAGGCCGGCGAGGACGCCGACCCAGCGCTGACCGCGGATCGTCTCGACGAGCGAGTCCGAGCGGTCGACGCCGACGAGCATGAGGACGAACAGGAAGAGCATCATCACGGCGCCGGTGTAGACGACCACCTGGACGACCCCGAGGAACTCCGCGCCCTGGGCGACGTACATGAACGCCAGCGAGATCATGATGAAGATGACCGCGAGCGCGGCGTGGACCGCCTTGCGCGCCAGCAGGAGCCCGAGCGCGGCGAGCACCATCAGCGGGCCGAGGGTCCAGAAGAGCACGGCCTCCGCCGTGCTCGTCTGGCCCGCGTCGGTCAGCGCGCCGGCGGCTGCCGGCAGCGCGGTGAACAGCGTGCTCACCTGGCACCCCCCTGGCGGTGCGCAGCGGCCGTGATCGCGCGCTGCGCGAGACGCGTCTCCCCGAGGTCGGGGACGGTCGCGCCCTGCGCGGCGTTCTCCGGCAGCGTCGGGTCGTCCGGGCGGTGCTCGGCGACCCAGGCGACCTGGGTGTCCGTCACCCCGGTCACCTCGCCGCGGTAGTAGTCCGTGTCGGAGGTGCCCTCGACCATGGGGTGCGGCGCGGCGAGCTGGCCCGACCGCAGCGGGGCCAGCAGGTCCTGCTTCTCCCAGATCATGCCCGGCCGCGTGGGCCCGGCGAGCTCGTACTCGTTGGTCATCGTCAGCGCGCGCGTCGGGCAGGCCTCGATGCACAGCCCGCAGAAGATGCAGCGCAGGTAGTTGATCTGGTAGACGCGGCCGTACCGCTCCCCCGGCGAGAACTGCGCGTCCGGGGTGTTGTCGCCACCCTCGACGTAGATGGCGTCGGCGGGGCACGCCCACGCGCACAGCTCGCAGCCGATGCACTTCTCCAGGCCGTCGGCGTAGCGGTTGAGCTGGTGGCGACCGTGGTACCGCGGCTTGGTCGGCACCTGCTCGCGCGGGTACTGCTCGGTCACCGTGGGCTTGAACATGTTCGCGAACGTCACGCCGAAGCCGGCGACGGGCGCGAGCAGCTCGCTCAGGCCCGAGCGCTTCTCGATGAGCGACTCGTACGGTGCCGGGCGGTCGACCTCGCCACCGCTGCCCGTGGTGCGCTGCACCTGGCCGCCGGTGCCCGGTGCCGCATCGCCGGGCGCGGCTGCACCCGGCGCGGGCTTCTTCTTGCGCTGCTCAGCCACCGCGCACCTCCAACGGGGTCTCGGGTCCGGACGGGTCGCCGGGGTCGGTCGCCGCGAGGCGTCGCTGCGCGCGCGGCGACGGGGGCAGCACCTGCCCCGGCAGGGGCGGCACGGGGTAGCCGTGCGCGAAGGGGTCGATCTCCTGCGGGCCGGTCGGCTCGGGCTCGGGCTCGGGCGTGCGCTCGGGCACGAGGAAGGAGGCGACCAGACCGACCGCCACGACGCCCGCGAGGACGAACAGCAGCGTGCGCAGGTCCACGTCCCACAGCTGGCGCGCGCCCTGCACGAGCGTCACGCAGACCACCCAGCCGAGGGCGGCGGGGATGAGGACCTTCCAGCCGATCTTCATGAACTGGTCGTACCGGAAGCGCAGCACCGAGCCGCGGATCCAGACGAACAGGAACATGAACATCCAGACCTTGGCGACGAACCACAGGACGGGCCACCAGCCGGTGTTGAACATGCCGTCGTTGATCGCGGAGATCGGCCACGGCGCGCGCCAGCCACCGAAGAACAGCGTGGTCGCGACGGCCGAGACGTTGAGCATGTTGATGTACTCGGCGAGGAAGAACCAGGCGAACTTCATCGAGGAGTACTCGGTGGTGTACCCGCCGACGAGCTCGCCCTCGGCCTCGGGGAGGTCGAACGGCAGGCGGTTGGTCTCGCCGACCATCGAGATGAGGTAGATGACGAACGCCGGCAGCAGCGGCAGGAACCACCAGACCTGCGTCTGGGAGTCGACGATCTGTGACGTCGACATCGACCCGGCCATGATGAAGACGCTGACCAGGGACAGGCCCATCGCCAGCTCGTAGGAGATCACCTGGGCCGTCGACCGGACGCCGCCCAGCAGGGGGTACGTCGAGTTGGAGGACCAGCCGCCCAGGACGATCCCGTACACGCCGACCGCGGCGCACGCCAGGATGTACAGCACCGCGACGGAGAAGTCGGTGAGCTGCAGCGGCGTGACGACGCCGAAGATGCTGACCTCGGGACCGAACGGGATGACCGCGAACACGAGCAGCGAGCACAGCACCGCGATCATCGGCGCGAGGATGTAGACGAACTTGTCGGCCGCCTTGACGGTGACGTCCTCCTTGACGAGGAGCTTCATCGCGTCCGCGAGCGACTGCAGCAGGCCGAGCGGCCCGTGCACGTTCGGGCCCGGGCGCACCTGCATGCGCGCGACGACCCGCCGCTCGAACCAGATGGCGATGAGCACGCTCGTCAGCAGGAAGACGATGATCGCCACCGCCTTGACCAGCCACACCCAGAAGACGTCCTGGCTGAAGTCCGCCGTGACGGGGGCGACGGCGCCGTCGCCGACGGCCGTCGGCAGCGCACCCAGCACCGTGGCCAGCCCGCTCATGCCCGCTCCTCCTCGTCCACGCGGACGCCGGCGACGGCCTCCGCGGCGTCCCCGGCGAGGCCGGAGCCCGCACGGGCCGTCACGCCCGGCGCGTCGCCGGGACCGGCCGGTGCCAGCCGGACGACCGTGCCGCCGACCGCGCCCAGGAGCTCGCGCACGGCGGCGCCGCGCGGGTTGGTCGCGAGCCACACCACGTGGTCGGCCATCTCCGTGACCTGCACCGGAGCGGTGATCGTGCCGCGGTCCGTGCTGACGGCGACCTCGTCGCCGTCGGTGAGCCCGGCCGCGGCCGCGGTGGCGGCCGAGACGCGTGCGACGGGCTGCTTGGCGGTACCGGCCAGGTACGGCTCACCGTCCTGCAGCCTGCCCGCGTCGAGCAGCTGGTGCCACGTGGCGAGCACGGCGTGACCGGCCGGCACCGCGGGAGGCTCGGCCGGGTCCGTCGCGGGCGCCGCGACCCGCGCACCGTCCCAGCCGCCGAGCTGGTCGAGCTCGGCGTGCACGTCCGCGAGCGTCATCAGCCCCAGGTCGGCACCGAGCGCGTCAGCGAGCCGGTCGAGCACGCGGAAGTCGGACAGGTGCGTGGTCGTCAGGGCCTGCGCGAACGGACGCGGGCGCCCCTCCCACGTGACGAACGTGCCGGGCTTCTCGACCGGGGGCGCCACGGGCAGGACGACGTCGGCGAGGTCGGTGACCTCGCTGCGGCGCACCTCGAGCGAGACGAGGAACGGCACGGCGTCGAGCGCGGCCCGCGCGAGCGCCGGGTCGGCGTGGTCCGCGGGGTCGACGCCCCCGACGACGAGCGCCCCCAGGCGCCCGGACGCGGCGGCGGCCAGGATCTCGTCCGCGCTGCGGCCGGGTGTCCCGGGCAGCTCGTCGACCCCCCAGGCGGCGGCCAGGTCGACCCGGGCGGACGCGTCGGCGACCGGGCGACCGCCCGGCAGCAGGGTCGGCAGCGTGCCGGCCTCGACCGCGCCGCGCTCACCGGCCCGACGGGGGATCCAGGCGACGCGTGCACCCGTGCGCTCCGCGAGCCGCAGCACCGCGGTCAGCGCGCCGGGCACCGTCGCGGCGCGCTCCCCCACGAGGATGACGGCCCCGTCGGCGCCGAGCGCCTGCGCCGCGGTGCCGAGGTCGTCGTCGGCCCCCGTCGTGATCGCGTCGAGGACCTCGGGCTCGGTCCCGGGTGCGGCGGCCAGCAGCGTGCCGTCGAGCCGCTCGATCCCCCGGCTGGCGAGCGCCGCCAGCGAGAAGACCCGGGTGCGCCCGGCGACGACGGAGGACCGCAGCCGCAGGAAGAGGATGCCGCCCTCCTCCTCGGGCTCGTACGCGACGCACAGCACGGCCGGTGCGGCGACGAGGTCGCCGAAGGTCACCTGCAGCGTGCGGCCCGCGACGACGTGGCCGAGGAACGCCTCCTCCTCCGCCGAGTGCGGGCGTGCCCGGTGGTCGACGTCGTTGGTGCCCAGGACGGTGCGCGCGAACTTGCCGTACGCGTAGGCGTCCTCGAGCGTCAGGCGACCGCCGGGCAGCACGCCGACGCCCGTCGGGCTCGCCGCGCCCGACGGTGCCAGGGCCGCCTGCAGCCCGGCCGCCGCGGTGTCGAGCGCCTCGGTCCAGGAGCACGGCTCCAGCTCGCCGCGCGTGCCGTCGGGCAGCCGGCGGCGCACCAGCGGGGTCGTCACCCGGTCCGGGGACGACTGCCAGTGGAACGCGAACCGGTCCTTGTCGCTGATCCACTCCTGGTTCACCGCGGGGTCGTCACCGGCGAGGCGGCGCAGCACGACGCCGCGCCGGTGGTCGACGCGGATGGCCGAGCCGTTGGCGTCGTGCTCGGCGATCGCGGGCGCCGACACCAGGTCGAACGGCCGGGAGCGGAAGCGGTACGCGGCCGACGTCAGCGCCCCGACCGGGCAGATCTGCACGGTGTTGCCGGAGAAGTACGACGCGAACGGGCGGCCGCTGGTGTCGAGCGTCGACGCGCCCACGGGCGTGTCGCCGACGAACCCGAGCACCTCGGTGTCGAAGGTCCCGATCTGCTGCGCGGCGCCGCGCTTCTGCAGGTCGATCCACACGTCGCCCGCGATCTCCTCGGAGAACCGCGTGCAGCGCTGGCACAGGATGCACCGCTCGCGGTCGAGCAGCACCTGGGTGGAGACGGCGATGGGCTTGGGGAACGTGCGCTTGACGTCGACGAACCGGGTCGCGCCCCGCCCGTTGCTCATCGCCTGGTTCTGCAGGGGGCACTCGCCGCCCTTGTCGCAGACCGGGCAGTCGAGCGGGTGGTTGATGAGCAGCAGCTCCATGACGCCGTGCTGGGCCTTGTCGGCCTCCGGCGACGTGTGCTGCGTCTTGACCTGCATGCCCGGCGTCGCCTCGAGCGTGCAGGACGCCTGCGGCTTGGGCATCTTGGCGACGTTGCCGTCGCGACCGGGGGCCCACACCTCGACGAGGCACTGCCGGCACGCGCCGGCGGGCGCGAGCAGCGGGTGGTCGCAGAACCGCGGGATCTGGATGCCGAGCTGCTCGGCGGCGCGGATGACGAGCGTGCCCTTCGGCACGGTCGTCTCGATGCCGTCGACGCTGAACGTCACCGTCGCGTCGGTCTCGGGGGCCGTGACCGGGGGCGCGGCCGGCACCAGGGGCGTGGTGTCGGTGGCCTTCGGGGTCGTGATCGTCATGCGTGCACCCCCGCCAGCTGCGTGCTGCGACGCGGCGTGTAGTCGAAGAGCGAGCTGCGCTCGGGCGGGAACAGCACGTCGGCGGGGGTGTGCGTGCCCGCCTCGAACTCCTCCCGGAAGTACTGGATCGCGCTCGTCACGGGGCTGGTGGCCCCGTCGCCGAGCGCGCAGAACGCGCGGCCCAGGATGTTGTCGCACAGGTCGAGCAGCAGGTCGATGTCGGCGCTGGTGCCCTGACCCGCCTCGAGCCGGCCCATGATCTGGGCGAGCCAGAACGTGCCCTCGCGGCAGGGCGTGCACTTGCCGCAGGACTCGTGCTTGTAGAACTGGATCCAGCGGGACACGGCCTTCACGACGGACGTCGTCTCGTCGAAGATCTGCAGCGCGCGCGTGCCCAGCATCGAGCCGGCCTTGCCGACCGACTCGTAGTCGAGCGGCACGTCGAGGTGCTCGGCGGTGAAGATCGGCGTCGACGACCCGCCCGGCGTCCAGAACTTCAGCTGGTGGCCCGCGCGGACGCCGCCGGCCATGTCGAGCAGCTCGCGCAGCGTGATGCCCAGCGGCGCCTCGTACTGCCCCGGTCGCGTCACGTGACCCGACAGGGAGAACAGCCCGTGACCGGCGGAGCGCTCCGTACCCATCGACGTGAACCACTCGGCGCCGCCGCGCAGGATGCCCGGCACGGACGCGACCGACTCGACGTTGTTGACCACCGTCGGACGCGCGTACAGGCCCGCGACCGCGGGGAACGGCGGCTTGAGGCGCGGCTGGCCGCGCAGGCCCTCGAGCGAGTCGAGCAGGGCCGTCTCCTCGCCGCAGATGTAGGCCCCGGCCCCGGCGTGCACGGTGACCTCGAGGTCGAAGCCCGAGCCCAGGATGTCCGTGCCGAGGTAGCCGGCCTCCCGTGCCTCGCGCACGGCCTCGAGCAGCCGGCGGTAGACGTGCAGGACCTCGCCCCGCACGTAGATGAACGCGTGGTGGCAGCCGATCGCGTAGGAGGTGATGGCCACGCCCTCGATGAGCTCCTGCGGGCTCGCCATCATCAGCGGGATGTCCTTGCAGGTGCCCGGCTCGGACTCGTCGGCGTTGACCACGAGGTACCGCGGGCCGCCGTCGGGAGCGGGCAGGAAGCCCCACTTCATCCCGGTCGGGAACCCGGCGCCACCCCGGCCGCGCAGGCCGGAGTCCTTGACGGTCGTCACGACGTCGGCGGGTGCCATGCCCAGGGCGCGGCGCAGGCCGCGGTAGCCGCCGTCGGCCTCGTACCGCGCGAGCTTCCAGGACCGGTCCGCGTCCCAGTGCGCGGACAGCACGGGGGTGAGGGTCGTCATCACGACTCCTTCGCGTCGTCGGACTTCTGCTTGCGCTGCTCACGGGCCGGTGAGGCGTCCGCGGGCGTGGTCGTGGGCCGGTCGGCGCTCGAGCGCTCCTCGCCCGCGCCCGGCTCGTCCTGGCCCGTCACGGGTGTGGCGGCGTGCTCGTCGGCGTCGAACGACGGCGCCGTCCAGCCGCGCTCCCGGGCCAGGCGGGTGCCGCGCACGGTCGCCTCGCCCGCGCCCACGCCCTCGTCGACCCGGCCGTCGGGGAAGCCCGCCAGGACCCGGCTCATCTCCTTGAACGTGCACACCGACGACGCGCCACGGGTGGGTGCGACCGCCTCGCCGCCGACCAGCCGGTCGACGACGTCGACCGCCGAGGCGGGCGTCTGGTTGTCGAAGAACTCCCAGTTCACCATCACCACCGGCGCGTAGTCGCAGGCCGCGTTGCACTCGATGCGCTCGAGGGTGATCGCGCCGTCGTCGGTCGTCTCGTCGTGGCCGATCCCGAGGTGCTCGCTGAGCTCCTCCCAGATCGCGTCGCCACCCATGACCGCGCACAGCGTGTTGGTGCACACCCCCACGGTGTACGTGCCGTTGGGGTGCCGCTTGTACTGCGTGTAGAACGTCGCGACGGCCGAGACCTCGGCGGTGGAGATGCCGAGCGTGGCGGCGCAGAACGCGATGCCCCGCGGGCTGACGTAGCCGTCCTGCGACTGCACGAGGTGCAGCATGGGCAGCAGCGCGGAGCGCGCCTGCGGGTACCGGGCGATGATCTCCTGCGCGTCGGCGGTCAGCCGGGCGCGCGTGTCGTCGTCGTAGCCGGTGGCGTGCCGCCCGCCCGGGGTGCGGCCGTGGTCGTGGGGCGCCGGGGCGCCCGCGTGCTCGACGGACATCAGCGGTCCACCCCTCCCAGCACCGGGTCGATCGACGCCACGGAGACGACGACGTCGGCGACCTGCCCGCCCTCGCACATCATCGAGACGGCCTGCAGGTTGTTGAACGACGGGTCGCGGAAGTGCGCCCGGTACGGCTTGGTCCCGCCGTCGGACACGAGGTGCACGCCCAGCTCGCCGCGCGGGTGCTCGACGGTCTGGAACACCTGCCCGGCGGGGACGCGGAAGCCCTCGGTCACGAGCTTGAAGTGGTGGATCAGGGACTCCATCGAGGTGCCCATGATCTCCCTGATGTGGTCCAGGGAGTTGCCCATGCCGTCCGTGCCGATGGCCAGCTGCGCGGGCCAGGCGACCTTCTTGTCGGCGACCATGACCGGCCCCGGCTTCGCGAGCCGCTCCAGGCACTGCTCGACGATGCGCATCGACTGGTAGCACTCCTCGACCCGCACCAGCAGCCGCGCCCAGGAGTCCGCGGCGTCCTGCGTCGGGACGTCGAAGTCGTACGTCTCGTACCCGCAGTACGGGTCGGTCTTGCGCACGTCGTACGGCAGTCCCGTCGCACGCAGCAGCGGCCCGGTGACGCCCAGCGACATGCACGCCGCCAGGCTCAGCGCGCCGACGTCCTTCATGCGCGCGTGCAGGATCGGGTTGGCCAGCATGAGGTCCTCGAGCTGGCGGAAGTACCCGCGCACCTTGACCAGGGCCTCGCGGACCGAGTCGATCGCGCCCGGGGGCACGTCCTGCGCGACGCCGCCGGGGCGGATGTACGCGTGGTTCATGCGCAGGCCCGAGATCATCTCGAAGACCTTGAGGATCTCCTCGCGGGCGGTGAAGCCCAGGATCATGATCGTCGTGGCACCGAGCTCGTTGCCGCCCGTGGCGAGGAAGACCAGGTGCGACGTGATGCGGTTGAGCTCCATCATCAGCACCCGGATGACCGAGGCACGCTCGGGGACGTCGTCGGTGATGCCCAGGAGCCGCTCGACCGCGAGGCAGTAGGCCGCCTCCTGGAACAGCGGGGCGACGTAGTCCATGCGCGTGCAGAAGGTCACGCCCTGGGTCCAGGTGCGGAACTCCATGTTCTTCTCGATGCCCGTGTGCAGGTAGCCGATGCCGGCCCGGGCCTCGGTGACGGTCTCGCCGTCGATCTCGAGCATGAGCCGCAGCACGCCGTGCGTCGACGGGTGCTGCGGGCCCATGTTGACGACGATGCGCTCCTCGCCGAGGCGGGCGGCCTCCTCGGCGATGTCGGACCAGTCGCCGCCGGAGGCCTCGAAGGAGGGCACGCCCTGCGTGTCGTCGAGCGGCACGTGGCGCGTCGAGTGGGGGGTCGGTGACGTGGGGGCGGTCATCAGCTGTACGACCTCCGCTGGTCCGGGGGCGGGATGGTCGCGCCCTTGTACTCGACCGGGATCCCGCCGAGGGGGTAGTCCTTGCGCTGCGGGTGGCCCGGCCAGTCGTCGGGCATCTGGATCCGGGCGAGGCCCGGGTGCCCGTCGAAGACGATGCCGAAGAAGTCCCACGTCTCGCGCTCGTGCCAGTCGTTCGCGGGGTACACGGCGGTCGTGGACGGGATGTGCGGGTCGCCCTCGGGTGCCGCGACCTCGAGGCGCAGGCGGCGAGAGTGGGTGACGGACACGACGTGGTAGACGGCGTGCAGCTCGCGGCCCTCGTCGTGCGGGAAGTGGACCCCCGACACCCCGAGCGACAGCTCGAAGCGCAGGTCGGGGTCGTCCCGCAGGGCCTGCACGACCTCCACGAGGTGCTCGCGGGCGACGTTCAGCGTGAGCTCGCCGCGGTCGACGACGACGGACTCGACCGCGGTCGCGTACCCCGTGCCGGACTCGTCGAGCACCTCGGTCAGCACGTCGACGACCTCGTCGAACCAGCCGCCGTACGGCCGCTCGCTGGGACCGGGCATCGCGACGGTGCGCACGAGGCCGCCGAACCCGGAGGTGTCGCCGGTGCCGGCGACACCGAACATGCCGGTGCGGACGTCGACGATGTCGAGCGGCGTGCGCGCGGCGGTGGGGTCGACGCCCGCGGGGACGTTCTGGGACCCGGCCTCGAGAGCCGCGGCGGTGGCACGCTGCGTGCCGGCGGGCGCCACCTCGCCGGGCTTGGCCGCCGCGGACGCGTCGGCCTTCTCGGGCGTGGGTCGCGCGCCCTCGGTCGGCCGGTCGTCCGCGGGGGCCGTCGCGTCCTCGGGGGTCGTCTCGTCGCTCATCGCAGCAGTCCCGTCATGTGCGACGTCGGCGTCGCGGCCATCGCGGCCTCCTGCGCCTTGCGCGCGGCCTCGCGGCGGTTGACGCCGAGCGGCTCGTCCTGGATCTGCTGGTGCAGCGCGAGGATCGCGTGCAGCAGCATCTCGGGGCGCGGAGGGCAGCCGGGCAGGTAGATGTCCACGGGCACGATGTGGTCGACGCCCTGGACGATCGCGTAGTTGTTGAACATGCCGCCCGACGACGCGCACACGCCCATCGACAGGACCCACTTGGGCCCGGCCATCTGGTCGTAGACCTGCCGGACCACGGGCGCCATCTTCTGGCTCACGCGCCCGGCCACGATCATGAGGTCCGACTGGCGCGGCGACGCGCGGAAGACCTCCATGCCGAACCGGGAGATGTCGTACCGGCTCGTGCCGGCCGCCATCATCTCGATCGCGCAGCAGGCGAGCCCGAAGGTCACGGGCCACAGCGAGGCCTTGCGGAAGTAGCCGACGAGGTCCTCGACCGTCGTCAGCAGGAAGCCCGAGGGCGCTTCCTCGATGCCCATGTCAGTCCCTCCTCGGTGTGGGTCGGCGGCGCGTCGTGGCGGGTGTCGCGACCGGGAGCGCCGGTCCGTGCACGGTCAGTCCCACTCCAGGCCGCCGCGCTTCCACTCGTAGACGAACGGGACCGTGATGATCAGCAGGAACGCCATCATGGCGACGAGCCCGAAGGTCGCGACCTCCGCGAAGCCGACGGCCCACGGGTAGAGGAAGACGACCTCGATGTCGAAGATGATGAAGGTCATCGCGACCAGGTAGTACTTGATGGGGAACCGGCCGCCGCCGATGGCGTGGGGCGTCGGCTCGATGCCGCACTCGTAGGCCTCGAGCTTGGCGCGGTTGTAGCGCCGGGGACCGAGGATCGCGCTCGCGCCCACCCCGCCCAGGGCGAGGACGGCCGCGATCCCGATCATCACCAGGAGCGGGACGTACGGGTTGCTCATCGGGCGGTCCTCCTCGTCGAAGACGTCCGGCCGGCGGGCCGGCCGCGCGGTGCGGTGGTCATGCGCGGTGCCTCATGCGTCCGGCGCCAGGCGGGCGAGGCCGGCGATCACGCGGTCCACCACGTCACCCCCGCGCGGCTCGTAGCAGTCGGCCAGGAGCTTGAGCACGAACTTCATGAGCAGCGGCCGAGGTAGACCGTAGCGCGTGCACAGGTGCATGACCTGCGGGTGCTCGATGAGCCGCACGAAGACCCGGCCCAGCGTGTAGTACCCGCCGAGGTCGTCCTTCATGCGCTGCTGGTACGTCGCGAGCGCGCGCTCGCGCCCCGCGGCCGAGCCACGCGCGAGCCCCTGCGCGATCGCGTCGGCGGCGACGCGCCCGGCCTGCAGCCCGTAGGCGATGCCCTCGCCGTTGAAAGGGCTGACCATCCCGGCCGCGTCGCCCGCGAGCATGAGCCCGTCGGCGTACAGCGGGCCGCGGTTGAAGCCCATCGGCAGGGCCGCGCCGCGCACCGGGGCGAGCTGGTTCTCGGGCGTGAACTCCCACTCGGCGGGCGCGTTGGCCATCCAGCGGGCGAACAGGTCCTTGTAGTCGACCTTGGTCGCGGTCGCGGTCGAGCTCACCGAGCCGAGGCCGACGTTCGCGGTGCCGTCGCCCAGCGAGAAGATCCAGCCGTACCCGGGCATGAGGTTCGAGCGTCCCGGAGCGCCGTCCCACAGCTCCAGGTGGGACTCCATCCACGGGTCGTCGTGCCGCGGCGTGCGGAAGTACGTGCGGACGGCCACGCCCATCGGCCGGTCGTCGCGGCGGGTGCGGCCCACGGCGGTCGCGAACCGTGCGGACACCCCGTCGGCCGCGACGACCACCGGGGCGCGGTACTCGACCTCGTCGGCCGCGTCGACGGTGCGCGCGCCGTCGGAGGCGACCGCGCGGGCGCGCACCCCCACCACGCGGCCGGTGCGCTCGTCGCGCACCGGACCCGTCACCGCGGTGCCCTCGAGCAGCTTGGCGCCACCGGCGCGCGCGTGCTCGGCGAGGGTCTGGTCGAAGGAGGTGCGAGCGCGGGCCAGGCCGTACGACGGGTAGACCGACAGCTCGGGCCACGGCAGCTCGAGGCGGTGGCCGCCGCCGATGACGCGCAGCCCGCGGTTGCGGATCCACCCGTCCTGCTCGCGCACGGGCACGCCCATGCGCACCAGCTCGGCCACGGCGCGGGGCGTCAGCCCGTCGCCGCAGATCTTGTCCCGCGGGAACGTCGCCTTCTCCAGCAGCAGGACGTCGAGCCCGGCGGCGGCGCAGTGGTACGCGGCGGAGGCCCCGGTCGGGCCGGCGCCGACGACGATGACGTCCGCGTCATCGACCGCTCCGACCACCGTGCCACCCCACTTGTGACGTTGTTCACGTGCAACCTTGGCGAGTGTAACCAGCGCCCCCGGGCGTGTCTGCGAAGGGTTGGCTTACCTCAGCGACGCGCCCGGACCTTGGTCCCCGCCGGCGCCCCCGACCAGTGCCGACACCACCTCGGCGGCCCGAGCCACGGGGCACGGGGGTCCGACCCCTCCCATCGTCGCCGAGCACGCGCCCGGGCGCAGCGCGACCGGCGCGCAGGGCACACCCCGGGGCGCGCGAACGCCCCGGTGGTCGGCTCAGGGACGGCGCGCGCGGTGCAGCGCGACGACGCCGCCCGTGAGGTTGCGGAAGGCCACCTGCTCCCACCCGGCGTCCCGCACGAGCAGCCCCAGCCCGCGCTGGTCCGGCCACTCGCGGATCGACTCGGCCAGGTACACGTACGCGTCCGGCTCCTTGGACACCGCCCGCGCCACGGGCGGCAGCGCCCGCATGAGGTAGTTGGTGTAGACGGTGCGGAACGGCGCGAACGTCGGCCGGGAGAACTCGCAGACGACCAGGCGCCCCCCGGGCCGGGTCACGCGCAGCAGCTCGCGCAGCGCCGCGTCGACGTCGGACACGTTGCGCAGCCCGAACGACATCGTCACCGCGTCGAAGGACGCGTCCGCGAACGGCAGGTGCAGCGCGTCGCCCGCGACGAACGGCAGGTCCGGCCGGCGCCGGCGCCCGACGCGCAGCATGCCGGTCGACAGGTCGCACGGCACGACGTGCACGCCCGCGTCCGCCAGCGGCTCGCTCGACGTGCCCGTCCCCGCCGCGAGGTCCAGCACGGTCTCCCCGCGCTGCGCGTCGAGCGCCGCCAGGGTGGCCCGGCGCCACGCGCGGTCCTGGCCCAGGGAGATGACGTCGTTGGTGAGGTCGTAGCGGTGCGCGACCGCGTCGAACATGGCGGCGACGTCGCGGGGGTCCTTGTCGAGGGCGGCGCGAGGCATGGCCCCATGGTCGCAGGTCCGGGCCCAGGGCCGCGCACCGTGCTCGGGTACCGTGCGGCGTGGGCGCGCCGCCGGGTCGCGCCGCCGAGCCGACCCCCGGGGGCGTCACCAGACATGCCGCAGTACGCGATCCTCGTCCAGCCGTCGGCGAACCGGGTCTACACGCAGCAGGCCGCGCGCCTCGTGGGCAACGAGCTGCTCGCGCTCGACCGGCTGCTGCTCGACGGACGCGTCGCGGCACGGGGCGGACCGGCCGAGCGCACGATGGGCGGCGTCCCCTACCTCGTCCTGGACGCGGACCTCACGGCGGACGACCTGCGGGTGGTCGCGAACCTGTCGTCGCTGTTCGCGCTGTTCGAGCTGCGCGACGACGGCGCGCTGCTGCCCGTCGACACCGACCGCCTCGACCGGTACGACGACGACCTGCTGACGATCCTCAAGTACGTCGGCAAGACCAACGAGCAGCTCACCCGGCTGCTGCTCAACCTCACGGCCGCGGCCGCGCTGCCGCGCGACGGGTTCCTCGGCTCACGCGTCCGGGTCCTCGACCCGATGTGCGGCCGCGGGACGACCCTCAACCAGGCGGTCATGTACGGGTGGGACGCGTACGGCGTCGACGTCGACCGGCGCGACGTCGAGGCGTACACGGCGTTCGCGGGGCGGTGGCTGCAGGACAAGCGGCTCAAGCACCGCACCAGCACCGGTCGCGTGCGGGTCGCCGGCACCACCCTGGGACGCCGGACGACCTTCACCCTCGCCGCGACCAAGGAGGAGTTCCGCGCCGGCGACGTCCAGACGCTCGAGATCACGCAGGGCGACACGCTGGACGCCGACCGCATGTACCGCGCGGGGTTCTTCGACGTCGTCGTCGCCGACGCGCCGTACGGGATCCAGCACGGCTCGGTCACGGGCCCGCGCACCCCCTCGCGCTCGCCGCGCGACCTGCTCGCCGACGCGATCCCCGTGTGGGTGGGGCTGCTGCGCCGCGGCGGCGCCCTCGGCCTGTCGTGGAACACCAAGGTGCTGCCCCGCCAGGACCTCGTGGCGATGCTCGTCGACGCCGGGCTCGACCCTCTGGAGGACGCGCCGTTCCTGGGCCTGGCGCACCGCGTCGACCAGGCCATCGAGCGCGACGTCGTGGTGGCCCGCCGGCCCGGCTGAGACGAGCGTCGCACGCGGACGGGCGCGGGCGGCGCACGTCCAGGCCCTACCCTGGACGGCGATGAGCACGTCCCCCAGCGACCCCGTGACCGGGGGCGTCCCGCACCCCCTGGTGGTCCGCACCGTCGCGTGCGACCTGCCCGCGGGCGACGTCCCCGACGCCGCCGACCTGCTCGACCTGCTCGGCCCGGACGCCCCCCTCGCGTGGGTGCGCCGCGGTGACGGCCTGGTCGCGTGGGGCGAGGCCGTGCGCATCGAGGTGCGCGGCGCCGACCGGTTCGCGGACGCCGAGCGCGCGTGGCGGCAGGTCCTCGCCCACGCGATCGTGCGCGACGAGGTGCGGCTGCCCGGGACCGGTCCGGTCGCGTTCGGCTCCTTCGCGTTCGACGACGACTCGCCCGCCGGCGGCGTGGTCGTCGTCCCGCAGGTCGTCGTGGGCCGCCGTGACGGGCGGGCCTGGCTGACGACCCTGAGCACCGCCGGTGAGCTCGGCCCGGCGCCGCGCCCGGCGGACGTCGCCCCGGTCCGCACGGCGCCGACAGCCCCGGGCGAGGTCACGTACACCGACGGGGCGGTCGACGCGGACGCCTGGCTCGACGTGGTCGCGCGCGGCGTCGCCGCCATCCGCGCCGGCGAGGTCGACAAGGTCGTTCTCGCCCGCGACGTGCACGCCCGCACGCAGCACCCGCTCGACGTGCGGTGGGCGCTGCACCGGCTCGCGGACCGGTACCGCTCCTGCTGGACGTTCAGCGTCGACGGCATGATCGGCGCCACACCCGAGCTGCTGGTGCGCTCGGAGCGCGGGCTCGTCACGTCCCGCGTCCTGGCCGGCACGATCCGGCGCACCGGCGACGACGACGCCGACATGGGGCGCGCCGCGATCCTGGCGCACTCGTCGAAGGACCTCGAGGAGCACGAGTACGCCGTGACCTCCGTCGCGCGGGCCCTCGCCCCGTTCTGCTCGTCGTCGAACGTCCCGGACGTGCCCTTCGTGCTGTCCCTGCCGAACGTGCTGCACCTCGCGTCGGACGTCACCGGCGTGCTGACCGCGCCCCAGGGCGACGACGCCCACCCGTCGTCGCTCGCGCTGGCCGCCGCGCTGCACCCGACCGCCGCCGTGTGCGGCACCCCGACGCAGGCCGCCCGCGAGCTCATCGCGCGCATCGAGGGCATGGACCGCGGCCGGTACGCCGGGCCGGTCGGCTGGTTCGGCGCCGACGGCGACGGCGAGTGGGGCATCGCGCTGCGCTCGGCCGAGGTGGACCGCGACGACCCCCGCCGGCTGCGGCTGTTCGCCGGGTGCGGCGTGGTCGCGGCGTCCGACCCCGCGGCGGAGCTCGCGGAGTCGCGCGCCAAGCTCGACCCGATGCGGCACGCGCTGTCCTGAGCCCGGCCGCGGGCTGTCCTGCCCCCGGGCACGGGCCCGGGCACGGGCGCACGGCGACGGGCCCGCCGCGAGAGGGGGTGCTCACGGCGGGCCCGTCGGTGCGCGCACCCGGGGGTGCGGTGCACGGGCGCGGCCCCGGTGGGGGCCGGCCCGGGTCCTGTCAGCCCTGGCCCTGCTGCTGCTGCAGCCACTCCCAGAACTCCTGCGGCGTCATGCCGTTCGGCAGCAGGCCGCTGCCGTCCTCGCCCTGGTCGTCCTGCCGGCCCTGGTCACCCTGGCCCTGGTCGTCCTGGCCCTGGTCGTCCTGTCCCTGGGGGCTCTGACCGAAGTCGTCGGGGCGTGTGGCGAGGGTGACGTCGACCTCGATCGTCCGGCCGTCGCGGACGACGGTCAGCGTGGTGTCGTCGCCCGAGGCCATCGAGCGGACGAACGCCGTCAGCGACTCCGCACCGCCTACCGGGTCCCCGCCGATGGCGACGATCACGTCACCGGCCTGCACCCCGCCCGCGGCCGCCGGCGAGCCGTCGCTCACCGACTCGACCACCGCACCGCGGCGCGTGACGCCGTCGGCCGTGGCCGTGCCGTCCGAGAGCGTGACCCCCAGGAACGCGTGCTCCGCCTGGCCGTCCGCGATGAGCTGCGACGCGATGTTCTTGGTGAGGTTCACCGGGATCGCGAAGCCCAGGCCGATGGAGCCGGACTGCTGGCTGAGCGTCGCGATCGACGAGGTGATGCCGATGACCCGGCCCGTCGCGTCGAACAGCGGACCACCGGAGTTGCCGGGGTTGACCGCCGCGTCGATCTGGATCGCGTTGGTCACCGCCGACTCCCCGCCGACGGCCTGCGTCGAGACCGGCCGGTCGACGGCCGAGACGATGCCCGTGGTCACGGTGTTCGCCAGGCCCAGCGGGTTGCCGACCGCCATCACGGGGTCACCCACCGTCACGTCGTCGGAGTCGCCGAGCGCGGCGGCCTGCAGGTCGTCGGGGGCGTCGACCAGGCGCACGACAGCGAGGTCCGTGCTCGCGTCGGTGCCGACGACCTCGGCCTCGAGGATCCGGCCGTCGGTGAGCGTCACGCGGACGTCGCCCTGCGCGCCGGACACGACGTGGTTGTTGGTGAGCACGTGCCCGTCGTCGTCGATGATCACGCCCGAGCCCTGGCCCTCGCCCGACTGCGTCTGCACGTCGATCGCGACCACCGAGTCCTGCACGGCCGCGACGACGCGCTGCCAGTCGGGGTTCTCGACGCTCGAGCCCGACACCGGCACCTGCCCGGTCTCGGAACGTCCCACGTCGGCCAGCGAGGCGGCGCGGTCGCCGGACGAGGTGCCGAGGTCGAGGAACGCGACGCTCGCCACGGAGCCGCCGCCGACGAGCAGCCCGACGACCGCGGCCGTGGCGATCCAGGCCCACGTCCGCGACGTGCGGCGCGGCTGCGGGGTGCCGGTCACGGCGCCCGGCGCACCGGGAGGCGGGACCTCACCGGGGGGCACCTGGCCCGGGGCCGACCCGGGGGTGCCGGGCGCGGCCGGTGCTCCGGGACCGTGCCCCGGGGGCACAGGTTCCGCGGCGACGCCCGCGGCGACGCCCGCGGCGACGGGCTGCCGGGCGGCACGCTGCGCCGCCTCGTAGCGCGCCCACTGCTGGGCGGGCGACAGGTGCTGCGGTGGTACGGCGTCGACCGGACGCGCGGGCGGCTGCGGGACCGGCGGTGCGGCCGGTGCGGGCGGCTGCGGGGCCGGCAGGGGCTGCGTCGCGTCGGCGGCGGGCAGCGGCTGGGTGGGGTGCGCGTCCGGACCAGGGGTGTGGCCGGCGGGCCGCGGCTCGGGTGTGGTGGTCATGGCTGCCTCCTTGTCGACACCCATCACACCCTGTCGTCCTGGGATCAGCCTCCCAGGTACCTGGGAGCTGGCTGTGGACGCGCCCGGCCGGGGGCTCAGGGCAGCGCGCGGGCTCAGGACAACGGGGACAGCGCCTTGTCGACCGCGGCGGCGACCTCGACCTCGACCCGCTCGGTGAGCGACCGCCGGTGCGCGCGGTCCACCCGGACCTCCACGACGCTGGTGCCCGTGCCGGGTGCGGCCAGCGCCGGCAGCAGCCCGTCGGTGTCGACGACGCGCGTGTGGCGCACCCCGTAGGCGGCGCACAGGGCGGCCACGTCGACCCCGTGCGGCGTCGCGAACACCCGCTCGAAGACGTCGGTGTGCTCCGGTGCGCCGGGCTCGAGCGTCGTGAACACCGACCCGCCGTCGTCGTTCGCGACGACGATCTGGAGGTCGGCCGCCGGCTCGCCCGGGCCCCGCAGCAGCCCGCCCACGTCGTGCAGGAACGTCAGGTCGCCCAGGTAGGCGCGCACCCGCCGGGTCGGCAGCGCGAGCGCGACGCCCGTGGCCGTCGCGATCGTGCCGTCGATCCCGGCCAGCCCGCGGTTCGCCAGGACGAGCGGTGCGAGGTCCCAGCGCGCGACCAGGTCGAGGTCCCGCACCGGGCTCGACGAGCCGACCACCAGGACGTCGTCCGGGGCGCTGGCGCGCGCCACCGCGCGGGCGAGCGCCCACCCGCTGACCCGCGGCCCGCTGCGCGACCGTCGGGCGTCCTCGGGGGTGTCGAGGACCCCCGCCAGCACGTCCTGCGCGGCCGCGTCGGCGGTGCGCCAGGCGTCGAGCCAGCCGGCGGGCGCGCCGACCCGCCCCTGGCGCATGCGCCACGGCACCTCCAGCAGCACCTGGGAGGCGTTGCGGGCGGCGTCCGGCCAGTCCGTGCCGCGCGGGGCGACCACCAGCACGTCGACGTCCGGCCGCGCGAGGAGCGCCTGCACGGGCCGGGACAGGGTGGGCCGCCCGAGCACGACGACGCGACCGACACGCCCGCCGAGCCGGTCGTCGGCCAGGAGCAGCCGGTACGCACCCACGGCGTTGGGGCCCTGCCGCGCCCCGGACGACGGCTCGGCCAGCAGGGGCCAGCCGTTGGCCTCGGCCAGCCGCGCGGCTCCCGGGCCGGCGCCGTCGCCCGCGACGACGACGGTGGGGACCGCACCGCGGGCACGCCGCGACGCTGCCGCGCGGTACTCCCCGCCCGCGTCGACGGGGTCGACGACCACCGGGTGCGCACCGGTGAGCGCGGACGCGTGCTCGCTGGGCTGGGCGCGCGCGGCCACGTGGGTGAGACCCGCGTCGGAGGAGGCGGGCCAGGGCTCGTCGCCCGGGACCAACGGGTCGCGGAACGCCAGGTCGAGGTGCACGGGCCCCGGGTCGCCCGAGCGTGCGCCGGTCGCCGCGGCCACGGCACGCGACACCACCCGCCGCAGGTCGCGGTCCTCCCCGGCGCGCCCGGTGGGGGCGGGCACGTCGACGGCGAGCCGCACGGACGACGTGAACAGGTGCGCCTGCTCGGTCGTCTGGTTGGCGCCCGTGCCGCGCAGCTCGTGGGGTCGGTCGGCCGTGAGGAGCACGAGCGGCAGCCCGGCGTGATGGGCCTCGAGGACGGCGGGGTGCAGGTTGGCCACGGCCGTCCCGGAGGTGGTCACGACGGCCACGGGCCGCGCGGGCCCGGGGCCGCGCTGCCCCGCGTGCGCGGACGCCTTGGCCAGCCCGAGGGCGAGGAACGCGGCGTCGCGCTCGTCCACACGGACGTGCAGGCGCAGGGCCGGTGCGCCGGCGGGACGCTCGTCGTCCGGGCGCGCGGCGTCCGCGACCGCGTACGCCAGCGGCGCGCTGCGCGAGCCGGGCGCCAGGACGACGTCCCGCACCCCCAGCGCCGCCAGCGCCTGCACGAGGACGCGGGCCGCGGTGACGGCGGGCGACGCCGGGGCGGCCCCGACGGGGGCGAGGCTCGCCGGGGCCCGCCGCGGCCGACGGCGGGCCGACGGGTCCTCGGGCACGGATGTCACGCCCGCCATCATGCCCGAGCCCGCACGGCCGCGAGCCGCGCCCCCCAGCGGGCGGCGAGCGCCGGCGGCGGCGCGGCCGCGGCCAGCAGCGTCGCGGACGGCACCGGACGCCGGACCTCGATCGCGCCGTCGCGCGGCAGCAGCGGGTCGGCGACGAGGTCGTCGGTGAGCAGCGCGGCCGTCGCCAGGCCGCACGCGTACGGCAGCTCGGGCAGCGCGCCCGCGAGCGCCAGACCCGCCGCCAGCCCGACGGACGACTCGAGCGCGGACGAGACGACGACGGGCAGGCCGATCTGCTCGGCGAGGCGCAGGCACGCGCGCACGCCGCCCAGGGGCTGCACCTTGAGGACCACGACGTCGGCGGCGTGCCGGCGCACCACCGCGAGCGGGTCGTCGCCGCGACGCACGACCTCGTCGGCGGCGAGGGGCACGTGCGTGCGGCGCCGCAGCGCCGCGAGGTCGTCGACGCCCGGCACCGGCTGCTCGGCGTACTCGAGCCCGCCGGCGGCACGGTCGAGCGCGGCGAGCCGCGCGACCGCCGTGTCGACGTCCCACGCCGCGTTGGCGTCGACGCGGATCGCGCCGCCCGGGCCCAGCGCGTCGCGCACCGCCTCCAGGCGGGCCTCGTCGGCGCCCGCAGGCTGCCCGGGCTCGGCGACCTTGACCTTCGCGGTCCGGCACCCGCCCGAGCCGGTGACGATGCGGTGGGCGTGCTCGGGCTCGACCGCCGGGACCGTCACGTTCACCGGGACGTGCGTGCGCACGGCGGCGGGCCAGCCCTCGTCGGCCGCCTCGCGCGCCGCACGCCACCACCGCACCGCGGCGTCGTCGTCGTAGTCCCAGAACGGGCTGAACTCGCCCCACCCCGCGGCGCCGCGCACGAGCACGCCGTCGCGCCGCGTCAGGCCCCGGAACCGGGTGCGCAGCGGCACGTCCCACACGACGACGTCCGGCTGCGCACCCACCGCACCAGGCTATGCCGCTGGCTAGGGTGGTCCGGTGAGCGAGAGCGGCCCTGCCCCCCTGCCCGTGCGCGTCTCCGAGACGTTCGACCCGGCGCGGTGGCGCGACGTCGAGGGGTTCGCGCACCTCACGGACGTGACGTACCACCGCGGGCGGGCGCGGCCCACGGCCGAGCAGGCCGCGGCGGGCGCCGTCGAGCGGGACCTGCCGGTCGTGCGCGTGGCCTTCCACCGTCCCGAGGTGCGCAACGCGTTCCGCCCCCACACCGTCGACGAGCTGTACGCCGTGCTCGACCACGCCCGGACGTCGTCGGACGTGGGCACGGTCCTGCTCACGGGCAACGGCCCCTCACCCAAGGACGGCGGCTGGGCGTTCTGCTCGGGCGGGGACCAGCGCATCCGCGGCCGCGACGGCTACCGGTACGCCGACGGCGAGAGCGCCGCCGCCGTGGACCCGGCGCGCGCCGGCCGGCTGCACATCCTCGAGGTGCAGCGCCTGATCCGGACGATGCCCAAGGTCGTCGTCGCGCTCGTCAACGGCTGGGCCGCCGGCGGGGGTCACTCGCTGCACGTCGTCGCGGACCTGAGCATCGCGAGCCGCGAGCACGCGCGGTTCATGCAGACCGACGCGAACGTCGGGTCCTTCGACGGCGGGTACGGCTCCGCGCTCCTCGCGCGGCAGGTCGGGCAGAAGCGCGCGCGGGAGATCTTCTTCCTCGCGCGGGAGTACTCGGCGGACGACGCCCACGCGTGGGGTGCCGTCAACGACGTCGTCGCCCACGCGGACCTCGAGGACGCGGGCCTGGAGTACGCGCGGATCATCGCGACCAAGTCGCCGCAGGCGGTGCGGATGCTGAAGTTCGCGTTCAACCTGGCCGACGACGGCCTGGCCGGGCAGCAGGTGTTCGCCGGGGAGGCGACGCGGCTGGCGTACATGACGGACGAGGCCGTCGAGGGCCGGGACGCGTTCCTGCAGCGCCGCGACCCGGACTGGACGGGGTTCGGGTACGCGTACTGACGCGTCAGGCCCCGCCGACCCAGGACGTGAGGTCGACGAGCGTGGCGACGACCGCCCCGCCGCCGACGAGCAGCGCGACCAGGACGAGTCCCGCGACGACGACGGCGACGGCGGAGCGGACCGAGTGGTCCTCGGGCTCGCGCCGGGCGGTGCGGTGGGGGCGGACGGTGACGGGGAGCGTGGTGTGTGCGGCCATGTCCCCAGCGTCGTCCGCGGGGCACCCGCGGCGCGTCGCCCCCGGGTCCCGTCCCTGCGCGCGGAGGTCAGCCCTGCGGCGTCCGCCACCTCCCCCGCGGGGTGGACAGCCGGCGGGGCACCGTCCTCCGCAGGTATCGGGTCGGACGACGCCCGGGGGTCGGGGAGAGGTGGTCGGTGCCCGGGGGTCAGGAGACGGTGAGCGACCCGGAGCCGGCGGGGACCATCTCCACCCAGGTGTTGCCCGGGGCGAGCGTCGCCTCGGAGCCGTCCGGCAGGTAGAGCCGCAGCGGCTGGTCCTGCGCGTCCTTCTGCCAGCGCACGGCGACGGTGCTGCCGCCCGTCGCGACGACGGCGTCACCCGACCCGACGAGGTCGTACGTGGGCACCGGCGCGCCGCCCTGGGCACCGAAGGGGGTGTTCGGGTGGTTGGCGGTGACGGCGACCACGTTGACGGCCGACAGGCGCGCCCCGCTCGCCGCGGTCGCCGGTGTCGAGCCCTCGGACCGCAGCCACGTGCCCGTCGCCGCGTCCCAGGTCCAGACCGGCTGGGACTGGCTCGACAGCCGGAAGGACAGGGTCGCGGCCGGGGTCCCGGCGGTCGCGGCGGCGGCGAGCTCGGGGCTACGGGCGAACGCGAACTGCTCGGGCGGCGCCGTGCGGCCCGCCTCGGCGATCCCCCACCACGTGCTGAGCGTGCCGTAGACGTTGTGCGGGGCGGTGCGCGCACGCGAGCGGTACAGACCGGGGGCACCCGCGTCGTGCGAGATCTGCTGCACGCCGGAGGCCGCCACGAGCTCGAGGATGCCCGGCTGCCCGCCGGAGTAGGCCAGCATGCCGCCCAGCGGCGCGACGATCAGCGGGTCCATGGGACGGACCGACCGGATCGGGCCGACCTCCTCGGGAGCCTGCGAGTGGAACACGGCGACGAACCGCGAGACCTCGAACTCGACGATCGTCTCCCAGACCACGTCGGCCTGCTCCAGCCCGGACTGGGGCCGGGCGACCGCGGTGTTCTCGATCTTCACGCCGATGGCCGGGCGGGGGTCGGGCGTCCCCGCGACGCCCGTCAGCGGCCACGTCGGCGGCACCTCCGGTGCGGGGACGGCCTGCTTGTCGGCGACGACCTCCGCCTCCGCCGTGACGGTGGGCGCGGGCTGCGTCGTCGCGGGCGAGCCGCACGCCGCGAGCGCCAGGAGCGCTCCGGTCGCTGCCAGGGCGCGGGTCCGGACGTGCCAGCCGCGTGCCGCGCCCGTGCTCGTCGATCCGCTGCGTGCCGCCGTCGCTGACATCGTCACTCCCGTCCCCCGCCGCTGCGGCGTTCTGCCGTCCGTCCGTCCCTGGGCCCGCGGTGCGGTGCCCGCCCGGACGCGCCGGACCGCGGACACTCTACGACGCCCGCGCGCACGCCCCGCCCGCGCCACCCCGGCGACGTGCTGCGGCCACCGGTCGGACGGCACCGCGCACCGGCCCGCAGCGCGCGACGCAGGACGGACGACCTACGCTGTGCGGGTGGACCGGCCGCTGCGCGACGTGCCCGCGCAGGTGCAGGACCTCGTCCCCGCCCTGACCGCGGCGCTCGACGGCACCGGTCCGGCGGTGCGGGTCCTCGACGTCCCGGTCCCCGGGCCCGCGCACCGCGTGCCGGAGGACGTCGCGGTCGTCGTGCGCACGTCGGGGTCGACCGGGCACCCGCGCGACGTCATGCTGTCGGTCGCCGCGCTGCGGGCGTCCGCGGCGGCGACCGCCGCCCGCCTCGGCGGCCCCGGGTCGTGGCTGCTCGCCCTGCCCGTGCACCACGTGGCCGGCCTGCAGGTGGTGCTGCGTGCCCTGCTCGCCGGGCGCGACCCGGCGACCCTGCCACCGGGGCCCTTCCGCGCCGCCGGGTTCACGGCGGCGGCCCGCGCCGCGACCGCCGGCCCCGGGCCGCACCACACCTCGCTCGTCCCCACCCAGCTCGTGCGGGTCCTCGACGACCCGGACGCGACGGACGCGGCGCTGGGGTTCGACGCGGTCCTGGTCGGGGGCGCCGCGTGCCCGCCGTCGCTGCTGGCCCGGGCACGCGCCGCCGGGCTGCGGGTGGTCACGACGTACGGCATGACGGAGACCTGCGGGGGCTGCGTGTACGACGGTCACCCGCTGGACGGCGTCACCGTCAGCGTGGACGCCGAGCAGCGGGTCGCGCTCAGCGGCCCGGTGCTCGCGACCGGGTACCTGCACCGGCCCGACCTGGACGCGACGACCTTCACCACCAGCGGCGGACGCCGCTGGCTGCGCACCGCCGACCGCGGGCGGCTCGAGGGGGGCGTCCTGCACGTCCTGGGCCGGCTCGACGACGTGCTGGTGACCGGGGGCGTCAAGGTCGACCCGTTCGCGGTGGAGGAGGTCGTCGGCGGGCTCGCCGACGTGCGCGAGGTCTGCGTGGTGGGGGTCCCGGACCAGCACTGGGGCCAGTCCGTCGTGGCGGTCGTCGTCACGCAGGACGGCACCGCGCCGGCCCTGACCCCGCTGCGCACCGCCGTCGCGGCGGCGCTCGGGCCGGCCAGCGCACCGCGGCAGGTGCTCGTGGTCGACGAGCTGCCGGCGCGCGGTCCGGGCAAGCCCGACCGGCGGGCCGTCGCGCGCCTCGCGACGCAGCTGATGGCCCGGCACCCCTCCGCCTGACCCCTCGCCCCACCCCGACGACTCGCCCCACCCCGACGAACAGGAGCACGATGGCCACCGCCTCCGAATGGCTCGCCGGTGCGCGCCCCCGCACCCTGCCCGCCGCGATCGCCCCCGTCCTCGTCGGGACGGGCGCCGCGGCGCACGCCGGCGGGGCGCACCTCGGCCGGGCGGTGCTCGCCACCGGCGTGGGGATCGCGCTGCAGGTCGCCGTCAACTACGCCAACGACTACTCCGACGGGGTCCGCGGCACCGACGTCGACCGCGTGGGGCCGATGCGCCTGACGGCGTCGGGCGCCGCGCCCCCGCGCCAGGTGCGCAACGCCGCGTTCGTGTCGTTCGCGGTCGCCTCGGCCTTGGGGATGTGGCTGATCGTCCTCACCGGCTCCTGGTGGCTGGTGGCCGTCGGCGTGCTGTGCATCGTCGGGGGGTGGACGTACACCGGCGGGCGGCGGCCGTACGGCTACCTCGGGCTCGGCGAGGTCGGGGTGTTCGTGTTCTTCGGCCTCGTGGCCGTGCTCGGCACGACGTACACGCAGCTGGGCCACGTGACGTGGCTCTCGGCCGTGGGGTCCGTCGCGATCGGCCTGCTCGCGTGCGCGCTGCTCATGGTCAACAACCTGCGGGACATCCAGACTGACGCCCTGGTCGGCAAGCGCACCCTGGCGGTGCGCATCGGCGACCACCGGGCCCGACGCCTGTACGCGGTGATGGTCGTGCTGCCCGTGCTGCTGGGGGCGGCGTGCGTGGTCGTCGCGCCGTGGTCGCTGCTCGTGCTCCTGCTGCTGACCCCCGCGGTGCTGCTCGCCGTCGGCGTGCTCGCCGGTGCGCGCGGGATCGCGCTGGTGCCGGTGCTGGGCGGCACAGGGATGCTCGAGCTCGCCTTCGGCGTGCTGCTGGGCCTCGGCCTCGCGCTCTGAGCGTCGCCGCGGCGGGCGTCGCCGCGACGGGCCCCGCCGTCCGCGCGGCTAGCGGTCGACGCCCGGCTCGGCGTCCTGGATCTCGGCGTCCTGGATCTCCGCGTCCTGGATCTCTGCGTCCTCGGCCGCCGCGTCCTCGTGGGCGCGCGCGCCCAGGCCGCCGCGCGCACGGCGCTGCGCCGCACGCTGCGCGAGGTGCAGCGCGGCGGCGTCGCGCTGGCGGGCCAGGAGGACGTACGACAGGCCCCAGGCGATGACGGCGGCGAGCACGGGGGCGAGCCACGAGCGCATCCCGGCCCACCAGAGCAGCCCGGTGGCGGCGAGGAACAGCGCGGCGCGCAGCAGGGAGTAGACGACGACAGGCACTCCCCCAGGGTAGGCCGCGGCCGACGCGTCTAGGGTGGACAGGTGCTCAGGTACCTGCCGCTCGTCCTCGTCGTCGCGTTCACCGTCTACTGCGTCTTCGACGTGCTGGGCAGCGACGAGCGCACGCGCCGCGGCCTGCCGGCGCCGGTCTGGCTGCTCGTGGTGCTCGCCCTGCCGGTCCTGGGCGGCGTGGTCTGGCTCGTCGTCAGCCGCGGCACCCCGCGCACGGGCACCGCCGGCCCGCGCAGCCGGGGACCCGTCGCGCCCGACGACGACCCGGAGTTCCTCTTCCGGCTCGAGCAGGAGCAGCGCCGACGCGCCCGGCAGGAGGGCACGCCGGAGCAGGGGTCGCGCGACGACACCGCCGAGGGACCCGGCACGGCCGACGCCCCCGACGGCAAGCCGTCGGCCTAGACCGTCCGCGCAGCCCGTCCGCGCAGCCCGTCCGTGCCGTCGCACGTCCGTGCGCCGCACGTCCGTGGCGCGGCTCAGAGCCCCGAGTACGAGTGGTTGCCGGGGATGTAGAGGTTGACGACCGTGAAGTTGGCGAGCACGACGCCGTACGCGACGAACACGAGGTAGGCCGCACGCCGGCCCGCCCACCCGCGCGTGGTGCGGGCGTGCAGGTAGGCGGCGTACACGACCCAGGCGACGAACGTGCCGACCTCCTTGGGGTCCCAGCCCCAGTACCGGCCCCAGGCCTCCTCCGCCCAGATCGCGCCGCCGATGAGGGTCAGCGTCCACAGGACGAAGCCGACCGCGTGCTGCCGGAACGAGGAGGCCTCGAGCCGGCGCGCGTCGGGCACCTGCTCGAGCCACGCGAACGACGGACCGGTGACGCGGGCGCCGTGGAACGCCTGGCGGACGCCGTCGAGCCGCGACCACGGCCGCTCGAGGCGCGAGCGACCCGTGTCCCGCGCGTCGCGCAGGACCTGCAGCACCGTCGTCGCGAACGCGACCGTCGAGATGCCGGTCGCGATGATCGCGACACCGACGTGGATGACGAGCCAGTAGCGCTGCAGCGCGGGCTGCACCGCGTCGGCCTGCACGTGGAGGGTGTTGAGCGCGAGGACGAGGGCCAGCACGGCGATGCCCGACACGACGACCCCGACGAACGCGATGGGCCGGCGGCGCTGCATGACCAGGAGCGCGACGAGCGCGCAGAAGGTGCCGAGGATCGTGAACTCGTACATGTTGGCGGTGGGTGAGCGTCCCGCCGCCACGCCGCGCAGCACGATGCCCACGAGCAGCAGGAGCGTGCCGAGCACGAGGGTGGACCGCGCGATGCCGGTCGCCCGGGTCCCGCGGGCGCCGCCCGTGACCCCCGACGGCGCCGTCGCCGCGGCGACCGAGGGCCCCCCGACGGTGACGGGCTCGCGCGCCGCGGCACGGGCGGCCTGCGCGGCCTCGGTGAGCCGCGCGAGGTCGACCGAGTACGCGATCAGCGCGATCGTCAGCGCGGTCGCGGCCGACCAGACGAACAGGTCGCTCAGCTCGGCGACGCTCATGTCCTGCCCTCCTGCGGGGTGTCGAGCCCGGTCGCGTCGTGCGACGGGGCCGGCGCACCGAGCACGCGCGCGAGGACGCGGTCGAGCTCGGGCTGCAGGCCGACGTCGTCACCACGGGCGAGCCCGGCGGCCGTGACCACTGTAGTCCCGGCGCCGGGACCTTCGTCCCGGCGCTGCCCGGGGGCGGCCCGCACCCACAGCCGCCGGCGCGGGGCGAACAGCGAGGCGGTCAGGCCGGCCAGGGCGAGCAGCGAGAACGTCAGCACCCACGCCAGCGACGGGTCGTGGCGCAGGTCGAGCGCGACGAACCGCGGCAGCTCGTCGAACGTCAGCGTGCCCAGGCCGTCCGGCAGCTCGACGGTCTGGCCGGGGCGCACGTACAGCGTGACGACGTCGCCGTCGTCGTCGACGGCCTGCTCCATGCGCGACTCGTCGAGCCGGTAGACGTTCTGCGGGACGCCGGTGTCGAGCCCCAGGTTGCCGGCCCACACCGACAGCACGAGCAGCGGGTCCTGCGGCTGCGGGTCGACCGAGCGCCACAGTCCCGGCGCGGGCTCCTGGGCCGTGGGCAGCAGGAACCCGACGAGGCCGATCTGCGGCTGGCCGTCCGCCACGTCGGGCACCTTGACGACGCCGCGCGACGTGTAGACGGCGTCCTGCGGCAGGAACGGCACGGCACCGGAGAACGCGACCTCGCCGGACGCGTCGCGCACGGTGACGGCCGGGGCGTACCCGTTGCCCTGCAGGTAGACCTTGGCACCCCCGGCGACGATCGGGTGGTTGACCTTGACGGTGCGCTCCACGGGCTCGCCGCCGGGCTCGGTGACCGTGACGTAGGCGGTGAAGTCCCGGGACTGCAGGGTCACGGGGTCGAACCGGGACTCGAACTCGTCCAGCCGCAACGTGAACGGCTCGAGGTCGGCGGGGTCGAAGGCGGTCCCCCGCTCGAACGTGTCGTAGGCGGCCTGCACGTTGGCGAACCCCGTGCCCTGGACGACGATCGCCTGGCCGCGGTAGTGCAGCATCTGGCCGGTGGCCATGGCGACCAGCAGGCCCAGCAGCGCCAGGTGGAACACGAGGTTGCCGGTCTCGCGCAGGTAGCCGCGCTCCGCGGACACCGACCACGTGCCGGCGCCCTCGTCGTGCACGTCGGCGCGGAACCACGGGACCCCCAGGCGCCGCCGGCGCAGCACCGCCGCGGCACGCTCCACGACGACCCGCGGCTCGTCGTCCGAGGTCCCCTCCCCCTGCGCCGGGAACCGCCCGAACCTGCGCGGCGTGCGCGGCGGGCGGCCGCGCAGCGCCGCGGCGTGCACGCGCGTGCGCGGCACGATGCAGCCGACGAGGGAGGCGAACAGCAGCAGGTAGACGGCCGAGAACCACACCGAGGCGTAGACGTCGAAGAACCCGAGCCGGTCCAGCCAGGGGCCGGTCGACGGGTTGTCGGTGAGGTAGGCGGCCACGGCCGCCGGGTCCTGCGGGCGCTGCGGGAACATCGTCCCGGGCACGGCCGCGACGGCCAGCAGCACGAGCAGCAGCAGGGCGACGCGCATGCTCGTCAGCTGGCGCCACACCCAGCGCAGCCAGCCGACGAGCCCGAGGGCGGGCAGGGAGCCGGACCCCGCGTCGGCGGGTCGTGGGTCGCCGCCGTCGGTGAACGCGTCGTCGAGCCCCTCGGGGCGGTACGCCGGTGCGGAGGGCGGGGTCACGTCGTCGCGGGTCACGTCGTCCTTCACAGCGCGGGCACGAACGGGTCGCCGCCGGTCAGGGCACCCTGCAGCCAGGCCGCCCACGTCCCCCAGGCGCCGGTGAGGAGGGCCACACCCAGGACGACGAGCACGGCGCCACCCGTGCGGCGCACGGCGAGCCGGTGCCGACGCAGCCACCCGAGGGCGCGCTGCGAGCGCTGCAGACCGAGCCCGACGAGCACGAACGGCAGCCCCAGCCCCACGCAGAACACCGCGGCGAGCAGCGCGCCCCGGCCCGCGGACCCGCCGGTGAGGGACAGCGTGAGGATCGCGGCGAGCGTCGGGCCGATGCAGGGGGTCCAGCCGAGCCCGAAGGCGACGCCCAGCAGCGGCGCCCCCCACACCCCGGCGCGCGGGGCGACGCGCAGCCGGCGCTCGCCGCCGAGGAACGGCAGGGCGCCCAGGAACGTCAGCCCGAGCGCGACGGTCACCGCACCGAGCACGCGGCTCACCGGGTCCTGCCACTCCCACAGCGCGGCACCGAGCGAGCCCGCGAGCGCCCCGAACGCGACGAAGACGCTCGAGAACCCGGCGACGAACAGCACGACGCCGAGCAGGAGCGTGCGGCGCCCGGCGGTGGCGGGCGCCGTGGTGACCGCGGTGGCCGCGGTGGCCGCGGTGGCGGCTGCCGCCGCGGACGGCGTGGCGGGTCCGGTCGCCGCGTCGGTGAGCGGGACGTG
Organism: Cellulomonas phragmiteti; assembly: GCF_016862775.1. Classification (GTDB taxonomy): domain Bacteria; phylum Actinomycetota; class Actinomycetes; order Actinomycetales; family Cellulomonadaceae; genus Cellulomonas; species Cellulomonas phragmiteti. The sequence continues at coordinate 15,908 of NZ_BONP01000003.1, read as the reverse complement.
CGCGGCCGCCGGGACGGGCGGGGCACCGAGCCGCACGACGTCCGTCGCGTCGACGAGCCCGAGCCGCGCGCCGGGCGCGGGCCGCGCGTCCCCGCCCACGAGCCCGCCCAGCAGCCCGAGGTACCCGGGCACGAGCGGCAGCACGCACGGCGAGGCGAACGACACGACGCCGGCGAGCAGCGCGACGGGCACGGCGAGCAGCAGCGACCCGTCGACGACCGTCGACCCCAGGCCCAGCGCGACGACGCCGGACGTCACGTCGCCTCCTCCGCGAGCAGGTCCTCGACGAGCGCCCGCAGGGTCGACGGCCGGACGAGGCCGAGCACGCGCGCCGCGACCCGGCCGTCGCGGTCGAGCAGGACCGTCGTGGGCACGGCGTTCACGGGGACCACGCCCTGCAGGGCGGCGACGGCGGACCCGCTCGTGTCGTCGAGCGACGGGTACGGCACGCCCAGCTGGCGCTGGAACGCCTGGGCGGTCCCGGCCGCGTCGCGGCTGTTGATACCGAGCACGTGCAGCCCCTGCTCGGCGTAGTCCGTCGCGACGTCCGCGAGGTCGGGCGCCTCGGCCCGGCACGGCGGGCACGCGGCGTACCAGGTGTTGAGCAGCACGACGTCCCCGCGCCACTGCGCGAGGTCGTGCGTGCCGCCCTCGTAGTCGGTGCCCCTGATCTCGAGCGGCCCGAGGCGGTCGGCGCGGGCCCACGTCGTCGTCGATCCGTCGCCGGACTGGTAGCCCTGGTCGACCACGTCCGCCGTGGTGCCGCCGTCGTCGGCGGCCGCGCACCCGCCGAGCGCGAGCGCGAGCGCGGCGACGACGCACGCGGCACGGGTCACGGCGCGGGTCACCGCGCGGTTCACGGCACGGCCGGCGACGGGGCGGCGGTGCACGTCAGGCCCCGGCGACGGGCGAGGCGCCGGGCAGCAGCGCGGCGGCGGGCTCCCCGTAGCCGACGCCGACGAGCGTGTCGTCCTCGAACCGCAGGGTCGTGAGCGAGGCGAGCGCGCACTGCCGCCGCCGCGGGTCGTGCCAGAGCCGGCGGTTCTCGACCGCGAGCCGGGTCACCCAGATCGGCAGCTGGTGGCTGACGAGGACGGCCTCGTGCCCGCGGGCGGCCACGCGGGCGGCGTCGACCGCGGCGAGCATGCGGTCCACCTGCTCCGCGTACGGCTCGCCCCAGGACGGGCGGAACGGGTTGCGCAGGTGCGGCCAGTGGCCGGGGTGGCGCAGGGAGCCGTCGCCGACGCCGAAGGCCATGCCCTGGAAGTGGTTGGCGGCCTCGATGAGGCGGTCGTCGGTCCCGACGGCGAGCCCGAAGGCGGCGGCGATCGGAGCGGCCGTCTCCTGGGCGCGCTGCAGGGGGGACGCGGTCACGACCACGACGTCGCGCCGTGGCGCGTCGTGCTCGCCGGCGAGCGTCGAGGCGACGAGCTCGGCCATCTGCTGCCCGCGCTCGGACAGGCGGTAGCCGGGCAGCCTGCCGTACAGGAGTCCCTCGGGGTTGTGGACCTCACCGTGCCGCAGCAGGTGGACCGTCGTGGCGACCATGTGCACAGTCTCGCAAAGTCTCCTGGGTGCCCCGGCCGCGCCTCAGGCGGACGACGCGCGGCCGGCACCCGGGGGCGGGCAGTCCGGTGTCCGGAGCCGCTCGACGACGACCCGCATGGCGTCCCCGAGCGCGGCGAGCTGCTCGGCGTCGAGGACGTCGACCAGGTGCGCGCGGACCGACTCCACGTGCCCGGGGGCCGCCGCCACGAGCACCTGCCACCCGCGCTCCGTGAGCACGCAGTTGACGCCGCGGGCGTCGTCGCGCGCGGGCTCGCGGCGCACGATCCCGTCGCGCTCCATGCGCGCCACGGTGTGCGTGAGGCGGCTGCGCGAGTGCGCGAGGTCGTCGGCCAGCTCGGACATGCGCAGGGCGCGCCCGGGCGCCTCGGAGAGCCGCACGAGCACCTCGTACTCCCCCAGCGACAGCCCGCTGTCGTCGTCGAGCTCGCGGGCCAGGACGTCGAAGAGCAGGGCGGTGCCGTCCCGGAACGCGCGCCACTGCTGCTGCTGCTCCGCGGTCAGCCAGCGCACGTCGGCCTGCTCGGGCCGCGGGTCGGGCCCGCCGGTGCCCGGGCGGCCCGCGGCGGCGTCGTCGGTCGACAGGTCGGCGGTCGGGGTCGGCACGTCGTCCTCCTGGAGGGGTTGCGGCTCGCACCCCACTGTAGTAGAAATATCAACAACCGATACTTGTCGAATCAACGATCGCGTTCGGCACCGAACACGGAGGACCTCATGACCGCGCTGCCCACCGGCCTGACGACCGGCACCTGGACCATCGACCCCTCGCACACGGAGGCGTCGTTCACCGTCCGCCACGCGGGCATCTCCAAGGTCCGCGGCACCGTCGCGGTGACCTCCGGCACCCTCACGGTCGGCGAGGACCTCGCGTCGTCGTCGGTCACCGTCGTGCTCGACCCCTCGACGGTCAACACCGGTGACGCCAACCGCGACGGGCACCTCAAGAGCAACGACTTCTTCGAGGTCGAGACCTTCGGCGAGTGGACGTTCGCCTCGACCGCGATCCGCGAGTCCGGCGCGGGCCACGTGGTCGTCGGCGACCTGACGATCCACGGCGTGACGCACGAGGTCGAGCTCGAGACCGAGTTCAACGGCACCGCGGTGGACCCGTTCGGCAACACGCGCGCCGGCTTCGAGGCGACCGTCACCATCTCGCGCAAGGACTTCGGCCTGACCTGGAACGCCGCGCTCGAGGCCGGTGGCGTGCTCGTCGCCGACAAGGTGCGCATCGACCTGGACGTCTCCGCCATCAAGGCCTGAGCCGCCCGCCGGCAGCCGCCGGCACGCACGTCCCCGCGGGGGCGCGACCCGACCGGTCGCGCCCCCGCGGCGCGTCCACCCCGCGGCCCGGCCCCACCGGCACGCACCGCGCCCGTCACGACGCGCCCCCGTCCGCGCTGCGCGCGCGGTCGTGGAAGGCGAGGATCTGCAGCTCGGAGGCGACGTCGACGGCCCGCACGTCGACGTGCGGGGGCACACGCAGCGCGCCGGGTGCGAAGGTGAGGATCCCCACCACCCCCGCCGCGACGAGCTCGTCGCACACCTGCTGCGCCACCGCGGCCGGGGTCGTCAGCACCGCGATCGTCGCGCCGGTGCGGCTCACCACGCCCCGCAGGTCGTCGGCCGGCTCGACCACGAGCCCGGCCACCGTCGACCCGACGACCGCCGGGTCCGCGTCGACGAGCCCCACGAGGGCGAACCCGCGCTCGGCGATGCCCGCGTAGTTCGCCAGCGCGTGGCCCAGGTTGCCCACCCCGACCACGATCACGCGCCGCACGTCGGCCAGCCCGAGCACCACCGTGATCTGCTCGCGCAGGTGGCCGACGTCGTAGCCCACGCCGCGGCGCCCGTACGAGCCGAGGAAGGACAGGTCCTTGCGCAGCTGCGCGGGCGTCACGCCCGCGCGCGCCGCGAGCTCGTCGGAGGAGGTGAGGACCGCCCCCTGCGACGCCGTCGCCTCCAGCGCGCGCAGGTAGCCCGGCAGCCGAGCGACCGTCGCGGGGGGCACCGACTGCCCTGCGCGCCGGTCGCCGCTGCGGCGTCCCGCCGTGCGCCGATCGTCCACGCGCCCCTCCGTCACCCGCGGCGCCGGCACGGCCCCGTCGCCTGGAGTCACACGCTAGGGCCTGCCGGCGCCCGTCGCGAGAGCCCGGCGCAGGCGCACCTCGTCGATGCGCCAGTAGCCGCGGCGCACGCCGTCGACGTCGACGACCGGCACCAGCTCTCCCAGCTCGTCCGCGAGCACGCTGCCGTCCGGCGCCGGGACGTCCACGTCGACCTCCACCCACGAGGCCCCGAGCTCGGCGCACACGCGCGCCACGAGGTCCCGCGCGTCGTCGCACAGGTGGCAGCCGGCCCGTCCGTAGAGGACCACCCGAGGCGTCGTCGCACCGCTCACGGGGCCCACGCTAGCCCGCGGGCCGCACGCACGCCGGACGGTCCGCGACGCGCGGGGCCACGCTCGTTACAGTGGCCGGGTGCACGCGGGCGACGGGACGGACGAGCGTGCGGTCGTCGCTGCCACGGTCGAGACGCCGCGCGCCGAGCTGGTGCCCGAGGGGACGCCGGTCGCCGCCTTCTTCGACGTCGACAACACGATCATCCGGGGCGCGAGCTCGTTCCACCTCGCCGTCGGCCTGTACGGCCGCGGCTTCTTCCGCAAGCGCGACCTCGTCCGGTTCGCGTGGCAGCAGGCCCGGTACCGGGTGTTCGGCGAGGACCGCGAGCAGATCGACGAGCTGCGCACCCGCGCGCTGGACATCATGCGCGGCCACTCGGTGGCCGAGGTCACCGCGATCGCGGAGGACGTCTACGACGAGGTCCTCAGCCTGCGCATCTACCCCGGGACGCGCGCACTGCTCGACGCCCACTTGGCCGACGGCCACGCCGTGTGGCTCGTGACGGCGACACCCGTGGAGATCGGTGAGCTCATCGCGCGGCGGCTCGGCGCGTCCGGCGCGCTGGGCACGGTCGCCGAGCACGAGGGCGGGTTCTACACCGGCCGGCTGGTCGGCGACCTCCTGCACGGCGAGGCCAAGGCGAGCGCGGTCCGTGCGCTGGCCGCGCGCGAGGGGTACGACCTCAGCAGGTGCCACGCCTACGGCGACTCGACCAACGACGTGCCGATCCTGTCCACCGTGGGGCACCCGTGCGCGATCAACCCCGACGGCCGGCTGCGCCGGCACGCCGCCGAGGTGGGGTGGCCCGTGCGCGAGTTCCGCTCGCGCCGGCGGCAGGCACGGCGCGGCGTCAACGCCGCGAGCCTCGCCGGGCTGGCCTGGGCCGTCGCCGTGGTCGCCCGGGCCGTCCGCCGCTCGATCCGACGGCGCATGGGGGCCGGATGACGACCAGGACCGACTGGGCGGTGCGCACCGCCCGCCCGCAGGACGCGGACGCGCTCGCCGACCTCGCGGCGGTGACGTTCCCGCTCGCGTGCCCACCGGGCTCGACGGCGGCCGACCAGCGGGCGTTCCTCGACGCCCACCTGAGCGCCGAGCGCTTCACGCAGCACACGTCCGCGCCCGGGCGCGCGGTGCTCGTCGCGGCCACGCCGGACGACGAGCTCCTGGGCTACACCCTGCTCGTGGCCGGTGACCCCGCCGACGACGACGCCCGCGCGGCCGTCCACATCCGCCCGACCGTCGAGCTGTCGAAGTGCTACGTGCACCCGGCGCTGCACGGCGCGGGCGTCGCGTCCACGCTGCTGCGGACCTCGTTCGACCACGCGCGGGCGCTCGGCGGCGCCGGCATGTGGCTGGGGGTCAACCAGCACAACGCGCGCGCCCAGGCGTTCTACGCGCGCGAGGGGTTCGCCGTGGTCGGGGTCAAGCACTTCCGGGTCGGCACCCGGATCGAGGACGACTACGTGCTGGAGCGCCCGCTCTGACACCCGCCCGGACGGCGCGCACGCGTCAGGCCGGGTCGAGCGCCACCCACCGCACCCCGTGCGACGGCACCTCGAGCGTGAGTACCGTGTCCGGGCTGCCGGGGTCGCGCACCGGGTCGGGCAGGAGGTCCCCCGTCCACAGGTCCCGGACGGTCCACCGGTCGGCCGGCGGGTCGTCCCCCAGCACCGCGGACAGCGGCAGCCGCTGCACGCGGGACGCCGCACCGGTCCAGAAGACCGCCGCGTAGTGCGTCGGCCCGGTGCCGCAGCGTGCGGACCAGACGACGACCTCGCCGTCGTCGGCGGGCTCGCGCAGCAGCTCGCGGCCGTCGGTCGCCGTGCGCAGCACGTGGCCGACCGCGGGCGTGGTCAGCAGGGCGATCGTCGCGGGGTCCGACGTGGGCAGGTCGCCGCCCATCATCAGCGGGGACCGCGCCATGACCCACAGCGTGAGCAGGGTGCGCTGCTCGTCGGGGGTGAGGCGCGACGAGCGGTCCTCGCCGCGCTCGGCGCGGATGCCGATCCGGCCCAGCGGCAGCATGTCGCCGTCGGCCCAGCCACCGGGCTGCTGGAAGGGCGCCCACCGGGCCAGACGGGCGAAGTTGGCGTGGACGTCCTCCCAGCGGTCCCACAGGTCGTCGCAGACGCGCCACATGTGGGCGTGCGCGCGCAGCAGCGGCAGGTGCGCGGTCGACAGCCCCGTCCCCGGTGACAGCGAGAGCACGATGTCGCGGCCAGACCGCTCGATCGCCCGGGACCACGCCACGACGGTGTCGGCGTGGAAGGGCGCGAGCACGTCGTCGACCTTGACGAGGTCAACGCCCCAGGACGCCAGCTGCGCCACCAGGCCGTCGAGCCACGTCTGGGCCGCGGGGTGGGTGTGGTCGAGCCCGTACATGTGCCCGTTCCACGAGCAGGTGGAGGCCGTGTCCGCGATGTCGGCGGTCGTCGCCGCGGCGCCGGCGGGCGCGCCACGCACGGGCAGCCGTGCCGCCACCGCCCGGCGCGGGACCCCGCGCAGCACGTGCACCCCGAAGCGCAGGCCCAGCGCGTGCACCTGCGCGGCGAGGTCGGCGAACCCCCGGCCGTCGGCGGCCGAGGGGAACCGCCCGGGCGCCGGCTGCGGGTAGCCGTGCTCGTCGAGCACGAGGTCCGCGTCCGGGGTGTACCCGTGCGGGCGCGCCGCGGGGTCGGACCAGTCGATGTCGACCACGACCGTGTCCCAGCCGTGCGGCAGCAGGTGCTCGGCCATGAAGCGCGCGTTGGCCAGCACCTCGTCCTCGGTGACGGTCGTGCCGTAGCAGTCCCAGCTGTTCCAGCCCATGGGTGGCGTCGGTGCCACGGTCATCGGGGACCTCCTCGGGTCGTCGTCGCTGTCAGCCGGTGCGTGCGCAGCGGTGGTCAGGCCGGGCCGCCGCGGCCGAGCGTCGACTCGCGCGGCACGACCGCGAAGTCCGCCACCACCCGGCGGAACGGCGCACCGGGGTCCCGCCCTTCGATGCGCTCCAGGAGCAGGTCGACCGCTGTGGTCGCGATCTGCTCGCGCCCGGGGTGCACGGTCGAGAGCGTGGGCGCCGAGAACGCGGCCTCCTCGATGTCGTCGAACCCGATGACCGCGATCCGCCCCGGCACGTCGATGCGCCGCAGGTGCAGGGTGTGCAGCGCGCCCAGGGCGAGCACGTCGCTGAGCCCGAGCACGGCGTCGACGCCCAGGTCCGCGTCGAGCAGCCGCGCCATGCTCTGCGCACCCGAGGCGCGGCGCCACAGGCCGGCGTCGCCGAGCAGCGCCGGGTCGAACGGCACGCCGTTGTCCGCCAGCGCGGCGGCGTAGCCCTGCACGCGCAGCGCCGCCGCGCCGACGGTCTCGTGCGGGTCGCCGCCGACGACGGCGATCCGCCGCCGGCCGAGGTCCAGCAGGTGCTGCGTCGCAGCACGGGCCCCCTCGACGTTGCTCATGGTCACGTGGTCCGCGGGTGCGTCGAAGATGCGCTCGCCCAGCAGCACCAGGGGGTGGTCGAGGCCGTCGAGCTCGTGGGCGTCGTCGGGGCCGAGCGCGAGCGGGGAGTAGATCAGGCCGTCCGTGAAGTGGCGTCGCTGCCCGTGCAGCACCTCGAGCTCGCGCGCGCGCACGCCACCGGTCTGCTCGATGAGCACCGTCAGGCCGCGCTCCTCGGCGGCGCGGATGACGGAGTCGGCGAGCTCGGCGAAGTACGGCAGGGACAGCACGGGGACGGCGAGGCCGATCATCCCGGTGCGCCCGCGGCGCAGGTTGCGGGCGACGACGTTGACCCGGTACCCGAGCGCGGCGATCGCCGCCTCGACCTTCTCGCGCGTCTCCGCGCGGATGTACGGGTAGCCGTTGACGACGTTGGACACGGTCTTGATGGACACCCCGGCGCGTGCGGCCACGTCGTGCATGGTCACCGCACCGCTGCGTCGTCGGTTCACCGTGGCCGCCTCGTCGATCGTCGCCGCGTCGTCGCGTGGCGGGCCGCGCCCGCCGTCCGCGCTCCAGGATCGCGGACCGGGGCCAGGCTACATCGTTGTAGACCTCGCCCGTGAGGGCAGACACACGTCGGGCCCGGTCGTCCGACCGGGCCCGTGGTGCACTGCGCGCCGCGGTGCGGCGGTCAGCTCACTTCTTGTTGCGGCGCTGGTGGCGCGTCTTGCGCAGCAGCTTGCGGTGCTTCTTCTTCGCCATGCGCTTGCGACGCTTCTTGATGACGGAACCCATAGCGGTCCTCACTCGTGTCCGGTCGCGACCCGACATGGTCGCGAGATGGTGGTCGATCGACGCGCGGTGCGCATCGGGCCCACCCGAATCACCCACGCACGCAGAAGTCCGAGCGCCCACCTTACGCGATCCGGTCCCACGACCGCGAACGGCGGCCGCCACCGAGCCCCGTGGGGGTCGGTCAGGAGGTGCGGCGCCCCTCGCCCAGGTCCTCGGGCTCGACGGTGGCCGACGAGCGCAGGTACGCGTCCAGCGCGTCCTGCGGCACCCGGAACGACCGCCCCACCCGCACGGCGGGCAGCTCGCCCGCGTGCACCAGCCGGTACACGGTCATCCGGGAGACCCGCATGAGGTCCGCGACCTCGACGACCGTGAGGAACCGCACGCGGCCCTGGGGACCGCTCTGCCCCTCGCTCATGCTCCGGCCCTCCCGCAGGCCGGGGCGCGCCGGCGTCGCGCACCCGACGTGCCGGGTGCTCGGATCACAGTAGTGGCGGGTGTGACAGGTGGGAAAGGGGAGACACCCGCCCGGCCGTACCGCGGCGCGGTGCGCGGACGCTGCTCAGTCGAGCTCGGGGTCCAGGCCCAGGGACGGGAAGACGGCGTTGCGCGTCGCACGGACGGCCCGGTCGACGTCGTCGGCCGGGTCGTACCCGGCGGACCACGGCCGGAACGTCGCGGGCTCGTGGTCCGTCATCCACGGCACCGCCTCGCGCCCGTAGCGCTGGCGGACCGCGTCCAACCACGTCGCGGGCAGCGGGGTCTGCGGGTCGACCGGCCGGTGGGACGCGACGCCGACCAGGTGCGACCACGTCCGGGGCACCACGTCGAGGATCGCGTACCCCCCGCCGCCCAGCGCCACCCAGCGGCCGTCGCAGACCTCGTGGGCCAGGTCGTGCAGCATCGTCGCGGCCACGCGCTGCGCGTCCACGGAGACGCGCAGGGTCGCGAGCGGGTCCATCCGGTGGGTGTCGCACCCGTGCTGGGTGAGGAGCACGTCCGGCGCGAACTCGCGCAGCACGGCCGGCACGACCGCCTCGATCGCGCGCAGCCAGCCGCGGTCGTCCGTGCGCGAGGGCAGCGCCACGTTGACCGAGGTGCCGTCCGCGAGCGGCCCGCCGGTCTCCGTCGGGTAGCCCGTGCCGGGGAACAGCGCGTGCCCCGTCTCGTGCACCGACACGGTCAGCACCCGCGGGTCGTCCCAGAAGACCGCCTGCACGCCGTCGCCGTGGTGCGCGTCGACGTCGACGTACGCGACCCGCCGCGCACCCGCGTCGAGCAGGGCGCGGATCGCCACGGCCGCGTCGTTGTACACGCAGAACCCGGACGCCGCACCGGGCTGCGCGTGGTGCAGGCCGCCCCCCACGTTCAGCGCGTGCTCGGCCCGCCCCTCCCACACGGCCATCGCGGCGTCGACCGTGCCCGCGACGACCCGCGCGGCCGCCTCGTGCATCTGGGGGAACAGCGGGTCGTCCCGCGTGCCCAGCCCACGGACCAGGTCGGGCACCCCGTGCTCGGCCGCGGCGTGCACGGCGGCGACGTACTGCGGGTCGTGGACCGTGGCCAGCAGCGCGTCGGACGCCGGCTCCGCGCCCACCAGCTCGACGCCGGGCGCGTCGAGCAGCCCCAGCTGGGCCGCGAGCGCGATCGTCAGGTCGATCCGGTCCGACGTCATGGGGTGCCCGAAGCCGAAGTCGTAGGCGAGCAGCTCCGTCGACCAGACCACCCGCAGCGTCGCGCGGCCGCCGCCGGCCGGGTCGTCGGTGGGGGACATGGGCCCACCGTCCCACCGCCGTGGCGGACGTGTCGACCTGACCGGCCCCGTGGCGCGGCCGCCGCGCCGGTGCGTGGACGCGGGCACCGCGTGCCAGAGTGTGCTGTCAGCACGAGCACGGCGGCAGGAGGTCGGATGGCGACGGGGCCCGGCCTGCTGTGGCGCGCGCGCGACTACGTCGACCGGTCCGCCCGGCAGTCCCCCGCCCGGCTCGCGCTTGGCGTGTTCGCCCTCGTGATCGCCATCATCACCGCGCTGCTCTCGGCCCCGTGGGCGACCGCCGACGGGCAGCGGGCGCCGTTCGTGGACGCGCTGTTCACCGCGACGTCCGCGACCACCGTGACGGGTCTGGTCGTCGTCCCGACCGGGGAGTACTGGTCGGCGTGGGGACTGGTCGTCATCCTGCTCGCCATCAAGATCGGCGGGCTGGGCGTCATGACCCTCGCCTCGCTGCTGGGGATGGCGGTGTCGCGCCGCATCGGTCTCACGCAGCGGCTGCTGGTCTCCTCGGAGACCAAGGTGACACGGCTCGGCGAGGTCGGGTCGCTCGTGCGCACCGTCATCGTCACGTCCACGGCGCTCGAGGTCGTCATCGCGATCGTGCTGTTCCCCCGGCTGCTCGTGCACGGCGAGCCCGTCGGCACCGCCGCGTGGCACGCCGGCTTCTACGCGGTCTCGGCGTTCAACAACGCCGGGTTCGTGCCGACCGCGGAGGGCCTGAGCCCGTTCGTCTCCGACTGGTGGATGCTGCTGCCGATCATCATCGGCGTGTTCATCGGGTCCCTCGGGTTCCCCGTGATCCTCAACGTCGCCAGCTACCTGCGCCAGCCGGGTCGCTGGAGCCTGCACTCCAAGCTGACGATCACGACCAGCCTCGGGCTGCTCGCGTTCGGGTCCGTCGTCGTCGCGGCGTTCGAGTGGACCAACCCCGGGACGTTCCAGCCGCTCGACGCCGGCGGCACGGTCCTCGCCTCCCTGTTCGCCGGCGTCATGCCGCGCTCGGGCGGCTTCTCGACGGTGGACGTCGGCCAGATGCACGAGGGCACGTGGCTGCTGCTCGACGCGCTGATGTTCGTCGGGGGCGGGTCCGCGTCGACGGCCGGCGGCATCAAGGTCACGACCCTGGCCGTCATGCTGCTGGCGATCGTCGCCGAGGGCCGCGGCGACCGCGACGTCGAGGCGTTCGGCCGGCGGATCTCGCGCGAGACGCTGCAGGTCGCGATCGCGGTCGGGTTCATCTCCGCGACGATCGTGCTCGTCGCGTCCCTGCTGCTGCTCGCGATGACCGGGCTGACGCTGGACCGCATCCTGTTCGAGGTGATCTCGGCGTTCGCCACGTGCGGCCTGTCCACCGGCATCACCGCGGACCTGCCCCCACCCGCGAAGTACCTGCTCGTCACACTCATGTTCATCGGCCGGACCGGCACCATGACGCTTGCGGCCGCGCTCGCGCTGCGCAACCGTCGTCGTGTCATCCGCTACCCGGAGGAGAGGCCCATCATTGGCTGACAGCCCGCGCCCGGCCGGCGGCGACGCCCGCACCGCGCCCCGCGCCCCCAAGAAGGACCAGGGTGTCCTCGTGATCGGCCTCGGGCGGTTCGGCTCCGCGATCGCGGCGACCCTCGACCGCCTGGGCCAGGACGTGCTGGCCGTCGAGCGCAGCCCGGAGCTCGTCGCGCAGTGGGCGGGTCGCATCCCCCTGGTCGAGGCGGACGCCGTGAACCCCGACGCGCTCGAGCAGCTGGGTGCGCGCGAGTTCCCCGTCGCCGTCGTCGGCGTCGGCTCGTACCTCGAGGCGTCCGTGCTCATCACGGGCAACCTCGTCGACATCGGGGTGCCGCAGATCTGGGCCAAGGCCATCAGCTCCGAGCACGCCCGCATCCTGCAGCGCATCGGTGCGCACCACGTGGTGCTCCCGGAGGCCGACGCCGGCTCGCGCGTCGCGCACCTCGTCAGCGGCAAGATGCTCGACTACATCGAGGTCGAGGACGGCTTCACGGTCGTCAAGATGCGCCCGCCGAAGGAGACGCAGGGCTTCACGCTGGCGCAGTCCAAGGTCCGCGAGCGGTACGGGGTGACGATCATCGGCGTGAAGTCGCCCGGGATCGACTTCCAGTACGCGACACCCGACACCCGCATCTCGGCCAACGACCTGGTCATCGTCGGCGGCCACGCCGACCTGCTCGAGCGCTTCGCCGCACGTCCCTGAGCGCGCGCACCCACCACCCGCATCACGACGAGGAGACCGTCATGGCGAAGGGCACGAAGAAGAGCAGCGCGGGGTCCGGCACGGCGGAGAGGTCCGCGAAGGCGGGCAAGCAGGACAAGGCGGCGAAGGCCGGGAAGCAGGACAAGGCGGCGGAGGCCGGGACGGACAAGGCGGCGAAGGCCCGGACGAAGGCTCGCGCCACGGCTGGGGCAGCGAGCGGGACCGAGAGCAGCGCGACCGACCTGCTCGTGCGCGGTGACGCCGTCACGGAGCTGCTGCGCGTGCGCCCCGGCTTCCGGCTCGCGGACGTCGACCCGGGTGCCACGCCCGGGTTCGACGGGTCACGGTCCGACGGCGAACAGGCCCTGGCGGCGGTGGGGGGCGAGCTCTCGGACCTCCAGGAACGGTTGTTCGCGCACGGACGCACCGGGGGGCAGCGCTCCGTGCTGCTCGTCCTGCAGGGCCTGGACACCGCCGGCAAGGGCGGCATCGTGCGCCACGTGCTCGGCCTCGTGGACCCGCAGGGTGTCGCGCTGCGGTCGTTCGGCGTCCCGAGCGCCGAGGAGCGCCGCCACCACTACCTGTGGCGGGTCCGCCGGGCGCTCCCCCGCGGCGGCAGCATCGGCGTCTTCGACCGCTCGCACTACGAGGACGTGCTGGTCGTGCGCGTGGACGAGCTGGTCGCCCCGGAGGTGTGGCAGAAGAGGTTCGACGAGATCAACCGCTTCGAGGCGCAGGTCGCCGCCGCCGGGACCACGATCGTCAAGGTCGCGCTGTGGGTGTCGCGCCAGGAGCAGTACCAGCGGCTGCGCGAGCGCCTCGAGCGGCCGGACAAGCACTGGAAGTACAGCCCGTCGGACGTCGACGTGCGCGCCAGGCGGCCCGCGTACGAGGCCGCGTACCAGGAGGTGCTCGACCGGACCAGCACCGAGGTCGCGCCGTGGCACGTCGTGCCGGCGGACAGCAAGTGGTACGCACGGCTGGCCGTGAGCGCGCTGCTGCACCGCGCGCTCGTCGACCTGGACCTCGGCTGGCCCGAGCCCGGGTACGACGTCGCGGCCGAGCTCGCGCGGCTCGAGGCCACGCGCTGACGCCCGGTCGGCGGGGACGGTCCACCCGTCCCCGCCGACCGGCACGCTCACGACGCGTCGGTCGCGCCGCGCTGCCGCGGCACCACGGTCACCGCGCTGGTCCGCGCGGCCGTCACGACGCCCTGGGAGCGGCCGCGCGCGGCGTGCCGCCGCAGGCCGATCCCCACCGTCAGGAGCAGCAGCGCGAGCGGCGCGAGCCACGGCTCGGCGCCGGTCCGGGCGAGCGCCGCGCGCTCGGCCGGGGCTGCCGGTGCCGCGAGGCCCCGGACGTCCGACGCGCCGGCGCCGAGGACCGACCGGTCCGTCCGCACCGCGCCACCGGCGGCCACCGTGGCGCGGGTGGTCACCGTGGAGCCCGCGGTCACCGTGCCGCCCGTGGTCACCGTGCCGTCACCGCCCGACCCGCTCCGCCCCGAGACGCCGACCGGGGAGGCCGGGTCCGGCAGCTGCGCGGGGTCGGCCGGGTCGGCCGGGTTCATCGGGTCGGCCGGATCGGCCGGGTCGGCCGGGTTCACCGGGTTCACCGGGTCGGCCGGGTTCACCGGGTCGGCCCCCTCCGGGACGACCCGTGCCACCGTGGCGTCCCCCAGCACCCCGAGCGCGACGCCCGAGACGTCCACCGGCACGGTCACCGGCAGCGCGACGAGACCGCCGTCCGTGCTCGGCGCGGTGGCGCCCGGACCGGTGCCGGTCGGCTCCGTGCCGGCCACCTCGGCGTCACCCAGCACCGCGACGGCGACGCCGCCGACCCGCACGGGCGCCGTGACGGGAGCCGTGACGAGAGCGCGGTCCGTGCCCTCGGAGGACGCCGCGGGGTGCGGCACCGAGGTGCCCGTCCCCGTCACCGTGGCGTCCCCCAGGACGCCCAGGGCCACCCCCGACACGTCCACGGGGGCGACGACCGGAGCGTCCACGAGCGTGCCGCCGGCCGTGGCCGCCGGTGCGTCGCCCTGCGGTGCCGGGCCTGCGGGAGCGGTGCCCGTGCTCGCGCTGGTGGCGTCGCCCCCGATCGCGACCGCGACGCCCGAGACGTCCACGGGCACCGTCACGGGCGCCTCGACGACCGCGGGGCCGGTCGGCTCCGCGGCGGGCGCCGGAGCGGTCGGTGCAGCGGCCGGAGCGGGCGCTGGCGCCGCCTCGGTGACCTCGGCGTCGCCCAGGACGCCCAGGGCGACACCGGACACGTCGACAGGCACCGTCACCGGCACCTGGACGAGTGCCGGCTCGGGTGCCGGCTCGGGTGCCGGGGCCGCCGGCGCGGGGGCGGGCGGCTCCACCGGAGCGGGGGCGGCCCGCGTGACCGTGGCGTCACCCAGGACGCCGAGCGCGACGCCCGAGATGTCGACGGGCACGGTGACGGGGAGGTCGATCAGTCCCCCGTCGCCTCCCGCGTGGTCGGCACCCAGCGTGATGTCGACGTCGAGGAGGGTGCCGTCCGTGGGGACGGCCTGGGCCGCGGCGGCCCCGGCGGCGACGAGGCCACCTGCGAGGAGCGCCGTGTGCAGCGCTCGACGGATGTACGTGTGCATGGTCGTGCTCCTTGCCTGAGGAACGGGAGCGCCCGCTCGGGGCGCGGTGGACGCGTGCCGCGCACGACGGCGCGGGCGGTCCGGTCAGGCGGGGCTGTGCGGGACCTCGAGGACGGGGCCCGCCGGGCACGTGTCCTGCCCGGCGGTCAGCGTCGCGAGCAGGTGGAGCGCGGCGGCGTCGGCGATGCCCGAGGGCACCGCCTCGGGCGCCGGACGCGACGCCGCGCCGGGCGCGCCGCCAGTGGCCGTCCCGGCGGGCGGGGCCGCGGGCGCGTCGGGCGAACCGGGCAGCGGCGCGCCGGGGAGCTCCGGCGTCACCTCGCCGTCCGCGGGGTCAGCTGTGGCCGATGTCGACACGGGTCCGGACGCGACACGCGCCAGGGCCCCGGCGCTCGCCGCAGGCCCGACGCCGACGGACGACGAGAGGGACGGGGCCGCGACGACGGCGTCGGGCGACATCGGCGCCGCGTCGGCGACGTGCACAGGACCAGCCGCGCCGGGCGCGCGCCCCGGCAGGGCGGCGGGGCCGGCCGCGGGCGGGTCGAGAGCACCGGGAGGCGACCACGGCGGCAGCTGCCTGACCGGGGTGAGCACCGGCAGGAGCGGCTCGAGCACCGGGGTGAGCGGAGTCAGGGTCGGGGCGAGCGGCTCCAGGACCGGCCCGAGGACGGGGGCGAGCGGGCGCGTCAGCGGCGCCAGCGCGTCACCGAGCGGCGCGAGCGCGCCACCCACGGGCGCCAGCGCCTCGCCCAGCGGCGTGAGGGCCCGACCGACCGGGGCGAACGCGCCACCGACGGGCGCGAGGACGTCGACCACCGGGACGACGGCCTCGCCGACGGGCGCGAGCGGGCCACCCACGAGGTCGAGCCGGTGCGTGACCGGCGACGCGGCCTCGACGACGGGAGCCACCCCACCGGCGACGGGTGCGAGCAGCTCCCCGGCGCCCGACGTGACGTCGTGCAGAGCGCCGCCCACCGCCCCCACCAGGGGTGTCGCGACGTCGGCGACGGCGTGCACCACCGGGGTCGCGGAGGCGGGGGCGGGCGCCGCGGCCGGCGGCACGGGAGGCACGGCGACCGGTGCCGGCGGAGCAGCGGGAGCCGGCGCAGCGGGAGCAGC
>NZ_BONP01000002.1 GCF_016862775.1 Cellulomonas phragmiteti | reverse complement strand
GGGGGGGGGGGAGGGGGTGCGGCGGCTGGATTGCTCTCTCGCGCCCGGGGGTGGTGGGACCGGGGGACGGACGTCCCTGCGGGTCCGCCGGGGCTGCGGCAGGATGGCTCCCATGACCTACACCCTCGTGCTGCTCCGCCACGGCGAGAGCGAGTGGAACGCGAAGAACCTGTTCACCGGCTGGGTCGACGTGCCCCTGTCCGAGAAGGGCATCGAGGAGGCCAAGCGCGGCGGCACCCTGCTGACCGACGCGGGCGTGCTCCCGGACGTCGTGCACACGTCGCTGCTGCGCCGGGCGATCACGACCGCCAACCTCGCGCTCGACGCCGCGGACCGCCACTGGATCCCCGTGAAGCGCTCGTGGCGCCTCAACGAGCGCCACTACGGCGCCCTGCAGGGCAAGAACAAGAAGCAGACGCTCGACGAGTACGGCGAGGAGCAGTTCATGCTCTGGCGCCGGTCGTACGACGTGCCGCCGCCGGAGATCGAGCTCGGCACCGAGTTCTCGCAGGACACCGACCCGCGCTACGCCGGCGAGCCGATCCCGCGCACCGAGGCGCTCGCGCAGGTCCTCGACCGCGCGCTGCCCTACTGGGACGCCGAGATCGTGCCGGACCTCAAGGCCGGCAAGGTCGTCCTGGTCGCCGCGCACGGCAACTCGATCCGCTCGATCGTCAAGTACCTCGACGACGTCGACGAGCAGACCATCGCCGGCATCAACATCCCCACCGGCATCCCGCTGCTCTACGAGCTCGACGAGGAGACGCTCAAGCCCACGACGCCCGGCGGCACGTACCTCGACCCCGAGGCGGCCAAAGCCGCGATCGCGGCCGTCGCCAACCAGGGGCGCTGACCCCGCGCGGCACGCACGACGACGAGAGGCGCCCGTCCCCTCCCCGGGACGGGCGCCTCTCGCGTGTGCGGTGCCGCAGCGGGCACCGCGGTCGGTGGGTGCGCCGGCTCAGCCGCCGCGGACCGCGGTCGGGTCGAGCGCGTCGGCGACGTCGCCCGTGACCAGGTAGACCATGCGGCGGGCCACGGACACGCCGTGGTCACCGAACCGCTCGTAGTACCGGCCGAGCAGCGTGACGTCGACCGTCTCCTGGGTCGACCGCTCCCAGGACCCCGACAGCATCGACGTGAAGGTGCTCGCGTGGAGCTCGTCGAGCAGGTCGTCGTCCTGCTCGATCGACTCGGCGAGCGCCATGTCGCGCGTGCTGAGCAGCGTGGTGACACGTCGCGCGACGCGCACGGCGGCGTCCTGCATCTGCGTGAACGTCGTCTCCATCCCCGACGGGACGGCCACGACGGGGTACCGGGCGCGCGCCACCTGGGCGACGTGCCGGGCGAGGTCGCCCATCCGCTCGAGCGACGCGCTCATCCGCAGCGCCGACACGACGATCCGCAGGTCGGTCGCGACGGGCTGCTGCTGGGCGAGGAGACGGACGCACCGGTCGTCCAGGTCGCGCTCCAGCGCGTCGATCGCGAGATCGTCGGCGATCACGGACTCGGCGAGCTGGAGGTCCGCGGTGTGCAGCGCGATGCCGGCGCTGCTCATGGCCTGCTCGACCCGGCCGCTCATCGCGACCAGGCCCTGGCCGAGCTGGGTGAGCTCGGCCTCGAAGATGTCCCGCATGTGCTCCCTCTCTCGGACGTTGCCGGGGCCACGGTCGCACGTGGCGGTGAACGACCGCTACCCGGCAGGTGAACACGTGGCGGCTTTTCGGCGTCCCGGGCGGACGACGGAACGGTGCCCGTCTCCCCCCGGCCTAGTGTGGACGACGTGGAGTGGATGCTAGATGCCGTGCCCCTGGCGGCCGGGCTCATCGGGGTGCTCGTGGGCGCTGTCGCCGTCGGGGCGTTCCGCTGGAGCGAGCGGGTGCAGCACACGGTGCCGCCGCAGCCGGACCCCGAGCTGGAGGACGGCCTGGTCCGCACGCTCGCCGTCCTGCGCTCCGCGGCGGTCGTGCTCGACGCCGACGACCGGGTCGTGCGCGCGAGCCCGCCCGCGCACGCGCTCGGCGTGGTCCGCGACGGGCGGCTGGTGCACGCCTCGATGCGCGACCTGGTGGCGGACGTCCGACGGGACGGCGTGATCCGTGACGAGGAGCTCGACGTGGCGCGCGGCCCCGTCGGGTCCTCGCGCCTGCTGCTGCAGGTGCGCGTCGCGCAGGTCACGCCCGAGCACCTTCTGGTGCTGGCGGAGGACCTCACGCAGGCGCGCCGGCTCGAGGCGATCCGCCGGGACTTCGTCGTGAACGTGTCGCACGAGCTCAAGACGCCGGTGGGCGCGCTGTCGCTGCTGGCCGAGACCGTCCAGGACGCGGCCGACGACCCGGAGGCCGTCCGCCGGTTCAGCGGGCGCATGCGTGCCGAGGCGGCGCGGCTGTCGGCGCTGGTCCACGAGATCATCGAGCTGTCCCGCCTGCAGGTCGCCGGCGCGCTCGAGGACGCCGCCGTCGTCGAGGTCGACGACGTCGTGGCGGAGGCCGTCGACCGTGCGCGCACGACGGCGGACGCCAAGGCGGTCCGGCTGGTGGCTGGCGGTGACCGGGGGCTCGTGGTCGTCGGTGACCACAACCTGCTCGTCACGGCGGTGCGCAACCTGCTCGACAACGCGGTGGCCTACTCGCCCGAGGGCACCCGCGTGAACGTGGGGGTCCGGCGCCGCGAGGACCTCGTGGAGATCGCGGTCGTCGACGAGGGCATCGGCATCGCCGCCGCCGACCAGGAGCGCGTGTTCGAGCGGTTCTACCGCGTGGATCCCGCGCGGTCGCGCGACACGGGTGGCACCGGTCTGGGACTGTCCATCGTCAAGCACGTCGCCGCGGACCACGGCGGCGACGTGTCCGTGTGGTCCCAGCCGGGTCGCGGCTCGACGTTCACGCTGCGGCTGCCCCTGGCCGCCGCCCCGGCCCGCCCGGCCCCCGCCCCCGCGGCCCCCGCCGCGACCGACCTCGTCCCCCCGCACCGGCCGGCCCCGGCCACGACCCCCACCAGGAGCACCACGTGACCCGCATCCTGCTCGTCGACGACGAGGAGTCCTACCGGGACCCGCTGTCCTACCAGCTGGCGCGCGAGGGGTACGACGTCGTGACGGCCGCGACGGGGCCGGAGGCGCTCGACCGGTTCGCCGAGCTCGGGGCGGACCTGGTCCTGCTCGACCTCATGCTGCCGGGGTTGCCGGGCACCGAGGTGTGCCGGCGGATCCGCCTGGAGTCCGACGTGCCGGTGATCATGCTGACCGCCAAGGACGACGAGATCGACAAGGTCGTGGGGCTCGAGCTCGGCGCCGACGACTACGTGACCAAGCCGTACTCCTCGCGCGAGCTGCTGGCACGGATCCGCGCGGTGCTGCGCCGCCGCGAGACCAGCGGCCGGTCGGCACCTGCCGAGAGCGACGACGACGCGACCCTCGAGGTCGGCAACGTGCGCATGGACGTCGACCGGCACACGGTGCACGTCGACGGCGCGCTCGTGCCGTTCCCGCTCAAGGAGTTCGAGCTCCTGGAGATGCTCATGCGCAACCCCGACCGCGTGCTGACCCGTGGCCAGCTCATCGACCGCGTGTGGGGCTCGGACTACGTGGGGGACACCAAGACGCTCGACGTCCACGTCAAGCGGATCCGCGCGAAGATCGAGCCGGACCCGTCCGCCCCGACGCTCCTGACGACCGTCCGCGGGCTCGGCTACAAGCTCTCGGACGGCGCCGGGGAGTGACCGACGCCACCTGCCCGTCACCGTGAGGTCAGGCGGATGGCCACACATCGTCACCTGATCGTCGTCTGGTCGACCAGCGTTCACCTTCCGTTCACCTGAGTCGGCCGGTCCGGTCACCTTGCCTCCCTAGCGTCGGCCGCGGCCGCGCACCGACCGGTGCGCCGGGACCGACAGGACGGGACAGCGTGACGTTCACCCCCCACCGCGGGCGACGGGCCGCGGCGCTCACGGGCGTGCTCGCGCTGACGCTCGCCGCGTGCAGCGCCGGCCCTGCGACCGGGGACGCGTCCGGCGGGCTGGGCGGGTCGCTCGCCGGCGCGGGCGCCACCTCGCAGGAGCGTGCGGTCATCGGCTGGATCGCGGGCTTCTACGACCTCGAGCCCGGCGTCACGGTCAGCTACGACGCCGTCGGCTCGGGCGGCGGCCGCGAGCAGTTCCTCGCGGGTGCCGTGCAGTTCGCCGGCTCCGACGCCGCCCTCAAGGAGGACGAGCTCGAGCAGGCGCACGAGCGCTGCGAGGGCGGCGAGGCCGTCGAGCTGCCGCTCTACATCAGCCCCATGGCCGTGGTCTACAACCTCCCCGACCTCGACGCGGAGCACCTGCAGCTGTCCGCCGCGACGGTGGCGCGGATCTTCAACCGCGACATCACGACGTGGGACGACCCGGAGATCGCCGCGGAGAACCCCGGGGTCGACCTGCCGTCGCTGCGCATCATCCCCGTGAACCGCTCCGACGAGTCCGGCACGACCGAGAACTTCACGGAGTACCTCGAGGACGCGTCCGGCGGCGCCTGGCCGCACGAGGCCTCGGGCAGCTGGCCGCTGTCCGGCGGGCAGTCCGGCAACGGCAACCAGGGCGTGCTCGACACCGTCGAGGGCGCGCAGGGTGCCGTGGGCTACGTCGACGCGTCACGCGCGGGCGACCTCGGGACAGTCGCGCTGAAGGTCGGCGAGGAGTACGTGCCGTACTCCTCGCAGGCCGCCGCGGCCGTCGTGGACGCCTCCCCGCGTGCCGAGGACGCCACCGACACGCGTCTCGTCGTCGAGATCGACCGCGACACCACGGCGCCCGGCGCCTACCCGCTCGTCCTCATCTCCTACTCGCTCGCGTGCTCGAGGTACGCCAGAGTGGGGGACGCCACGAACGTCAAGGCGTACCTGTCCTACGTCGCCAGCCCGCAGGGCCAGGCGCGCGCCGCCGATCCCGCGGTCGCCGGTGCCGCGCCGATCTCCGATGCCCTGCGGGCCGAGGTCCAGGCGGCGATCGACTCGATCACCGCAGGCTGAGCGGCCGCGTCCCCGCGCACCTGCGCCCCCGTCCCGCTCGCCCCCAGCCCGTCCCCACCACCCCCGGAGCTCTCGTGCCCGTCACCACCACCCCGCCGCGCGGGGTCCCCGACCCCGCGCCGTCCCGCGCGGACGCGGGCGCCGCGGTGCGTGCCGCGTCGACCGGCCGGGTCGCGAGCAGGGTCTTCGCCGGGCTGTCCACGGGCGCCGGCCTGCTCATCCTGGTCACCCTCGCCGCGGTCGCCGCGTTCCTGCTCATCCGGGCCTGGCCCGCCCTGAGCGCGTCGCCCGAGGAACTCGAGACTGTCTCGTGGTTCACCGGCGGGTCGGTCGCGGAGTACGTCGCGCCCCTCGTCTTCGGCACCCTGCTCGCCTCGGTGCTGGCGCTCCTGCTGGCCGTGCCGGTGTCCATCGGCATCGCCCTGTTCATCTCGCACTACGCACCGCGGCGGCTGGCCCAGGGCCTCGGGTACCTCATCGACCTGCTGGCCGCGATCCCGTCGGTCGTCTACGGGCTGTGGGGCGCGCTGTGGCTGATCGGGCAGCTGGACCCGGTGTTCACCTGGCTGTCGTCGACGCTGGGGTTCGTCCCGCTCGTCGCGGACTACCAGGCACCGGCCAAGAACATCATGTCGGCGTCGGTGGTCCTGGCGGTGATGATCCTGCCGATCATCACCGCCGTCTCGCGCGAGGTGTTCCTGCAGACGCCGCGCCTGCACGAGGAGGCGTCGCTGGCCCTGGGGGCCACCCGCTGGGAGATGGTTCGCCAGGCCGTCCTGCCGTTCGGCCGCTCCGGGGTGATCAGCGCGTCCATGCTCGGCCTGGGGCGCGCGCTGGGGGAGACGATGGCCGTCCTCATGGTGATCTCGCCCGGGTTCCTGTTCTCGTTCTTCCTGCTGCGACCCGGGCAGCACCAGACGATCGCCGCCAACATCGCCTCCAAGTTCCCCGAGTCCAGCGGGCTGGGCGTCAGCGTCCTCATCGCGACGGGGCTGGCGCTGTTCGTCATCACCTTCGTGGTCAACCTCGCGGCGCGCTGGATCATCGCCCGACGCGCTGAGTACTCGGGAGCCAACTGATGACCGCCGCCGCCCCGGCCCCCACGCCGACCCCCACCCCGTCCCCGACGTCGTCGCTGCTCGCGAGCGACGCGTACCGCCGCCTGCCCCGGTGGAGCACGTGGGCGTTCGCCTCCGGGTCCCTCGTGGTGGCGTTCCTCGTCCTGCTCGTCGCGGGCGGAGGGTTGCCCGGGGTCGCCGGCGTCGTCGCGCTCGGCGCCGCGCTGTTCGTCCTCTCCTCCGGTGTGACGTCGCGCGTCGTCGAGGGGCCGCGCCGTGCCGCCGACCGCCTCGCCACGACCCTGGTCACGGGGGCGTTCCTGCTCGCGCTGATCCCGCTGGTGTCGCTCCTGCTGCTGGTGGTGACCCGCGGCGCGGGGGCGTTCAGCTGGACGTTCCTCACGACCGACATGCTCGGGATCTTCGGCGACATGAGCGAGGGCGGCATCCAGCACGCGATCGTCGGGACGCTGCTCATCACGGCCGCCGCCGCGGCGATCTCGGTGCCCGTGGGGCTGCTCACCGCGATCTACCTCGTGGAGTACGGGCGCGGTCCGCTGGCGCGCGGCATCACGTTCCTCGTGGACGTCATGACCGGGATCCCCTCGATCGTCGCCGGCCTGTTCGCCTTCGCGCTGTTCACGCTGCTCCTGGGCCCGGCGTTCCGTGCCGGCATCATGGGCGCCGTGGCGCTGGCGCTGCTCATGACGCCGGTCGTCATCCGGTCGGTCGAGGAGATGCTGCGGCTGGTGCCCAACGAGCTGCGCGAGGCGGCCTACGCGCTCGGCGTGCCGAAGTGGCTGACGATCATCAAGGTCGTCCTGCGCACGGCGGTGGCCGGCATCGTCACCGGTGTCATGCTGTCGGTGGCGCGGGTCATCGGCGAGACCGCGCCGCTGCTGCTGACCGTGGGCATGGTGACGCGCGTCAACTGGGACCTGTTCGACGGCCGCATGGCCACGCTGCCGGTGTTCGCGTACCGCCAGTACGAGTCCGGCGGCGCCGGCATCGACCGGGCCTGGGCGGCCGCCCTCACCCTCATCCTCATCGTCATGATCCTCAACCTCGTGGCCCGGCTCATCAGCCGCTGGTTCGCCCCGCGGGGCGCCCGCTGACCGCGGGCCCGCACCGACCGAAGGAGGGCTCGCGCCCATGTCCAAGCGCATCGACGTCGCCGACCTCGACGTCTACTACGGCGACTTCCTCGCCGTCGAGGGCGTCACGATGGCCATCGAGCCCCGGCAGGCGACCGCGCTGATCGGTCCGTCGGGCTGCGGCAAGTCGACGTTCCTGCGGACCCTCAACCGCATGCACGAGGTCATCCCCGGCGCCCGCGTGACGGGCAAGGCGCTCATGGACGGCCAGGACCTCTACGGCGCGGACGTCGACCCGGTCACCGTGCGCCGTCAGATCGGCATGGTGTTCCAGCGCCCCAACCCGTTCCCGACGATGTCCATCGCGGACAACGTGCTGGCCGGCGTCCGGCTGAACAACCGCCGCATGCCGAAGGACGCGCAGCAGGATCTCATCGAGCAGTCCCTGCGCGGTGCGAACCTGTGGAACGAGGTCAAGGACCGCCTCGCGCTGCCCGGGTCGAGCCTCTCGGGCGGGCAGCAGCAGCGGCTGTGCATCGCGCGTGCCATCGCCGTCAAGCCGCAGGTCCTGCTCATGGACGAGCCCTGCTCGGCGCTCGACCCGATCTCGACGCTCGCGATCGAGGACCTCATCGCCGAGCTCAAGAGCGACTACACGATCGTCATCGTCACCCACAACATGCAGCAGGCGGCGCGGGTGTCCGACCGGACCGCGTTCTTCAACATCGCGGGCACCGGCAAGCCCGGCCGGCTCATCGAGATGGACGACACCGCGACGATGTTCTCCTCGCCGCGCGAGCAGGCCACGGAGGACTACATCTCGGGCCGGTTCGGCTGACGTCGACCTCCCGACGCGCCAGGGGCCGACCACCCGCCGGGTGGTCGGCCCCTCGCACGTGCGGACGGTGTCAGTCCTCCTGCGTCTCCTCGCCCTCGGGCGCGGACGCGTCCCGGGTGGCGGCGGGGGACGGGGTCGCGGCGGCGCCCTCGGTGACGGCCTCCAGCAGCGGGGCGTACTCGGGCAGCGTGCCGTCGAGCACGGGGATGCGCAGCTCGACGGTGCCGCCGCCGGACGTGGTGATCGTGACGGACGTCAGACCGCCCGGCGCGGTGTCGACGGCCGCGACGGGCACGTCGGTGGTCGCGTAGCGCGCGGGGCCGTCGGTGACGCCCAGCAGCACGCTGGAGCCGCCGGCGACGGCGATCTCGACGGGCTCGCCCCCGGCCACGGTCAGCGTGACCTCCTCGTCGTCCGCGGAGCGGTTGGTCAGCGCGCCGCTGAGCGCTCCCGGCTCGCCCTCGCCGGCGGAGACGACCAGCAGGTTGAGGGCGCGCACACCGCCCACGGAGACGCCGGCACCGTCGGACGCGTCGTACTCCCCGAGCGTCGTGATCGGGTTGGTCGCCGAGCAGCCGGTCAGGGCGAGCGCGGCGGCGGCGACCAGGCCGGCGACGGCGGCCCGGGAGGGACGGGGGCGGAGGCGGGTCACGAAGGGCTCCTGCTCGGTCTCGCGCGCCGGGGCGGCGGGTGCGGGTGGGTGGGCTGCCCGCACCCGGGCCGGTGGCCGGTCGGAGGCAGGGGAGCCGCAGGTCAGCCTACCGTCGGGCGGCTCGCGGCGGCGGTCGTGGCCGGCGACGCGGGGCGCCGACGGGCCCGACCCGCCGCTGACCAGCACGGACGCTCCCGGACCGCCGGGTTCCGCAGGAGGGGGGCGTGATACCATACACGTCTGCGAAAGGGGACACCGACAGATGACTTTCACTGTTGGGGAGACCGTCGTCTACCCGCACCACGGTGCAGCCAAGATCGAAGAGATCAAGAGCCGGACCATCCGGGGCGAGGAGAAGCTCTACCTCAAGCTCAAGGTCGCCCACGGTGACCTGACGATCGAGGTGCCGGCGGAGAACGTCGATCTCGTGGGTGTCCGTGACGTCGTCGGCCAGGAAGGTCTCGACCGCGTGTTCGAGGTGCTGCGCGCCCCGTACACCGAGGAGCCGACCAACTGGTCGCGTCGCTACAAGGCCAACCTCGAGAAGCTGCAGTCCGGCGACGTCATCAAGGTGGCGGAGGTCGTCCGCGACCTGTCGCGCCGCGACGCCGACCGCGGCCTGTCCGCGGGCGAGAAGCGCATGCTCGCCAAGGCTCGTCAGATCCTCGTCTCGGAGCTCGCGCTCGCCGAGAAGACCGAGGAGGACAAGGCCGAGGCCATCCTCGACGAGGTCCTCGCCTCCTGACCCGCACGCACGACGGTCCGGACGTACGACGTCCGGGCCGTCTGCTGTGTCGGGCGGGCGGGCAGGAGCCGCCACGGTGCACGATGCGCACATGACCATCGCTGCCGTCCTCACCGCCGCCGGGAGCGGCTCACGTCTCGGCCTCGACCTGCCGAAGGCGGTCGTCCCGGTCGCGGGGGAGCCGCTCGTCGCGCACGCGGCCCGGTCCCTGCTCGCGGCACGGGCCGCCGACGGGTCCGCGATCGCCCAGCTCGTCGTCACCGCGCCCGCCGCCCACCTCGACGCGGTCGCGGCGCTGCTGGGCGACGTGGTCGAGGCGTCCGGCGCGGACGTCCGGCTCGACGTCGTGGGCGGGGGCCGCACCCGCCAAGAGTCGGTCGCCGCCGGCCTCGCGGAGCTGGCCGACGACGTCGACGTCGTGCTCGTGCACGACGCGGCGCGACCGTTCGCCCCGCCGGGGCTGGTCGCGCGGGTCGTGGACGCGGTGCGCGCCGGCCACGCGGCCGTGGTGCCGGGGCTGCCCGTGGTGGACACGGTCAAGCGGGTGGGCGCGGGGGACGCCACCGGGCGGCCCGTGGTGGAGACGGTGCCCCGTGCGGACCTCGTGGCCGTGCAGACCCCGCAGGGCTTCGACCGTCACGTCCTCGAGCGCGCGCACGCGGTCGGCTCGGGACGCGGCGCGCACGAGGCGACGGCGGCGTCGGACGACGCGGCGCTCGTCGAGGCGGCGGGCGTCGCGGTGTGGGTGGTGCCGGGTGACGAGCGTGCGGCGAAGGTGACGACGGCCCGCGACCTGCTGGTCGCGCAGGCCCTGACGACAGGAGCCACCGCGTGAACCTGCGCACCGGCATGGGCATCGACGTGCACGCCTACGACCCGGACCCTGCTCCGGACGCGGTCCTGCACCTCGCCGGCCTGGAGTGGCCCGGGGAGCGCCCGCTGGCCGGGCACTCCGACGCGGACGTCGCCGCGCACGCCGCCGCGGACGCCCTGCTGTCCGCGGCGGGCCTCGGCGACCTGGGCCTGCAGTTCGGCACGGACGACCCCCGGTGGGCCGGGGCCTCGGGGGCGGCGCTGCTGGCGGAGGCCGCACGCCGGGTGCGCGCCGCCGGGTTCACCATCGGCAACGTCGCGGTGCAGGTGGTCGGCAACCGGCCCAAGCTCGGCCCGCGCCGCATCGAGGCGCAGGCGGTGCTGTCCATGGCGTGCGGGGCGACCGTCACGGTCGGCGCGACGACGACCGACGGGCTGGGTCTGACGGGCCGCGGTGAGGGCGTCGCGGCCATCGCGACCGCGCTCATCACTCTCGACGAGGCCTGACCCCGCCCCGACGGCGGGTGCTGCCGAGCAGCACGCCCCGACGACCGGGCTGCCCAGGGCGAGCTCGGCCGTGCGGGCCCGCACGACCACGCCCCGGGTGGCGCGTGTCACGATGTGGGCACGCGACCACTCGCGCGGGTGAACTGTCGGCATCCGTCCCGAAAGTCACGCGGCCGCAGGAGGGTCGTCCTTCGCGATCCGGACGAAACGCCGGTACCGTCCGTCCACGTGACTGCACCATCGACCGACAGCGAGCGCCCGCTCGGGCGTGGCGCCCCGGCGCCTGCGACCGGTCGGCACGGGCTGCCGCAGCGCGCGACGACCCCACCCGTCCGCCAGCGCAACCGCGTGGCCCTCGAGACGCTGGAGGCCACCTTCGCGGGCCTGCAGCAGGTCGACGACCGCGCTCGTCCGGCGCTGCCGCTGGCGCCGCCGGACGACCTGTGGCCGCCCGTGACCGGGAGCCACCCGCGCGTGACGGGGAGCCGGCCCGACGTCAGCGGGTGAGCAGCACCAGCTTCCCGCCCGCGTGACCCTCGCGGCTGCGCACGTGCGCGGCCGCGGCCTCCTCGAGCGGGTACGTCCCGCTGACCAGCACGTCGAGCGAGCCGTCCGCCGCGAGGGCGGCGAGCTGGCTGCGCGCGGCGTCCCGGACGTCGGTACCGGGGTCGGCGCCGGCGCCGTGCCCCAGGGCCAGCACCCCGAGGTCGGCCGCGCGGTCGAGCGCCACCAGGGTCGCGATGCGCGACCGGTCCGCGACGAGCGTCACGGAGGTGTCCAGCGCCTCCGGGGAGCCGGCCGCGTCGATGGCCACGCTCACCCGGCCGACGCGCCCCTCGACCTCCCGGACGCGGTCGAGCAGCCCCGGCCCGTAGGTGACCGGCTCCGCCCCGAAGCGCCGCAGGCAGTCGTGCCACCCGCCCGAGGCCGTGGCCACGACCCGGGCGCCGCGCAGCACGGCGAGCTGGACCGCCGCGCGACCCACGCCGCCCGCCGCCCCGTGCACCAGCACGACGTCGTCGTCGCCCACCCCGGTGGCCTCGACGGCGTGCGCGGCGGCCACGCCCGCGGCGAGCAGCCCGGCGGCCTGCACGACGTCGAGCCGCTCGGGCCGGCGCACCAGCACCTGGTGGGGCGCCGTCACGACGTCGGCGTACCCGCCGGTGACCGGCCAGGCGACGACCTCGTCACCGGGGGAGTACCACCGCACGCCCGGTCCGACCGCCTGCACCACGCCCGCGACCTCCAGGCCCAGCCGCACCGGTGGTCGTGCGCCGGCGCCCGGCGCGTACGACTTCCAGTCCCAGGGGTTGACGCCGGCCGCGTGCACCCGGATCTGCACCTCACCGGGACCGGGCGCGCGCGGCTCGACCTCGCGGACCCGCAGCACCTCCGGTCCGCCGAGCGCGCTCGCCACGACCTCCCGCCCCACGTCAGCCATCGGGCCAGCCTGACGCGGGCCCCTGTGACAGACCACGAAGACCGGGTCGCTCGTTCGCCTGAAAAGACGGCGCCTGACTCAGGTCACCGGTCCGAGCACGCGGTCGACGTAGGTGTTGCGGAAGGTGCCGGCCGGGTCGACGCGGGCGCGGACCCGCTGCGCGTCGGGCAGGTGGGGGTACAGGTCGGCCAGGCGGTGGTGGTCGAGCCCGTGCAGCTTGCCCCAGTGCGGCCGGCCGTCCACCTGCGCGACGATGCGCTCGACCGCGTCGAAGTACCGGCGGTGGGGCATGCGGTGGTACTGGTGCACCGCCACGTACCCGGTCGCCCGGCCCTGCGCGGTCGACAGCCACAGGTCGTCGGCGGCGGCGAACCGCACCTCGAGCGGGAACGGCACCGGCTCGCCGGTGCGGCGCAGCCACGCGTCGACCTCGCGCAGCACGTCGGGCACGCTCGCGCGGGGCACCGCGTACTCCATCTCGCGGAACCGGACGCGGCGCCGCGCGACGAAGACGTCGGCCGACGCCCCGGTGTAGGTGCGGGCGGTGAGGGCGCGGCAGGCGATCGCGTTGAGGCGGGGGACGAGGGTGGGGCGCGCGTCCGCGAGCCGGTTGGTCAGCTCGAAGACGCCGTTGGACAGCACCTCGTCGTCCACGAGGTGGCGCAGCGGCGACAGGGGTCGCTCGTCCCCGTCGGTCACGCGGTTGTTGCGCTTGGTCAGGGCACCGTCGGTGTGCGGGAACCAGAAGAACTCGAAGTGCTCGTTGTCGTC
Source organism: Cellulomonas phragmiteti (assembly GCF_016862775.1). Lineage (GTDB taxonomy): Bacteria > Actinomycetota > Actinomycetes > Actinomycetales > Cellulomonadaceae > Cellulomonas > Cellulomonas phragmiteti. The sequence goes on along the minus strand of NZ_BONP01000002.1, from coordinate 299,216 downwards.
GACGAGCCGGTCGAGGTCGTCGAGCACGTCGTGCAGCGCCATCGGCTCCTCGCGCGCGCGCAGCCGGAACGCGGGCACGGCGTGCAGCGTGACGGCGGCGAGGACGCCTGCCGTCCCCAGGCCCAGCCGAGCGAGCTCGAAGAGGTCCGGGTCCTGGGTGGCCGAGACCTCGACGACGTCGCCCGACGCGGTCACCAGGCGGCACCCGACGACCTGCGTGGCGAGCCCGCCGAGGCCTGCTCCCGTGCCGTGGGTGCCGGTGCTGATCGCCCCCGCGAGCGTCTGCACGTCGATGTCGCCGAGGTTGCGCAGCGCCAGGCCGCGCGCGGCGAGGCCCGCGTTGAGCGCCCGGAGCCGGATCCCCGCGCCGACGGTCACGAGCGCGGACCCGTCGGGCTGCGGGACGACCTGCTCGACCCCGGCCAGTGCGTCGAGGTGGACCTGGACGCCGTCGGTCACCGCGGCACCGGTGAAGGAGTGGCCGGCTCCGACGGCGCGGACCCGGGTGCCGTCGGCGGTCGCGGTCCGCACCTCGCGGACGAGCGCCTCGAGGTCGCGGGGGCGTGCGACGCGGCACGGATCGGCGTGCTCGGTCCGTGCCCAGTTCTCCCACCGCGCGGTCCCGGTCGGTCCGGGACGACGTGCTCCCATCGACCCACGATCGGCTGGGCGTGTGTCCAAGTCAAGTGTGCGAAATCCTTGACTATCGTCACGACAAACGATGAGATGATCCCGGGAGACGCGTCGACCGCACCCGGGGGGGTGTGCCGGCGACGCGTCCACGAGGAGGAGCAATGAACCGTCTGCCGGTCGCCGAGCGTCGCGAGCAGCTCATCGAGGCGGCGCTGAACGTGGCGACGCGTGAAGGGATCGACGGCGCCACCGTGCGGGCCGTCGCCGCCGAGGCGGGTGTCTCCCTGGGAGTCGTGCACTACTGCTTCCGCGACAAGGACGAGCTGCTCCGCGCGATGGCCCACACCATCACCGAGCGCAACCTGGGCCGTGGCGTCGCCGAGATGCCGGAGTCCGCGCCCGTGCGCGACCTCGTCCTCGGCGTGCTGCAGGAGCTGTGGTCGAACATCCGCGCCACACGCGGCCCCCAGCTGCTGACCTACGAGCTGACCACCACGTCGCTGCGGCACGCCGAGCTCCGGCAGGTCGGCGTCGACCAGTACGTCGTCAGCTGGGCGGCGGCCGAGCGCTTCCTCGAGGAGGTCGAGCGCGCCGCGGGCGTCGTGTGGCGGGTGCCCCGGCACATCGTGGCGCGGTCCATCATCGCCACCATCGACGGGTTCTCGCTGGCCTGGCTGGTCGACGGGGACGAGGACGCGGCCTACCAGGGCCTGCGCCTGTTCGCCGAGCACCTCTCGACCCTCGCGGTGCCGCTCGACGAGGCCGCGCTCCTGGGCTCGGCCGCGGACGACGAGGACGAGGAGCGCGGGGCCGACGTGCACCCGTTCGTCTCCCCGTCGGTCACGTCCGGGGTGACTGCCCTGGCATGACGGCGCCCACGGCTCACCGCACCGGTGCGGACGGGCCGGCCGGAGCCCCCGCGGCTCACCCCCGCACGCTGGGGCAGCGGCTCGACGCCGCCACGGCGGGTCTGTCGGCCCCGCTCGTGGTGGTGGACGTGGACGCCCTGGAGGCGAACGCCGCCGACCTCGTGCGGCGTGCCGGGGGGACCCCGGTCCGCGTCGCGAGCAAGTCGGTGCGCGTGCGGCACGTGCTCGAGCAGGTGCTGGCCCGCCCCGGCTTCGCCGGGGTCATGGCCTACGCCCCCGCCGAGGCGTCGTGGCTCGTCGGTCACGGGGTGCGCGACGTCCTGCTGGGGTACCCGACCGTCGACACCGCCGCGATCGACGCCGTCGCCGCCGACTCCGTCGCGGCCCGTGCCGTGACGTTCATGGTCGACGACGCCGTCCAGGCGGACCTGCTCGCCGCCGCCGCGCGGCGCCACGGCCGTCGGCTGCGGGTGTGCCTGGACGTCGACGCGTCGCTGCGGGTGGGACGTGGTCCGCTCACCGTGCACCTCGGGGTGCGCCGGTCACCCGTCCGCACCGCCCACGACGCCGCCGCGCTCACGGTCGCGGTCCGGCAGCGGGGGTCGCTCGACGTGCGGGGCGTCATGTTCTACGAGGCCCAGGTCGCCGGCCTGCCGGACACCTCGGCCGCCGTCCGGCTGGTCAAGGCCGCGTCGGTGCGCGAGCTCGCGCGCCGGCGGGCGGACGTGGTCGACGCGGTGGCCACCGTGCTCGGGCACCCGCTCGAGCTCGTCAACTCCGGCGGGACCGGCTCGCTCGAGGTGAGCGCGGCGGCGCCCGCCGTCACGGAGGTGACCGCCGGCTCCGGCCTGTTCGTCCCCACGCTCTTCGACGGCTACCGCGCCTTCGAGGCCCGCCCGGCCGCGTACGTCGGGCTCGACGTCGTCCGCGTCCCCGGCGAGGGGTGGGCGACGGTGTTCGGGGGCGGGTACGTCGCGTCGGGACCGGCCACGCCGAGCCGCCTGCCCCGGCCCGTGTGGCCCACCGGGCTGCGCCTCGCCCCGCGCGAGGGCGCCGGCGAGGTCCAGACGCCGCTGCGCGTCCCCGCGCGTGCGGACCTGCGGGTCGGCGACCGCGTGTGGTTCCGGCACGCCAAGGCCGGTGAGGTCATGGAGCGCTTCGCGCACGTGCACCTCGTGCGCGGGGAGCAGGTCGAGGCGACCGTGCCGACGTACCGCGGGGAGGGCGTCTGCGTCGGCTGAGCGCGTCGGCGCCCCGGCCCCGTCGGGCGCGGCCCCCGCACGCCGGTAACCTGGGCCGGTGAGCCTGCGGCTGTTCGACAGCGGCACCCAGTCGGTGCGTGACTTCGTCCCTCTCGTCGAGGGCGAGGTCGGCATCTACCTGTGCGGAGCCACGGTCCAGGCGCCGCCGCACGTCGGGCACGTGCGCTCGGCCGTCGCGTTCGACGTCCTCGTCCGCTGGCTGCGTCGCACGGGCGTGCGCGTCACGATGGTCCGCAACGTCACCGACATCGACGACAAGATCCTGGCCAAGGCCGCCGCCGCCGGGCGCGAGTGGTGGGCCTGGGCGCTGGACAACGAGCGCGCGTTCACCGCCGCGTACGACGCCCTCGGGGTCGTGCCGCCCGACTACGAGCCGCGCGCCACCGGGCACGTCCCGGCGATGCTCGCGCTGCTGGACCGCCTGGTGGACCGGGGGCACGCCTACGCCGCCGGGCCGGGGGACGTGTACTTCGACGTCCGCTCGTGGGCGCAGTACGGGACGCTGACCAACCAGCGCGTCGACGACATGACGGACGTCCCCGACGACGCGGGGTCCGGCAAGCGCGACCCCCACGACTTCGCGCTGTGGAAGGCCCCCAAGCCGGGCGAGCCGACGACCGCCGCGTGGGACACCCCGTACGGCCGCGGACGCCCCGGGTGGCACCTCGAGTGCTCGGCCATGGCGCACCGGTACCTCGGGGAGTCGTTCGACATCCACGGTGGCGGCCTGGACCTGAGGTTCCCCCACCACGAGAACGAGCAGGCGCAGTCGCGCGCCGCGGGCTACGGGTTCGCCCGGTACTGGCTGCACAACGGCTGGGTCACCCAGGGTGGCGCCAAGATGAGCAAGTCGCTCGGCAACGGGCTGCTGGTCACCACCGTCCTCGACAAGGCCCCCGCGGCCGTCGTGCGCTACGCCCTGACCGCCGTGCAGTACCGCTCGATGCTCGAGTGGACCGACGACACCCTCGCCGAGGCCGAGGCGACGTGGGAGCGGCTCGCCGGGTTCGTGCAGCGCGCGACCGAGCGCGTCGGCGCCGCCACGCCCGACGAGGTCGCCTCCGTCGCGCTGCCGGCGGGCTTCGCCGCGGCGCTCGACGACGACCTCAACGTCCCGGCCGCGCTCGCGGTGGTCCACGAGACGCTGCGCGCGGGGAACACCGCGCTCGCGGCGGGCGACGACGACACCGCGCGCGGCGCCATGGTGACGCTGCGCGGCATGCTCGACGTCCTCGGCCTCGACCCGGGGTCGCCGCAGTGGAGCACCACCGGTGGCGACTCCCGCACCGCGCACGCCCTCGACGCGCTGGTGCGGGCCGAGCTCGATGCCCGCGCCGCCGCGCGTGCCGCCCGCGACTGGGCCACCGCCGACGCGATCCGCGACCGGCTCACCGCTGCAGGCGTCGTCGTGGAGGACTCCCCGACGGGCGCACGCTGGACGCTCGCCGCGTCCGCGACCGACACCCCGGAGGACTTCTGATGGCCGGCAACTCCCAGCGCCGTGGCGCGACCCGCAAGGCTGGATCGAAGAAGGGCGCCCGCGTCGGGACCGGTGGCCACAGCCGCCGTGCCCTCGAGGGCAAGGGCCCGACGCCCAAGGCGGAGGACCGCCCGTACCACGTGGCCCACAAGCGCAAGGTCGCCGCGGAGAAGGCGGGGGACAAGCCCGGGTCCGGCCGGCCGTCGGCACGCGCCGCGCGCGGGGCGCAGGGCAAGCGCGGCGGGACGACCAGCTCGACGCACGAGATCGTCTCGGGACGCAACTCGGTCCTCGAGGCGCTGCGCGCGGGCATCCCCGTCGCGACCGTGTACCTCGCCGCCCGGCTCGAGGCGGACGACCGCACCCGCGAGATCATCTCGACGGCGGCCGACGCCGGGTACCCGCTGCTGGAGGTGGGACGCGCCGAGATCGACCGGCTGACCGACGGCGCCGTCCACCAGGGCGTGGCGATCCAGGTCCCGCCCTACGAGTACCTCGACCCGGACGACCTGCTCGACACGGCAGAGGCGTCGGAGACGGCGCCGCTGGTGGTCGCGCTCGACGGCATCACCGACCCCCGCAACCTGGGGGCCGTGCTGCGGTCGGCCGGCGCGTTCGGTGCGCACGGGGTCCTGGTGCCGGAGCGCCGCGCCGCGGGCGTGACCGCGTCGGCGTGGAAGGTCTCGGCCGGTGCCGCGGCCCGCGTCCCCGTCGCCCGCGCCACGAACCTCACCCGCGCGCTGCAGGAGTACCGCAAGGCGGGGGTGTTCGTCGTCGGGCTCGACGCCGGGGGAGACGTGCCGCTCGGTGAGCTGCCGTTCGCCGCGGACCCGCTGGTGCTCGTCGTGGGCTCGGAGGGCAAGGGCCTGTCGCGGCTCGTGCGGGAGCAGTGCGACGCGATCGTGTCGATCCCCATCGCGTCGGCCGTCGAGTCGCTCAACGCCGGGGTCGCGGCGGGCATCGCCCTCTACGAGGTGGCGCGGCAGCGCGCCTGACCGCCTGCCGCCCGGCCCCCGTCAGCCGATGAGGCGCTCGGGGTCCAGGTCGTCGTCCGCCGCCGGCCCCGCCGCATCGCCGTCCCGCAGGTCCTCCGCACGGGTGCCCAGCACGGCCTGCTCGTCGGGCCGGGTGGGCAGGATGGTGGCGACGTAGCTCGTCGCCACCTCGGTCATCGGCACGTCACGGTGCTGCTGCTGCGACAGGTACCAGCGGTGGTCGAGCAGCTCGTGGTAGATCTGCGCCGGCTCGAGCTTGCCGCGCAGCTCGCGCGGGACGCTGCGGACGGCGGGCTCGAAGATGTCGGTCACCCAGTCGTGGGCGACGAACGCCTCGTCGTCGGCCTGCCGGTCCGTCGCGGCACGGAACTCGTCGAGGTCGTTGAGCAGGCGGCGCGCCTGGTTCTCCTGCACGTCCAGGCCGGTCAGCCGCATGAGGCGACGGGAGTGGTGGCCCGCGTCGACGACCTTGGGCTGGATCCGCACCGACGTGCCGTCGAGGTCCGTGGTGATGTCGAGCTCGCCGACGTCGAACCCCAGGTCGTTGAGCCGGTCGATGCGGGCCTGCACGCGCCACCGCTCCCCGAACCCGAACGACTCGGTCTCGGTCAGGGCGCGCCACAGCTCCTCGTACCGCACCACGAGGGCCTCGCCGATGCCGACGGCGTCCTCGTCCTCGTCGAGGAACTCCCCGGCCTGCAGGTCCATGAGCTCACCGATGATGTTGACGCGCGCGACCTCCAGGTCGTAGCCGCGCTGCCCGGGCGTGAGCACGTCGTGCAGGTCGCCCGTCTCCGCGTCGACCAGGTAGGCGGCGAACGTCTCGGCGTCGCGGCGGAACAGCGTGTTCGACAGCGACACGTCGCCCCAGTAGAACCCCGCGAGGTGCAGGCGCACCAGCAGCACCGCGAGGGCGTCGATGAGACGCGTGGCGGTGTCGGGCCGCAGCGACTGGCTGAACAGCGCGCGGTACGGCAGCGAGAACTGCAGGTGCTGGGTGATGAGCACGGCCTCGAGCGGCTCGCCCTCGGGGGAGCGCCGGCCGGTGATGACGCCCACGGGCTCGACGCTCGGCACGTCGAGCTTGCGCAGCTGGCGCAGCAGCTCGTACTCGCGGTACGCGACGGTCTCGCCGATCTCCTTGATGGCGACGACCCGCCCCGACATCTTCGCGAAGCGCACGATGTGCCGGGAGATGCCGCGGGGGAGGGCGGCGAGCGTCTCCGCCGGCCAGTCCTCGAGCGGGACGTGCCACGGCAGGTCCAGCAGCGCGGGGTCCGGGTTGGCCGCCGTGATCTGCAGACGCTGTGGCGTGACGCTCATGCCCCGATCCTCTCAGGTCCGGCCGACATCGTCGTCGGCCCGTTCACCCCCGCAGACGCCCGAGGCGGGCCCGGCAACGCCGGACCCGCCTCGGGACGTGCTGTGCGGAGCGTCAGCCGATGCGCTCGCCCGAGCCCGCGTGGAACAGGTGCTGCTCCGTGGGGCGGATGCGGACGTAGATCGTCGAGCCCTTCGGCGGGACCTGCCGGGGGTCGACGCGCACGATGACCTGGGCGTCGCCGGCACCGGAGTGCACGGAGGCGGCCTGGCCGAAGTCGTTGGTCAGCGCACCGTAGACGTACGCGTCGGAGCCGAGCTCCTCGACGATGTTGACGACGACCGGGAACGCGTCCGGCGTGCCCTGGGGCACGACGTCGAGCGACTCGGGGCGGAAGCCGACCGTGATGTGGCCCTTGTCGTCGTCCGTCAGGCGCGTGACGGCCTCGCGCGGGAGCGCCAGGCGCGAGGAGCCGACCGACGCCGAGCCCTCGAGCACGGGGAAGGTGCCGATGTTCATGGCCGGCGAGCCGATGAAGCCGGCGACGAACACGTTGGCCGGGGTGTCGTACATGTCGCGCGGCGTGCCGACCTGCTGGAGGATGCCGTCCTTGAGGACCGCGATGCGGTCACCCATGGTGAGGGCCTCGGTCTGGTCGTGCGTGACGTAGACGGTCGTGACGCCGAGGCGGCGCTGCAGCGACGCGATCTGCGTGCGCGTCTGGACGCGGAGCTTGGCGTCGAGGTTCGACAGCGGCTCGTCCATGAGGAACACCTGCGGCTGACGCACGATGGCGCGGCCCATGGCGACGCGCTGACGCTGGCCACCGGAGAGGGCCTTCGGCTTGCGGTCGAGGTACTGCTGCAGGTCGAGGATCTTGGCAGCCTCCTCGACGCGCTGGCGGATCTCCGCCTTCGGGGTGCCGGCGATCTTGAGCGCGAAGCCCATGTTGTCGGCGACCGTCATGTGCGGGTACAGCGCGTAGTTCTGGAAGACCATCGCGATGTCGCGGTCCTTGGGCTGCACGTCGGTGACGTCGCGGTCACCGATGAGGATGCGCCCGGCGTTGACGTCCTCGAGACCCGCGAGCATGCGCAGGGAGGTCGACTTGCCGCAGCCCGAGGGGCCGACGAGGACGAGGAACTCGCCGTCCTCGACGTGGAGGTTGAGGGCGTCCACCGCGGGACGCTCGGTCCCCGGGTAGATGCGGGTCGCGTGGTCGAAGCTGACCGTAGCCATGGCTGTACTTTCCCTTCACCGGCAGGTACGTGCCGGACGATCCGTCGTGAAGAGTGTCAACGCAGGTCCGCGGGGCCGCGGGCCTGCTGAGCCCTGTGTCTCCGCTGACACGGATCGAGGGGGGTCGTCGCCGACCTCCCCCGGTCGCCTGTCAGTATGGCACAGGTCACGCGGCCTCCGGGTGGACCTCATGAGGCCACCGGGTGCACCCCGGGTGACCCGTCGAGCGGCCGTCAGGCCAGCGCGTCCCGCAGCACCGCGAGCGCCGCGACGCCCGCCTCGGGGTCCGCGACACGGAACCGCGCGACGGTCTGCCCGGTGCCCACCTTGACGGTGACGTCCTGGTCGTCGAGCGCCGCGAACGCGTGCTCATCGGTGACGTCGTCACCCGCGTACAGCACGACCGGCGCACCCAGCTCGTGGCGCAGCGCCTGCAGCGCGGTGCCCTTGTCGGCCGGCAGGACCGTCAGCTCGACGACGTCCTTGCCGTGCAGCGTGCCCACGCCCAGCTCGGTGCCCAGCGCGAGCGCCTCGGCCTCCGCGGGCTCCGCGTCGGACGGCTCCGCGAGACGGGTGTGGACCACGACGGCCGTGGGCTTCGTCTCGACCCAGACCCCGTCGCGGCCGCGCGCCACGGCCGAGGCGCGGGCGCCCAGCGCCGCGAGCAGGTCCGCCTGCTGGTGCGTCAGCTCGACGACGTCACGGTCGAGCCCGAACTGCGTGACGCGGGCGCGCTCCGCCCCGTGGCTGCCGACGAGGTAGGTGCCGGGCGGCACCTGCGCGAGGGCGTGCAGGTCGGCCATGGCCCGTCCCGACACCAGCGCGAGCGCGACGCCGTCGAGGGCCGCCAGGTCGGCGAGCACCTCGACGCCCGCGGGCAGGATGCGCGAGGCCGCCGGGTCGTCCTGCAGGGGGGCCAGGGTGCCGTCGAAGTCGAGGGCGACCAGCACGGGCCGCGTCGCGGGGTCGGCGGCGACGGCGGCCAGTCGGTCGCGCAGGTCGGTGGGCACGGCCTGGGGGTCGCGGGGCTCAGGCATGACCGTCCCTCACCGGGACGGCGGTCAGCGCGGACAGGAACTGCCCGGACCACGCCGCGACGTCGTGCGTCAGCACGCGCCGCCGCAGCCGGCGCATCCGTTTGCGCGCCTCCCGGGGGTCGAGGTGCACGGCGTACGTGATGGCGTCCTTCATGCCGGAGATGTCGTGCGGGTTGACCAGCACCGAGCCGACGAGCTCGTCCGCGGCGCCGGTGAACTCGCTGAGCACGAGGCAGCCGCGCTCGTCCGAGCGCGCGGCCACGTACTCCTTGGCGACGAGGTTCATGCCGTCGCGCAGGGCCGTGACGAGCATGACGTCGGCCGCGAGGTACAGCGCGGCCATCTCCTCCATCGGGAACGACTGGTGCAGGTACTGCACGGGGGCGTGCCCCACCTGGCCGTGGTCGCCGTTGATCCGCCCGACCAGCAGCTCGACGTCGTCGCGCAGCTGCTGGTAGGCGCCGACGTTCTCGCGGCTGGGGCTGGCGACCTGCACGAGCGTGGTCTGCGTGGCGGACAGGCGCCCGTCCTCCAGCAGCTCCCCGTACGCCTTGATGCGGTGCCGGATGCCCTTGGTGTAGTCGAGCCGGTCGACGCCCAGCAGCAGGTACTCCGGGTCGCCCAGCTCGCGGCGGATCTCCAGCGCGCGCTCCTGGACGGCCTGCGTGCGGGCGAGCTGGTCGAACGCGTGGGAGTCGATCGAGATGGGGAACGCCTGCGCGCGCACGTGGCGCTGCGACGGCGTGCCCTCGTCGACCGTGATCATCTGGCCGCGCGTCGTCAGGTCGGTCAGGCGGCGCACGATGCGGACGAAGTTGGCGGCGTCCCCGCCGCGCTGGAACCCGATGAGGTCCGCCCCCAGCAGACCCTCGACGACCTGCTTGCGCCAGGGCAGCTGCGCGAAGATCTCCAGCGGGGGGAACGGGATGTGGTGGAAGTACCCGATCCGCAGGTCGGGGCGCAGCGCCCGCAGGAACGCGGGCACCAGCTGCAGCTGGTAGTCGTGCACCCACACCGTCGCGCCGTGCGCCGCGTTGGCGGCGGCCGCCTGCGCGAAGCGCTCGTTGACGCGCTGGTAGGCGTCCCACCACTGCCGGTGGAACTGCGGGGGTGCGATGACGTCGTGGTACAGCGGCCACAGGGTGTCGTTGGAGAACCCCTCGTAGTACCGCTCGACGTCGGTGTCCGTGAGCATGACCGGCACCAGCTCGGTGCCGTCGACGTCGAACGGCTCGAGCTCCAGGCCGGGGGACCCGCCCCAGCCGACCCACGCGCCCTTGGTCCGGGACATGACCGGCGCGAGCGCCGTGACGAGGCCACCGGGGGACCGCGTCCAGCTCGGCTCACCCGCCTCGTCCAGGGTCACGTCGACGGGGAGGCGGTTCGCGACGACGACCAGGTCCTGGCCGTCGCGCGGTGCGTCGATGGGCACCAGATCAGCTCCTTGCGGGTGGCTCGGCCTCCGACCCTAGTCGTCCCACGGGTGACACGCTCGGGAGCGCCACGCTGCTCTGCGGGTCCGTGACCGGCTAGGTTGCCGGGCATGGAGCGGATCGGGCTGACGCCGGGGTCACTGATCGGCGGGTACACCATCGTCGCCCCCCTCGGCTCGGGCGGCATGGGGACGGTGTACCGCGCGGTCGACGGCGGGGGTGACCCGGTGGCGCTCAAGCTGCTGCACCCGCACGTGGCGTCGGACGCGGTGGTGCGGGCGCGCCTCATGCGGGAGGTCGCCGCGCTGCAGCGGCTGCGGCACCGCGCCGTCGCCGCGGTCCTGGACGCCGAGGCCGACTCGACCGAGGCGTTCATCGTCACCGAGCTCGTGGCCGGCGACACCCTGACGGACCACGTCCGCGGGCAGGGCACGCTCGACGCGGACGAGCTGCTGTCCCTCGCGGAGGGGCTGCGGTCGGCGCTCGCGGCCGTGCACGCGGCGGGCGTCGTGCACCGCGACCTCAAGCCGTCGAACGTGCTGCTGACGGACGACGGGCCCGTGCTCATCGACTTCGGGCTCGCGCAGGGCCTGGACGACGAGGCGAACCTCACGACCGCGGGGTTCGTGCTGGGGACGCCCGGGTACCTCGCCCCCGAGCTGCTCGACGGCGGCGAGCCCGGTCCGGGGACCGACCTGTGGGGCTGGGCGGCGCTGCTGGCGTTCGCCGCGACGGGTCGCGACCCGTTCGGCTCGCGGCCCGTCGAGGCGGTGCTGGCCCGTGCCCGTGCCGGTGAGGTGGACCTCGACGGCGTGGGTCCGTTGACGCGGGCCGCGATCGCGGGCGCGCTGCGCCCGGCGCCGGACGACCGCAGCGACCCCGAGGACGTCGTCGCGGCCCTGCGGACGGTCGCGGCGCAGGGCGAGCTGCCGCCCGGCGCGGTGCCGACGCTCGCGCTGGGAACGGGCGCGGGCAGCGGTGCGGCGGGCGGGGCGGCCGTCGCGGCCGCGGTGGGGATCGCGGCCGGCGCAGCCGGTGCGGCAGCGCTCGCCGGCGGAGATGACGACGCGGACGGGGCCGACGAGCCCGACGGCGCGGACGACGCGGACGACGCGTCGGCCGGCGACGAGGCGGCGGGCGCCGCCGCGGTGGCGGGCGCCGCGACCGACGACGACGCGGACGACGGCGCTGACGACGACGAGGCCGACGACGACACCGACGACGAGGCGGCTGACGAGGCGGCTGACGACGACGCTGACGACGGCCCCGATGACGACGACGCCGACGACGACGCGGCTCATGACGACGGGGCCGGCGACGAGCCGGACGACGACGCGGACGACGACGAGGTGGACGACGACCCGGACGCCACGGACGACGACGGGGACGCGGACGACGACGTCGCGGCCGAGGACGACCCGGCCGAGGACGACCCGGCCGGCGACTGGGTCGAGGACGACCTCGCGACCGAGCTCGTCGCGCAGCGGCCGTCGTCCCCGCAGGACGAGATGCCGACAGTCGCGGTGGGGACGTCCCCATCCGCCGCCGCCGGGTCAGCGGCCGCCGCGACCGTGGCACCGCCCGAGGCGCCGGTGCACGACGGTCGGACGGTGGCCGTCCCGGTGCGGCGCACCGAGCCCGCACCGCCCGCGGGCGGCGTCGTGCGGGACGACGACGCCGCCGACACCGCGGTGCTCGACGACGGCACCGGCCCCCACGACCCCGCGGAGGGCGTCGACTGGATCGAGGAGGACCTCGAGGACCCGGAGGGCTACGAGCCCGAGGAGTGGGCCTACGAGCGCCCGCCCGCGCGCCGCCGCTGGGGCTCGATGCTCGCGCTGGGCCTGGTGGTCGTGCTCGCCGGGATGCTGTACCCGGTCCTCACGGTGGCCGTGGTCCTCGTGCTGGCCGTCGTCGTGCGCACCGTCGGGGCGACGGTCGAGGCGATGTACGGGCGCCGGGAGCGCCGCGGGGTGCGGCGGTCGGACGCCGCGCTCGCGGCCCTGTCCACGCCCTGGTACCTGCTGCGGTCGGTCCTCGGGGTGCTGCCGTCGGTGCTGGTCGGCGGCGCCGTGGTGCTCATCGTCGGCGGGCTCGGCTGGTGGCTGCTGTCCTCGCAGCGGTGGGCGATCGCCGGGTCGCCGCCCGGGCAGGAGCCGCAGGGGCAGACGGCCACGCTGCTGGTCGGCGGGCTGGTGGCGATCGCCGTCGCCTTCCTGTGGTGGGGGCCGCTGTCCCGGATGACGCGCACGGGCGCCCGGCGCACGCTCGCCGCCGTGGCCCCCGGGCCGGTCGGGGCGCTCGTCGTGGTCGTCGTCGCGCTCGTCGCCTCGGTGCTGCTCGCCGACCGGCTCCTCGACCTGGCCCCGATCTCTTGGTGGCCCGGGCCGACGCCCACCCTGCCGCGTCCCTGACGTCGTCCCGCGCCGGGTCGGGCCCGAGGGCGGGTGAAGAGCCGCCCCGGGGGCCCTACCCTGGTCCCGTGGGTGAGACGTCGACGGAGCGGGCCGTGGCCCCCGTCGCTCGGCGACCCCACCGCCGGCCGCACCTGCCGTCGCACCTGCGGCCCCACCTCCTCGGCGCGTTCGGCACCGTGCTCGCCGTCCTCTCCGTCCTCTTGGGCGCCCAGGGCCGGGTGCTGCTGCACCAGTGCGTCGTGGCCGACGGGCCCTTCGCGGCGCTCGGCGTGCGGATGGCGGTGCTGCGCTCGGCCGCCGAGTGCCCGGACGGCACCCTGGGGCTCGGGGCGGCGTCCACCGGCGCCGTCGTCCTGCTCAGCGTCGCGCTCCCGGTCGTCGCCGGTCACCTGCTGCTCACCGCGTGCGGCCTGGGCCTCGGGGTGGCGGCCCGGCGCGGCGTCGCGGCCGTGGGTGCGCTGCTCACGTCGCACCTCGTGCCTCCCGTCCTGGTGGTCGGTCTGCCGGCCGCACCGGCGCGGGCGGCCGTGCCCCCGTCGGGTCCGACCGTGCGCGGCCGCCCGGACCACGGGCACGACCCGGCCCGTCCGCGTCGAGGGCCGCCGGCGCGCTGACGCGCCCCCGCCCCCGCACGTCACCGCCGGTCGGACCGGCACCCGAGACCAGGAGCGACCATGCCCAGCAACGACCCCCGTCCCACCAAGAACCAGCGGCGCGACGACGCCCGCGCCAAGGCCCTCGCGATGCGTGAGGAGCAGGAGCGCAAGGCCAAGCGCACGCGCCTGATCGCGATCGGCGGCCTGCTCGCGGCCGTCCTCGTCCTCGGCGGCGTGATCTTCGGCATCGTCCGCCAGGGCCAGGCCAACGCCGAGGCCTACGGCGACGTCCTGTTCGCCGGCGGCACCGAGAACACCCTCGTGCCCGCCTTCAGCGCCATCGACACCCCGGACGTCGCCGACGCGGCCGGGGGCGTCCCGGTCAGCGCCGCAGGCGTCGGGACCGCCGGGGAGGACGACGTCGTCGTCGAGGTGTACTACGACTTCATGTGCCCGTGGTGCGGCAGGTTCGACGTCGCGAACGCGGGCGAGCTCGACGCGCTCGCCGCCGACGAGGGCGTGACGGTCGTGTACAAGAGCATCGCGTTCCTCGACGGCAACTCGCAGGGGACGTTCTTCTCGACGCGCGCGGCCAACGCCGCGGCGGCCGTGGCCGCCGGGGCGCCGGACAGCTACACGGCCTTCGTCACCGCGATGTTCGCGAACCAGCCCGACGAGGGCACGGCCGGCATCAAGGACGCCCGGATCGCCGAGATCGCGCTCGAGGTCGGCGTGCCGCAGTCCGTCGTCGACACGTTCACCGAGACGGTCGACGGCACGTACGAGGTCGCGACGTCCGAGGACGAGAAGGAGACCCGCGAGGGCACGTGGCGCCGCTACGCGCCGTTCGTGGCGGCGACCACGCAGCAGGCCGCGCAGGACCTGGGCGGGCTGAGCACGCCGACCGTCCTCATCGACGGCGAGAAGTGGGAGGGCGACCTGTACAGCACCGGCCCGCTCACGCAGGCCGTGCTCGAGGCCGTCGCCGCCAAGCGCTGAGCCCGACCCGCCGGGGGCGCCCGTCCTGCCGTCGGGGCGGGCGCCCCCGGCGCGGCGGCCGGTACCCTGGCCGCCTCGCCTCCTTAGCTCAGCTGGCCAGAGCAGCTGTCTTGTAAACAGCAGGTCGTCGGTTCGAATCCGACAGGGGGCTCCACGCGGCCCGGTGCCTCAGGCGTCCGGTGCCGCCCGCTCACGCGTCCAGCGCGGCGCGCAGGTACGCGATGTCGTCGGCCTGGCTGTCGGACGGGGTCTCGACGACGACGTCGCAGCCCGCCTGCCGCACGACGTGCGCGACGAGCTCGGCGGGGATCGTGCCGTCGGCGAGGCCCGCGTGGCGGTCCCGGCCCGACCCGTGCGGGTCGCGCGAGGAGTTGGCGTGCACGAGGTCGATGCGGCCGGTGATCGCGGTGAGGCGCTCGACGACCGTCTCGAGGTCCTCGCCGGCGGCCCACGCGTGGCACGTGTCGAGGCAGACGCCGACGTCGTACCCGCCGATCGCGTCCCACAGCATCGCCCAGCGGTCGAGGGTGCGCGCGCACGCGTTCTCCCCGCCCGCGGTGTTCTCGACGAGCACGCGCACCGGGAACGTCGCGCGCTCGAACGTCTTGCGCCAGTTGTCGATGCCGACCGCGATGTCGTCGCCCTCGCCCACGTGGCCGCCGTGCACCACGAGCCCGCGGGCACCCAGGTCCGCGGCGGCCGCCGCGTGCTGGGCGATCATGGTGCGGCTCGGGATGCGGACGCGGTTGTTGGTCGAGGCGACGTTCACCAGGTAGGGCGCGTGCGCGTAGATCCCCAGGCCGGACGCGGCCAACGCGTCGGCGTCCGGGCGGCGCACGGGCTTCTTCCACCCCTGCGGGTCGGCGAGGAACACCTGGACGGCCTGCGCGCCCACGCGCTCGGCCTCGACGAGCGGCTCGTCACCGCGCACGTGCGCACCGATCAGCACCACGACGTCCTCCTGCGGGTCGGGCGGCTCGGTCGGGCGCTCACAGGGGCGGTCCCGTCTCCTCCAGCAGCCGCAGCGCGGCGCTCACCCGGGGGTTGCGGGTGGGCTCCGCGTCGATGCCGAGCGTCGCGTAGACCGCGTAGACGTGGTTCTGCACGGACTTCTCGGTGATCGCCAGGCGCTCGGCGATGCCGGCGTTGGACAGGCCCTGCGCGAGCAGCTGCAGCACCTCGTACTGACGCTGCGTGAGCCGGGCGACCGCCGAGCCGGCACGCGGGGCGACCCGTCCCAGCAGCGCGGGGTCGAGGACCGTCTCGCCCGCGGCCGCCGCGCGGACCGCGTGCAGCAGGGTGCGCTCGCTGGTCCCGCTGGTCTTGGACAGGTAGCACCAGCCGTGCGCGACGTCGCGCGGCAGGTCGAGCAGCAGGTCCATCGCGTCGTGCGCGGACAGCAGCAGCACGCCCAGGTCCGGCTGCGCGCGGCGCAGCGTGACGCCCAGGGCGATGCCGTTGCCGTCGGGCAGGTCGATGTCGAGGACGACGACGTCGGCGACGCCCGGCGTGAGCGCCCGGCGGGCCTCCCCGACCGTCCCCACCGCCACGACGACCTCGAGGTCGGGGACGTCGGCGAAGGTCCGCTCCAGCATGGAGCGGAACAGCGGCTGGTCCTCGACGAGGGCGACGCGCAGGCGGCGTGACGGTGGCGGGATCATCCTGGCCAGTATGGTCGCGGCGGGGGCGCAGCGCGCGGGACGTCCGGTGACGTCTCGTGACGCGGACGCGAGGGGGGTGGGAGATGGCTGTCGTGCGCGACGGCACGGCCGCGGCCGTGCGCCGTCACGACGTCGCGGCGGACCGCGTGTCGCTGCTGCGCGGGACGGGGGTGGTCGCGCTCGGGTACGCGGTCGGCGCGTCCCTGCAGAGCGCCTGGATCTACTCGACGCTCGTGCCCGAGTGGGCGCAGGTGGACCTGTGGCGCCGGCTCGTGGCCAACGGCGTCGCGGTGGCGGGTCTCGTGGTGGCGCTCGGGGTCCTGCGCGCGCACCGGGCCCGGGGTGTGCTGTCGGTCGGGGCCCGGGTCGTCGCGGCCGCGACGTTCATGGGCGCGATCCGCGTCGCCGTCCAGGTGGGTCTCGGCGTCCACCCGGTGGACGACGTGACGACCCTGGTGGCCGAGTTCGTCCTCGGGTCGTTGATCGCGCTCATCTCGGCCGGCATCGGGCTGTGGGCGCTGCTGTCACGGCGTCGGATGCGGGTCGCGGCGCGGGCGATGGAGCGTCAGGCGATGAGCGTCGAGCTCGCCGTCCAGGCGCTGGAGGACGAGGAGATCCGCGTGCGGCGCAAGGTCGCCGAGGGGCTGCACGGCACGGTCCAGCAGCGGCTGCTGCTGGTCGACGCACGCCTGGCCGTCGCGCAGGAGCAGGTGGCCGCGACGGACCCGCACGTCGCGCAGGAGATCGCGTGGGCACGGGCCGAGCTCGCGGAGTCGCGGGAGCAGGACGTGCGCCAGATGAGTCGGCTGCTGTACCCCGACCGGCTCGAGATGGGCCTGGTCCCGGCGGTGCGCGCGCTGCTGGGACGGCTGCCCGCGACGATCGCGACGCGCCTCGTCGTCGGCGACGACCTGCGAGCGGTCGACGACCCGTCGCAGGTCCGCCTGACGATCTCGGAGCGGCTGCTCGCGGTGCGGGTCATCGAGGAGGCGGTCTCGAACGCGCTGAAGAACGGCCCGCCGGACCTCATCGAGGTGCACCTCGACCTGGACGCGGACGTGCTGCGGATCGTCGTGGCCAACGACGGCGACCCGTACCTGCCGCCCCCGCAGCGGGATCCCGCGTCGGGCACGTCGCGGCTCGACCAGCGGCTGCGGCTGGGCGGCGGGGCCCTGCGGGTCCTGCCGCTGCACCCGACGGGGGCGCGGGTGGAGGCCACGCTGCCCCTGGGCGTCCTGCCCGACGACGAGTGAGCGCCTCCGGGGTGAAGAAGGCCGACAACTGCCGCGGCGGCGAGGGGTTAGCACCCAGAGGGGGTCCGTGGACCCGTCCCGTCGGGGGGACCATGGTCGGACACACGTCCAGACCTCCCGGATCGAGCCCCCTCATGCGCCAGCGTCCCGCACGTCCGGCGCGTGGTCAGAGCTGGGCGGACACGCTCGAAGGGTGGTCGACGGCGCGCAGGGCCGCAGCCCTCGGCGGGTCGGCGGCGGCCGTGGTCGCCGTGGCGTTCCTGTGGCCCGCGCAGCTGGGCGGGTGCACGTCGCTGGCCGTCGTGCCCCCGGGCGTGGCCGGGCCCGGGCTCGCCGCCGGCGACCTCGTCGTGACGCGGTGCGGCGCACCGGACGTCGGTGACCGCGTCGTGCTGCGGGCGCCGGGCGCGGTGTGGTCCGTCGGCCACGTCGTGGAGCGCACGGCGCCGGTGTGGCAGGTGCGCGGTCCCGACGGCACCGACCACCTCGCCCCCGGCGAGGTGGTCGACGTGCTGCCGCTGCGGATCCCGGTCACCACCGCGGCTGCCGCCCCGACGGCCGCGGCCGCGCTGACCCTGGGCCTCGGGACGACGGGGTGGCTCACCGTCCGTCGTCGGCGGATCGGGGCGCACGACGACACCGGGGCGTGCCCGGGCGTCGGGGCGGTTCCCTCCGCCGGCTGAGGCCTCCGGGCCTCACTCGACGGGCGCGGGGTCCGGACGCTTGGGGACGCGCAGGTCGCCCGACGACCGGCGTCGCAGCCGCCGCGTCGCCCACGGGTAGGCGTGCTCCCGCAGCCACCGCGCGTCGGCACGGGCCTGCTCGATGCGCGGCACCGGCGGCGGCGGGGCCAGCGGGTCGTCCCAGTCGGCGCGGTCGGGCACCTGGCCCAGCGCGACCAGCGCGCCCTGCGCGACGCGGGTGTGGCCCTCGGTGGTGAGGTGGATGCGGTCCTCGGACCACATGCGCCAGTCGCGCAGGCTGCGCATGCCCCACGGGTCCAGGACGTACGCGCCCTGGCGGCGCGCGATCGACCAGATGTGCGCGTTGAAGATCCCCACGCGCGAGCGCGTCGTGCGCACCAGCGGGCTGTCCCGGGAGTCGAAGCCCGTGCTGAGCAGCACGTCGACGCCGCGGGCGCGCACGGCGGCCACGACGCGCTCGATCTCGGCGGCGACCCGGTCCACGTCGACCGAGGGGCGCAGGATGTCGTTGCCCCCGCCGACGATGCTCACCAGGTCCGGCTCGAGCGCGAGCGCCGCGGGGACCTGCTCGGTGAGGATCGGGCGCATGAGGCGGCCGCGCACGGCGAGGTTGGCGTACGTCAGCGGGTCCGCCCCGGCGGCCGTCCGCCGCCGCGAGAGGTGCGACGCGAGCTGGTCGGCCCACCCGCGCAGCGGCGCGTCCTGGCCGTCCGGGGCGTCCCACAGCCCCTCGGTGAAGGAGTCGCCGCAGGCGACGTACCGCGTCCAGCGCGGCGGGTCGCCCGGCAGGGCCGTCGTCCCGGCGAGGGTGGGCAGGGACTCGTCGTGCAGCGCCATGGCCCCATCATCCGACGTCGCGGCGGGTCCTCGGGAGCTCACGGCAGCCGCCAGTCGACGGGCGCTGCCCCCTGCTCGCGCAGCAGCGCGTCGACCTGCGAGAAGGGGCGCGAGCCGAAGAACCCGCGGGACGCCGACAGCGGGCTGGGGTGCGCGCTGGCCACGACGGGCACGTCGCCGAGGGCGGGGCGCAGGGACTGGGCGTCGCGCCCCCACAGCACGGCCACGAGCGGGCCGCCGCGCTCGACGAGGGCCGCGATCGCCCGGTCCGTGACCTGCTCCCAGCCCTTGCCGCGGTGCGACGCGGGCGCGCCCGGGCGCACGGTGAGGACGCGGTTGAGCATCATGACGCCCTGGTCCGCCCACGGCGTCAGGTCGCCGCACGTGGGGCGGGGGACCCCGACGTCCTCGACGAGCTCCCGGAAGATGTTGTGCAGCGAGCGGGGCAGCGGGCGCACGTCCGGCTGGACCGAGAACGACAGCCCCATCGGGTGCCCGGGCGTGGGGTAGGGGTCCTGACCGACCACCAGCACCCGGACGTCCGCGAGCGGGCGGTGGAACGCGCGCAGGATCGCGTCGGACGCGGGGAGGTACTGCCGGCCGGCCGCGACCTCGTCCCGCAGGAACCTGCCGGCGTCGCGCAGGGACTGCTCGGCGGGGGCCAGGGCGGCCGCCCAGTCGGGTGCCACCAGGTCCGCGAGGGGTGCGTTCACCCCGGGGAGGTTACTCGCGAGCCGGGCGTCGCGGGCGTCCCGGACGGGTCCCGGACGGCTCGCGCGTCGCCCGCGCGCGCGAATGACACCCGTGTGGTTCGCCGCGTACGATGCCGGGCGGAGCACCCACGGCACCACGCGCGAGGAGGAGAGCCATGGACGGCACTGCCGGCACGGCCACCCACGTCATCGCGGACGACCTGCGGGACGACGAGCGGGGCACCGACGGCCTGAGCGAGCGCGACCGGCAGGTCCTGGCGTTCGAGCGGCAGTGGTGGAAGTACGCGGGCGCCAAGGAGCAGGCCGTGCGCGAGTTGTTCGACATGTCGGCCACGCGGTACTACCAGCTCCTCAACGCCCTCATCGACGACCCGGCCGCGCTCGCGCACGACCCGATGCTCGTCAAGCGGCTGCGACGCATGCGCTCGTCGCGCCAGCGCGCCCGCACCGCGCGCCGCCTGGGCGCCGAGGCCTGAGCGCCCCGCGTGCCCGGCGTGTCCCGGTCGGTGCGGGTTGGTCGGGGGTCGGGCGGCGGTGCGCGCCCTGATCGCGGCGACGAGCGGTTAGCCTTGCGGCCGTGAGCAAGGCCGACTACCCCTACCCCGAGGACGAGTTCGACGCGATCTCGCCCGACGCGCCGACCGGTGTCCACCGTGCGCCCCGGTCCGCGTGGAGCCGGTGGTGGCCGTTCGTCGTCGTGCTGGTCGTCGTGCCCGTGCTCGCGTACGGCGCCGTCGCGTACCTGTCGCGCACCGGCGACCTGCCGCTGTCGGGCGGGTCGTCGCAGGGGCAGGGCGAGGAGGTCGGGCCGACCGAGGACCCCGTGGTCGAGGACGGCACGGGCGAGGAGCCGGGCACCGAGGGCGAGGCGCCGGAGGCCGAGCCCACGACCGAGGCGCCGCAGCCGGTGCTCAGCACGCCCGTCGCCGTCCTCAACGGCGCCCGGGTCTCGGGTCTCGCGGGGCGCGTGGCGGACGAGCTCGAGGCCGCGGGCTTCACCGCCGTCTCGCCGGACAACGCGACGGGTACCGTCCCCGCGCAGTCCACCATCTACATCGCGTCCGAGGACCTGCGCCCGACGGCCGACCTCGTGGCCTCGACCGTCGGGGTCGACACCATCGAGGTCTCGCCCCAGCAGGCGGGCGCCGGCATCTCCCTGGTCCTCGTCACCGACCCCGACGCCTGACGGCTGACGCCCCGACGGCCGGGGCCCGACCACCGGTCGGCGTCCGCGACGGACGGCGTGCGTCGGACCCTGGTCGCGCGACCACGCACGCCACTAGGCTCCACGCACCGGGGCGACGGCGGAGCGCCCCGGGTACCCGGACGGCGAGGAGCACGGGATGCCCCAGGGCACGGTCAAGTGGTTCAACGCGGAGAAGGGGTTCGGCTTCATCACCCCGGAGGGTGGGGGTCAGGACCTCTTCGTGCACTTCAGCGCGATCCAGGCTGACGGCTACCGCACCCTCGAGGAGGGGCAGGGCGTCGAGTTCGAGGTCGGGCAGGGCACCAAGGGTCCGCAGGCCGAGCAGGTCCGGCCCGCCTGACCGCACCTGCACCGCGGGGGTCACCGCGGGACGGCCCGGTCGCCGCGGTGCCCGGGCCGTCGGTGTGCCCGGCGTGCGCGCCCGTCAGGCCGCGTGGTGGTCCAGGGCGTCGATCGCGAGCAGCACGCACGCCGCGCTCCACCCCAGCGGCGCGACCGCGGCGGGGGCGCCGTCCGCCAGCAGCTTCTCGGGGATCGCTCCCGACGGCGTGCGGTGGCGGTCGACGACGTCCAGCCAGCGTCGCGCGCCGTCGGCGTCCCCCTGCTCCGCCGCCACCCACGCGTACAGGGTCGTCTGCGGGGTCCACGACACGCCGTCGCGCCGCCAGCCGCCCCCCGGTGCCAGGCCCTCGGCCGGGCGCAGCATCGACGGGACCGAGGCCGACCACGCCGCGTGGGCACCCGGTGGTGCCTCACCCCAGAAGGGCGCGAGGACGAAGGCGCTGGCGGCGTCCGGCACCGTGCGGGTCGCGTAGCGCCCGTAGCCCGTCGGCCCGAACGCGTCGACGACGGCCTGGCGCGCCCTGGCGGCCCCGGCGGCGGCCGTCGCCGCGGCAGCCGGCCGGCCGGCGGCCTCGAGCACGACGACGGCCTGCTCCAGGCCCGCGACGAGCGGCGCGGCGGTGCCCAGCGTCACCTCGTGCTCGACGACCTCCCAGTAGTCGGGGGACGCGGGTGGCAGACCTCCCGCGACGAGGGACCCGGCCCGCCGGGCGGACCTCTCCACGAGCGGTGCGAGGCGCTCCGCGGCCGCGGCCCGGTCGTCGGGTGGCACCTCGGCGAGCACGAGGCCGGCCGCCCACATGGCCCAGCCGGTGCCGTCGGTCTGCACGCCGCGGTCGTCGGGCGGGCCGGAGCCGTCGGGGAGGTAGCGCGCCTGGAACGACCCGTCGGGCGCCTGGACGCGCGCGAGGAAGTCGAGCACCGCGAGCGCGTCGGGCACGTGCCCGGTGCGGGCCAGGGCGACGGCGACGAACGCCGAGTCGCGGGGCCACACGTACCGCCACCGGCGCGACCAGCCGGCCACGACGACCCCGTCGGCGACGGTCAGCGAGTGCAGGTCGAGCAGGGCGGCACGGGCCAGGGCCTCGTGCGGGCCGCCCGCGCCGGGCAGCTCGCCCGCCGCGAGCCACGCCAGCTGCTCCGCGGCCGCGGCCGCGGCTGCGCGCGGGCCCAGGGGCGCGGTCGTCGTGGGTGTCGCGCCGACGGCGGCGGCGAGGGCGGCCACGCCCGGGTCCGGCACCCGGGTGCCGGGCAGGTACACGGCGTGGGCCTGCGCGGGAACGCCGGCGCGGGCACCGCCGGGCAGCACCGACACCGCCTGCTGGTAGAGCGGGATCTGCGCGTGCGCGGCGACGCCGACGCCGGTGCCCACCCCGCCCGTGGCTCCGGTCCCGGCCGCCACCGGGCCGGCGTCCGGCGTGGCGTCCGGCGTGGACCGGCCGGGGAGTGCGGGGCCGCTGGTCGCCGTCACGAGCAGGGCCGCGGCCAGCACGACGACCGCGCAGGCGCGGGCGCGCCGGGCGCGGCTCACGACGACGGCGTCGGGCACACCACGCACCTTAGGGCTTCGCGCAGGGCGGACGGCAGGACCACCCCGGGACCAGCCTGCTGCTTGCACTCGGCGGGGTCGAGTGCTAACCATTGACTTAGCACTCTCCGGTGGAGAGTGACAGAACACCCGGCCGTCAGGTGAGGGTCGTCGCGAGCGGGACGTGAGCGCGCGCGACGGTCCGTCCGTCGCGGGCACCGACCGGCCACCCACGAACCGGAAGAAGGATCACAGCCCCATGGCCAAGATCATCGCCTTCGACGAGGAGGCCCGGCGGAGCATGGAGCGCGGGCTCAACGTGCTCGCCGACACCGTCAAGGTCACCCTGGGCCCGAAGGGCCGCAACGTCGTGCTCGACAAGAAGTGGGGCGCGCCGACGATCACCAACGACGGCGTCTCCATCGCCAAGGAGATCGACCTCGAGGAGCCGTTCGAGCGCATCGGCGCCGAGCTCGTCAAGGAGGTCGCCAAGAAGACGGACGACGTCGCCGGTGACGGCACGACGACCGCGACCGTGCTGGCCCAGGCGCTCGTGCGCGAGGGTCTGCGCAACGTGGCCGCCGGCGCCAACCCGATCGCCCTGAAGAAGGGCATCGAGAAGGCCGTCGAGGCCGTCACGGCCCAGCTCCTGGCCCAGGCCAAGGACATCGAGACCAAGGAGGAGATCGCCGCCACGGCCGCCATCTCCGCCGGTGACCCCGCGATCGGCGAGCTCATCGCCGAGGCCCTCGACAAGGTGGGCAAGGAGGGCGTCATCACCGTCGAGGAGTCGAACGCCCTCGGCCTGGAGCTCGAGCTCACGGAGGGCATGCGCTTCGACAAGGGCTTCCTGTCGGCGTACTTCGTGACGGACCCGGAGCGCCAGGAGGCGGTCCTCGAGGACGCGTACGTCCTGCTCGTCGAGTCCAAGGTCTCGAACGTCAAGGACCTGCTGCCGCTGCTGGAGAAGGTCATCCAGGCCGGCAAGCCGCTGCTCATCGTGGCCGAGGACGTCGAGTCCGAGGCGCTGGCGACGCTCGTCGTCAACCGCATCCGCGGCATCTTCAAGTCCATCGCCGTCAAGGCGCCGGGCTTCGGCGACCGCCGCAAGGCGATGCTGCAGGACATGGCCGTCCTCACCGGTGGCCAGGTCGTCTCCGAGACCGTCGGTCTGAAGCTGGACCAGGTCGGCCTCGAGGTCCTCGGCACGGCGCGCAAGGTCGTCGTGACCAAGGACGAGACCACGATCGTCGAGGGCGGCGGCGACGCCGGCCAGATCGCCGGTCGCGTCAACCAGATCCGTGCCGAGATCGACAACTCGGACTCGGACTACGACCGCGAGAAGCTCCAGGAGCGTCTCGCCAAGCTCGCCGGCGGCGTCGCCGTCATCAAGGCGGGCGCGGCGACCGAGGTCGAGCTCAAGGAGCGCAAGCACCGCATCGAGGACGCCGTGCGCAACGCGAAGGCGGCCGTCGAGGAGGGCATCGTCGCCGGTGGTGGCGTGGCCCTCATCCAGGCCGGCAAGCTCGCGTTCGAGAAGCTCGAGCTCGAGGGCGACGAGGCGACCGGTGCCAACATCGTGAAGTACGCGGTGGAGGCCCCGCTCAAGCAGATCGCCATCAACGCCGGCCTCGAGGGCGGTGTCGTGGCGGAGAAGGTCCGCAACCTCCCGTCCGGGCACGGCCTCAACGCCGCGACCGGCGTGTACGAGGACCTGCTCGCCGCGGGCGTCAACGACCCGGTGAAGGTCACGCGCTCCGCGCTGCAGAACGCGGCGTCGATCGCGGCCCTGTTCCTCACCACGGAGGCCGTCGTGGCCGACAAGCCGGAGAAGTCGGCCCCGGCCGGTGGCGGCGGCGGTGGCGAGGACTTCGGCGGCGGGTTCTGACGCAGCTGAGCACCACCTGAACGGTCCGACGGCCGGTCACCCCCTGGGGGTGGCCGGCCGTCGGCGTTCGTGCTCGGTGCGGGTGACCGCGGCGACCCCGCGGGTCGCCGGTGATCCGGTGGCGGCTCAGCGGTGGCGGCTCAGCGGTGGTGGCTCAGCGCGGCGGTGGTGCGTCCGTCGAGGGCGGGGCCGGGGGAGCGGGCGGGTCGTAGGGCGAGGCCGGTGCCGGAGGCACGGGCGGGGCGGGCGGCTGGGCCCCGGACGGCGCCGGGTACCCGGGCGCGCCGTAGCCCTCGGTGGGGTAGCCGTACGCCCCGTACCCCGAGGCGCCGTACCCCGTCGTCCCGTAGCCCGATGCCCCGTCGCCGTACGGGGTGCCGCTCAGCTGCGCGAGCCGCGCCTCGGCCTCCCGCAGGCGGCGCTCCACGGGCCACTCCGTGAAGACGAACAGGATGAGGAAGACGATGTTCGCCAGCGGCACAAGGATCAGCAGGCCGTGCCACAGCGTCCACCCCGCCTTCCTGGCGACGCGCATGTACATGTAGACGGCGAACGCGATGAACGCGATGTAGAGCAGCACACCGACGGTGACGCCGATGGCTTCACCGACACCGGGGCCGGAGCCGGGGGAGGGGTACGAGCTGGGGAGCATGAGGTCCTCGTCGAGGGGGGGATGGGGTCAGCGCGTCTGACGGTACGACGCGAGGAAGTTGCCCATGCGCTCGACGGCCTCGGCGAGGACGCGCGCCTCGGGCAGGGTGACGATGCGCAGGTGGTCGGGGGTGGGCCAGTTGAAGCCCGTGCCCTGGACCAGCAGGATCTGCTCGCTGACGAGCAGGTCGTACACGAGCTGGGCGTCGTCGACGATGCCGAAGACCTCGACGTCCAGGCGCGGGAACAGGTAGAGCGCGCCGTCGGGCTTGACGCACGAGACCCCGGGGATCGCGTTGAGGCCCTCCCAGGCGACCTGCCGCTGCTCGTGCAGGCGACCGCCGGGGGCGATGAGCGCGTCGATGGACTGGACGCCGCCGAGCGCCGCCTGGATCGCGTGCTGCGCGGGCACGTTGGGGCACAGCCGTGTCGAGGCGAGCAGCGTCATGCCCTCGAGGAAGCCCTTGGCGTGCGCCTGCGGCCCGGTGACCACGACCCACCCGGCCCGGTACCCGGCGACCCGGTACGTCTTCGACAGCCCGTTGAACGTCAGGCACAGCAGGTCGGGTGCCACGCTCGCCATGGGGATGTGCACGGCGCCGTCGTACAGGATCCGGTCGTAGATCTCGTCGGCGAGGACGAGCAGGCTGTGCTCACGCGCGATGTCGGCGATCTGCTCGAGGACCTCGCGCCGGTACACCGCGCCCGTGGGGTTGTTCGGGTTGATGACGACGATCGCCTTGGTGCGCGGCGTGATCTGCTCGCGGATGTGCTCGACGTCCGGCTCCCACCCGTTCGACTCGTCGCACCGGTAGTGCACGGGCCTGCCGCCGGACAGGCTCGTCATGGCCGTCCACAGCGGGTAGTCGGGCGACGGGATGAGCACCTCGTCGCCCTCGTCGAGCAGGGCCTGCAGCGTCATGGTGATGAGCTCGGAGACGCCGTTGCCCAGGTACACGTCGTCGACGTCGAACACCGGGAAGCCGGGCACGGTCTCGTACCGCGTGACGATCGCCCGGCGGGCGGACAGGATGCCGCGCGACTCGGTGTACCCGTGCGCGTGCGGGACCGCGGCGATGACGTCGGCGACGATCTGGTGCGGCGCGTCGAACCCGAACGCCGCCGGGTTGCCGGTGTTGAGCTTGAGGACGCGCCGGCCCTCGGCCTCCATGCGTGCGGCCTCGTCCAGTGCCTTGCCCCGGATCTCGTACAGGACGTTCTTCAGCTTGGCGGACTGGTCGAGGGGGCGCAGCGGCATGCTCCGCAGCGTATCGCCGCGTCGTCGGGAGTCGCTGCGGCCACCTCGCAGGAGGTGGCCTGGTCGGCGGGCCGCGGTGACCAGGGCTCGCGGCTTCACCCGCTGCCGAAAGGCTTCGCGCTGCTGCGGGCGACGGGGGTGGTGGCTAGCGTCCGGCGCATCGTGTCGGACGACGGGGTCGAGGGGGACGTGATGCGCGCACGCACAGGGACGACGGGCCGGGTGGTCGCAGCGACGCTGGGGGTGGGACTCGCGGCCGTGCTCGCAGCGGCCCCGGCGACGGCGGCGGCCGTGCTCGAGCCCGTCCCGACGGCCGACCCCGGGCCCGTCGTGCCCGGCCCCGTGCTGCCCGGTCCCGTGCTGCCCGGTCCCGTGCTGCCCGGCCCGATCGTGCCGCGCCCACCGGAGCGGCCCCTGGCGTGGGAGGTCGAGCTGCGGGACTCGTGGCGTTCCCCCAGCTGGAAGCAGGGTGCGGGGCGGACGTCGGTGGCCGTGCACCTCGACTGCGGGAACGTCATCGGCGGCCGGCTGCCGCAGTACTACGTGCAGCTGGTCGCCGAGGGCGGGCCGTCGCTCCCCCCGGTCATGCCGCGGCCCGTGCCCTGCGGGACGACGCACACCCACGTCACCGAGCAGGCGGCGGGGTCGTTCCACCTGCTGCTCATCAAGGCGACGGCCGACGGCAGCGTGCTGCGCGGCAAGGCCGCAGTGAGCGCGCCGCCCCGGGTCACCCCGGCCTGACGCCGGTGGGGACGGTTGCGTCCCGGGTGCTGGGACGCACGGTCCGCGAGACCGGGCTGAGCCACCGCATCCGCACGGATGAGGCCACTCAGCCCGGTCTCGTCGCGGTCTCGTCCCAGGACGCAGCCGGAGGAGGGAACGGGTCGGCCGCCGGGAGCAGGGCGTCACCCGCGGGGCGCGGCGCCGGCAGCGGGACGGGGGCGACCACGCCGACTGCCGCCGCGAGCACGTCACCGAGGTCGGCGTCGTGCGCGTGCACCGACATGCCGCGCAGCATCGTCCCCTCGCCGTCCAGCTGCAGCGCGCACGGGTGCTCGAGCCGTGCCCCGAGGACCAGCACGGTGTCCAGGCACCGCGAGCCGCCCAGCAGGGCGGGGTCGACCACCGCGGCCGGCTCGGCGACGAACGTCTCGACGAGCAGCGGCCGGTCGTCCAGACGCGCGCGCACCGTGGTGCGCACACGGCCGCCGGTCTCACCGGTCCGGCCCAGCACGAGGGTCTCGCGCAGCACGGCCCGGGCGCCCGCCGCGAGCTCGACGTGCGTGAGGCGCAGCACGTCGGCCCCGTCGGCGACGACGAACGGCAGGCTCGGCCACACGAGCACCGCACCGGCCGCGAGCCGCACGTCGACCAGCCACGTGGCCTGACCGCCGCGCATGTCGTACGCCACGGTGCCCGTGACCTCGACGATCTCCAGCGACCGACCGGCCGCGACCTCGACCTCGATGCGCACCCGGTCGCCCGCGAGCAGGAGCGCCTGCGACGCGACCAGGGCGACGCGGGTGCGCCCGTGCTCGTCGGGCAGGCGGCGGGCGCGCACGACGTCGCCGTCGAGCTCGACCCGCCCGTCGGCGGTCAGCGCGACCCGGGTGCGCGTCACCCGCGTCCCGCCGGCTCGTGCTCGTGCGTGTGCGTGACCTGCAGGTCGTCCACCCCCGGGTGCGTGTGCGAGTGCTCGGCCGCGCCGTCGTGGGCGTGCACCAGCACGGCGCCATCCTCGCCCGCGTGCGAGTGCGGCGCCATCGGGCCCGGGTCGACCGGGGTGTGCCGGCCGGCGCGGACCTCGGCCGTCATGCGCCGCACCCAGTCGGTGAGCGCGGCCACGGACGACGCGTCGTGCCGCGACAGCCCGATGACCGGCCCGCCGTCGCGCGCCTGCGACGCGTCGGAGAGCATGCGGGGCACGTCGACCTCGACGTAGGGCGCGAGGTCGGTCTTGTTGACGACCAGCAGGTCGGCGCGGGCGATGCCCGGCCCGCCCTTGCGGGCGACGTCGCCGCCGCCGGCCACGTCGAGCACGAAGATCTGCGCGTCGACGAGCGCGGGCGAGAACGTCGCGGTCAGGTTGTCCCCGCCGGACTCGACGAGCACCAGGTCGAGCGGGCCGTGGTCGCGCTCGAGGTCCTCCACGGCGATGAGGTTGGGCGTGACGTCGTCGCGGATGGCGGTGTGCGGGCACGCGCCCGTCTCGACGGCCCGGATGCGGTCGATCTCCAGCACCCCGGCGGCCCGCAGGATCTGCGCGTCCTCGTCGGTGTAGATGTCGTTGGTGACGACGCCCATCTCGATCTCGTCGGCGAGCTCGCGGCACAGCAGCGCGATGAGCGACGTCTTGCCCGTGCCCACGGGGCCGGCGACCCCGAGCCGGAACGCGCGGGCGGGGGTGGCGGTGGTGACGGGCTCAGCCATGGAACAGCCTCCGGGTGGTGCGGGCGTGGGCCTGGGCCCACGCGTCGGTCATCGGTGCGCCGGCCGACGGGATGTCGTCCGGGTCGGTCAGGTGGGTGACGCTGCGCGCCATCGCCACGACGGCGGGGTGCAGGTCCAGCACCCACCGGGTCGTCGTGGCGGGGTCGAGCGGGGTGAGCTTGAGCGCGGCGGACGCGATGGTCTGCACGTCGTCGTACCCGACGAGCAGCGCGACCTGGAGCGCGTCGAGCCCGGTGACGGCGCCGATCGCCCCCGCGACCACGGGCCGCGGCGGCGCGGCACCGGGGGCGAACGCCCCGGCGAGCTCGTCGGGCCACAGGGTGAGCGCGAGGCGCAGGTAGCCGCGGCCGAGTCGACGTGCGGCGTCCCGCACCGCGGGGCTGGGGGTGCGGGCGGCCCACGCGTCCTCGACGGGTGCGAGGTCGCGCCGGTCGAGCCAGAGGTGCCGCGCGACGACCGCCGCGCCCGCTTCGGTCGCGGTCACCGTCCGCAGCCGCGTCGCCGCCAGCACGGGGATCCGCCCGACGTCCTCCCCCCTCCGCCGTCCCACCCCACCCGGCGTCACCTCCCCACCCCCGCCACCAGGGCGTGAGAGAGCAATCGAGCCGGGGCCCGGGTGGCCGGATCGCTCTCTCGCGGCAGGGGGTGGGGTGGGGGACAGGAGACCGGCCAGGACCGCGGGCTCGAGTCCGGCGGAGTGGGCGTGGGCGCCCGTGGGCAGGCGGGCGTCGGCCAGCATCGCGAGGACCAGCTGCGCGGACGCGCCCGTGGCCGGATCGCTCTCTCGCGCCTGGGGGAGGGGTGGGGCGGCCGGATTGCTCTCTCGCGCCTGGGGGTGGGGGCCGGGGTGGGGTGGGGTGGGTGGGGGCATGTCAGAACATCGAGTAGAGCTGGGCGAGGGGCAGGACGTCGGCCGGGGCGGGCTCGACGACGTCGCCGTCGATGCGGATGGTGAACGTCTCGGGGTCGACCTCGATGCGCGGCAGGGCGTCGTTGTTGACCATCTGCGCCTTGCCGACGTCGCGCGTCGGCCGGACGCCCTCGAGGCGTCGACGCAGGCCGAGCCGGTCGGCCAGGCCGTCCTCGAGCGCGGCCGGGGCGACGAACGACACGGACAGGTCCGCGCCCGTCGCGTCAGCGAACGACGGCCGCATGAGCACCGGCTGCGGGGTGGGGATGGACGCGTTCGGGTCGCCCAGCGCGGCCCACGCGATCGCGCCGCCCTTGACCACCACGTCGGGACGGACGCCGAAGAACCGGGGGTCCCACAGCACCAGGTCGGCGAGCTTGCCGGCCTCGACGGACCCGACCTCGTGGTCGATGCCGTGCGCGACCGCCGGGTTGATCGTGTACTTCGCGACGTACCGGCGAGCGCGCTCGTTGTCGGCCGGCATGCTCGCCGACAACGGCCCGCGCCGGTGCTTCATGACGTGCGCGACCTGCCACGTGCGCGTGATGACCTCACCGATGCGGCCCATCGCCTGCGCGTCCGACGACGTGATCGACAGTGCGCCCATGTCGTGCAGCACGTCCTCCGCGGCGATCGTCGTCGCGCGGATGCGGGACTCCGCGAACGCCAGGTCCTCCGGCACCGACGGGTTGAGGTGGTGGCAGACCATGAGCATGTCGAGGTGCTCGGCCACGGTGTTGACCGTGTGGGGGAGCGTCGGGTTGGTCGAGCCGGGGATGACGTGCGGCAGCGAGGCAACCGTGAGGATGTCGGGTGCGTGCCCGCCGCCGGCGCCCTCGGCGTGGAACGCGTGGATGGACCGGCCGGCGATCGCGCCGACGGTCGACTCGACGAACCCGGCCTCGTTGAGCGAGTCGGAGTGCAGCGCGACCTGCAGCCCCCAGTCGTCCGCGGCCCGCAGCGCGGCGTCGATCGCGGCGGGGGTCGACCCCCAGTCCTCGTGGACCTTGTACCCGCCGGCGCCGGCCAGCGCCTGCTCGGCCAGGCCCTCGGCGCTGACGGTGTTGCCCTTGGCGAGGAGCAGCAGGTTGACCGGCAGCGCGTCGAGCGCGCGGTGCAGCGCGCGCAGGTGCCACGCACCGGGCGTCACGGTGGTCGCCTTCGAGCCCTCCGACGGGCCGGTGCCGCCCCCGGCGAGCGTCGTCAGGCCCGTCGCGAGCGCCTCGTGCACCTGGGACGGGGACAGGAAGTGCACGTGGACGTCGATGCCGCCGGCCGTGAGGATGCGGCCCTCGCCGCTGATGACGTCGGTCGACGGGCCGATCCGCAGGTCCGGGTGCACGCCGTCCGCGACGTCGGGGTTGCCGGCCCGGCCCAGGGCGACGATGCGCCCGTCGCGGATGCCGACGTCGGCCTTCACCACGCCCCACCAGTCGAGCACGAGGGCGTTGGTGATCACCGTGTCCGGGGCGCCCTGGGCACGCGTCGTCGACCCCTGCGCCATGGACTCGCGGATCGACTTGCCGCCGCCGAACACGGCCTCCTCGCCGCCGACGGTCAGGTCACGCTCCACCTCGATCCACAGGTCGGTGTCGCCGAGGCGCACCTGGTCGCCCGTCGTCGGGCCGTACAGCGCCGCGTACCGGGCGCGGGAGATCTCGACCATCTAGAGCACACCCCCGTCGGCCTTGCCCCGCTGGATGCCGGGCACCCGGCGGGCGCCGCGGATCGCGACGGCGTCCACGGACCGCGACGCCCCGGGCTCGAACCGCTGCGACGTGCCCGACGGCACGTCGAGGCGGAAGCCGTGCGCGGCCGCGCGGTCGAACGCCAGCGCCGCGTTCGCGTCGGGCAGGTGCAGGTGGGAGCCGATCTGCACGGGCCGGTCGCCGGTGTTCTCGACGACGAGGGTGAGCCGCTCGTGCGGGGCGCGGTCGCCGTTGAGCACGACGGTGCCCTCCCGCGTGCGCACCGCGCCGGGTCCGTCGCCGGACGTGCCTGCCATGGGGTCCTCCGGGTGTCGTCGTCTCGTGAGGTAGCGGTTCCCGGGCCGTGTGTGCCCGGGTTCCTCTCGCTCGCGGGTCAGCTGATGGGGTCGTGGAGCGTGACGAGCTTGCGGCCGTCGGGGAACGTCGCCTCGACCTGCACGTCGTGCAGCATCTCGGGGACACCCGCCATGACCTGGTCGCGCCGCAGCACCGACCGGCCGTCGGTCATGAGCTGGGCGACACCCACCCCGTCGCGGGCGCGCTCGATCACCCAGGTGCTCAGCAGCGCGACGGCCTCGGGGTGGTTGAGCCGCACGCCGCGGGCCAGCCGGTCGCGGGCGACCATGCCGGCGACGGCCAGCAGCAGCTTCTCGGAGTCGGCGGGGGTGAGCCTCATGCACCGCACCCTAGGCCCGTGCACGCGGCTGTATCCCCATCGGTATACAGCCGAAACGGGATGTTTACAGGAACCGTCGAACCCGCGAAACACGGCGTCCCTAGCGTCCTCGGCCATGGGCACCGGCCTGTATACGCCGCGGGACACAGCGCGGTGGCACGCGGTGGGTCGGCGCCCGAGCCCGGCACCGCCCGCCAGCTCGTCCTGAAGCGAAAGGCACACCGTTGACCACACACACCCTCCCCCTGCGGACGACCCGGAAGCGCGCGCTCGCCCTGTCGGCCGCCGCGCTCGCGGCCGCCCTCACGCTGTCGGCGTGCGGCGGTGCGCGCACCGCCGAGGGCACGGCCGGTACGGCGTCGGCCTCCGGTGGCGCGTCCTGCGTCGACACGTCCGGCGACTCGATCAAGATCGGGTTCCTCAACTCGCTGTCCGGCACCATGGCCATCTCCGAGCAGACGGTCCGCGACTCCCTCGACCTGGCTGCGGAGGAGATCAACGCCGCCGGCGGTGTGCTGGGCAAGCAGCTGCAGATCGTCGCGGAGGACGGCGCGTCCGAGCCGACCGTCTTCGCCGAGAAGGCCGAGAAGCTCATCTCCTCCGACTGCGTCGCCGCGGTGTTCGGCGGCTGGACGTCCTCCTCGCGCAAGGCCATGCTGCCCGTCTTCGAGTCGAAGAACTCGCTGCTGTTCTACCCCGTGCAGTACGAGGGCCTCGAGGCGTCGCCCAACATCTTCTACACCGGCGCGACGACCAACCAGCAGATCATCCCCGGCATGGACTACCTCGCCGAGCAGGGCAAGAAGAAGGTCTTCCTCGTCGGCTCGGACTACGTGTTCCCGCGCACGGCGAACAAGATCATCAACGCGTACGCCGAGGCGAACGACATCGAGATCGTCGGCGAGGAGTACGCCCCGCTCGGGCACACCGACTTCGCGACGATCGTCAACAAGCTCAAGTCGTCCGGCGCGGACGCGGTGTTCAACACCCTCAACGGTGACTCCAACGTCGCGTTCTTCAAGGAGTACAAGAACGTCGGCATGACCGCGGACACCGTGCCGGTCGTGTCGGTGTCGATCGCCGAGGAGGAGGTCGGCGGCATCGGCGTCGACAACGTCGTCGGGCAGCTCACCGCGTGGAACTACTACCAGACGGTCGAGTCGCCGGAGAACGAGACGTTCGTCGCGGCGTTCAAGGAGAAGTACGGCGAGAACCGCCCGACCTCCGACCCGATGGAGGCCGCGTACACCTCGCTGTACCTGTGGAAGGGCATGGTCGAGAAGGCCGGGTCGTTCGACGTCGCCGCGATCCAGGAGGCCGCGGACGGCGTGAGCTTCGACGCCCCGGAGGGCACCGTCACGGTCAACGGCGACAACCACCACATCGCCAAGACCGCGTACATCGGCGAGATCGGGCCCGACGGCCTCATCTACTCGATCTGGGAGTCCGACGGCCCGATCGAGCCGGACCCGTTCCTCGAGGGCTACGACTGGGCCGAGGGCCTGTCCTGACCCGCGTCCCGCACGCACCGACGCACCCCTGAGCGCGGTGGCCCGGCCGGTCCGACCCCTCGGCCGGACCGGGCCACCGCCTCGCGGGTGCGTCGCCCACCCCACGGAAGGCGGCGCCGCATGGACGCCCTGTTCTCCCAGCTCTTCGCGGGACTGAGCCTCGGCTCGGTGCTGCTGCTCGCGGCGCTCGGCCTGGCCCTGACGTTCGGCCAGATGGGCGTCATCAACATGGCGCACGGCGAGTTCATCATGGCCGGCGCGTACACGGCGTTCGTGCTGCAGGCCTTCATCCCCGACGCGGGCGTCTCCCTGCTCGTGGCGCTGCCCGTCGGGTTCGTCGTCGGCGGCCTGCTCGGCCTGCTGCTGGAGGTCACGCTGATCTCCCGGATGTACCGAAGGCCCTTGGACACACTCCTCGTGACGTTCGGTGTCGCGCTCGTGCTGCAGCAGCTGGCGCGCGACGTCTTCGGCGCCCCGAACGTCGACGTCCGCGCCCCGGCCTGGCTGTCCGGCGCCGTCCCCTTCCTCGGGATGAACCTGCCGAAGACCCGCCTGTTCATCCTGGGCCTGGCGATCGCGTGCGTCGTCGTGCTGTCCCTCGTCCTGAAGCTCACGTCGCTCGGCCGGCGGATCCGCGCGACCGTGCAGAACCGCGACCTCGCGGAGACGTCGGGTGTCTCCACGCGCGCGACGGACCGCCTCACGTTCTTCGTCGGCTCGGGCATCGCGGGGATCGCGGGCGTCGCGCTGACGCTCCTCGGGTCGATCGGGCCCACCCTGGGGACCAACTACATCGTCGACGCGTTCCTCGTGGTCGTCGTCGGCGGCATCGGGCAGCTCAAGGGCGCCGTCATCGCGGCGTTCTCGCTGGGCCTGCTGCAGGCGACGTTCGAGTACTCGACGACCGCGAGCCTGGCCAAGGTGCTGCTGTTCGTCGTCATCGTCGCGTTCCTGCAGGTCCGCCCGCAGGGCCTGGTCTCGGTCCGCACCCGGAGCCTGGCGTGAGCGCCGCGACGGGCACGGCGACGACGCCCTGGTGGCAGCGCTCGACGGTGCGCGTGGCCGGTGGCGTCGCCGTCGCCGCGGTCGTGCTGTTCGGCATCGCGCCGGCGGTGCTCTCGGACTTCCGGCTCAACCTGCTCGCCAAGTTCCTGTGCCTGGCGATGGTCGCGGTCGGCATCGGCCTGGCGTGGGGCCGCGGCGGCATGCTCGTGCTCGGGCAGGGCGTGTTCTTCGGCATCGGCGGCTACCTCATGGCGATGCACATGAAGCTGGCCGACGCAGGCCCGGGCGGCGTGCCCGACTTCCTGCGCCTGTACGGCGACGGCGTCGTGCCGGGCTGGTGGGAGCCGCTGCGCAGCCCCGTCGTGACGGTGCTGGCGATCCTCGTGCTCCCCGCGGGCATCGCCGCGCTGCTGGGGCTCGCCGTCTTCCGCCGACGGGTGCGGGGGGCGTACTTCGCGATCCTGTCGCAGGCGCTCGCCGCCGCGTTCGCGATCCTGCTGGTGGGGCAGCAGAAGGTCACCGGCGGCACCAACGGGCTCAACGGGTTCCGGTCGTTCTTCGGCTACGACCTGGCCGACCCGATCAACAAGCGGATGCTCTACTTCATCGCGGCGGGGGTCCTCATCGCGATGGTCGTGGTGGTGCGCCTGCTGATGAACTCGCGCTACGGCGAGCTGCTCGTCGCGGTGCGCGACCAGGAGAACCGCGTCCGGTTCCTGGGGTACGACCCGGCGAACGTCAAGGTCGTCGCCTACGCGATCGCCGCGTGCTTCGCCGGGATCGGCGGTGCGCTGTTCGCGCCCGTCGTGGGCATCATCTCGCCGGCCGACGTGGGCGTCATCCCGTCCATCGGCTTCCTCGTGGGTGTCGCGATCGGCGGCCGCGCCACCCTGCTCGGGCCCGTGCTGGGTGCCGTCGCGGTGTCCTGGGCGGAGACCGGCCTCTCGGAGCAGTTCCCGTCGTTCTGGACCTACTTCCAGGGGGCGCTGTTCATCCTCGTCGTGGCGTTCCTGCCGCAGGGCTTCGCGTCGCTGGGCACCCTGTGGCGCCGTCGCCGCGGCACCCCCGCCGACGCCCCGGACGACCCGCCGACCACCCACCCGTCCGCCCCGGGGAGCAGCCCCGACGCCGACGACGACGCGCAGCACGCCGCCGACTCGGCCCGCACCGCAGGGAGGCACGCATGAGCGAGCAGACCGGGACCGGCGAGCCCGTCGTCCCGCCCGACGCCACCGGCGGGCTGGACCCCGAGGCGCTCGAGGCCGTCATCGCCGCCCCAGGCGCGCGGTTCCGGCACGACTACCTCGAGATCCGCGACCTGCGCGTCGTGTTCGACGGGTTCGTCGCCGTCGACGGCGTCGACCTCACCGTCACGCAGGGCGACCTGCGCTTCCTCATCGGCCCCAACGGCGCCGGCAAGACGACCATCGTCGACGCGATCACCGGGCTCGCGCCGGCCGCCGGGTCGGTGCAGTTCGGTGGTGTCGAGCTGGTCGGCAAGCCGTCGCACAAGATCGTGCGCGCCGGCGTGGGGCGGACCTTCCAGACCGCGAGCGTGTTCGACGAGCTGACGGTCCTGCAGAACCTCGACATCGCCGCCGGTGCGGGGCGCGGGCCGTGGACGATGCTGCGCCGCCGGCACGTCGTGCCACCCGAGGTCGAGGCCGCCCTGGAGACCGTGGGGCTGACGCAGGTGCGCGACCTGCCCGCGGGCGTCCTGGCGCACGGGCAGAAGCAGTGGCTCGAGATCGGGATGCTGCTGGTCCAGGACGCGCGCCTGCTGCTGCTCGACGAGCCGGTCGCGGGCATGAGCCAGGCCGAGCGCGAGGAGACGGGCCTGCTGCTGCAGCGCATCGGCGAGCAGCGCACGGTGGTCGTCGTCGAGCACGACATGGAGTTCCTGCGGGCGTTCGCCTCGTCGGTGACGGTGCTGCACCAGGGGCGGGTGCTCTCGGAGGGCACCGTCGCGCAGGTGCAGGCCGACCCGCGGGTCGTCGAGGTGTACCTGGGGTCCGGGGCGCACGGCCGCGGACGGGGCATGGCGGCGTCGGCCGCGGAGCCCGCCGCGAGCACGGAGGTGGAGTGATGCTGGAGCTGCGCGGGGTCCATGTCGGGTACGGCCGCACGGCGGTCGTCCACGGGGTCGACGTCGAGGTGCCGGACGGTGCGGTCGTCGCCGTCATGGGGCACAACGGGGCCGGCAAGACGACGCTGCTGCGCGCCGCCGTCGGGCTGCTGCCGGTGCGCTCGGGGAAGGTGCTGCTGGGCGGCGAGGACGTCACGCGGTGGCGGCCGCACCAGCGGGTGCGCGCCGGGCTGGCGTACGTGCCGCAGGGCCAGCAGTCCTTCGGTCAGCTGACGGCGCGGGAGAACCTGCAGCTGGTCGCCGACGTCGCCGGGTCGGCGGGGGCCCGGCGGCTCGACGAGGCGCTGGACCTGTTCCCCGCGCTGCGCGAGCTGCTGGGGCGCCGGGCCGGCCTGCTGTCCGGTGGGCAGCGCCAGCAGCTCGCGATCGCGCGGGCGCTCATCACGGGCCCGCGGCTGATCGTGCTCGACGAGCCGACGGAGGGCATCCAGCCGTCGGTGGTCGCGGAGATCGAGGACGCGATCGTGCAGCTCGCGGGTGCGGGCGGCCTGTCCGTGCTGCTGGTCGAGCAGCACGTGGGCTTCGCGCTCGCGGCGTCGTCGCGGTACTACGTCCTGGAGTCGGGGCGGGTGACCGCGGACGGCGTCGGCGGCGCGGAGCAGGAGGGTGACGTGCGTGCCGCGATGGCGATCTGAGCAGGACGGGGGGGCTAGTGTCGTGATCATGTCGAACGGGCCGCGGGAGCGTGCCGCCGAGGAGCCGACGGTCGCGGTGCCCGGTGGGTCGCTGCGTGAGCACGTCTACCACCGGCTGCGCGACGAGATCCTCAACGGGCGCGTCTCGCCGCGCGAGCGGCTCACCGAGCCGAAGCTGTCGCGGGCGTTCGAGGTGTCCCGCACACCGGTGCGCGAGGCGCTGTCGCGGCTGCTGTCCGACGGGCTCGTCGAGCGCACCGACTTCGGCTACGCGGTGGTCGTGCCGTCGCTGGCGGACCTGCGGGACATGTACGAGCTGCGCATCACGCTCGAGCTGCGGGGCATCGCGCGCGCCATCGAGAACCCGCAGGTGCGCCACGACCGCGCCCTGCTGGGCGCCGAGCTGGCCCGCTGGCAGGAGATGCGCGACGTCGTCCCCGACCCGGACCCGAGCTTCGTGGTCCTCGATGAGGGCTTCCACCGTGCGCTGTCGCAGGCGTCGGGCAACGGGCAGCTGACCGACGCCCTGGTCGGCGTCAACCAGAAGATCCGCGCGGTCCGCATGCACGACTTCATCGAGGACGAGCGCATCACCGCGACCATCACCGAGCACATCGAGATCCTCGACCTCGTGCTCGACGACCGCCTGAGCGACGCCCTGCGCGCGCTGCACCGGCACGTGGGGGAGTCCCTCGAGGTCGTCATGGAGCGCGCGTCGCACGCGATGGCCCGCATGGCGGTCGCGGGCTGACCGCTCAGAGGTCGCGGCGGGGGGCCTCGGTGCGCTCCTCGACGTTGCCGTGCCGCACGAGGCTGATGACCGACAGGGCCAGGCCGCCCCAGATGACGACCATCGCCACCAGCATCATGACGATCGCGATCGTGCTCATCGGTGGTCTCCCTCGTCGTGCACGTCGGCGGGCGTGGCGGTCGGGTGCAGCGGCGCCGTGGGGTCGGAGCCGGGGGGCGGGCCGTCCAGGTGCGTCCCGGGG
Organism: Cellulomonas phragmiteti; assembly: GCF_016862775.1. Classification (GTDB taxonomy): domain Bacteria; phylum Actinomycetota; class Actinomycetes; order Actinomycetales; family Cellulomonadaceae; genus Cellulomonas; species Cellulomonas phragmiteti. Next base: position 260,858 of record NZ_BONP01000002.1, on the reverse strand, counting down.
CGCCACGGCAGACGTCCCAGGAGGAACCCGAGCACGGGCAGCGCCACCACCATGATCCAGCCGAAGGTCACCAGCAGCCACGAGGGGTAGTCGCCGTAGGGTGCGCCGAGGTCGTCGCGGAGCGACAGGACGAGCACGACGGCCAGGCCGAGCGGCGCGACGACGCTGGTGAGCACGCGCCAGGTGGCGCCGACCCGCGGGCGGCCGTGCACGTTGAGGTGGTCGCCGAGCCCGCTCAGCGCCCGGATCGCCCAGACGACGACCAGCATGCTGACCAGCGCGACGACGAGGATCCCGTACTGGTTGACGAAGTGGTCGACGACGTCGAGGACGTAGATGCCGCTCGTCGTGCTGAACAGCACCAGGCTCAGGAGCGCGGCGGGGATGCCGACGGCGAGCGTCGCGGTCAGGCGGCTGGTGTCGAACTTGTCGCGGACCGCGGAGATGACGACCTCGATGACGCTGACGAGCGAGGTGATGCCGGCGATGACCAGGGACCCGAAGAACAGGACGCCGAGCAGGGCGCCGGCCGGGGCCTCGCTGATGATCGTCGGGAACGCGATGAACGCCAGGCCGATGCCGCCGCCGGCGACCTCGTCGACCCCGACCCCGCCGGCCTGGGCCATGAAGCCGAGGGCGGCGAACACGCCGATGCCCGCGAGCAGCTCGAACCCGGAGTTGGAGAAGCCGACGACGAGCCCGGAGCCGATCATGTCCTCGCGGCGTCCGACGTACGAGGCGTACGTGATCATGATGCCGAAGCCGATGGACAGCGAGAAGAAGATCTGACCGAAGGCGGCCGCCCACACCGACGCCGAGGTCAGCGCCGACCAGTCGGGCGTGAAGAGCGCGTCGAGGCCGGCGCCGGAGCCGGGCAGCATGAGCGCCTGGACGACGAGGGCGATGAACGCGAGCACCAGCACCGGGATGAACACCAGCGAGACGGCGCCGATCCCGCGCTGCACGCCGAGAGCCATGATGGCCAGCACGCCCAGCCACACCAGCGCGAGGGGCAGCAGCACCCCGGGGACCACGTCGGTGGTGATCCGGACGTCGCCGGCCTGCAGGAAGTCCCCGAAGAAGAAGGCCTCGGGGTCGGACCCCCACGCCTTGTCGAGCGAGAAGAAGGTGTAGCGCAGCGCCCACGCGACGACGGCCGCGTAGTAGACGGCGATGACGAAGCAGATGGCGACCTGCCACCAGCCCAGGCCCTCGGTGCCGCGGCGCAGCCGCGCGAACGACAGGGGCGCCGACCCGCGGTGGCGGTGCCCGATCGCGTAGTCGAGCAGCAGGAACGGCAGGCCGGCCGTGAGCAGGGCCACGAGGTACGGCACGAGGAAGGCGCCGCCGCCGTTCTCGTACGCCACGTAGGGGAACCGCCAGATGTTGCCCAGTCCGACGGCGGAGCCGATCGCGGCCAGGATGAAGACGCGTCGTGAGCTGAAGGCTCCGCGCCGTCGCTCGCCGTGCGCCTGTCCGGTGGCGTCGTCCGCCGTGGTGCTCATCTCGACCCCTCGCCGTCGTGGTGGGCCGAGCCTGGCAGGCCCGCGGACGACGGGTCAACGTGGGCGGGCCGGGTGTGGGCAGGTCCCGGCACGTAACGCACCGTTCACACCAGGTCGCCTCTGGGGAAACAGCCCCCTCCTACGGTCGGGATACCGGCGTGTATACACGCCTCGCCCGACCCGAAGGACGTCATGTTCGACACCCTGCTCGTGGCCAACCGTGGTGAGATCGCCGTCCGCGTCCTGCGCACCGCGCACGCGCTCGGGCTGCGGACCGTCGCCGTGCACTCGGACGCCGACGCCGCGGCGCCCCACGTGCGGCTCGCCGACGCGGCCGTGCGGCTCGGCCCGGCGCCCGCGTCGGAGTCGTACCTGCGGGCCGACGCCGTGCTCGAGGCGGCCCTCGCGACGGGGGCGGGCGCGATCCACCCCGGGTACGGGTTCCTCTCGGAGAACGCGGGGTTTGCGGCGGCCGTCGAGGCCGCGGGGATCGCGTTCGTCGGCCCGACGCCCGAGCACCTCGCCGTCTTCGGGGACAAGCACCGGGCGCGCGCCGCGGCCCGCGCGGCCGGCGTCCCGCTCGTCGCGGGCAGCGGCCTGCTGCCGGACGTCGACGCCGCGCTCGACGCCGCCGCGCAGGTCGGGTACCCGGTGATGCTCAAGGCCGTCGGCGGCGGCGGTGGGATCGGCATGCAGGCGTGCGACGACCCCGCGCAGCTGCGCGACGCCTACGGGCGCGTCCAGCGGCTCGCCGCCGCGAGCTTCGGCGACGGCGCGGTGTTCCTCGAGCGGTTCGTGCGCCGCGCGCGCCACCTCGAGGTCCAGGTGTTCGGCGACGGCGCCGGGCGCGTCGTCAGCCTCGGGGACCGCGACTGCTCGCTGCAGCGGCGCCACCAGAAGGTCCTCGAGGAGGCACCCGCGCCCGACCTGCCGGACGACGTGCGCGAGCGGCTCGCGACGTCGGCGCGCGCCCTGACCGCGTCGGTGGCCTACCGCTCGGCCGGCACGGTCGAGTACGTCTACGACGTCGAGCGGCGCGAGGTCTCGTTCCTCGAGGTGAACACGCGTCTGCAGGTCGAGCACCCGGTCACCGAGGAGGTCACCGGCGTCGACCTCGTCGGGTGGATGCTGCGCCTGGCCCGGGGCGACGCGGACCTGCGGGACGAGCTCGCCGCACTGCCGGACGAGGGACCCGCCCGCCGGGGGCACGCCGTGGAGGCGCGCGTGTACGCCGAGGACCCGCGCCGCGGCTACCGGCCCAGCGCAGGCCTGCTCACGCACGCCACGTACCCGCCCGGGGTGCGCGTCGACGCGTGGGCGGAGGCCGGTCAGGAGGTCACCAGCCACTACGACCCGCTGCTCGCCAAGGTCGTCGTGCACGCCGACGACCGCGCCGGGGCCCTGCGCGCGGCCGCCGACGCGCTCGCGGGCACCCGGCTGCACGGCGTGGACACGAACCTGCCGCTGCTGCGCGCGGCCGTGGTGCACGACGACGTGCTCGGGGCGGCCCACACGACCGGCACCCTCGCGCAGGTGACGGACGACGAGCCGTGGGTGGAGGTGCTGCGCCCGGGCGTCATGACGACCGTGCAGGACTGGCCGGGGCGCCTGGGGCACTGGGACGTCGGCATCAGCCCGTCGGGGCCGATGGACGACCTGTCGTTCCGGCTCGGCAACGTCGCGCTCGGCAACCCCGAGGGCGCCGCCGGGCTGGAGTGCACGCTCACCGGCCCGCGCCTGCGGTTCAGCCACGCGGCGACGGTGTGCGTGACGGGTGCCGCGGCGCCGGTGAGCGTGGACGGCGTCCCCGTGCCGCAGTGGGAGCCGGTCGACGTGCCGGCGGGCGGTGTGCTCGACGTGGGGACGCCGACGGGCCCGGGGCTGCGCACGTACGTGCTGTGGCGCGGCGGGCTCGACGTCCCGCGGTACCTGGGGTCGGGCGCGACGTTCTCGCTCGGGGGGTTCGGCGGGTACACCGGGCGTGCGCTGGCGACCGGGGACGTGCTGGTGCCCGCGGCCGTGCCGGACGACGCCCCGGTGGCGACGGGCGTGCCGGTCGAGGCCCGCCCGGGGCTGGTGCACGCCTGGGAGCTCGCCGTGCAGGAGGGCCCGCAGCCCGCGCCGACGTACTTCACGCGCGAGGACATGGGGATGCTGTACGACGCGACGTGGCAGGTGCAGGCGCACGCCAACCGCACCGGCATCCGGCTGTCCGGCCCCCGGCCGCGGTGGGCGCGGCCGGACGGCGGCGAGGCCGGTCTGCACCCGTCGAACCTGCACGACAACCCGTACTCGGTGGGGGCGCTGAACGTCTCGGGGGACACCCCGATCCTGCTGGGCCCGGACGGTCCGTCGCTCGGCGGGTTCGCGTGCCCGGTGACGGTCGTCGTGGGGCACCGGTGGAAGCTGGGGCAGATCCGGCCGGGGGACACGGTGCGCCTGGTCCCGGTGCCCGAGGTCACGGCCGACGTGCTGCGCACCTCGATCGTCGCGCGTGCGTCGGCGACGCTGCCCGCCGGCCTGGCCACCGGCCCCGACGGGGACGACGGGGTGCTCGCACGCGTGCCCGCCGACCCGTCCGACCCGCTGGGGCGCCCCGAGGTCGTGTACCTGCGCGGCGCGGACGACAACGTGCTCGTCGAGTACGGGCCCATGGTCCTCGACCTGGGCCTGCGGCTGCGGGTGCACGCGCTCGCCGAGGCGCTGACGGCCCGCGCGCTGCCCGGCGTCGTCGACGTCACCCCCGGCGTGCGCAGCCTGCACGTGCACGTCGACCCGGCGCTGCTGCCGGTGCGCACGCTCGTCCGGCTGCTGGTGGCCCTCGAGGCCGACCTGCCGGCGACCGCGGACCTCGTGGTGCCCTCGCGCCGCGTGCACCTGCCGTTCGCGTTCGACGACCCCGCGGTGGCCGACGCGGTCGCGCGGTACACCGTGGGCGTGCGCCCCGACGCGCCGTGGCTGCCCTCGAACGTCGAGTTCGTGCGGCGGGTCAACGGGCTGGGCTCGGTGGCGGACGTGCTGCGCACCATGACCGAGGCGGAGTACCTGGTGCTCGGCCTGGGCGACGTCTACCTGGGCGCCCCGCTGGCCGTCCCGCTGGACCCGCGGCACCGGCTCATGACGACGAAATACAACCCGGCCCGCACGTGGACCGCGGCCGACACGGTCGGGCTCGGCGGGCAGTACCTGTGTGTCTACGGCATGGACTCACCGGGCGGCTACCAGCTGGTGGGGCGGACGCTGCCGATCTGGTCGGGGCACCGTCAGCACGGGGTCTTCGAGCCCGGCGTGCCGTGGCTGCTGCGGTTCTTCGACCGGATCGTGTGGCACCCGGTGACGGCCGACGAGCTGGCCGAGCAGCGCGCCGCGTTCGCCGCCGGGCGGCTCGACGTGCGCGTCGAGCACGGCACGTTCAGCTACCGCGAGCACCTCGCGCTGCTCGCCGAGCACGCCGACGGGATCGCCGGGTTCCAGGCCCGGCAGGCCGCCGCGTTCGCGGTGGAGCGGGCCGCGTGGGCCGCTGCGGGGGAGCTCGACGCGGCTGCGCAGGACCCGCCGCCCGACGCGGCGACCGGCCCGCAGGTCGTCGAGCTGCTCGACGGCCACGTGCTGGTCGAGGCGCCGATGGTCGGATCGGTGTGGCGCGTGCAGGCGGAGGTGGGTGCCGACGTGCGCGAGGGGGACCTGCTCGTGGCCCTGGAGGCGATGAAGCTCGAGCTGGAGGTCGCCTCCCCGTCCGACGGGCGGGTGGTGCAGGTGCTCGTGCAACCGGGTCAGCAGGTCGGTCCGGGGGCCCCGCTCGCGGTGCTGGCGGTGACGGCATGAGCGCCACGACGCAGCCGACGACGACGCAGCCGACGACGACGCAGCCGGCGACCACGCAGCCGACGACGGCCCTCGCCCCCGACGGCCCCGCCGTCGCCCGCGTGCGCGCCGCGTACGCCCGCGTCCGGGAGGTCGACCGCCCCGAGGTGTGGACCCTGCTGCTGCCCGAGGCGCGGGCGCTGGCCGCCGCCGCCGCGGTCGACGCGCAGGTCGCCGCCGGGGTGGACCTGCCGCTCGCGGGGACGACCGTGGCCGTCAAGGACAACATCGACGTCGCCGGCCTGCCGACCACCGCGGGCTGCCCGTCGTACGCGACCGACCCGCGGGGGCGGCCCGGCCCGGCGGCACGCACCGCGCCCGCCGTGCAGGCGCTCGTCGACGCCGGCGCGGTGGTGCTGGGCAAGACCAACCTCGACCAGTTCGCGACCGGCCTGGTCGGCACGCGCAGCCCGTTCGGCGCGGTGCGGCACGCGACGCTGCCCGACCGGGTCTCCGGCGGGTCGTCGTCCGGGTCGGCGGTCGCCGTGGCGCTGGGAGTCGCGGACATCGGGATCGGCACGGACACCGCGGGCTCCGGCCGGGTCCCGGCCGCGTTCCACGGCCTGGTCGGCATCAAGACGACGGTGGGCCTGGTGCCCACGGACGGGGTCGTGCCCGCGTGCGCGTCGTACGACGTCGTCACGACCCTCACCCGCGACCTGGTGACCGGGGCCCGCGCGACGCGTCTCATGGTCGACGCCGCGCGGGACGCCGGCCCGGCGCGGCGCGGCTGGCCGGCGGACGTGCGGGTGGCCCTGCCCGACGCGCCCGTCGTCGCCGTCCCGCGGGCCGCGGACCTCGCGTCGCTGACGCCGGCGTGGCGCACCGCGTTCGCTGCGGCGGTCGCGCGGGTGCGCGACGTGGGCGCCCGGACCGTCGAGGTCGACGTCTCGGGGATGCTGGCGGCCGCGCGCCTGCTGTACGACGGCGCGATCGTCGCCGAGCGGTACGCGGCCGTCGGGGACTTCCTCGAGACCCGTCCGGCGGACGCCGACCCGACGGTCGCGGCCATCGTGCTGGCGGGTGCGGACGTGCCGGCGGCCGCGTACGTGCGGGACCGTGCCGCCCTCGACGCCGCCCGGGACGCCGCCCTGGCGCTGCTCGACGGGTGCGACCTGCTGCTGCTGCCCACGACCACCGAGCACCCCACGCTGGCGGAGGTGGCGGCCGACCCGGTGGGCGTCAACAAGCGCCTGGGCACCTACACGAACTTCGTCAACCTGCTCGACCTGGCGGCCGTGGCCGTCCCGGCGGGGGAGGCCGGCGGCGGCCCGTTCGGTGTCACGGTGCTGGCCCGGGCCTTCGACGACCAGCTCGCGCTGGACCTGGCCGCGCGCGCGCTCGCGGGGCCGGAGGAGCCTGCGACCCTCGACGCGCCGCTCGTCGTCGCGGGCACGGTCGAGCTGCTGGTCGTCGGCGCGCACCTGCGGGGGCAGCCGCTGCAGCACGAGCTGACGGCCCTCGGCGCGCGGTTCGTGCGGACCGCGCGCACCTCCGACGCGTACCGGCTGCTCGCGCTGCCGACCAGCCCGCGCAAGCCGGGACTGGTCCGGGCGGGGCCGGGCCGCGGGGCGACGATCGCGGGCGAGGTCTGGCGCCTGGCGCCCGGTGCGCTCGGGGCCTTCCTGGCGGCCCTGCCGGCACCCATGACCCTCGGCCCGGTCGACCTGGCGGACGGGTCCCGGGTCGTCGGGTTCGGGTGCACGGCGCAGGCCGCGGCCGAGGGCGTGGACGTCACCGACGCGGCCGGCTGGCTCGCCGCGCTGGACCGAGGCCTGGTGCCCCGGTGAGCCGGGCGTCCCGCACGGGCGCGCGCCGACCCGACCACCAGCGACCCGACCACCGCCGACCCGACCACTCCGGTCGCGATCCCGGGTCCACCCACGTGAGCCCGTCCCGCCCGTCCACCGCCGCCCGACCTGCGGACCACGAAGGAGCTCGACCATGCACGTTCCCGACCAGTACCTCAACGACCCGGTCTCCGTGACGACGGCGGCGCTCGCCGGCGCCGTCGTCGTGGGTGCCGCCGTGCGCGCCCGCCGTGACGGGGTCCGCGCCCCGCACCCGGCCACGATCGGGGCGACGACGGCCGCCGTGTTCGGCCTGCAGATGCTCAACTACCCCGTCGCGGCGGGTACCAGCGGTCACCTGATGGGTGGTGCGCTCGCCGCGGCGCTGCTCGGGCCGGCCTGGGGGCTGCTGTCGGTCACCGTGGTCCTCGTCGTGCAGGCGGTGGCCTTCGCGGACGGCGGGCTGACGGCGCTGGGCACCAACACGCTGCTCATGGCGGTCGTCGGGGTCCTCGTCGGCTGGGGCGTCGGCCGCGCCGCGGTGGCCCTGGCCCGTCGCAGGTCCGCCGCCGAGCCGGACCCCCGGGTGGTCGGGCCGGTCGCGGCCGCGGCAGGCGGGGCCGCGGGTGTCGTCGTCGCAGCGGGCGTGTTCGTCGGGCTGTACGCCGTCGGCGGCACGGTCGGCGTACCGCTCGGCACGCTGACCGCCCGGATGCTCGGGGTGCACGCGCTGATCGGGCTGGGGGAGGCCGTGATCACGGGCGCGGTCGTCGCGCTCGTCGCGGCGGTGGCGCCGGCGGCGCTCGCGCTGACGGCCCGCGACGGGCTGCCCGCGCGCACGGGCGGGTGGGCTCCGGCGGGCGTGCTCGCGGGGATCGCGGGCGTGTCGGCGCTGGCGCTCTCGTCGGTCGCGTCCGCGGCGCCCGACGGCCTGGAGGCGACCGCGCAGGCGGTCGGGTTCGCCGGCGCGGCCCGCGACCACGCGCTGGCGGGGCTGCCGCTGGCGGACTACGGCGAGGCGGGCGGGGTGCTGCTCGGCGTGGCCGGTGCGGTCGGCGTCGTGGCGTGCGTCGCGCTCGCGGCCGCGCTCGCGGCGGCGCTGAACCGGCCTCGCGCGGCCGTCGGGCGGTGACGCTCGCCGGCGGTGACGCGCAGCCCTGAGGCGCGCAGCCGACGCACCAGCTCGCGGGTGCCCACCGGCTGCGCGCCCAGCGCGACCACGTCGTCCCACCGCTCGGCCGGCACGTCGTAGTGGTCGTGGTCGAACGCCCGCCGCGGGATCCCGGCGCGCGCCGCGAACGCGTGCAGCTCGGCGTACGACGAGTCGCTGACGAGGTGGCCCCACACGGTGCCGTGGTTGGGCCACAGCGGGGGGTCGACGAGCACGGTCACGCACCGAGGCTACGAGACGCCCACCGGTCCCTGGCCCCACGGCCCGGTCGACCCGTCCCCAGCCCCCGGACGGGCGGCGGGCATCCCCAGGGGCGGGCGGCGCGCCACCGCGCCGCCACGGCGCTCCCTAGCGTCGTCGACGTGGGTGCCGCACCGTGCGGCACGACGGGCACCAGGAGGACTCCATGAGCAGGTACGAGGTCGACAGCGCACAGCTCGACGGGTCGGCGGCGGCCGTCCTGGCGCGCTCCGCGAGCATCCAGGCCGAGGTCGCGGCGATGCAGCGACAGCTGGTGGAGCTGCAGGCGACGTGGCGCGGCGGTGCCGCCGGGGCGTTCGGTGCCGTGGTCGCGGAGTGGAACGTGACGCAGACGCGCGTGGAGCAGTCCCTCGCGCAGATCGCGCAGGCGATGCAGGCGGCCGCGCGCACCTACGCCGAGGCGGAGGCGCATGCCTCACGGCTCTTCGCGCACTGACGGCGCGGGCCGCGTTCAGCCGTCGCTCGCGCGCTCCTGCCCGGCATGGGCGGCGGCGGCCGACGCGTCCGTGTCCCCGTCCACGGTCTCCTGGGCACGGGCGGCCTCGATCTTCGCGATCTCCTTCTCCAGGCGCTGCAGCTCCGCGGACACGTTCTGGCGTGCGGGCTCCTCCCACGCCTGGGCGAGCGGGCTGACGAACAGCGACGGCCGCGCCAGGAGCTTGTGCAGGATGCGCACGCGGGCCCGGACGTAGTCCTCGACCGGCAGGTGCGCGTACTCGGCGCGCACGTCCTGGAGGTACGCCTTGTACCGCTGCGGCTCGGTCGCGAGCATCGCCAGGTCGGCGTCGCACAGCACCGCGCAGTCGCCGTCGTGCGGGTCGGGCGTGTGCCGCACGAGCGCCGAGACGAGGTCGGAGATGCGCTGCACCTGCCGCTCGGGGACGCCCAGCTCGGTGAGCTGCTCGCGGGCGAGCACGGCGCTGGCCGCCTCGTCCTCCCCGCCCTTGTTGGCGTACGCCTTGCGCTCCGCGGAGTCGAACACGGCGCCGTGGTACCACGCGGCGAGCCGGACGAGGGCGGGGTGGTGCGCCTCCTCGTCGAGCTCGTCGACGCGCGCGAGCACGTCCACGAGGTGCTTGAGGTTGTGGAAGTGCCGGTCAGGCCGGGTCCACCGCTCGAGGAGGTCCTCGGCGGTGCGCCTGACCTGCTCGGCCGGTGCGGTGCCCCCGGCCTCGGCGACGTTGCGGGTGAAAGCCGGGACGAGCCAGGCGGGTGCGTCATGGACGCCCATGGATCAGCCTCACGACGGTGACGACGGACCCGCCATGGTAGCCACGTCCGGCGCGGGGGGTGCACCCGCAGGTCGGGGGTCGGTCACGGGGGGTCCTGCGACGGGCAGCTCGACGCGCACGGTCGCTCCGCCGCCGGGCGTCGGGTGGACCGCCACCGCCCCGGCGTGGGACGCCACGATCGCGGCGACGATCGCCATGCCGAGCCCCGAGCCGCCCGAGTCGCGGGTGCGCGAGGGGTCGACGCGGTAGAAGCGCTCGAAGACGCGACCGGCGTGCTCGTCGGGGATGCCCGGGCCGTGGTCGCGGACCTCCAGGACGGCGGTGCGCTCGTCCGGGCCGGCACCGACGGCGATCTCCACGGGGGTGCCGGCGGGCGTGTGCCGGGCGGCGTTCCCGACGAGGTTGGCCAGCACCTGACGCAGCCGCGGCTCGTCACCGACCACGACGCGCGGCCCCATCGCACCGCCCAGCGGCTCGAGCCGCACGGGACGCTGCGGGTCGAGCGCGCGCAGGTCGCTGACGGCGTCGGCGGCCAGCACCGTGAGGTCGACCGGGCCCAGCTCGCCGCGGCGGCCCTCGTCCAGACGCGCCAGCGCCAGCAGGTCCTCCACCAGGGAGCCCATGCGCGTGGCCGAGCCCTCGACCCGCCGCATCGTGTCGGTCACCTCGTCGTCCGTCGTCAGCGCGCCCATCCGGTACAGCTCGGCGTACCCCCGGATCGTCGCCAGCGGCGTGCGCAGCTCGTGGGACGCGTCGGCGACGAACCGGCGCATCCGCGCCTCGGAGGCGGTGCGGGCGTCGAACGCCTGCTCGATCTGCGCGAGCATCCCGTTGAGGGCGTCCCCGAGGCGACCCACCTCCGTGGACGGCGGCGCCGTCGGCACCCGCTGGGAGAGGTCGCCGGCGGCGATGGCCGCCGCGGTCGTCTCGATCTCGCGCAGCGGCCGCAGCGAGCGCCGGACCGCCCACGCCCCGGCGAGCACGCCGAGGACGACGATCGCGAGCCCGCTGACGACCAGCAGCCGGGCAGTGTCCTTCAGCGTGCGGTCGACGTCCCGCTGGGGCAGGGCCACGGTGACCGAGCCGTCCCCCTCGGGGAAGAGGTACGTGACCATCCGCCACCGCGAGCCCGCCATGTCGGAGGGTGCCGAGTAGGGCGCACCGGCGAGGTCGGCGACCTCGCCGGCGGTCAGCGACGGCACCGTCGGCGTCCCGTACTCCGAGACCGTGTTGGGGTACCCCAGGGGGAACTCCCGCCCGCCGGCCCGGATCAGGACGTAGTAGTCGGTGGGGAAGTCCATGTCCCGGAACCCGGACAGCGCGTCGACCGACGCGGTCGCCAGCCGGCGGCCCTCGGAGGCGAGCTTGGCGTCGATCTGGTCCATGAGCGTGCCGCGCAGGAGGGTCACGCTCGTGACCCCAGCGAGCAGCAGCCCGAGACCCAGCAGCACCGCCGTGGTCGCGGCCAGGCGGGTGCGCAGCGGTGTCGCCACCCAGACTCCCCGCGCCCGCTCCCGCGCGGTCGCCAGCGGGCGGCGCCGGGTGCTGCGGTCCTCGTCCGTCCCCCCGGCGGCGCTCACGTCTGCTCGCGCAGCAGGTAGCCCACGCCCCGGCGGGTGTGGATGAGCGGGGGCAGCCGCTGCCCGTCGTCGTCGGTGAGGTGGTCGATCTTGCGGCGCAGGTAGGAGATGTACGACTCGACGATGTTGGCGTCGCCGCCCCAGTCGTACTGCCAGACGTGGTCGAGGATCTGGGTCTTGGACAGCACGCGCTGGGGGTTGAGCATGAGGTACCGCAGCAGCTTGAACTCGGTGGGGGACAGCTCGACGGGGTGCCCGGCGCGGCGGACCTCGTGCGTGTCGTCGTCGAGCTCGAGGTCCGCGTACGTCAGCACGGACGAGGCGACGCCGTCGTCCGGGGTGGTGCGGCGCAGGATCGCGCGGATGCGCGCGACGACCTCCTCGAGGCTGAACGGCTTGGTGACGTAGTCGTCGCCGCCCACGGTCAGGCCCTGCACCTTGTCGGCCGTGTCGTCGCGCGCGGTGAGGAACAGCACGGGCACGTGCTGCCCCTTCTCCCGCAGGCGGCGTGTCACCGTGAACCCGTCCATGTCGGGCAGCATCACGTCGAGCACGACGAGGTCGGGCTCGGTGTCGCGCGCGAGGCGCAGCGCCGAGAGGCCGTCCGCGGCCGCGTGCACCTCGAACCCGGCGAAACGCAGCGACGTGGCGAGCAGCTCGCGGATGTTCGGCTCGTCGTCGACGACGAGCAGGCGGGCCTCGGGTGTGGCGGACGCGCTGGTCATGCCGCCATTCTCCCGCCGGAGGCTGGGAGCCGCCTGGGCGTCGGGTGGACGGCCGGACAGCAATCTGGGAGTTACCTGGGAGTAACCGCGGCGCAGAAGGGGCATCGAGGGACGTATCGGGCGCCGGCCCGATCGTGATGGACATGTGACCTGGACCTTCGGCACGGCGCGGATCGGCCGCTACCGTGGATTCGTGACCGTTCACATCAGCGACCGCGTGCTCGACGGCGCCGGCAGCGGGGCCCCGCTCCGCGTCACCGTCGTGCAGAGCTCGCCCGACGTGGGCCTCGACCGCTTCGCCGAGTGGCTCACCGGGCTCGACGTGCGCCTCGTGCGCGCCGACCTGGGCGACGCCCTGCCCGGCCCCACCGAGGTCGGCGACGGGCTCGTCGTGCTCGGCGGGCAGATGTCCGCGCACGACGACGACACCGCCGGGTGGCTGCGCCCCCTGCGTGACCTGCTCGCGGTCGTCAGCGCGACCGACGTGCCCGCGCTCGGCATCTGCCTGGGCGCCCAGCTGCTCGCCGTGGCCCGCGGCGGCCGGGTCGAGGTCGCCGCGCCCCCCGGCCGCGAGGCCGGCGTGGTCGACGTGCGCTGGCGTCCCGAGGCCGCGACCGACGCGCTGGTCGGCCCGCTCGTCGAGCTCGCGGGGTCCTCGCGCACGAGCCCGCAGCCGAGCATGCACGCGGACGCGGTCGTCGACCTCCCGCGCGGGGCCGTGTGGCTCGCGTCGTCGTCGATGTACCCGTTCCAGGCGTTCCGCATCGGCAGCGCGTGGGGCGTGCAGTTCCACCCCGAGGCGGGCGTCGAGACGATCCGCACGTGGGCCGACGCGCACGACGACGTCGACACCGCCGCGGTCGTGGCGGCGATGACCGAGCGCGCCGACGCCGTCGAGGCGTCCGGTCGTGCGGTCGCGCAGTCGTTCGCGCACCTCGTGCGTGAGCGCGCGGCCCGCCGCGTCACCGTCTGAGCCGAGCGGCCTGAGCCCGGCCGTCCTGGCCCGACCGCCCGAGCCGCCCGGTCCTCAGCGGGCGCCCGCCGCGTACAGGTCCCGCAGCAGGCAGATCTCGCCGCCGTGGTGCATCGTCTCCCGGTGCAGGTGCGTCGCGAGCGCCGCCATCGGCTGGTCCGCGTAGTCGGCGCCCCGCCGGCCCAGCGGGCGGCTGAGCGCGTCGTCGTCGAGCGCCGCCAGCCCGTCACGCCACGCCCGGTACGCGCTCTCCAGCAGCGCGAGGGCGCCGTCGGCCGTGGCCGGCACCGACGCCGGGCGCAGCCGGGGGTCGAACATGTCCGCGTCGGCGGGCACGTCGTCACCGAAGAAGGCGCGGGCCCGGGTCCCCAGCACGTCGACCGCCACGTGCGCCGTGCGCCAGGCGATCGTCGTGACCGGCGGCGGCTCGGGTGCGGGACCCGCGAGCCCGTCGGGCACCCACGTGCCGTCCTCGCGGGGGCGCACCGACCAGCACCCGGCCACGGGCTCCCACAGGTACTCCTCGTCCGTGAGCCCCTGCAGCCGCGGCCACAGGCTCGTGTCCCAGTAGAACTCCAGCTGGTCGACCAGCAGCGCGCCCCAGTGCACGGTGACCCCCTCGACTCGGTGGTGCCACCTGTCTACCAGCGGCCACCGACAGCGCCGCGGGCGGCCGGCCCTCAGGGGACGTCGGCGTACCGGTGCCAGGACTGCGTCGCGTACGACGTCGTGAACCCGCAGGACGCGTACAGGTCCGCCGCGCCCGTGGGGGAGTCGGCGTCGACCTCCAGGGCGACGTGCCCGCGCCCGCGCACGGCGGCGTCGGTGACGACCGCGTCGAGCAGCGAGCGCGCCACACCGCGGCCGCGGGCCGTGCGCAGCACCCCGAGGTACTCGACGTAGCTGCCCACCGCGCGCCCGTCGGCGTCGGTCGACGCGCTCGCGACGAGCACGCCGACGGGTCGGGTCCCGGCCTCGTCGACCAGCTCGGCGAGCCACCAGTGGTCCCACCGGTGGCCCGGGTCCGCGCGCAGCCGGGCGAGGAACTCGTCGAACGTCTCCTCGTGGTGGTTGAAGTGGTCGGCGAACGCCTCCTCGAGCACGTCGTGCACGGCGACGAGGTCGCGCTCGCCGGGCATCGCGCCCTCCGTGCGCTCCAGCCGCCGCACCGCGACGCCCGGCCCCGTGGGCGCGGGGACCTCGTCGCCCGCAGCCACGGGGCGGCGCATCTGCCACCACGTCCGCACGTGCCGGTACCCCGCGGCGGCGAGCCGGCGCTGGTGGCGCGGGTCGGCCTCGAACGCGCCGCAGTCCAGCTGCGTGCGGGCCAGCCCGCGGGCACGCGCCAGCGCCGCCCCCGCGCCCTGGGCCCACGTGAACAGCGCGCCGGCGACCTGGTCGCCCACGGCGTCGTCCAGCTCGGGGTCGACGACGACGGCCACGAGCACGCGACCGGCGGCGCGGTCGTGCGCGGTCGCCCAGCCGCGGGCGGCGCCGGTCGCGTCCCGCACCACGAGGTGCTCGCGGCTGGCGGCGCCGTCCCCGGCCACCTCGGCGTCGGTCGCGTCGGCCCCGGCGCTCGGCGCACCGCGCGCGGCGACCTCGTGGCGCTCGCGCAGGGCGTGCAGGGCGGCCACGTCGTCGGGTCCGGGCGTCTCGGCCCGCCACCCGGTGGGCAGGGCGGTCATCGTGAGGTCATGGTCGAGCAGTTGAACAGTCATCGATCCCTAGTGTGTCGTACCTGCGCGGAGAGGCGTTCACCGGGCGACGCCCAGGTCCTCCGCGTCCACGATCATGTAGGCGTACCCCTGCTCCGCCAGGAACCGCTGCCGGTGGGCGGCGAACTCCTGGTCGACGGTGTCGCGGGCGACGACCGTGTAGAAGTGCGCCGTCTTGCCGTCGGCCTTGGGGCGCATGATGCGTCCCAGCCGCTGCGCCTCCTCCTGCCGGGACCCGAAGGACCCGGAGACCTGGATGGCCACGGACGCCTCGGGCAGGTCGATCGAGAAGTTCGCGACCTTCGACACGACGAGCGTCGTGATCTCCCCCGTGCGGAACGCCTCGAACAGGCGCTGCCGCTCGCGCACCGTGGTCTCGCCCGTGATGAGGTCCGAGCCCAGGTGCTCGGCGAGGTCGTGCAGCTGGTCGAGGTACTGGCCGATGACCAGGGTCTGCTCCCCGGCGTGCTTGGCGACCAGCGCGTCCACCACGCGGTTCTTGCCCGCGGCGGTCGCGGCCAGGCGGTAGCGGTCCTCCGGCTCGGCGGTGGCGTACGTCATGCGCTCGTGGTCGGGCAGCGTCAGGCGCACCTCGACGCACTCGGCGGGCGCGATGTACCCCTGGGACTCGATGTCCTTCCACGGCGCGTCGAACCGCTTGGGGCCGATGAGGGAGAACACCTCGTCCTCGCGGCCGTCCTCGCGCACGAGGGTCGCCGTCAGGCCCAGGCGGCGGCGCGCCTGCAGGTCGGCGGTCATGCGGAAGATCGGCGCGGGCAGCAGGTGGACCTCGTCGTACACGATGAGGCCCCAGTCGCGGGCGTCGAGCAGCTCGAGGTGCGTGTACACGCCCTTCCGCTTGGTCGTCAGCACCTGGTAGGTCGCGATGGTGACGGGCCGGACCTCCTTGCGGGTGCCGGAGTACTCCCCGATCTCGTCCTCCGTGAGCGACGTGCGCTTGACGAGCTCGTCGCGCCACTGCCGCGCGGACACGGTGTTGGTCACCAGGATCAGCGTCGTCGTCGACGACCGCGCCATCGCACCGGCGCCGACGAGCGTCTTGCCCGCGCCGCAGGGCAGCACCACGACCCCGGACCCGCCGTGGAAGAACCCGTCGACGGCCTGCTGCTGGTAGGGCCGCAGCGACCAGCCGTCCTGCTGCAGGTCGATCTGGTGGGCCTCGCCGTTGACGTACCCCGCGAGGTCCTCCGCCGGCCAGCCGAGCTTGACGAGCACCTGCTTGAGGTGGCCGCGCTCGGACGGGTGCACCAGCACGTCGGTGTCGTCGATGCGCGCGCCCAGCAGCCCGGCGGTGCGCTTGGAGCGCGTCACCTCGGCCAGCACCGCGGGGTCGAGGGCGTGCAGGACGAGCCCGTGCACGGGGTCCTGGACCAGCTGCAGCCGCCCGTACCGGGACATGGTCTCGGCGACGTCGACGAGCAGCGCGTGCGGCACCGGGTAGCGGCTGAACTCCAGGAGGGTGTCGACGACCTGCTCGGCGTCGTGCCCGGCGGCGCGTGCGTTCCACAGGCCCAGCGGCGTCAGCCGGTAGGTGTGGACGTGCTCGGGGGCGCGCTCGAGCTCGGCGAAGGGGGCGATGGCGCGGCGGCACGCGTCGGCCTGGTCGTGGTCGACCTCCAGCAGGAGGGTCTTGTCGGACTGGACGATCAGCGGGCCGTCGGGCACTCGGGTTCTCCCTGGGGTCGGTGGTCTCGCGGGGTCGGGCTGCCGGGGGTGGTGGCGCCCGGTCGTCCGGGGTTCACGGGGCGGGTGGGTCGGCGGGGGCGACGCCGGCGATGCGGTGGACGGCGACGGTCAGCTCGGCCTCGCGCCGCGGGTCGAGCGCCCGCAGCCGGCCGCCCTCGACCTTCAGGGGGCGCACGAGCCGCCGCGTGGACGACCCGTCGGCCCCCACGATCTCGACCCACACGGACACCCGTGCCTGTGCCGCCTCCCGCAGCACGACCAACACGTCGGCCGGGTCGGATGTTCCGCCGCCCCCGCGCGGGGCCGTGCCGGTCTCCGCCGCGCGCGGGCGTCGGGGTGCGGGGGCGGGGGTCTCGAGGTCCGGGGTCGCAGGGGCGACGGCGGCGGTGGGGACGGCGGCCGCGAGGATCGGGGCGTCCGTCGGTGCGCCGCGGCGCAGCGTCGCGACGACGGACGCGGCGCGGTCCGCCGGGTCGCGCTCGCGCACCGGGGACGTGCGGGCGCCGCGCGCGCGGACCCGCCGCTCGGGGGCGACGGCGTGCACGACCGCGCCGCGGGCGTCCTCCGCGACGGGGGCCAGACCGCGGGCGCGCAGCGCGTCGAGCAGCTCGCGCGGGGACGCGTCGGCCACGAGCACCGTCGGTGCCAGCAGCCGCAGCCGCAGCCCGGCCAGCCGGGGGTCGTCGGCCAGCCCGGCCAGCAGCGCGGGGTCGTCCGCGCGCACGTACGACGCCGCGGCACCGGCCCGCACGCGGCCGTGCCGGCGCGCGACGTCCCGCACGAGGTACTCCAGCGGCTGCGGCACGCGGCCGCGGGCGGCGGTGCCGAGGCGCGCGAGCAGGTCGTCGGCGGTGGTGCCGGCGTCGAGGGCGCGCAGCACCGACTCGGCGGTGAACCGCACGGTCACGGCGCCGCCGCGGGACTCGACGACCGCCGCCAGCTCCAGCAGGTCCTCGAGGTCCTCGCCCGGCCGGCCCGGGACGACGCCCGTGAGGTCCCCCTGCAGCAGGACCTCGTCGACGGGTGCGGGCAGGTCCGCCGCGAGGGCCGCGCCCGCGTCCTCGTCGGCCACCAGCGCCCGGCCCGCGGACGCGAGCGCGCCGGCCCCCAGCACGCCCAGGCGGGTCGCGTCGCCGAGCACGGCCTCGACCGCGGCCAGCGGCGGCACCGAGCGCGGTGAGCGCCACCGCAGCGCGGCGTGCACGTCGTCGGCCGTCAGGGCGGCCCCGGGCGGCGCGGACGCGAGCACGTCGAGCACCGCGCGCCGCAGCCGCGGCACCCACGGGCGCGTCAGCTCGGGGTCCAGTGCCGCCCGCAGCGCACCGCGCTCGTCGCGCCCGCCGACGAGCCACGGCGTGCGCGCCGACGCCAGCCAGGCGCGTGCGAGCGCCGCCCAGCGCGGGGGGACGTCCTGCGCGGCCCACACGTCGGCCTCGAGGGTCGGGACGAACGACGGGCTCTCCTCGCCGTCGTCGGCGAGCAGCCCCGCGGACGCGGCGGTCTCCACCAGCCAGGCGGTGTGCGCGTCGTCGACGTCGAGCGCCTGCGCGGTCCGGCGCAGGTCCCGCGCCCCCAGGCCGCCGGCGCGCAGCACCCCGGGCGGGGACTGCTCCCAGCGGGTCAGCAGCTGGCGCACGAGGCGGACGGTCTGCTCGGCGGCGCGTGCGGACTCCGCCGCGACGATCTGCGGGTCGCGCACGGGTGCGTTCTCGGGGGTGGGGGCGAGGGCCGGTGCGCGGTGGGTGCGCCCGCCGCGCAGCGCGAGCGCGACGTGCCGGGGCAGCAGGACGTGGCGTCCGTCGCCGCGGTCCAGCAGGCCGTGGGCGAGCAGCCACGTGACGGCGTCGGCGGCGGCCGTGCCCGGTGGGGGCGTGCGCCCGACCGGCGGGCCCCACTGCAGGGCCTCGAGCACGGACGCCGCGCCGGGTGGGGCGTCGGCGAGGTCGGCGAGCGGGTCGGGGCCCGGTCCGGGGCGGCTCGGGGCGTCCGTGCCGTCGGCGCCCTCCGCCGGGTCGCGGACGTCCGCCGTGCCGGGGGCCAGGCCGGCGACGTTCGCGCCGAGCGCGTCGACGAGACCGGGGGAGACGTGCAGCGCACCGTCGTCGTCCGGCCACAGCAGCGCCAGCGCGACGGCGTCGTCGACCGCGCGGGCCACGTGCGCCGCGTCGGCGGGGCCGGCGCCGATCGCGTCGGCCACGTCCTGCGGCGTCGGTGCGCCGCCGCCCGGGGTGAGCACGACGACGGCCTCGAGGACCTGCAGCACCAGCGCGTCGACCCAGGTCAGGGCCCGGTCGAGGCTCGAGCGGCTGGTCGCGCGCGCCGCGAGCGAGGCGAGCGTCGCCGGGTGCGGGGTGGCCAGGTCGGGTCGGCGCACGAGCAGCGCGACGAGCTCGTCGTCGCTGCGTGCGCGCAGGTACCCGGTGAACGTGGCCATCCGCACCACGATACGTGGGGCCGGTGCCGGCACGCCCGTGACCCGGTGCTGCGGGGGGCGCGGTGCCGGTGTCGTGGGCGGTTCAGGGGGCGTCGGGCGGCGGCGCGTTCACGGTCGGGGCAGAGGGCGCCGGGTCGGGCGCGGGGTCCACCGGCGTCGCGCCGGTGCCGGGGGTCGGCGGTGCCGCGGTCGGGGCCGTGCCCGGTGTCGTGCCGGGTGTCGCCCCGGGTGCCGGGACGGGGGCCGTGCCGGGCGCCGGCGTCGCCGCGGGGTCGGGGGCGGGTGTCGCGGCGGCGGTCGCCGCGGGCCGCGCCGGTGCGGCCGGGGAGCGCGGGGCCGCCCGCGTCGCCGCGGGTCGGGGTGCCGGTCGGGTGGTGGCAGCAGGTGGGGCGGCGGGCGCGGCTGCGGGAGCGGTGGGCACTGCGGGGGGAGTCGTGGCGGGAGTCGGGGCGGGTGTCGCGGGCGCGAGCGCGCCGACCTGCGCGACGAGCGTCGCGAGCACCTCGCGGTGGGCGGTGACCTCGCGCAGCAGCCGGTCCTCGTCCTGCCGGGTCGTCGGGCTCGTGTACGCGTCGAGCCACGCCTGCGCCGCGGCGACCGCGAGCTCGAGGTCCGTGCGGGCAGGTGCGTCGTCCGGGGCGCCCGCCCAGGTGGCGCGGGCGACCGCCAGGTCCACCTGCAGGCGGCTGATCTCCCGCGTGAGGGACGCCGAGGCCTGCGCGACGACGGGCCCGGTCGGTGCCGGTGTCGCGCCCGCGGCGCCGTCGGGCCGCCCGGTCATGGCGAACGACACGGCCGCGACCGCGACGGACACGACGAGCGCGGCGCCCGCGGCCGCGACGCGCACGGGCGGCAGCGACGGACGGCGGCGACCGGTGCCCGCGGGCCCGCGCGGGGCGCCGCGGCCGGGGCCGTCGTCGTCCCCGGGGGCGCCGGCGCGGGCGTCCGTGCGGTCGTCGGTGGGCGCCGCCGCCGGGACGACGGCGGTCGGCGTCGACGCCCACGCGCTGCCCCAGCCCGGGGCGACGTCGATGCGTGCGGTCGCCGGCGGCGCGGGTGCCGGACGCGGCGGGGGTGCCGGACGCGGCGGGGGTGCCGTGGACCGGACCGGTGCCCACGTGGGCACCCGTGCGGGCGCGGGCTGCAGTCCGGGCTGCGGTCCGCGCCCGGGCGGCGGACCGCCGGGGGCTGCGGCGTCGGGGCTCGGGGGCACCGGCCCAGGGTAGGGAGCCGGTGCGCGCCGGCCGTGGACCTCGGCCTCGGCGTCCGGGGGACAGCCCGCGCGTGGACGTCACCCGGATGCCCGCACCCGGCACGAGGCGCCCGCCACGGACGGGTGCGGCGGGCGGCTGTGGCAGGGTGGCGGCATGGGGCAGGACGGGATCCGGGAGCAGAGGCAGGTCACGGTGCTGGACGAGGGTGTGCTGACGTCCCTGCGGGACGACGCGACGGCCGATCTGCCGCGCACGGCGGAGCTGCGCCACGCGCTGCACCGCGTCCCCGAACGCGGCCTCGACCTGCCGCTCACCCAGCAGCTCGTGCTCGACGCGCTCGCGGACCTGGACCTGGAGGTGTCGACGGGCCAGGGCCTGTCGTCCGTCACGGCGGTCCTGCGCGGCGCGCACCCGGGCCCCGCGGTGCTGCTGCGCGGCGACATGGACGCGCTGCCCGTCACGGAGCAGACGGGGGAGCCGTTCACGTCGGAGCACGAGGGCGTCATGCACGCGTGCGGCCACGACCTGCACGTCGCGGGGCTGGTGGGCGCGGCGCGGCTGCTCGCGGCGCGGCGCGACAGCATCGCCGGGTCCGTCGTCCTCATGTTCCAGCCGGGCGAGGAGGGGTACCACGGCGCGCGCCTCATGATCGAGGAGGGCGTGCTCGACGCGGCGGGCTCGCGCGTGGTGGGGGCGTACGGGGTGCACGTGATGTCCTCGACGCTGCCCGCGGGCGCCGTGGCGTCCCGGGCGGGCACGCTCATGGCGGCGTCGGACACGGTGCGCGTCACGGTCGAGGGGCGCGGCGGGCACGGGTCCAAGCCGTATCTCGCGGCGGACCCGGTGCCGGTGGCCGCGGAGATGGTGCTGGCGCTGCAGGCGATGGTGACGCGGCAGTTCGACGTGTTCGACCCCGTGGTGGTCACCGTGGGCCGCGTCGCCGCGGGCACCAAGGACAACATCATCCCGGACGTCGCCCACCTGGAGGCGACGGTGCGCACGTTCAGCCCGGCCACGCACGCGGCGGTGCCCGAGCGCATCGCGCGGCTGTGCGAGCACGTGGCCGCCGCGCACGGGCTCACGGCGACGGTGGAGTACACGCGCGGCTACCCGGTGACCGTCAACGACGCCGCGGAGGTCGCCCGCGCGCGGCGCCTCACGCACGCGCTGTACGGCGAGGGGTCGTGGGTCGAGGCCGAGGTGCCCGTGCCGGGTGCCGAGGACTTCTCCTACGTCCTGGAGGAGGTGCCCGGCGTCTTCGTGTTCGTCGGCGCGACGCCCGAGGGGCACGACCCGGCGACGGCGCCGTACAACCACTCGCCGCGCGCACGCTTCGCGGACGAGGCGCTGGCGACGAGCGCGGCCGTGCTCGCGGCGCTCGCCCTGGACCGGCTGGCGCAGGACGCCGGCTGACGCCCGGGTCAGGAGTGCGCGACGCAGGTGGTCGCGGTGGGCCGGGCCTCGAGCCGGGCGTCGTCGAGGGGCTCGCCGCCCACGGCGCAGGTGCCGTAGGTGCCGGCGGCGAGGCGCGCCAGGGCCGCGTCGACCTCGGTGAGCCGCTGGTGCGCCCCGGCGGCGAGCGCCTCGAGCTGGGCGCGCTCGAACGCGATGGTCGCGCCCTCGGGGTCGTGCTCGTCGTCGACGTTGGCCCCGCGTGCGGCGTCCACGACGTCCCGGTGGGCGTCCCCCAGGCCCGTCAGGCGCCCCAGGGCGTCGGCGCGCAGCGCCAGCAGCAGCTCACGCGCCCGTGCGTCGTCCATGGGCCCGGTCTACCACCGCCTGCCGACGGCTACGCGTCGACGGGCGCGTCGGTGACCGCCGGCGGGTCGGCAGGGGTGTCGACCCACGTGCCGGTGGCGGGCCGGCCGCAGGCGGCGACGACGTGCGCGTGGTGCTCGCGCGCGTCCTCGCGCAGCGCCTCGACGATGCGCGCGGCCTCGGTGACCTGGGTCTGCAGGCGTGCGGCCTCCCGCTCGACGAACTCGACGCTGCGCGCGGCTCGTGTGGTCTCCTCCCGGCTGCGCTGCAGCTGGCGGGCGATCCCGGTCACCGCGGTGATCGCCAGCGCCACGGCGACGATCCCGTAGACCCACCGCAGGTCCGAGCCGTCGACGGCGGCGGCGACCCCCAGGAGCACGGCGCCGCCGGCCGCGGCCACGGTGGTCCAGGTGTCGCGCGCGGTGCGTGGCCGCTGCGGGGTGCGGGCGCGTTCCAGCGCCGCGTCGAGGCCCTCGACGGTGCCGGTCGCGCGGGCGCGCAGCACCACGCCCATCGCGCTCGCCTCGACGTGGTCGGGGGCGGCGAGGTCGGAGTCGGCCAGGTAGGTGTCGGCCAGCGCGAGGAGCCACGGCGTGCACGCGTCGCGGGCGGCGGCGCCCGTCGCGTCGTGCCGGCCCAGCGCGTCCTCGCGCAGCAGGGTCAGCAGGTCGCCGACGGGGGTGTTCCAGGACGGGCCGGGTGCGTCCTTGCCGGTGACGACGGCCTCGAGCTCGGCGACGCGCGTCATGAGCTCGCGCTCCTCCTCGGCGCCCTCGTCGACGAGCGCGCGCAGGACCGCGACCAGCTCGTCGATCGTCGCGTCCGCGGCGTCGTCCGCGGCGTCGTCCGCGGCCTCGTCAGCACCGGGAGTCCCGGCCGCGGCGGCGGGCGCACCCTCGTCGGGGCGGTCGACGAGGGTGCGCAGCGCGGCCAGCGACGTGACGGCCTGGCGCACCTGGGCGGTGACGGCCTCGGCCGGGCGGGACGACGACGTGCCGGGGCGTGCGGCCCCGCCCACGTGGGTGGTCCACGCGGCGACCTGCTCCTCGACGGTCGCGGCGGGCAGCGCGGCGACCGCGGCCCGCAGGCGCTCGAGCAGGGTCGCGCGGGCGTCGTCGCCCAGGCGGCCCTCCGCGGCGGCGATCCACACGGCGCGCTGCGCGCGGGTCACGGGGTGCGCGGGGTCGAGGGTGCCGAGCGCGTCGCCCGCCCACCGGGCCACCAGGTCGGCGCGTCCGCTCGCGGCGCCCGCGACGGTGAGGAACGTGGCGGTGCGGGGCTGGTCGATCGCGGCGGCGCGGTCGGCGGCGCCGTCGTCGTCGGGGCCCAGGGCGCCGAGCGCGTCGGCGAGCCAGTAGCCGGGGGCGGGAGGCGCGCCGACGACGTCGAGCACGGGCCCGCCGCCGGCGGGGGCGGTGCCCAGGGCGACGAGCCGCGCGCGGGTCGCCTGCCGCACGAGCGCGGGCCCGGCGACGAGGGACAGCTGGTCGCGCAGCGAGCTGAGCTCGACGAACGCGTCGAACGCGGCGGTGAGCCGCACGAGCCGCGTCTCGATGGACCCGCGCAGGGACGCGAGGTCGCTGCGCATGGCCGCCGCGGTGGCGTTCTGGTACGACAACGACGAGCGCAGGCGGCTGACGTCGTCGGTCAGTGCGCTCAGCCGGCGCGACTGGGCGTAGTCCGACTCCTGGATCCAGCCGCTGAACGGGTTGTCCGACATCTCACGCTCCTCCGGGTTCGCGGCGAGAGTAGCCGCACGTCACGGGCGCGCGCCGGGTGAGCGGGCGGGTTCACCCGTCGGGCGGGCACACGCTCCGGCGGCCCTGCGGGTGGGCGTGCGGGGGCACCGGAGGCAATGGACGTGCGCGGGCCGGTAGCCTGGTGACGGTCTGCGGGAGTGCTCGTGGACGTGCCCGGCGCTGAAGGAGTGGGAGTGCCCACCGGCAAGGTCAAGTGGTTCGACACCGAGCGTGGCTTCGGCTTCATCGCCAGCGACGACGGCGGTGAGGTGTTCCTGCACGCCTCGGCGCTGCCTGTGGGGGTCAGCGACCCCAAGCCCGGCACCAAGGTCGAGTTCGGGGTGGCGGACGGTCGACGTGGACCGCAGGCCCTGTCCGTCACCGTGCTGGACCCGATGCCGTCGGTCGTGAAGGCCAAGCGGCCTCCGGCGGACGAGATGGCCGTGGTCGTCGAGGACCTCATCAAGGTGCTCGACAAGATCGGCAACGACCTGCGCCGTGGCCGCTACCCCGAGGGTCAGCGCTCCGCCCAGTACGCCACGCTGCTGCGCGGCGTCGCCGACAAGCTCGAGGCCTGAGCGTGGCCGCCGTCAAGGACGCCGTGCTGGAGCGGGCCGTCGACCTCGCGCGCGAGGTCGCGCTCGAGATCGCGGAGGAGCCCGAGTACGTCGGGGAGTACCTCGGTGCCGTGCGCGAGGCGGAGCGGCTGGTGTCGCACCGGTTCGCCTGCACCGCCCGCGGGTACCGGGGGTGGGCGTGGACCGTGACGGTCGCGCGCGTGCCCCGGGGCCGCACGGCCACGGTCTGCGAGGCCGAGCTGCTGCCCGGCGAGGACGCGATCCTGGCGCGCACCTGGGTGCCGTGGTCGGAGCGGCTGCGTCCCGGTGACATCGGCGCCGGCGACGTCCTGCCGTTCCGTGCGGACGACCCGCGCCTGGAGCCGGGGTTCACGCCCACGGGTGACCCGGAGGTCGACGAGGTCGCGATCGACGAGCTCGCGCTCGCGCGCGTCCGCGTCCTGTCGCCGCAGGGCCGCGAGGAGGCGGCGCAGCGCTGGTACCGCGGGTCGCGCGGTCCGGCGACGCCGGGTGCGGTCGCGTCGGCCGCCGCGTGCTGGTCGTGCGGGTTCCTGGTGCCGTTGCAGGGGTCGCTGGGGCAGCTGTTCGCGGTGTGCGCCAACGAGTGGTCGCCTGACGACGGCAAGGTCGTGAGCCTGGACCACGGGTGCGGTGCGCACTCCGAGACGGACGTCGACCCGGTCCCCAGCGACTGGCCGGCGCCCGACCCGCTGCTCGACGAGAACGCCGTCGACGTCGTCGAGCGCGCGGAGCCCGTGGCCGAGGAGCCCGCTGCCGCGGAGCCCGCCGACGAGGAGCCGGCCGCCGAAGAACCGCAGGCTGCCGCGGAGCCCGAGGCCACTCCCGAGGCGGGGCCCGAGCCCACTCCCGAGCCCGCGCCCACGGACGCCGACGAGCGCCTGTCCGACGGGTCGTGACCACGGACGTCTTCGGCACGGCCGCCCTGCGCGGCGCGGTGCTGGAGGCGTGGCGGGCCTCGCCGGCACGGTTGCGGGAGGACGCCAACTCCGAGGAGGACCACGCCCGCGGGTACTACCGCGACCGGGTGCTGGTCGAGCTCGCGCAGAACGCGGCGGACGCGGCCACGCGCGCGGGCGTCGGGGGGCGGCTGCTGCTGCGTCTGGCGACGGCGGACGACGGGACGGCGGTGCTGGTCGCCGCCAACACCGGGGCACCGCTGGACGCGGCGGGGGTGGCGTCGTTGGCGTCGCTGCGCGCGTCGGCCAAGCGGGAGGCCGGCACGGGCACGGTCGGGCGCTTCGGGGTGGGGTTCGCGGCGGTGCGGGCCGTGTCCGACGAGGTGACGGTGTGCTCGACGTCGGGCGCGGTGCGGTTCTCGCTCGCGGACACCCTGCAGGTGCTCGAGGAGACGGCCGCGCAGGAGGCGGCGCAGGGCCGCAGCACGCTGGCGGACGAGGTGCGCCGCCGCGACGGCTCGGTGCCGGCGCTGCGGCTGCCGTGGCCCGCGCAGGGCCCGCCGCCGACGGGGTACGACACGGCCGTCGTCCTGGTGCTGCGCGACGCGGTGGTGCGTGAGGAGGTCCGCTCCCTGCTGGAGGCGGTCGACGACGTGCTGCTGCTGGCGCTGCCGGGCCTGGTGGAGGTGCTGGTGGACGTCGAGGGGGACGCGCCGCGCCGCCTGGCGGACGTCCACGACCGGTGGGACGTCCTGACAGCGGAGGGTGAGGTGCCGCTCGCGCTGGTGGCGGACCGCCCGGTCGAGCAGCGCGGGGCGCGCTCGTGGCGGGTGACGTGGGCGCTGCCGCGCGGTGGGGCGCCGGTGCCGCGGGTGGTGCACGCGCCGACGCCCACGGACGAGCCGTGCTCGTTGCCGGCGGTGCTGGTGGCGACGTTGCCGCTGGACCCGTCGCGGCGGCACGTGGTGCCGGGGCCGTTGACGGACGAGGTGCTGGCGCGGGCGGCGGACGCGTACGCGGAGCTGGTGGGCCGGGTGGCGGCCGCGGGGCAGGACGCGACCGCGCTGGTCCCCACGGGCCTGGCGGCGGGCGTGGTGGACGGTGCGTTGCGCGCGCGGGTGCTCGAGGCGCTGGTGCGGACGCCGATGCTGGTGCCGGCGTCACCGCAGGACCCGCTGGTGCCGCCGTTGCGGGCGACGACGGTGCGGGACCTGCCGGACGGTCCGGCGGCTGCGGCGCTGGGTGCGGTGGTCACGGGTCTGGTGCGGGTGCCGCCGTCGGGTGCGGCGGCGGTGCGGGCGCTGGGCGTCGAGGAGCGCACGCTCGCGGAGGTGGTCGACGACCTGCCGACGGGAGGTGAGGTGGACTGGCCGGCGCTGTACGACGCGCTGGACGCGGTGGCGCTGGACGCGACGGCCCGCGAGGGCCTGGCGGCGCTGCCGGTGCCGCTGGTGGACGGGCGGGTGGTGCGCGGCCCGCGCGGGGTGGTGCTGCTGGACGACGACGCCGCGGGCCTGGCCCCGGCGACGCTGGAGGCGTTGCGCACGTGGGGCCTGCGGGTGGCGGACCCGGGCGTGGTGCGTCCGCTGCTGACGCGCCTGGGGGCGCAGCGGGTGGACGCGGCGGCGCTGCTGGCGCACCCGGCGCTCCGGGCGGCGGTGCTGGGGCAGGCGGACGACGACGACCTGGAGCACGCGGCGGAGGTGACGGCCGCGGTGCTGGACGTCGTGGCGGCTGCGGGCGCGGTGCCGCCGGGCGCGGTGGGCTGGCTGGGCCTGCTGACGCTGGACGCGGCGGACGGTGAGCCGGCTCCGGCGCACGGGCTGGTGCTGCCCGGCGGGCCGGCGGCGCGGCTGCTGGACGACCGGGTGCTGGCGCCGGTGGCGGCGGACGTGGTGGAGCGCTGGGGCCGGGACGTCCTGGCGGCGGTCGGGGTGCGGGACGACCTGGTGGTGACGACGGTCCCGGACGTGGTGGCGGGCGTGGCCCCCGACGACGAGGGCGACGACGGTGCTGCGCTGGCGGCGGCGTCCCTGGACGGCTGGGCGGAGTACGTGGACCACCTGGCGGACGTGCTGGACGTCGGGGCGTACTGCGGGGACGTGGCGGCGGTCGCGGACCTCGACGCGGTGGACGACGCGTGCTGGCCGGACCTGCTGGCGCACCTGGCGGCGACGCCGGCGCTGCGGGCGGCGCTGGTGACGCCGGTGCGCGGCGAGGGGGCGACGGCCACGGGCCCGTCGTACACGGCGTGGTGGCTGCGCACGCGCGCGGACCTGCCGCTGCCGGAGGTCTTCGCGCTGCCGGGCGTGACAGGGCTGCCGGCGGCGCTGGTACCGCCGGTGCCGGACGTGCTGACGGGCCTGGACGCGGATGTGCTGCGGGCGCTGGGCGGTGTCGGGTCGCTGGCGGAGGTGCCGGGCGCGCGGTGGGCGGCGGTGCTGGAGCGGCTGGGGCCGGTGGGCACGGCGGTGCCGCTGGACGTGGCGGGTCACGTGTGGCGGGCGTGGGCGGCGGGCTCGGGCCCGGACGAGCCGCCCGCGGTGGTGGTGGCGCTGACGGCGCCGGGCGTCGCGCACGTCGTCGAGGACGCGGTGGTGGCGGACGACCCGCGGTGGTGGCAGTGCGCGGGTGCGGACGACGTGCCGGTGGTGCCGGTGCCCGTCGCCGGGCTCGGCGACGACCGGGCGGTGCGCGTCGCGGACCTGCTGGACCTGCCGCTCGCGTCGTCGCAGGTGGACGCGGACGTCGCGGGCGAGGGCGAGCCGGAGGACGTGCCCGACGCGCTGGGGGCGCTGCTGCCGGACGCCCCGGTGGTGTGGTGGCGGCACGACGACCTGCGGGTGGCCGGTGCGCCGGTCGGCTGGTGGGTCGTGGGGTCGGGGCCGGACGCGCAGCTCCACGCCGTGCACGTGGCGGGCCTGGCGGCGGCGCTCGCGTGGGCGGCGGGCCGGTGGGGTGCCCGCGGGGCGGTGGAGGCGCTGCTGACGGACCCGGACGACGGTGAGGCGGCGCTCGGCCTCGTGCTGGGATGAATGCCCCAGGAGGGGATGAACTTCCGATAAAGGTCACAGTCGGGTAACGTCCCCGTGTGCCCGAAGCCCGCCGCCGTGAGATCCGCCGCTGGCGCGCGCGTCGAGCCCATCGACGTCGCCGGGTGCGGCTGGTGGGGGCGGTCGGTGTCCTCGTCGTCGCGATGGCCGTGCTGCTCACCGCCGCACCCGGGGCGTACGCACCGTCCGAGCGCGCGACCCTTGCGCTGACGACGGGCGAGCTGGTCGGGCGCGTGCAGGACGTGGCGTCCCGCAACGGGGAGCGCAGCCCGGACCCCGAGCCGACGGAGCCGCTGCCGGCGACGAGCTCGGCGACGCCCGAGGAGGCCCCGCCGCCGGAGCCCGCTCCCGAGGCGGAGGCTCCCGCGCCGGCCGCACCCGCGGCCCCGGCCCCGGCAGCGCCTGCTGCCCCGGGTGGGGCGGCCGTCCCGGCGGCTCCGGCACCCGAGCCGCAGCCGGCGCGCCCCGCCGTCGTCACGGACAAGGGCGCGGCGATGGCCGCGGAGATCGTCACGCTGACGAACGACCAGCGCGCCGCCGCGGGGCTGCCGGCGCTGGGGGTGTCGGCGTGCGCGACGCAGCAGGCCGTGGACCGTGCGGCGCTGCTGGTGGCCGAGGGGCGGTTCGAGCACGACCCGCTGGGCCCGATCCTCGAGGCGTGCCGCTCGCGCACCGTGGGGGAGAACCTGTCGCTGGGATACGCGTCGGCGCAGGCCGCGGTCACGGGGTGGATGAACTCCCCGGGTCACCGCGAGAACATCCTGCGCTCGTCGTTCTCGCAGATCGGGGTGGGGTGCGTGCAGGGGCAGCGCGGGTGGCTGTGCGCGCAGGTCTTCCTGGGCTGAGGCGCCTCAGGCGGAGAGGTCGTCCTGACCGGGCCGGACCATCGCGCCCGAGCCGTCGGCCGCCAGGTGCCCGTTGCGCCGCGACCACCCGTACCCGATGACGCCGAGCACCACCCCGGCCGCGCACATGCACGGCCACGTGCCGGGCACGACGTCCCGCAGCCACAGCGCGCCGGTGACCAGCAGCGCGACCGCCCACACCGCGGTGCCGACGACCATGACGCGCGCGAGGTCGACGTCGATCGGCGGCGGCGGGGTGCGCTGCGGGTGCAGCAGGGTGGACAGGACGGTGGGCACGAGCCCGAGCGTAGCCCTGCGGTCGGCGGTTGCTCAGTGCCGCAACGCGGCGGCCAGGGAGTCGACGGCCGGGGCGAGCTCGTCGTACGACGCCCGGTAGACGGCCTCGGAGCCGCCGATGGGGTCGACGACGTCGTCCGGCCCGGCGCCCGCGACGTGCCGGACGCCGGCCGCCAGGGCGGGCAGGGCCCGCACCCGTGCGCCGGGCGTGTCGCCGGCGTCGTGCAGGGCCTGCGGGTCGACGTGCGCGACGAGCCGCTCGAGCTCGCGCAGCGTGAAGGTGCGCCGCACGGCCGCGGGCACCAGCTCGACGATCGCGGAGCGGTGCGTGCGGGTGAGCGCGATGACGAGGTCCGCCTCGCGGATGAGGTCGGCGGTGAGCTGCTGCGCCGCGAACCCGTCGGCGTCCGCGCCCGCGGCGGTGACCAGCGGGATCATCGGCGCGGAGACGGGGTGGCCGACCACCGCGTGCGTCCCGGCGGACGCGACCTGCACGTCGGTGCCGGCGAGGCGGGCTGCGAGCAGCCGCTCGACGGCGGGCGACCGGCAGATGTTGCCGGTGCAGACCGCGAGGATCCGTGCGGGGGTCTGGGTGGACGTCATGGCGTCCGATGATGCCCGATGACGCGCGGCGGACCGGCACGCGCGCCCGGGTTCGCTCCGATGGCGGATAGCATCGCCTGCGGATGCACCGGTGAGGGAACGCCCGGTGACCGTGGCGCGGGGGTGGAGGGGCGCGCGTGGCACATCCCGGTTGGGGACCGGAGTGGACGACGCAGCAGATCCCTGTCGTGCCCGAATCGTCCGTGAAACGACGGGTTTCGACGCCGCAGCGTCCGAGCGGCAAGCCAGGGCGCCGCAAGCGGCCGCCCCGCACACCTGCGCGAAACCGACGGGGGCGTCAGGACATGTCGACCGTGACGATGGTGCGCAACGCGCACCCGCACCGCCGTGCCGTGTGGCTGACGGCGATCGGCCTGGCGTTCGTCCTCGGGGCGTCCGTCGCGTGGCTCGGGTGGTCGGCGATGGAGGCGCGCGACGCGCTGCTGGCGGCGCGCAACGAGGTGGGCCAGCTGCAGGAGCAGGCGCGGCTGGGCGACGTCGAGGCGGCGCGCGCGACGTTGGCGGACGTGCAGCGGCATGCGTCGGTCGCGCGCGAGCGCACGTCGGGGCCGTTGTGGGCGCTGGTGGGTGCGGTGCCCGAGGTGGGACCCAACGTGCGGGCGGTGCGTGCGGTGGCCGAGGCGATCGACGAGCTGGCGAAGCACGCGCTGCCGCCGCTGGTGGAGGCGACGGCCCTGGTGGACCCGGCGGCGCTCGCGCCCGTCGACGGCCGCATCGACGTCGCGCCGCTGGCTGCGGTCGCCACGCAGATCGCCGCCGCCGACACCGCCGTGCGCGCGTCGCTGCAGCGCATGGAGGACGTGCCGACCGACGGGCTGATGGACATGGTCGCCGAGCCGGTGGTGCAGCTACGCGGGCAGCTGGCCGAGGTGAGCGCGGACACCGCGACGGCGTCGCGCGCGGCGGCGCTGCTGCCGCCGATGCTCGGGGCCGACGGCCCGCGGGAGTACCTGGTGCTGGTGCAGAACAACGCGGAGCCGCGTGCCACGGGCGGCATCGCCGGTGCGGTGCTGCTGCTGCGGGCCGAGGACGGGCGCATCGAGGTGCTGGAGCAGCGGCGCGGCGGTGAGCTCGCCGGGCTGCCGGAGCCGGTGGTCATGTTGAGCGAGGCCGAGCAGGGCCTGTTCGGACCGCTGCTGGCCACGGACATGCGCGACGTGAACTTCACGCCCGACTTCCCCCGGTCCGCGCAGATCGCCCGGGCCGTGTGGGAGGGACAGGTCGGCGGTGCGATCGACGGTGTGATGTCGGTGGACCCCGGTGCCCTGTCGCTGGTGCTGGGCGCCACCGGCCCAGTGAGGCTGCCCGATGGGACAGCGCTGACGTCGGACAACGTGGCCGCCGTGCTGCTGAACGAGGTGTACCTCGAGATCGAGGACCCGGTGCAGCAGGACGAGTTCTTCGCCTCGACGGCTGCCACGGTGTTCAGCGCCGTCGCCGGGGGGCAGGGTGACAGCGCCGGTGTGGTGGATGCGCTGGCGGAGGCCGCGCGTCAGGGCCGGCTCATGGTGTGGTCGGCGGACGAGGACGAGCAGGCGCGCCTCAGCGGCACCGTGCTCTCCGGGGAGCTGCGCGGGCGGGTCGCGGACGAGGCCGTGGTGGGGCTGTACCTCAACGACGGTACGCAGGCCAAGGTCGGGTACTACCTGCAGGCGGACGCGACGATCGAGGCTACGGAGTGCCTGGCGGACGGGTCGCAGCGCGTCCGGGTTAACGCCGAGTTCACCTACACGCCGCCACAGAACGTCCTCGACCTGCCCGAGTACCTGCTGGGTCTCGACGGCATCGTGCCCCTCGGGGACTTTCGGACAAACGTCCTGATGTACGTGCCGGCCAACGGATTCTTGGCGGATCTGCGGGTGAATGGTGAGTCCGTCCCGGTCTACGCGCAGGTGCACGACGGACTGACCGTAGCCGCCCTGACCTGGACATTTACCCCAGGCCAGACGTACACGCTGCAGGCTGACCTCACGACCGGAACGGGACAAAGTGGTGCAGTCCGGCTGCGGACCACCCCACTCGCTGGAAGTTTCCATCATGTGACATCGGTTTCCATGTGTGGCGATGGCGTATAGCCTCACTCTTGCTGGTAGGTGAGCTCGTGTCACACTTGCCGCACACCACGCAGTCTTCCGGGGGAGTCAGACGAATGAAGATCAGCCGCTTGGTCGCCACGGCCACCATCGCAGGCGCACTCGCGCTCGCGCCGACTGCCGCGTTCGCCTATGGCGCGGCCGACTACACCAACGTCGGGTCTGTGTCCACGGCGTCGCCCGTCATCGGGCAGAGCATCACGATCACGGTCGTGGGCCCGATCAACGCACCGGTCAACCTGACCATCACGTCGAACTCGGCAACGGTCTCGGACGCCGCGATCTCGATCGCCGGCACCCGGACGCTCCAGAAGATCACCGACGCCACCGGCACGGCCGTCTTCACCGTCACGCTCGCGCAGGCGGGCACCTTCACCGCGATCGTGACCGACGCGACCTCGGGTGAGGTGCTGAGCACGCAGACACTCTCGGTGGTGGCGGCCCCGGGCACCTCGCCCTCGGCGGTTGGCTCCGGCAGCGGTCAGCTCAGCGCGACCGGCTCCAACGCCCTCCCGATCGCGCTCGGCGCCGGCGCGCTGCTCCTGGTCGGTGCCGGCGGAGTCGTCTACGCGAACAAGCGTCGTCAGGGCGCGAACGTCTGACAGAGCACCAACCAGAGTCGGACGGCTTAGGGGTGACTGTCCATCACTCCACGTGGAAAGACCTTGGCGGCACTTCGCCAAGGTCTTTCTACACGTACGGGCAATCTCTGTCTTGCGTGTCGGCCGCTCGAGCGGTGGCAGCGCATAGGTCTCCCTGAGCAGCAGCTCGGGAACTGCTCATGCGTACCACGATCGAGCCAAGCGAGAGTTGAACATGGAACTGAGCGACTACCTGGCGATCGCAAGGAAGCGATGGGTTTCGATCGGCGCGCTGAGCATCGCCGGCCTGGCTGGAGCCCTGGGCGTCAGTCTCTTGACAACGCCTGTCTATACAGCTACGACGCAGCTATTCGTATCGGTGCAGGGCGGCGGCTCGAGCAGCGACATGCTTCAAGGAGCAAACTTCACGCGGCAGCAAGTTGCGTCGTATACGCGTATCGTCACGAGTCCGCTCGTGCTGGGACCGGTTATTGACGACCTGGGTTTGGGCATACGCGCGAGCGAACTCGCCCAGAACATCACGTCCGAGTCGCCCCTGAACTCCTCACTTGTCAACATCAGCGTGTCGGATCCCTCACCGGCCGTGGCAGCCGCGCTCGCGAACGCCGTCGCAGCGGAGTTCCGTGACGTCGTCGCCGAGTTGGAACGGCCGACAGATGGAAGCCCGTCTCCGGTGAAGCTGACTGTCGTGAGGGATGCGGCTGCCCCCATTTCGCCGTCATCGCCAAAGACAGGAACGAACGCCGCACTCGGCCTCCTTGTCGGTCTAGCAATCGGCATTGGCACCGCACTTCTCCGCGAGATTCTGGACACCAGCATCCGATCAGAGTCGACGGTGGCGCAGGTCACGGATACCGCTGTCGTCGGGGTCATCGCGCATGACGAGAGCGCGACATCACGCCCACTCATCGTCCAGTCCGATCCACATAGCCCTCGCGCCGAGTCGTTCCGCAGGCTTAGGACGAATATCCAGTTCCTCAACGTCGGCAGCAGGCCCAGTTCCATCGTTGTCACTTCGGCCGTGCCTGGCGAAGGAAAGTCGACGACGACGATCAACTTGGCAATCGCTCTCGCCGAGGCGGGGAGCCGTGTGGTTCTCGTCGACGCAGACCTGCGGCGGCCAGCTGTGGCCAAGTACCTCGGACTTGAGGGCACCGCGGGTCTCACAACCGTCCTGATCGGACGGGCAACAGTATCGGATGTCGCGCAACCCTGGGGGAATGGAATGCTCCACGTCATTCCATCGGGACAGATTCCTCCCAACCCCAGCGAGCTCCTCGGATCGCGCGCAATGTCGGTACTGGTTGACGGCCTGGTGAACGAATACGACATCGTCCTGATCGACACGCCCCCTCTGCTTCCCGTCACGGACGCGGCTGTCGCGTCGAAGTGGGCTGGCGGCGTCCTGGTCGTGGTCGGATCTGGCAAGGTGCACCGCAATCAATTGACCGAGGCGTTAGGGGCTTTGGAGACGGTGGGCGCTCACACCCTCGGCATCGTGGTGAATCGCGAGCCGCGCAAGCGCGCGAGCTCCTACGAGTACTACAGATACTCGTCTGACGAGCGCGGAAAGGGTCGCGGCGCGTCTGAGAAGAGCAATCCAAGGGTGCCGCTCGAAGGGCCCGCGTCTCACGGCTCGGCGACGCGCAAGACCGGAGCGATCGACGTGGTTCGCGCAACTCAGACTGAGGCACCGGCGGCATGGCCCGCTACAGGTCTGTCCGAGGATCTGCTGGCGGAGGAGCGTGAAGGGCTTCCCCCGCAGCACCTGCGCGGGGAGAGGCACAGGTGAAGAACTATCGGTCGGTAGGCACAGCCCAGCAGCGGGTTCAGGTGAGCGACGGGGCCAGCGATGTGAGGACCGTTCTCCATGTAGTCGAGTCCTTGGCTTCCGGTGTGTCATCCGCCTTAGAGAGTTACCTGGAGTGTCTGCCCGGGTATCGCCACGTGATCGTGGGGCACCGCCGACCCGGGCACCACGTGGGGGATGCGCTGGCCGAGCGTTTCACCGTGGTCGAGATGCCTGCGTCGCTCGCGAAACAGCCAGCAGCTTATGCACGCGCGATACGAACGTTCCGACCGACCTTGATTCACGCCCATTCGTCCTGGGCGGGAACGTATGGTCGAGTCATCGCGCAACTTTCTGGGACGCCGGTCGTCTATACCCCGCACTGCTACTCGTTTCTTCGGACAGACGTCAGTCGGGCCGCGCGCTTGGCCTTCACTGTCGCCGAGTTCAGTCTCGCACGCCTCACCAACGTGTTCGTCACGGCCGGTCCAGCAGAGACAGCGGAGACGAGACGGCTCCGGCGACGGGCTGTGGTGTATGAGGCGACGCCGGCTATGAGCAACTCAGCGTTCCAAGAGATCGCGTCCGCGCGTTTGGTGGCAGCCGGTAACGAACCCACGTGGGACATCGCAACATCAGGTCGCGTGTGCCACCAGAAGGACCCCGAGCTGTTCGCCCGAACGGTGGAAGAACTGCACCAGATGGGGTGGCGGGGTCGCGCGGTGTGGATCGGGGGTGGCGATCCAATTATCGAGAGCCGCTTGCGTTCCGCAGGAGTTGAGGTGACGGGCTGGGTCACGAGGGCACAAGTACTTGAAAACCTTGGGCGTGCTCGGACATATGTACACACCGCGGCGTGGGAGGCGGGGATCCCCTACTCGGCGGTGGAGGCGGCGGCAATCGGCCTACCGGTGGTTGCGAGAGCTATCCCGTCCCTGACTGACCGGCCAGGGGTGCATCTCTTTGATACACATCATGATGGGGCCGCGAGGATTATGGAGCTCCTGCACGGCACCATTAATGGGACGGACTCGAAGATCGACTCCGCGGCTCTCTCCGGGGAACTGTGGAAAAATCGACAGCGCGAGGCGCTTGAACAAGCATATGAGCACGCTTCGCGGAACAGGTCATGAAGACGGTCTCGATCGACGAGGCATCCTCCGCAGGGGACGAGAGTCAGTATGGCACGACGACCATTGGTTTTGCTGTCGTCAACTACCACACGTCGCCGCAGGTGGAGGCTCTGCTGAACTCACTCGCTGGAAGGTGGCCGACCGATTCAATAACTGTGATCGTCGACAACTCGTGCAGCAAGGTTGAGGCGACGCGTCTAGAACACCTACGGAATAGGTTCGGGTCCGGCCAGAATCGTATAGAGGTCGTGGTGAGCGGCCGGAACGGCGGATACGCCGCTGGAAACAATATTGCGATTCAGAGGCTGCTGGCGATGAACGCGGACGTGGTATGCGTCCTCAATCCCGACGTTCGTGTCGTGGGCGGGGATCTTGCAGCGCTTGCGCAGATCGCCGACACGGAAACGGCGGTCCTGTACGGAGCCGCAACAGATACTGCGTCCGGAAGGAGAGTGTCTGGATTGGCAGAGCTCCGACCTTGGACCTGCCGTACTCGGATCCTAGATCGTCTCAATGAGTCTCGACAAGGGAGCCTCCGTTTCCCGCTGGGCTACTTCATGTGCGCATCGAGCAGCACCTGGCGTCGTGTTGGTGGTCTCTCTGAGGACTACTTTCTTTATTATGAGGAACCTGACCTCGCGGCGCGTGGGGAGCGGCTCGGTCTCATCGTCAGCTCGTTCGAGGACGTCGTGGTCATGCACGACCAAGGCGCAGCGACCGCCAGTGGCGAGCGGCAGCGCGATCGAAATCGCGCCACCCTCCTCCACGTTTCACGAGGCGCAACGATCTTCGCCTGGAAGCACCGCCGCCGGTACCTGCTGACGACCCTGACAGCGCGAGTCGCGCTCGCGCTGTCCCTTCTGGCCACCGGTGCCTTCGGAGCGGGTTTCGCGGTCCTACGCGGCGTTGGCGCAGGGATCTGGTGGATCGTGAGGCGGTCTTCATGATTCTGACGCAGATCCTGCTACTGATCCTAGTGACCGCGGGTGCAGGCCTGATCTTGCGGGCGCGCGCGGGTCCGGCGTCCATCATCGTCCTGCAGACGGTCACGTCTGTGTCGGGACTGGCCACTCTGAGCACACAAGGAGTAATTGGCTGGGACCTTGTCGTAGCTTATGGCGGCGGACTTGTCGCGCTGCTTGTGGCGAGGTTGATTGTGGTCGCGCGCCGCCGGGATCCGGCTCTGGCACGGCGGATCACCACCGACCCGCTTCCCGAGCGCGTCGTGTGGGCGATCGTTCTGACCGCCGGCGTACTTGCGATGTATCACCTGGCGGTGGGCGGCATTGCGTTGTTCTCCGACCACGTGGAACGGCAGCGATTCGATTTCACGTCGTCTGGACTGTTCGGGATCCCGGGCAGGATGTTCCTCTTCGGCGTTGACCTGGCGTGGGTGCTGGCCACGGTGAACGCCGCCGCGCGGGGGACGAGGTGGCGGTCGAGTCGTCCGTGGGTCACAGCGACAGCGGTGCTCTTGGTGACGACCCTACTGTCGGGCTTCAAAGGACAGTTCTTGTCAGTGGTCGTCCTTGCGGCGTTGACATGGAGTTTGCTGTCGAGCAAGGCTCCCCGCATCGGCACCCTTGCCAGGCGTTTCTGGATACTTGTTGTGGCAGGTGTCGCCTATCTTTTTGCGACGGCGCTGCTGTACCCCTCCTATAACGATGGCTCCGACACGGTGGTCGGAAAACTCTTGGCGCGCTTCACTACCGTCTCTGCCGAGCCGAGGGCTCTGGCAATGACCCGCTCGGTGGGCCCGCTACCGGAGAACCTGTTCGTCAATGACATCAAGTACTATCTGGAGCGGTACTTCAACATACCGGGTGATGCATCGTTCTCTTTTGAACGGATGGTTTCCGCTGCAATAACTGGTGTCGACCCGGCATCCGCCGCTTGGACGACGCCCGTTACGGTGGGAGGGTTTGCCGAGTTTAGTTATGCGTGGGGCGTCGGTGTCGCAGTCTGTGGATTCTTCGCTCTTGGCCTTGTCTTGGGGCGCATTGAAGCGAGCAAACCGAGAACGGTGATCAACGTCGTGGTGAACATTACGTTGGTCCTCGCGATCCAGTCCTTCATCGCGAAGGGTGGCGCTATCTACAACATTCTCAACTGGGCGGCGGTGGCTGTGATGCTGGCCGGCGTCGGGGCAGTCGTTGGCCTGCTGGGGCGGGGAACGGCCTCTTCCAGTCTGGCCGTTTCTGAGAAGGGTCAGGTCGCGAGTGTCCGGTGATACGCCCAGAGTCTCCGTCGTCATCCCTACCGTTGGTCGCCCTGAGCTATCTGAGGCGGTGACCTCTGCGCTATCTCAGACGTTACCGCCAACGGAGATCTTGGTGTGTGCCGATACGAGTGATCCGATTGAGGTTCCCGATCATCCATCGGTCAGGATCCTCCGGGTGGGCCCCGGTGCTGGTGGCAACGCGGCCCGAGATGCGGGGATCCGAGCGGCCGCCGGCAATCTGATCGCCCTACTGGACGATGACGATGTCTGGCATGACGGCAGGCTCGAGACCCAACTGAACGCCATCCGATCGGCCGGCCTCCACGACCACGACGCCTGGATCGCGTCGTGCTCAGTGCAAGTGTCGCGCTCAGGACAATTCGTGGATGTATGGCCGCACGACGTCTACGACGAGGTCAGACCGCTTGCGGAGTACCTTTTTGCACGGACGGCAGCTCGTGGTGGCACGGGCTTTATCCAGGCGTCCACCTTGTTGTTCCCGCGTTGGCTCGCGCTGGACGTCCCGTTTGATGCAGGTTTGCGATTTCACCAGGATGTGACGTGGCTCCTTGAGACAGTCCGTCAGCACTCGCGGCTTCGAATTCTGCAGATCAAGGCTCCACTAGTCGTGTATCGAGTGGGGGCCGCATCAGTCTCTTCTGCAATTCGCGCCGACGCGTCGACAGAATGGGCGCTGGAGTACGTCTCCCGGCACAGTAGACGCGCCCTTGGCGATTTCCTGCTGACGCAACCGGTGTACTACGCGCGCGCGGGTGGAAATCTGCCCGCGGCGCTCCGCGCCGTACGGCTGGGCATCCGTCGCGGCCGGCCGAGCGCCAGCGCTGTTGCGTACGCTTTCTTCACCGTTGGCCGGATCGTCGTTGATCGCTCCTTCGGCCATATGGCTCGCGCATGACGGTCTTCACCCCTCAACCATCGGAGGACATCGTGCAAGGTGGAATTGAAGACGTCGTAGCGCGCGGTATCTGTGTTGGTTGCGGCGCATGTGGTGTAGCAACGTCTGGTGCGATATCGGTCCCACTGACGCGTCGGGGCACGTATGAGGCGGACCTGGGGGGCGTGGATGATTCCGCGATCGCCATCGGATCCAGAGTATGTCCGTTTTCGGATCACTCGATGAACGAGGACCAGATAGCAGATGCCAAACTCGTGGATGCGTCGCAGCACGACAGTGCGACTGGACGCTATATATCGATTGGCGCGGGTCGTCGAAAGTTCGCCTCGGACGAAGATGTCAAGGGCGTAACTTCGGGTGGATTGACGACCTGGCTCACGCAAGAA
This sequence comes from Cellulomonas phragmiteti, assembly GCF_016862775.1. Taxonomy (GTDB): domain Bacteria; phylum Actinomycetota; class Actinomycetes; order Actinomycetales; family Cellulomonadaceae; genus Cellulomonas; species Cellulomonas phragmiteti. Next base: position 221,733 of record NZ_BONP01000002.1, on the reverse strand, counting down.
CTTATGACGCACGGCCTGGTCGACGGAGTGATCCAGGTGGGCGAGTCACAAGACAGCGGCAGACCTATGTTCTCGTACCAGATCTCGGAGAGCGCCGAGGAGGTGCGGGCCGCGCGAAAGTCGCGGTATTACCCTGTAAATTTCGCTGATTCGATGGCGTCAGTTCGGGGAAATGGGAAGACATATGCGTTCGTAGGCGTCCCGTGCCAGGTGCGTGCTGCTCGCTTGGTGTGCGAGGAAGACGTCGTGCTGCGCGAGCAGATCGTGTACTTCGTCGGCATCGTCTGCGGCCACATGAAGTCGGCTGCGTACGCTGAGTCGTTGGCGTGGCAAGTCGGGGTGCCGCCTTCAGAGCTCGACACCGTGGACTTCAGGATAAAGCGGCAGGGCACAAATGCCCGCGAGTACCAGTTCGGAGCGAAGGCAGTGCGGTCCGGCGAGATGCGCGTCGCGGACACGGGTTCACTAGTAGGCGGAAGCTGGGGGCATGCGGTTTTCCAACTTGGTGCATGTGACTACTGCGATGACATATTTGCCGAGACGGCGGATGTGGTGTTCGGCGACGCGTGGCTGCAACAATACGAGCGGGACTGGCGTGGTACGAACATCGTTATCACAAGGAATCTCGAGATCGATCGGATACTCAAAGACGGGGTGGCGCGCTCGGAGATCGAACTTGACGGCCTGACCCCTGCGCAGGCAGCTTCTAGTCAGGCGGGCAACTTCCGCCACCGTCGGCAAGGTCTCGCCGTTCGACTCGCTGATGACCTGGCGGCTGGACGCTGGGCGCCGCGCAAGAGGGTTGCGCCCGACGTCAACGCGGCGCCGCCGCGACGCGTGGCGCTGATCCGGGCGCGGCGAGAGATTTCGCGCGTCAGTCACGATCTCTTTGCTCAAGCAGTCGATTCCGGTTCGCTGGCGCTCTACATCGAGCGCATTCGACCGTATATTGCGCGTCATGACCGGTACGCTCGCTCGCCATGGTCGAAGTTGAGGACGCTCAGGCAGCTGGGTTTCCGTCGGTCGTTTAGCCGTATCGTCGGCCGCGTGGCAAAGATGGTATCCGCCCGGGTTTGAGCACGTGTTGGGTAGACCAAGTGGAGGCAGGGAATGAATCGCACGTTCGTCGCGCTGGGTGGGGACTTCCCAAATATCGGTGATGCTGTTATCAGAAGGGTTACGCTCTCGTGGGTTCGGAGCACGGAGCCCGTGGATGCGTTTCTCGCGACGGCGCCTGATGCGTGGCTCGAGCAGGTCGGTATCAAAGCCGGAGACCGGGTGTACCGTGGCAGGCGTTCATCACTTCGTTGGGTGAAGGAACTTCTGCTTTCACGAGGTCGCCCGTTGCTGATACACGAGCCCGGCGAGGTGGCGCTCGATCGGCAGGCGTTCATTCGGGAATGTGTGCTCTTGACCGCGTGCGTGGTAGCAAAGATCAAGCGCGGTCGTGTGGTGTTCCCGCCGCGATCGGTGGCGAGGCGAAAGGAGGCTCGACCGTGGGGGCCCACTCGGTTCGTCCACAGGACCGCGTGCCGCGTCGCGGATGCAGTTTACTGGCGCGAGCCGTCGAGCCTTGTGACGGTGGGCATTGGGGAGCTGGCGCCCGACGTCTGCTTCGGCGCGGACATCAGAGAGGGACTTCAGCCGGGTGCCAGGAAGACCATCGGAGTAAGCCTCCGCGGAAGCCGGCCGCTGCCGTCCGCCGAGTGGTTTGAAGGCTTGAAGCGCGCGGCTGATCGACTGGGTGCGGTGATCGTGCCATTTGCCCAAGTAGAGTCAGATCAGCGTCGCGCTGCCGAGCTGGCTGAGATGTTTGAGGTGCAGCCGCTTCCCTGGAGCAGTGACCTCCTCGCTCATGAGGAGGCGCTGCGTCGACTCTACGACGGTGCAATTTCGATCGTCTCTGACAGGCTCCACGTGCTGATCATCGGCTCGCTGTCGGGGGCGGTGCCCATCGAGCTTGTTCCGCGCCCAGCCGAGAAGGTGGCGAGGCACTTTCATCAGGTGCGCATAGATGACATATCGCACGATTCGTCCAACATGTCGGCGTCGGACGTGGAAAAGACGGTGCTGGCGGCTCAGGATCGCGGTACCGAAGTGCGTCTCGCTGTGTCAGCCGCGAACGGCGAGGTGCGTCGCGTTGCGGCTAGGGTTCGATCGTGGCAGGGGTCCGGGCGCCAGTCGTGAGGAAGCCTGCGCTATGGCTGGTCGCCGGTCAGGTGATCGGCCAAGTGCTGATGCTCTCAGCACTCCCGTTCTTGACGCGCCTGTTGGCTCCGGGCGTCCTGGGGAACTATCTGGTCGCCAACGCGTTCGCCCTGATGCTGCAGCCGGTCGCGTCGCTGCGGGTTGAGTTCCTCATACCTATCGCGGGCTCCCCGAGCGCTGTGGATGCTCTTGTGCGGCGGGGCCGCCTCGCTTCGTTGGGGACCGGTGTCGTGGTGGCGCTCGCCGGCTGGATATGCACCTGGGCTGGTGCTGATGCGGTGGGCCACATTGCGCTGCTGACGGCTCCCCTTTCTTCGTTGTACGGCCTGTTCGCCATCGAAAATGCGGTGCTGATACGCAGGAGGGCCCTAGGTCGACTAGCAGCGCGCAACGCGCTCGGTGGCGCCCTCACCGCTGTTCTACAGGTAGCGTTTGCGTTTGTTAGTGCCACGGCGCTTGCTGTAGTTGCTGCTGCTGTGCTCGGTCGGGGGGCTGCCGTCCTGGTGACGGGGATGCGTAGCGGCGGGCATGATCGAGCACCCGGCACTTCGGCTCCGGAAGGCCTGGCACAGTATGGGGGGCGCCGCGCTTTCGAGGTCATATCGGTGGGACTACTGTCCACGGCGACGTTGCAGGTACTGACGGTGATGATGGCGTTCCTGTTCGGTCCGGTCTCAGCCGGCCATGTCGGAGCTTCTGTTCGGCTGGCAGGCGCGCCAATGGGACTGCTCGGACAAGGCCTCAGCCAGGTGGTGCAAGCGGGGGTGAGCCCGATCCTCGCTAGTGGTGAACCTCGACTGAAGCTTGCGGTCCGCAGGCTCGCGCTAAGGCTGTCGTTCGGAGCGCTGGTCGCGGCTCCGGTTGTGGGAGTGGGCGGAGGTCTTCTTGCGCCGCGTCTCTTAGGGCCTGGTTGGGAGCAGTCGGGCGCCATCATCGCCCTGCTTGCCGCGCCGTTCGCAGGCCAACTCGTGGTTGCACCTCTGAACCCGGTCCTGGTGATGATAGGTAGGGAGCGAATCCTCCTGGTCGTGCAAGGTGCGCGACTGGTGATGAGCGTGATCGCTACCGCCGCCGCTGCCGCCCTCACTGGGTCTGTGCTCTATGCGGTGGCTTCATTTGGTGTCGCGACCATGATCGCCTATGTTCTGACGATCTGGATTATCCTGCGGGAGACCAAGCGTTACGATGCAGCTATCGAGGGCACTGACGACTCCAGTCCGTAGGTCTTCGGCGTGGATGCGACGCTCTGTGTGCACGACGGGAAGTCCGGATTGCTGGTTGGACGACGCCCGCTCGCACGGGACGCACACCAGTCATCCGCCTGCTCTGCTCGTGTGACAGATGTGCGGCGGCAGCCGACGGCGCTCCTGCCCGGAGCTCGGCGGATGCGCACGCGAGCGGCTCGGGATCCTGGTGTACTTCCTCGCGCGCCCTCGTGGTCGACCTGACGTGGCGCTCGTGGTCGAGGCTGCCCCGCCGTGGACCGAATGTGGCCACTGCGACCCTGGGCAGCCGCTGATGCTTTCAGCGGAGCAGGTTTCCCTGTCGTGAGGCTGACTAGCGCGACCCAACGGCGTCAGTCCCGCGAGCCTCCGTCTCGCTACCTGTCGTGGTCGCTTCGTGGCCCGGTAGTTGCTCGTGCCGGTCGACGCTGGCTGCGACGGGTATTGCTGGCGCTCGTTGTGCTTCAGTTTCCACGCTGGGCAGGTGAGAAGCCGTAGGTCTCGAGCCTCCGCTCCTGCAGACGGCCATGGTTATCGGGCGCCGTCACCAGCGACCATGGCGCGGGCTGTTCGTACGAGAATGAGCACGTCACCGAAGAGGGTCCAGTTCTCCACGTACGAGACGTCGAGGCGCATAGCGGCTCGCGGATCGAGATTGGATCTCCCCGAGACCTGCCACAGCCCTGTGAGGCCAGGCTTGACCAAGAGCCGCCTATGGGCAGCGCGGTCGTAGGTTGCCACCTCGGCGGCGATCTGGGGCCGTGGCCCGACCAGGCTCATGTCGCCCCGCAGCACGTTGAGGAGCTGGGGCAGCTCGTCGAGCGAGTAGCGCCGCAGCACACGCCCGATCCGGGTGACACGAGGGTCGTTCTTCGGCTTGTAGAACGCTCCGACGCTGTCGACACCCTCGGCGGCGAGCACCTCGGCCAGCCGGTCGTGGGCGCCCACCTGCATGGAGCGGAACTTCAGCATCCGGAAGGTGCGGCCGTCCTTACCGATGCGCTCCTGCGCGTAGAACACCGGCCCGCGGCTGGTGGTCTTGACCAGCAGCGCGAGGACCAGCAGCACAGGGGAGATGAGGGCCGTGATCGCGGCTGCACCCACCCAGTCGAACAGGGACTTGACCACGTACTTGGAGCCACGGAACTGGGGCGCGTCCACGTACATGAGCGGTAGACCGTTCACGGGCTGCATGAGGACGCGCGGGCCGGCCACGTCGGTGAGGGCGAGGGTGAGGGCCAGGTCGATGCCGGTCCCCTCGAGGTCCCACCCGAGGCGGCGCACCGCATCGCCCGTCATGGCGTCGGAGCCGGTCACGGCTACGGCCGCTACCCGGTGGCGCTTGGCGATCTCGGCAGCCTCGGTGTGGGTGCCCAGCACCGGCACTCCGTCGATGTCCTTGACCATGGGCCCGACAGTGTCTGGCAAGCACACCCCGACCACGCGGTAGCCCGCCCGGGGGTTGCGGTGGAAGTCCTCGATGAGCGTCGCGGCCTTGTGCCACGGACCGATGACGAGCACGGGGCACTGGTCCAGGCCGGCGTCGCGGTGGCGCTGCAGCAGCCTGCGCCACGCAGCACGGCTCGTGAGCAGCAGCGCCAGACCCAGCGGTGCGGCAATGCCGAGGTAGCCGCGGCCGATCTCCATGCGGAAGAGGAAGGCGACGACCGCGACGCCGGCGAACAGGTGCCACGTCACCTCGAACAACCGGGAGTACTCCGCCGGGCCCGCGCCCATCAGGCGGCGGTCGCGCGTCCGTCCCATCGTCAGCACGGTGAACCATGCGAGGAAGAGGATGACGGACACGGCGAGGTAGCTGGGGGAGAACTCCCCGGAGACGTACGCCTGGCCGTCCAGCGGGAACCGCACCGCGTAGGCCAGGCCCACGGCGATCGCGATCGCCAGGGCGTCGGTGATGGCGACGCGCTGGGCGTGTGCCGTCGCCCAGGTCGATGTGCTGGTGTCGAGTGACTCGGTGGCTCGCCGTGCGTGAGTCGGTGCGAGAGCGCGTGCATGCGTGGTCGACGTCATTCGATGTATCCCCCGGGTGTGGCGGCCAGCATTGCTAGCCCGTCGGACGCTAGCATCGGCGACTTGACAATTCGAGGCCCTCGTCACCCCTCGAAACCCGGACAATCGGCTCATTCAGCGCGTCGCCGCAGGTCAGGAGCCACTCCCGGGTGACAGCTCCCGGAGATAATTAACCTTTGGGACATCTGTTCAGTCGTCCATATGTTCATGGACAAGCGTCCTGAAAATGGACGCGGGTGGCGCGGCAGAACCCGCCCCGGGGCGCTACTCGCAGCGCCCCGCGCGCCGCCTGGTCACGGCTGCGTCACGAGCCCGCCCGATCGGTCACCGGGCACCCGGGGTCTCTGCCACACTTCGCCCCATGTCGACAACTCCCCCTGTGGAGACGCTCGACGACGCTCCCGCGGCTCCCCGCAGCGCCGTCGACCGCTTCTTCAAGATCACGGAGCGTGGCTCCAGCATCGGTGCCGAGATCCGCGGTGGTCTCGTCACCTTCTTCACGATGAGCTACATCATCGTCCTCAACCCCCTGATCATCGGCACCCTGCCGGACAGCACCGGGCAGTTTCTCGGTGGGGGAGACTCCCCGAACCTCGCGATGATCGCCGCGGCCACCGCCCTTGTCGCGGGCGTGCTGTCGATCCTCATGGGTGTCGTCGCCAACTTCCCGATCGCGCTGGCCGCCGGTCTCGGACTCAACGCCGTGGTCGCGTACACGGTCGCGCAGCTGCCGGGCATGACGTGGGCCGACGCGATGGGCATCGTCGTGCTCGAGGGCCTGGTGATCCTCGTCCTGGTGCTCACCGGGTTCCGGACCGCCGTGTTCCGCGCCGTCCCGCGTGAGCTCAAGGTCGCGATCGGTGTGGGCATCGGCCTGTTCATCGCGCTCATCGGATTCGTCAACGCCGGGTTCGTGCGCACCGGCGCCGGCACCCCGCTCGAGCTCGGGTCCGGAGGCTCCCTGGCCGGCTGGCCCGTCGCGGTGTTCGTGCTCGGCCTGATCGCCGCGATCGTTCTCATGGTACGCAAGGTGCGCGGCGGGCTGCTCATCGCGGTCGTCGGCACCACCGTCCTCGCGCTGGTCGTCGAGGCGATCGCCAACATCGGGCCCGCCGGCGAGGACAACCCCACGGGCTGGCACCAGAACGTCCCCTCGCTGCCCGCGACGCTCCTGGAGCTCCCGGACCTGTCCCTGCTGGGTCAGTTCTCGCTGTTCGGGGCCATCGGCAAGATCGGCATCCTCGCCGTCGTGCTCCTGGTCTTCTCGATCCTGCTCGCCGACTTCTTCGACACGATGGGCACCATGGTCGCCGTCGGCCAGGAGGCCAGGCTGCTGGACGCGGAGGGCAACCCGCCCCGCACGCAGCAGATCCTCGTCGTCGACTCCCTCGGGGCCGTCGCCGGTGGCATGGGCTCGGTGTCCTCCAACACCGCGTACGTCGAGTCGACGTCCGGTGTCGCCGACGGCGCCCGCACGGGCCTCGCGTCCGTCGTCACCGGCATCGCGTTCCTGCTCGCGACCTTCCTGTCGCCGCTGGTCGCGATGGTCCCCTCCGAGGCCGCCGCGCCCGTGCTCGTCGTCGTCGGGTTCCTCATGGTCGCCCAGGTCGCCGACCTGGACTGGAAGTCCCCGGAGATCGCGATCCCCGCGTTCCTCACCCTCGCGCTGATGCCGTTCACCTACTCCATCACCGTGGGCATCGGTGCGGGCTTCATCGCGTTCGTCGTCGTGAAGCTCGCGCTCGGCCGCGCGCGGACCGTGCACCCGCTGATGTGGGGCGCCGCAGCGGCGTTCGTCATCTACTTCGCACTCGGTCCCATCCGCGACGTCCTGGGGGTCTGACCCCGCCCACACCGACGGGCCGGGACCTCGCGCAGTGCGCGGGTCCCGGCCCGTCGTGCGCCCGGCGGCGGCCGGGTGCTGCTCGTGCCCACCCAGGGGGAGGAGGGGTGGGTGGGAACGAGGATGGTCGAGCCAACCACACTGACAGACCTGTCAGTAAGACCTTGGCTTGATCTCTTTCGCGACCTTCAGTTGGCGAGACCGGTCATGCGCCCGAGTGAGCGGCGGCCACGCCCGTCGTGGTCGACCCCCTCCGCGGTGCTCGCGTCAGGCGGGAGGGGTGAGGTGCCATACCTCCAGCGATACCTAGCCGACCGGAACGGCGGCTTCGTCGTTCGCTGCCACAACGGCATGAAGCTTCGTCGACAGAGCGCCAGAGAGAGCGTTCGAAAAAGTCGCGGTCAGATGGTGCTCGTCCCGATATACCAGGATGTCGCCGATCACCGCTGGGCAGGTGGCCGATCCGCAAATGTAATCGTTCATGTCGACGACGTGCACTCCTCGTAATTCGCTCGCGCGACGTACTGCTTGAGCAACTTCTTCATCGACTGCCTCTGATCGCGTCGACGCGCACGCAAGTGCGTCGGTCAAGTGTGCCGAAAGGCAGTTCGAGGGGGTTGCTCGAAGACTGGGGGTGTCCTGGACGACAACAGTGAGCGCGGCAATCCTGTCGAGCGTCTCACCAAGTGACCGCTCCCAAGCATCAGCTCTGTCTCTGCCGTTCAAGGTGAGGTCGATGCGCGCGTAGTTCGACAGAACGACCAGCTCAGGGGGGTCGTCGTTCAGTCGGCGAATGACACCGTCTCGCCATGTCCGGCACTCGGCGTAGTCGCTGCCGTTGAGAAGCACGGGAGACATCAGCGACGGGCAAGCGCTCTTGGTGTGTGACTCAATTGCATATCCGCTGGCGTCGGCGTAGGCGGCCAGCGCGGGGAACCATTGTGCCGCGTGCGAGTCTCCAAAGAGAACGATACGGGGGGCCGTCGCGGGGCCGAATCGACACCCTTCAATGTCGATTGCCTCGAAGGGCACGTGGCATCCGGCTGCGTAGATCGCTGGCTGGTCGGCGCTCGCATCCCGCAGTGCCGGTCGGATATTGGCCGGGACGAAGGCGGTGCCGGTAGGGGATGGGCCGATGTTTGCCTGTCTCACCTCGACGCCCGTGGCAAGGGGCCGCGAGTCGGAGACCACGGAGGCCGTCGTGGCGATGGCGATGGCTGCGACTGACGCCGCCGCCGACCACCAGAGCGTCCGTCGCGGCCGCGCCTGGACAAGGCGATTGGCGGAGCGGATCGGATCCTCCACGTACCTGTACAGCAGCCAGGCGAGCGGGACGCAAGCGGCGATGATCGGTAGCGTCACCCGGAGCGGCAGAGGGTTCTCGAAGCCAACGGCAGCCTGCGGGATAAGGAGGGCTGGCCAGTGCACGAGGTAGAGCGAATACGACAGCGTTCCCAGGAGCAGCATCACGCGCATCGACAGAACGCGACTCGGGCCATGAGGGGTGGCGGTTGCGCCCGCCAAAATAACGAGCGCGGTCCCTGCGACTGGAATTGCCGCGTAGAACCCCGGAAATGCCATGTCCTTCTTGAGGGCAAAGACCGAGGTTGTGAGTAGCGCCAGGCCCGCCCATCCTAGCGACGCGGCCTGTGCTGGTCGCAATACTTCGCGCTTGTGATGAAGCGCGATTGCCACGGCGGCTCCAACGCCCAACTCCCATGCCCGAGTCGGTAGTGAGAAGAAGGCCCACGGCTGATTCTTGTAGGTCAGGATTGCTCCGGCAGCAAAAGACATCACGACCGCTACGATCACGACGCTCAGGAGAGCGCGCCGTGATCGGCTGTAGCGCCACGCTAGTGCAAGGGCTAATGGCCAGATCAGATAGAACTGTTCTTCAATGCCGAGTGACCAGTAGTGCTGAAACAGGGACGGCGCGGTCTCCGCTAGGTAGTCGGTTCCCTGCACTGCGAATAGAACGTTCGGAACGTAGAGTGCCGTAGCGACAGCGCCTTGCCAGACCTGCCTCATGAGCAGGGGTGGGAACCACAATAGGGCTGCAAGCACCGAGAGGGCTAGGACAAGCAGCGACGCTGGGAGAATGCGCCGAGCGCGTTTTGCATAGAAATCGGCGAGTCCGACGTTGCCATCGCGCTCGAGTCGACTGACGAGATGGCTGGTGATCAGGAACCCGCTGATGACGAAGAATATGTCGACCCCGACGTAGCCGCCGGTGATGAGCGGGACTCCTCCGTGGTAGAGCAATACTGCTGACACCGCGATGGCGCGCAGGCCTTGAATGTCCGTGCGATACGCTCTGGCAGGCGAGGTGTCCGTGGTTCCTGGCACTCAGCGACCGTACCGCACAATTCCTGGGCAGCGCTGAACTTCTTGGGGCTCGATTGTCTCGTCTGAGGCTTCCTCAGCGCCACGTGAGGAGCAAGTGAGCACGCCTTCGAGCGGCTAGTCCGGAGTCGTCGCCCGCCGCGGCGTCGGAGGTACCTCGCGCCCGTCAACCGGTTGCGCCTCGGCTGTCTGACGCCATGCCCGCGACACCAGCGCCAGCACCCCCACCCCCACGGCTGCCCCCAGCGTGTTCAGCATCAGGTCCTGCAGGGTGGGGTAGCGCGTCGGCAGCCACTGCTGCACCGTCTCGATCAGCCCGGACGTCGCCGCGCCCAGCAGCACCACCACCCACCACGGGCGAGCCAGCAGCAGGCCTACCAGCACCCCGAACGGCACGAACATCACGACGTTGGAGACCGCCTCGACACCCTCGAACGTCACCGGCACGCCGCGCTCCACGAGCCACGCGATCACGGTGCGCGCCACCCCCAGCGCCTCGTCGTCCTGCGGCGCGGGTCGCAGCGTCACCACCGCGACGGCGGCCAGGTACGCGACCAGCGCCGCCTGGACCCGTGTCCGGATTTGTCCCGTGACCGTGGTCACTGGCGGCTGCCCGTGCCCACCCCGGTACGCTGCCCGCACAGAGGTCTCGGAGCGGGGGAGAGCACGTGCGCATCTCGGTCATCGGTTGTGGGTATCTCGGGGCAGTCCATGCGGCCAGCATGGCGTCCCTCGGGCACGACGTGGTGGGGATCGACGTCGACCCCGACAAGATCGCCCGGCTCGCCGCCGGCACCGCCCCGTTCTACGAGCCGGGCCTGCCCGAGCTGCTGGCGGAGGTCTCCGGCACGGGGCGCCTGACGTTCAGCACCGACATGGCCGACGCCGCCGGGGCTCAGATCCACTTCCTGTGCGTCGGCACCCCGCAGAAGCACGGCGAGTTCCGCGCCGACCTGTCCTACGTCGAGTCCGCGTTCGAGGACCTGCGCCCCCACCTGGCCGCCGGTGACGTCGTCGCCGGCAAGTCGACCGTGCCCGTCGGCACCGCCGAGGACCTGGCCGCACGCCTCACCGGCACCGGCGCCTCCCTGGCGTGGAACCCGGAGTTCCTCCGCGAGGGGTTCGCCGTCCAGGACACCCTGCACCCCGACCGCCTCGTCTACGGCCTGCCGACGGACGACGAGGGCGTGCCCACGGCCGAGGGCGACGCCGCCCGCGCCCTGCTCGACGAGGTGTACGCGACCCCCCTGTCCGAGGGCACGCCGCTGGTCGTCACCGACTACGCCACCGCGCAGCTCGTCAAGGTCGCCGCCAACTCGTTCCTCGCGACCAAGATCTCGTTCATCAACGCGATGGCCGAGCTCTGCGAGGCCACCGGCGCCGACGTCACCCGCCTCGCCGACGCGATCGGCTACGACGCGCGCATCGGTCGCCGGTTCCTCAACGCCGGCCTCGGGTTCGGCGGCGGCTGCCTGCCCAAGGACATCCGCGCGTTCATGGCCCGCGCCGGTGAGCTGGGCGTCGACCAGGCCCTGTCGTTCCTGCGGGAGGTCGACGCGATCAACATGCGCCGCCGCGTGCGCATGGTCGACCTCGCGCGCGAGGTCAGCGCCGGGTCCATCGTCGGCAAGCGCGTCACCGTCCTGGGGGCGGCGTTCAAGCCCGACAGCGACGACGTGCGCGACTCCCCGGCGCTGTCCGTGGCCGCGCAGATGCAGCTGCAGGGCGCGCACGTCACCGTGACCGACCCGCAGGCCGTCGAGAACGCCCGCGCCAAGTGGCCCGACCTCAAGTACGCGGCCACCGCGCTCGAGGCAGCCCAGGGCGCCGACGTCGTCGTCCTGGCCACCGAGTGGGCTGAGTACCGCGACCTCGACCCCGACGCGCTCGGGGGCGTCGTCGCGCACCGCGCGATCGTCGACGGCCGCAACGTGCTCGACCCCAAGGCGTGGCGCGCCGCCGGCTGGACCTACCGGGCGCTCGGCCGCCCCTGACGTCCCGGGGTCCGGACGCCGCAAGTCACGGGCCCGCCAGCACCAGCGCGCACAGCACCTGCCCGTCGTCGAGGACGCACGCCGTCGCCGCCTGGGTGAGCGTCGGGTCCTCGATGTTGGCGCGGTGACCCGCCGACCCCAGCCACGCCTCGACCACGTCCGGCGGGGCGGCGGCCGCGCGCGACAGGTTCTCCGCCACCGTGGACAACGGCGCGCACGCCGCGAGCACGGGGTCGAGCGCGGCGTGGACCAGCTCCTCGCCCACCAGGGCCGCGGCGCGCTCCGCCGCGGCGGGCTGCGCGCACGGCGCCGGCTCCCACGCCGGCAGCCCGGCGGCCGTGCGGGCATCGTCCGCGGCGGCCAGCAGGTCCGCGGCGTAACGGTCGAGGTCCACGCCGTCCACGGACCACGTGGGCGTCGGCGTCCCCGCCGCGGCGCCGTCACCGGCCCGCGTCCCCGCGATCACGGCCGCGACCGCCAGGCCCACCCCGGCCAGCAGCAGCACCAGGGCGACCACGTCGCCGCGGCGCGAGGCGCGGGCGTGGCCGGGTGGCGGCGCCGGCGCGTCGGGTGCCGTCACAGCGCCGCGCGCGCCCAGTGCGTCGCCACGTCGTACCGGTCCCAGCGGGGCGCGAGCGGCCCCTGGCCCTTGCTCGCGTTGACCAGCACCGCCGTCTCGCGCAGCGTCAGGCCCACCAGCAGCGCCCGCTCCAGCAGCTGGTCGCCCGGCTCCGGGCTGCGCGGGCGGGGGACGGGCATCGGCCGGCGCAGCAGGTCCACGGTGCTGTGGTCCGCGGTCAGGGCGACGACGTCGTTGCGGGTGGCGTGCTCGAGGATCGCGGCGAGCACGGCGCGGTCCTCCGGGGTGACCCGGGCACCCGCCTCCAGGTACGGGTCCAGCAGGATCGCGTCGACCGGCAGCTCGTCGAACGCGGCCAGCGGCTCACGGCCCGAGCCGTAGCCGGTGAGCACGATCCGGTGCCCCCGCGCGCGCAGCGTGCGCAGGGACGCCAGCACCTCGTCGAGCCCGGCCAGCCACGCCGAGACCCCGAGCCACACGCCCGGCGGAGCGTGGTCCACCAGCGCCCGGGCGAGAGCCTCACGAGCCGTGCCGGTGCCGGAGAGCACCGCGGAGGCGTCCCAGACCACGGGGGAGTGCTCCGCCAGGCCGGCGGTGACGTGCGGGATCGCGGCGTGCATCGCCACCGCGGCGTCGACGTAGCGCGGGGAGCGCGTCACCGACAGCAGGCCCTCGGCGCGCTGCGCGGACGGGTCGTCCAGGCTCGCCGCCTGCAGGCGCACCTGGGCGCCGAACCGGGCACCCGTGCGGGCGTCCCACAGCGGGCGCTGCCGCGCGGCGCCGGCCGCCCAGTGGTCCTGCGCCGGCAGGGTCGCACGCGGCAGGACGAGGCGCTCGATGGCCCGGGCCACCACGTCGGACGAGTCGCGGGACGGTCCCTGCGCGGCCGAGACCAGCGGCACGGCACCGGCGGCGCGGTCGACCTGGGCGTGCAGCTCGGGCAGCCGGGAGCGGATCGCCTGCGCGTCCTCGTGCGAGGTCAGCGCGAGGTACGCCACCGCCGCCTCACCGATCGCGACGACGTTGCCTGGAGGGCCCGCCCAGCGCTCGAGGTCGCGGCACAGGACGCGCTCGGCGACGTCGACGCCGCGCGCGCGCCCGGGCAGCGCCCGGGTCGTCGGGGTGTCGTAGGCGAGGGTGATGACGGACAGCACGGCGTCGGTGGCGCGCATGCGGGGGCAGTCGGCGTGCAGCGACACCGCCGTGGCCCGGTTGGTCACCGGATCGGTCGTCGACGCCATGAGGTGCTCGACGACCAGGGCGTCGCTCGCGACGTCCCAGTCAGGACCGTGCATGTCCTCCCCCTCCCCCGGGTGATGACTGTTCCCCACGAACGGGCGACGGCGCAAGCGCGGAGCGGGTGAGATGCTGACTACGGGTAATGATGTAAGGTAAGCAAACGTGCCCCAGGATCCCGACCTCGCTCTCGCTGCCGACCTGCGCGTGACGCTCGGCCGCGCCACGCGCCGCATCAAGGCCGAGCGCGGCGACGCCGGGTTGTCCGACCCGCAGTTCAACGTCCTGGCGATCCTGCTGCGCGAGGGACCCACCAGCCCCGGACGCCTGGCCGAGCACGAGCGCATCGCCGCCCCCGCCATGACCCGCACGGTCACCTGCCTCGCCGAGAGCGGGCTCGTGCGCAAGGAGGAGCACCCCACCGACGGCCGCCAGGTCGTCGTCAGCCTCACCCCGCAGGGCGAGGCCGAGGTGGCCGAGACCCGCCGGCGCCGCGACGCCTGGCTGTCCGCGCGCCTCGCGGTCCTCGGCGACGACGACCGCGCCACCCTCGTCCGGGCCGCCGAGATCCTGCGGAGGATCACCTCGTCGTGAGCGCCACCTTCTCCTCCCTGTCCATCCGCAACTACCGCCTGTGGTTCGCCGGCGCGCTCGTCGCCAACGTCGGCACCTGGATGCAACGTGTCGCCCAGGACTGGCTGGTCCTCACCGAGCTGACCGACGAGTCCGGCGTCGCCGTCGGCATCACCACGGCCCTGCAGTTCGCGCCGTTCCTCGTGCTGTCCGCGTGGGCCGGCCTGCTCGCCGACCGGTTCGACCGGCGCAAGCTGCTCATCGCCACGCAGGTCGCCCAGGGTGTCCTCGCCGCCGGCCTCGGCGCCCTCGTCCTGTCCGGTCACGCCCAGCTCTGGCAGGTCTACGTGTTCGCCGGGCTGCTCGGCGTCGTGTCCGCCGTCGACGCCCCCGTGCGCCAGACCTTCGTCGCCGAGCTCGTCCCCGCCGCGCGCCTGTCCAACGCCGTCGGGCTCAACAGCGCGTCCTTCAACGCCGCCCGCCTCATCGGCCCCGGCGTCGCCGGCCTGCTCATCGCGGCCGTCGGCAGCGGCTGGGTCTTCGTCATCAACGCCGCCACGTTCGCCGCGACCATCGGCTCGCTCGTCCTCATGCGCGGCACCGAGCTGTACCCCATGCCGCACGCCACCCGCGCCAAGGGGCAGATCCGCGAGGGCATCGCGTACGTGCGCGGCCGCTCCGACATCGTCGTCATCATGGTCGTCGTCGGCGTCGTGTCGACGTTCGGCCTCAACTTCCAGCTCACCAGCGCCCTCATGGCACGCACCGAGTTCGACCGCGGCGCCCAGGAGTACGGGATCCTCGGGTCCGTCCTGGCCATCGGCTCGCTCACCGGCGCGCTGCTCGCCGCACGCCGCGAGCGGCCACGCGTGCGCCTGGTCATCGGGTCCGCCTTCGCGTTCGGCGTCGCGACGGGCGTCATGGCGCTGATGCCGACGTACCTCACCTTCGCCATCGCGTGCATCCCCGTGGGCCTGGCGTCGCTGACGATGATGACGGCCGCCAACACGAGCATCCAGATGTCGACGGACCCGAAGATGCGCGGGCGCGTGATGTCCCTCTACATGATGGTGTTCCTCGGGGCGACGCCCGTCGGCTCGCCCATCGTCGGGTGGATCGGGGAGACGTTCGGCGCCCGCTGGTCCATCGGCATCGGGTCGATCAGCGCCCTGCTGGTCGCCGTCGGTGCCGCGTGGTGGGCGCGCCGGCACTGGGACGTGCGCGTGCGGTACCACGTCACCACCCGGCCCCACCTCGAGGTGCAGTACCCCCGGCGGCGTGCCGACGAGGCCCCGGCGCGCGTCGGCGCCCAGGACGCGGCCGACGCCCAGCAGGCCGCCTGACCTGGGCGGACGGCCCCGGCGGGGGAGGGTGTTGGTCCGGTCGGGTGGTCCCGGGGGTGAAAGACGCCCCGGGCGAGATGTCCGGAACGTCCGGTGTGTGACGATCGCCCGGTGGACGCGACCGACGTGACCGACGGCCCGGGCAGCGCGGAGCAGGACGCCGCGCACCCGGCCGGCCCGCACCCGAGCGGGGTGACCCCGAGCGAGCCGACCCCGAGCGGGTCGACCGCGACCGAGCCGACTGCGGGCCGCGGCCGGCGGCGCGTCGTGGCACGCGTCGTCGTCGCCGTGGCCGTCGTCCTCGTGCTCGTCGGCGCCTGGGTCGCGTTCCGCGCCTGGCAGGCCGTCTCGGCGCTGCAGGACGCGCGCGACCTGCTGGGCGGCGTCGAGCTCGACGCCGCGACCGTCGCGACCGCCACCGACGACCTCGCACGGCTGCGGGAGTCGACCGCGGCGGCCGCCGCCGCGTCGTCCGACCCGGTGTGGCGCGCGGCCGAGGCGCTGCCCTGGGCCGGTGACCAGCTCGAGGCCGTCCGTGTCGTGTCCACGTCGCTCGACGCCGTCGTCGCCGACGCGCTGCCCGCCGCCGCCGACCTGCGCGCGCTGCTCGACGGCGGCCTGCGGCTGCCCGACGGCCGGTTCGACGTCCCCGCCCTGCGCACCGTCACCACTCGCGTCACCGCGGCGGCGACCACCGCGGCCGACGCGCACGCCGACGTCGCCGCGCTCGACGCCGACACGCTCGTCGGTCCGCTCGCCGGCCCCGTGCGCCAGGTCCAGGACGCCCTCGCGCGCGTCGACGCCGGACTGCGCCCCGCCGGCGGGGTCGCCGACGTCCTGCCCGCGATGCTCGGCGGCGACGGGCCGCGCACCTACCTCGTCCTCGCGCTCAACACCGCCGAGCTGCGGACCGCGGGCGGCATCGTCGGGACCGTCGTGGCCGTGCGCGTCGACGACGGCGCGGTGAGCGTCGTCGACCGCCGCAGCACCGCCGACCTGCCCAAGATCGCCGCGCCCGTCCTGCCACTGACGCCCGAGGAGACGGCGACCTGGGGCGACCGCCTCGGCCGATGGATCCAGAACTCCGTGCTCACCCCGGACTTCCCGCGCTCCGCCGAGCTGGTCGCCGCCCGCTGGACGCGCGACGTCGGCGGCACCGTCGACGGCGTGATCGCCACGGACGCCCTCGCCGTCGCCGGGCTCGTCGGCGCCACCGGCCCCGTCCCCGACCCCGGGGGCGGCTCCCTCGACGCGGACGGCCTGGTGCGTGCCCTGCTGCGCGACGCCTACCTGCTCTACCCCGACGCCGACGCCTCCGACGCGTACTTCGGCGCCGTGGCGTCCGGCGTCGTCGAGGCCGTCAGCGCCGGCGCCGGCGACCCGCAGGACCTGCTCGTCGCCGGGCGGCGCGCCGTCGACGAGCGCCGGGTGCGGATCTGGTCCGCGCACGCCGAGGAGCAGGAGCGGCTCGCCGCGACCGTCGCCGGCGGCGCGTTCACCTCACCGGTGTTCGCCGACCAGCCCGGCGTGTTCCTCGACGACGGCACCCAGGGCAAGCTGGGCGCCTACCTGCACACCGACCTGACGTTCCGCGACGCCCGCTGCACCGGCCCCGAGCCTGCCGTCAGCGCCGTGCTCCGCCTCGAGCTGCGCTCGCCCGACGGCGTGGAGTCCTGGTCCCGGCTCGTCACCGGCCACCCGCCCGAGGGCGTGCCGCTGGGGACACTGCTCACCACCGTGTCCGTGTGGTCCGCGCAGGGCGCGGCCCCCCTCGTCGTGACGCGCGACGGCGCGCCCGTCACCGGGCAGGTCACGGCCGTCGACGGGCGCACCGTGCACCAGGTCGCGTCCCGCCTCACCGGCGGGCAGGTCCAGGAGGTCGTCGTCGAGGTGCCCCTGCGCGACGGCGCCGTCACGCTGTGGACCACGCCCACGCTCACGTCCCCGGGCGTCGCGACCTTCCGCTGCGAGTGACCGTCCGCCGGGACTGACGGACGCCCGTCCAGGTCCGGGTGAAATGCGTCCGATCTGTCCGATTCACCCGAATGACGGTAGGATTCCGCGCCGCGCGGGGCGAGGATGAGGACGAAATGTCCGATTCTACGTGGGAGCCAGCCATGCGCGTGTTCACCCGGGTCTGCGCGACCGCAGCCCTCGTCCTGGCGGCCACCGGCCTCGCCCCGGCCGCCACCGCCGCCCCGCTCGCGGCCACCGTGGTCACCGGCGACGACTGCACGCGCGGCACCGACGAGTACGGCGCCGAGCTGCCCTGCGAGGTCGAGGTCACCGTCCTGTCGCCCGTCTGCGACAACGACGTCCCGAAGCTCCGGTACGCCGTCACCCCGATCGGCAGCGACCGCAACCGCGTCACCATCACCTTCGTCAACCCCGGCGGTGCCGACGTCGTCTACGCCGACCAGCCGCTGACCGGCACCGTGCTGTGGCCCGGCGCCGTGCAGGACTCCACCGGCAAGGGCGTCGACTGGCCCGGCTGGCGCCTCGAGGGCGGCACCTGGGTCGTCGGCGACGAGTACGACTGGGTGCGCCCGTCGGTCGAGGTCTCCTTCCAGGTGAACCCCGCCGCGTCGGCCGTCGTCGGCTACCCGCCGTCGAGCCCCGTCTGCCTCACCGGCCCCGAGCGCTCCGACGTCCTGGTCGCCGGGGACGACGCACCCGCCGCTGCCGGCACCGCGTCGGCCGCCGGGTACCGCGCCGAGGTGCTGTCCGAGACCGGCTCGTCCGCCGGACCGCTCGCGCTCATCGCCGGCGGCCTGCTGCTCGCCGGTGCGGGGGGCGTGCTCGCCGCACGACGCCGCCGCAGCTGACCCGCTTTGCGCGCCGCCGCGGGGCCTGCACGGGCTCCGCGGCGGCGTCGCGCCCGTCTCAGCCCAGGCGCTGGACGACGTGGTCGATGCAGGCCGTGAGCGCCAGCACGTCCTCCGGCTCGACCGCCGGGTACATGCCGACGCGCACCTGGTTGCGGCCCAGCTTGCGGTACGGCTCGATGTCGACCACGCCGTGGCGGCGCAGCACGGCGGTGACCGTCGCCGCCTCGATCTCCGGCGCCAGGTCGATCGTGCCGACCACGGGGGAGCGCAGCGCCGGGTCCGTGACGAACGGCGAGGCCCAGTCGCGGCTCTCCGCCCAGGAGTACAGGTGCCCCGCCGACGTCGCGGTGCGCTGCGCCGCCCACGCCAGGCCGCCCTGCTCGAGCATCCAGTCCACCTGCTCGGCCAGCAGCACCAGCGTCGCCAGGGCCGGGGTGTTGAGCGTCTGGTCCGCGCGCGAGTTGGTCACCGCCGTGGTGAAGGACAGGAACTCCGGCACCCAGCGCCCGGCCCCCTCGATGCGGGCGGCCCGCTCCACGGCCGCCGGCGACGCGAGCGCCAGCCACAGCCCGCCGTCGGACGCGAAGGACTTCTGCGGGGCGAAGTAGTAGACGTCCGTCTGGCTCACGTCGACCGCGACGCCGCCCGCCGCCGACGTGCCGTCGACCAGCACCAGCGCCCCCGCCTCGTGCGAGCCGGCGACCCGGCGCACGGGCGCGACCACCCCCGTCGACGTCTCGTTGTGCGGCCACGCGTACACGTCCACGCCCGCGGTCGGGGGCGGCACCGCCACCTGGCCCGCCGGGGCCGTCACGACCTCCGGGACCGCGAGGAACGGCGCCCGCGTCGTCGCCGCCGCGAACTTGGCCCCGAACTCCCCGAAGCGCGCGTGCGCCGCCCGGTCCTGCACCAGGCACAGCGTCGCGACGTCCCAGAAGGCGGTCGAGCCGCCGTTGCCCAGCACGACCTCGTAGCCGTCCGGCGCGCCGAGCAGCGTCGCCAGCCCCGCCCGGACGCGGCCGACGAGGGAGCGCACGGGCGCCTGCCGGTGCGACGTGCCCAGCAGCGAGGACCCCACGGCCGCCAGGGCGTCGACCTGCGCGGCGCGCACCTTGGACGGGCCGGACCCGAAGCGCCCGTCGCGGGGCAGCAGGTCGGCGGGGATCGTCAGGCGGGCGATGGCGTCGGCGTCGGGCACGAGGCGAGGATAACGACGCCCCGCGCGCAGGGGCGGGCCCATCCGTCCGTGCGCGGACGACTACCCTGGACGCAGCACGCGGCGCGGGTGTCCCGGGCCGCCGGACGGCGACGTGGGAGGCCGAGCGGTGAGCGACCTGATCGACACGACCGAGATGTATCTCAAGACGATCTACGAGCTCACCGAGGAAGGCATCACCCCCCTGCGCGCGCGCATCGCCGAGCGCCTGGGCCACTCCGGCCCGACGGTCTCGCAGACCGTCGCCCGCATGGAGCGCGACGGCCTCGTCGTCGTCACCGGGGACCGTCACCTCGAGCTGACGGGCGACGGCCTGGCCAAGGCCGTGCGGGTCATGCGCAAGCACCGCCTGGCCGAGCGCCTGCTCACCGACGTCATCGGCCTGGACTGGCCGCACGTCCACGAGGAGGCGTGCCGCTGGGAGCACGTCATGAGCGAGCGCGTCGAGAAGCGCCTGGCCGCCCTGCTCGACCACCCGCACTTCGACCCCTACGGCAACCCGATCCCCGGGCTCGACGAGATCGGGGAGGAGCGCACCCCCGTGCGGTTCCTCGACGGTGTCGTGCCGCTCACCGCCCCGGGGGCCGCGCCCGACGGGACGGCGGTCGTCGCGCGCATCGCCGAGCCGCTGCAGGTCGACGTGGAGCTGCTCACGCGGCTCGCGGAGGCCGGTGTCGTGCCCGGTGCGGACGTCACGGTCGAGCGGACCACCGGGATCGTCACCGTGGGCGTCGTGGGTGCCGGCACCGTCCTGGACCTGCCGTACGACGTCGCGCGCCACGTGTTCATCGGGGCCTGACGACGCCACCGCGGGTGAGTCCGGTTCGCCACCCCTGCACCCCCTCGGCAGCGTTCGTCCCCGCGCGTCGTCGGCGTGTCGCACGGCGCGTCGGACGCACGTCCATGATCGGGCCGAGATCTTCGTGACCGGAGCGTGACAATCCCGCAGGGCGTCATGTACGTTCGTCCTGCTTCTCGGAACCCTCCTCCAGGAAGCCCTCGAGCGGAACGCCGAACCCTGCCGCCGCTCGCAGGTCCGTACGACTCGCCGGCAGGGGCGGGGGAACCACGATTGCGGGCACCGGAAGTTCGGTGTCCTTGGGGTGAAGCCGGGAAGGACGGCACGACAGCGACGCACGCAGTGCGCAGCGGGTCGTGACGGACGGACCGGCCGGGTGTTCTCCCACCCGAACCCGACAGCTCACCTCGAAGGCGCCAGGAGAGGCACCACGTTGTCCGAAAGCATCAACCGGGCGCGGCACCGCGCCGCGCGTCGCCCGTCGACGCCGTTGACCGAGTTCGCGAACGCCGCCTCCGAGCAGATGGGGACCGTCGGACGACGGACCGCTGTCGTCGCAGCCTCGTCCGGGCTCATGGTCTCGATGATCGCCGTCCCGTCCCACGCCGCCGACCGTGACGGCGCCCCCGCGCTGGCCGCCGTCGACACGGCCGCCCTCACGGCCTCCGCCCGTGCGGTCCTCAACACCTCGCCCGTCGTGGCGTCCCCCGCCGAGGCCGTCTTCACGGTCGACGCCCCCGTCATCACCGCCGAGAAGCCCGCGCCGCCGCCGGAGCCCGTGCGCACCCGCGCCGCGTCCCGCACGGCCGAGCGCGCCTCGACCACGGCCAGCACGCAGGTCGCGAGCAACCCGGTCCCGCAGTCGGTCGCCGGCAACGCGGTCCTCGAGATCGCCGCCCGCTACGTGGGCGTCCCGTACGTCTCCGGCGGCTCGACGCCCGACGGCTTCGACTGCTCCGGCTTCACGTCGTACGTGTACGCGCAGCTCGGCATCTCCCTGCCGCGCACGTCGTCGGCACAGCGCAACGCCGGCACCGTCGTCTCCCGCGCCGACGCCCAGCCGGGCGACCTGGTGTGGAGCCCCGGCCACATCGGCATCTACGCCGGTGGCAACCAGATGATCGACTCGCCGCGCCCCGGCAAGACGGTCCAGTTCCGCTCCATCTGGCAGAGCAGCCCGACCTTCATCCGGATCGGCTGAGCCGCTCCCGATGCCGCGAGGCCCCGACGACGCCCACGTCGTCGGGGCCTCGTCGTCTGTCCGGGCCCGCGCGCGTCGCACCGCCCGGCGGGTGGGTGCCGCGATCGCCCCTGCGGACAAAGATCGTGCGCGTACCCTGGTCCCGCATCCACGCTGTTCCTTCTCGCATCCGGACCGGCAGCCAGCCGGTCCGACCCCCGAGGTCAGGAGTGCACCGTGCTGACGACCGCCGCCGACCAGGCCGCCCCTCACGACGTCGAGCGCGCCCCGATGCCCTCTCGCACGCTGCTGCTCAACGCGAGCGGCGACCCCCTGTGCATCGTCACGCTGCACCGCGCCGTCGTGCTCGTCATGACCGGCAAGGCCACCGTCCTGGAGTCCGACGGCCGGGTGCTGCACTCCTCGCACCTGCAGATGCCGCTGCCCGTCGTGCTCGTGCTCACCCGCTACGTCCACGTGCCGCACCGCCGGCCCGTGCCGCCGACGCGGCGCACCGTGCTGCAGCGCGACGACCACCGCTGCGCGTACTGCGGCGGGGGAGCCGACACCGTCGACCACGTGCACCCGCGCTCGCGCGGCGGCCGCCACGAGTGGACCAACGTCGTCGCGGCCTGCGTGCGGTGCAACCACCGCAAGGCCGACCGCACCCTGCACGAGCTGGGGTGGGAGCTGCCGTTCCGCCCGCGGGCGCCGCGCTGGTCCGTGACGGTCGGTGGGGCTGCGGGCCGCGCCGAGCCGGCGTGGTCGCCGTACCTGGTCGCTTGAGCGTCGTCGCCTGAGCGCCGCCGCCGGCGCGCCGACGTCCGCGAGCCGGTCCCCGGGTGACCACGGGGCGGGTCGCCGGCCCCCCGGCCACGCGTGCTGTGCCACGATGGCCGGGAACCGCAGACCGGCCCGGCGCACCGAGGCGCCGGACGCGACATGGAGGTCGGCATGACGCGCGAGCACGAGATCCTCGTGGGGGTCGACGGGTCCACCGCGGGGCTGCACGCCCTGGACTGGGCCGCGGCGGAGGCCCGCACCCGGGGCCTGGGGCTGCGGCTGGTGGTGGCGTACTCGCTGCCGTCGTTCACCGTGGCGTCCCTCGACGGCGGGTACGCCGCCCTCGACGACGAGACCATCCGCGCCGGCGCCCAGGCGGTGCTCGACGAGGCGCTCGCGCACCTGCGCGACCCCGGCGTGCCCGTGCACGGGCGTGTCATCACCGGCGACGCCGCGGGCGTGCTGGTCGAGGAGTCGCGGCACGTGGAGCTCGCGGTCGTCGGCACGCGCGGGCGCGGCGGGTTCGCCGACCGGCTGCTCGGCACCGTGTCCTCCGCGCTGCCCGCGCACGGGTGGTGCCCCACGGTCGTCGTGCCGCTGCGGGGTGCGGACGGTCAGCCGCTCGCCGAGGGCGAGACGGCGCAGGTGCGGCCCGTGCGGCGCATCGTCGTCGGCGTCGACGGGTCGCCCCCGGCGGAGCGCGCGCTGCGCGCGGCGCTGCGCGAGGCCCAGGCCTGGGGGGCCGAGCTCTTCGCCGTCACCGGCGTGCCCATCGCCTCGATGACCGGGGCGCTCGCGTGGCTGCCATCCGCGGTGGACCACGAGCAGGTGCTGCGGGACATGGCCGAGGGGCTGGACGTGGTGGTCGACCGCGCGCTGGCCGACCACCCCGGCGCGACCGTCGAACGGCGCGTGCTCGACGGCACCGGTGCGGAGCTGCTCACGGAGTTCTCCGCGGCCACCGACCTCGTGGTCGTCGGGTCGCGCGGCCGCGGCGGGTTCGCCGGGCTGCTCCTCGGCTCGACCAGCCAGGCCGTGCTGCACCACGCGCGCTGCCCGGTGATGGTCGTCACCAACCGCTGCGACGACCCGACGCCGCGCTGACGGCCGGCCGGCGGGGTCAGGGCGTGTCGTCCGGCCCCGGGATCACCTCGGGCCGGCGCACGAGTGCCGACAGGACCACCGTCGAGCGGGTCCGCGCGACGAACGGCTCGGCCGCGAGCCGCTCGACCACCTCCTCGAGGTGCCGCATGTCGCGGGCCCTCACCTGCACCACCAGGTCGACGTCGCCCGTCACGGTGCTGGCGGACACCACCTCGGCGTAGCGCTCGACCGCCGCACGCATCGTCCCCGGGCTCGTGGAGCCCTGGCAGAAGATCTCGACGAACGCCTCCGTGTGCCAGCCGAGTGCCGCTGGGTCGAGGCGGACCGTGAAACCGCGGACCACGCCGCGCTCCCGCAGCCGGTCGACGCGCCGCTTGACCGCCGGCGCCGAGAGCGAGACCTGCGCCCCGACCTGGGCGAACGTCGCGCGGGCGTCACGTGCGAGCACGCGCAGGATCGCCTGGTCGAGGGCGTCGAGACGGTCGGGGTCCACAGGTCCCATGGTGACGGACGCCGGACCATGTCCCGTCCGTCCCTTCTGCACGAATGTGCAGGACAAGTGGCCATATGTTCTACGGTTTGCGGCGCAAACGCTCAGGTCGGACGCTGCAGATGCCGATGGCGTCGTGAGACGCAACCACGAACGGGGGGAATCCGATGAGCGGACGGCAGGACACCGGCGCGCGCCCGGCGGGCGACCGGACCACGACCACCGCATCCGCGAGCGCCCCGACGGGGTCCGGCGCCACGGCCGGCACCGCTCCGGCCACCACGGTGCCCCTCATCCCCACGCAGGCCGGGCACGCCGTGTCGGCGCCCGTGCCGGTGGTGCCCGCCCCGGTGGCCTCCGTGACGGCCGCCCCCGTCGTGCCGGCCCCCGCCCTCCCGCTCGACGACGCGCCGCCGCTCGGCACGGCCCCCGAGCCGGACCTGCAGCCGGCTCCGCAGCCTGCCCTGCAGCCCGATCAGCAGTCCGATCCCCAGACCGCCCCGGCCCGCTCCCACGCGCGCCAGGTGGTCGCCCTGCTCACCGCCGGTGCCGTGCTCGTCGCAGCCGGCGGCGTGTGGGCCGTCCAGCAGGAGCGCGGGGAGCGCGCCGAGGCCCAGCGGGCCGCGCAGTCCCGCGTCGACTCCGCCTACTCCGCGGTCGCACCCGAGCTGGCCGCCGGTCGCGTCGAGGGGCTCGTCGCCGGGACCGCCGTCGTCACCGCGCTGCGCGCGGACGCCGCCGCGACCGGCCGGGCCGCCGTCGACGCTGCTCACGGCACCCTCGCCGCGTCCGCCCAGGCCGGCGACGCCCCCCGCGGCGCCCTGCAGGACGCGATCGGCGGCGCCACGGGCGCGCTCGACGCCCCCGCCGTCTCCCTGACGACCGTGCGCGCGTCCGTCGCGGCGATCGCCGCGCCGCAGCAGGCCGTCCTCGAGGCGCAGGCCGCGTGGCAGGCCGCCGAGGACGCGCGGATCGCCGCCGAGGCGGCGGCGGCCCAGGCCGCCGCGCAGGCCGCCGCGGCCCGCAGCGCCGCCCGCAGCGCGTCGTCCGGCACCACCACGCGGCGCAGCATGGGCACGGGCGCCGGGACGAGCACGGGCAGGAGCGTCGGCACGAGCTCGGGCGGGGCCCCGAGCGCACCCGCCGCGGACGCCCCGGCACCGGCCGGGCTGCCGATGGCCGGGTCGGAGGCGTCGTCCGGTGACGTCGGCGCCGCCCTCAACGCCCACCGCGCCGCCAACGGGCTCGGCGCGCTGTCGATCGTCCGGTCGGGCTCGCGCGTCGAGCACGCGATGCAGATGGCCGCGTCCGACAGCATCTGGCACTCCGGCACGCGGGCCGGCTCCCCGAAGGCCCGTCCGGAGATCGTCGGACGCGTCAGCCCCGGCAACGCGACCCGCATGATCGCGGCCTACGCGGCCTCCAGCGGGCACAACCAGCAGATGCTCGGGAACTACTCGACGGCCTACATCGGCGCGGTCTCGTCCGACGGCTGGCTGTACACCTCGATCACCTTCGGGTGACCCCCCGCGCCACGTCGGTCCGCCCGCTGGAGGGGCGAGGCGGACCGACGTGTCAGTGCCCGGGGGTGGTCAGGGCCTCGGTGAGGTGCCCGAGGGCGGTGTCGAGGTCGGCCGCGTCGATCGTCAGGGGCGGTGCCAGGCGGATCGTGCCGCCGTGCGTGTCCTTGGCGAGCACGCCGCGGGCGAGCAGGCGCTCGCACAGCTCGCGGCCGGTGGCCGGCCCGCCCGGGGCGGACGGGGCGATGTCCAGCCCCGCCCACAGGCCGATCGTCCGCATGCCCGAGAGCCGGCCGTCGTCCATGAGCCGGGCCAGGTGGTCCCCGACGTTCTCCCCGAGGGTGCGGGCACGTGCCTGCAGCGTGCCGGGGCTCAGCAGGTCGATCACCGCGAGCCCGACCGCGCACGCCAGCGGGTTGCCGCCGAACGTCGAGCCGTGCGTGCCCGCGGTCAGCACCTCGAGCACGTCCGTGCGCCCCACGACGGCGGACACCGGCAGGATCCCGCCGCCGAGGGCCTTGCCCAGGGTCACCAGGTCGGGCTGCACCTCGAACCGCTCGCACGCGAGGGTCGAGCCGGTCCGCCCCAGGCCGGACTGGATCTCGTCGGCGATCAGCAGCACGCCCGCGTCGTCGCACGCGAGGCGCACCGCCGGCAGGTAGTCCAGCTCGGGGACGACGACGCCCTGCTCGCCCTGCACCGGCTCGAGCAGCACCGCCACCGTCGTCTCGTCGATCGCGGCGGCCAGCGCGGCCGCGTCGCCGTACGGCACGGTGACGAACCCGGGCGTGAACGGCCCGAACCCGCGCCGCGCGTCGGGGTCGGAGGAGAACGAGACGATCGTCGTCGTCCGGCCGTGGAAGTTGCCGTCCGCGACGATGATCGTCGCGCGGTCGGCCGGCACACCGCGCACCTCGTAACCCCACTTGCGGGCCGCCTTGACGGCCGTCTCCACCGCCTCCGCGCCGGTGTTCATCGGCAGCACGAGGTGCGACGTGCCCGCCAGCAGCGGCCCGACCAGCCCGACCAGGGCGCGCGCGAACGGCTCGAGCAGGTCGTGGTCGAACGCCCGGGAGGTCAGCGTCAACCGGTCGAGCTGGGCGTGGGCAGCGGCGACGAGCGCCGGGTGCCGGTGCCCGAAGTTGAGGGCGGAGTACCCCGCGAGCAGGTCGAGGTACCGGCGCCCCTCGGTGTCGGTCACCCACGACCCGTCGCCCGTGGCCAGCGTGACCGGCAGCGGGTGGTAGTTGGGGGCGAGCGCGGACGTGGCGACGGTGGCACGCATGGTCACTCCCTGATCTCGAGGGTGCAGCACTTGGCCCCGCCGCCGCCCTTGAGCAGCTCCGAGGTGTCGACGGGGACCGGGACGTACCCGCGCTCGCGCAGCGCGTCCGCGAGGTGCGTGGCACGCGGAGCGACGACGACGTTGAGCCCGTCGGAGACGGCGTTGAGCCCGAGGGCCGCGGCGTCGTCGTCGGTCGCGAGGACCGCGTCGGGGAACAGCTGGGCCAGCACCGCACGCGACCCGGGGGAGAACGCGGGCGGGTAGTAGGCGATCTGCGGGTCCGCCGGGTCCGAGGACAGGACCGCCAGCGCGGTGTCCAGGTGGTAGTACCGCGGGTCGACGAGCTCGAGGGAGATCACCGGGCTCCCGAACAGCTCCTGCGCCTCCGCGTGCGCGGCGCGCTCGGTGCGGAACCCGGTGCCGGCCAGCACGAGGTTGCCGACGACGAGCAGGTCGCCCTCGCCCTCGTTGGTGGCAGCGGCCGTGTGCGTGACGTACCCGCGGTCGGCGAACCACTTCTGGTACGCGGGCCCCTCGGCCTGGCGCTCGGGGTACCGGAAGCGCGCGGAGTACACGACGCCGCCGACCATCGTCGCGCCGTTCGCCGCGTAGACCATGTCCGGCAGGCCCGGGACGGGGTCGATGGTGTCGACCGTGTGCCCCAGGTCCAGGTACGTGTCGCGCAGCGTGCGCCACTGCCGGACCGCGAGCCCCGTGTCGGTGGCACGGGTGCGGTCCATCCACGGGTTGATCTCGTACGCGACCGTGTAGTGGGTGGGCTCGCACATGAGGTAGCGGCGGGGGGTGGCGCCGGGGGCGTGCGCGGTCATCGGGCTCCTCGGGGAACGGGGCCGCCGGGGGTCGAGCGGCAGGACACGAGCGTACGATCACGCCGACGCGCGACCTCGCAGGCGACGTTGCGTCGATGCACCCGATCCGTTGCGCGGATGCCCTCCCGACCAGCGATCCGTTGCGCCGAAACGCGCCCGTAACCGCAGGACGGCCCGCCGGCGCCCGTCAGCCGTCCGCGAGGTCCGCCGCCGCCCGCCGCAGCACCACGCGCAGCATGAGCCCCAGCAGCGGCGCCGTCAGCCGGGCCGTCAGCGCGGGCGGCAGCGGCCCGGCCAGCGGCACGTGCTCCGACCACGTCACGCGGCACGTCGTCGCCGACGTCGCCAGCACCTCCACCGTCGCCGACCCGAGCAGCCACGGCCCGCGCTTGGTGAACTCCGCGACGCCCGGCTCGTCACCCGGCTCAGCACCGGGCGGCAGGTACCGCGTGATCACCATGCGGTCCTCGAGGCCGGGCAGCCCCCGGCGCGCGCCGGGGCCGGAGACCGCACGCACGCGCGTGCCCAGCCGCGGCGGACCGTCCGTGGCCACCCGGGTCATCGGCACCCAGGCGCCGTGGCGGCGCGCGTCGGTCAGGGCCGCGAACGCCACGTCCGCCGGCACCGGCAGGGCGCGCGTCACGGAGGCGGTACCGGGGGCGGGCGGCGGGGCGGCGTCACGGGTCACCCCACGATCCTCGCGCGGGGTAGCGTCGTGCGCATGCAGACGCGAGTGCTGGGACGTACGGGTCGTGAGGTCGGGGTCGTCGGGCTGGGCTGCTGGCAGCTCGGCGGGGACTGGGGCGTGGTCGCGGACGACACCGCCCTGAGCGTGCTCGAGGCGGCGGTCGACGCCGGTGTCACGTTCCTCGACACGGCCGACGTGTACGGGGACGGCCGCTCCGAGCGGGCCATCGGCGCGTTCCTCGCCGGGCGTCCCGATGCGGCTGCGCGCGTGACCGTCGCGACCAAGATGGGCCGCCGCGCCGACCCGCACGAGCCGGGCGCCTACACCTACGACGCGTTCTGCCGGTGGACGGACCGCAGCCGCGAGAACCTGCGCACCGACACGCTCGACCTGGTCCAGCTGCACTGCCCGCCGACGTCGGTGTTCCACACCGACGAGGTCTTCGACGCCCTCGACCGCCTCGTCGAGGACGGCCGCACCGCCGCGTACGGCGTCTCGGTCGAGACGGTCGACGAGGCGCTCGCGGCGATCGCCCGCCCGCACGTCGCGAGCGTGCAGATCATCCTCAATGTGTTCCGTCGCAAGCCGCTCGAGCAGGTGCTGCCGGCCGCGGCCGAGGCGGGCGTCGGCATCATCGCGCGCGTGCCGCTGGCCTCCGGGCTGCTGTCCGGCAAGTACGACGCGCACACGCAGTTCGCGTCGGACGACCACCGCGCCTACAACCGCCACGGCGAGGCGTTCGACGTCGGCGAGACGTTCTCCGGCGTGCCCTACGACGTGGGCGTGGCCGCGGCGCAGGACGTCGCGGCGCTGACCCCGTCGGGCATGACGACCGCGCAGCTCGCGCTCAAGTGGATCGTGCAGCAGCCGGGCGTCTCCGTCGTCATCCCCGGTGCGCGCACCCCCGCCCAGGCGCAGGCCAACGCGGCCACCGACCGGTTCCCGGACCTCGACGACGCGACGCTGACGTCCCTCGAGCAGGTCTACGACGACCAGGTCCGCGAGCACGTCCACACCCGCTGGTGACGTGACGGTTCCTCACCCCTGCGTGCGGGGGAGGAGTCTGCGCCGAGGTGAGGTCAGGCGAGAGCGTCGAGCGCGTCGACCAGATGCTGCGCACGACGCAGCATGACGACGACCCGGTCGTGCGTGAGGTAGGTCGTCCCGTAGTGGGCGTTGGACTTGTCGCGGATCACCTCGCGGAAGTGTCTGGCGAGCTCGGTGCCGTCCGGCGCCGTCGTGGCGAGGAGGTCGCCCGCCCGGGCGTGGTCCTGGTCGGCGGACCGCTCTCCGAGGCGGGCGCCGCAGATGGCGTCGGCAGCTGCGATCGCCGCCAGCGAGGCGAGGCCGGCTGCGACCTGGCGGTGTGCCTCGTCCTCCTCGGCGACCAGGATCGCGACGTCGAGGTACGCGCGTGCGACCTTGGTGCGCACCCGGACGTCAGTGGTCGTCATGGGTCGACGGCGAGGCTCGTTGCGTGGACTCATGCCGTCTTCCGGAGCAGGTGGTCGATGGACGGCCCGAGGACGCGGCGCGCATCGGCACGCAACGACTCGATCAACGGATCCCCGGCAGCGCGGGCCCGCGCGAGGTCGCTGTGCGTCGCGAGGTAGACCTGTACGCGTTGCCCTGTCCACGACCTGCCCTGGAGCTCCAGCTGCTCGACCAGGTACCCGCTGCCCTCGGCGTCGTCGGGCACGACGACGAACAGGTCGAGGTCGGAGTCCGGGCCGGCGGTGCCGCGGGCGACCGAGCCGAAGACGCAGACGGTGACGTCGGGTGGGCGCAGCCCGCTACCGCGGGCGTCGGGGGGGAGTACCTCGGCGACGAGCCTCTCGACGCGCCTCGCCAGCTCGGTCCAGGGGTTGAGGGCCCGGAAAGCGGCATCCACCGCAGGGAAAGACAGATGGTCGTGGTTCACGGCGTACAAGTTGGCGGACCCGACCGACCAGGACGTCACGATGCCGTGCGCGACGAGACGTTCGAGCGCGTAGCGCACGCCCCGCTCCGACCCGGTCGCCGTCAGTCGGTACGCCTGGCCCCCGGTGAGGTGCGTTCCGGCGCGCCAGAGGGCGAAAAGCACCGAGGTGTCGAGGCTGGGCCCGAAGACACGCTCGGGCATCGTCCATTCCATGACGTCCCCTTCCTGCAGCATCGTGCCGATGTCGGCAGAATACTGCAGATCACGGCAAAATGTTGCAGGGAGCCGGATGTCGCTTCACGGCAACGGCGGTCGAGGAAGCGGCTCGCCGCCGACGTGTCAGCGGCGGCGGCCGAGCAGCCGGCGGCGCGGGGGAGCGTCGACGGCGTCCGGCGCACCGGACGGCAGGGCGCGGACGCCTGCGTCGGCCTCGATGATGCGCGGGAAGGTCGCCGGCGGCGGGCCGAACGCCAGGCGCGCGCCCTTGACGACCGTCTGACCCAGCGCGCGGCCACCGGCGACGCCGATCGCCGCGCCGATCCCGTACGGCGCCAGCCGGCCCAGGGCCACGCCGCCGAACCGCGCCGCCTGCGTGCGCAGCAGCTTGCGGGTGAGCTGGTTGTTGACCTTCTTCACCGTGCCCATCGGCATGCGGGTCAGCAGCAGCTTGCCGACGCGGATGGTCGTGATCTCGGTGGCGTCGCCGATGACCTTGGCGCCGGAGTCGCCCAGCAGCGACGCGAGCAGGAGCGCCTTGCGGCGCTCGGTGTCCGCGACCTCGATGCCGTGCACCGACGCGACGGCCAGGGAGAACGCGGCCGACGCCCCGAAGAACGTCGCGACGTCGCTCACCGTCAGCGCCGTCGCCAGCCCCGTGCCGACGATCGGTGCGGCCGCCGCGGCACCGACCGCGCCGCCGGTGCCGGCGACGACCAGCAGGTACTCCTTCTCCAGGAGGTGGACGATCTCCTCCGGGCCGGCCGACGGGTTCTTGCGCTTCACGCTCTCGACGTGCGCGTGGATGGTCGCCGACGGGATCGTCACGGCCTTCTCGAGGGCCTGCTCGACGAGCCGCGGCACGTCAGCGCTCCCCGCCGACGGTCAGCGTCGTGCTCGCCCCGTGCTCGAGGGTGCGCCCGACCGTGCAGTGCTCCGCGACGGCGCGGTGCACGACCGTGAGCAGCCGCTCGCGGGCGGCGTCGTCCAGCGACGACAGGTCGACCTCGAGCACCTCGGTCAGCGCCGGGTAGCGGTCCTCCGTGGGGTGGGCCAGCCCGCCCACGCGGATGGTCACCGGGACGTCGTCGCCCAGGCGCCGGGCGAGGGCCGCGTCGCTCGACAGGCCCGTGCACGCCCCCAGCGCGATCTTCAGCAGCTCCCCGGGGGAGAAGGAGTCCGGGTCGCCCACCGAGCCGATGCGGACCTCGCCGCCGCGTGAGCTGCGGCCCACGTACTGCCGCGTGCCGGTGCGCTCGAGCCACAGCTGCGTGTCACCCGCGTTCGCCAGCGGGTCCGTGATGACGCTCGCGGCGTCCTGGTCGGTCGTCATGCGCCCGATCCTCGCACGCACCCCCGGCGCGCGCCGGGCGGGCGGCGGGCCGCTGCCGGGCGGGCACGAGGCACCTGCCCGTCAGCCCACGCTGAACACGAGGAACGCGATGGCGAAGCCCATCGTGCCGATGATCGTCTCCATGACGGTCCACGTCTTGAGCGTCGTGCGCACGTCCATGCCGAAGAACCGGCCGACCAGCCAGAAGCCCGAGTCGTTGACGTGCGACGCCATGACGGACCCGGCGGCCACGGCCAGGACGATCGCGGCGAGCTGCACGGAGCTGAAGTCCCCGCCGGCCACCGCGGGCTGGATGAGGCCCGCGGTCGTGATGAGCGCGACCGTCGCGGACCCCTGCGCGACCCGCAGCACCGTGGCCAGCAGGAACCCCGCGACGATGACGGGCAGGCCGATGTCGCCCAGCGCCTCCTCCAGCGCGCCGCCGATGCCCGAGGCCCGCAGCACCGCGCCGAACATGCCGCCGGCGCCGGTGATGAGGATGACCGAGCAGACCGGCCCCAGCGCCGACTCCAGGAGCCGCTCGATCGTCGAGGCGTCCCGGCCGCGCCGCTTGCCCATGACCCACGCGGCGACGAGGACGGCGATGAGCAGCGCCACCGGCGTCGCCCCGACGGCCCGGGCGACCTGCACCCAGGCCGCGTCCCCGTCGACGACCCCGGCGCTGCGCAGCGTGTCGAGGCCGGTGTTGACGAAGATCAGCACGAGCGGCAGCAGCAGGACCCCGAGCACGGTGCCCAGGCTCGGCGGGTTGTCCGGCTGCTCCTCCGACGTGCCCAGCAGGTCCGGCACCGGCAGCTGCCAGCGCCGCCCGGCCCACACCCCGTACAGGTAGGAGCTGACGTACCACGTCGGCAGCGCGACGACCAGGCCCAGCAGGATCACCATGCCGGGGTCGGCGCCCAGCAGCTCGGAGGCCGCGACGGGGCCGGGGTGCGGGGGGACGAACACGTGCATGACCGAGAACGCGCCGGCTGTCGGCAGCCCGAAGGTCAGCACCGAGCCGCCCAGGCGCCGGGCCACGGCGAACACGATGGGCAGCATGACGACC
Source organism: Cellulomonas phragmiteti (assembly GCF_016862775.1). Taxonomy (GTDB): domain Bacteria; phylum Actinomycetota; class Actinomycetes; order Actinomycetales; family Cellulomonadaceae; genus Cellulomonas; species Cellulomonas phragmiteti. The sequence goes on along the minus strand of NZ_BONP01000002.1, from coordinate 189,097 downwards.
AGGCCGGCGTCGAAGAAGATCGGGAACCCGAAGATCAGCGAGGCGATGCCCAGCGCGAGCGGGGCGCGCTTCTCCCCGAACCGCTGCACCAGCGTCTCGGCCATCACCGCGGCCCCGCCCGACGTCTCGACCAGCCGCCCGAGCATGGCGCCGAGCCCGACCAGCAGCGCGACCGACCCCAGCGTCGTCCCGAACCCCGAGGTGATGACGTCGACCACCGAGCCCGCCGGCACCCCCGTCGCGAACGCCGTGACGAGCGAGACGAGGATGAGCGCGAGGAACGCGTGCAGCCGCAGCCGGATGATGAGGAACAGCAGCAGGGCGATGGCGGCGGCGGCGATGCCGAGCAGCGGCCCGGCTCCCAGTGTCTGCTCCCAGTCCTGCGGTGGCACGGCATCCCCCTGGTCTCGACGCGCGGACGGGGCCCGTCGCCCCCTGGGCTCACTGTGGTCCAGGGCGTCGGGGGCGGCCACCGGGAGGGCCCGTGAAGGTCCTGTGAGTGGGGTTGGCCCGGGAACACGGCCTGCTGTCGGATCGTTCCGATGAGCAGGATGAAGAGATACGAGGAACTCGAGACCGAGGACGGCAAGGTCGTCCGCTACCAGCGACACGAGAACGGCGGCGGCCTCGTCGCCAAGGGAGCGACGGTCGACGCGACCGCGTACGTGGCCGACTCCGCGTGGGTCGACCCGGGCGCCGTCGTCGAGGCCGGCGCGTCCGTCGGCAAGTTCTGCTGGCTGGAACCCGGAGCCGTCGTGCAGCAGCGCGCCCGGCTGGGCTCGCACGTGCACGTCGGCCGCGACGCGGTCGTCGGGCGCTCCGCGCGCCTGGGCGCACGCGTCGACGTCGGTGCCCGGGCCCAGCTGGACGCGGGGCTCGTCGTCGAGCCGGAGGCGCGCGTCGCCGAGGGCGCGCACGTCCCGCGCAGCGGCGTCGCGCCGCACGTCCTCGCGGCCTGAACCCCACGGCCTGACCCCCCACCGCAGGCCCGCCGGCCGCTGATCCGCACGGGTGACGCGTGCCCGAGCGGGCCCGCGCAGCCGCGTGCCTGCGGCACCCTGTGGGACGACGCGGCCGCGGGCCGCCCGGACGCAGGGGGACGAGCATGGGGTGGTTCTCGCGCAAGGCCGCGACGATGGACGAGGCGTTGCCGTTCCTCACGGTGGACGACGCCGCGCACCTGCGCGGGATCGCCGCCGACGCCTTCCGGCGCGCCGGCTGCGAGGTCGTCGTCCACGACGACCACCTCGCGGCCACCGACGGCCGCGACTTCGGCCTGTGGAACCTGGCCGCGACGTGCCACGGCTCCGGGGGACGTGCCGCGTGGCCGGCCGTCGTCGCCCGGCACGTCGACCAGGTGCTCAACCCGCCGCCCGGCCCCGACAGCCTGAGCCCGGAGGAGCTGCTCGACATCGCGGTCCTGCGGGTCGCCGCGGTCGACCAGCTGCCCGAGCCGGTGCTCGCCCGCCTCGGCTACGCCACCGAGGTCGTCGACGGCCTGCTGCAGGTGCTCGTCGCGGACTTCCCCGCGACCGTCGCCACGCTCGGCGACGACGACGTCGAGCGTGTCGGCCTCGACCGGCTGCTCGCCGCCGGCCGCGCGCGCCTGCTGGCCGAGCCCGTCGAGCACGAGGTCATGGAGCTCGAGGGCGGTGCGCGCCTCGAGATGCTCTCCGGGGAGTCCGTGTACGTCGCGAGCAAGGTGCTGGTGCTCGCCGACGTGCTGCGCTCCCTGCACGGCGAGCGCAGCTACCCCGACGGCGTGCTCGTCGCCGTCCCCAGCCGCACGGACCTGCTGTTCCACGTGCCCGTCGACTCCGGGGTGGTCACGGCCCTGCAGACCCTGGCCGGCGGCGCGGCAAAGATGTGGTCCACGGCAGCGGGCGGCGTCTCGCCGTCCGTGTACTGGTGGCGCGACGGTGCGCTGACGCGCGTCAGCCGGCTCGACGACGAGGGGCGCGTCGCCGTCGAGGTGCACGACGAGCTCGGCGCGGTGCTCAATCGGCTCGCCGCACGCTGACGGCGGCACCCGGGACGTCCCGGGTGCCGCCGCGCGGGCGTGGTGGCGTCAGCGGTCCACGACGAACGTCGTGACGCTCTGCGCCGGCAGCGTGGCCGTGAAGGTCCCGTTGCTCAGCCCGATGCCCGTCTGCTGCGCGAGGTTGCGCCCCGCGTCCGTCGTGTACGACGTGACGCGCGACGTGCTGGTGCCGCGCACGGTGACCGGCTGCGCGACCCGCGTCGTGCTCTGGTTGACCACGACCACCGCGACCTTGCCGTCGGTGTTCTGGTACGCCGAGACGTACACGCCCTGGCGGGGGGTGGCGGTGGTCTCGATGCGGACGGCGCCGGGCCGCACGAACTTCGAGAAGTGCGCCATCGCGTAGCCGCGCTTGCTGATGGACCCGTCCTCCTGCAGGGGGCCGTACCCGCGGCGGATGTACCACCACACGTACGCCTGGAACTGCGCGTCCGTCATGGCGTGGTGCATGTGCCGGGCGACCTCGAGCGACTCGGGCCAGCGGTTGCCCGACGTCATCTCGCTGTTCGGGTAGTAGACCTCCGTCATCCACAGCTCCTTGCCCTGCCCCTGCTGCTGGAACTTGGGGTAGGGGAAGTTGGCGTACGACGTGCCGTAGAGGTGCGCGCCGAGGATGTCCATGTTGGCCAGCGCCTGCGGGTCGTCGAGGATCGGGTCGGACAGCGACTTGATGTACTGGAACGACTCGGGCGCGATGACGCGGGTGCTGATGCGCCCGGCGTGCTCGCGCATGAACCGCGTGATCTCCGCCGGCGTCCACGCCGTCCACTCGTGCGCGTAGTCGGGCTCGTTCTGCACGGAGATGGCGTACAGGTCGACGCCCTGCCCGCGCATGTAGGTGACGAAGTCCTCGAGGTGCTGGGCGTACGCCCCGTAGCTGTCGTAGCGCAGGCGCTTGGCGCTGGAGGTCTCGGTCCACCCGGTCGCACGCACGCTGTCGATGTTGGGGCCCTCGGTGCCCGTGGTGACGAGCCGCACGGTGTTGGCGTTGCCCTGGGGGATCTGCACCTGCACCGACATCGTCTGCCAGGTGGACCAGCTGCCGGTCGCGGGGAAGGCGACGTTCGTCAGGGCGCGGGTGCCGTTGACGTACACGTCGAGGTAGCGGGTGCCGCTGGCCAGCGCGTAGCGGATGTCGAGGTTCTTCTTGCCCGCCGTCGCGGTCAGGACCCCGTTGAGCTGCACGCTCGCGCCCGTGGCCGCGGTGAAGTCGACGTAGCCGCTGCCGGTGGACCCGCTGTGCTGGGAGGCGACCGTGGCGTTGGTCAGGCTGCCGGACTCCGCCTGGTACAGCGTGCCGGTGCCCTGCGGCTGGCCGACGGGGGCGGTCTCGGTCATCGAGGCCGGCGGGTTCCAGGGGGAGGCGAAGACGATCGCGCCCTGCTCGATCGCGCGGCGCGCGGTGGCGACCTCCCGCTGCCACTGGGTGCGGTCCTCGCTGACGAAGATCCGCAGCATCGAGAACCCGAGCTGGTCGGTGCCGTTGCCGAAGGCCTTGTCCCGCTGGGCGGCGGTGAGGTCACCGATCCACAGGGGGTGGTTCATGCCGCCGAAGCCGCGGATCTCCTGCCGCTTCTGGGTGACGTCGACCGTGACGGCCGGGCTGGTGGCGGCCTGGGCGGCGCCGGCGGGTCCGAGCACGGCCGTGGCGGCCAGGGGCAGCGCGAGCAGCGCCGCCACTACCCGTCGGCGACGGGTGGGGGTGGGTGTCATCGTCGTTCTCCTCCGCGTGGGGTCTGACCGCGTGATCGTTCACATGCGGGCGCGGGAGGGTCAACGCCGACGCGGGTGTTGAAACGCTTCGACGCCCGATCGGGGGGTGGTGCTCTCCCGTGCGCGGGTGACACGACGACCTCACCCGGGGATCGGGCCCCGGCGGCCCCGCGGCGGTGCAGGATGACGCCATGCGCAGCGACATCTTCGACCAGACCAACCTCGAGGTGGAGACGGGCCAGCGGTTCGTCCTGCAGAACCCCAAGATGCTCAAGGTGACCCTCGGCGAGCCCGTGCTCGCCGCGAAGGGCTCGATGGTCGCCTACCAGGGCGCCGTGCAGTTCCACCACAAGGGCTCCGACACCCTCGCCAAGTTCGTCAAGCGCGCCATCTCCTCCGACGACCAGGCGCTCATGACCGTCGCCGGGCAGGGCGACGTGTTCTTCGCCCGCTTCGCCGAGAACGTCTTCATCCTGCAGCTCGAGGGCGACGCGATCAGCGTCGGCGGCTCGTCGCTGCTGGCGTTCGACGCGACCCTGCAGTGGGACCTGCACCGCACCCGCGGCGCCGGGATGATGACCGCCGGCCTGTTCAACACCCTCATCCAGGGGCACGGGTCCGTCGCGCTGACGTCCGCCGGCAAGCCCGTCATCCTCGACTGCTCCCAGCAGCCGACGTTCGTCGACCCCAACGCGGCCGTCTGCTGGTCGGCCAACCTCGTGCCCGACGTGGTGTCCAGCATGAACATGAGCTCCCTGCTGCGTGGCGGCACGGGCGAGGCGTTCCAGTACAAGTTCCACGGGCCGGGGTTCGTCGTCGTGCAGCCGTCCGAGGGCTTTGCGGGGATTGCCCCGACCGGCTGACAGATCGGGTGAAAGGTCCGGCACGCCCTGGTTGTCCGCTGTGTCCGGTGCGACCCTGAGGTCGATGCGCCGACGCCGTCGGCCGTCGAAGGGGGAGCACGGACATGGACGTCTCACGCGCCGGCCGGCACCACCGACTCCTGACAGCGGCAGCGGCCGTCGGCGTCGGGGCGGCACTGCTCGCCACCCCGGCGCACGCGGGACACGTCGGTGCCGCCGCCGCTGCGCACGGGCTGCCCGGCTCGGTCGAGCCGGTGGACCTGCAGGTCCCGGGCCAGGGCGCGGCCGCGCGGCGCATCAGCGAGTCCGGCGTGGTCGTCGGCGTCTCCTACGCCGACGACGGGCGCATGCTGGCCTTCCGCTGGCAGGACGGTGAGGCCGCCGTGCTCGGCGACGTCGACGCGGACAGCAGCGCGCAGGACGTCAACGAGCCCGGGCAGGTCCTGGTGCAGACGTACCTCGCCGACGGGTCCACGGGCGCGCTGCTGTGGCAGCCCGACGGGTCGGCCGTCGACCTCGCGCCCGACGTCGACGAGGTGGCCGCGGGCGACCTCGACGACCAGGGCCGGGTCGCCCTCGAGCTCACCGACCCCGCCTCCGGGCTGCCGCACGCGGCCGTCTGGCAGGACGGGACGCTCACGCTGCTCGACGACCAGGGGGGCCACAGCAGCATCGGCTCGGTGCGCGCGCTCAACGAGCGCGGCGACGTCGTCGGCACCGTGACGGACGGCGACGGGTCGCGGGCGGTGGTCTGGCGCGACGGCGCCGTCACGCGGCTGCCCGTGCCCACGGGCGCGACGGGCTCGTACGGCGAGGCGGTCAACGAGCGCGGCGACGTGCTGGGCGTCGTCGTCGACGACGGCCGCACGCGCGCGGTGCTGTGGGAGGAGGGTCGGCTGCGCTACCTGGCGCCGGTCGACGCCCCCCGGCAGACGTTCTACGACCTGAACGAGCGCGGGACCGCCGTCGGCACGCTCGGCGACCGGCAGGTGGGCCTGGGTGCGGCCCTCGCCGACCGCAGCGGCGTCAAGATCCTGCCCACCCTCGGCGGTCCGTCCGGCACGGCGTACGCCGTGAACGGGCGCGGCACGGTCGTCGGGACGACGACGACGGACGCCGGCGCCGCGTACGGTCACGCGACCGCCTGGGTGCGGGGCCGTGCGCTCCCGCTGGACGGCTGGGTCGACGACGAGGAGCCGGTGCACAGCGTCGCCCTCGACGTCGACGAGCAGGGCCGCGCCGTCGGGTACGTGCAGCGCCGCGGGCCCGACGGCGGTCTGCTGCACAACATGCGCGCCCTGCTGTGGGAGGTGTCGGCGGGCAGCTGACGGGCGGGCGCCACCGCGTCGGCGCCTCCCGGGTGGTGGGCCGTACGCGGGTCAGTCGAGGACGGCGACGGTCTCCAGCTCGACGCGGACGTCCGGCTCGTAGAGCTGGTCGACGCCTAGCAGGGACGCCGGCGGCATCGGTGTGGGCAGCCCGAGCTCGTCGGCGACCGACTCGACCCCGGCCATGAGGTCGGCGATCTCCTCCGGACGCCACCGGGTCACGTAGAAGGTCAGCCGGACGACGTCCGTGAACCGCGCGCCCGCGGCGTCGAGCGCGAGCGCGGTGCTGCGCAGGACTGCCGCGACCTGGCCGGCGAGGTCGTCGGCCACCGGGCGCCCGGCGGCGTCGCGGGCGACCTGGCCCGCGACGTGGACCTGCCGCGCGCCGGTGCCGACGGCGACGTGGTGGTAGGGCACCGGCTGCATGAGGCCGGCGGGGGAGAGCAGCTGGACGGGCACGAGGACTCCTGTCGGTGGGTGGTCACCCATTGCTACCTGGTACCCGCAGGGAACTTCAACGACACTAGGTGGCATGACGGACACCACCCCCCGCCTCGCCGAGCGTCTGGCCGTCGGCGCACCGCACCGCGAGCTGCTCGACCAGGTCCTCGACAAGTGGTCGCTCGCCGTCCTGGAGGAGCTGTGCGAGGGGCCGTGCCGGTTCAACGACCTGCGCCGCGCCGTCCCCGGTGTCACGGCCAAGTCCCTGACCTCGACCCTGCGGCGGCTCGAGCGCAACGGCGTCGTCGAGCGTCGGGTGCTGCGGGACCGGCCCGTCACCGTGGAGTACCGGATGACACCGCTGGGCAAGACCCTGCGCGAGCCCGTCGACGCCCTGCTGCGCTGGACGACGGCCCACACGGCCGAGGTCGAGGCTGCGCGCGACCGGTTCGACGCGGCGCTCGACGCGTCCTCAGGGCTCGCCGAGCGCGTCCGCGAGGCGCCGGCGTGAGTCGACGCCCAGCTTCCGGTACACCTTGCGCAGGTGGTAGTCGACCGTGCTGGCGCTGAGGAACAGGCTCGCGGCGATCTCCCGGTGGGTGGCCGGGCCGGCGGCGAGGTGCGCGATCGCCTTCTCCTGAGGGGTCAGGGGCTCGCTGGTGCTCGCCGCGGGCCGCCGCCGGACGACGGCACCGGTCGCCGCGAGCTCGCGGGCCGCGCGGCGGGAGAAGTGGGGTGCGCCCATCGTCGTGAACAGGTCGTGGGCCGTGCCCAGCTGGACCCGGGCGTCCCGGCGGCGGTTCTGCCGCCGCAGCCACTCCCCGTAGAGCAGGTGGGTGCGCGCGAGGTCGGTGCGGACCGGGACCTGCCCGAGCGTCGCGAGGGCGCGCTGGAAGTGCGCCTCGGCGTCGTCGCCGGCGACGATCGCGACGCCGCGGGCGTGCAGGCCGTCGGCCCACAGGGTCCGGCTCGCCCGCGCGCGCACGGCGAGCCGGTCGAGCGCCGCGGCGGCGAGGTCGTCCCGGCCGCTGCGGTGGGCGGCCTCGACGATCTCGACGAGGACGTGCCCGGCGAGCACCGGGTCCTGCTCGACCAGGGGCCACCCGGCCTCCAGCGCGGCCGCGTAGTTCCCCAGGCTGTTCTCGAGGATCACGAGCGACTCGCGTGCCATCCGCTCCCAGAAGCCGCTGCGCACCTCCGTCACCGCCAGGGCGTGCACCTGGGCGATGTTCGCCCGCGACGTCGCCTCGTCGTCGCGCCAGACCCCGAGCTGCTGGAGCAGGATCATGCTGTACGCGACCCGGTGGTCGCCGATCGACCGGGAGATCTCGGTGGCCTCGTCGTACAGCGCGGCCGCCCGGTCGAACCGGCCGTCGAGGAACTCGTGGTGCGCCTGGCCCTGCAGGGAGGCGCGCAGCAGGTCCAGCGCGCCGCGGGAGCGCTGCTCGGCGGCGTTCTTGTCCGTGATCGGCCGGTACGCCTCGATGTCGTAGACCTCCATCGCGAGCACCGACGCGACGTGGCTCGACAGCGTGAACGTCGGCGGGGCGTCGTGCTGCGACAACCAGGCCACGGACCGGCGCATGGCGGGTGCCGCGGCGGTGAAGTCGCCGGTCAGCCGGGCTGCCAGCCCCCGCACCAGGTCGGCGAGCAGCGACGACTCGCCCGGGTCGAGCGCGGCCAGAGCCGACTCGACCAGCTGCTCGGTCAGGCCCGGCGGGGCGAATCGGCCGGTCACCGCCGCCAGGAACAGCCCTTCGACGTACGTGACGCGCGCGAGCTGCGGGTCCAGGTCCTCGAGGGACCGGGCGGCGTCGACGAGCGTCGCCAGCGCGTCGACCGGGCGGCCGATGAACGTGAGGACCGCGCGCAGCCGCTGGGCCTGCGCCCGGACCAGCGGCTCGGCGTGCTCGATTCGGACCCGCTCGAGGACCGTCCCGGCCTCCCGCTGCGCACCGGCGACGAGGAGGGCCGTGGCCGCGGCCTGCGTGCGGCGCGCGAGCTCCACCGGGTCGGGGGTGAGCTCGGCGGCGCGCGACATCAGCGCCGCGTACGCCGCGTAGCGCCCGCGTCGCTCGACCTCGTGACCGCGCGCCTCCAGCGCGGCGGCGACGTCCTCGTCGGTGCCGCTGACGGACTTGGCGCGGTGCCACACCCAGGCGTCGGGCTCGACCTGCGGGTCGGTCACCGCGGCGAGCAGGGCGTGGGCGTGCCGGCGGTCCGCCGGCGCGGCACCCCTGTAGACGGCCGAGCGCACCAGCGGGTGGCGGAACGTGACGGCGGCGTCGACGTCGACGAGCCCCGCGAGCTGCGCGGCGTCCAGGTCGTCCGCGCCGAGCCCGGCCCGTGCGGCGGCGGCCTCGACGGTGGCCAGCCGCGCCGCGGTGTCGGCCGCCGCGACGAGCAGCACCTGCTGCGTGGTCGTCGGCAGGGCGCGGACCCGGGCCAGGTACAGGCTCTCGCGCCGGACGTCGTCGCCAGCAGCTCGGTCGTCGCCGGCGCCCGGTGCGGGTGGTGGTGGGGCCGTCCTCATCCACCCGGGAGCGCGCCGCGCACCCCTCGACCGACGGAGCCAGACCATGACCCACAACGCGAAGCGGACGATCGTCCTCGTCCACGGCGCCTCCGCGGACTCCTCGAGCTGGAACGGCTCGGTCACGGCGCTGCTGGACGCCGGCCACCACGTGATCGCGGTCGCCAACCCGCTGCGCAGCCTCGAGGGGGACGCCGCCTACCTGCGCAGCGTCCTCGACAGCATCGAGGGCCCGATCGTCGTCGCCGGCCACTCCTACGGCGGCGTGGTGATGAGCCACGCGGCCGACGGCCACCCAGCCGTCACCGCGCTCGTGTACGTCGCGAGCGTCCTGGCCGAGCCGGGCGAGAGCCTCGTCGACCTGGTCACCAAGTTCCCCGGGGCGACGCTCGGGGAGGCCGCGCAGCCCGTCCCGTACCCGACGCCCGACGGCGGCACCGCCACCGACCTGTACATCGACCAGGCGCGGTCCGGTGAGCTGTTCGCCGGCGACGTCGACCCCGTCGTCGCCCAGCGGATGGCCGTCACCCAGCGACCGCTCGGACTCGCCGCCTTCGAGGCGCCGTCGACGCGGGCGGCGTGGACGACGTTCGAGTCCTGGGCGCTGGCCGCCCGCCTGGACCGCGCGATCCCCACCGAGCTGTCGCGCTTCATGGCCGAGCGCGCGGGCGCCCACCTCGTCGAGGTCGACGCGTCGCACACCGTGACCGTGTCGCAGCCGGAGGTCGTCACGGACGTCATCCTGCAGGCGGCGGAGAAGACCGCGGGCTGAGGCCCCGGCCGGGTTCACCACGATCGACCCGGTGCGCTGACGGCCTCGCGGCTCGTCATGGGCTCACGACACCGGGCCGTCCGCTGAGGTGGAGAGCCAGGGTCGGGAGGTACGTGTCCAGGGCGGACGTCAGCCGCTCCCGGAGCTCGACAGCCGAGCCGTCCCAGTCGTCGACCTCGCCGAGAGCGTCGAGCATCGCCCGAGGGGCGATATCGGTGATCTCCTGGGCGCGTTGCACGACGTGGTCCGCATCGAGGCCGTGCTCGTCGGCGAACCGCATCCAGTGCGTGCGGGTGATGCGCTCGGCGACGTACTCATCGTCGATCGACATGGACAACGCCCGGCCCCGCGACGTCGGGTCGTACGGAAGCGCGGTGGCGACGTCGAACAGCGGGGCGAGGTGGACGTCGTCACCGGTGAGCAGCACCGCGTAGTTGCGCGCGTGGGCGTCCGGCGCGGCGACGACGCTGTTGAAGACCAGACCGTCGACGAAGCGCTGCACGTTGGACCGAGCCGTTGACGCCGTCGCCGACCGTTCGCGCAGCAGCCGGATGATGTCGCCGGCGCCCGGCCCGCCGTACTCCTGGTACTTCTCGGCCGTGCCCAGCGACTGGCACAGGTCCTCCTGGTGCCGTCGTACCAGGGAGCCGTCGCGGTCGGCCCGGTCGAACCTCGTGACGACGACGGCCGTCTCCGAGAGGAAGTCCATGTGCTCGGTGACGGCGACGTCCACGCCGCACGCGGCGGCGGCGCGCATGCTGATGTGCTCGACGAGCGACTGCGCCTTCACACCGCGCACACCGGGCTTGAGGATGTGGCTGGTCGGCTCGGCACCCTGCGCTGCGTACCACTCGTCCCCGAGGCGGCGCAGCGCGAACTTCGGTTGCGTCCCGCCGAGTGACCAGTGCTCGCCCGGCATCGACCAGGACGAGTCCTCGTCGATACGCATCGCGGCCAGGCGCTGCTCGATCTGCCCGGGCGACTGCGGTGCGAGGGTGCCCGTGCGGGAGACGGTCGCCTCGACGTCGCCCGGGGAACAGAACTGCACTGCTCCGGGGCAGTCCGTGCCGATCGCAGCCAGCAGGCTGAGCGGGTCGTTCCGGTCGGTCCCGGGGTGCTGACGCTCGATCGCGGCGAGTGCGCCGGGAGACTCGGGGAGCAGCGCGCGCAGGAACCGCTCGACGGGCTCGCCGGTGAACGAGCCGTCGGCGAGAGGCATCGACAGCGACAGAGGTGTGCGGCCGGTGCGCGTCGCGTCCTCGGCGTAGGTGAAGCGCAGGAGGTTGCGACGGGTGCGGTCGAGGTGACCTGCGAGGCGTCCCTCGAGGACGACGGCCAGCGCCTCGCTCATCGGGCGGCGTCGGGGTCGAGGTCGTCACGGACGGTCAGCGAGGCGTCGAGCTCGTCCAGAACCCGCATGACGTGCCCGACCTCCAGGCCGTGCGTGCGCCCCTGCTCCACCGTGATGACCCACTGGCGGGACACGCCGGCGCGCTGCGCGAGGTCCGCCTGGCTGAGGTGCCGGCGCTTGCGCAGTCGACGGATCGCGAGCCCGAGCTGAGGGAGGGTGCGCGCGTTGATGGTGTCCACGATGTCAGCGTACGCCGACATGGGCTGGTATGTCAGCGTACGCTGACACCCGATCGCGTGTCAGCGTACGCAGACATCAGTGCTGGCGGTGAACGGTGAGGCGAGCGTCGGTCAGCGGCCCAGCAGCCGGCTCCACCAGCTGCCGCCGGTGCTGACGATGCCCGGTGTGCCCGTGGGCGGGGGAGGGGGCGGGGTCACGCCCGGCCCGTCATTGAGCGTCTGCGCGACCCGGTCGAGGAAGTCGTCGACCTGGTCCTGGTCGTACCCCTCGCGGAACTTGGTCGCCTGGAACCGCACGGCACGCACGTCCTGGGCGGTCAACGGGTGCGCCGTCGGGGTGCCGGTCTCGAGTGCGCGCAGGGTCGCGACGACGCGGTCGAGGAGGTCGTCGACCTGGTCCTGGTCGTAGCCCTCGCGGAACTTCACGGCGGTGAAGCGCTGACGCGTGACGTCGTCGGAGGTGAGCATGTGCCGATCGTGCCACTGCTGGGTCGTGCGGACGGGGATCGTGGCGCCCGCCGCGCTGGCCCGCGGGGCGCGCGACCGGGTCTGGTCAGGGTGGTCGGTCTGGGCTTTACTCCTGATATGGCCCGTGCGGTGACGAGAGCGGTCGCGTCTCTGTTGCTGCTCGCGTCCGCGACGCTGTTCGTCGCTGCGGCTGCGCAGCGGTGGTGGCCCGCGTGTCCACGGGGGAGCTTCGACTCCGAGGAGTGCCTGCGGCTGCAGGACCACCAGTTCGACTACCTCGTCCCCTCCGACCCGTGGACGCCGGTGGGCAACGCCGCCCAGTACGCCGGCGTCGCGATGCTCCTCCTGGCGGGGGCCGCCGCGGTGCTGCCGTTCCTCCTGATGCGGACGCACTGGTCCCGGGTGCCGATCGCCGTGGTGGTCGCTGCGGCCGTGGCGGTGCCCGGTGCTCAGACCTGGGCGTCCGGCGTTGCCGGGAGCGCCCAACCGGCGTGGGCCGGTCTGGCCGCAGGGCTCGTCTGGGGGGTTGGCGTGCCCGCGCTGCTCATCGCGTGGATGGTGACCCGGGGCAGACCTGACCGGCCACGCACGGTGTGGACGACGGCGCTCGCGGGCGCGCTGATCGCATCGACCCCCGTCCCGGCCTGGCTGCTGGGGCTCATGGTGGCCGGGTACGTCTCGCACGACACGGCGCCGTGGTCGGAGGCGGGGATCGCGGTCCCGCTGGTGGTCGCGGGGGTGCTGGTGTGGAAGGTGTCCCCGAGGCCCCGTCCGGAGATCGCGGACGCTCACGCGCGACCCGCGGCCGATCCTGTCGAGGTCGGCGCCGGACGAGCTCGCTGAGCCTGCGCCGGATCGGCGGCCGCATCCCGCTACCCTGGACCCGCATCGATGAGGGCTCTCGAGCCTTGGCCGATGTCGCACGGGGCGGTCAGCACCGTGGTCGGGACCCGCAATGGCGTCTGCGCCTGGGTTCTCGATCGCGAGTCCGACCGGCCGCGCGCGCCTGTAGCTCAGGGGATAGAGCACCGCTCTCCTAAAGCGGGTGTCGGCAGTTCGAATCTGCCCAGGCGCACAGAGTGTTTGTGCAGTTCAGGGGCTCTATCGGCGCCGCGGCCGCGGCAGGGGCTCTGTCCCACTTGTGGGGCTGTGGTCAGCGTGTGGTCAGCGACATGTCTCAGGACGTGGACGGCCTGGCAAGGACATGGACGGACACCGGCGGACGCGGAGCGACCCCGTGTCGGCGTTGATGCCGTCTCGGGCGCCCCACCCACTCGGTGCTGAGTCGACCGTCTTCCGGGTGCGGAGGAATCCGACGACGATGTCAGCGCCCAGCCAGCTCGAGCAGGCCGACCGGAGTGGCGGACGCACGCACGCGGTCCAGCATCGCGAGGCGCGCGACCGTCAGGTCCTCACCGCGGAGAGCGTGCGCGAGCGACGTCAGTGGTATCGTCCCCTCATGAGTGGGACGTACACCGTCACGATGGGAGACCGGGGTCGCCTGGTCGTCCCCATGGAGCTGCGCGAGCACGTCGGCATCGGTGCAGGCGACACCCTCATCCTCGTGGAGACACCTGCCGGCGTCGTCATGATGACGCGCGAGCAGGCCCTGGAGCAGATCCACACCCAGCTCGCCGGGCCGAGCCTGGTGGCCGAGCTCGTCGCCGAACGTCGGGCTGCCGCCGTGGAGGACGGCGGGTGAGTGTCCTGGACGCCTCCGCCGTGCTGGCGTTCCTCCAGCGCGAACCCGGTGCCCAGGTCGTCCGCGAGCACTTGGAGGCCGGCGCCCACATGAGCGCGGTCAACTGGTCCGAGGTTGCCCAGAAGACCCGTGCGCGCGGTGCGAGCTGGCCCCTCGTTGCTCAGACGCTCCTCTCGTTCGGGCTGGCGGTCCACCCAGCAACGATCGAGGACGCCGACGGGGCCGCCGCACGCTGGCGTCCGGGGGAGGGGTTGTCGCTCGGGGACCGGTTCTGCCTGGCGCTGGCCGATCGGCTCGGTGTCGACGCGATCACCGCCGACGCCGCGTGGGGTGACGCCTCCGGCGTGCAGCAGATCCGCTGAGGCTCACGCACCAGCTCGCCCCGGCAGCACCAGGTCGAGCACGCGATGCAGCCGCGCCTCACGAGCGTCCGTCAGCGGCGGCAGCACCAGCGTGGTGATCCCGATCGCCGCCGCAGCCCCGTCCCAGGCACCCCGGTCGCCCACCATGAGCACGTCCTGCGCAGGCATCCCCAGTCGGTCGAGCGCGAACCGGAAGATCGCCGGGTCGGGTTTGGCCACGCCGAGCTCGTACGACAGCGCCCACACGTCGATCAGGTCGGCCCACGTCCGTTCGTCCCCGACGGAGTTCGCGGCGAACACGGGCCGCAGGTCGACGTGGATGTCGCTGACGACCCCGATGCGCACGCCCGCGGACGTGAGCGCGAGCAGCAGGTCGCCGACGTCGGTGGCGAACGGGTTGCGGCCGGCGTCGGACTCCGCGGCGTACAGCGCGGCGGCCAGCTCGTCGTCCAGGCCGGCCGCGGCGAACCACGCGAGGTAGGCGGCCCGGTGCTCGGCGACGTCGGTGTCGATCGCGGAGGAGTCGACGCGGGAGGAGTCCGCGGAGCGCAGCCGGTCGAGCACCGTCTCGACCACCCCGGACGACGCGTCGCGGCCCAGGTTCTCCAGCGCCGTCCGCGCCAGCCACCGGTACGTCGGCGCGACGACCAGCGTGCCCCGCCAGTCGAGCAGCACCCCGCGGAACCCGAGGCGTGGCGAGTCACCCACGCCGCGCGTCAGCCGTCGGCACCCGGCGCAGGCGCCTCGCTCGCGCCCGCCCGCAGCAGCGCCAGGTCCCGGCGCACGTACCGTAGGTGCGCCCACTCCTCCTCGAGGATCACCCGGACGCAGTCGCCGACGCTGGGGTGCCAGTCACCGCCCCACGGGTCGTCCCGCTCCTCCGCGAGCAGCTCCGGGGTCGCGGAGGCGAGGAAGTCGGTGACCATCTGCTGCCGCTGCGCGCGCACCGTGAGGACCTCGTCGAAGCCCGGCGTGTCGGTGCGGAAGATCGACATGTCGAAGCCCGTGGACTCGGCGCCGGTGAACATCTGGCCGATCTCGTGGAACGGCTGCGGTGTCCGCAGGATCGCGGCGCCGAGCCAGGCGTCGGTCGCCAGGACGAGGTGCCGCAGAGTCTGAGCCAGCGACCACTCGTCCTCGACGTGCGCGTCGACGAGCGCGGGTGGCGTGTCCGCCACCGTCGTGCGCCACGCGTCTTGCACGGCCACCCACCCGTCGCGCAGGCCCTCGGGCGTCTGCGCCTTCTGCAGCTCACGGCCGGGGAACTGCCGGTTGAGCTCGGCGTCGACGAGCGGGACCACGTCGACACCGTTGACGACCAGGCTGCCGAAGAACAGGTCGTGGCTGTCGATGTCGAGCCCGTCGACGTCGACGCCGCGCATGGTCACGCCGCTGACGTCCGAGAACCGCAGGGTCGCGCCCTTGAAGCTCGCCCGGACGAAGGTCGCGCCCTCGAACTCCCGCGTACCCGAGTACGTCGTCATGACCCCATGGTGGCAGCCGGGCCGTCAGGCGGCGCGGCGTGCCGCGAGCGCGGCGCCCGCCTCCGCGGCGGCCTCCCGTGCCTGCTTGTGCAGCAGGGCGCCCGCCTCGATGAACGCGTCCATGGCCGGGTTCACCCCGGCGAGGGTCAGCTCGCGCTCGATCACCGTGAGGTCGGCGCCCCACACCTCGGCGAGCACGCGGCGCAGGTAGTCGGTGTTGTGGTCCCAGCCGTGGCGCGGCGTGCCCTCGCCGTACGCGCCGCCGCGCGTGGTGACCAGCACCGTGGGGGTGCCCTCGAGCAGCCGGGCGCCGTAGGGGGCGCCGGCGATCGCGAGGTCGACCCACGTCTTGACGTGCTGGGAGACGCCCCAGTTGTACAGCGGCATGGCGAGCACCACGCTCGACGCCTCCTGCAGCTCGCCGGCGACCTGGTGGGCGGTCGCCAGGCCCTGGCGCTGCAGGTCCGTGCGCTCGGCCTCCGGGGTGGCGCCGGCCGCGACGGCGGCGGCCCACGCGTCGGCGGGCAGCGGGTCCCGGCCCAGGTGGCGGCGCACCACGGGGGCGTCCGGGTGGGCGGCGACCAGGTGGTCGAGCACGACGTCGGCGAGCTCGCTGCTCGCGGAGCGGTCGCCCTGGATGGTGGCGTCGACGCGGAGGACGGTCATGGTGGGACTCCCGGGTGGGTAGGACTTGAACCTTCAAGTCGGACAGTAGACCCTTCGACTTGAAGGTTCAAGTCGGCGGGTACGATGCTCACTGTGACGTCCGACAACGCCCGCGAGGCCGACGACGCGGTGCCGTGGCTCTCCGAGCGGGAGCAGGAGTGCTGGCGCGCGATCGCCACCCTCGCCACGACCCTGCCGGCCGCCCTGGACGCCCAGCTCCGCCGGGACGCCGGGGTCAACGCCTTCGAGTACCACGTGCTCGCCGGGCTCTCCGAGGCCCCGGCGCGCACCCTCGTGCTCAGCGACCTCGCCGCTCTCGCGCGCGGCTCGCTCTCGCGGCTCTCGCACGCGCTCACCCGCATGGAGCGGGCCGGCTACGTCACGCGGGCCGCCTGCAGCGAGGGCAGCGTCCGGCGCATCGAGGCCACGCTCACCGACGCCGGCCTCGCGCGGCTCGAGGCGATCGCCCCCGGTCACGTCCGCGAGGTGCGTCGCCTCGTCGTGGACGCCCTGACCCCCGAGCAGCTCGACGCCCTGGCCGACGCCTCACGGGCGGTCAACGCCGCGATCGCCGCCGACCCCCCCGAGGCGTGCACGGGCGACGACGCCTGACGCGCGCGCGCCGCAGCCGAGCACGCGCGCGACACGCCCGCGGGCGGAGCGCTGCCCACCGGGGACACCGCTCCGCCCGCGTGCTCCGGCCCGACTCAGCTGCAGGCGGCGCCCGTGTGCCCCGCCTCGTACGTCGTGCCGGCGACCTGCCAGGACGCGACCTTGACGCCCGTGACGGTCACGTGGCCGGCGGGGAGGTCCGCCGAGGGCGCGGTCCACGTGTGGCGGAACGACGCCCCGGGCAGCAGGACGCGTGCCGTGGCCGACCGCCACGGGGTCGTCGCGGCGACCAGGACCGGCACGCGCTCGGTGTTGCGCACCTGCACGGTGAGCTGCGGGCGACCCGCGACGCACTGCGCCTGCGCCGACACGCTGAGCGCGACCGTGCTCGGCCCTCCCGGCAGGGCCGACGGCGTCACCGGTGCCGACGGCGCGGACGCCTCCGAGTCGCCGGCGGCGTTGCTCGCGACCACCGTGAACGTGTACGCCCGGCCGTTGGTCAGGCCGGTGACGACGCACGACGAGGTCTCGCTCACGCACGTCGCGCCGCCCGGCGACGCGGTGACGGTCGTCCCGGTCACCGGGCTGCCCCCGTCGTCGGCCGGCGGGGTCCACGACACCGTCGCCGAGCCGGACGCGGCGGTGGCCAGCACCTCCGTCGGGGCGGCCGGCGCCGTGGCCGGCGGCACGACGACCTGGCTCGGCCACGTCACCAGGACCTCGTCGCCCGCGTCGGTGAGCTCCTCCACGGTGATCGTGTTGATCGAGAACGCGTTGCCGCCCCCACCGCCGCGGACGGCGATGTTGCCGATGAGCCCCTCGGCGGGCTGCGACCCGTCGAGCCGGATCTCGGTGACCAGGTCGTAGCTGCCCATGTTGACCATGCCGCTGTTGAAGTACGCGGGGATGTGCGTGGCGACCTGACCGGCGGAGTACTGGTGGTCGTTGATGACCCCCTGGTCGCCGCTCGTGTAGCCGCCGTTGGTGTTGTCCCGCACCCACCGGACCCGGATCGCCGTGGTCCCCTTGGCCGTGTAGTTCACCGTGACGCGGTAGGTCGTGCCCGCCTCGGGGCGGAACGCGACCTGGCCGTCGTCCGTCGTCGACCACGGCCACACCGACGGGTCGTCACCCAGGACGATGTTCGCGCCGCTCCAGGCGTCGCCCGCCGAGGTGTCGAAGACGTGGACGCCCGGGACCGGGGGGCGCTCGCCGCCGCCCGAGGTGTCGATGTACTCGTACGTCGCGAGGAACTGCGTCGGGTACAGGATGCCGAGCAGTGCGAGCTTGGCGTTGCCGTCGTAGTCGTACGGCATCGCGAACTCCCCGCCCTTCCACCCGGTGAGCACGTCGCGGACGCCCGCGAGCTTCACCGCGGTGATGACCCGCGGGTTGCCCGACGTGTTGGCGGGTCCTGCGGCGAAGTCCCGGTAGATCGAGAACAGCTCGGCGTACTTCATGCCCTGGTTGTTCTCGTTCTCCGGCGTCAGCTCGCCCGGCGGCAGGGCGATGTCCATCTCGGTGACGTTGACCTCGACGTTCCCCAGCGACGCGAACAGCGCGACGTTCGCCCGGACGGCCTCGACGTCCGTCGCCAGGTTGTAGTGCCCCTGCATGCCGATGACCTCGATCAGCGGCGTGCCGCCCGGCCGGGCGTCGGCGTAGCGCTCGTTGATGTCCTTGACCATCTCGTAGACCACGCGCGCCTTGGCGGGGTTGTCCAGCGAGAAGTCGTTGTAGACGAGCTTGACGTCCCAGCCGTGAGCGTCGACCACCTCGGCGGCCTTGAGGAAGGCGAGCTCCACCCACTCGGCGCCGAGCGCCTGGTACCAGCCCTCACCCTTGGCCAGGGACGCCCGCCAGTCGTCCGGGTCGGCGACGCCCACGGCCTCGTTCACCACGTCGATCGCGACGAGGCGGGGGCCGAAGTACTCCAGGACCGTCTCGATGTGCGTGTCGAGGTTCTCCTGGGCGACCGCGCGGTCGAAGGTGCCCGGCTGGTCGAACCGGGCCGGGGGCGCGTCCCACATCCACGTCGGTGTCTGCGAGTGCCACGCCAGGGTGTGCCCGTACAGCGCCAGGTCGGGGTTGCGCGACGTGTACCGGGCGATCGCCGCCTCCGCCGGCTCGAACGTGAACACGCCCTTGTCCCGCTGGGTGCTCTCGGGCTTCATCTCGTTGCCCGGCGTGTAGGAGGCGTAGTTGTGGACCAGGCCCTCGGGCTCGCCGGCGCCGAAGATGCCGAACGAGAAGTAGTCCTGGTAGACGTCCTTCATCGGCGGGTAGTGCTCGAACGTCCGGCCGGGCGCCGGCAGCGCGGGCTCGGTGGCCGCGAGCGCCGGTGCGGCGGGAGCCAGGGCGGTGGCGGTCAGCAGCGCGGCGAGGAGCGTGGCGAGCGCGGGCCGGGCCGCCCTCCTCGTCCCTGGGGTCGTGACGGCGTGGGGTCGCGAGCTCGACATGGGATCCCTCCAGGAGCCTCCCCGACGCGACGGTGCGCCGGGGCTCGCGATGGCAAACGTTCTCTATCGCGAGTGCGTCGAACCTACTCGGGACTCGGCCGCGGTGGAAGAGGGACGCCCGACGCGTCAGGCGTCGGAGAACGCGCGGATGATGTCGGCGCCCGACGTCACGACGACCGCGTCGTCGCCCAGCCCGTCGGGCAGGTGCGCGCGCGTCGACTCGCTGGCGATCAGCGGCGGCACACCGGGGGCCATGAGCGTCATGTCCGCGCGCGCGGCGATCGCGGCCACGAGGTCCCAGGCCTGCCGGCCGGTCACGTGGTTGACCATGAAGCCCGCGCCCGGCTCCCCGAACCCGTACAGGTCCGCCGTCCCGTCGTCGAAACGCAGCTGGGCGAGGTCGCTCGCAGGATCGGTGCTCGCCACGTGCGGGGCGATGAGCTCGCGGAGCACGTCGCTGTCCGCGGTCGCGAGCTCGCCCTGGACCATGCGCTGCACGAACACGTCGAAGCTCATGGCGGGAGCGTCCCATCCCGCACCGCTTCGTCTCAACCGCTGCCCGACGTCCCGGCAGGCTCAGGCGGCCTGCCTGCGCCTCATCGCGATGCGGGTACCGACGACCAGGTTGAACGTCCCGATGACGAGCAGGAGCGCGCCGGAGCTGCCCCCCGGGGTCGTGGCCAGCACGGCGGCACCGATCAGCGCGCCGGCGCCGCACACCAGGTACGTCCACATGCGCCGCCGCGACGGCGGGAGCACCGCCACCTGACGCAGGTCGCGCAGCGTCGGCCGCCCGGCCTCGATCTCCGGGACGGGTGCCGCGCCCTGCGGCCGCGGCGGCTTGGGCGGCCACGGCCGGGGGAGCACGTCGGCCGGGGTGATCCCGAAGGCCGGGTCGATCGGGGTGGTCGGCAGGTGCTCGTACCAGTACCTGTCGACGATCTCGCCGATCCACTCGACAGCCACCCCCCGGGTCACCACGAGCACCACCTCGCGGTCCTCGTGGATCACCTCCTCGACACCCCGGACGCGCTCCAGCAGCGCGATGGTGCCGGCGACGAGCCCCTCGTAGGGGTGGGCGGCGGTGTCCGAGAACCCCAGCGTCGTGCGCATCCTCCCGTCACCGAGGGCCGTCACGTGCTCGATCCAGTACACGGGCTCGCCGCAGAGCAGCCCTGGGAGTCGTTCCACGTCCGAGGCATCGGCACCGCGGTGGCGGGGGATGAGGGACGGGGTCGGACGCGACGCTCGGGAGGGCCACCCTCACCGTCATCTCAGCAGCCCGCGTCGGTGCCAGCCGGCTCTCCTGCAGCTGAAACCCGACGCGTTGCCGCAGCTCGGCGCGGTCCCGCCGGGGATCGAGGCCGAGCACCGAGAGCGTTCCGCGATCGGCGGTGCGTCCGGTGAGGCACTCGACCGCGGCGGAGACGTCCTCGACCGCCGGCGTCGCTCGTTGCGCTTGTGGAGGTGCGTGACGTCGACGGTCATGGGTCGAGTCTGCGTGCGGGGCGGCGATCCCGGATCGCCCGCCCGGCGCGCGGGTCGGTCGATCGTGGCGTCGATCGATCGGCTGACGCGGCGGGGTGCCGGCCGCCACCCAGCCACCCGACCAGCGGGAGGCAGCTCGCGGCGGTGACGACCGCGGCGAGGACGAACGGGGCGGTGGGCGAGCCGGTGACCTCGGCCACCCCGCCGAGCGCGAGCGCGCCCAGCGCCTGACCGGCGGCGAGGGTGGTGAAGAGGACGGCGTTGGCGGTGCCGGGCGAGTCGGGGTGGAGGTCGGTGCCCCAGGCGATCAGGACGCCGGACAGGGCGACGTAGGAGCCGCCGAAGACGGCGGCGCAGGTGAACGCGACGGCGTGCGTGCCGGGGGCCAGGGCGAGCCCGCCGGTGGCGGCGGCGACGGTCAGCGCCAGCGCCGTCCAGGAACGGGGGACACCCCACCGCTGCACGGCGTCGCCGGCGACGGACCCGGTGATGCCGGCGGCGCCGAGCAGGATCCAGAAGGCCGTGGACTGGCCGGCGCCGAGCCCGCCGTCGGTCACGACGAGGTCGCGTCCGAAGGTCCACACCGCGGCGCTGCCGGCCCCGGCGAGCAGGGCGGCGGCGATCGCGGGCCGCAGCCGGCGCCAGGGCACCGGGGCTGGTCCCGTGGCGCGTGCAGCCGGTGGGGGGTCGTCGGCCGCCGCCGCGCGCAGGGTCGCGACGGTCGCCAGGACGGTGAGCAGCGCGAAGCACAGCCACGCGACGCGCCAGCTCCCGGTCAGGACCAGGGCGAGCGGCCCGGCGAGCGCGACGCCCAGACCGGTGCCGGCGTTGACCACGGTCTGCGCGCGCGGGCGCTGGTCGAGGGGGACGGTCCGGTCGACCAGGGCCACGAGCGCGGGTGAGGCCAGGCCCGCGCCGCTCCCGGCGACGAGGACCGCGACCCCCAGCACGGCGACGTCCTGCGCTGCCGCGACCGCGACGCAGCCCGCGGCGGCGAGCGCTCCCGCGAGCGCCGCGGCGGACCGCGACCGGCCGGTCCCCACGAGGCGTGGCGCCAGCAGGGCCGCGGCGCAGTAGGAGCTGAAGCCGCCCGTGGCCAGCAGCCCCGCCAGGGTCGGGGACAGGGCGAAGTCGCTGCGGAAGGCCGGCAGGAACAGTCCGTAGCCGTAGCGCGCCAGCCCGTAGGTGCAGGCGATCAGGGCTGTGCCCGCGGCGACGAGGGCGGTGGCCCGGCGACCGGCCACGGGCGCCTCCTATCTGCAACGATCGTTGTACCAGAACCGACGTTACAGTTGATGGTGTGACGGTGCGACAGGTGCGTGGCCCGGCCGTGCGCGAACGGGTCCTGGACGCCGCGGAGACGCTGTTCCACCGCGACGGGATCGCCCGCACGGGCGTGGACGCGGTGATCGCGGAGGCGGGTGTCTCGACGGCCACGCTCTACGCCCACTTCGGCGGCAAGGACTCGCTCGTCGCGGCCTACCTCGAGCGTCGTCTCGCCCGCTGGTGCCGCGTCTGGGACGACGCCGTCGCCGCCGCGACGACGCCCGAGGACCGCCTGCTGGCGGTCTTCGACGCGCTGGCACGGTTTCGCGACGACCAGCCCGCGACGCGAGGCTGCGCGTTCCTGGCGACGGCCGTCGAGCTCCCCGGCCCCGACCACCCCGCGCGGGCCGTCGTGGCCGCCGAGACCGCCCACCTGCGCGACCGCCTGCGCTCGCTCGCCGCCGACCTCCCGGTCGCCGACCCCGACGCCCTGGCCGACGACGTCCTGATGGCCTACGACGGCACGCTGTCCGCCTTCCTGCGCGGAGCCGGCGACGACGCCGTCGCGCGGGGGCGCATCTTGGCCGGGATCGCGGTCACCGCGGCCTGCGCCGGACGTCGGGAGCCCGGCGGCGTCTGAGCCCGCCACCGCCGCACCGCTGCGCGCGACCTGCGCCCTGGCTCGAGTCGGCAGTGGCGCGGAGGGCGCCACCGGGCCCGCGGGCAGGACCGAGTCCACCTCCCAGCACGACGAGGAATCCGCAGTCGACGACGATCTCCTCCACCTGGCTGCGCGGCGTCGACCGCGACGGGTCCACGGCGCTGCACCAGGCCGCGTGGTCGGGCGGGCCGACAGCGTCGACCGCCTCGTCGTCCACGGCGCCGACCCCACGCGCCGCGACACCAGGTTCCGGAGCACGCCGCTCGGCTGGTGCCGGCACCGGCGTGCGCAGCTCGGCCCCGGGCACGGGCACGGTCACGGGCACGGTCACGGGCACGACAGGGTCGAACGGTCCTGCGCCGGATCACGGCCTCCTGAGTGCGTCGCGCCCCGCGCAGGCGAGCCGGGGCCGGGTACTCCGGCGGGTCCCGGTCGCACACGCCGCGACGCGCCCCCACACCTTGACGTCACCCACACCCCTCCCTACGTTGTCACCCGTACGGCCGAGCGCGCGTTCTCTGTCGATGTCGACGTCGACACTGTCGCCAGAGCACGCCGCGGCCGTGCCCGGGCCCTGTCGGCGATGGTCGGCGACAGCTGCGGCCCCGGGGGCGCACGGACAGATGCCGGCCGGTGGGGGCTCACCTCCTGCACGCGTCGGCTCCGGAGCAGGACACGCGGGGGGAACCGATCGTGATTCGACGCACCACACGACGACGTGACGGGGCAGGAGCAGCGCAGGGCGGGACCCGCCGCTGGGCGGCGCGGTGGACGGGGGCGGGACTGGCGGTCGCGCTGGCCGCGGTCGGCCTGGCGGTCCCGGCGCATGCCGCGACCGAGACTTTCGACGTCGAGATCCTGGTCTCGGGGAACGGCGCCGCCACCGGCGCGGGCACCTACGAGGCCGGTGAGACGGTCGAGCTGACGGCGACGCCGGCCGCGTCCCACGTGTGGGGCGGGTGGACGTCGGCCGAGCTGGGGTGGATCGGCGCCCGCGTCGGCTCCTTCACGATGCCCGAGGCGGACGTGGTCCTCGAGACCACGTTCCGCCCGCAGATGGCGTCGCTCAAGCACGCCTACCGCGACTACTTCGACGTGGGCAACATCTACTCCAACCCGCAGACGTACGCTCCCGGCTCGCCGAACTCCGCGACCGTCGACCGGCACTACGGCGTCATGACGGCCGAGAACAACATGAAGCCGGACCAGCTGCTGCCCAACGACAACATCGACCCCGAGACCGGCGAGTTCACGTTCAACTTCGCCCCCGCGGACGCCTTCGTCGACCAGACGCTCGCGCGCGGCATGAAGGTCCACGGGCACGTGCTGGTCTGGCACGGGCAGTCGCCGGCCCGCATCAACAGCGGCACCACCGGCGGCACCCGCGCGCAGGCGCGGGCCAACATGGAGCGCTACATCGAGGCGGTCCTCACGCACTTCCAGGGGCGCGCCGTCTCCTGGGACGTCGTCAACGAGGCGTTCGTCGACGGGCTCGACACGTTCGACCCCGCGACGCAGGACTGGCGCGACTACCTGCGCGGCGGGCCCAACGGCGGCTTCTCGCGCTGGTGGACGTCGTACGCCAACGGGGCCGACACCGCGGCCGGGGAGCACCCCTCGGACTTCCTGTACGACGCGTTCGTGCTGGCGCGGACGTACGGCCCGGAGACCCGCCTGGAGTACAACGACTTCAACGTCTTCCAGTCCGCCGGCAAGGCCCGGGCGATCATCGCGATGGCCACCGACCTCAACACCCGGTACGCGGCCGAGCACCCCGAGGACCCGCGTCCGCTGGTCGAGGCCATCGGCCTGCAGTCGCACAACTACATCAACCAGACGCCGGCCTTCGCGTGCTCCGGCCACACCCGCCTGCCGCAGCTCGTCGACGACGCGGCCGAGGAGTGGCGGCCCGGGGCGTGCTCGGACCACGCCTCGGTCGAGCGTTCGCTGCAGCTGATCATCGGCGCCGGGTTCCGGGCCAGCATCAGCGAGCTGGACCTGCAGGTCTGGGAGGCGTGGAACGGCCAGCCCGAGGGCGACGACCGGGCCGCGTACCGCGACCTGACCGACCCGTCCGTCGCCGACCGGATCTCCCGCGGGGAGTTCGACTACTGGGTCGGCAAGATCGAGAACCGGGCCGAGCTCGAGGCGATCCAGGCCCAGCGGTTCGCCGAGTACTTCGCCGTCTACAAGAAGTACTCGACCGACATCGACCGGGTGACGTTCTGGGGCATGACCGACCAGCTCAGCTGGCGGTCCACCCACAACCCGCTGCTGTTCAACAGCGACTTCTCCGAGAAGCTCGGGGCGGCCGCCAGCGCCGATCCCGAGAAGTGGCTGGGCCTGCGGGCACCGGTGACCGACACCTCGGCGCTCGAGCGTGCGCTGGCCGAGGCCGCCGCGCTGGACCTGCGCGGCGGCACCTACACCGGGCGCAGCGTCGCCGCGGTGAAGAAGGCGCAGGGGCAGGCCACGGCGGTCCTCGCCAAGGGCGGTCCGCAGGCCAAGGTGAACGCGGCCACGGCAGCGCTCCGCGAGGCGGTCGCGGGCCTGGAGACGAAGCCCAGCAAGCCGAGCAAGCCCAGCAAGCCGAGCAAGCCCAGCAAGCCCGGCAAGCCCGGGACCCCGGGCGGCCCCGGCGCACCCGGCAACCCGGGCCCGCCGCGGTCCTGACGACGCCCGTCCACCGGGTCCCCGACGGGGGCGAGGGCCGTCCACGGCCCCGCCCCCGCCGGGGGTCCCGACCGTCGTGACCGTCCACACCCGGAACACCCCGTGCACGCACGCACCCGGCAGGGGAGGATGAGGTCTCCGAACCGAGGGGCGTGTGAGTGGCCGGCAACGCGACATCGACGTACCGCAACGCAGCTCTGCTGTCCCTGGCGGCCGTCGTCCCCGACCGGGTGACCACCTCCGCCGAGCTCGACGCCCGGCTGCGGCCCGTCCTGGACCGGCTGCGCCTGCCTGCGGGTCTGCTCGAGCGCATCGCGGGCGTCCACGAGCGGCGCAACTGGGCCGAGGGGCAGAGCTTCGACACCGCGACCGTCGAGGCGGGGGAGAAGGCGCTCGCCGAGGCGGGCGTCGACCGCGGGCGCATCGGCCTGCTCGTCAACACCTCCGTCACGCGGCCGCACCTCGAGCCGTCCGTCGCGGTGCGCATGCACCACGGGCTGGGACTGCCGTCGTCGGCCGTGAACTTCGACATCGCGAACGCGTGCCTGGGGTTCGTCAACGGCATGAGCCTGGCCGCCCAGCTCATCGACGCGGGGCAGATCGACTACGCCCTGGTCGTCAACGGCGAGGACGCCGACGAGGTGCAGCACCACACCGTCGCGCGGCTGTCCCGCGAGGGGACGACGCGTGCCGACTTCATGCGGGAGTTCCCGACCCTCACCCTGGGGTCGGGGGCGGCGGCCGCCGTGCTCGGGCGTGCCGACGCGCACCCGTCCGGGCACCGGCTCGTCGGCGGCGTCACCCGGGCCGCGACGCAGTTCAACGACCTGTGCGTCGGGGGCGTCAACGGCATGTACACCGACGCCAAGGCGCTGCTCAAGGGCGGCATGCAGCTGGTCATGGCGGCGTGGCAGGAGGCGCGCGAGCAGTTCGACTGGTCGGACATGGACCGCTACGTCCTCCACCAGGTCTCCGACGTGCACACCGACGCGATCGTCAAGGCGGCCCGGCTGGACAGGTCCCGGGTGCCGCTGACCTACCCCCGGTTCGGCAACGTCGGGCCCGCGTCCATCCCCATCACGCTCGCGCAGGAGGCCGCGAGCCTCACACCCGGGGACCGCGTCCTGCTCATGGGCGTCGGCTCCGGCATCAACACCGCGATGCTCGAGATCGCCTGGTGACGGGTCGCGCCGCGGGACCGGCCGCGCGCCTGCCGTCCCCGGCCGTCGCGCCCGCCGAGCTCCCCCCGAGCGGGCTGCCCGGGCTCGACCCGGCGTGGTCGCGC
Source organism: Cellulomonas phragmiteti (assembly GCF_016862775.1). Classification (GTDB taxonomy): domain Bacteria; phylum Actinomycetota; class Actinomycetes; order Actinomycetales; family Cellulomonadaceae; genus Cellulomonas; species Cellulomonas phragmiteti. The sequence continues at coordinate 162,690 of NZ_BONP01000002.1, read as the reverse complement.
CTCGTCGAGGTCCCCGAGACGCCGCTCGACGCACCACCGGGCACCGCGGGCCCCGCCGACGTCGCGACCCGCACCTGGCACGTCCTCGACACCGGCCCGCTGCTCGCCGAGCGCGGCACGCCGGTCGTCGGCACCCTGCTGTGCGTCCACGGCAACCCCACCTGGTCGTACCTGTGGCGCGACCTGGTCGCCGCGACCCTCGACGCCGCAACCCCCGACGGCGCCACTCCCGACGGCCCGACGCCCGGCGCGTGGCGCGTCGTCGCCGTCGACCAGCTCGACATGGGCTTCTCCGAGCGCACCGGCACGCACCGCACCCTGCGCCGCCGGGTGCAGGACCTGGCGGACCTCACCGGGGCGCTCGGGCTCGACGGGCCGGTCGTGACGGTCGGGCACGACTGGGGTGGTGTCGTCTCCCTCGGCTGGGCCGTGGACCACCGCGACGCGCTCGCGGGCGTCGTGCTGCTCGACACCGCCGTGCACCACCCCGAGGACACCCCGATCCCCGCGCCGCTGCGGCTCGCGCTGCGCGGGCTCGCCGCGTCCACCGTCACCACCCCCGCGTTCCTCGAGACGACGCTCGCCCTCGCGCACCCGGCGCTGCCCGCGGACGTCAAGGACGCCTACCGGGCGCCGTACCGGACCGCCGGGCGTCGGTCCGGCGTCGGCGGGTTCGTCGCCGACATCCCCGCCGGCCCGGAGCACCCCAGCGCGGACGAGCTCGACCGGATCGCCGAGGGGACCCGCACCCTCGACGTCCCGGTGCTGCTGCTGTGGGGCCCGCGGGACCCCGTGTTCGGTGAGCCGTACCTCGTCGACCTGCTCGAGCGACTCCCGCACGCCCGGGTGCACCGGTACGAGGGCGCCGGTCACCTCCTCACGGAGGACGCCGACACCGCCGGTGCCGTCCTCACCTGGCTCGCGGACCACCGCAGCACCGACGACGACCGCACGCCCGCCGCACCCCCGGCGACGCCGCGCGCGCCCATGTGGCACCACCTCGACGCGCTCGCGGACGACGACTCGACCGCACTGGTCGAGATGGCGCCGTCCACCGGCGGCGGGGTCCGCACCGTGTCGTGGCGCCTGCTCGCCCGGCGGGTGCGCGAGCTCGCCGCCGGCCTGCACGCGGCCGGCGTGGAGCGCGGGGACCGTGTGTCGCTGCTCGTCCCGCCGGGCGCCGACCTCACGGCCACCCTCTACGCGTGCCTGCGCCTCGGCGCCGTCGTCGTCGTCGCCGACGCCGGGCTGGGCCCCCGCGGGCTGACCCGCGCGGTGCGCGGGGCGCAGCCGACCGTGGTCGTGGGGGAGCGCCGGGGACTGGCGGCGGCGCGCGCGCTCGGCTGGCCGGGGCGCCGCGTGTCGACCACGACCCTGCCGCCGCTGACCGCCGCGGCCCTGGGCGTCACGACGAGCCTGCCGGACCTCGTCGACGCGGGCGCGGGCGCGGACCTGCCGCCCGCGCCGTCACCCGACGACCTCGCGGCGGTCCTGTTCACGTCCGGCTCGACAGGCCCCGCCAAGGGCGTCGCGTACACGCACGGCCAGCTCGCGGCGATGCGCGACGCGCTCGCGGCGCAGTACGACCTGGGTGTCGGGACGGGCCTCGTGGCGGGCTTCGCGCCGTTCGCGCTGCTCGGGCCGGCCCTCGGCTGCCGCTCCGTCACGCCCGACATGGACGTCACCGCTCCCCGCACCCTGACCGCGCGGGCGGTCGCCGCCGCGGCCGGTGCGGTCGACGCGACCGCGGTGTTCCTCTCGCCCGCGGCCGTCGCCAACGTCGTGGCGACCGCGGGAGAGCTGACGGCCGACGACGAGCGGGCGCTCGCGGGGGTGCGGCTGCTGCTCTCGGCGGGTGCGCCGGTGGGCGAGCGGCTGCTCGCCGAGGTCGGGGACCTGCTGCCCGGCGCGGTGCCGCACACCCCCTACGGCATGACCGAGGGCCTGCTGCTCACCGACGTGACGCTGGCGGAGATCCGGGCGGCCGGGCCCGGCGGGGCGGCGGGAGGGGTGTGCGTCGGGCGGCCCGCCGCCGGCGTGACCGTGCGCATCAGCGCGCTGGACGCCGACGGCCGGGCGACCGGGACGCTCGCGGCGACGCCGGACGTCACCGGGGAGGTCGTCGTGGCCGCGCCGCACGTCAAGGACCACTACGACCGGCTGTGGCTGACGGACCGCGAGAGCCGGCGCGGCACCCCGGACGGCGACGGGGGTACGCGCCTTCGCACGGACGTCGACGACCTCGCACCGGGGGCGCGCTGGCACCGCACCGGGGACGTCGGGCACCTCGACGCCGACGGCCGCCTCTGGATCGAGGGGCGGCTCGCGCACGTCCTGGTCACCGCGGACGGACCGGTGACGCCGGTCGGCCCCGAGCAGCGCGCGCAGACCGTGCCCGGCGTGCGGCGCGCCGGCGTCGTCGGGGTCGGGCCGCGCGGCACGCAGCAGCTCGTGGTCGTCGTCGAGACGGACCCGGGGGCGCGCCGCCCCGGGCTGGCCACGCCCGCGCTGACCGCGGCGGTGCGGGACGCGGTCGGGCCGGGCACCGTGGCCGTGCTCGTCGTCCCGGAGCTGCCGACCGACGTGCGTCACAACTCCAAGGTCGACCGGGCGCGGCTGGCGGCGTGGGCCGACGGCGTGCTCGCCGGCGGACGGCTGGGCCGGCCGTGAAGGTCCTGGTCACCGGCGCGTCCGGCCTGCTGGGACGTACCACCGCCGCCCGCGTCCGCGACGCCGGGCACGACGTCCGCACGTTCCAGCGCCGCCCCAGCGGCGTCGACGGCGTCGAGGACCGGCTCGGCTCGGTGACGGACCCCGACGACGTCGACCGGGCCGTCGCGGGCGTCGACGCGGTCGTGCACCTCGCCGCGAAGGTGTCGCTCGCCGGGGACCCGGCCGACTTCCGGCACGTCAACGTCGAGGGCACCCGCGCGCTGCTCGCCGCGGCCGCGCGCCACGGCGCCACCGACGTGGTCCACGTGTCCTCACCGTCCGTCGCGCACACGGGCACGGCGATCGTCGGCGAGGACGCCCCGCGCGCCGACCCGCGACGCGCCCGCGGGGCGTACGCGCGCACCAAGGCCGAGGCGGAGCTGCTCGCCCTGGGCGCCGACGGCGACCTGCGGGTCGTGGCCGTGCGCCCGCACATCGTCTGGGGGCCGGGCGACGAGCAGCTCGTCGCGCGCATCGCCGAGCGCGCCCGCACCGGGCGGCTGCCGCTGCTCGACCACGGCGCCGCCCTCATCGACACCACCTACCTCGACAACGCGGCGTCCGCGCTGGTGGCGGCCCTGCACCGGCTCGGCGACGACGACGGCACCGTGCGCGGCCAGGCCTACGTCGTCACCAACGGCGAGCCGCGGACCGTCGCGGAGATGGTCGCGGGCATCTGCGCCGCCGTGGGGGTGCCCGCGCCGACGACGCGCGTGCCCGGCGCGGTGGCGCGGGGAGCGGGTGCCGCGGTCGAGACGGCCTGGGCGCACCTGCCCCTCGCCAGCGCCGACGGGGAACCGCCGATGACGCGGTTCCTCGCCGAGCAGCTGTCGACCGCGCACTGGTTCGACCAGCGCCGCACGCGCGCCGACCTGCGGTGGCGGCCCGAGGTGTCGATCGACGAGGGGCTGCGCCGCCTGGCCGCGTGGCACGCGGCCACGACCGGGTAGCGGAGCCCGGTCACGGCCCGTCGCGCACCGGCGCGGCGCGCCCCGGGCTCAGGCCGGGCCGCGGTCCACGAGCACGAAGACGGTGCCCGGGCCGGACGCGTCGGACGCGAGGGCCAGGCCACCGTCCGGGTCCGCGACGAGGTAGCCGTCCGCGGTCACGATGCTCACCTGCTCGGGCTGGTCGAGCGAGCCGACGTCGAGCAGCTGGCTCGGGGAGGTCGCGTCGCACGTCTCGAGGCCCAGCACGTCGTTGCCGGGGGCGTTGAGACACAGGTCGCGGCCGTCGACGGTGGCCGTCGAGCGCATGAGGTGGCCGCCGTCGGACGCCGGCTCGATCACCCACGTGGTCGGCACGTCGGACTCGGCCGGGTCGGCCACCGTCGTGATCCCGCCCTCGACGCTCGTGGTCACCCACCGGGCGCCGTACGTCTGCACGTCCACCTGGCGGGTGCCGTCGAGGAGCGCCTCGCCGGGCGCCGTCGTCTCCGTCGGGTCGTCCGCCGGCTCGGTCGTGGGGTCCGCGGGCGCCGGCGCGGTCGTCCCCGGCGTCGGTGAGCCCACCGGATCCTCCGTGCCCGTGGTGCAGGCGGTCAGTCCCAGCCCGAGGGCCAGCGCGCAGGCGGCTGTCCCCGCGGTGCGCAGGGCGGTGGGACGGGGGCGGGGGGCGTGCGGTGCGCGGGTCATCGGCGGTCCTCCTGGGGGTCGGATCGGCTGCGCCGCAGGCGTCACGACACCTCATCCACCGTAACGAGACCCGTGGGGGTCGCAAGGGCGCGGCGCCGCCCCGGCCTCAGCGCCGCACGACGGCGCCGTACGCCTCGTCGAACCGCGCGCGCCGCTCGGCGTAGTACGCGGCGCGCGAGGCCACGGGCTCGTACGTGTCACCCGTGGCGCGCGGGGCCCGGGGCACGTCGGGGGCGAGCACGCCCAGCGCGAGCAGGGCCGTGCCACGCAGGGTCGAGCGCTTGAGCGTCACGTGCGTGACCGGGCGCTCCAGCACGTCGGCGAGGACCTGCAGCCATGCCGGCTGGTCGTTGCTGACGCGTCCCGAGGCGACGACCTGGCCGACCTCGGGGGCGGCCGGGCCGAGCTCGGTGGCCACCCGCGCGTAGGTGAGCGCGATGCCCTCGACCGTCCCGCGGTACAGGGCGGCCGCGTCCGTCGCGGCGGTCACGCCGGTGATCACCGCGTGCGCGTCGGCAGCCCACCCCGGGGCGCGCTCGCCGGTGAGGTACGGCAGCACCAGCGGGGTCGCGGACGAGGGGTCCGCGGCCAGCGTCGCACCGGGGTCGCGGTCGAGGCGCAGGGTGCTCTGCGCCCAGCTGATCGCCCGCCCCACGTCGTTCAGCGCGCCCCCCAGCAGCGTCCGGTCGCCGTCGACCCGGTAGTTCCACATGCCGAACGGCAACGGCTCCGCCGGTCCGGCGAGCAGGACGCGCAGCGCCCCGCTCGTCGCGGTCGCCGCGGCCAGGACGGTGGGGTCGGTGGCCCCCGCGCCCACGTTGCTGGCGAACCCGTCGGTGATCACGGGGAACCAGCGGGCCCCGGCCAGCGCGGGCCACCGCGGCGTGCGCGTCGGGTCCACCGTGTCGGCGAGGTCGTGCACGGGGGAGAACTGCTCGGCCCGGACGCCCACCGCCGCCAGCAGGTCGGCGTCCAGGTCACCGGTGCGCCGGTCGAGCAGACCCGTCCACGCCGCCGTCGACGTGCCGGCGGCGTTGACGCCGATGAGCCGGCGGTACACGTACTCCCCGAGCGACCACCACCCGGCCGCCGCGGCGAAGGTCCGGGGCTCGGTCCGTGCCAGCCACCGCAGCCGCGGCGCGTGGTAGCTGGTGTGGATCCGCGTACCCGTGCGCTGCTGCACGGCGCGCTCGTCCAGCTCCGCGCGCAGCGTCGCGACCTCGCCGGCGCACCGGGAGTCCGCGTACGTCAGGCAGGGCGTCAGCGGTCGGCCGTCCGCGTCCACCGCGATCAGCGACGCCGCGAACGTGTCCATCGCCACCCCGGCGAGCCGCGTCCCCAGCGCCCGGTCGGCGGTGACCGCGTCGAGGATCTGCTCGACCTCCGCGACGACCTGGTCCGGGTCGATCACCGAGGCCCCCGCTGGCGAGACCGTGAACGCGTGCGGCACCTTGTGCCGCAGCCCCGTCACGGGCCGCCCCGCGGCGTCGTAGACCCCGCCGCGGCTGGCCGTCGACCCGATGTCGACCGCCAGCACCAGCGGGTCCAGGGCCTCGGCCAGGGCGACGTCGTCCACGGGTCGGGTCACCCGGTCGACCCTAACGACCCCGCTGCGGGCTGTCGCCGCGGCCGAGCGGCCGGGCGACATCTGCCCGTCACCGGCCTGCGGCGGCGCACGCGGCGGTACGCTTCAGGCGTCGACGACGTGCCGGCGTCCGCGCCGCGCCCCGTGACGGCCTCGTGACGGCCCGCGGCGGACGGACGGGGGGTCGCGGCGGTGCCGTCGCACGTGCGTGACGGCACCGACGCCATGTCGCGCGCCGACGGGACGACAGCCCGGCGGTGCTCTCGCAGGTCGTGCCGGGCGGTGCCCGTGCGCGCCGCTGCCGGCCCCGTGGCGTGGGCGGCGACGTCGCGCCGCCCGGACGCTTCGAAGGAGGAGATGTGGCACGAGCAGGCCAGCGCAGGTCCGGCCGTGCGCGCCCGGAGACGGGCGCCCAGCGGCGCGAGCCCGGCGCCGGACGCGGCCGTGCCCAGCGACCCACGGAGAAGGGGATCCTCCCGGTGCTCGCAGCGCTGGCCCGTGAGGTCGACGGCGCCGTGCAGCGACCCCCGACCCGTGCGGCCGTCCGCACCCAGTTCCAGGTGGTGGCGCTGCTCGTCCGCGAGGAGCGGACGAAGCTCATGGCCGGCGGCGGGCCGAACGACCGGCGCGCCCGGGACCTCAAGCGGCTCGACGAGGTCGCGACGCAGCTGGCCCGGACCGCCGCCCGCGACACCTCCCTGCTCGAGCTGCTCGCCGAGGACGCCCGCGTCTCCGACGCCGCCCGGGCCTACAAGGCGACCGTCATGCGCGCCGGTGGGCTCGAGCCGCCCGAGGAGCCCGAGCCCGCGGGGCCGGCCGCCCCGACCACCCCGGCGCCCGGCACCGAGAAGCGCGTGGTGCCACGGTCGGTGATCTCGCGCCAGCTCGCCAACCCGTTCCTCGCCCCCGACTTCGAGGCCGCGGCCCAGCGCGTCACGCCCAAGGTGCGCCGGCTGGCCGGGTGGGAGCTGCTCGACCCGCTGTTCCGGTCGTTCGAGGAGGCCGCGACCGGCGCACCGGCGTGCATGCCCCTGCCCGAGCCGCGTCCCGTGCCGACGCCGGCCGGCCGCGAGCTCATGCCGCACCAGGCCCGGGTCGTCGCGGCCGCGGCGCGCGGCCACCGCACCTTCCTGCTCGCCGACGAGCCCGGCCTGGGCAAGACGGCCCAGGCGCTGCTCGCCGCGCAGGCCGCCGACGCGTTCCCGCTGCTGGTCGTCGTCCCCAACGTCGTCAAGACGAACTGGGCGCACGAGGTCGGGCTGTGGACGCCGCTGCGCCGGCCCACCGTGGTGCACGGCGACGGCGACCAGGTCGACGGGTTCGCCGACGTCGTGATCGTCAACTACGAGATCCTCGACCGGCACGCCGGCTGGCTCGGCGACCACGGGTTCCGCGGGATGGTCGTCGACGAGGCGCACTTCATCAAGAACACGGGCTCGCAGCGCTCGCGGCACGTCCTGGGCATCTCCGCGCGCATCCGCGAGCGCACCGCCCGGCCGCTGCTGATGGCGCTGACCGGCACCCCGCTGATCAACGACATCGAGGACTTCCGTGCGATCTGGCAGTACCTCGGCTGGATCGACCAGGAGAAGCCGCTCGGCAGCCTCATGGCCGCGCTCGAGGACACGGGGCTGACACCCGCCGACCGCGGGTTCTACTCCGCCGCGCGCACCGCGGTCATCGACATGGGCATCGTGCGGCGCCGCAAGATCGACGTGGTCGCCGACATCCCCGCGCGCCGCGTCGCGGACCTGCCGGTCGAGCTCGACGGAGCCGTCGGGCGCTCGATCCGTGCGGCCGAGGCCGCGCTCGCCGAGCGGCTCGTCAGCCGGTACCGGGCCGCGCTCGAGGCACGTCGCGACGACACGGCCGTCGACGGGATCGACCTCGACCTCGCGCGGCGGGTCGCCGCGGCCGAGCTCAAGGACGCGAGCTCGAAGGCCGGTGGCGAGAACGTGTTCACGATGGTCCGCCGGATCGGTCAGGCCAAGGCCGGCCTGGCCGCGGACTACGCCGCGCAGCTGGCCCGCAACGTCGGCAAGGTCGTGTTCTTCGCCAAGCACGTCGACGTCATGGACACCGCGGAGCAGACGTTCGCCGAGCGCGGCATCCGGTACGCCTCGATCCGCGGCGACCAGACGCCCCGGGCACGTGCCAAGAACATCGCGGCGTTCACGGAGGACCCCGAGGTCGCGATCGTCGTGTGCTCCCTGACGGCCGCGGGGGTCGGGCTGAACCTGCAGGTCGCGTCCAACCTGGTGCTCGCCGAGCTGTCCTGGACCCACGCCGAGCAGACCCAGGCGATCGACCGCATCCACCGCATCGGGCAGGACGAGCCGGTCACCGCGTGGCGGATCGTCGCCGCGCAGACCATCGACTCGAGGATCGCCGAGCTCATCGACGCCAAGTCGGGCCTGGCCGCCCGGGCGCTGGACGGTGCGGAGGACGACGGCTCGTCGTCGACCGACGTGCAGCTCGACGCCCTGGTGGGGCTGCTCAGCGACGCGCTGACCGGCGAGGTCGTCGGCTGACCGTGCGACTCCTCTGCCGGCTGCTGGGTCACCGCCCGACCAAGGTCCCGCGCGACGACGAGGGCGGCGGGTTCGTCTACCGGTGCCTGCGGTGCGGCGCCGAGGGCATCCGCCCTCCCGGGCCGCGGACGACGCGGCGGTGACGCGCGGGGTCACGGCGTCCCCTGCCCGGGATCACACGCGGTCTGCCCCTTCGGGCACCCCTCGCGACATCCGCCCGGAATAGGGTGGAACGGGCGAATCGTCCAGGTTGTGTCGCCGCTGCGGAGCGTCCGGAGCGGCCGGAGCACCGGGGGTGGCGTCATGGCGCGGATCGGGGCCGTTCTGCTGGCGGCGGCGATGGCGGTCGGTACCGCACCGCCCGCGGTGGCCTGGGCCGGCGCACCGCCGACGGGTTGCGGTGCGTACGAGGTGACCGACCTCAGAGCCGCTGACGGCTGGTCCGAGAGCACCTCCGGGTTCGGCGTCAACAACGCGGGCGTCGTCGTGGGCGTCACGCGCCCGGCGTACGGGGTCCCCACGGCGTTCCTGTGGTCCAGCGACGTCGGCCTCTCGACGATCGAGGTGCCCGGTGCGTCGTACTCGGCGGCGACGGACATCAACGACCGTGGGCAGGTGGTCGGGGAGGCGACCTACCCGGACGGGACGACGCGCCCGTTCGTGTTCGACTCGCGCACGGGTCGCACGACCGACCTCGGGACGCTCGGCGGCCCCGAGGCCTACGCGACCGCGATCAACAACCGCGGCCAGGTCGTCGGCGCGTCGAGGACCGCCGCCTGGGAGTTCCAGGTCCACGCGTTCCTCTGGAGCCCGTCGACCGGTGTGATGCGCGACCTCGGCACCCTCGGGGGTGACGACTCCCAGGCCTTCGGCATCAACGACCACGGTCAGGTGGTGGGCCGAGCCATGCGCGCCGAGGGGTACCACGTGCCCTTCGTCTGGGAGCCACGCAGCGGGCGGATGGTCCAGCCGAGCGGCGAGTTCGCCGGCGGGTCCGCAGCGCGGGGGATCAACAACCGGGGCGACATGGTCGGCTGGGCGGAGAACGGCTGGCAGGCGAGCTCGAACCAGGCCTTCTTCCGGTCGGCGCGGACCCGCACGGTGCAGGCGCTCACCGGTGTCGAGGAGGGCGGGACCCGGGCGGTGGGGATCACCGAGGACGGGACCGTCGTCGGGATGCGGTTCAACGACGCCGACGGGTGGTTCCGCACGACCGTGTGGCACCCGGCCACCGGGTGCGTCGCCGAGCTCGCCTCGCCGGAGGTCGCCCTGGTCCAGGTGTTCGGGATCTCGGGCAACGGTCACATCGTCGCGGGCCGGATGCTCTGGTCGCCTGCCGCGCCCCGGTCCTGACGGGGCTCCGCGGCCCCGAACCACCGGGCGAGCGACGCGTGCAGCTCCTCCTGGTCGTCGCCGAACCACGCGACGTGACCGTCCGGCCGCACCAGCACGCCGGGCGCGTCGAGCTCCTCGCTGCGGTCCACGACGTGGTCGACGCGGTCCGCCCAGCCGGCGGCGGACAGCGTCCCGTCCCGGTCCAGCAGCAGCCCGCGTCCGTCGTGCAGGAGCGCGTACACCTGCCCGCGTGACAGCCGGACGTCGCGCAGCCGCCGCCCCACCAGGTCCGGTCCGGGGCCCAGGTCGTACCGGATGGCGGTCCCCGCGATCCGCTCGGCGAGCAACCGGTTGACGTCCTCCAGGCGCATCAGCTCGGTGAGCAGGCGGCGCACGGCCTGCGGCCCGGGCTCGGGCAGCAGCAGCTCGCTCTGGGCGCGCGTGAGGGTCAGGACGTCCTGCGCGACCGGGCGGCGTTCGGTCGCGTAGGTGTCCAGCAGCCCGGCCGGCGCCCAGCCCGCGACCGCCGCAGCGAGCTTCCAGCCGAGGTTGACCGCGTCCTGGATGCCGAGGTTCAGGCCCTGCCCGCCCAGCGGCGGGTGCACGTGCGCGGCGTCGCCGGCCAGCAGCACCCGGCCCGCCCGGTACCGCTCGGCGAGGCGGGTCGCGTCACCGAACCGGGTGAGCCAGCGCGGGGAGTGCACCCCCAGGTCGCTGCCCGCGTACGCCCGCAGCTGCGTGCGCAGCTCCTCCAGGGTCGGCGGGACGGTGCGGTCCTCGGCGACGGACGCCGCGGGCACGACCACCCGGTGCAGCCCGTCACCGGCCGGGCCGATGCCGAAGCCCCGGTGCTGCTCCCGCACCGCCGCGGACACCCGGGCGAGCTCGTCCGGCGGCGTCGTCGAGCGCACCTCGCCCAGCACCCACTCGGTCGTGGCCGGCTCGCCGGGGAACCCGATGCCGAGCGAGCGACGCACGCGGCTGCGGCCGCCGTCGCAGCCCACCAGCCATCGCGAGCGCAGCCGCGTCGCGTCGGCGAGGGTGACGTCCACGCCGTCCTCGTCCTGCGCCACGCCCGTGACCTCGCAGCCGCGGCGCACCCGTGCGCCGAGCTCCACCGCGCGCTCCGCCAGGAGCCGGTCCGTGACGGGCTGCGGGATGCCGAGCACGTAGCGGTGCGTCGTGTCGAGGTCGGGCGGCGCGGGGGAGTCGATCGCGGCGAAGTGCCCGACCGCCCCCGGGTACCGCTGGCCGTGGGCAAGGAACCGCTCCAGCAGCCCTCGCTGGTCGAGGATCTCGATGCTGCGCGGGTGCAGCCCGAGCGACCGGACCGCCGGGTGGGGTGCCTCGTCCCTCTCCAGCACCAGCACGTCCACGTCGTGCAGCCGCAGCTCGGCGGCCAGCATCATGCCCGTCGGCCCACCCCCGGCGATGATCACGTCGACCACGGCACCCCCCGACCCTCGACTCCGCGCGGCCGTCCCCGCGGGTGCGGCGGCCACGGCCGACCATCCTGGGCGTCGAGGGGGGCCTTGCCGCAAGCCCCCGCACGCGCCATAGTCTGATCACGGCGGGACGGCTCACCAGCCGCGCGTGCCACCACCGCCCTTGAACGGCCCGACGACGCGGCTGGTCCGCCAGCCGCCGTAGAAGTCGCCGTCCTGCGCCTCGACGGCCTCGCCGTCCACCGTGCACGTCAGGCCCGCGGGGTACAGCGCGACGTGCCCGGCGAGGGCCTCGAAGCCGCGCGCGGGCGTCGGGTACCCCCACGCGGCCCGCGGCAGCACGGCTCGGCCGCGGTCGTCGGTGCCGACGACGTCGTAGTAGACGGCCCGGCCCTTGAACTCGCAGAAGGTCGTCACCCCGTCGACCGGCACGAGGACCCCCTCGGCGACGTCGGCCAGCGGCAGGTAGTACGTCGGCGGGTGGGAGGTCTCCAGGACGCGCAGCGCACGGCGCGTGTCCGCCACGACGGTCGCGCCGAGCGTCACGACGACGTGCTCGGTGCTGGGCCGCACCGCGGGCGGGCGCGGGTAGTCCCAGACCGACTCCTGACCGGGACCGGGGACGACGGCGGGCCGCCCGCCGGGCGGTGGTGTGCGCGGTCGCCAGGTGCTGTCGGGAGGCATGCCCCCACTATCGACCGTCGGGCGACCCGTCGCACCCGGCCCCTGCGGCGCGCGCGACCTCCGCCACCGCGTCCACCAGCACGGCGCCGTGCGCGAGGTCCGCGTCGTTGTGCCCCGCCCCGGCGACCTTCCGCTCGACCACCTGGGCGCCCGTCCCGCGCACCGCGTCGGCCACCTCCCGGCTCTGCGACGGCGGCACGATGGTGTCCGCCGTGCCGTGCACGACGGCCACGGGCGCGTCGACCCGCGCGACCAGGGCCCGCACGTCGTAGCGGTCGCGCAGCAGCCAGCCCACGGGCACGTGGACGGCGGCACGGCCGGCGTCGGCCAGCGACGTGAACGGCGAGCGCAGCACCAGCGCCGCGGGCGGGTGCTCGACGGCCAGGGCGGTCGCCACCGCGGCGCCGAGGCTCTCGCCCAGGTAGACGAGCCGGTCCTGGCGGATCCCCGCCTCCCCGACGAGGTGCTCGCGCGCCGCTCGGGCGTCACGGGCCAGCCCGGCCTGGGACGGCGTCCCCTCGTTGCCCCCGTACCCCCGGTAGTCGAGCAGCAGCACACCGAACCCCTGCGCGTGCAGCGCGCGGGCCAGCCCGGCCCGCCCGGCGCGGTGGCCGCCGTTGCCCGGCGTGACGAGCACCGCCGCGTCGCAGCCGTCGGCGGGCGGCAGGTACCAGGCGCCCAGCCGCAGGCCGTCGGACGTCGTCAGGTGCACCTCGCGGGCGCCGGGCAGCACGTCCGCGACGGCCGGCACGGCGCGGGTGTCGGGGTGGTAGACGAGCCGGCCCTGCCCGGCCCAGACCAGACCCACCGCGACGGCGACGACGGCGACGAGCGCGCCCAGGGTCACCCGCCACGTCCGCGCCATCGGTCCATCATCGCGACCCCGCGGGCTCGCCGCCGGGTCGGGACGTGCCTACCGTGGTCGGGAGCCACCTCAGCCCCGCACCGACGCACCCGAGGAGGACCCGATGCCGCAGCGCGAGACCCGCCCGTCGATCAAGGACCCCGAGCTGTACGAGCGGCTGCGCGACGAGGGCAACAGCAAGGAGAAGTCCGCGCGGATCGCCAACGCCGCCGCGGCGTCGGGCCGCTCCGAGGTCGGTGCCCGCGGCGGCCGGTCCGGGTCGTACGAGGACTGGACGGTGGCCGACCTGCGCGCCCGCGCCGCCGAGCTCGACGTGCGCGGCCGCTCCACGATGACCAAGGCGCAGCTGGTGGACGCGCTGCGCTCCCGCTGAGCCGCGCCGGGGGACGGGCGGCGGACGGACGTGGTGGACACCGCGCGCGTCCCGCACCATAGGAGGGTGTCGACCAGGGTGCGTGCCGGGCTGGTGGCCGTCGTGGCGGGTGCCGCGGCGGCCCTGGGCGGGTGCGCGCCGCCGCCCGTCGCGGCGCCCGACCCGGTGCTCGTGCGCGCCCCCGTCGACGTGCCCAAGGTCGCGGTCGCCCCGCCCCCGGCGCTCGTGCCCGCCGACCTGTCGACCCTGCCGGTCGCGGAGCCCCGCCACCTGGTCCCGGGCCTGCCCGGCACCGACGGGCTCGAGCAGCGGCGCAACGACGACCCCGCGCTCGGCACCTGGCAGACGGCGACGCTCGTGCGCGACACCGCCGGCTACGACGCGGTGTTCGGCACCCCCGTCGCGACCGTGCCCGCCGTGACGCTCGACGTCCCGACGGTCCTGCCCGTCCTGGACCAGCGCGGCGGGTGGCTGCGGGTGCTCGTCGCCACGCGCAGCGCGCTGCCCAGCCAGGACGTCGCGCAGGTCAACGGGCGCAGCGTGTGGATCCGCGCGCAGGACACCACCCCGTCGGGCACGGACTGGCGGCTGCACCTCGACCTCGCGGCGCTCAGCCTGACCGTCGACGACGGCACGACGACCACGACGGTGCCGGTCAAGGCCGTCGGTGCGCCGGGGACGCCGACGCCGGCGGTGCCCCAGTTCGTCGTCGGGTCGCAGTGGGAGCAGCCGGGCACGTACACGCCACGGGTGATCCTGCTGTCGAGCCAGAGCGAGACGATCGACGTCTACGACCGCGCCACGGGCACGTCGGCGACCGCGATCCACACCAGCCCGTTCGCGCGGACGGGCCCGATCTCTAACGGGTGCATCCGGGTCAGCGACGAGGTGCTGGACCTGCTGTGGGGCAAGGTGCCGGCCGGCACGCTGCTCACGGTCGCCTGACGGCCGCTCGTCGCCTCAGTCCCCGCTGGCCGCCGCGATCGCGTCCGCCGCGCGGATCAGGCCGATGTGGCTGAACGCCTGCGGGAAGTTGCCGATGAGGCGCCCGGCACCCGGGTCGTACTCCTCGCTCAGCAGACCCAGCTCGTTCGCGTACCCGACGAGCTGCTCCATGAGGGACTCGGCGTCGTCGAGCCGGCCGCTGTTCGCGTACTGCTCGACCAGCCAGAAGCAGCAGATGAGGAACGGGTGCTCGTCGCCCTCGAGCCCGTCCATGCCCGTGTCCGTGCGGTAGCGGTGCAGCAGGCCGTGCTCGTCGCGCAGCTCGGACTCGATGCGGGCGACCGTGCCGAGCATCCGCGGGTCGTCGTAGGCGAGGAACCCCGTGTGCGGGAGCTGGAGCAGGGACGCGTCGACGTCGGTGTTGTCGTACGTCTGCGTGAAGCTGTCGACCTCCGTGCTGAACCCGCGGGTCTCGATCTCCTCGCGCATGTGCTCGCGCAGCTCGCGCCAGCGCTCCACCGGCCCGTCCAGCCCGTGCTCCTCGACGGCGCGGACGCCCTGGTCGAACGCGGCCCACATCATGGCCCGGCCGTGCGTGAAGTGGTGCAGCTCGCCGCGCATCTCCCAGATGCCGTGGTCCTCGCGGTCGAGGTTCTCCTCCGTGTACCGCAGGAGGCTCTTCTGCAGGCCCCAGGTGTACTCGTCCTCGGCGACGCCGGCGTCCCGCAGCATGCCCAGGGCGATCATCACCTCGCCGACCACGTCGGCCTGGTACTGGTCGGCCGCGCCGTTGCCGATGCGCACGGGCCGGGAGGCCTCGTACCCGTCGAGGTGGTCGAGCTCCTTCTCGTCGAGCTCCCGCTCCCCGCCGATGCCGTACATGATCTTCACGTCGTCCGCGTCGCCGGCCACCGCGCGCAGCAGCCAGTCGCGCCACAGGCACGCGCCCTCCGTGAGCCCGTGCGCCACCGCGACCTCGATGGTCAGCGCCGCGTCCCGCAGCCACACGAACCGGTAGTCCCAGTTGCGTCCGCCGCCCAGGGACTCGGGCAACGACGCCGTCGGGGCGGCGACGATCCCGCCGGTCTGGGCGTGCGTGAGGGCGCGCAGCACGAGCATCGAGCGCAGCACCAGCGGGTCGTGCGCGGTCCGGACCGTGAGGTTCGCCGACCAGTCGGTCCAGAAGCTGATGGTCTCGGCCAGCGCCTGCTCGGCGTCCACCGGGCCCGGCGGGTCCTCGTACGACGGGAACCACGTGAGGTCCCAGTCGTACCGCTCGCCCGCCTCCAGCCGGAACGTGCCGGTGAGCCGCGGCGCGCGCGCCCCGCCGCTCTGGTCGTCGGCGGAGAACGCCCCGGGCTGGGAGGAGGTGCCCGGCTCGGCGGCCGCGTCGCCGTTCGCGTCGGACCACCCCAGCAGGGGGCCGGTCAGGACCAGGCCGTCGGGTCCGGCCAGCGACAGCAGCGCCGGGCTGCCGTGGTGGTCCACGACCCGCACCCAGGGGGTCGCCCGCGCGTAGTCGAAGCGCAGGCGCAGGTCGTGCTCGACCTCCACCGTGCCCTCGAGGCACTCGACACGGCGGACCAGGTCGTCGCGGCCCGTCGCCAGCGGGAGGAAGTCCGTGACGCGCACGGCCCCGGTGGGGGTGCGCCACGTGGTCTCCAGCACGAACGTGTGCGGCAGGTAGCGGCGCTCGACGACCTCGCCGTCGACCGCCGACAGCTTCCAGCGTCCGTCGTCCGGGCCACCGAGCAGGGCCGTGAACACCGCCGCGGAGTCGAACCGCGGCAGGCACAGCCAGTCGACGCTGCCGTCGCGGGACACCAGCGGGCCGGTGCGCAGGTCGGACAGGAGGGCGTAGTCCTCGAGGTGGGTGCTCACCCCGACCTTTGTACGTGCTGACGGCCGATCCCGCAGGTCGAGCGGGCGACGCGCGGACGGTCGGGCGGCCGGTGCCCGGTTGCGGGGCGACGCGGGCCGCCGCACGCTGGCGGCACGACAACCCTGGAGGAGCACCGTGAGCCAGACCGACGACGGCCGCACCGACGGCACCGACGCGCAGGACCTGTCCGACGAGGGTGTCGGGGCGACGGCCACCGAGGAGCCGAGCACGTTCGAGCCGGAGGAGGACCCCGACGGCGCGTCGGAGTGACGGCGGGCCCGCGCCCGACGGGCGGCCGGGGGCCGACGACGCGCTGACCACCTACCGGTCGATGCGCGACTTCGCGCGCACGGCCGAGCCGGCGGGCGCGGTGCCGGAGCCGTCCGGTGGCCCCGTGCGGCGGTTCGTCGTGCAGCGGCACCGCGCCCGCCGGCTGCACTACGACTTTCGGCTCGAGATCGACGGGGTGCTGGTCAGCTGGGCCGTGCCGAAGGGGCCGACGCTGGACCCGGCGGCGCGGCGCATGGCCGTGCACGTCGAGGACCACCCGCTGGAGTACGCCGCCTTCGAGGGCGTGATCCCGCACGGTGAGTACGGCGGCGGTGACGTCATCGTGTGGGACCACGGCACGTGGCACCCGTACAAGGGCGACGACCCGGCGACGGAGGTCCGCGGCGGGCAGCTGCACGCCGAGCTGCACGGCGAGCGGCTGCGCGGCAAGTTCCTGCTCGTGCGCCGGGACGGCCGCGACACCGGCAAGGAGCAGTGGCTGCTGCTGCACAAGCGCGACGAGCACGCCGTGCCGGGCTGGGACGCCGAGGACCACCCGACGTCCGTGGTGTCCGGGCGCACCAACGACGAGGTGGCGGCCGCCCCGGAACGGCTGTGGCGCTCGGGAGTGCCCGCCGCGCAGGCCGACGTCCCTGCCCGTCCGCCCGTCCCCGAGGTCGCCGGGCCGTCGGACGACGAGCTCGCAGCCCTCGACGACCTCGGGGCGTCCGGCACGTGGGACGTCCTGGGGCGCCGGCTGCGCGTGACCAACCTCGACAAGGTGCTCTTCCCGGGGCGAGGCGACGAGCCGCCCGTGACCAAGCGCGAGCTGCTGCGCTACACGGCGCGGATCGCGCCCGTCGTGCTGCCGTACCTCGCGGGGCGCGCGCTCAACATGCACCGGTTCCCGCAGGGGGCGGGCACCGCGGGCTTCTGGCACAAGCAGCTGCCGGACCACACGCCGGGCTGGGTGCCGCGGTGGGACCGGCCGGGCACCGACCCGGGCGAGGCGACGACCTACCTCGTGGTGGACGAGCCCGCGGCGCTGGTCTGGGCCGCGAACTTCGGTGCGCTCGAGTGGCACGCGTGGACGTCGCGGACCACCGCCCCGGACCTGCCGACGTACGCGCTGGTCGACCTGGACCCCGGGCCGGCGACCCCGTGGGAGGACCTGGTGCTGCTCGCACGCCTGCACCGCGACGCCTTCGAGCACGTCGGGGTGCAGGCGTTCCCCAAGCTCACCGGCCGCCGCGGTCTGCAGGTGTGGGTGCCGATCGCCCCCGGCCCGACGTTCGACGAGACCCGCGCGTGGGTCGAGCGGCTCTCGCGCACCGTGGGCAAGGTCGTGCCCGACCTCGTCAGCTGGCGCTGGGAGGTGCGTGAGCGCGGCGGGCAGGCGCGCCTGGACTACACGCAGAACGCGGTGAACAAGACCCTCGTCGCGCCGTACAGCCCGCGTGCCGCGCCCGGCGCGCCCGTCTCGGCGCCGATCACCTGGGACGAGCTCGACGAGCCGTCCCTGCGGTCCGACACGTTCACGGTCCGCACGGTGCTCGAGCGCCTGGCCGAGCGCGGCGACCCGTTCCGTGGGGCACTCGCGGGCGACCAGGTGCTCCCGCCGCTGCGGTGAGGCGGTGACGGCGGCGCTCGGAGGTGGACCGTCCCCCCGCTCGGGGCGCCCCGGCCCGTCAGCCTGCGTCGACGCGACCCTCCTCCTGCGGGTCCTGCGCCGCCGTGCCGACCGACTCCTGGTGCAGGTCGGCCTCGTCCGGTCCGGGCCCGGTGTCCACGGGCGCGTCGTGCTGCCCCTCGCCGTGCTCGGGGCTCGCGGAGGACGCAGGTCCGGGGTTCTCGCTCATCGTGGCTCCCTCGTGTGGGGCGACGGCGGCTCCGTCGCCCTCGTCGAGCATCGCCAACCCCGACCGTCCCCGCATCCCAGGACACCGACGCGACCCGCACGGACCAGCTCACTTTCCAGGACCCCGTGCAGCGCTACCCGACGGTCTCCCCGCCGCAGGACCAGCAGCCCGAGCCGCCTGACCGGGCGCCGGCAGCCGCTGCTCGCGACCGTCGAGCGTTCAGGTACCGCCCGTCACCCGCCGACGGTGCCGTCGCCCTGCGACCGGTGGCGCCGGGCCGCGGACTCGCGCAGCTGGCGCCCGCGCTCGACGTCCGCCTCGAGCTTGTCGTGGCGCTTCTCGCTCGCGGTCGTGTCCCGCGGCGGCAGCTGCAGCGAGCGCTCGGCCTCGATGCCGGCCTGGAGCTGGCGCCCGCGCTCCAGCTCGGCGTCCAGCTCGGCGCCGAACAGCAGCGCCAGGTTGGTCAGCCACAGCCACAGCAGGAGCACGATGACGCCGGCGAGCGACCCGTAGGTCTCGTCGTAGCTCGCGAAGTTCGCGACGTACAGCCCGAGGCCGGCCGTCGCGACCACCCAGACCAGGAGCGCGAGCAGCGCACCCACGCTGACCCACCGGAACTTCGGCTGCCGCACGTTCGGCGTGCCGTGGTACAGCAGCGCGATGGCCGCCACGACGAGCAGCACGACGACGGGCCACTTGACGATCTGCCAGACGGTCACGACCGTCGCGCTCAGTCCGATCGCGTCGCCCACGCTCTCCGCGACGGGCCCGGACAGCACCAGCAGCGCGAGCACCAGCACCGCGATGACGACGAGCGCGGCCGTGAGCAGCAGCAGCATCGGCCGCAGCTTCCAGATCGGGCGGCCCTCGTCGACCTCGTAGATGCGGTTCATGCCCCGGCTGAACGCCGCCACGTACCCCGAGGCTGACCACAGCGCGACGACGAGCCCGAGCACCAGGGCGAACCCGGCGGCCGGGGCCTCGCTGAGGTTCTCCAGCACCGGCCGGAACCCCTCCACCTGCTCACCGGCGCCGGCGCCGCGTCCCAGCTCGACGATGCCGTCGATGACCTCGTCGGGCTGGTCGACCAACGACAGCAGGGAGACCACCGCGAGCAGCGCGGGCGCGAGCGCCAGGACCGCGTAGTAGGTGAGCGCCGCCGCCAGGTCTGTGCACTGGTCGTCGAGGAACTCGCGCACCGTCGTCCGCAGGACGTACCCCCACGACCTGCGGTGCAGGTCCGTGGGCGACTCCGGCTTGCGCGGGTCGTCGGGTGCCGGGGCGTCGCCCTTGCGCGCGGCGGCACCCGTGCCGTCGGCGGCCGGTGCGGGGGTCGGGCTCATGGGCGCTCCCGGTGGGGTCGAGGGGTGGTCACGTGCCAGCATGCGGTGCGCGCGTCCGGTCCGCACGGGCAGGCGGGGCGGTCGACTCCCGGACGACGAGCGTCGTGGCCAGCTGGACGTACCAGGACGCCGGTGCGTGACCGGCGGCCATGGCGAGCACGGTCTCGACGGCCATGCGCCCCATGCCGTCCAGCGGCTGGCGCACCGACGTCAGGCGGGGGCTGGTCCAGCCGGCCTGCGGGGTGTCGTCGTAGCCGACGACGCTGAGCCCCCCGGGGACGGGCACGGCCAGCTCCTGCGCGGCGGCCAGCACGCCCACGGCGATCTCGTCGTCCCCGGCGAGGACGGCGGTCGGCGGGTCGGGCAGCAGCAGCAGCTCGCGGGCGTGCCGCAGGCCGGTCTCGACGGCGAACTCGTCGCTGCGCACGAGCGCGGGGTCCAGCGCGACGCCCGCGGAGTCGAGCGCGGCCCGGTACCCGTGCAGGCGCTCGCGGGCGGCGGCCGAGCCCGCCGGCCCGCCGATCCAGGCGATGCGCCGGTGACCCAGCCCCAGCAGGTGCTCGGTGGCGCTGCGCCCCCCCGCCCAGTTGGTCGCACCGACGCTGACGACGGCGCCCTCCCGGGTGTCGACGGGGTCGACCATGACGACGGGCACGCCGGCGTCCTGCGCGGCGCGCAGGAGCGCGTCGGGCTCGGCGAGCGTGAGGCCGACGATCCCGACGGCTCCCGCGGCGCGCTGCTGCGCGACCCACGCGGCGGCGGCGGTCCGGCGGGTGCGGGTGCCGCGGTCGGGGGGCAGGCGCAGGAGCAGGTCGGTGCCGGCCGCGGTGGCGGCAGCCAGCACGCCACCGAGCACGTGGGTCATGTAGGGGGACTCGAGCACGTCGAGGACGGCGACCAGCGCGGGTCGGCGGGGTGGGTGCCCGCGGTCGGTGGTGGGCCGGTACCCCAGCTGCTCGACGGTCGCCAGCACGCGGGCGCGGGTGTCCGGTGCGATGTCGTCGCGGGCGTTGAGGGCCTTGGAGACCGTCGCCTTGGAGACCCCGGCGCTGCGTGCGACGTCGTCGAGCGTGACGCGGCGGGGCGTCGGGCGTGCGGGCACGGGGCCTCCTCGAGACGAAACTGTTTCGAGCCTAGGGCGAGGTCGCGCGACGGGCAAGACGTGCGGAGATCGCGGTCTTGACCGCGTTGCCGTCGCCTTCCTAGAGTGGCTGCGCGACCGGAGGTTGCGAAACTCTTTCGACTCTCGACGAGGAGATGTCATGCAGTCCGCGAACGCGGTCCTGACGGTCGACGGCGCCCCCGCCGCCGGACGCCCCCTGCGCCACGTGTGGAACACCTGCGTCGGCGCGGGCCGGGCCAACGAGGCGCTGCGCGCCGACTGGCAGGCGCACTTCCGGGAGGCGGTGGACGTGCTCGGCGCCCGCTACGTGCGCTTCCACGGGCTGTTCCACGACGACATGTTCGTGTACCGCGGCAACGACGGCGGGGGCGGCGGGTTCGGGCCGCCCACCCCGCTGGCCGAGCCCGTCCACACGTTCAGCTACGTCGACAAGGTGTTCGACTTCATCCTGTCGACCGGCGCCCGGCCCTTCGTCGAGCTGGGGTTCATGCCCCGGGACCTGGCCACGCAGACCGAGACGCTGTTCTGGTGGAAGGCGCACTGCAGCCCGCCCACGGACATGGGCCGCTGGGCCGACCTCGTCAGCGCCACCGTGCGCCACTGGATCGAGCGGTACGGGCTCGAAGAGGTCCGGCAGTGGCGGTTCGAGGTGTGGAACGAGCCCAACCTCGTCCCCCTGTTCTGGACCGGCACGCGCACGCAGTACTTCGAGCTCTACGAGGCCTCCGTCCGCGCGATCAAGGCCATCGACGACCGTCTGCTGGTCGGCGGGCCCTCCACCAGCGTGTTCGTCCCCGACGCCCGCTACGCCGGGGAGACCGAGGACCGCACCGCGTCGATCGCGACCGGCGAGGCCGAGGACCCCGACGCCCTCGACTGGCGGCCCGTGTGGATCGAGGAGTTCATCGCCTGGTGCGCGGAGCGCGACCTGCCCGTGGACTTCCTCACGGCGCACCTGTACCCCACGGACTACGCCGCCACGCCCGGCGGCGGTGCCAAGGAGATCAGCCGGTACGTCGACGCGACGTACGACGACCTGACGCTCCTGCGCTCGATCGTCGCCGCGAGCCCGTACCCCGACGCCGAGGTGCACATCACCGAGTGGTCGACGTCCCCGTCGAGCCGCGACCGCAGCCACGACACCCTCTTCGCCGCGACCTACATCACGCGCGCCTACCTGCGCTGCGCCGACCTCGCCGACTCGATCTCCTACTGGACGTTCACCGACGTGTTCGAGGAGGGCGGGGCCGGCCTCGGGCCGTTCCACGGCGGCTTCGGCCTCGTCAACGAGCAGGGCCTGCACAAGCCGACGTTCCACGCGTTCGCGATGCTCGCCCGGCTCGGCGACGAGGTCGTCGCGGACCTCCCGCACGGCGTGGTGACGCGGGACCGGGCCACCGGGCGCGTCAGCGCCGTGCTGCACCACTACCCCGACGAGATGGGCGGACGGTCCGTCCGCGCGGCGCACAGCTACGACGCCGCGCGCGAGCTCGCGGGCGTCGGCACGCGGCGCACCGTGCGGCACACCGTCGCGGGCCTGCCTCCGGGCGCGACCTTCGAGCTCGTGCAGCTCGACGTCGAGCACGGCAACGTCGCCGAGGCGTGGCACGCCATGGGCCAGCCCATCAACCTCACCCCGCAGCAGACCGACGACCTGCGCACGGCCGCCGACGCGCTGCTGCGCCGCACCCTGACCGCGTCCGACGACGGCGTGCTGGAGATCGACCTCGACCTGCCGCCGTGGGCCGTCGTGGGGATCGTCCAGACCGGACCGCCGCCCGCGGCCTGACCGGCGGCCGCGCCCGCCCGTTCCTCGTCCGAGGCGGGTGCGGCCGCCTCACACGTCGCCGGCCTCGTGCACGCAGATGGCGATGTGGGTGCGGTTGTCCGCGGGCATCTTCTCGAGGATGCGGCTGATGTGCGTCTTCACCGTGGCGACGGTGATGAACAGCTCCGAGGCGATCTCCGTGTTCGACAACCCGCGCCCGATCGCCCGCGCGACGTCCCGCTCCCGCTCCGTCAGGCCGTCGAGCCGCTGCCGGGCGATCTCCCGGCGCTCGTCCTTCGGCTGCCGCGTGACCGACGCGATCAGGCGGTCCGTCACCGACGGCGAGAGCGTCGTACGGCCCGCGCCCGCGTCCTGCACGTGCCGCACGATCAGCGCCGGGGGAGTGTCCTTGAGCAGGAACCCGGCAGCCCCCAGGCGCAGCGCGCCCAGCACCATCTCGTCGGTGTCGAACGTCGTGAGGATGACGACCCGGGCGTCCGGCTGCTCGGCCAGCAGCCGCTCGGTGGCCGCGAGCCCGTCCAGGCGCGGCATGCGGATGTCCATCAGCACGACGTCGGGCGACGTGGCCCGCACCACGTCGAGGGCCTCCAGCCCGTCGCTCGCCTCGCCGACGATCTCGATGCCCGGGTCGGCGCCCAGGATGAGTCGCAGGCCGACGCGCACGAGCGTCTCGTCGTCGACCAGCACCACCCGCGTGCGGGTGAGCCCCGTGGCGTCCGTCGTCGACCGCTCCTGCGTCCCGCTCACGCCGTCCCCTCCGTCCCGGCCGCCCACGGCAGCCACGCCTGCACCGTGAACGTGCCGTCCGCGCGGCGCTCCACGTCCATCCCGCCGCCGGTGAGCCGCAGCCGCTCGGCCAGCCCTGTCAGCCCCCACCCCGACGACGGCAGCGGAGCCCGCGGCGGCTCCTGCGCCACCGGGTTGGTCACCTCGATGCGGACCTGGTCGCCCGGCGCCCCGTGCACCCGCACCCGCAC
Source organism: Cellulomonas phragmiteti (assembly GCF_016862775.1). GTDB lineage: Bacteria > Actinomycetota > Actinomycetes > Actinomycetales > Cellulomonadaceae > Cellulomonas > Cellulomonas phragmiteti. The sequence goes on along the minus strand of NZ_BONP01000002.1, from coordinate 139,338 downwards.
GGGCGCGCCGGGGGCGTGCTTGCGGGCGTTGGTCAGGGTCTCCTGCACCACGCGGTACAGGTGGCGGCTGGTCGCCACCGGCAACCGCGCCAGCTCGTCCTCGGCGACGTGGTCGAGGACCAGCGTCACCGGGGACCCCGCCGCGCGCGTGCCGTCCACCAGCTCGCCGACCTGGGCGAACGTCGGCTGGGGCCGCGACTGCTCGTCGGTCGCGCCGGGGTCGCGCAGCAGGCCCAGCACCTCGCGCAGCTCGCCGAGGGCCGCGTGGGCGTTCTCCCGCACGACCGCGGCGGTCGCACGGACCTGCTCGGGCTCCAGCCCTGCCCGGTACTCCAGCGCCCCGGAGTGCAGCGCGACCAGCGAGAGCCGGTGCGCGAGCACGTCGTGCATCTCCCGGGCGATCCGGTTGCGCTCAGCGGCGCGGGCGCTGTCCCCCCGGGCGTCGACCTCGCGCCGGGCGATCGCCGCCTGCTCGCGCAGCGAGGCGATCAGTGCGCGCCGCCCGCCGATGAACATGCCGGTGACCACGACGAGCGCGATGAAGGTCACCGACGCGCCGACCCCCCACAGCGAGTAGACCGTGCTGGTCTGGGAGGGCACCACCCAGGTGCTGAGCACCCGCTCGCTGACCAGCGCGGAGCTGAGCCACAGCAGCGCGACGGGCCCGATCTCCGACCACCGGCGGCGCGTCGCGAGCGAGAGCACGGCGAGCATGACCACGCCGGCGGAGAACAACGAGAACGAGCCCAGCACCACGACGGCGCCCGTGATCGGCAGCGGGGCCCGGTGGCGCAGCACGTACAGCACGGCGCACACCACCAGCAGGACCACGTCGAGCACCAGCCACGCCGTCGCGGTGTCCCGCATCTCCAGGCCCGTCTCCGCCCGCAGCCCGAAGCCGTACAGGAGCCCACCGGTCCAGCCGAAGATCCCGATCGCGACCAGCAGGCGCCACGTGTGCGCCCAGACGCGCCGCGCACGGCTCGGCTCGGGCGCCGCGAGGTCGGGCGTCGAGGTCACGTCGCGATGCTAGGCCGCACGCCGTCACGGTCGGATCGGTCGCACGGACGACCCCGCGGGCCGCGACGCCGGTCGCGGGGACGACGACCGGGCGTCGCTCACGCCGTCAGCAGCTCCGCGACGTCCTGCGGGTAGGGGAACGTGCCGGGCTCGTACCCGCACAGCGGGTCCGGGCCGTACGGGTCGCCTCCGGCCGCGTAGGCCCGCGAGCGCGACCCCCCGCAGACGCGGCCGAACTCGCACGCGCCGCACCGGCCGGTGAGCCGGTCGGGGTCCCGCAGGCCCGTGAACAGCTCCGACGTGCGGTAGATCTCCGTCAGCGGCCGGGTGCGCACGTCGCCGGCCGCGACGGGCAGGAACCCCGACGGGTGGACCGTGCCGACGTGCGACACGAAGACGAAGCCGTAGCCGGCGTTGACGTTGACCGGCGGGCGGCGGGTGCGGCCGCCGTCGCCCCAGCCGAACGCGGCGGTGCGCGCCGTGAGCTCGGCGTACAGGTCGCCCAGGCCGAGGGCGGTCACGTGGTCCACCCCGCGCGCGGCCAGCACGGCGCGCTGCAGGGACACGCGGCGGAAGTGGTGGCCCTCGGTCGTCTTGACCGGCACGTGCGGGCCGAGGTCGTAGAGGTAGTTCATGACGTCCTCGGCCTGGGCCGGCGTCAGCGTCCCGAGGTCCGTGCCGCGCCCCATCGGGACGAGCATGAACGCGCTCCACGTCATCGCGCCCCGCGCCCGCACCAGCGCCGCGAGGTCCGGGAGCTCGTGCACCGTGCGGCTCGACATCGTCGAGTTGACCTGCACCTTCAAGCCCAGCTCGCGGGCCGTGGCCCACGCCTCGAGCGTGCGGTCGAACGTCCCGGGCACGCGCCGGAACCCGTCGTGCACCGCGGCCGTCGCCCCGTCGAGCGACAGCGACATGGCCGTCACGCCGGCCTCCTGCAGGCCCACCAGCGCCGCGCGGTCCAGCCGGGCCGTGCCGGACGGGGACACGGCGACCGCCAGGCCCAGCGCCCGCCCGCGCCGGACCAGCTCGGTGAGGTCCTCCCGCTCGAAGCAGTCGCCGCCCGTGATGACGACGATCGGCGCGGGCCTGCCGAAGGCGGCGACCTGGTGGAGCAGGTCGGTCGCCTCGGCGGTGTCCAGCTCGTCGGGGTGCCGCAGCGGCTGCGCCTCGGCGCGGCAGTGCACGCACGAGAGCGCGCACGCGCGCGTCGCCTCCCAGATGACGAGGAGCGGCCGGTCGGCCGGGTCGTGGCGGACGGTGCGGACGACGGGGCCGTGCGGGCGCATGGCCGCATTCGACACCCGCCCGCGGCCCGACCCTCGGGACGAGCGTCCCTGGACGGGCGAGGATGGTGCGGTGAGCAGCACGCACGTCGTCGTCGACCCGGACCAGGTGCCCGGCACCTACGCCTACCACCGCCTCGCGCGGACCCGCCCGGGTGCCCGGTGGTGGCGGCCGCTGCTCGTCGGCCTGCTGGCGGGTGCCCTGTACGTCGCCCTCCTCGGCGCGGGCGTGGTCGTCCTGACGGTCGCGTCGCTCACGTCGGGGCCCGGCGGTCTCGAGCGGCTCGGCGCGCTGGACGTGACGGACCTGCGCGACCCGTTCGTGTTCACGCTCGCGATGCTGAGCATCATCGCGATGCTGCCGGCCGTCCTCGTGGCCGCCCGGCTGCTCGGTGCGCGACCCGTCGGCCTGCTCGCCTCCGTGACGGGACGGGTGCGCTGGGGGTGGGCGGCACGCTGCCTGGCCCTGTCGGCGGTGCTCGCCCTCGTCGTGCAGGGGGCCGACGCCGCGCTCGCCGCCGCCGCGGGCACACCGTGGCAGCCCCGCCCGGACGGCACGACGTGGGTGTTCGTCGGGCTGGTGCTGCTGCTCGTGCCCGCGCAGTGCGTGGCCGAGGAGGTGGTGTTCCGCGGCTACCTCGTGCAGACGCTGGGCGCGTGGCTGCGGCACCCCGCGTTCGCGATCCTGCTGCCGGTCCCGCTGTTCGTCGCGGGGCACACCTACGTGGGGCTGGCCATGGTCGACACCGCCGTCTGGGCGATCGCGATGGGGTGGTTGGTGTGGCGGACGGGTGGTCTTGAGGCGGCGGCCGCGGCGCACGTCGTCAACAACGTCGTCGTGTTCGGCCTGGGGTCCGTGAGCCTCGTGGACCTCGACGTCGTCGACATCCCGCCGGTGGCCCTGGCGGTCTCGACGGCGTCGACGCTGGTGTACGTCGCACTGGTCGAGGTGCTGGTCCGGCGCTCGCGGGTGGCCCGGGTCCGGGTGGTGGACCCGCCCGTCCCGCCGCCCGCCGGAGTCTCGGACGGCGCGTCGGCGGGCGCGCCGCCCGGGACCGCCGGCGCGCTCCCCGCGGGTCCGGGCGGGCCGGTCGTGCCGGTTCCGTCACCGCCTTCGTGACAGGAGTACAGGCCGCCCCTCTTCCGTGCGGCCGGACGGGTCCCTATCGTGAGGGCGTGCACCCTGTCAGTGAACGTATCCGCGACGCCCGTGAGCGCTCCGGCCTGTCGCAGGCCGATCTCGCCCGCGCGGCGATGATGCACCCCAGCTACGTCTCGCACCTCGAGCGCGGTGTCCGGGGCCCGGGCGACGGCGCCCTCGAGCGACTGGCCCGCGCCCTCGGGGTGACGTCGACGTACCTCGAGCAGGGCGACCGCTCGCCCGCGTACCAGGCGTCCGAGGCGTCGGTCGTGCGTGCGCGCCAGCTCGTGCGCGCCGGGCGGGCGAGCGAGGCCGTGGCCGAGCTCGCCACCGTCGAGCTCGACTCCCTCGACGTCGACCAGAGCGCCCGCGTCCTGCTCGCCCACGCCGAGGCGCTGGACCTCGCCGGCGACCTCGAGGCGTCCGCGCACGTCCTGGCCGACACCACGCGCCGCCTCGTCGACGGACACCGGCCCCAGCGAGCCGCCTACGCCGCCACGCGTCTGGTCATGGCCCTCACCGAGGCGGGGGACCTGCACGGGGCCGTCCACGCCGGTGAGGACCACCTGCGGGTGCTCGCCACGTCCGCGGCGGGGACCGACGAGGTCTTCCGTCTCGAGTCGACGCTCGTGTGGGCGTACGTCGCGCGGGGCGACGTGACGTACGCGCGCGTCCGCGGCGCGGACCTGCTCGCCCGCGCGCTCGTGCACGGCTCCGCCCGCGCCGTGTGGTCGGTGCACTGGAACCTGGCGTTCGTCGACGACGCGTTCGGCGACGCCGACGACGCGCTGGCGCACCTGCGCGCGGCGCTGGCGATCGCCGGTGGCGAGGAGGCCGAGCGCGACGTGCCGCGGCTGCGGCTCGACCTCGCGCAGCTGCTGCTCCAGGTCACCCCCGCGCGTCCGCGCGAGGCGCTCGCCGAGCTCGACGCGGCGGGCACCGCCCTGGAGGTCGGCGAGTCGCACGTCGAGCTCGCGCGTGCGGCCACCATCCGGGCACGCGCCCTGCTGCTGCTCGGGCAGAACCGGCCCGCGCTGGTGCACGCGGCCCGCGCCGCCGAGATGCTCTCGGCGGGCGAGCGGCGCGACGCCGCCGCCGCGCACGAGGTCCTCGGCGACGTGCTGCTGGCCGCCGGCGAGCGCACCGCCGCGCTCAAGGCCTACCGCCAGGTCCAGGACCGTCTGGACCTCCTGCCCGCCGGGCGCACGGGCGCCGTCGCCTGGCGTCGTCTGGGCGACCGGCTGCGTGCCGCGGGCGACGACCGGGCGCGGGTGGCCGAGGCGTACCGCCGTGCCCTCGACGCCGCCGGGGTGGGCACGACCCACCCCTGATCGTCGGCCGCAGGACCACGCCGACGTCACCCGGACGACACGCCCGGGTGACGTCCGACCCGGGCGCGTCTACCCCGGACTTGCGTTAGTCATTGCGGTCACGACATCCCCCTGGGGACCATGCCGGTGTGTCGGAGAGTCCGACACACCGTCCCGAAGGGGTCCCATCATGAACAAGCTCACCGTTGCCGCCGTTGCCGTCGTCGTCGCCCTCGCCGGTTTCGTCGGTACCACCAGCGCATCCGCCGCCCCCTCCGTGGTCGCGGCTCCCTGCTGCAAGGCCCACTGAGAGGGAGCGTTCTCACGATGCGCCGCCTGTTCGCGGTCGTCGGACCGGGCCCCGCGGTGGCCCCGGTCCGGCGCCGCGGCGGGCGCGGCGGGCCGGTGCGCGACTACCGGCCCGGCTCACCACGGAGCAGCAGGACCGACTCGACGGCGTCGATGCGGATGCACGGAGCAGCGCCGGACGGCCCGACGAAGACCACGTTGCCGGACAGCAGGCACGACAGCGGCCCGACGTACTCGCCGCCGGACAGCGTGCGCACGACGACCTCGCAGCCGTCGAGGTGGCTGAGGTAGGCGCGCACGCCGGCGAGCGCGGGATCCACCGGGTCCATCGACCGAACCTACCCCGCCCGGCCGGGGCCGGGGCTCAGGTCGCGACCACCAGCGCGCCGACGCCGGCGGCCACGGTCAGCGGAGCGACGACCAGGCCGAGCAGCGCGTAGCGGCCCCACGGCACGTCCACCCCCGCGCGGACCAGCGCCCGGTGCCACAGCAGGGTCGCGAGCGACGCCCACGGGGTGATCAGCGGCCCCGCGTTGACCCCGACGAGCAGCGCGACCAGCAGCCGCGGGTCGTGGGCCGCGGCGGGCTCGAGCACGAGGTACGCGGGCAGGTTGTTGACGAGGTTCGCGCCGAGCAGCCCCGCGGCGGCGAGCGTCCACGGGCCGCGTCCGGTGAGGTCCTGCTCGAGGACCGCGCGCAGGCCGGCCTCCTGCACGGCCTCCGCGGCCAGGAAGAGGCCGGAGGCGAACACCAGGAGCGGCCACGGCACCAGCCCGGCCGTGAGCGTGCCGGGCCGCCGGCGGGCCGTCACGGCGAGCAGCACGACGGCCGCTGCGGACGCGGGTGCCCACACCGGGGCGCCGCTGACCAGCGCGACCAGGAGCAGGGCCACCACCCCGGCGCTCCACCGCAGCAGGACCGGGTCCGTCGCCGGCGTCGGCTCGTCGACCTCGAACGTGCCGCGCAGCCGCCGGCGGTGCAGGACGGCGACGACGGCCACGGGCACCACGACGCAGGCCAGCGCCGGCGCCCACGTGAGCGCGACGAACTCCCGGACCCCTCCGACGTGGTGCGTCGCGAGCAGGTTCGTGAGGTTGGAGACGGGCAGCAGCAGGGACCCGGTGTTGGCGAGCCACACGGTGACCAGGGCGAACGGTCGCGGGTCGAGCCGGGCGTGCGCGGCCACCGACAGCACCACGGGCGTCAGCAGGACGGCCGTGGTGTCCAGGGACAGGAACACGGTGCACGTGACCGCCAGCGCGACGACCCCGGCCCACAGCAGCGGCGTGCGGCCGCGGGCGCGGCGGGCGACGACGGCCCCGACGGCCCCGAACAGGCCGGCGCCGGCGGCCAGCTCGGTGACGACGGTGATCGCCACGACGAAGGTGAGCACCGGCCAGACGCGGTCGACGAGGGCGAGCGCCGCGGCGGCCGGCAGCACGCCGGTGAGCAGCGCCAGCAGGCCCGCGGCCAGCAGCGCCGCCCCGATCGGCAGGGTGCGGGTCACGGCGTGCGCCGCCGGCGCACCACCTCGCGCAGCGGGGGCACCGGGGTCCCGGCCGCGCTGAGCGCCGCGCGCGTGCGGCGCCGGCTGTGCAGGACGCCGACGACGCCGACGACCCAGGGCAGGAGCAGCACGGCGAAGGCGAGCCGGTACGCGTCCAGGGAGTACACCGCGGCGCCGGGCGGGGAGACGAGCTCGAGCACCACGCCCACCGCGAGCACGCCGACGATGGTCGAGACGAACCCCCCGGTGTTGACGAACCCGGTGGCCGTGCCGAGACGGTCGGTGGCCGAGAACGTGCGGGCGTAGTCGATGCCGACGAGCGAGACGGGGCCGCCGGCGCCGATGACGACGGCGAACACGACGAGCTGGGTGAACGGCCGGGGGGTGGAGGGCGCGAGCAGCCACACCCAGGCGACGAGCGTCGCGGCCGCCGACGCGAGCACCACCCACGACCGCCGCAGCGGGTGGCGGGAGGTCCACCGGCCGACGAGCGGGCCCGTCGTCATCGCGGACAGCGTCATCGCGGTGAGCAGCACGCCCGCCTCGGTGGGCGTGCGTCCCTGCGCGGTGACGAAGAACGGCACGCCCCACAGCATGCCCACCACGTTGAACGAGAACGGGGTGACGAAGTGCGACCAGAACCCCAGGCGGGTGCCCGCCGGCAGCGCGGCGGCGCGCACCGCGTGCACGAACCGCTCGCGTGCGGCGCGCTCGACGGGACGGGGCGCTCGCGGACCGAGCCCCAGCGCCGCGGCGACGGTCACGGCCACCCCCAGCGCGGCGAGGGCCCCGAAGGTGACGCCCCACCCGCGGGTGTGCAGCACCCACGCCACGACGAGCGCGGACACGATCTGCCCGGACTGGCCCACGAGCCCGGTCACCTGGACCATCACCGGGACCTGCCGGGCGGGGAACCGCTCGGCGATGAGCCGGCACGCGCTGATGAAGATGGCCGCGTCGCCGGCGCCGATGAGGACCCGGGCGGCGAGGGCCAGCGGGACGTCGTCCGCCAGGGCGAGCAGGCCCTGGCCCGCCGCCATGACACCCGAGCCGGTGGCGATGAGCACGCGGGGGCCGAACCTGTCGAGCAGCTGCCCGGCGGGGATCTGCAGGACCGCGTAGACGGTGAGCTGGAGCACCGAGAACATCGCCAGCCCGGTGGCGGCGAGGTCGAAGCGGTCGATGGCCTCGACGCCCGCGACGCCGAGCGCCGTGCGGTGCACGACGGCGACGAGGTAGGTGAGTGCAGCCGCCCCCCACACCACGCCGGCGCTGCTGCGCCCACGCATCGCGTCCCTCCGTCCCGTCGTCCTCGCTCAGCGTAGGCGGGCCCCGGAGCGGCGCCCGACGCCGGCGGCGGGACGCACGGCGGGTGCGGGGCGCGTCCGCGGGGCTGTCGGACGGCCGACCAGGTTTCACCTCGTCCCGCTCGCCTGGACAGTTGACCAACACCCGGCGATGACGCATAGTTGAACCCGACGGTGCGTATCGCCTGCCCCCTGCGCGGTGCGCACCGTCTCAGCTTCCGATCCGACGGGACGGGCCCCAGCGGCCCGTCCCGTCGGTCGTTCCGGGCACCGTCCGCGCGCCCGCCGCGCGCCCGGGTGCGCGGCCTCGCGAGCCCCGACGGCCCGCGGACCCGGACGTGCGGGTCCCGACCCGACGCAACCCGGACGGGCACGGCGTGGCCGCCCGGCGAACGGCCTGCCGCGCGGTTACCGTGCCAAGATGACCGCTCCTGCGCGCACCCCTGCCACGGGGACCACCTCGCCCGGCGCCACGCCGCCGGCACCGGGTGACGTCGCCACGGCCGAGCGGACCGACGCGGCGGACGCGCCCCCCGTGGCGCTCGTCGAGCCCCCGTCGCCCGCCGAGGTCCTCGACGGCGCCGTCACGACGTGGCGCGCCGCGCTCGTGGAGGCCGCCGGCGCCTCGACCCTGGCCGACGTCGACCAGCTCGGTGACGCCGCCCTCGACCTGTCGTCCGCCCACCCGTCGGGGATGGCGCAGCTGTTCGCGGGTCGCCCCACGCGGCTGTCGAACCTCGTGCGGGAGCCCGGCGCGCTGTCCAGCGCCCGGCGCCGCGCCCGGGCGGTCAGCGCGCGCGCCGCCGGGTACACCCAGCGCTACGGCATCGCCTCGACGTCCCTGGCCATCGGCGTCGCGACGTGGACCGACCGGTCCAGCGCGGACCTCGCGTCGGACGACGTCGGTGCGCTCGCGCACGTCACGCGGCACCCGCGCCCCGCCGGTCGCACCCCGGGCGCCGACGGGCAGGACGCCGCCGTGCGGACCGTCCGCGCACCGGTGCTGCTGCGCCCCGTCGGCCTGCGCGCGCACGGCAGCGGCGAGGGCGACTACGAGCTCGAGCTCGAGCCGTCCATCGAGGTCAACCCCGTCCTGGCGCGTGCCCTGCGCGGCCACGGCGCGCTGCTCGACCCCGCCGCCGTCGCCCGCGGCACCTTCACCGGCGCGGGCTTCGACCCGCGCGGCGCCCTGCAGCGGCTGGCGTCGCTCGGCGAGGCCGTGCTCGAGGACTTCTCGCTCGTGGAGCGGGTCGTCGTCGGCACGTTCGTGCACCCGGGCCAGGTCATCGTCGACGACCTCGACCAGCTCGCCGGGACGCTCGAGCGCCACGACGTCGTGCGCGCCCTCGCCGGCCTCGACGACGCCCGGCAGGCGCTGCAGGTCCCGCTCCCCGCGCCGGTCGCGGGCGACCGGGACCCGGCGCTCGAGCGGGGGGTGGGTGACCTCGACCCCGCGCAGCAGCACGTGCTCGACGTCGTCGCCACGGGGTGCGACGTCTTCGTCGACGCCCCGACCGGGTCCGACGTCACGGGCACGCTGGCCGCGATCGTCGCCGACGCCGCCGCCGAGGGTCGCACCGTGCTGTACGTCCCGGGCCACCGGCGGGCGGCGGTGTCCCTCGTGGAGCGGCTGCGTCGGCTGGGCCTGGGGGAGATCGTCCTCGACGTCGAGCCGCACGCGGGCTGGCGCAGCGCCGCCGCCCGGCGGCTGCTCGGGGCGATGACGCTCGAGCCGCCGGTCGTCGACACCGAGGCGGTGCAGGCGGTGCGGGTGCCGCTCGTCGAGCACCGTGAGCGGCTGCGCGGGTACGTCGACGCGCTGCACGAGACCCGGGAGCCGTGGGGCGTGTCCGCGTACGACGCCCTGCAGGAGCTCGCGCGCCTGACCGCGACCCGGCCCACCCCCGCGACCACGGTCCGCCTGAGCCCGGACGTCGCCCACGCCCTGGACCCGGAGCGGCGCACCCGCCTCGCGCGCGACCTCGTGCGCGCCGGTGAGCTCGGGGCGTTCTCGCTGCGACCGCAGGACACCCCCTGGTACGGCGCCGACCTGCGCACGAGCGCCGACGCGCAGGTCGTGCGGCGCCGGCTCGACCGGCTGCTCGACGTGACGCTGCCGCTGCTCGTCGAGCGCGTCGCGCAGGTGGCCGGGGAGACCGGGCTGACGCGTGCGACCACCCTCGACCAGTGGGCCGAGCAGCTGCGCATGCTCGACGGCGTGCGCGCCTCGCTCGACGTGTTCCAGCCCCTGGTCTTCGAGCGCACCGCCGCCGACCTCGTCGCCGCGACGGCCACGAAGCAGTGGCGCGAGGAGCACGGCGTCCCCATGGGGTTCTGGGTGCGACGCCGCCTGCGCAAGCAGGCAAAGGACATGCTGCGCCCCGGCCGACCGGTCGCCGACCTGCACGGCGCGCTCATCGAGGTGCAGGAGCGCCGCGAGGTCTGGCAGGCGCACTGCCCGGCCGGCGGCTGGCCGCGGTTGCCCGAGAGCCTCGAGGTCATCGAGGACGAGCACGCCGCGGTGCGGCAGGACGTCGAGGGGGTCGCCGAGGTCCTCGCGACGACGCCCCTGGGCGGGCAGCTGGCCACCACGCCCTTCGACGAGCTGCGCGAGCGGCTCACCCGGCTGCGCTCGGGGGCGGCCGCCCTCGACGCGCTGCCGGAGCGCACCCAGCTGCTGCACGGACTGCGTGCCGCCGGCCTCGGCGACCTCGTCGACGACCTCGCCGCGCGCCGGGCCGACCCCGCCCAGGCGCCGGCCGAGCTCGACCTCGCGTGGTGGAGCACCGTGTTCGAGCACGTCCTGGCCGCCGACCCGGCGCTCGCCGGGTACGACGGCGCCGCGCTCGGCGAGCTGTCCGCGCGGTACGCCGCGCTCGACCGCCGGCACGTCGTCAGCCGCACCGCACCCGTGCTCGCCGCGGCGCTCGGGCGCATCGCCGCGACGGTGCGCGCGCACCGGGACCAGGCCGAGGGGCTGTTCGGCGAGCTCGTCGAGGAGCGCATGACGTCGCTGCGGGACACCGTCTCGCGGTACCCCGACCTCGCGCGGCGGCTGCGCCCCGTCCTCGTCGCCGGGCCCATGCTGGTCTCGCAGGTCCTGCCCGCGACCCGCACCGTCGACCTCGTCGTGGTCGACGCGGCCGCGCACCTGCCGGTCGAGGCCGCGCTGCCCGCCATCGCCCGCGGGCGGCAGGTCGTCGTCGTGGGGGACGCCCGCTGCGCGTCGGGCAGCGCGGTGCGCGAGCTGGCCGCCGTCCTGCCGGCCGTCGCGCTGCACGCCGACGCGTCGCGCCGCGACCCCTACCTCACGCGGTTCCTCGCGGAGCACGGCTACGAGGGCGTGCTCGTGCCGACGCCGCTGCCCGACTCGCGCCCGCTCGTCACGCTGGAGACGGTCGACGGCACCGGGATGCCCGACCCGGCCACCAGCATGGTCGACTCGACGTCCGCCGAGGTGGAGAAGGTCCTCGAGCTGGTCGTCGAGCACGTGCTGCAGCACCCCGACGAGTCGCTGGCCGTCGTCACGCTCACCCCCCGCCACGCCGACGCCGTGCGCGACACCGTCCTGGCCGAGGTCCGCGACAACCCCGCGCTGGCGGCGTTCTTCGACGCCGGCCGCGCCGACCCGTTCGTGGTCGTCGACGTCGCGAACGTCGGTGGGCTGCGGCGCGACGCCGTCATCCTGTCGGTCGGCCTCGGGCGCACGCCGCACCGGCGCGTGCTGCACACGTTCGGTCCGGTCAGCGGGCCCGGCGGGGAGGCGCTGCTGCTCGACGCCCTCGGCTCGACGCGGCACCGGCTGACCGTCGTCGCGTGCTTCGGCGGGGACGACCTCGACCCCGACCGGCTGCGCGGGCCCGGCCCCCGGCTGCTGGCCGACGTCCTGCGGTTCGCCGCCGAGCGGGGGACCCACAGCGCCGGGCACGGCACGGCCGAGCGGCCCACCGCGGGCACCGACCCCGACCGGCTCGTCCTCGACCTCGCCGAGCGGCTGTGGCGGCACGGCCTGGTCGTGGACGTCGACCACGGGGTGCCTGGGGGTGCGCACATCCCCTTGGTGGTGGGCCACCCCGACCTGCCGGACGAGATGCTCGTGGCGGTGCTGACCGACGACGACGCGTACGTCGGCGAGCCGAGCGTGCGCGTGCGCGACCGGCTCGTGGGTGACCGGCTCGAGCGCCTCGGGTGGTCGGTGGTGCGCGTCTGGTCCGCGGCCGCGTTCCTCGACCCGCAGGCCGAGGTCGATCGGATCCGGCGGGCCGTGCACGCCGCGCTCGCGGAGCGGCTCCCCGAGGCCGCGGCGGTCCCGACGCCCGTCACCCGGGTGCCGGTCGACGTCGACGACCAGGAGAGCCCGCCGGTCCGGCCCTACGTCACGCACCCCGCGACGGGTGCGGTGCCCGTGGTGCGGCCCGCGACGGGTGCGGTGCCGGCGGTGCGGCCCGCGACGGGTGCGGTGCCCGTGGTGCGGCCCGCGACGGGTGCGGTGCCCGTGGTGCGGACCCCGACGGGTGTCATGCCGGTGGTCGCATCCTCCACACCGTCGGGGGGAATGCCTGCCGGCGACCGGACCCCGGGCGCGCAGGAGCCGGCCCGCGGGCACGCGTCGGCGCAGACCGAGGCGTTCCTGGACACCCCGCCCGCCGCCGAGCAGCTCGCCCTGCCCGTGCGGACCCTGCCGCGACCCGACGTGCGGGCGGGTCTGCCGATCAACGCGTACAGCGACGACCAGCTCGACGACCTGCTGCGCTGGCTGCGGTCCGACGGCGTCGAGCGCACCCGCGACCAGCTGGCCGACGCGCTGCGGGCGGAGCTCGGCGTGACGCGGCGGAGCCACCGGGTGGACTCCGCGGTCCGTGCGGCGGTCACCCGCGCCTTCAGCTGACCGCCGGCGGGGTGCGAGGATCGGCCCCATGAGCCGTGTGCCGCGCCGACCGCGCCGGGCCGTGCGTCCGGCCGGCACCGTCGGCACGGGCGAGGCGGTGCTGGAGACGAGGATGCCCGCGCCCGTCGCGCCAGCGCCCGTCGCGAGCGCGACGGGGGCCGGCCCGGCACCGCGGACCGACGGCACGTCGACCGCCGACCCTGCCGGTGCGCCGGCACCCGACCTGCCCGACCTGTGGCGCGCGACGCGCTCCGCGGACGACTCGGACCGCGGCTGGGGCCGCGAGGAGACGTCGTCCAACGACGAGCGGCTGCTGCGCGACAAGCCGCCGCACTGGTGAGGTCGCTCAGCTCCCGGGCGGGATGCTGGGCGGCCCGGGCGGGGTCGCGGGCGGCCCGGGGGGCGACGGCGGGCCGGGGTCGCCCGGCCACGTCGTCATGTCGTTGACGATGGCCGGGCTGAGGCGCTGCGCGAGCAGGTCGCGGATCTCCTGCAGCAGCAGGATGTCCTCGGCCGGGGCGGCGGGCTCGTCCTCCTCGCCCTTCTTGCGCCGGGCGGCGAGGGCGTTGAGCGGCACGACGATGAGGAAGTAGATCGCCGCGGCCGTGATGAGGAACTGCAGGAGCGCGTTGAGGACCACGCCGACCTGGATGGCGGCGATCGGGTCCTCGCCCGGCCCCGGGTCGCGCCACGTGTACGGCCCGATGTTCCAGACGTTCTCGAGGTTCGGCTTGCCGAACACCCAGCCGATCAGCGGACTGATGAACCCGTCCTGCAGCGCGCTGACGACCTGCGTGAACGCCGCGCCGACGACGACGCCGACGGCCAGCTCGATCGCGTTCCCGCGCGAGATGAAGTCCTTGAACCCCTGGAGCACCTTCGACATGCCCTTGAGCTGCGGGCTCTCGCCCACCGACCGCAGCCGGTCACCCGCGCCGCGCAGACCCTCGCGCCTGTTGTCCGACATGCGTCCTCCCGGTCACGTGACGATTCCGACGTTCTGGGGCAGATCATGGCACGACGACAGCGACCAGCCGGGACGAGACCGACGCCTCGGCGATCAGCACCGCCTCCTGCGGCGTGACGGCCACGAGCACGGGTGGCCCGTCGGTCGGCGAGGTCGCCCCCAGCAGGCCTCCCGGTGCGTCGTCCGTGGCCGGCGCCGGGCGCACCAGCGCCCGCCGGGCCACGGTCTGCCCGGGGCCGCCCTCGAGGCGTGCGGCGACGAGGTCGAGGTGCAGACCGGGCTCGAGCAGGTCCGCGACGGCCGGGTCGTCCAGGCGGACGGCGACCACGACCGTGCCGGGCGGTCCGGCCAGGGTGGCGTCCGCGAGCAGCTCCGCGACGAGCGGCAGACCCGCGGGCAGGTCGGTGGCGGTCACGCGGCCCTTGGCCTCGTCCTGGCGGACGAGTGCACCCCGCGGTGCGACACCGGGCGGGACCTGGGTCACCACGAGGTCGCCGGGCGCCAGCGCGGTGCCCGCCGGCACGTCCCGCGCGAGCACCACCACCGGGACCGTCGGCGGGGCGGGCGGGCGGACCGCGTGGACCACGGCGGCCGCGGCCAGGCCGAGGCACACGGCCGCGAGCAGGAGCCGCAGCCGCCACAGCGCGCCCCGCAGGCGGGTTCGCCACGGACCGGGCGAGGCGGGCAGCGGTGCGGGCGGGTCCTCGCCGGCGTCGTACCGGTGCGGTGGTGCGGGCGTCAGGGCGACCATGGGGCGACGCTAGGACGCCGCGCCACGGCCGACGCCGTGCCCGCCCGCGGCTGTGGACGCGCGCGACGTGGGCCGTGCCTGGGGACGGCTCGCGTCAGGCGGAGGCTGCCGTCGACGCACCCGAGGTCGACGCACCCGAGGTCGACGCACCCGAGGTGCTGGACGAGGAGGTGCTGGACGACGACGTGCTGGACGACGACGTGCTGGACGACGACGTGCTCGAGGAGCTCGCCGCCGCGTCGCCGCCGCTGCCGGCCGCGCTCGTCGACGTCGACGCCGAGCGGCCCGTGCGCGCGTCGTTGCGGTAGAAGCCCGACCCCTTGAACACCACGCCCACGGTCGAGAACACCTTGCGCAGCCGCCCCTCGCACTGGGGGCAGACCGACAGCGAGTCCTCGGTGAACGCCTGCTGGATCTCGAAGGCGTGCTCGCAGGCCGTGCAGCGGTAGGCGTAGGTGGGCAAGGTGACTCCCGATCGTCGTCGCCGGGCGTCCCCGGCGGTCCTCGTGCTTCTCCTGGTGCTGCGGGCCGTGCGGGCCGCGCCACGTCCGCGGGTCGTCCGTCCGACCGTCGCTGGCACTCTCAGGATCCGAGTGCCAACTCTAGCGCCACCGTCAAGCGCCCCCACGGGTAGCCTTTCGACCGTGCCCCGTCGTCACCGCATGCGAGCCGTGCTCGTCGTCCTGGCCGTCGTCGTCGTGCTCGCCCTGCTGGTCACGACGCTCGTCGGCACCCTCGTCGTGCGCCGGCCGCTGCCCGACGTGCAGGGCACCCAGACGCTCGCCGGCCTGGGCGCCGAGGTCGAGGTGACGCGCGACGCCCGTGGCGTCCCCACGATCGTCGCGGCGACGTCGTCCGACCTGTTCATGGCGCAGGGCTACGTGGCCGCCCAGGACCGGTTCTTCGAGATGGACTACCGCCGGCACGTCACCTCGGGCCGGCTCGCCGAGCTCGTCGGCGCCGACGAGACGGCGGTCGCGGCGGACAAGGTGGTCCGCACCCTGGGCTGGCGGCGCGTCGCCGAGCAGGAGTGGGACCTGCTGGCACCCGAGACGCGGCAGTACCTCCAGGCGTACGCCGACGGCGTGAACGCGTACCTCGAGGACCGCGACCCGGGCGCCATCGCGATGGAGTACACGGTCCTGGGCCTGCGCGTGCCGCAGAAGGCGCCCGAGGCGTGGGACCCCGTCGACTCGCTCGCCTGGCTCAAGGCGATGGCGTGGGACCTGCGCGCCAACTACGACCGCGAGCTGTCACGCGCGATGACCTACCGGTTCGTGCAGGACGTCGCCCGTGTCGAGGAGCTGTTCCCCCCGTACCCGCAGGACCGCAACCTGCCGATCGTCACCGGCGACGGCGTGGCGACCGACGTGGTCCCGACGTCCTCGGCGGCCGAGCTCGACCTCTCCGGGGAGGCGCTGCAGGACGCGCTCGCGTCGGCGGACCGTGCGCTCGCGGCCGTCCCGCACCTCGTCGGCGACGGCGACGGCATCGGCTCCAACTCCTGGGTCGTCGCCGGCGAGCACACCGCCTCCGGCAGCCCCATCCTCGCGAACGACCCCCACCTGGGCATCTCCGCCCCCGGGATCTGGTCGCAGGTCGGGCTGCGCTGCGCCGAGGTGTCGCCGGAGTGCCCGTTCGACGCCAGCGGCTTCTCCCTCGCCGGTCTGCCGGGCGTCCTCATCGGCCACAACGGGTCGCTGGCCTGGGGCCTGACGAACATGGGCGCCGACGTCACGGACTTCTTCCTCGAGCGCGTCGAGGACGGCCAGGCGGTCGTCGACGGCGAGCGGATCCCGCTCGAGGTGCGGACCGAGACCGTCGAGGTCGCCGGTGCCGCGGACGTCGAGCTCGAGATCCGCAGCACCCGGCACGGGCCGATCGTCTCCGACGTGATCGACCTCCCGGACGTCAAGCGCGCCCCCGTCCCCGAGGACGCGCCCGGCCTGCGGTTCGAGGTCGCGCTGTCGTGGACGGCGCTGACGCCCGGGCGCACGGGGGACGCGGTCTTCGCGATGATGACGGCGCAGGACGCCGACGACGTCGCCGCCGCAGCCGCCATCTTCGACGTCCCCGCCCAGAACATCGTGTTCGCGACCACCGACGGCCACATCGGCTACCAGGCGCCCGGGCGGATCCCGGTCCGCGGCGCCGTGGCCGGGCCCGTCCCGTCCGACGGCACCTGGCCGCGGCCCGGCTGGGACTCGCGCTACGACTGGCAGGGCTGGGTCGACCCGGCGGACATGCCGCGCGTGCTCGACCCGGCCGAGGGGTTCGTCGTCGCGGCCAACCAGGCGGTCACGCCCGTGGGGGTCGGGCCGTTCCTCGCCGAGGACTTCGACTACGGCTACCGCAGCCAGCGCATCCGCGACCTGCTGACCGAGCGGATCGCCTCCGGTGCGCCGCTGGACGTCGCGGCCACCGCCGAGCTGCAGACCGACGAGCACAGCCCGTACGCCCAGGCGCTGGTCCCCGCGCTGCTCGAGGTCGACCTGGACGACCCGTTCGACCGCGCCGGGCAGGACCTCCTGCGGGACTGGGACCACGTGATGGACGCCGACTCCGCGGCCGCCATGTAC
Source organism: Cellulomonas phragmiteti (assembly GCF_016862775.1). GTDB lineage: Bacteria > Actinomycetota > Actinomycetes > Actinomycetales > Cellulomonadaceae > Cellulomonas > Cellulomonas phragmiteti. The sequence goes on along the minus strand of NZ_BONP01000002.1, from coordinate 122,273 downwards.
TTCGCCGCGGTGTGGGCGTCCGTGCTGGAGCTGACGTTCGCCGACGACCTGCCGGACGGGCACGCGCCGACGGGTGACTCGCGCTGGGTCGAGGTGATCCGCGGCATGCTCGAGAACCCGACGTCCGCCTGGTGGGACGACCGGTCGACCCCGGGCGTCGTCGAGGGGCGCGACGACGTGCTCGCCCGGGCGCTGGTCTCGGCGCGCACGCAGCTCACCGCGCAGATCAGCAGCCGCACCGACGACTGGGCGTGGGGGCTGCTCCACACCGCCGCACCGCGGCACCCGGTGCTCGGCGGCGACGGTGTGCCCGCCGTCCTGCACCGCCTGGTGAACTCCGTCCCGCAGCAGGTCGGGGGAGGGTCCGCCGTCGTCTCCGCGACCGGCTGGGACGCGTCGACCGGGTCCTACGAGGTGACGTCGGCGCCGTCGATGCGCATGGTCGTCGACCTGGGCGACCTCGACTCCTCGACGTGGGTCAACCTCACCGGCACCTCCGGGCACCCCGCGAGCAAGCACTACGACGACCAGTTCGAGGCGTGGGCGCAGGGGCGGCAGTTCCCCTGGCCGTTCTCCGAGGCCGCGGTGCGCGCGGACGCGGTGGACCGGCAGACGCTGGTGCCCGCCGGCGACTGACCGGTCCGCGGGCGCCGGCGTCAGGCGCCGGGCGCGGCCGGTCGCTCGAACATGCGCCAGCCGTCGGGCGTGGCGACCGCCGTGACCGCGACGTCGTGCGGCTCGCGCGGGACCTCCTCGAGGACCTCGTCCTCGTGCACCAGCGCGACGACGGGCGCACCGGGGCGCACGTGCGCGAGCACCCGGTCGTACCACCCGCCGCCCTGGCCGAGCCGCCCACCGCGGGCGTCGACGGCCAGCGCGGGCACGAGCACCACGTCGGCCTCGAGGAGGGCGGCGGCGCCCAGCGGTGCGCCGCTCGGCTCCGGCGGGCGGCCCGGTGCGCGCTCGCACAGGTCGTCGGTGCCCGTGTACTCGGCCCAGTCGCGCTGCAGGCCCGTCCCGAGCACGGGCAGCAGCAGGCGCACCCCGCGGGCGGCGAGCGCCTCGATGAGCGGACCCGTGCCCGGCTCGGTCGGCCGCGACGCGTAGACGCTCACGCAGCCGGCCGCCGCCACCTCGGGGATCGTGAGCACCACCTCGGCGAGCCGCTCCGCGGCCTCGGTGCGACGTCGCGCCGACCGGTGCGTCCGACGGGCCCGCACCTGGCGCCGCAACCGGTCCTTCTCCTCGGCCGTGTCACGAGGTCGCGACCGCTGGGCCGTCGCCTCCTCGTGGGCGTGCCAAGGGGGCTGGGCGACGGCGCTCATGGCACCAGTGTCGCAAACGGTGGGGTCGGCAGGCGCCGTCGGTCCGCGAACGGTGCGGCAGGCAACCCCCTCGGGGCGCGGCGCGCACCGGCGCGCGGGCGTGCAGCGGGCACAATGCGCGCATGAGATCGGTCCAGGACCACCTCGCCGCCGTGCTCGCCGCCGCGGGCCCGGTGCCGCCCCTCGACGTCGTCCTGCACGACGCGGCGGGCTGCATCCTGGCGTCCGACGTCGTGTCGCCGGTCGACGTGCCCGCGGTGGCGGTGGCGTCCCGTGACGGCTACGCGGTCGCCGCGCACGACACGGTGGTCGACGGTGCGCAGCGTCTCGGGCTGCCCGTGGCCCACGACCTGCACGCGGGCAGCGCCGCCGGACTGCGGCACGTGCCCGGCACCGCCGTCCGGGTCGCGTCCGGGGCGCCGCTGCCGCGGGGGGCCGACGCCGTCGTGCCCGTCGAGGAGACCGACCGGGGCCAGGCGCGCGTCGTGTTCCAGCGAGGTGCCACGCCCGGGCAGCACGTGCGCCGCGCGGGCGACGACGTCCGCGCCGGCGAGGTCGTCCTGACCGCCGGCACCCGGCTCGGGGCGCGGCAGGTCGCGCTGGCCGCGGCCATGGGCCGCGGGCGGCTGCCCGTGCACCCGACACCGCGCGTCGTCCTGCTGTCCGTGGGGGACGAGCTGGTCGAGCCGACGACCGCCGCCCGCCCGGGGACGGTCTTCGACGTGGACGGCCACGCGCTGGAGGCCGCCGTCCGCGACGCGGGCGCCACGCCCGTCCGCGTCGGTGCGGTGCCGGACGACCACGCGGCGCTGCGCGAGGCGCTCGAGGACCAGCTGGTGCGGGCCGACCTGGTCGTGCTCACCGGTGGGCTCTCGGAGCTCGCCCGCGACACGGTCAAGGACGTCCTCGCCCCCCTGGGGACCGTGCGGCTGGACCAGGTGGCGATGACGCCGGGCACGCGGCAGGGCTTCGGGACCGTCGGCGCCCTCGGGCTGGACCTGGCGGAGCAGGGTGGACGCACCGTCCCGCTGTTCGCGCTCCAGGGGCACCCGGTCGCCGCGCAGGTGTCGTTCGAGGTGTTCGTGCGTCCCGCGCTGCGGGCCATGGCCGGGCACGCCGAGCTGTTCCGTCCGTCGGTCGCCGCGGTGGCCACCCAGGGCTGGGTGTCACCGCCCGGGCTGCGCCAGTTCGTCCCCGCCACCGTGCTCGGCACCCCCGACGAGGGGTACCGTGCGACCCCGGTCGGCGACCCGTCGGCGCCCTCGACCACCGCGCTCGCGCACGCCAACGCGCTCGCGGTCGTCGGCGAGGCCGACCTGTCGGTGCACCCGGGGACGGTCGTGCACTGCCTGGTCCTGGAGGGCTGACGCAGTGGCACGGGCCGGCCTGCGGGGACGGGTCCGCGGACGGAGGGAGTGAGGGTGGCGGTGGGGTGGCCCGTCGAGCTGGTCGACGGAGACGTGCGCCTGCGGCCGCTGCGCCGTCGCGACGCGGACGCCTGGATGGCGCTGCGGGGCCGCAACGCGGGGTGGCTGGAGCCGTGGGACGCGACGAGCCCGGAGCCCGTGCGCGGCCCGCGGCCGTCGTTCGGGCAGTTCGTGCGGGCGCTGTCCGCGCAGGCGCGCGAGGGGTCGGCGCTGCCGTTCGCGATCCAGTACGGCGGTGAGCTCGTGGGTCAGCTGACGGTGTCGTCGATCCAGTACGGGTCGCTGCGGTCGGCCGCCGTCGGGTACTGGGTGTCGCAGCACGTCGCGGGGCGGGGCATCACGCCGACGGCCGTCGCGCTGGCGACGGACCACTGCTTCGGCGTCCTGGGGCTGCACCGCGTCGAGGTCAACATCCGCCCCGAGAACGGCCCGTCGCTGCGCGTCGTGGAGAAGCTCGGGTTCCGGGACGAGGGCCTGCGCGAGCGCTACCTGCACATCCAGGGACGGTGGTGCGACCACCGGACGTTCGCCCTGACGGTCGAGGACGTCCCCGAGGGGATGCTGGAGCGCTGGCACCGCCGCCGGACCGGCGCCTGAGCGGCGGACGTCGTCGCGACACGCCGCGCCGTTGCGCCGTCGTGGCCGCCGCGACCCCTACCGTCGTGACGTGAATGGACTCGCAGGCCTCGTGGCGCTCGCGCTCGTGGGCCTGTGGGCGGCGTATCTGGTGCCGCACCACCTGCGGCACCGTCAACGGTTGCTGGAGGCTCGGGCCGACGACCGGTTCTCCGCGGGTCTGCGCGTCGTCGCGGTGGCGAGCAGCACGCGCCGCCGGCTGGGACGCCGGGCCGCGGCGGCCGGGATGTGGGGACCGAGCACGACGGCACTGCTGACCCCGGGGACGGGGGTGCCGGCCGCGTACGTCGGCACGCTGACAGGAGGCACCACCGTGGACCGACCGCACGCCACACCCGAGCGCATCTCCGCCGAGGCCGCGCGCCGTCTGGCGCAGGCGCGCGCCGCCCGCGCGGCGTCGACCGCGCGCCGCGGCGCCGCCGCCCGCCGCCGCGGGCTCCTCGCTGCCGTGCTCGTCGTCGCGTCCGTCGCCGGCTGGGTCGTCACGGGCGTCGTGCCCGCAGCGACCTGGGCGCTCGGCGCCGTCCCGACGGCGCTGCTCGCGTCCGTCGTCGTGCTCGGGCGCCGCGCGGTGATCGCGGGTCACGTCGCCGACGCGGAGTGGGTCGCGACCATCGAGCGCGAGGAGCGGCTCGCCGCGGGCCCGCGCACCGGCGCCACCCCCGTGGTGCGGCCGCGCAGCGGGTCGACGCCGGCGGTGCCCACGGCGTCCGACCCGGGGGCGCCGGTGCCGCTCGTCACCGGCCATGCGGTGCGACCGTCGGACGACCGCACCGAGGTCTTCGCGCGGATCGTCGAGGACCGCGGCGAGTCCGCGGGTCCGGCGCGGCACGCGACGGGGTCGGTGCCGGTGGTGCGGCGGTCGTCGCCCACCTCGGCCACGGGCGCCGGGCAGGAGGCCGCGTCCGACGCGGCAGCGGCGGACCGCGAGGCCGAGTGGTCGCCCGTGCCCGTCCCGCGCCCGACGTACGCGATGAAGGCGCCCGCGCCGCGTCGCACCCCGGCCCCGCTGGCGGAGCCCGACGCGGAGGCGTCCACGGTGCGGCGCCCGGCCGACGCGCCGGCCACGGTGGAGGAGGTCGCGGCGGCGGCCCACGAGGCGTCGCGGACGAGCGCCGAGCCGTCGGTGGAGACGACCGGCAGCATCGACCTCAACGCGGTGCTCGCGCGCCGGCGGGCCGCCGGGCAGTAGCCGGGCCGCGCTCCCGCCGGTGGCCGTGCGACGTGCGACCGGGGTGCTCCCGGAGGGTCGCCGCGGGTTTCGTGACGGGGCCGCGGTGGTGCTAGTGTGATCCCCGCTTCAAGGGGCTGTGGCGCAGTTGGTAGCGCGTCTCGTTCGCAATGAGAAGGTCAGGGGTTCGAATCCCCTCAGCTCCACCGCACGGATCGTTCGACGACAGGCCGGACCCGCTCAGGGTCCGGCCTGTCGTCGTGTCGGGCGCTCGACGGCAGCGTGAACAACGGTCGAGCACCTGCCCGGTGTGACCGGATTCACCAGGTCGGGTGACGTGATCGCTCCTACAGTCGACGCATGAACGGACTCGCGCTCGCCCAGCAGAAGATGCGTGACGCCGGCGTCGCCGACACGGCCGTCGACGTGTTCACCCGGTTCTACGGACTCCTGGAGTCGGGGAGCACCGGGCTGGTCCGGGAGGCGGACGTCGACCCGCTGACCGGGGTCCCGCACCTCGACGACCTGCAGATCGACGCCGCGGCCGCCGCGGACGCGCTCGCCCGCACGGCCGTCATCAAGCTCAACGGCGGGCTCGGCACGTCGATGGGCATGGACCGCGCCAAGTCGCTGCTGCCCGTGCGTGGGGGCCGCACGTTCCTCGACGTCATCGCCGACCAGGTGCTCGCCGCCCGCGCCGCGACGGGCGCCCGCCTCCCGCTGGTCCTCATGAACTCGTTCCGCACCCGCGACGACTCGCTCGCGGCCCTCGCCGCGCACCCGCAACTCGCCGTCGACGGCGTCCCGCTGGACTTCCTGCAGAACCGCGAGCCGAAGCTCCTCGTCGACGGCCTGACGCCCGTGACGTGGGAGGCCGACCCGACGCTCGAGTGGTGCCCCCCGGGCCACGGCGACCTGTACACGGCGCTGCTCGCGTCGGGCGTCCTCGACGCGCTGCTGGCCGCCGGGTTCCGCTACGCGTCCGTCTCCAACTCCGACAACCTCGGGGCAACGCCGGACGCGCGCGTCGCCGGCTGGTTCGCGGCCTCGGGCGCGCCGTTCGCCGCCGAGGTGGCGCGGCGCACACCCGCCGACCGCAAGGGCGGGCACCTCGTCGTGCGGCGGTCCGACGAGCGGATCGTGCTGCGGGAGTCCGCCCAGACGGCGCCCGAGGACGCGGACGCCGCGGCCGACATCGCCACGCACCGGTACTTCAACACCAACAACCTGTGGCTCGACCTCGAGGCCCTCGCCGCCGAGCTGGGCCGCACCGGCGGGGTCCTGGACCTGCCCCTGATCCGCAACGAGAAGAACGTGGACCCGACCGACAAGACGTCCCCGCGGGTCGTGCAGATCGAGTCGGCCATGGGGGCGGCCATCGAGGTGTTCGACGGTGCGGCCGTGCTCGAGGTGGGCCGCGAGCGGTTCCTGCCCGTCAAGACGACCAACGACCTGCTGGTGCTGCGCTCCGACGTGTACGACGAGGACGCGGACCACCGGCTCGTCGCGGTGGTCGACGCGCCGTACGTCGACCTCGACCCCGCGCACTACGCGCTGGTCGGGGACTTCGACGCGCACGTGCCGCACGTGCCGTCGCTGCGCGACGCGACGTCCCTGAAGGTGCGGGGCGCGTGGACCTTCGAGCAGGGCGTGCGCGTCGTCGGGGACGCCGAGCTCGTCGGCGACGGGGGAGCCCTGCCCGCCGGGGCGACGCTCGACGCGACCGGCGTGCACGTCTGACGTCGCCGAGCCCCGGCCCGGACGGACCGAGGGCCGGTACCCGGCGTCGTGCGCCAGGTACCGGCCCTCGGGCGTCGTGTCAGCGGCGGCGGCCCTTGCCGGCGTACCCCGCGTAGAGCGCGACGAACAGCGCCGCGAGCGCGACCTGGATGACGATCTCGAGCACGTCCGGGCCGTCGGTGGTGTCCCACCCCACGAGCGAGGCGATCCACGTGCCGATGAGCGCGGCGACGATGCCGATGAGGATCGTCGCGATGATCGAGATCTTCTGGCGTCCGCGCACCACGAGACGGCCGAGCGCGCCGATGATGGCGCCGACCACGATGGCGCTGATGATTCCGCCGATACCCATGTCCACTCCTCAGAAGTCAGGACCGTTGACCGGTCAGTGAGGAAACTAGGGCAGTCCGGGCAGGTCCGCCTCCCGAGAGCGGCGCACGACGCTCCCGCGGTTCCGAACGATCCGCCCGAACCGGGCACCTGCGGACGTGTCGGCAGGTAGGTTGCTGGGCTGGGGGGCCGTCCACCGTCCTGAGGAGTTCCGTGTCCGACGTGTCCGGGGTCGTGCCCGCACCGCTCGTCGTCCAGCCGTCGTCGCAGGCCCCGTTCGTCATCACCCGCTCGACCGTCGTCGTGGTCGACGCCGCCGACGACCTCATGCCCCTGGCCGTGCTGACGGCCGACCTGCTGGGTCGCGTCAGCGGCCGCGCCGTCGAGATCCGCTACGCCGACCTCGACACCCCCGGGGTCGTGCGCATGCGGCTCGTCGACGACCTGCCGCCCGGCCCGGAGACGTACCGCGTCGTCGTCGGCGGGGGGCGGGTGCGGCTCGAGGCGCGCACGACGGAGGGTCTCGTGCACGCGGTGGTCACCCTGCGGCAGCTGCTGCGGGAGCGGCCCGATGGCGGCATCGAGGTGGACGCGGTGCGCATCGAGGACGCCCCGCGCTACGCGTGGCGCGGCCTGTCGGTCGACGTCGCCCGGCACTTCGTCAGCGTGCCCGACCTCAAGGTCGTCATCGGGCTCATGGGGCACTACAAGCTCAACGTGCTGCACCTGCACCTGACGGACGACCAGGCCTGGCGCCTGGACATGCCGTCCCGGCCCGAGCTGGTGCGCCGCTCGAGCGCCCACTCGGTGGGCGGCGACCCGGGCGGCTACTACTCCGCGGCCGACTGGGACGACATCCTCGCGTACGCCCGCGCACGGGCGATCCGGGTGGTCCCCGAGATCGACGTGCCCGGGCACGTCAACGCCGCGCTGCACGCGTACGGCGAGCTGACGCCCGACGGGCAGCCCGCCCCGGAGTACCTGGGCATCGACGTCGGCTTCTCCCGGCTCCACGACGACCTGCCCGCGACGCACGCCTTCCTCGCCGACGTCTTCGGTGACCTCGCCGACATGACACCGGGCCGCTACCTGCACATCGGCGGTGACGAGGTCCTCACGATGGGCGCCGACGAGTACGCACGTCTGGTGCGCTCGGCGGCGGCGGCCGTCACCGCCCACGGCAAGCGGGTGGTCGCGTGGCAGGAGGTCGCGGCCGTGCCCGACCTGCCGGTCGGCACGGTCGTCCAGTACTGGGACACGCGCGCCGACCCGGAGCCGTTCGTGGCGGCCGCCCGGGCGGGCGCCCGGATCCTGCTGTCACCGGGGTCGCGGGTGTACCTCGACATGAAGTACGAGCCGGGGTTCCCGCTCGGGCTGGAGTGGGCCGGGCACGTGGACCTGCGCGACGCCTACGACTGGGAGCCGGCGACGCTCGTCGACGGCCTGCCGCCCGACGCGGTCGTCGGGGTCGAGGCCGCCGTGTGGACCGAGACGCTGCGCACGCTCGACGACCTGACGACCATGCTGCTGCCGCGGCTGGCCGCGGTCGCGGAGGTCGCCTGGAGCGCGCCCGGGCGGCGCGACTTCGACGACTTCACCGAGCGGCTGCGGGGGCACGGCGCCCACTGGGAGCGCATGGGGATCGCGTGGCACCGCTCGTCGCAGGGACGCTGGGACGGCTGACACCCGTGCCGGGGCGGCCGGGGCGTCGGGGGCCTCGGGGGCGTCGGGTCAGATCCAGGTCGGCAGCCACATGCGGATGTGCCACTGCTGCCACGGGATGACCCACGCCGCCCACACCGGGTAGAAGAACAGCCCGGCCGCCACGACGACGGCCACGAAGACCCCCACGGCCGCCACCGTCCAGCGCCGTGCCCGGTGGTCGCGCGCGGTGCCGGTGTCGTCGACCGGCGGCCCGACGAGCAGCCCCAGCACGTACACGAGCGTGAGCACGACCCACGGCACGAACGCCACGGTGTAGAACGTGAAGATCGTGCGGTGCGCGTAGGCGAACCACGGCACCCACCCGGCGAGCAGGCCGGACAGGACGGCGCCGGCGCGCCAGTCGCGGTAGCGGACCAGCCAGAACAGGGCGACGAGGACGGCCGCGGCGCCGCCCCACCAGATGATCGGGTTGCCCACCGCGAGGATCGCCTGCGAGCAGGACTCCGCCCCGCACGCCTGCAGCGCGGCGTCACCGGTCAGGCCCGAGACGTCCGGCGGGTAGTGGAACGACGTCGGGCGCCACTGCACGATCCAGCCGAGCGGGCCGGCCGCGTACCCGTGCGGGGTCTCCAGGCCGTTGTGGAAGCGCCACATGTCCTGGTGGTAGGCCCACAGGGAGCGCAGCGCCGGCGGCAGCCACTGCACGCCCTGGCCGGGGTTGTTCTCGGCCCAGCTGCGGTTCCACCCGTTGTCCGTCGCGAACCACCCGGCCCACGACGCGACGTACGTCGCGAGGGCCGTCGGCACCATGACGAGGAACGCGACCACCGCGTCCTTGACGAGGGTCGCCCGCACCCAGGGCCGCACGCCGGCGCTGCGCCGCGCGGTCGCGTCCCACAGCACGGTGAGCAGGCCGAACACCGCGAGGAAGTACATGCCGGACCACTTGGTCCCGATCGCCAGCCCCAGCAGCACGCCCGCCGCGAGCCGCCACCAGCGGAACCCGAGCCCCGGGCCCCAGCCCAGCGGGCCGCCGGCCTCCAGGACGGCCGCCGCGCGCACGGCGAGCCGTCGTCGGGCCTGCTCACGGTCCAGGATCAGGCACCCGAACGCGGCGAGCGCGAAGAACATGAGGAAGGGGTCGAGCAGGCTGATGCGGGACTGCACGATCGCCTGGCCGTCGAGCGCGAGGAACAGGCCGGCGGTGGTGCCCAGCGCGGTGGACGCGAACAGCCGTCGCGCGATCCGCGCGATCATGAGGACCGCCAGCGTCCCGCACACGGCCGCCGCGAGGCGCCACGCCGCCGAGCTCTCGACGCCACCGCCCAGGCGGATGCCGAGCGCGATCATCCACTTGCCCACCGGGGGGTGCACCACGTACTCGGGGTCGGTACCGAGCATGCTGGTGTCGCCGGCCTCGAAGCGGGCGTTGGGGTCGTCGCCCCACGACGCCTCGTACCCGCGCACGAGCATCGAGAAGCCCTGCTTGACGTAGTACGTCTCGTCGAACACCAGCACGTGCGGGCGCCCGAGGTCCCACAGCCGCAGCACGCCGGCGAGCGCGGTGACGGCCAGGGCCCACAGCCAGCCGTGCAGCCGGGCGCGCGGGGTCGCGTCGAGGGCGAGCGTCCCGCTGCCGAGCAGGCGGCGCAGCAGACGCGGCTCGTGGGGCTCCGACGGCTCGACGGCGGCGGGCTGCGGGCTCCCGGGGTCGGCGTCCGGGGCGTCGGGGTCGCCGGGCGGGGCCTCGTCGGGCGCGCCCGTCGGGGCGGCGTCGTCGCCGCCCGGCTGCGCGCTCACGCGCGTGGGTGGGAGCGTGTCCGCGGACGTGCGGGGGGCTGCTCCCCGCACGCTGGGCTCGCGCTCGGTGTCGTCTCCGTCGGTCGGCACCGGGCCATCGTAGAGGCACCCGGACCAGGGCGTTCCGGACGCCGCCCGGACGCTCGCGCGAGGCTGCGCACCGCGCGTGACAGAGCCCTGCCGGGTCCCCCGGACGGGTGGCGTCGGCGGGGTGGCAGGCTGGTGCGGTGACCCCGTCGACACCCGCCGAGCCCGACCCCGCCACGGAGCCCGAGGCCGCCCCCGCGCCCGGCCCGCTGCCGCCGGCGCGCTCCGTGCGGGCCGGCGGGGGTGCGCTCGTGCTGGCGGCCACGCCCATCGGCGACGCCGAGGACGCGTCGGCGCGGCTGCGCCGGCTGCTGGCCGAGGCGGACGTCGTCGCGGCGGAGGACACGCGGCGGACCCGCGCGCTCGCCTCCCGCCTCGGCGTCACCATCGCGGGCCGGGTCGTCAGCCACCACGAGCACAACGAGGCGGGCCGCGTCGAGGAGCTGCTCGACGTGGTCGCGCACGGCGGGACCGTCCTCGTGGTCAGCGACGCCGGCATGCCGACGGTGTCGGACCCCGGGTTCCGGGTCGTGCAGGCCGCGGTCGCCGCGGACCTGCCGGTGACCGTCGCGCCCGGCCCGAGCGCGGTCCTCGCCGCGCTCGCGCTCTCGGGGCTGCCGACCGACCGGTTCTGCTTCGAGGGCTTCCTGCCGCGGCGTCCCGGCGACCGGGCCCGGGCGCTGGCCGCGCTGGCGTCCGAGCGCCGCACGGTCGTGCTGTTCGAGGCGCCGCACCGCGTCGCCGAGGCGCTCGACGCGCTCGTCGTGGCGTTCGGCGCGGACCGCCCGGCCGCCGTGTGCCGTGAGCTGACGAAGACGTACGAGGAGGTCCGGCGCGGTCCGCTGGTGGACCTGGCGTCGTGGGCGCACGCCCACGAGGTGCGCGGCGAGGTCGTGCTCGTCGTGGGCGGGGCGCCGGCGGACGGGCCGCGCGACGTCGCCGACCTCGTCCCCGAGGTCCTGGCGCGCGTCGACGGCGGCGAGCGCCTCAAGTCGGTCGTCGCGGAGGTCGCCGAGGTGAGCGGGGTCCCCAAGCGGGACCTGTACGCCGCTGCGCTGGCCTCGCGCACGCCCCCGCGCGCGCCCTGAGCCGGGGCGTCGCCGCGGGGGTCAGAGCGTGCGGGAGTCCACGAGGTCGGCCCCGGCGGCGGCCATCTCGGCACGGGCCGCGGCGCCCTGCTCGGGCGTGACCGGCACGGTGAGGTCCGTGAGCACGCGGGTGCGCAGGCCGAGCCCGAGAGCGTCGAGCGCGGTGGCGCGCACGCAGTGCGACTCGGCGATGCCGACCACGTCGACGTGGGTGACGCCCGCGTCGCGCAGCACGGTCCCGAGCGCTCGACCGTCCGCGTCCACGCCCTCGAAGCCCGAGTAGGCGGCGGCGTACTCGCCCTTGCGGACGCTGACGTCGGGGGCGAGGTCGGCCAGCGCCGGGTGCAGCTCCGCCTCCGGGGTGCCGACCACCGCGTGCGGCGGCCACGTGTCGACGTAGTCGGGCGTCGCCGAGAAGTGCTCGCCGGGGTCGACGTGCCAGTCCTGCGTCGTGGCGACCAGGTCGTAGCGGGCCCGGTGCGCGGCCGCGTACGCCGCGATGGCCTGCGCGACCGCGTTCCCGCCGACGACGGGCAGCGCCCCGCCCTCGCAGAACGTCGGCTGCACGTCCACGACGAGCAGCGCGCGCCTCCCGGTGCTCCCCGGGGTGGTGGTCTCGTCCATGGGGCCATCCTCCACCGTCGCGCGGTCGTCCGCGTCCGGCGCACCCGGCGACGGCCCGCGCTGCGGGCGGTGCCGGTGCCGGGCACAGTGGGAGCCATGGGACGCAGCGGGTGGGGTCGGGCACGGCGCGACGGCAGGCGGCACAGGTCGGGCGCGGCGGTGGGTGCGCTGGCGGTCGCGCTGGCGCTCGCGGCCTGCTCGTCCGACGACCCGGTGCCGGCGGCGACGACCACAACGCCCGGGGCGACGGTGACGCCGCCGGCGCCCGCGGCCGACGCGTCACCCGGCGGGACGGGGGTGCGCGACGTCCCGACCGTGGCGGTGACGTCGGTGCAGGACGTCGTCACCGGCCTCGACGCGCCCTGGGGCCTGGCGTTCCTGCCGGACGGGCGGGCGCTGGTCACGCTGCGCGACGCGGCGGCGCTGGTGGTCGTCGGGCCGGACGGGTCGCTGACCGACGTCACCGGCCCGGGCGCCGACGAGGTCGCGGCGGCGACGGTCGCGCGCGGCGAGGGCGGCCTGCTCGGCGTGGCCGTGCTGCCCGACGCCCCGGCGAGCGGTCCCGTCGACGTGGTCGTGTACCTGACGTCCCGGCAGGACAACCGGGTGCTGCGCGCGACGCTCGACGGCGCGACGCTCGGGCCGACGCGCGTGCTCCTCGACGGCATCCCGAGCGGCACCAACCACAACGGCGGGCGCCTCGCGTTCGGCCCCGACGGGTACCTGTACGTGACGACGGGCGACACCTACACGACGGACCTCGCGCCGGACCCCGCCAGCCTGGGCGGCAAGGTGCTGCGGGTCACGGCCGACGGGGAGCCCGCGCCGGGCAACCCCGACGCGGCGTCGCCGGTGTGGACGCGCGGGCACCGCAACGTCCAGGGCATCGGCTGGGCACCCGACGGGCGGGCGTTCGCCTCGGAGTTCGGGCAGGACACGTGGGACGAGCTCAACGTGCTGCGTGCGGGTGCCGACCACGGGTGGCCGCAGGTGGAGGGGCTGGGGGGAGCGGCGCAGGGTCTCGCCGACCCGGTCGCGGTGTGGGCGACGTCGGACGCGTCGCCGTCGGGCCTGGCCGTGACCGACGAGGGCGTGTACCTGGCAGGGCTGCGGGGGCGGACGCTGTGGCGGGTGCCGCTGCGGCCGGTCGACCCCGCGACGCTCGACGACCCCGCGTCGGACGCGGCGGGGGTCGGCGAGCCGCAGCCGCTGCTCGCGGACGAGCACGGGCGGCTGCGCGCGGTCGAGGTCGCCCCCGACGGGTCGCTGTGGGTGCTGACGAACAACACCGACGGCCGCGGCGCGCCGGTCGAGGGTGACGACCGGATCCTGCGGGTCACGGTCGGCTGAGGTCGGCCGGGCCCGCCGCGGCCCGTCCGGAGCCCGCGCAGCCCCGCCGGAGCGTGAGAACCCGCTGAGAGTCGACACGTCCTGCGGCGTGTCCGGCGTGTGCGGTTCGGGTGGATCGTCCTGATCGGTACTGTGTGCGCCGTCCGGGGTCCCGATGGCCCCGGCGACCGGCCGGACGACGACGGCGGGCGGTGACCGACACGCTGAGCCCGTGCGCGGGCGCGCCAGCGACACCGAGGAGCTGACCATGCCGGCGAGAGTCAGGAACTTCGTCATCTGGGTCGTCTTCATCTTCCTGGTGTACGCGGCCGTCACCAACCCCGACCGGGCGGCCGACACCGTGCGCTCGATCTGGGACTTCATCTACGGCGTGTTCAACGGGTTCGCCAGGTTCTTCGAGCGACTGGCGTCCTGACCGGGCCGGACGCGGCACGGGAGGACGGGACGAGGCGGGAGGTGAGGACGTGACCACCGACCACGCGACGCGCATCGTCATGTCCCACCGGCTGCTGCGCCGGTACGTGCTGCCGGGCGAGCGCGTCGTCCTGGCGACCCGCCGGCACTGGGCCAAGCTGCTGGAGCCGGCGCTGACGGCGTCCGCCGTGTTCACGGTGTGCGGCTGGCTGACGTACCAGCTGCAGCCGAGCCTGGGCGACGGCGTGCTCGTGGTGTGGTGGCTGTGGTTCGCGGCGCTCGCACGGTTCGGCTGGTTCCTGCTGCTGTGGCGGGTGGAGTGGTTCGTCGCGACGGACAAGCGCATGCTCCTGCTCACGGGCCTCGTCACCCACCAGGTCGGGATGATGCCGCTGATGAAGGTCACGGACATGCGGTACTCGCGGTCCGTGCTGGGGCAGATGCTGGGGTACGGCCAGTTCCTGCTCGAGTCCGCGGGGCAGGACCAGGCGCTGCGGCAGATCGGGTGGGTCGCCCGCCCGGACGCGACGTACCGGGACCTGTGCGCGCTCATCTTCACGCCCGTGACCACGTCGCCGTCGGACGGCGAGGACGACGACGGCGCGGCCCGTCCGGCCCGTCGGGGGCGTCCTCGCCCCGACGAGCCGCCCCCGTCGGTGCCGCCGGTGCGGACGACCGCGGTCCCGCGGCCGGGGGCGGCGGTCCTGGTCGAGGACGTCCCGCGGCCGGCGCCGGACCCGGCCGGCGACCGCTGGGAGGAGCCGGTCGTCGTGTGGCCGACCCGGGAGCAGCCGTTCGAGCCGGACGACACCCAGCCCCTGCGCATCCGCCAGCGCGACGAGACCGACGACCCCGACGCGGCCCCCGACGACGACGTCCGGCCCGAGCGGCGGCTGCCGCCCACGCTGGCCGAGGCGGCCGAGGACGGGACGTCGGTGGAGGCCGAGGCGATCGCGGGGGAGGAGGCGCTGCGGCTCGACGAGGAGGAGGCGCACGAGCGCTCCTGGGACGTCTCGGAGTCGACCGGGCGCTTCGTCGACCTGGGCCGGCGGCGGTGGCGTGCGGACGTCGACGCGCCCGAGGACCCGCTCGAGCCGCGTCCGGAGCGCGATATCGAGGACGAGGACCAGGGGCGTCCCACCTAGGATCGACGCATGTCCCGCATCCTGTCGGCCGTCGCGTGGCCCTACGCGAACGGCCCCCGCCACATCGGTCACGTCGCCGGCTTCGGCATCCCCTCGGACGTCTTCAGCCGGTACATGCGGATGGCGGGCCACGACGTGCTCATGGTCTCGGGCACGGACGAGCACGGGACGCCGATCCTCGTGCAGGCCGACAAGGAGGGCGTCAGCGCCCAGGAGCTCGCGGACCGGTACAACCGCGTCATCGTCGAGGACCTCACCGCGCTGGGGCTGTCGTACGACCTGTTCACGCGCACCACGACCCGCAACCACTACGCCGTCGTGCAGGAGATGTTCCGCACGGTGCACAGGAACGGGTACATGGTCGAGCGGACCACGAAGGGCGCGGTCAGCCCGTCGACGGGCCGCACGCTGCCGGACCGCTACATCGAGGGCACGTGCCCGATCTGCGGGTACGACGGCGCGCGCGGCGACCAGTGCGACAACTGCGGCAACCAGCTGGACGCGATCGAGCTCATCAACCCGGTGAGCAAGATCAACGGCGAGACGCCGCGGTTCGTCGAGTCCGACCACTTCTTCCTCGACCTGCCGGCGTTCGTCGACGCGCTGGGCGACTGGCTGCGCACGCGCGACGGGTGGCGCCCCAACGTCCTGAAGTTCTCGCTCAACCTGCTCGACGACGTGCGTCCGCGCGCCATGACGCGCGACATCGACTGGGGCATCCCGGTGCCGCTCGAGGGCTGGGAGGACAACCCCACGAAGCGCCTGTACGTGTGGTTCGACGCGGTCATCGGCTACCTGTCCGCGTCGATCGAGTGGGCGCGGCGCAGCGGCGACCCCGACGCGTGGCGCCAGTGGTGGAACGACCCCGAGGCCCTGTCGTACTACTTCATGGGCAAGGACAACATCACGTTCCACTCGCAGATCTGGCCCGCCGAGCTGCTGGGGTACGACGGCAAGGGGTCGAAGGGCGGGGCGCCCGGCGCGTACGGGTCGCTCAACCTGCCGACCGAGGTCGTCTCGAGCGAGTTCCTCAACGTCGAGGGCAAGCAGTTCTCGACGTCGCGCGGTGTCGTGATCCTGGTCCGCGACATGCTCGCGCGCTACCAGCCGGACGCGCTGCGCTACTACATCTCGGTGGCCGGCCCGGAGATGCAGGACGTCGACTTCACGTGGGCGGAGTTCAAGCGCCGCACGAACGACGAGCTGGTCGCCGGCTGGGGCAACCTCGTCAACCGGACCGCGAGCATGGTGCACAAGAACTTCGGCGCGATCCCGACGCCGGGCGCGCTGCTGCCCGTCGACGAGGCGCTGAACGCGCAGATCGCGGCGGCGTTCGGGCGGGTCGGCGAGCTGGTCGGCGCCCACCGGCAGCGGCAGGCGCTGCAGGAGGCGATGCGCGTCGTGACCGAGGCCAACCGGTACGTCTCCGAGACCGAGCCGTGGAAGCTCAAGACGGACCCGGACCGTCTGGCGACCGTCCTGCACACGACGACGCAGGCCGTCAGCGACCTCAACACCCTGCTCGCGCCGTTCCTCCCGCACGCGGCCCAGCAGGTGCACGAGGCGCTCGGCGGCACGGGGACGTTCTCGCCGCAGCCGCGCGTCGAGGAGGTCACGGACCTCGACGACGACAGCCGTCACTACCCCGTCATCACCGGGGACTACACGGCGGTGCGCGGCACGTGGCAGCCGAGGGCGGTCGTGCCGGGGACGCCGATCGAGAAGCCCACGCCGATCTTCACCAAGCTCGACGACGCGATCGTCGAGGAGGAGCTCGAGCGGCTCCGGCAGTCCTGAGGCATGGCCCGCAAGCGCCGTGAGACGGGGTGGCCGCCGCTGCCCGAGGCCCTGCCCCTGCCCGCCGTCGACAACCACACGCACCTGGACGCGGTGGTCGGCTGGCGGGCGGGCGGCTGGGACTCGGACGGCGCCGCGCCCGGCGACGGGACGGTCGCGACCCCCGACCTCGCCGCGCACCTGACGCGCGCGGCGGCGGTCGGGGTGCCGCGCATGGTGCAGGTCGGGTGCGACCTCGACGCCGTCGGGTGGACCGACGCCGCGGTGCGGGCGCACCCCGCCCTGCTCGGGGCCGTGGCGATCCACCCGAACGAGGCCGTGCTGCACGCGGGGGTCCGCGAGGTCGCCCCCGACGGGCTCGACCCGGACCCGCAGCCGCGGCACGCCGTCCCGCTCGACGAGGCGCTCGCCGCCGTGGCCGAGGTCGCGCGCGGCAACCCGCGGGTGCGGGCGATCGGCGAGACGGGCCTCGACCACTTCCGTGCCGGGGAGCGGGGGCGCGCGGTGCAGCGCGAGGCGTTCCGGGCGCACGTCGCGCTCGCCAAGGAGCTCGGGCTGGCGCTGCAGATCCACGACCGGGACGCGCACGACGAGGTGGTCGACGTGCTGCGACGTGACGGCGCGCCCGAGCGCACGGTGTTCCACTGCTTCTCCGGCGGGCCGGACCTGGCCGAGGTGTGCGCGACCGAGGGCTGGTACTGCTCGTTCGCCGGGCCGGTGTCGTTCCCCGCCAACGAGGACCTGCGCGCCGCCCTGCGGGTGCTGCCGGCGTCCCTGGTGCTCGTCGAGACCGACGCGCCGTACCTCACCGTGCACCCGTTCCGGGGACGGCCGAACTCCCCGTACCTGCTGCCGGGCACGGTCCGTGCGGTCGCCGCGGCCACCGGCAGGCCCCTCGAGGACGTGTGTGCGCAGGTCAGCGCCGCGACGGTCGAGGTCTACGGCGTGTGGTGACCACGGCAGCCGCACCCCGCCCACTGGTGGCGGGGGTCACAGGTCGGTTACGGTCTGTGCGGCGCCTGTCGGTGCGTGCGGTCAAGCGCGCGTGCCCGGGTGCCGATGAGCACCTCAGGGCAGCGTCCCTCCCGCCGACCCGAAGGACACCGTGACCGCCTCCGAGCAGGCGCCGGGCCGCCGCGCCACCCGCGCGCGCGACCGGGCCGCACGCACCGCCGCGCAGGCGGTCGTGCTCGCCCTCGTCGCGGGCGGCACCAGCGCCTTCGCGGCGATGCACAAGGACGTGACCGTCGACGTGGACGGGACCGAGGTGCAGGTGCAGACCTTCGGCCGCACGGTCGCCGACGTGCTGTCGGCCGGGCGCATCGAGGTGGCCGAGGGTGACCTCGTCGCCCCGGGCCTCGACCAGGCGGTGGGCCGCACCGGCCAGGTCGTCGTGCGGCACGGCCGGGAGATCGAGGTCGAGGTCGACGGGCAGCAGCGCACGGTCTGGACGACCGCGCTGACCGTGGGCGAGGCGGTCGAGGAGCTGGGGCTGCGCGAGGGCGTGCGGCTGTCCGCCTCGCGCTCCGCGACCGTGGGGCGCGACGTGCTGCGCGTCTCGACGCAGAAGACCGTGCACCTCGTGGTCGACGGCCAGGTCATCGACGGCGTGACCAGCGGCTCGACCGTGCGGGACGCGCTGCGGGAGATCGGTCTGGTCCTCGAGGAGGCCGACCAGGTGTCCGTGCCCCTGGACGCGGCGGCGGTCGACGGGCTCGTCGTGCTGGTCACGCGGGCGGCGACCTCGGGGGAGACCGTCACCGAGGCCGTGCCGTTCGCGGAGGTGGAGGTCGAGGACCCCACGCTGGTGACGGGCAACAAGGTCGTCAAGACGAAGGGCCGCGCCGGTCAGCGGACGACGACGTACTCGCTCGACGTGGTCGGCGGCGTCGTCGTCGGCCGCACGGCGCTCGCCTCGGTGGTCACCGTCGCGCCGGTCGACCAGGTCGTCCGGGTCGGCACCGCCACGCTGCCCGACCCCGCGTCGGTCGCGGTCGAGCCGGGGACGGCGCAGGCGATGGGCAAGGAGATGGCCGCGGCGCGCGGCTGGGGCGACGACCAGTTCGCCTGCCTGCTGTCGCTGTGGAACAAGGAGAGCGGCTGGCGCTGGAACGCCGAGAACAAGTCCTCGGGCGCCTACGGCATCCCGCAGTCGCTGCCCGGCTCGAAGATGGCCTCGGTCGCCGACGACTGGCGCACGAACCCCGCGACGCAGATCACGTGGGGGCTGAACTACATCGCCGGTCGGTACGGCAACCCCTGCGGCGCGTGGGCGCACTCGCAGGCCAAGAACTGGTACTGACCTCGCCGGACGTCCTGGCAGCGGCGCGTCGCGGACGACGCGCCGCCGCCGGCGTGACGTTCGTCTCGTCGTGCGGGGGTTGGATCTGACGTCACGATTCCGTTACGGTCGCGTGTCGCTATTGCACGGACGGTGATCCGCCGCCGTGCCGGTGACTCCCGGCGGTCGCTCACGCGGCCGCCGCGACCGCCGGATCGGGGATCCCTCCGTGGCGGACGCGCACGGTGCCCGCACCTCGCGACGTCCCGCCGCTCCCCGTGCCCGGGCTCGACGACGGCTGGAGCCTCGTGCAGTTCTCGACCCGCCACACCGGTCCGACCCCGTCGGCGTCCCACGCCGCCGCCACCCCGCACCCCGACGCCGGACCGGAGCCGGGTCCCTCGACCGGGCCGTCGCGCCGCCGCTGGCCGCTCGTCGCCGCCGGCACCGCCGTGCTCGTCGTCGCCGCGGGCGGCACTGCCTACGCCCAGGCCCACAAGTCCGTCGCGCTCGACGTCAACGGCGAGGTCACCCGCGTCACCACCTTCGCCGGGTCCGTCGACGGGCTGCTCGCGGCCCACGACATCGAGGTCGGCGACCGCGACACCGTGTCCCACAGCGGGGTCCTCGAGGACGGCGCCGAGATCGTCGTGCGGCACGCGACGGCGCTCCTCGTCGCGATCGACGGCGACCGGCAGGTCGTGTGGACCACGGCCCTGAGCGCCGACGAGGCGCTGGACACCCTCGCCGACCGCGCCGGGACCGTCGCGCTGGTCGCGTCGCGGTCCGCCGACCGCGCCGAGCTGCCGCTGGACCTCGCGCTGGACGGCCGCGCGGAGGTCGTCGTGGACGGCACCGTGCTCGACGTCCCGGACGCCGACGCGACCGTCGGCACGGTCCTCGACGAGCTGGCCGTCACCCTGCAGCCGCTGGACCGCGTGCTCGTCCAGCGCAGCGCCACGGGCGTGGTGCAGGTCGTCGTGCAGCGCGTCGTCGTGCAGGACGTCGCGACGACGTCCGAGGTGCCGTTCACGTCCCGCACCGAGGACGACGCGACCCGCTTCACCGGTCAGCAGGCCGTCGCGCAGGCCGGCGTCCCCGGCGTGCGGACCGTCGTCGAGCGCGTCACCACGGTCGACGGCGTCGAGGAGACCCGTGAGCCGGCCAGCGACGGCATCACCCAGGCCCCCGTCGAGGAGGTCGTCAAGGTCGGCACCAAGGCGCGCCCGGTCGCACCCGCGCCCGCTCGTGCAGCCGCGTCGACCGGCTCGTCCGCCGCGGCGGGCCCGATCGCCGCGGGCGGCGACGCCGACTCCCTGAACTGGGCCGCGCTGGCCAAGTGCGAGTCCGGCGGCCGGGTGGACGTCGTGTCGTCGACCGGCAAGTACCACGGGCTGTACCAGTTCTCCGTCGCGACGTGGCAGAGCGTCGGCGGCGCCGGCCTGCCCTCGCAGGCCTCGGCCGAGGAGCAGACCGCCCGCGCGAAGATGCTCTACAACCGCTCGGGTGCCGGGCAGTGGCCGCACTGCGGCAAGAACCTCTTCAGCTGACGCACCACGCAGGGCCGGACCGACCGCCGAGGTCGGTCCGGCCCTCCGTGCTCCCCGAAGTCCCCACCCCCACCCCCACCCGCACCCCCACCCGCACCCCCACACCCACCCCCGGTCGTGAGAGAGCAATCCGGCTCGCGGCCGCCGGTGAGGAGCGGCCCGCCGGGGCCGTAGGCTCGGTGGCCATGTCGGAGATCAGCCTGCTCGGCCCCGCGCAGATCCGGGCGCTCGCGCAGCGCGCCGGCATCCGCCCGACCAAGACGCTGGGCCAGAACTTCGTCATCGACGCGGGCACCGTCCGCAAGATCGTCCGGCAGGCCGACGTCACCCCCGGCGAGCGGGTGGTGGAGGTCGGTCCGGGCCTCGGCTCGCTGACGCTCGGCCTGCTCGAGGCGGGGGCCGACGTCGTCGCCGTGGAGATCGACCCCGTCCTGGCGCGCCTGCTGCCCGGCACGGTCGCCGCCCACGTCCCCGGTCTGGCTGTCGACCCCGCGGGGACCTCCGAGGGCGCGGACGCCCGCACCGTGGTCCTGCGCGACGGCGACGGCCGGGCGCGCCTGACGATCGTCACGCAGGACGCCCTGACGGTCACCGAGCTGCCCGGCCCGGCACCGACCGCGCTGGTGGCCAACCTGCCGTACAACGTGTCCGTCCCCGTGCTCCTGACGTTCCTCGAGCGGTTCGACGCACTGCAGCGCGGGCTCGTGATGGTCCAGGCGGAGGTCGCCGACCGCCTGGTCGCCCCGCCGGGCAGCCGCACCTACGGCGTCCCCTCCGCCAAGGTCGCGTGGTACGCCGCGGCCCGGCGCACCGCCACGGTCGGGCGTGCCGTGTTCTGGCCCGCGCCGCACGTCGACTCCGCGCTCGTGCGCCTCGACCGGCGCGCCGAGCCCGCGACGACGGTGACGCGGCAGGACGTGTTCGCGGTCGTCGACGCCGCGTTCGCCCAGCGCCGCAAGATGCTCCGCTCGGCCCTGGCCGGCGTCGCCGGGTCGTCCGCGCTGGCCGAGGACGCCGTGCGTGCGGCCGGGCTGGACCCGCAGGTCCGCGGCGAGCAGGTGGACGTCGTGGGGTTCGCGCGGATCGCCGAGGCGCTCGGCGCCGCACGGCCGGTGCCGCCGGGACCTGGCACAGTGGCACCGTGACGTCGACCCCCCTGGACGAGCTCCCCGAGCGCGCCGTGCGCGTGCGCGCCCCCGGCAAGGTCAACCTCTCGCTGCGCGTCGGACCCCGCGCCCGGGACGGCTACCACCCGGTCTCGACGGTGTTCCAGGCGGTCTCGGTGTACGAGGAGGTCGTCGCGACACCCGCCGAGGTCTTCGGTGTCAGCGCGAGCGGCCCGCAGTCCGAGGCGGTCCCCACCGACGACTCCAACCTGGCGCTGCGGGCGGCGCACGCCGTCGCCCGGCGCGCCGGGGTCGACGACGCCGTGCACCTGCACCTCGTCAAGGGCGTCCCCGTCGCCGGGGGCATGGCCGGCGGGTCGGCCGACGCCGCGGCGGCGCTCGTCGCGTGCGACGCGCTGTGGGGCACCGGCCTGTCGCGCGACGACCTGCTGGAGCTCGCCGCCGAGCTCGGCTCCGACGTGCCGTTCTCGCTCGTCGGCCACACGGCCGTCGGCCAGGGCCGCGGGCACCTGCTGACGCCGGCGCTGAGCCGCGGCGAGTTCCACTGGGCGTTCGCCGTCCAGGACCGGGGGCTGTCGACCGCCGCGGTGTACGCCGCGTACGACGACCTGGCCCACCCGGACGTCGAGCCCCTCGACGACGAGCACGACGTGCCGCTCATGCAGGCGCTGCTCGCCGGCGACGCGGCCGCCCTGGGGGCCGCGCTGCACAACGACCTCGAGACCGCCGCCCTCGAGCTCGACCCCGGCCTGACCGAGCCGCTGGCGATCGCCACCGACGCCGGTGCCCTCGGCGTCGTCGTGTCCGGCTCCGGCCCGACCGTCGCCGCCCTGGCCCGCAGCCGCAAGCACGCGCTCGCCGTCGCCGCAGCCTTCACCGCCTCGGGCGTCGCGGACCGGGTGCTCACCGCCACCGGTCCGGTCGCGGGCGCCCGGGTCGTCGCGGGGGAGTGAGCATGGGGGTGGCCACCGTGGGCGGCCGGGTCCGGGCGGCCGACGTCGTGCGGGGCGAGGACGCCGTGCGCGCCGTCGCCACCGACCCCGACGAGCCGGGCTGGGTGCGCCCCGCGCCCGGGGACGACGCGCTGCGCTGGGACCTGCTGCTCGCGGGGGCGCTCTACCTGGGCGCGCTGCTGTCGATGGTGCTCATGCGGGTCGCCGGGATCTACGACGACCCGGCGCCGGGCTGGGCGTCCGCGCTGCTGCTCGCCGCCGTGACCCTCCCGCTCGCCGCACGGCGGCGGTGGCCGAGCGTCGTGCTGGGCGTCGTGGCCGCGGCGTTCATCGTCAGCCAGGTGCTCTTCGTCCCCGAGACGCTCGTGGCGAACATCGCGCTGTTCTGCGCGATGTACACGGTCGGCGCCTGGGAGACCGAGCGTCGTCGCGCCACGACGGTCCGCGGCGTCGTCGTGGTCGCGATGATCGTGTGGTTGTTCGTCGCGCTGTTCTGGGCGGCCACCGACCCCGAGATCTCCGAGGACCTGCCGGACCAGGCGGGGGTGTTCTCGCCCTTCGTCTCGTTCACGCTGCTGCAGCTGCTGACCAACGTCCTGTACTTCGCGGGCTCCTGGTTCTTCGGCGAGCACGCGTGGCGGTCGGCGCGCGAGCGTGCCCGCACCGCGTGGCGGACGCACCTGCTCGTCCTCGAGCGGCGGCGCGCGGAGGAGCAGGCCGTGGCGATCGAGCGGCTGCGCCTGGCGCGCGAGCTGCACGACGCGGTCGCGCACCACGTCTCCCTCATGGGGGTGCAGGCGGCGGCGGCGCGGACCGTGCTCGCGTCGGACCCCGTCCGCGCGGCGGACGCGCTGGGCCACGTGGAGGACGCCGCGCGCGACGCGGTCCGCGAGCTGCACGGGATCCTCGGGATGCTCCGCGACGGCGGGGACGACCCCGGGGCCGACCCGGTCGTCGCGCTCTCGGGCGAGGCCCTGGCGTCGCTGGACGTCGGGGGGCTGCCCGACCTCGTCGAGCGGGCGCGCGCCGCCGGCCTGCACGTCACCTACCAGGAGGTCGGCGAGCCGCGGCGGCTGCGTCCCCTGGCGTCGCTCAACCTGTACCGCATCGCGCAGGAGGCCCTGACCAACACCCGCAAGCACGCCGGCGAGGGGGCCCGCACGGACGTGCGGCTGCGCTGGCTGCCCGAGGAGGTCGAGCTCGAGGTGTCCGACGACGGCGGGACGGTCCGCAGGGTCGGCGCGGTCCCGTCCACGGGCCTGGGGATCGTCGGCATGCGGGAGCGGGCCGCGGCCGAGGGCGGCACGTTCGAGGCGGCGCGGCGGCGGTCCGGCGGGTTCGTGGTGCGGGTGCGGCTGCCGCTGGTGGCACCCGGGAGCGCGGGCGGCACGGGGGCCGCGACGACGGGCGAGCGGACGGAGGCGCAGGCGTGACGGGAACCGTGCGGGTCGTGCTGGTGGACGACCAGGCGCTGCTGCGGGCGGGGATCGGCACGATCCTGTCGGCGCACCCGGATATCGAGGTCGTCGGCGAGGCGGGCACGGGGGCGCAGGCGCTCGAGGTCGTGCGCGCGACCCGTCCCGACGTGGTCTGCATGGACGTGCAGATGCCGGACATGGACGGCCTGGAGGCGACCCGCCGCATCGTGGCCGACCCCGACCTGCTCGCCGCGGTCGTCGTGCTCACGACGTTCAACCGCGAGGACTACCTCGTGGAGGCGCTGCGCGCCGGGGCGGTGGGCTACCTGCTGAAGACCTCACGTCCCGAGCAGCTCACGGACGCGGTGCTCAGTGCCGCGGCCGGCGAGGGGCTGCTGTCACCGGAGGTGACGCGGGCCGTCATCGCCCGTGCGGTGGCCGAGCGTGCCCCGGCCCGGCTCGCGCCGCAGCCCGTCGTCCCGCTCACCGACCGCGAGCAGGAGGTGCTGACGCTGGTGGCCCGCGGGCTCAACAACGACGAGATCGCGGCGGAGCTCGTCGTCAGCCGGGCGACCGTCAAGACCCACGTCTCCAACCTCCTGGCCAAGCTCGGGCTGCGCGACCGCGTCCAGGCCGTGGTGTACGCGCACGAGCACGGCCTGGCGGGCTGACGCCGTCTCCGTCCCGGGACGGAGACGCAGGATCGGCCGGGGGCCCGAGGTCCCGCGGTCGCTCGCCGTCTAGCGTCGTGCCCAGGACGTCCGGGGCTCCCCGGACGCGGGACGCGGCAGGGAGGCACCATGCTCGAGCTGCACGGGATCAGCCGGTCGTTCGGCGACCGGCTCGTGCTCGACGACGTGAGCTTCACGGTCGGGCGCGGGCGGCTGACGGGGTTCGTCGGCGGCAACGGCGCCGGCAAGACGACGACGATGCGGATCATCCTCGGGGTGCTGGCGCCGCACGCGGGCCAGGTCACGATCGACGGCGCACCGGTCGTCGGCGGGCAGCGCGCCCGCTTCGGCTACATGCCCGAGGAGCGCGGGCTGTACCCGAAGATGCAGCTCGTCGAGCACCTGACGTACCTGGCACGGCTGCACGGCTTCGACAAGCAGGGCGCGACGACGCGCGCCGAGGCGCTCGTCGAGCGTCTGGGGCTGACGGCGCGCGCCAAGGACCCGGTGGAGAGCCTGTCGCTGGGCAACCAGCAGCGCGCCCAGGTCGCCGCGGCCCTCGTGCACGACCCCGAGATCCTCGTGCTCGACGAGCCGTTCTCGGGCCTGGACCCCCTGGCCGTCGAGGTCGTGCAGGGCGTCCTCGCCGAGCGGGCCGCGCAGGGCGCCCCGGTGCTGTTCTCGTCGCACCAGCTGGACGTCGTGGAGCGGCTGTGCGACGACCTCGTCATCATCGCCGGCGGCGAGGTCCGCGCCACCGGCACGCGCGAGGAGCTGCGCACCCGGTACGGCACGGCGCGCCACGAGATCGTCGCCGACGGCGACATGGGCTGGCTGCGCGACGTGCCGCAGGTGCGCGTCGACGAGCTGGCGGGCGGCTCCGCGGTGTTCGAGGCCCCGCAGGACGTCGCCCAGCACGTGCTGACCGCGGCGCTCGCCCGCGGTCCCGTGCACGCCTTCACCCCGCTGCGGCCCACGCTCGCGGAGATCTTCCGCGACGTCGTCGCCGACGAGCCCGACCTGGAAGAGGTGGCCCGATGAACGCCCGCCCCCCGGCCCCGACGCCGCCCTCGCTGGGCCGTGCGGCGCTGCTCGTCGCCGAGCGCGAGGTCACCTCGCAGGTGCGGACCAGGTCGTTCCTCGTCTCGACCGCGATCCTGCTGGTCGGCGTGCTCGCGGCGATCGTCGTCAGCTCGCTGCTGGCGGGCCGCGAGGGCGACGACGCGCCCGTGGCGGTCGTGGCGTCGGTCGCCGGTCAGGTCCCCACGACGGACGGCATGGCCCTGGTCGACGTGCCGGACGCGGACGCGGCCGAGCAGGCCGTGCGCGCGGGGGACGTCGACGCCGCGGTGGTCCCGGGCAGCGGGCCGCTGGGCGTCGAGGTGGTCGCGATGGACAGCGCCCCGCAGGTGCTGCTCGACGCGCTCACCGAGCGGCCGGAGGTCGTGCTGCTCGACCCGGCGGCCGCCGAGGGCGGCGTCCGGTACATCGTGACGTTCGCGTTCGGGCTCGTGTTCATGATGTCGGCCATCGGGTTCGGCGCGACCATCGCGCAGAACACGGTCACGGAGAAGCAGACGAGGATCGTGGAGATCCTGCTGTCGGCGGTCCCGGCGCGGGCGCTGCTCGCCGGCAAGATCCTCGGCAACTCGGCGCTCGCGCTGGGCCAGACCGCGGCGATCGCGGCGGTGTCGGTGCTGGCGCTGGTGGTGACCGGGCAGGACGACCTGCTGACGATGATCGGGATGCCGGTCGTGTGGTTCGTCGTGTTCTTCGCGCTCGGGTTCGTGCTGCTGGCCGCGGTGTTCGCCGCCAGCGCGTCGCTCGTCTCGCGCATCGAGGACACGGGCGTCGTGCTGCAGCCCGCGATGTGGCTGACGATGCTGCCGTACTTCCTCGTCGTGTTCTTCAACGACAACGCCGCGGTGCTCACGGCGATGTCGTACGTGCCGTTCAGCGCCCCGGTCGGCATGCCGGTGCGCCTGTTCCTGGGGGAGGCCGCGTGGTGGGAGCCGCTGCTCTCGCTCGCGGTGCTCGGGGCGTCGTGCGCCGTCGTCATCGCGTTCGCGGCCCGCATCTACGAGCGGTCGGTGCTGCGCATGGGCGCGCGCGTCAAGGTGACCGAGGTGCTGCGCGCCGGCACCGCCGACTGACGGCGGGGGTGCCGCGGGGCGGCGCACGGTCCGTCGAGCGGTCCCACGTGTGGCAGGGTCGTCGGTGCGCGGGCCGTAGCCCGCGCACCGACGACCAGGAGATGCACCGATGACCGACGTGATCTCGTCCCGCTCGGACCCGCAGGTCCAGCGGATCGACGACCTCGTGCGCCGCCCCCGCGCCGCCACCCGCACCCTGCTCGTGGAGGACCCCGAGCCGCTCGCGCACGCGCTGACCGCCGGCGTCGAGGTGCTCGGGGTGTACGCGGTCGAGGGCAGCGACGTCGGCCCCGAGCTGGGCGCGGCCGCGGCCTCGCGCGGCATCACGGTGCAGGAGGTGACGGTCGCGCTGTGGAACGAGCTGTTCCGCGGTGACCGCAAGCCGGACGTGGTCGGGGTGGCCAAGGCTCCCCGTCCTGCGGTGCTGGCCGACCTCGCCGAGCGCACCGGCGACGTCGTCGTGCTCGACGGCGTGCGGATCGTGGGCAACATCGGCGCCGCGGTGCGCACGGCCTACGCGCTGGGTGCGGCGGGCGTCGTGCTCGTCGACAGCGACCTGCCGCACCCGCTGGACCGGCGGGTCGTGCGCGCCAGCCGCGGCTACGTGTTCTCGCTGCCCGTGGTGCTCGCGTCGCGCGAGGAGGCCGTCGCCGGCCTGCGGGAGCTGGACCTGCCGAGCGTGGCGTTCGACGCGGGCGGCGAGCTCGTGACGGCGGACCTCGCCGGTCTCGCCCAGCGGCTCCTGCTGGTGTTCGGCAGCGAGAAGCGCGGCGCGTCGGCGGAGCTGACGGCGGGCGCCCGGACGGTGTCGATCCCGATGCGCTCGGCGGCCGAGTCGTTGAACGTGTCGGTGGCGGTGGGCATCGCGCTGGGGGCGCGCGCGGCGCGCAACCTCGCGTCCTGACGCGGCGCCGCGGCCTTGACGGGCCGGCGGGGCGAGGCAATAGTTAGGCGACCGCTTAACTATTGCCTCGCGCGCCACCCCCGGAGGTCCCCATGAGCACGACCGCGACACCCCGCTCCGTCGTCCACGCGACCTTCGTCGTCGAGCGCACCCTCGACGCGCCCGTCGCCCGGGTCTGGCAGGCCTTCGCCGACCCCGCGCAGAAGCACGAGTGGTTCGGCACCAGCGAGCAGTGGAGGACCGTCGAGGACACCGACGACCTCCGCGTCGGCGGCACCGCCGTCAGCGAGGGCGAGTTCCACGGGGGCCCCGTCAGCCGGTACGTCGCGACCTACACCGACGTCGTCGACGAGCAGCGCATCGTCCTCACCTACGACATGTGGCTCGACGGCACCCACATCTCCACGTCGCTGGCCACCTACGAGCTCACCCCGGACGGGGAGACCCGGACCTCCCTGCGGTACACCGAGCAGGCCGCCCACCTCGACGGCCTCGACGACCCCGCGGGTCGTAAGGAGGGCATGCGCGGCGTCGTCGACACCCTGGCCGCGTACCTGGCAGGCTGAGCCACCTCATGGCCCACCTGCTCGGCGCCGACGGCGTCCACCTCACCCTCGGCACCCGCACCCTCCTCGACGGGGTCAGCCTCGGCGTCGACGACGGCCAGCGCATCGGCGTCGTCGGCCCGAACGGCGCGGGCAAGTCCACGCTGCTGCGCGTCCTGTCCGGACGCCAGGACCCCGACGCGGGGCGCGTCACCCGCGTCGGCGGGTCGCGGGTCGCCCTGCTCGACCAGCGGGACGAGCTGATGGCCGGCACCGTCCTGGACGCC
Source organism: Cellulomonas phragmiteti (assembly GCF_016862775.1). Classification (GTDB taxonomy): domain Bacteria; phylum Actinomycetota; class Actinomycetes; order Actinomycetales; family Cellulomonadaceae; genus Cellulomonas; species Cellulomonas phragmiteti. The sequence goes on along the minus strand of NZ_BONP01000002.1, from coordinate 93,785 downwards.
GTGCACGGCGACGCCGACGCCCACGAGTGGGCGTCGGACGCCCGGATCCGCGCCGTGCACGCCGGGCTGCTCGCGGACGTCGGGCTCGACGCGCGGCTGGCCGAGCTGTCCGGCGGCCAGCGCCGGCGGGTGGCGCTCGCCGCGCTGCTCGTGCGCGACGACGAGATCCTCGTCCTCGACGAGCCGACGAACCACCTCGACGTCGAGGGCGTCGCGTGGCTCGCCGGGTACCTCGTCGACCGGTACGCCCGCGGGGGTGGCGCGCTCGTCGTCGTCACGCACGACCGGTGGTTCCTCGACGCCGTGTGCACCCGCACGTGGGAGGTCCACGACGGCGTCGTCGACCAGTACGAGGGCGGGTACGCCGCGTACGTCCTCGCGCGGGCCGAGCGCGCCCAGCAGGCGGCCACGGTCGAGAGCAAGCGGCAGAACCTCCTGCGCAAGGAGCTCGCGTGGCTGCGCCGCGGGGCCCCCGCACGCACGTCGAAGCCCAAGTTCCGGATCGACGCCGCGACCGCCCTCATCGCGGACGAGCCGCCGCCGCGCGACTCCCTCGCGCTCGCCCGCACCGCGACGGCCCGGCTCGGCAAGGACGTGCTCGACCTCGAGGACGTCACGTACACCCTGCCCGACGGGCGCGTCCTGCTCGACGACGTCACGTGGCGGCTCGGGCCGGGCGACCGGTACGGCGTCGTCGGCGTCAACGGCGCCGGCAAGACGACGCTGCTGCGCCTGCTCACCGGCAACGCCGTCCCCACGTCCGGACGCGTCCGGCGCGGCAAGACCGTGCGCGTCGCGGAGCTGCGCCAGGACGTCGAGGACCTCGACGAGGTCGCCGGCCTGAGCGTCGTCGAGGCCGTGGAGCGCGAGAAGCGCACCGTCGTCGTCGGGGGCAAGGAGCTCACCGCCGCCCAGCTCGTCGAGCGGCTCGGGTTCACGCGCGAGCGCGCCCGCACCCTGGTCCGCGAGCTGTCCGGCGGGGAGCGCCGCCGCCTGCAGCTGCTGCGGCTGCTCGTCGCCGAGCCCAACGTCCTGCTGCTCGACGAGCCCACCAACGACCTGGACACCGACACGCTGGCCGCCGTCGAGGACCTGCTGGACGGCTGGCCGGGCACCCTGGTCGTCGTCTCGCACGACCGGTACCTGCTCGAGCGGGTGTGCGACCGGCAGGTCGCCCTGCTCGGCGACGGGCAGGTGCGGGACCTGCCCGGCGGGGTCGAGGAGTACCTGGCGCTGCGCGGGGCGGCGCTGACGTCGAGCGGCGCCAACAGCACGTCGGCCGTGGGGACCGCCGCCGCGGCGTCGGCCGCCGCCGGCGGCACGGGCGGGACCGGCGCCGCGGCCGCCCCGGGCCCGTCCGCGGCCGAGGTGCGCGTCGCCCGCAAGGAGGTGCAGCGGATCGAGCGTCGCCTCGAGCGGATCAGCGCGCTCGAGGCCGACCTGCACACCCGCATGGCCGCGCAGGCGACCGACCACCAGGCGGTCACCGCGCTCGACACCGAGCTGCGCGCGCTCGCGGCCGAGCGCGAGGAGCTCGAGGTCGCCTGGCTCGAGGCCGCCGAGACCGTGGGCTGAACCGTGGGCGCCGGAGCAGCGGGCGCGGGCGACGAGCTCGACAGGGTGTTCCACGCGCTGTCCGACGCGACCCGGCGGGCCGTCGTCGAGCGGCTGGCGCAGGGGCCGGCGTCGGTCAGCACGCTCGCGGAGCCGTTCGCGATGTCCCTGCCCGCCGTCGTGCAGCACCTCGGCGTGCTGGAGCGCGCGGGCGTCGTCGTCTCGGAGAAGACGGGTCGGGTCCGCACCTACCGCCTCGTGCCCGACGGCACCGCGGACGCCCGCACGTGGCTGGACCGCCACCGCCTGGCCCCCGAGCGCCGGCTGGACCGGCTCACCGAGCACGTCCGGGGCGGCTGACCCCGCGCACGGCCCGGCCACCGCCGCGAGCGGTGGGTCAGGTCGCGTCGAACAGCGTCAGCACGTCGCGCAGCAGCTCGGCCAGACGCTCGCGGTCCGCCTCCGGCAGGTCCCCGACGAGGTGGCGCTCGACGTCGAGGAGGTCGGCGAACGCCTCGTCGACGCGGCGCAGCCCGGCCGGGGTCAGCTGCACCAGGACGCCGCGGCGGTCGTCCGGCGAGGGCCGCCGCTCGACGAGGCCGTGCTCGGCGAGGCGGTCGATGCGGTTGGTCATGGTGCCGCTCGTCACGAGCGTCTGCGTGAGCAGCGCGCCCGGCGACAGCCGGTACGGCTCCCCGGCCCGGCGCAGCGCGGCCAGCACGTCGAACTCCCACGTCTCGAGCCCGTGCCGGGCGAACGCGCCGCGGCGTGCCAGGTCGAGGTGCCGGGCGAGCCGGCTGACGCGCGAGAGCACGGTGAGGGGCCGCACGTCCAGGTCCGGTCGCTCGCGCTGCCAGGCCGCGACGATGCGGTCCACCTCGTCGCGGGGCGGACCGCCGGTTCCGGTCTCGGCCATGGTCGAGACATTAGTCGACGTCAAGACGTCCCCGGGGTGCGCCGACGGCGCCGCCGCGCCGCGCGCGTCACCGGTGGCCTGCGGCGATGCCGCCCGTGGCGTCGCGACGGGTGAGATCCGCCGCGGTCCCCCGGCCGGCCCGGAGGTGGCGATAATGTGCGGCGTGTCAGGCGCGGTCCAGGGGACGGCCCGGGCCGGCAGCACCTGAGTCGGAGGAGCACCGTGGGATTCATCAAGGCATTCGCCGGGGCGCTCGGCGGCACGCTCGCCGACCAGTGGAAGGACTTCCTCACACCGCCCGACGGCCTGCCGCCGACCGCCGCGATCTTCCCCGCCGTCCCGCGCGGGCAGAACGCCGGCCGGGGGTCGAACACCAAGGCGTCCCAGAACATCATCACCAACGGCAGCCGGATCGTGGTGCCGGAGGGTGTCGCGCTGCTGACGTTCCAGGACGGCCAGCTCACGGGCCTGGTCGCCGAGCCCGGCGGGTACGAGTTCCGGTCGGACGACCCGAACTCGCGGTCCGTCTTCGCCGGCGACGGCATCCTCGCCTCGACCGTGCAGACGTCGTGGGAGCGGTTCAAGTTCGGCGGGCAGCCCGGCTCGCAGCAGCTCGCGTTCTACGTGAACCTCAAGGAGATCCCGAACAACCGGTTCGGCACCCAGTCGGAGATCTACTGGGACGACGCCTACCTCAACGCCCAGGTCGGCGCGGTCACGCGCGGCACCTACACGCTGCGGATCGTCGACCCCGTGCTGCTGGTCAAGGGGTTCGTCCCGCTGACGTACCTGTCGCCCGGCGGCCCCGTCTTCGACTTCTCCGACCTGGACAACCCCGCCGCCGGCCAGCTGTTCACCGAGGTCGTCGCCTCCCTGGCCGGCGCGTTCTCGCGCTACACGAACGACCCGGCGCAGGGCAACCGCATCACGCGGATCCAGAGCGACTCGGTCGGGTTCGGGCTCGCGCTCGCGGGCGCCGTCGAGGAGGGCTTCTACTGGACCTCGCAGCGCGGCCTGACGATCGGCAAGGTCGCGATCGCCGCGATCGAGTACGACGAGGACACGCGTGCGCTGCTCAGCGACGTCAAGAAGGCCGACGCGCTCGGTGGGGCCCGGGGCAACTCGTTCCTCCAGCAGTCCGTCGCGCGCGGCATGCAGGGCGCGGGCGAGGGTGGCGGAGGCGCCGCCAACATGGCGGTGCTCGGCCTGGGCCTCAACGCGGCGAGCGGCGCGGCCGGTGCGCTGCAGCAGCCGACGGCCCCCGCACCCGCCCCGCAGGCGGCACCCGCGGACGCGCCGGCCCCCGCGGCCGACGACACCGTCGCCCGCCTGACGCAGCTCAAGACGCTCTTCGACCAGGGCCTCATCACGCAGGCCGACTACGACGCCGCCAAGGCGAAGGCGCTCGGCCTGTAGGCATGAGCGACACCGACGCCCCGCAGCCCGTACCACTCGGCCAGCACGGGGCCGACGACCTGCCCGGCCCGGGCGCGGGGGCCACCCCCGTGCCCGGGGGGCCGCAGGTCGTCTCCACGCCCGAGGGTCCGCGCGTCGTGCGCACCGGGGGTGAGCGCGCCGACGGCATCGTGCGCTGCGAGCGCTGCGGTGCCAGCGAGGCGTCGCTCAACGTCGCGACGGGGATGCTGCGCTGCGCCTTCTGCCGCTACGAGTGGCGCACCGAGAACGCGCTGACGACGTTCGACCTCGACGGAGCGATCGGCGACCTGTCCGGCGTCGTCGTCGGCTCGGGCACGGCGGACGTGACCGCGGACCCGTCCGTCACGCTGCGCTGCACGGCCTGCGGCGCGGACGTCGTCATCGACGCGACCGCCGGCGTCCAGGCGCGCTGCCACTGGTGCCGTCACACGCTGTCGCTCACGCAGCAGGTGCCCAACGGCGCGGTGCCGGACATGGTGCTGCCGTTCAGCGTGCCGAAGGCCGACGCCGTGCAGCGGGTCGCGGAGTTCGTCGGCAAGCGTCAGTTCTTCGCCCACCGCCGGTTCCGGGCGGAGTTCACCCCCGAGAACGTCATGGGCGTGTACCTGCCGTACATGGTCGTCGACGTCAACGCGCGGGCGCGCGTGAGCGGCGAGGGCGAGCACCAGACCCGCTCGTACACCGTGCAGGTGCGCGACTCCGAGGGCAGGACGCGCAGCGAGCGCCGGTACGACGCCGACGTGTACGACGTCCGGCGCACGTTCGGCCTGCACGTCGACGACCTCACCGTGGAGTCGTCGACGGAACGGCTCGACCGCGACACCGCGCGCACGTCGAACAACGTCATCAACACGATCCTGCCGTTCGACGTCCACCACGGTGTGCGCTACGACCCGCGGTACCTCCAGGGGTTCACGTCCGAGCGCCGCGACGTCGACGTCGACGGGCTGCGTGCGGCCGTCCACGACCAGGTGCGCGACATCGCCCGCTGGCGCGCCGACGAGACGATCGCCTACTACGACCGCGGCGTGCGCTGGGACCGCACGGAGCTGGACGTCCAGGGCGAGCGCTGGGTCGGCGCCTACCTGCCGGTGTGGCTGTACAGCTACCTGGAGGAGAAGAAGAACGGCTCGACGATGCTGCACTACGTGGCGGTCAACGGCCGGACGGGGGAGACGATGGGCAGCGTGCCGCTGAACGTGCCGCGACTGGCGCTGGTCGCCACGGTGGTCGAGGTGGTCGGCGCGGTGGCCGCCGCCGTGCTGTGGGTGCTGACGTGACGGGCGTCGTGGCGCTGGGGGCGCCGGTGCTGGCGGCCGCGGGCGACGTCCTGGCGAGCAGCGGGGGCGACGGTGACGGCAAGGCGGTCCTGCTCCTGCTGCTGCTCGCCGGGCCCCTGTTCGCCGGCTGGGTGTACCTGCGCTACCGGAACACCGACAAGCGGCACCACCACGAGTCCGAGACGCGCTCGGAGATGCTCGACGTGCAGGCGGACGACACGTTCACCGGGTCCCGCAAGGGCCTGAAGAGCGCCCGCATGCAGGGCGCGAACAGTCGCAAGGTCCGCGCCCCCTGACGAGGGCGGGGCGGCGCCCCTACGTCGCGGGCTGCTTGGTCAGCTCGGGGCGCCGCTCCAGCCCTTCCAGGCCGTTCCACGCGAGGTTCACCAGGTGCGCCGCGACGTCGGTCTTGCGCGGGCTGCGGGCGTCGAGCCACCACTGGCCCGTGAGGGCGACCATGCCGACGAGCATCTGCGCGTACATCGGGGCGTTGCGCGGGTCGAGCCCCTGCTTCTTGAACTGCGCGCCCAGCAGGTGCTCGACCTGGGAGGCGACGTCGCCGATGAGGGAGGAGAACGTGCCGGTCGCCTGCGCGACCGGCGAGTCGCGCACGAGGATGCGGAACCCGTCCTCGGACGTCTCGATGTAGGACAGCAGCGCGAGCGTCGTCCGCTCGACCATCACCTTGGGGTGCCCGCCGAGCTCGAGCGCGGCGGTGAGCGCACCGGTGAGCGCCTGGATCTCGCGGTCGACGACGACCGCGTACACGCCCTCCTTGCCGCCGAAGTGCTCGTACACCACGGGCTTGGACACCTCGGCGCGCGCCGCGATCTCCTCCACGGAGGTGTTGTCGAACCCCTTCTCCGCGAAGAGCTTGCGGGACACGTCCAGCAGCTGCGCGCGCCGTTGCGTGCCGGTCATGCGCGCGCGGGAGCGCTTGGAGTCCGAGGTCATCGGTCCATTGTGCCGTGCGGGGTGGTCGTGCCGGGCGTGCTGTCGTGCGGCGGTCCGTCCGTGCCCACGGCCTGGCAGACTGGGGCGCCGATCCGCCCTGGTGTAACGGCAGCACGCCGGCCTTTGGAGCCGTGCAGTCCAGGTTCGAATCCTGGGGGCGGAGCCCGGTGCGCTGACGCGGGTCACGCGGCCGTCGTGCGCCGGCGGTCGCGACCCGTCGTGAGGATCGTCGCCGCGAAGACCACCGGGACTGCGGCGCTGAGCAGGAGCCCCGTCCGCAGCCCGGTCCCGGAGTCCGGCGGCAGGGCCGACGCGAGCCCGGCCAGCGGTCCGTCCCCGAGCTCCGCGAGCAGCCCCGCAGCGAGCGGCCCGACGGTGCCGCCCGCGTCGCCCGCGAGGGCGAGCACGGCGAACATCGCGGCACCGCCGAGGGGGAACCGCGCCGACGTCAGCGAGAACGTCCCCGGCCACAGCAGCGCGACGGCGAGCCCGCACAGCGCGCACGCGACGAGGCTGACGACGGGCACGGACGCGGTCGCGGCGACGACGTAGCACGCGGCCGCGGCGGCCCCCGAGGCCGCGAGCAGGGGCCGCAGCGGCACGCCCTGCCCCCACAGGCCGTAGGCGGCGCGGCCCAGCCCCATGAGCAGGGCGAACAGCCCGGGGCCGAGCAGGTCGCCGACCTCCTTGGGCACGCCCGTGCCCTGCTCGGCGAAGAACGACGACCACTGGGCCATCGTCAGCTCGGCCGCACCGCCGGTCGTCATGAGGACCAGGGCCGCGAGGAACAGCGGGGTGCCGAACAGGGACCGCAGCGGGGTGCGGTGCTCGTCGGGCACCGTGGCGGGCATCGGCACGCGCAGCAGCACGACGAGGTTGGCCAGCGGTACCAGCGCCCACAGCACGGGCAGCAGCGGCCACAGGTCGGTGCCGAGCACGGCGAGCAGCGCGGTGGTCACCACGACGACGGCGAGCTGCCCCCAGCAGTAGAACGAGTGGGCGATCGCCATGCCGGTGGCCTTCGCCTCCGACGGGCTGGGCAGGTGCTCGACGACCGGCGACACCAGCACCTCGAGCAGCCCGCCGCCGACGCCGTAGACGACGACCGCGAGGCACAGCCCCACGAACGGCGAGGGCAGGAGCAGCGGCAGGACGGCGAGCAGCACCAGACCGAGCGCCGCCAGGACGTGCGCGAGCACCAGCGGGCGCCGGTACCCGACGCGGTCCACCACCCGGACCGCCGCGAGGTCGGTGAGCAGCTGCACGCCGAAGTTCAGGGCGGCGAGCGCACCGAGCTGGGCCACGGGCACGTCGAGCGACGTGTGGAAGACCACGAACAGCAGCGGCGCGAGGTTGTTGACGATCGCCTGGACGACGTACCCCGCGTGGGCGGAGCGGCGCGTCGCGGTGTATGTGAGGGTCGTGGGCACGTCGTCCTCGGTCGTGCGGGAACGGGTCGCGGCCACTGTCCCACGCCCGCGCGCGGGGGATCAGTGCGGGTTGCGCGGACCGGGTCCCTGCGACATCCGGTCGATCAGCGCCAGGGCGAGCGCGGAGGCGACGAAGGCGACGTGGATGATCGTCTGCCACATCATCGTCTCGGCGCTCACGTCGCCCACCGACGACTCGATGAACGTGCGCAGCAGGTGGATCGAGGAGATGCCGATGATCGACATCGCGAGCTTGGTCTTCAGCACGTTGGCGTTGACGTGGTTCAGCCACTCCGGCTGGTCGGGGTGGCCGTCGAGGCGCATGCGGGACACGAACGTCTCGTACCCGCCGATGATCACCATGATGAGCAGGTTCGAGATCATCACGACGTCGACCAGGCCCAGCACGATGAGCATGGTCGTGGCCTCGGTGCCGAAGCCCTCCATGCCGTGGATCTCGTGGCCGAACAGCGAGAAGTCGATGAGGTGCCACAGCTCCTTGAGGAACTGCCAGACGTACACGACCTGCGCGACGATCAGGCCGAGGTACAGCGGCAGCTGGAGCCACCGGGAGAAGAAGATCAGCGACGACACCGAGCGTGCGTACGAGCGGCTGGGCTCGACGGGCTCGACGGTCGCGGGGGTCGACGACGTCACGGTGCTCCTTGCGCGGGCGGGAGCCGGACCCGGGCGGGTCGGCGACGTCTGAACGCGCAGTCGGTGCCACCGGTTCCCCGCGGCTCCCGCGCCGGCCGCTCCCTGGGACGTCCGGGAGCGCGGCGCACCGGGACGCAGGCCGCGCGGACGGCCGGTGCGGCAGCGGTAGAGTCCCATCACGGCAGAACCACCGCCCGTCCCCGGGCAGATCCGCGAGGAGCACCACTGGTGACCGTCCGCCCAGCCGCCGTCGTCGTCCTCGCAGCGGGGGAGGGCACCCGCATGCGTTCCGCGGTGCCCAAGGTGCTGCACCCGCTCGGCGGGCGCAGCATGGTCGGTCACGCGCTGGCCGCGGCCCGCGCGCTCGAGCCGCACCGCGTCGCCGTCGTCGTCCGCCACGAGCGCGAGCGCGTCGCCGCGCACGTCCTGGAGGTCGACCCCGACGCGCTGCTCGTCGACCAGGACGACATCCCCGGCACGGGCCGTGCGGTGCAGGTCGCGATGTCCGCGCTCGACGCCGCGGCCCAGGCCGCCACGGCCGACGCCGCCGCGACGGGTCACGACGTCGGGGGAGCGGCGGCCGACTCCGTGCTCGCGGGTGCGGTCGTCGTCGTCGCCGGCGACGTCCCGCTGCTCGACGCCGGCACGCTGGGCGAGCTGCTCGCGGCGCACGTCGCCGACGAGAACGCGGTGACGGTGCTCACGACCGAGGTCCCCGAGCCGACGGGCTACGGGCGCATCCTGCGCGAGCCGGGCACAGGCGACGTCCTGGGCATCGTCGAGGAGAAGGACGCCGACGACGAGCAGCGCGCGATCACCGAGATCAACACCTCGGTCTACGTGTTCGACGCGGGGGTGCTGCGCGCGGCCCTCGCCCGCCTGGGCCGCGACAACGCCCAGGGCGAGGTCTACCTGACGGACGTGCTCGCCATCGCGCGCGGCGACGGCGGGCACGTGCGCGCGCTGCGCACCGACGACCGGATGAGCGTGGAGGGCGTCAACGACCGCGTGCAGCTCGCGGCGCTGCGTGCCGAGCTCAACCGCCGTGTGCTCGAGGACTGGATGCGCGAGGGCGTCACGGTCGTCGACCCCGCGACGACGTGGGTCGACGTCGACGTCGAGCTCGCCCGCGACGTCACCCTGCTGCCGGGCACCCAGCTGCACGGGGCGACGGTGGTCGGCGAGGGCGCGACCGTCGGCCCGGACACCACGCTGACCGACGTCGAGGTCGGCCCCGGCGCGACGGTCGTGCGGACGCACGGCTCCCTGTCCGTCATCGGCGCGGGCGCCACCGTCGGCCCGTTCGCCTACCTGCGGCCCGGGACGGACCTGGGCGCCGACGGCAAGATCGGCACGTTCGTCGAGACGAAGAACGCGCAGATCGGCACGGGCTCGAAGATCCCGCACCTGTCCTACGTGGGTGACGCCACCATCGGCGAGCACTCGAACATCGGCGCCGCGTCCGTGACCGTCAACTACGACGGCGTCAACAAGCACCGCACCGTCATCGGGTCCCACGCGCGCACGGGCTCGGACAACATGTTCGTCGCCCCCGTGGTCGTCGGCGACGGCGCCTACACGGGCGCGGGCACCGTCGTGCGCCGCGACGTGCCCCCGGGCGCGCTGGCCGTCAGCGCCGGCTCGCAGCGCAACATCGAGGGCTGGGTCCTGCGGTCGCGCGCGGGCACGGCGGCCGCCGACGCCGCCGCGAGGGCGCGCGGCACCCGCGACGTCGCCGGCCTGTCCCCTCAGGCGCGCGCCGAGCTCGAGCGCGCAGCCACCGCGGCGATCCCCGTGACGCCGCCCCCGCACCTGCCCGGCCAGCCCGCGCAGCTCGACGACCCGACGGACACCCCCGCGGGCGGCACGACGACCGAGGGCGGGCAGCAGCGATGACCGGCATCATCAGCCACGACGGCGAGAAGCGGCTGGTCCTGGCCACGGGCCGGGCACACCCCGAGCTCGCCCAGGACGTCGCGGACGCGCTGGGGATCGAGCTGCTGCCCACGACCGCGTACGACTTCGCCAACGGTGAGATCTACGTGCGGTTCGGGGAGTCCGTGCGCGGTGCGGACGCGTTCGTCCTGCAGTCGCACTGCTCGCCCATCAACCAGTGGATGATGGAGCAGCTGCTCATGGTCGACGCGCTCAAGCGCGCCTCGGCCAAGACGATCACGGTGATCGCGCCGTTCTACCCGTACGCCCGGCAGGACAAGAAGCACCGGGGCCGGGAGCCGATCTCGGCCCGCCTCATGGCCGACCTGTTCCGCACCGCCGGCGCGGACCGCATCATGAGCGTCGACCTGCACGCGGCGCAGACCCAGGGCTTCTTCGACGGGCCGGTCGACCACCTGTGGGCGCAGCCGATCCTCGTCGAGTACGTGCGGACCCGCGTCGACACCTCCAACGTCACGGTCGTCTCGCCCGACGCCGGTCGCATCCGGGTGGCCGAGCAGTGGGCCGCCAAGCTGGGCGGCGGGCCGCTGGCGTTCGTCCACAAGACGCGCGACATCCGCAGCCCCAACAAGGCCGTCGCCAACCGCGTGGTCGGCGACGTCGAGGGCCGCAGCTGCGTGATCGTCGACGACCTCATCGACACCGCCGGCACGATCGCCGGGGCCGTGCGCGTCGTCCTCGAGGCGGGCGCCAAGGACGTCATCGTCGCTGCCACGCACGGCGTGCTGTCGGACCCGGCGGTGGAGCGTCTGCAGCAGTGCGGCGCGCGCGAGGTCATCATCACCGACACGCTGCCCGTCGCCGAGGAGCGCCGGTTCCCGCAGCTGACGGTGCTGTCGATCGCCCCCCTGCTCGCGCGGGCCATCCGGGAGGTCTTCGACGACGGCTCGGTGACGTCCCTGTTCGACGGCAACGCCTGACGCCGACGCCTGACGCCTGACGCCGACGGGGGTCGAGGAGACGCCTGGGGTCCGGTAGGATCGTCAGGTTGCCTCGGCGAGGGACGACGGACGGTCGAGCTGGACGCACCATCTCCGGCACGGCCCCTCCGGCTCCGTGATCGACTGGGTGGTCGCCTCCGCGTGCCCGTCCTGCGTCCCGCGTCGAGGCCACCGGGCCACGTGCCCGCACCACCCCCGCGCCCGCGCACCACCGCGGCGCCACGCCACGTCTGAGGAGCACCCGTGTCCGAGATCAAGCTCGCCGCCGTCGCCCGTACCGAGTTCGGCAAGGGCGCCGCCCGCCGCCTGCGCCGCGCGAACCAGGTCCCCGCCGTCCTGTACGGCCACGGCACCAACCCGCTGCACGTCGCCCTGCCGGGCCACGACACGATGCTCGCGCTCAAGCACTCGAACGCGCTGTACTCGATCGAGCTCGACGGCGCGACCACGCTCGCGATCGTCAAGGACGTCCAGCGCGACGTCGTGCGCCAGGTCATCGAGCACGTCGACCTGCTCATCGTGAAGAAGGGCGAGAAGGTCGCCGTCGACGTCCCCGTCCACATCGTCGGTGAGTCCGCGCCCGGCACGATCCACGTCGTGGAGACCCAGAGCCTGTCGCTCGAGGCCGAGGCCACGCACCTGCCGCAGGCCGTCGAGGTCTCGATCGCGGGCCTCGCGGGTGGCGCGACGATCACGGCGGGTGACGTCGTCCTCCCGGCCGGTGCGGTGCTCATGAGCGAGCCCGACGTCACGGTCGTCACGATCAGCGTCCCGCAGGCGTCCGCCGCGGACGTCGCCGCCGAGGAGGCCGCGAGCGACCTCGCCGCGACCCAGTCGGCCGCCTCCGCTGCCGCCGCCGAGAAGGCCTGACCCTCCCGGACAGCCCCGACGACGCCCGGTACCGTCACGGTGCCGGGCGTCGTCGTGCCCGCCCGGAGCACCGTCCAGCCCTGAGGAGGACCCCACCGTGAGCGACGGACCCTGGCTCGTCGTCGGCCTCGGCAACCCCGGCGCGCAGTACGCCGGCAACCGGCACAACGTCGGCCAGATGGTGCTCGACGAGCTCGCGCGGCGCGCGGGTGCCACGTTCGCGTCCCGCGGGGGCGGCCTGCTCGGCCGGCGCCCGCAGGCGGCGACCGCCGACGCCCGCCTCGGCACGCTGCCGGGCGGCGCCCCGGGCCCGCGGGTCGTCCTCGCCAAGCCGACGACGTACATGAACGTCTCGGGCGGTCCGGTCGCCGCCCTCGCGCGCTACCACGACGTCCCCGTGGAGCGTGTCGTCGTGGTCCACGACGAGCTCGACATCCCCTTCGCGGACGTGCGCCTCAAGCGCGGCGGCGGCGAGGGCGGTCACAACGGCCTGCGCGACACCTCCAAGGCGCTCGGCAGCAAGGACTACGTGCGGGTGCGTGTCGGGGTGGGTCGCCCGCCCGGGCGGCAGGATCCCGCGGACTTCGTCCTCAAGGACTTCTCCGCCCCGGAGCGCAAGGACCTGCCGTGGCTCGTGGACCGCGCGGCCGACGCCGTCGAGGCCGTCGTCCTCGCAGGTCTGGAGGCTGCGCAGCTGAGGTTCCACACCCGGGCGTGACCCCGGTCGCCCGACGTTCACCTGATCGACGACAAGGGCTCACTCGTTAGGCCCTGAACGGTTTCGTGCAACGGGTGAAATCGGACATACCTGTGTCAACCTTCCAAAACCGTCGTATAGCCTGCCTTTCGCGGCAGATGCGGCACGCGGCGACGGGGGAGACATGACACTGACGACGGACCAGGTGGTGCGGCAAGCCGACGGGATCGCCGAGAGGCGCGGCCGCACGCGAGAGCCCCGTCGCTCGTGGGCGTCGTCGGAGCCGTTCGTCCGGCGCGCCACTCCCGAGAACTCCGACCCGAGCGCCCTCTCGGCCGCATGGGCGACGGTGGGCCGCCGGTACGGGCTCGTCGCGGTCATGGGCGACCTCGTCGTGTCGTTCGTCGTGAGCGCGACGCTGCTCGCGCCCGTCCACGGCCTGCTGGCCGCCGGCTGGTTGTCGTGGGCGGCCTCGGTGCTCTTCGTCGTGCTCGTGACCGCGTCCGGCGGCTACCGCCGCAGCGCCGCCGGCGACGGGCCGGCCGAGTTCCAGGCGCTGCTGCGGGCCGCCGTCGCGATGGCGGTCACGCTCATGGCCCTCGGCTACGTGGCGCGGGTGCCGGTGCCCCGCAGCGCCGTGCTCGTCGGTGTCCCGCTGACGCTCGTGATCTGCGGCGTCGCGCGCTACGTGCAGCGGCGCCGGCTCCACCAGCTCCGGGCGCAGGGCCAGGGCACCATGCGGACGGTCGTCGTGGGCGACGAGGTCTCGGCGGCGCGCGTCGTGCGCAGCATCGCCTCGGCCCCGCACCACGGGTACCGGATCGACGGCGTGTGCGTCCCGTCCCTCGGCACGACGACCGCCGTCGCGGGCGCGCCCGTCCTGGGCGGTGTGGCCGACGTGGTGCAGGTGGCCGTCGACCGTGACGCCGCCGTCGTGCTCGTGACGGGCTCGTGCCTCGGGGGCGACGCGCTGCGGCGGCTGTCGTGGGCGCTGTCGCGTGCGGGCAAGCAGCTGGTCGTCGTCCCCGACATCATCGAGGTCGGCGCACCCCGCCTGACCGTCCGGCCGACGGCCGGGCTCTCGCTCCTCGAGGTCCAGGTCGCGTCACCGCGGCCGCGCCTCGTGATGAAGCAGGTGCTGGACGTGACCGTCGCCGGGCTGGCCCTCGTGGCCCTCGCTCCCGTGCTCGGCCTCGCCGCGCTCATGGTCGCCGCGACGTCCCCCGGCGGTGCGATCTACCGGCAGGTGCGGGTGGGGCAGGACGGCTCGCAGTTCGTCATGTACAAGCTGCGGACGATGTACCGCGACGCCGACGAGCGCCGCGCGGCGCTCCTCGCGTCCGGCATGCACGACGGCGTCCTGTTCAAGATGGCGGACGACCCGCGCGTCACGCCGGTGGGCCGCGTCCTGCGGCGGTTCTCGATCGACGAGCTGCCCCAGCTGGTCAACATCATCAAGGGCGACATGGCCCTGGTCGGTCCGCGCCCGCCGCTCCTCGAGGAGGTCGAGGCGTACGACGACCCGGTGCAGCGTCGGCTGTACGTCAAGCCCGGCCTGACGGGCCTCTGGCAGGTCAGCGGGCGGTCCGACCTGGACTGGGAGGAGTCGGTCCGCCTCGACCTGAGGTACGTCGACAACTGGTCGGTGTCGATGGACCTGCTCATCCTCTGGAAGACCGCACGCGCGGTCCTCGGTGGCTCGGGCGCCTACTGAACGTGCAGGACCAGCAGTGCGGCGCGACGGCGGGCCGCCCCACCGTGAGCGCTAGTGCGAGGAGCAACAGATGAGCAACCTGACGGTCGTCGGGTACGTCCCCGGCGGGTTCGACATGCTGCACATCGGCCACCTGAACATCCTGCGGGCGGCACGGGAGCGGTGCGACCGGCTGGTCGTCGGCGTGGCCGTGGACGAGTCGCTCGTCGCGATGAAGGGCCGGCCGCCGGTGATCCCGCACGACGAGCGGATGGAGATCGTCGCGAGCCTGCGCTTCGTCGACGACGTCGTGCCGGACCACGCGCAGGACAAGCGCGTCGCGTGGCGCTCGTACCCGTTCGACGTCCTCTTCAAGGGGGACGACTGGGCGGGCACCGACAAGGGCGCGCGGCTCGAGCGGGAGATGGCGGAGGTCGGCGCGCGCGTCGTGTACCTGCCGTACACGCCGTCGACGTCGTCGACCATGCTCCGGCAGTTCCTCGTCTCGGGCGCCGCCCGCGACGGTGCCGCGTGAGCGCCCCCGCGAGGTCCACCGGCCCCCTGTCGATCGCGATGGTGGGCACGCGCGGCGTGCCGGCGCGCTACGGCGGGTTCGAGACGGCCGTGGAGGAGGTCGGCCGTCGGCTCGCCGACGCCGGTCACCGCGTGCGCGTGTACTGCCGGTCGGGCAACTCCGACCTCGCGTCGTACGCGGGCATGGAGCTCGTCACGCTGCCCGCGCTGCGGCAGCGCTCGCTGGAGACGCTCAGCCACACCGGGGTGTCGGTCGGCCACCTGCTGGGCCGGCGCACCGACGTCGCGTTCGTGTTCAACGCGGCCAACGCCCCGTACCTGCCCCTGCTGCGCCTGGCGCGGATCCCCGTCGCGACGCACGTCGACGGCCTGGAGTGGCAGCGTGCCAAGTGGGGCGGTGCGGGCCGGCGGTACTACCGCGCCGCCGAGACCGCGGCGGTCCGCTGGTCCGACGCGCTGATCGCCGACGCCGTGGGCATCGCCGACTACTACCGCGCGGAGTACGACGTCCCGACCACGCTGCTGACCTACGGCGCGCCGGTCCTGACCGACGCGGGTCACGACGCGCTGGCGGAGGTGGGGCTCGAGCCCGGCGGGTACCACCTGGTGGTCGCCCGGTTCGAGCCGGAGAACCACGTCGACCTCTGGGTCGAGGGCTACGTGCGCAGCGGCGCCCGGCACCCGCTGGTCGTCGTGGGGTCCGCGCCGTACGCCGACGCGTACACGGCGCGGGTGCACGCGGCCGCGCAGGGTGACCCGCGCGTGCGGTTCCTCGGTGGCGTGTGGGACCAGCGCCTGCTGGACCAGCTGTACGCCCACAGCCTCACCTACCTGCACGGACACTCCGTGGGCGGCACCAACCCGTCGCTGCTGCGGGCGATCGGGGCGGGTGCCGCGACCGTGGCGTACGACGTCTCGTTCAACCGCGAGGTCGCCGGGGACGACGGCGTGTACGTGCGCGAGCCCGGTGACGTCGCCCGTGCCCTCGAGCAGGCGGAGGCCGACGAGGTCGCCACCCGCGCCCGCGGCACGCGGCTGCGCGGACGTGCGCGGGCGTACGACTGGGACGACGTCGCCGCCGGGTACGAGGAGCTGGCGCGCGCACTCGCCGAGCGGCGCACCCCGGGCCCACGCCCGCGCGCGTCGCGCCGACCGGCCGGCGCCGTGCCGGCCCGACAGACGGAGGCCGTCCGATGACGCAGACGTCCACCGACCTCCCGAGCGGAGCGGCGGGCGAGACGTTCCGCCAGACGCTCGGCCGGCTCGCCTCGGCGCAGAAGGGGGCAGCGCGCAGTGCCCCGGCCTACTCGCGCTTCGTCAACCGCCGGATCGGCCGCGTGCTCGCCGCGTGGGCGTACCGCCGCGGGCTGTCGCCCAACGCGGTGACCGGCATCAGCGCGCTGTGCACCTTCTCCGCCGTCGCGCTGCTCGCGCTGGTGGCGCCGAGCACGCTCGTCGGCGTGGTGGTGAGCGTGCTGCTCGTGCTGGGCTACGCCTTCGACTCCGCCGACGGCCAGGTGGCCCGCCTCACGGGGACGGGCAGCGCCGCGGGGGAGTGGCTCGACCACATGGTCGACGCGACGAAGATCGTGACGCTCCCGATCGCCCTGGGCATCGGCATGTACCGCTTCGACGTCGTCGAGGACGACCTGTGGCTGCTGGTGCCGCTGCTGCACGTGGTGGCCGGCAGCGTCTACTTCTTCGGCATGATCCTCACCGAGCAGATGCGCCGGGCCGCCGGGGTCGTGAGCACGGCCGCCACGGGTGGCCGCGCACCGTGGCTGCGGTCCGTCCTCGGCATCCCCACCGACTACGGCACGACGTGCCTGGTGTTCGTGCTGCTCGGCGTCCCCACCGTCTTCCTGGTGGGCTACGCGGCGATCGTCGCCGCGACCGTGGTGGTCGCCCTGGCTGCCGCGGTGTCCTGGTACGGTCAGCTGCGCCGGCTGGCCTCCGCCGCGGGTGCGGCATGACGACGCGGAGGTGGACCACCGTGGGACTGCGACGCCTGGTGAAGGTCGTGACGGGTGCCCTGCTGGTGACGAGCGTGCTGGTCGCGTGCACGGCGTCCGACGACGCCGAGCCGCAGGTCGCGGGGACGGTCGACGTCGCGACGCCCTCGGAGTCGGCGCGTTCGCCGCAGCCGGACGCGACGAGCTCGGCGTCATCCGCCCCGGAACCCGGTGACGGCTCGGCGCCTGCACCGGGCGAGCTGCCGACGATGCCCCCGGTCGGGTTCGCGGACGCCGCGGACTTCGGGACCGGGGTGACGGCGGAGGTCGTGCGGGTCGACCCGATCGAGGCGGAGGGGCGCGGCCCGGGCGAGCTCTCGGGCCCGGCGCTGGCCTTCCGCGTCGAGGTGTCGAACGACTCCGCGGCGCCGGTGGACCTCGCCTCGGTGACCGTCAACGTCACGGACGCCGCGGGGGCTCCCGGTGCCCCGCTCTCGGGCCCGCCGGCCGCGCCATTCACCGGGGCCGTCGACCCCGGGGGCTCGGCCACGGGGACCTACGTGTTCCTCGTGCCGGACGCGGCGCGCGACCAGGTCGTGCTCGAGGTGTCCTACTCGACGGACGCGTCCGTCGTCGTGTTCTCGGGCAGCCCGGACGACGCGCGCCCGCGTTCCTGACCTGCACGGAAGCCGACGCCGCGATCGCCGCGGCGTCGGCTTCGTGCTGCGTGCGCAAAGGATTTCCGGGGGTCCGGTACGGCGGCTCCACATGGACGACCGTCCGTTTTCACCCGGTGGTTTCACCCATATAGGCCACATCGGCACGATATGTCCAGTTTATCGTGATCCCCTCACGTACTTCTCGCGTTCACCCCGTCCTGAACGAGGCCCCCCATGAAGAGCTTCTCGCGTCTCCGTACCCGCGCCGCCGCGCTCACCGCCGGGCTCGGGCTCGTCCTCGCCGGTGCGGTGGTCCCGTTGTCGGCCGCCCCCGCGGCGGCCGACACCCGCCCGTCCGACACGACGCTCCCGGCCACGGTGAGCGCGGACGGCCTGCCCACGGTCCAGATCGACGGTGTCGTCTGGGACCAGGTCGTCGTCGACGACGTCGTGTACGTGGCGGGCAGCTTCACCACGGCGCGACCGGCCGGCGCGGCCGCGGGGGTCGGGACGGTGACGCGCTCCAACCTGCTGGCGTACCAGCTCTCCACCGGTCAGCTCATCTCCTCCTGGGCGCCGGCGACCAACGGCCAGGTGCTCACGATCGAGGTCTCCCCGGACAAGAGCCGCATCTACATCGGTGGCTCGTTCACGCAGGTGAACGGCGCGGGGGTCTGGCGCATCGCCGCGCTCGACCGCGCGTCCGGCAACCTGGTGACGACCTTCCTGCCCAAGCCGGACGCGACCGTGCGGGCGATCGCGTTCTCGGGCAGCACCGTGTACTTCGGCGGGCTGTTCAACGCGGTCGGCACCGAGACGCGGACCCGTCTGGCGGCGGCCTCGGCCGTCGACGGCTCGCTGCTGCCCTGGGCGCCGGCCGCTGCCGGTGCGAGCGGCGTCAACGCGATGGTCGTGTCCCCGGACGGCTCGTCCGTCGTCGTCGGCGGCTCGTTCACGACGCTCAACGGCTCGAACCGGCCCGGGTACGGCCTGGGCGCGGTGAGCGCCGCGACGGGGGAGTCCCTGCCGTTCGAGGCGAACACGACCGTCGTGCGCAACGCCGGCGTCAACGGCTCGATCACGGCGCTGTCCGGTGACGCGGACCACGTCTACGGGTCCGGCTACACGTACGGGCGCGCCGGCGGCACCATCGAGGGGACGTTCGCCGCCACGTGGGACGGCGGCCAGCTCGTCTGGCTCGAGGACTGCCACGGCGACACCTACTCGGTCGCCGCGATCGGTGACGTCGTCTACCAGGCCAGCCACAAGCACTTCTGCGGCAGCATCGACGCGTTCCAGCAGACCGAGCCGTGGACGATGCGCCTGGCCACGGCGGTGACGAAGGACGTGCGCGGCGTCATCGGCCGTGAGCCCTACGACTACACCAACCACGAGGGTCGCCCGCGCCCGGAGATGCTCGCGTGGTTTCCCGAGCTCGACACCGGCACCTTCACCGGGCAGAACCAGGGCCCCTGGTCGGTGGCCGGCAACGACCAGTACGTCGTCATGGGCGGCGAGTTCCGCAACGTCAACGGCCGTCCGCAGCAGGGCCTCGTGCGGTTCGCCGTGCCGGAGATCGCGCCGAACGCGGAGGGCCCGCGCCTGAGCGGCGGCCGGTTCGACCTGTCGGCCACCTCGTCGGAGTCCGGCGTCGTGCGGCTGCGCTGGACCGCGAACTACGACTGGGACAACGAGGACCTCACCTACACCCTCATCCGCAACAGCAACCAGGCGGCGCCGATCCACGAGACCGTCCAGGCCTCGCGCTTCTACGACCGGCCGACGATGGGGTACGTGGACACCGGGCTCGTCCCCGGCACCGAGTACCGCTACCGGCTGCGCGCCACCGACCCGTTCGGCAACATCGCGTGGTCCGACACGGTGACCGTGCGTGCGGCCACCGCCGCACCGCAGGCACCGCACCCCTACGTGGACTCCGTGCTCGCCGACGCGCCCGACGGCTACTGGCGGGGCGGGGAGGCTGCCGGGACCGGGTGGCTGCGCGACGCCGCGGGCTGGAACGACATGCGCGTGCGCGGCGCCGGCCTCGGCCTCGAGGCGCCCGGCGCGCTGCCCGGTGACACGGCGCTGCGGCTCACGGGCGCGGCCACCGGGATCGCGTCGACCACCCCCAACATCACCGCGCCGCGGGAGTTCACGGCCGAGGCCTGGATCCGGACGACCACGACCACGGGCGGACGCATCCTCGGCTTCAGCACCGCCGAGACCGGCACGTCGGACTACGCGGACCGGCACCTGTTCATGGACAACCAGGGCAGGGTGCGCTTCGGGGTCCGCCCGTTCAGCGGGTCGCGCGTGCAGCTCGCCTCCACGGCCTCCTACAACGACGGCCAGTGGCACCACGTGGTCGGGACGTCCGACGCCACCGGCACGCGCCTGTACGTCGACGGCGTGCGCGTCGCCGAGGGTGCCGCCGCGGTCGGGCGCATCCACGGGGGGTACTGGCGGATCGGCGCCGACACCCTCACCGGCTGGACCGGGGTGCCGACGAGCACGGGCTTCACCGGGGACGTCGACGAGGTCGCCGTCTACAGCCGGGCGCTCGGGCACGGGGAGGTCTCCGAGCACTTCACCGCCGCCGGCGGGACCGTGGCGCCCCTGCCGCAGGACCCGTACGGTGCGGCGATCGCCGCCGAGTACCCCGAGCACTACTGGCGCCTCGACGACACGACCGGCACCGCGGCCAACGACTCCGGCTCGTACGCCGGGCACGGCACCTACCGGGGGACCGTCGGGCGCGGCGCGCCGGGCGTGCTGGACGGCGTCGGCTCCGCCGCCTCGTTCAACGGCTCGAACTCGCGTGTGACCAGCAACCGGAGCTGGTCGAGCCCGCGGATCTACTCGCTCGAGACGTGGTTCCGCACCACCTCCACGACGGGTGGCACGATCATTGGCCTGGGCAACAGCCAGACCGGGACGTCCACGCAGTACGACCGGCAGGTGCGCACCAACAGCACCGGCCAGGTGACGTTCTCGGTGCTCGCGCCGGCGGGGTGGGTGCACGTCACCGGCCCGCAGTCGTACCGGGACGGCGAGTGGCACCACGTCGTGGCCACGCAGTCGGCGGACGGCATGAAGCTCTACGTCGACGGTCAGCTCGTGGGCTCGGACCCGGAGGCCGGCAGCCGGACGTACGTCGGCTACTGGAAGGTCGGCGGTGACACCTCGGTGCTCGGCCCGACCTACTTCACCGGGCTGATCGACGAGGTCGCGATCTACAGCCGCGAGCTGTCGGCCGTGTCGGTCGCGCAGCACTACACGCTCGGCACGGGCGAGATCGTCGAGATGCCGCCCACCGCGCAGCTCACGGTCACGCCGGACGGCCTGTCGGTGACCGCCGACGGCACCGCGTCCAGCGACCCCGACGGCACGATCGCCTCCTGGGCCTGGGACTTCGGTGACGGCAGCACCGGCCAGGGGGCGACCGCGTCGCACACCTACGCGGCGGCGGGCACCTACCCGGTGACGCTGACGGTGACGGACGACGACGGGCTCACGGGCAGCGCGAGCACCGAGGTGACCGTCGAGGTGCCGCCGGTGCGGCCGATCGCGGCCGACACCTTCGGGCGCTCCACGACCTCCGGGTGGGGGACCGCCGACGAGGGAGGCGCCTGGACGTACCAGGGCAGCCTGGCGAGCTTCTCGGTCGACTCGACGGTGGGCCGCATCTCGGTGCCGACAGCCGGTGGCGGGCGGACGGCGCTCCTGGCCACCCCGCAGGTGACGGACGTCGACGTGTCGGCCACGGTGGCGACACCGACGCTGGCCAACGGCGGCGGCGCGTTCGCCTCGCTGCTGGGGCGGCGGGTCGGCACGGCGGACTACCGGTCCAAGGTGAAGATCGCGGCGAACGGGCAGGTCACGCTGTACCTGGCGCGCACGACGACGGCGGAGACGACGCTGAGCAGCGTCGTGGTGCCGGGCATGACGTTCGCGCCCGGGGACGGGCTGCGCCTGCGCCTCGAGGTGACCGGGACCGCGCCGACGACCCTGCGCACCAAGGTGTGGAAGGTCGGGACGCCCGAGCCGGCGGACTGGCAGCTGACCGCCACGGACGCGGTGGCGGCGCTGCAGGCCCCGGGCGGGCTGGGCGTGATGGCCTACGTCTCGGCCAGCGCGACGAACCTGCCCGTCGTGGTCACGGTCGACGACCTGACGGCCGTCGCTCCGGGCACGCAGGTGCCGGTGCCCAACGTGGCCCCCGTGGCGGCGTTCACGGCACAGGCGACGGGCCTGGGTGTCGCCGTCGACGGGTCGGGCTCCTCGGACCCCGACGGGACGGTGGCGTCGTACGCCTGGGACTTCGGTGACGGCGGCACGGCGCAGGGTGCGACGGCCTCGCACACCTACGGCGCCGACGGCACCTACACGGTGACGCTGACGGTGACGGACGACGACGGGGCGACCGCCTCGACGTCGCAGCAGGTCACGGTCACGGCACCGGTCGTCGAGCCGCCGGTGAACCAGGCGCCGGTCGCCGCGTTCACCGCCACGGCGGGCGGCCCGTCCGTCGCCGTCGACGCCTCGGGGTCGAGCGACCCGGACGGCACGATCACGTCGTACGGCTGGGACTTCGGTGACGGCGGCACGGCGTCGGGTGCGACCGCGTCGCACGTCTACACGCAGTCCGGCACCTACACGGTCACGCTCACGGTGACCGACGACGACGGTGCCACGGGGACGACCTCGCAGCAGGTCACGGTGACGGTCGACGAGCCCGTCGAGCAGCCCCTGCTCGCGCTCGACACGTTCGAGCGAGCGGTCGCCGGCGGCTGGGGCGCGGCCGACAACGGCGGGGCCTGGACGACGGCCGGGGCGGCGTCGCGCTTCGCCGTGGCCGACGGTGTCGGCACCATGACCCTCGCCAGCGCCGGGTCCGGTCTGTCGGCCTACCTCGGCACCGTCGCGCTGACCGACGTCGACCTCGGTGCGCGGTTCAGCACCCCGGTGCGGGCCGACGGAGGTGGGGCGTTCGCCTCTCTGGCCACGCGGCGGGTCGGCACGGCAGAATACCGGGCAAAGGTGAAGATTGCGGCAAATGGGGGGATCACCCTGTATCTGACACGGGTCGAGGGCGGCGAGACGAATCTCGCGACCGTCAACGTGCCGGGCAACGTCGCGGCCGGGCAGGGCGTGAACCTGCGGTTCGCGGCGATCGGGACCGCGCCCACGACGCTGCGCGCCAAGGTGTGGACCGACGGGACCGCCGAGCCGGCGGACTGGCAGGCCACGGTGACCGACGCGGCGCCGGCGCTGCAGGCGCCCGGGGCGATCGGCTTCGTGACCTACCTGTCGGGTTCGGTGACCACCGCGCCGTTCGTCGTCACCCTGGACGACCTCGTGGCGAGGACCCCGTGACGGCAGGCAGTCGCCCGCCCGGGAGCGAGGGGGGCCAGGACGGCCGTGCGGCGGTCGTCCTGGTCGCACACCCGGGCGCCGAGCTCTACGGCTCCGACCGCGTGATGCTCGAGACCGTCCTCGGGCTGCGCGCGGCCGGCCGTCGGGTCGTCGTCACCGTGCCCGTCGACGGCCCGCTGCTGGACGACCTCGCGGCCGCCGGTGCGCAGGTCGTCCGCACGCGGACGGTCGTGCTGCGCAAGAGCGCGCTGCGGCCGTCCGGCCTGCCCCGGCTCGTCGCCGACGTCCTCGTCGGAGCGGTGCAGGGCTGGTCGCTGCTGCGTCGGGTGCGTCCCGACGTCGTGTACGTCAGCACCGTAACCGTGCCGCTGTGGGCGCTGCTCGCGCGGCTGCGACGCCTGCCCGTGCTGTGGCACGTGCACGAGGCGGAGGGCAGCCAGCCCGCCGTGGTGCAGCGGCTGCTCGCGGCGCCGCTGCTGCTCGCGACCGGCGTCGTCGCGAACAGCCGCTACAGCGTCGAGGTGCTGCGACGGTCCGCCCGTCGCGTCGCCGCGCGCGTGTCCGTCGTGCACAACGGCGTCCCCGGGCCTGCGGACCCCGCGCCCGCGCGGGCCGAGGTGGACGGCTCCCTGCGGCTCGTCTACGTCGGGCGCCTGTCCGCGCGCAAGGGGGTGGACGTCGCGGTCGAGGCCGTCGCCGCCCTGCGCGACGCCGGGGACGACGTCGAGCTCGACCTGGTCGGCGCGGTGTTCCCCGGCTACGAGTGGTTCGAGCAGGGGCTGCGCGACCGGGCCCGTGAGCTCGGCGTCGGTGACGCCGTGCGGTTCCGCGGGTTCCACCCGTCCGTGTGGCCGTTCCTGGCCGAGGCCGACGTGGTGCTCGTGCCGTCGGTGGTCGACGAGCCCTTCGGGAACACCGCGGTCGAGGCGGTGCTCGCCGCGCGGCCGCTCGTCGTGAGCGCGACGAGCGGGCTCCTGGAGGCTGCGGACGGGTACGTGTCCGCGCAGCAGGTCCCGCCCGGCGACCCCGCAGCGCTGGCCGACGCGGTCCGTCGGGTCCGCAAGGAGTGGGAGCAGCGGCGGCAGGATGCCCTGGCGGACGCGGCCGTGGCCCGCGAGCGCCACGCGCCCGAGCACTACCGTCGTCGGATGGTCGAGGCCGTGGACGGCGTCGCCGGGAGGCGCGCGTGACGGCAACGACGCGGCCCGCCCCGGGGACCGCGTCGGCGGCGGTGCGCTGGAACACCCTGGCGGTCGTCGGCAAGCAGGTCTTCCTCTTCGGCTCGAGCATCGTGCTGGCACGGCTGCTCGGGCCCGAGACCTACGGCGTCGTGGGCGCCGCCATGATCTACGTGACGTTCACGATGCTCCTGCTGGACCAGGGCCTGGCCGCCGCTCTCGTGCAGCGCCCCGAGCTCAGCCGCTGGGCACCCGGGGTCGTCGCGACCGCCAACCTGGCCTCGGCGGTGCTCCTCGGCGTGGTCACCTGGCTCGTCGCGCCGGCGGTGGCCGACTTCTTCCACGACGACCGGCTCGCGCCGGTGCTCCAGCTGCTCGGTGCCGCCCTGTGGCTCAAGGCGCTCGCGATCGTGCCGCGCGCCATGCAGCAGCGGGCGCTGACGTTCCGGTCCATCGCGCTCGCCGACGTCGCGGGCGCGTGTGCCGGCGCCGCCGCGGGCGTCGCGGCCGCGCTGGCCGGCGCGGGGCCCGCCGCCGTGGTCGCGATGGTCGTCGCGACGGACCTGGTCGCGGCCGTCGTGCTGCTGCGCGCCGAGCGCGGCCCTGCCCCCAACCTGCGGCTGGGCGAGCTGCGCGAGCTCCTGCCGTTCGGTGCCCGGGTCATGGCGACCAACGGCATCGCGTACTTCTCGCGCAACATCGACAACATCCTGGTGGGCCGGGTCCTCGGCCTGTCGGCGCTGTCCTACTACGGCATGGCCTACCGGGTGCTGGTCATCCCGGTCCAGCTCATCGGCCAGACCGTGTCGCGCGTGATGTTCCCCGTGCTCTCCCGGGTCGCGGACCGCCGTGACCTGCTCGCGGACCACCTGCTGCGGACGACGCAGCTCCTGGCGTTCGTGGCCGTGCCGCTCATGGGGCTCGCCGCGGCCGGCGCCCACGAGCTCGTCGAGGTCGTGCTCGGTGCGTCGTGGCTCCCGTCCGCGTCGCTGCTGACGGTGCTGGCCGTCGCCGGGGCGCGCGAGACCGTCATGTACATCTCGGGTCCCCTGATGAAGGCCACGGGGCGGGTGAAGCTGCTGGTCCGGTACGAGCTGCTCGCGACCGTGCTCCAGGTCGGCGGGATCGTCGTGGGGCTGCGCTGGGGGATCCTCGGGGTGGCGCTGGGCTACACGCTGGCGGGCTTCGCGCTGACCCCCGTCCTGCTGCTCGTGCAGCGTCATCTCACCGGTGTCAGCGGGGCGCAGCAGCTCCGCGCGATCCTCCCGCCCGTGCACGCCGCGCTGTGGGGGGCAGCAGCGTACGTCCTGGTCACGCGCGTCCTCGACGGTCCGCTGCTCGTGCTCCTCGTGGGCGCCGCCTGCTACGTCGCCGTCGCAGCGGGCGTGCTGCTCGCGGTCCACCGGACGAGCACGACCCAGGCCCTGGCGCGGCTGGGACGACTTGCCACCGGCGCGCGGTGAGCGCGTGCACCACGACCGAGTTCCCGACGACGGAGGCCCCGACGTGACGACGACCGACCCGAGCCCGGTGACCCGCCCGGCGACCGCCACCCGGACGGTCACCGTCGCGGTGCTGACCTACCGGCGGCCGGCCGACCTGACGAGCGTGCTGCCCCTGCTGCGTGACCAGCTCCCGGCGGAGGGCGCTGAGGTGCTCGTGGTCGACAACGACCCCGACGGGGGAGCGCGGCCGCTGGTGGAGGGCGTCGGCGACGCCCGGGTGCGGTACGTCCACGAGCCGGTGCCGGGCATCGCGGCGGCGCGCAACCGCGCGCTGGAGACGTCCACGGCCGACGTGCTGGTCTTCATCGACGACGACGAGCGCCCCTCGCCCGCGTGGCTCGCGTCGCTGCTGGCCGTGCACGAGCGCGAAGGGTGCGCCGCGGTCGTGGGACCGGTCGTCTCGGAGTACGAGATCGAGCCCGATCCGTGGATCCGCGACGGCGGGTTCTTCGAGCGACGACGCCCGTCGACCGGCACGGTCGTCGAGGCGGCGGCCACCAACAACCTGCTGCTCGACATGGCGGTGGTGCGGCGGCTCGCCCTGCGGTTCGACGCCCGGTACGGGCTGACCGGCGGGTCGGACACCCTGTTCACCCGCGCGCTGACCGCCGCGGGGGAGCGGATCGTGTGGTGCGCCGAGGCGCCCGTGGTCGACGTCGTGCCGCGTTCGCGGCTCACGCGTCGGTGGGTGCTGCAGAAGGCGCTGCGGTCCGGGAACTCGTGGAGCCGCACGTCGCTCGAGCTCGCCGGCAGCGTCCCGGACGCCGTGGTCGTCCGGTTCGGGTTGCTGGGTCGAGGTCTCCTGCGGATCGCCGGCGGCGCGGCACGGCTGCTCCTCGGGGTGGTCCTGCGCGACCGGCGCCACGAGGCCCGAGGAGCGCGGGTCCTCGCCCGTGGGATCGGTCTCACGTCGGGTGCGTGCGGGTGGACTTATACGGAGTACCGGAGATCGCCCGGTCTGCGACCGCCCAGGTAGGGTCCCCTTTCAGGTGTCACCCGGATGCCGTGCCAGGTCCTACGTCCCGGATGAATATGCGCTTGCGAGCATGGGAGGTGTCGCCCGTGTGGCCTACTGTGGGCGCGCCACGGGGTGCCAAGAGCGCCGGTCGTGGTGCCGCAGTGACACCAGTCGGGTGGGACTGCGCGTGCGGTGACCGTGACCCGGGACCCGCACTTCGGCCGCCGGTCCGACCGGCGGCGACACGCGAGGAAGGGCGACAGTGATGCGTCGGCAGGGGAGACACACGTTGGCAGGGCCGCGGGCGAGACGCTCCGGGGCGAGGCAGCGCTGGGGGGTCGGGACCGCGGTCGTCGCCGTCGTCCTCGGCCTCAGCACCGCCTCGGCGAGCCCCGGAGCGGTGCCCTCGGCCCGTCCCACGGCCCTCGCCGTCAAGTCGGCGGTCGTGCCGTCGTCGCAGACGTCCGTCGAGACGCCGTCCGCGCTCGGGTCGGGGTCGGTGCTCACCACGACCGACCCGGTGCGTCTGCTCGGCCGTACCGTCATGGCCCCCGGCACGACGCGCACGATCGCGGTCCCGGGGCTGCCCAGCGGCACGCTGTCGGTCGTCCTCAACCTCACGGCGGTCGACGCCGCCGGACCCTCCACGCTGACCGCGTGCGCGCCCGGTGCGTCGTGCTCCGTCGCCTCCGCTGTCCCCGTCGTGCCGGGCTACCCCACGGCACGCCAGGTGGTGGCACCGGTCGCCAACGGGTCGATCACCCTGCGCAACTCCGGCAGCGAGGTCTCGGTCTTCCTCGACCTGACCGCCTTCGTCCGCCCCGCGAGCATCGAGGGCGGAGAGGTGTACCTGCCCACCCCGCAGCGTCGGGTGCTGTCCTGGAACCTGCTCGGGGCGCGGGCGACGACCGTCCTCCAGCTCCCCGACGTGCCCGAGGGCGCGACGGCTGCGGTGCTCGACGTGGGCTACTCGTCCGCGACCGACAGGTCGTACGTCGCGGTGTGCCCCGCTGACCAGGCGTCGGCGGCGTGCGCCCGCACCTCCGTCATCAACCCCGTGCCCGCGCTGAACCACTCGAACTCCGTGGTCGTCCCCGTGGACGCCGCCGGGCGGGTGCAGCTCTACAACAACGCAGGCAGCCTGCGTCTGAACGTCGACCTCCAGGGGTGGTACGTCGAGCGGGGGATGACGGACGTCGGCGGCCAGCTCGTCGCCGCGTCCGGCGCGGTGCCGACGCGGCTCGCGCCGGGCGCGAACCGGACCGTCACCCTGCCGAGCGTCCCCGCGGGGACGTCGTCGGCGGTGGTCATCGTCAAGGCGACGGCGACCGCCGGGAGCACCGGGGTGTGGGCCTGCCCGACGGCGGCGGTGGTGCCGCAGTGCACGGCGGCCTCGGTCAGCAACCCGTACCCGGGGCGCATCACCGAGAACGTCGCGTACGTCGAGCTCGGCGGGCCCAACGGCAACCAGCTCACGCTCGGCTCGACGCTCGCGTCGGTCGACGTGACGGTGAGCGTGCTGGGCTACGCCGTGCACGCCCCCGCCCCGGCGCCCGCCCCGGTGCCCGAGCCGCCGGCGCCGACCCCGACCGCCGCCCCCCAGCCGCCGGCGCCGAGCGCGTCGCCCAGCCCCACCGCGGGGGCCGGCACGCCGGTCGCGCCGCCGGCGGGCGGCAAGCCGGGTGCGAGCACCACGGGCGTCCCGGCCGGCGTGAACCTCACGCGGCACGACGGCGACATCGTCGTGACCCAGGCGGGCACCGTCATCGAGAACATGGACGTCCACGGCTTCATCACCGTCCGCGCGCCGAACGTGACGATCCGCCGCTCGGTCGTCCGGGGTTCCGGGCCCGGGACGACCAACATCGGCCTGGTGAACTGCAACCACTCGGCGTGCAGCAACCTCCTGGTCGAGGACGTCACGCTGGTCCCCAAGCAGCCGTCCGTGTGGCTCAACGGCATCTTCGGCCACGACTACACCGCCCGACGGGTCAACACGTACCACGTGGTGGACGGGTTCCAGATCCACAACGTCCGCAACAACGGTGGTCCGGTCAACGTGGTGATCGAGAACAGCTGGTGCCACGACATGAGCTACTTCCACTCCGACCCGAACCACAGCAACGGCCCCACCCACAACGACTGCATCCAGATCCAGGGCGGGACCGACATCCGGATCACCGGCAACAACCTCGAGTCGTTCATGTCGACCAAGGCCGGTGACCAGAACTACGACGCCCGCAACCGGGGGTCCGCGCTCATGGTGACGCCGAACGCGGCGGCCGTGTCGCGGGTCAACGTCACAGGCAACTGGCTCGACGGCGGCTACGCGTCCGCGTACTTCTCGACGTCGAAGTTCGGTGCCATGCGGTTCGGCACCTTCAGCGGCAACATGTTCGGCCGCAACCAGTTCGACCACGGCCGGGGGTCGCGGTACCAGATCCGCATCGCCAACGACGGGATCACGTTCGACAACCCGCTGACGACCAACATGTGGGCGGACGGCTCGGGCTACCTCGCCGAGGGGCGCGACGCGGGCATCCGCTTCGGGTCCTGACCGTGCGTGGGCACCGGGGCGGCGGCAGGTCCGTCGCCCCGGTGCCCACGTCACGAGCAGGCGTGGCGGGCGCGTCCCCCGAGGTGGCAGGCTCGGGCGGCCGGGTCCGGCGTCCTGGTCCGCCACCGACCGCCGCACCGACCACAGCGACGAGACCGACCACGCCGACCACACCGAGGACAGGGCCGCGATGAACCTCCGACGTCTGCGCAGCGGCGACCCCGTCCTGCCCCGCGCGCTCGCCAGGCTCGAGCTCGAGCTGAACCCGCGCCTCGCGCCGGTCCGGGCGCGCCGGCTGCACCGGCTCAACCAGACGTCGGACCGTGCCGTCACGGGCGACGCGCCGGTGGTCGTGAGCCTGACCACCTACGGGGCGCGGTTCGAGACCGTCCACCTGACGGTCGAGTCGATTGCGCAGGGGCGTCGCCGCCCCCGCCGGCTCGTGCTGTGGCTCGACGACCAGCGGCTGCTCGACGCCCCCACGCCCGGGCTGCAGCGGCTCCTCGCGCGCGGGCTCGAGATCCGGATGGCGCGCAACGACGGGCCCCACACCAAGTACTTCCCCCTGCTGTCGGACCCGGACCTCGGCGCGCAGGACGTGGTCGTCACCGCCGACGACGACGTGCTCTACCCGCGCGGGTGGCTCGCCGGCCTGGAGTCCGCGGCCCGGCGGGATCCCGAGGTCGTGCACTGCTACCGGGCCTACCGGGTGCGGACCCGCGGCGACGGCACGCTCGCGCCGTACCGGACCTGGCGCCCGTCGCTGTCGACCGAGGCGCGGTTCGACAACTTCGCGACCGGAGTCTCGGGGGTGGCCTACCCGCCGCGGATGATCGAGGTGCTGCGCGGTGCGGGCACGCGGTTCCGCGAGTGCGCGCCGCACGCGGACGACGTGTGGCTGCACGCGGTCGCCGTCGAGTCGGGAGTCCGCGTCCGGCAGCTCACCCGCCAGCCCCGTCACTTCCCGGTGGTGCCGGGGTCCCAGGCGAGCGGGCTGCGCAACGCGAACGTCACCGGTGACGGCAACGACCCCCAGATCGCCGCCACCTACTCAGCCGACGCGCTGCAGCGCCTCGGCGCGGTCGACGGGGTCGCGACGGGCTGACGCGACGTCGTCCGGGCCGTCGTCGGGCGGCGGGGGTGCGTACCTGGCGACCCCCAGCGCCAGGGCCGTCCACAGCAGCACCGCCGCGGCCGAGCGTGCCGCCAGGGCGTTGAACGTCATGGGCAGCAGGAACGCGACGAGCGCCGACACGCGCGCGCCCGGCAGGGCGGCACGTCGCACCCACGCCTCCGCGACCAGCGCTGCCTGGGCGCCGAAGTACACGAGCGCGAAGACCGCGCCGATGTCGACGGCGTACATGAGGAACGAGTTCTCCAGGCTGGTCCGCAGGCCGCCCAGGCTCGCGAACTCGTAGCTGGCCGTCAGTCCGTGGCCCAGCACCGCGTACTCGTGCCACGTCTCGGCGACGAACCGGAACGCGTCCGTGCGGGCACCCGCCGACCCCTGGTCGTCGGCGAACCTGGCCGCGACGCCGGCCACGATCCCGCTGCCGAGCAGTGCCGCAGCACCTCCGCCGAGCGCGCACAGCGACAGCAGCCGGACGTGCGCGGGTGCCTGGGAGCGCAGGACCACCCACACGGCGAGCAGGGCGACGACGACGACACCGGTGCGCGACTGGGTCACGACCGCTCCGGCGCAGAACAGCGCGACCAGAGCGAACTGGACGCTGGCACGCCGCAGCCCGACGAGCAGCGGCATCGCCACGCACAGCAGCATCGACAGGGTCAGCGGGTGGTCCAGGGTCCCCATCCACCGGTCGAAGTCCTCGCGGAACCAGTACCGCGTGGCGTACTGCGCCTCGTACAGCAGCGTCCGCCCCGCTGCCCACTGCACGAGCGCGAAGGCGGCGGACACCGCGGCCAACCCCAGCACGACGGTGCGGACGCGCGCCACGGCACGCGGGTCGTCGTCGGTCGCGGCGAGCAGCAGCACGAACACCAGGGCGGGCACGACGACCATGTCGACCAGCAGCGCCAGACCGCCGGTGCCGTGCTGCTGCGTGGTGAACCCGGCGACCGCGACGACGAGCCCGAGCGCGATCACGAGGTGGACGCGGCGCGCGACGACACGGACCAGGTCACGCGGTGCGTGCAGCAGCCGGACGGCGACGACCGCCAGGACCAGCCACGACGCGGGGTGCACCCCGAGCAGTCCCGTGCTGTGGCCCGTGACCAGGGCACCCGCGGCAGCGGGGACCGCGACCCACACGACCAGTGCGGTGAGGGTCGCCTCGAGGGGGCGCCGGCGCGTGAGCCACGCGAACGCGGTGCACGCCAGGAGCCAGGCTCCGAGCAGTGCCACGGGTCAGCGGTCCTGGGCGGCGGGGTCCCGTCGCCCCGCGTGGTCGACGGCAGGCTCGCCGTCCGTGTCGGTGGTGCCCGTCGCGGGCGCGGCCTGGTCGGGGACCCAGGTGGCGCGTGTCGTGACCGAGGGCGCCGCCGGGACGCCGGGCGTGGCGGCGTCGTTGCGCTCCGCGCGGTCCGCGGACGGGGCCGGGACGGGGCCGCGACCCTGCGGGCCGCCCTGCTGGGAGTACGCCACGCCCGCCGAGCGCAGCGGCGCGCCGTTGATGATGACCCCGGCGATGGGCGCGTCCACGACCCGCAGCGACTCGACCGCGAGGCGCGCCTGGTCGCGCGTCGTGTGGCCGTAGCGCACGACGAGCACGACGCTGTCGGCGTGCACGGCGGCGATCGAGGCGTCGGTGACGGGCAGGGTCGGCGGGGTGTCGAGGACGACGACGTCGAACCGCTGCCGCATCCGCTGCACGAACGCGCGCATCCGGGCGCTGCCCAGCAGCTCCGACGGGTTGGGGGGCAGGGTGCCGGACGCGAGCACCGACAGCCCGCTGGGCCCCCACTGCTGGATGACCTCCGACTCGTCGACCTGACCGGCCAGGATGTTGGTGAGGCCGACGGCGCTCTCCAGCCCGAGCGTCTGCGAGACGCGGGGCCGCCGCAGGTCCGCCTCGACCAGGAGCACCCGCCGTCCGCTCTCGGCGAGCGCGATCGCCAGGTTGCAGCTGGTCGTGGTCTTGCCCTCGCCGGCGAGCGGCGAGGTCACGACGATGACCTGCATCTTGTGGGTCGCGGCGCTGAACGTGAGGTTGGTCCGCAGCCGGCGGTACGCCTCGGCGCGCGGCGAGCCAGGGTCGGCACCGGCGACCAGGCCGTCGGCACGCGAGCGCCGCCGGCGGTGCTGCGAGGTGATGGTCGACAGGGTCGGCAGGGACGTGCTGGCCCGGACGTGCTCCGGCGTGCGCACCGTGCGGTCGAGCATCTGCCGCGCGATGGCCAGGGAGACGCCGAGCGCCAGCCCCGCGAGGACGCCGACGCCCACGTTGAGGGTCGGCCGCGGCGAGACCGGGGACAGGGGGAACGACGGTCCGGAGATCACCGTGAGCGAGACGGTCGCGCGGCTCGCCGCCTCGGTCCGCTCGAGCTCCTGGACCAGCGGCCCGAGCTCCTCGGCGATCGCGGCGCCGATCGCGCGTGCCCGCTCGGGACGCGTGTCGCGGACGACCGCGCTGAGCAGGATCGCGTCGGGCTGCGGGGTCGCCGTGATCCGTGCCGACACCTCCTGCGGCGTCAGGCCGAGGGTGCGGCCGGCGACGATGCGCTCGGCGAGACGGCCGCTGGTCAGGACGCCCGCGTAGGCGGCGACGCGGCGCTGGGCGAACTCGTCGGCCTGCAGCGCGGTCCCGGTGTCGCTCGACGCGGCGACGAAGAACGTCAGCGAGCTCTCGTACTCGGGCGTCGCGCGCTGCGTCACGAGGACCGCGGCCCCCACCGTCGTCAGCAGTGTCAGCACGACGATCCACCAGTTCTTGCGGATCGCCCGTAGCTGGTCGGTCAGCTCCACGTCCTGCTCCTCGCCCCAAGCCCGCCCCCGGCCGTCGGCCCGTGAGCCGGGCACCGGCCGCCCGTCGTGGTCATCCTCACATACCGGTCGCTGGTGACGGGAAGGTCCAAACCCTCCCAGACCGGACATCACCCGCTTGCCCGGTCGCGGTCACCCGCCCGCCCGCTCGCGGCCGCCGGCGGTCGCCGCGCGTCACCCGTCCGTGTCCGGGTCCCGCAGCCCGTGCCGTGTCGCACCGCAGGCGTACCCTGGTCGGCGGCCCGCGCCCGTGGTGATCCCCGGTCCGGGCCCGTCGTCGTGCCCTCGATCGTCTGGGACCCCCATGGACCTCACCGGCCTCCTGCCCGCCCTCCTCGCCGACCCGGCCGCTGCCGAGGCGGTCGCGTCCGTGCGCGCCCGCGGCGAGCTCGACGTCGTCGGCCCTGCGGGCGTGCGACCGCCGCTGCTGGCCGCGCTCGCGGGCGCGGTCGCGACGGCCGGGACCCCGGCCCCGGGCCGCCGCGGCCGCCCGCTCGTGGTCGTCACGGCGACGGGGCGGGACGCCGACGAGCTGGCCGCCGCGCTGCGCTGCTACCTGCCCGACGACGACGTCGCGGTGCTCCCCAGCTGGGAGACGCTGCCGCACGAGCGGCTCAGCCCCCGCTCCGACACGGTCGCCCGCCGGCTGGCCGTCTTCCGCCGGCTGGCCCACCCCGACCCCGTGCCGGGACCGTCCGGGCCCGTGCGCGTCCTGGTGATGCCGGTCCGCGCGCTGCTGCAGCCCGTCGTCGAGGGGCTCGGGGAGCTCGTCCCGGTCGAGGTGCGCACGGGCGACCGGGTCGACCTCGCCGACGTCGCGCAGCGGCTGGTCGACGCGGCGTACACGCGGGTCGACATGGTCGAGCGACGCGGCGAGTTCGCGGTGCGCGGCGGGATCCTCGACGTCTTCCCGCCCACGGAGGACCACCCGCTGCGCGTCGAGCTGTGGGGTGAGGACGTCGAGGAGATCCGCTGGTTCTCCGTGGCGGACCAGCGCAGCCTCGAGGTCGCGGACCACGGGCTGTGGGCGCCGCCGTGCCGCGAGATCCTGCTGACCGACGAGGTGCGGGCACGTGCGGCGACGCTGCGCGACCAGCTGCCGGGCGCGCTCGACATGCTCGACCGCCTGGCCGAGGGCATCGCCGTCGAGGGCATGGAGTCGCTCGCGCCCGCGCTGGTCGAGCGCATGGTCCCCGTGCTGGACCTCGTGCCGGAGGAGTCGCTGCTCGTCGTCGTCGACCCCGAGCGTGTGCGCCGCCGTGCGCACGACCTGGTCGCGACCACCCAGGAGTTCCTCGAGGCCGCGTGGACGTCGGCCGCCGCGGGCGCCGCCGTGCCGCTGGACCTGTCGGCGGCGTCGTTCGCGTCGTTCGCCGAGGTCCGGGCGCTGGCCGCGGTGCGGGCGCTGGGCTGGTGGACGCTGTCGGGGTTCACGCTCGACACCGACGCGGTGACGGGCGACGAGACGGCCGCGGACGCGGGCCCCGCCGCGGAGTCGGGCGTGCGCACGCTGGTCCTCGCGGCACGCGAGGTCGAGCGCTACCGCGGTGAGGTGGCCCGGGCCGTCGAGGACGTCCACCGCCTCCAGCAGCAGGGCTGGCGGCTCGTGCTGGCGACCGAGGGGCACGGCCCCGCGCAGCGGATGGTCGAGCAGCTGCGCGCCGCCGACGTCCCCGCGCGGCTGGTCGCGACCGTCGACGACGAGCCGGAGGGCGGCGTCGTGCTGGTGACGCCCGCGCCGCTGGGCCCGGGGTTCGTCCACGAGGCCCTGCACCTCGCGGTGTTCAGCGAGGCCGACCTGACGGGTCGTGCGGGCTCGAGCACGCGGGACATGCGCCGCATGCCGAGCCGGCGGCGCAACGTCGTCGACCCGCTGCAGCTGCGCCCCGGGGACTTCGTGGTCCACGAGCAGCACGGTGTCGGGCGGTTCGTGGAGCTGGTGCAGCGCACCATCGGCTCGGGTGCGGCCGCCGCCACGCGCGAGTACCTGGTCGTGGAGTACGCCTCGAGCAAGCGCGGGCAGCCGGGCGACCGGCTGTACGTCCCCACCGACCAGCTGGACCAGGTCACCAAGTACGTCGGCGGCGAGGCGCCCACGCTCAACCGCATGGGCGGCTCGGACTGGCAGAAGACCAAGGGCCGGGCCCGCAAGGCCGTCAAGGAGATCGCGGCCGAGCTCATCCGCCTGTACTCGGCGCGCATGGCGACGCCCGGGCACGCGTTCGGGCCGGACACCCCGTGGCAGCGCGAGCTCGAGGACGCGTTCGCGTACGTGGAGACCCCCGACCAGCTGGCGACGATCGACGAGGTCAAGCAGGACATGGAGAAGACGGTCCCCATGGACCGGCTCGTCTGCGGCGACGTCGGGTACGGCAAGACCGAGATCGCGGTGCGCGCGGCGTTCAAGGCGGTCCAGGACGGCAAGCAGGTCGCGGTCCTGGTGCCGACGACGCTGCTGGTCCAGCAGCACCTCGACACGTTCACCGAGCGCTACGCGCCGTACCCCGTGACGGTGCGGGCGCTCTCGCGCTTCCAGTCGGCCAAGGAGTCGACCGAGGTGATCGAGGGCCTCGCGGACGGGTCGGTCGACGTCGTCATCGGCACGCACCGCCTCATCACGGGCAGCGTCCGGTTCAAGGACCTCGGCCTGGTCATCATCGACGAGGAGCAGCGCTTCGGTGTCGAGCACAAGGAGACGCTCAAGGCGCTGCGCACCAACGTCGACGTGCTCGCGATGAGCGCCACGCCCATCCCGCGCACGCTGGAGATGGCCGTGACCGGCATCCGCGAGATGTCGACGCTCGCGACCCCGCCGGAGGAGCGCCACCCCGTCCTGACGTTCGTCGGCCCGTACGAGGAGAAGCAGATCTCGGCAGCGATCCGCCGCGAGCTGCTGCGCGAGGGGCAGGTCTTCTTCGTCCACAACAAGGTCGAGTCGATCGAGCGCACCGCCGCACGCCTCAGCGAGCTCGTCCCCGAGGCCCGCATCGCGGTCGCCCACGGCAAGATGGGCGAGCACCGGCTCGAGCAGGTCATCGTCGACTTCTGGGAGAAGAAGTTCGACGTCCTGGTCTGCACGACGATCGTCGAGACGGGCCTGGACATCTCCAACGCCAACACCCTGATCCTCGAGCGCGCCGACCGGCTCGGCCTGTCGCAGCTGCACCAGCTGCGCGGGCGCGTCGGGCGGGGGCGTGAGCGGGCGTACGCCTACTTCCTGTACCCGCCGGAGGTCCCGCTCAGCGACACGGCGCACGACCGGCTGCAGACCATCGCGGCGCACACCGACCTCGGTGCCGGCATGGCCGTGGCGATGAAGGACCTCGAGATCCGTGGCGCGGGCAACCTGCTCGGCGGTGAGCAGTCGGGCCACATCGAGGGGGTCGGGTTCGACCTGTACGTGCGCATGGTGGGCGAGGCCGTCGCGTCGTTCCGCGGTGAGACGTCCGAGGAGCTGCCGGACGTCACGATCGAGCTGCCCGTCGACGCGCACGTGCCCCACGACTACATCGCGCACGAGCGGCTGCGCCTCGAGGCGTACCGCAAGATCGCCGCGGCCACCGACGACGCGATGCTGGCGGAGGTCCGTGCCGAGCTGGTCGACCGCTACGGCCCGGTGCCGGAGGCCGTGGACAACCTGTTCGAGGTCGCGCAGTTCCGGCTGCACGTGCGGGCGGCAGGGCTCGCCGACGTCACGGCGCAGGGACGGTTCGTGCGGTTCGCCCCCGTCGAGCTGGCGGAGTCGGCGCAGCTGCGGCTCAAGCGGCTGTACCCGGGCTCGGTGCACAAGCCCGCGGTGCGCACGGTCCTCGTGCCGTTCCCGACGACCGCGCGCATCGGCGGCAAGCCACTGCACGGGCGCGAGGTGATGACGTGGGCGCGGCAGTTCATCGACGCGGTCGTGCGCGGCGACGTGTCCGCGGCCGCGGCGGCGGGGACGCGCTGACACGGCGCGGCGCGCTCACGCGACGGTGAGCGAGAGCCGGCGTGCGCGCGCGGTCGCCAGGACCTCGGTGTACCAGTTCGTCAGCGCTGGGCCCTGCGGCCCGGCGAGGCGTGCGTGCGTGCGCCGGGCGACGGACAGCAGCGGGTCGGGGTCCCAGCGCGCCGCGAGCGTGCGGAGCGGGGCGTCGTGCACCGAGCCGAGCGCGAAGGGCCGCGGGAAGCCGTAGGTGAGGGGGACGACCGTGCCGTCGGCCTCGAGCACCAGGGGCGTCAGCCAGGTGCCCAGCGGCGCGTCGGGGGCGTGCTCGAGGGCGAGGAAGCGCGCGGGGTCGGCGAGCAGGTCGTGCCGGCTCGCGACGTCGATCTGCAGGTAGGGCCCGCCCCCGTCGGCCGTGCGGAGCACCTCGACCGCGGCGAACGCCAGCTCGACGACGTCGGGGACGTCGTCCGCGAGGTTGTCCACCGCGTACCCCTCGGCCTCCAGGGGGTGCACCTGGACCAGCCCGGCCCCGACCTCGCGGGCGAACCGCACGACCCAGTCCAGCTCGTGCACGTTGCGCTGCGTGAGGGTGAAGACGAACCCGAACGTCGTGCCGGACGCGGCGAGGTAGGACAGCCGGCCCGCCATGCGGCTGAACGCCCGGGGGTCGCCGCGCATCGCGGCGTGGCTCTCGGGCGAGCCGTCGAGCGAGATGGCGAGCACGTCCACCTGCCCGGCGAGCTCGTCGACCCGCCGGGGTGTCAGGAGCATGCCGTTCGTCGTCACGGTGGTGGTCATGCCCGCGCCTCGGGCGGACCGCAGGACCGTGCCGAGCCCCGGGTACAGCAGCGGCTCGCCGCCCGAGACGCCCAGGACCGTGCAGCCCAGGCCCGCGGCGTCGTCCACCACCTGCCGGACGACGTCGACGGGCACGGACTGCGCGACGTCCGGCCCGGAGCTCGAGTAGCAGTGCCGGCACCGCAGGTTGCAGCGTCGGGTCGGGTGGACCTGGAGGATGCCGTGCCCGCCCGTGGGACCGACGACGCGTCCTGCGGTGCCGGCGGGGCTCACGGCGCGCCCACCTGCAGCTCGATCGTGAAGACGTCGGCCGGGATCCCCTTGGGGAACACCCGGATGCCGCCCGCGCGGCCCAGACCCAGGCCGCCGAGCGTGGCCGCGATGTCCTTCACGACGGTGCCGCACTGCTCGACGCCGTCGACGTCGAACGACGTGTGCAGCCAGTCGGGTCGGGGCTGACCCTTGATGTACCAGCTGTCGATGACGAGGGACCCCGTCGACTTCAGGAGCCGCTCGATGAGGCGCTCCTCGAGGACGAAGCCCCCGTTCTTCCAGTCGTCCAGCAGTCGTGCTGATCCGCGTTCCATGCGTCCCCCCGGTGCGTCCGGCGCGGGGCGGGTCCCCGTGCCCGTCACGGAGGAGGAGGCGTCCACGGCGTGCGCTGATACGGGTGACCGCGCACTCGCGGTCCGGTGCTGCGGGCCGGGTGCGCACCGTCAGGGCCTACGATGGCGGCCGACCCCTACGGAACGTGAGCGGGAGGCCCTGGTGGCGGTGCGACGGACGCGAGGACGCGTGCGGGTGGTGGCGGCTGCGGTCGTGGTCGGAGGCGTGCTCGCGGGCTGCGCGGGTCAGCCGGGCGCCGCGGCGGTCGTCGACGGCCGCACGATCACGACGGCCGAGCTGGCGACGGCGTACGAGCAGCTCACGCCGATCTTCAACGGTGCCGGCCCGCAGGACGTCCTCGGGGTCCTCATCACCGAGCCCTTCGCCGCGCAGGTGGCCGCGGACGAGGGCGTGGGCGTCAACGACGAGCAGGCGATGGCGCTGCTGCGCCAGGTGGCCGTGCAGGCCGTCGGCGAGGAGCGCGGGGCCGCCCTGGAGTTCGGGCCCGGGGCGATCGCCGTGGCCCGGTACTCGCTCGCGGCGAGCGCCCTGCAGGACCTGCCCGACGCGCAGGGCGCCGCCGAGGCGTACCAGGAGCGGGTCGCGGCCGCCGACATCGAGGTCAACCCGCGGTACGGCGAGTTCACCGACGACCTCGTCGTCGCACCTCCGGCCGCCCCGTCCTGGGTGGTGCCCGAGGGTGGCCGCGCCGCGGCGGACGACGCGACGCCCGAGCCCTCCCCGACGCCCTGACCAGCGTGGCCGACGGCGCCGGCGCGGACGTCGCCCGCCAGGCGGCCGCGCTCGCGCGGGCCGTGGCCGTGATGGACCGGCTGCGCTCACCCGGGGGCTGCCCGTGGGACGCGCGCCAGACCCACGACTCCCTCCTGCCGTACGCGGTGGAGGAGGCGCACGAGCTGGTCGAGGCGGTCGAGGCGGCCGACCGCGCGGGGATCCGCGAGGAGCTCGGGGACGTCCTGCTGCAGGTGCTGTTCCACGCGCGAGTCGCCGCCGAGGACGGCGACGACCCGTTCGACGTGGCGGACGTCGCGGACGGCCTGGTGGCCAAGCTGGTGCGCCGTCACCCCCACGTGTTCGCCGACGAGGTCGGGCCCGAACCCGACGCGGGGGACGTGCACGAGCGGTGGGAGCAGCTGAAGCGTGCCGAGAAGCCGGCCCGCACGTCCGCGCTCGACGGGGTGCCGACGTCGATGGGTGCGCTCGCGCGCGCCCAGAAGCTGGTCGCGAAGGCCGACCGTGCGGGCCTGCTGCCGTCCGCGCCGCTGCCCGTGGCGGGTGTCCCGGGCACCGGCACCGGCACCGACACGCCCGAAGGGATCGGTGAGGCGGTGCTCGCGCTCGTCGCCGCGGCCCACGCGGCGGGCGTCGACGCCGAGGCCGCCCTGCGGCGGGCCACCGCCACGTGGGAGGCGGCGGCGCGGCGCTCGGAGTCCTGACCCGGGGCGGCCGGCACCGGGGCCCCGCGTGTCTCGGGTCGTGAGACGAACCGGGCTCCCGGGGCGGTCGGGGTGCGGTCTGGACGCGGGGAACGTGCTGTCCGGGCCGAAGGTCCGACCCCGCTGCGACCGGGTCGGTCCAGGATGTCCGTGCGAGCAGGACCGACGTCCCGCTCACCGTTCCGTCGAAGGAGAGCACGCATGAGGATCGGCGTCCCGCGCGAGCAGCGCCCGGGCGAGCGGCTCGTCGCCGCCACGCCCCGGACCGTCGCCCGGCTCCGCGACCTCGGGTACGAGGTCCTCGTCGAGCACGGGGCCGGCGCCGCGGCCACGTTCGCCGACGACGCGTACGCCGCGGCCGGCGCCCAGGTCGTCGAGCGCCCCGAGGTCCTGGCGTGCGACGTCGTGACCGCGGTCCACCTGCCGCCCGACGTGGACGCGATGCGCGCGGGCGCGACGCTCGTCGCCACCATGGCGCCGTTCGCGGACCCCGACCTGGCCGCGCGGCTGGCGGCCCTCGGGATCACGGCCCTCGCGCTCGACGCGGTCCCGCGCATCTCCCGTGCGCAGGCGCTCGACGTGCTGTCGACGCTCTCGAACGTCGCGGGCTACCGCGCCGTCATCGAGGCGGCCGAGGAGTTCGGCGGCATGTTCACCGGCCAGGTGACCGCCGCCGGCAAGACCCCGCCCGCCAACGTGTTCGTCATCGGCGCCGGCGTGGCCGGGCTGGCCGCCCTCGGCACGGCCAGCAGCCTCGGTGCCCAGGTGCGCGCCTTCGACGTGCGTCCGGAGGCCGGCGAGCAGATCGAGTCCATGGGTGCCACGTTCGTCCAGGCCGAGGGCGCCGGCCAGGAGGTCTCGACCGACGGGTACGCGCGCGAGCTCACCGCCGAGCAGGAGCAGCTCACGGCACGGATGTACGCCGAGCAGACCGCCTGGGCCAACGTCGTCGTCACCACCGCGCTCGTGCGCGGGCGGGCTCCCCGGACCATCACCAAGGACATGGTCGAGGCGATGACCCCCGGGTCGGTGATCGTCGACCTCGCGGCGTCCGGCGGCGGCAACTGCGAGCTCACGGTCCCCGGCGAGCGCGTCGTGTCCGACAACGGCGTGGTCGTCCTCGGCTACACCGACCTGCCGAGCCGCATGCCGCAGCACACCTCGCAGCTGTTCGGCACCAACGTCGTGCACCTGCTCGCCCTGCTCACGCCCGGCAAGGACGGGCAGGTCGTGCTCGACCTCGACGACCCGGTCCAGCGCGGGATGACCGTGACCACCGGTGGCGACGTCACGTGGCCTCCGCCGCCCGTCGCGGTGTCCGCGGCCGCCCCCGTCGAGACGCCCCCCGCCGAGACGCCCGAGGAGCTGGCGGCCCGGAACGCCGCGGCGACCGCCGCCGCCGCGCGACGGACCCGACGCACCCGCGTCCTGGCCGGGCTCGGCACCGTCCTGACGGTCCTCGCGCTCACGGCCGCGCCCGCGTCGTTCCTCCTGCACGCGACCGTCTTCGCGCTCGCCGTGGTCGTCGGGTACTACGTCATCTCCAACGTCAGCCACTCGCTGCACACCCCGCTCATGGCGACCACCAACGCCATCAGCGGGATCATCCTGGTCGGCGCGCTGCTGCAGATCGGCAACGCCAGCTGGGTGGTCAGCTCCCTGGCGTTCGTCGCGGCCACGGTCGCGGCCGTCAACATCTTCGGCGGGTTCCTCGTCGCGTTCCGCATGATCCACATGTTCCGCAAGGAGGCCTGACATGGCAGGCACGCTCACGTCCCTGGCCCAGGCCGTCTACCTGGTCGCGGCGATCCTGTTCGTGCTCTCCCTGGCGGGGCTGAGCAAGCAGGAGACGGCGCGGCGCGGCAACCTCTACGGCATGGCGGGGATGGCGCTCGCGCTGCTGGCCACGGTCGCGCTCGCGGTCGACCTCTCCGAGCGGCACGTGATGGTCACCCTGCTCCTCATCGCGATGTCGCTGGCGCTCGGTGCCGGCATCGGCATCTGGCGCGCGCGCAGCGTCGAGATGACGCAGATGCCGGAGATGATCGCGATCCTGCACTCGTTCGTGGGAGCCGCGGCCGTGCTCGTCGGCTTCAACTCGTTCCTCACCGAGGAGCCGGACGCGGTGCACCTGGTCGAGGTGTTCCTCGGCGTGCTCATCGGCGCGGTGACGTTCACCGGGTCCGTCGTCGCCTTCCTCAAGCTGTCGGCGCGGATCAAGAGCGCCCCGCTCATGCTGCCGGGGCGCAACTGGCTCAACCTCGGGGCGCTCGTCGCCTCGATCGCGCTCATGGGGTGGTTCCTCGCCGACCACGCGCTGCTCCCGCTCGCGATCATGACCGTCGTCGCCCTCGCGCTGGGCTGGCACCTCGTCGCGTCGATCGGCGGCGGCGACATGCCGGTCGTCGTCTCGATGCTCAACTCGTACTCCGGGTGGGCGGCGGCCGCGGCCGGGTTCATGCTGAGCAACGACCTGCTCATCATCGTCGGCGCCCTCGTCGGCTCCTCCGGCGCGATCCTGTCCTACATCATGTGCAAGGCGATGAACCGGTCGTTCGTCTCGGTGATCCTCGGCGGGTTCGGGGCCGAGGGGGGCACGGTCGCCGCCGGCGACCAGGACTACGGCGAGCACCGCGAGGTCAGCGCCGTCGAGGTCGCCGACATGCTGCGCGAGGCCCGGCGCGTGGTCATCGCCCCCGGCTACGGCATGGCCGTCGCGAAGGCGCAGTACCCGGTGGCCGACCTGGTGTCCAAGCTCCGCGGGCAGGGCGTCGACGTGCGCTTCGCCGTGCACCCGGTCGCCGGCCGTCTCCCCGGCCACATGAACGTGCTGCTCGCCGAGGCGAAGGTGCCGTACGACATCGTCTTCGAGATGGACGAGATCAACGACGACTTCGCCGAGACGGACGTCGTCCTGGTCATCGGCGCCAACGACACCGTCAACCCGTCCGCGCTGGACGACCCGTCGTCCCCGATCGCCGGCATGCCAGTGCTCGAGGTGTGGAAGGCCCGCCAGGTCGTCGTGTTCAAGCGGTCCATGGCCACGGGGTACGCGGGCGTGCAGAACCCGCTGTTCTTCCGGGAGAACACGGCGATGCTCTTCGGCGACGCGAAGGACCAGGTCGAGCTGATCGTCGCCCCGCTCACGGTGGGCTGAACCGAAACGATTCGCCCGATGACGGGCACGACGGCCCGCCGTAGGTTCGCGACGGGCCGTCGTGCGGCGGCCCTCCCGCGCGCGAAGGAGACCTCGCCATGCCCTCCGGCACCGTCAGCACCTCCCCCTCCCGCAGGGGCGTCGTCGGCGCGGCCCTGGCCGTCGCGCTCGTCGCCACCGCGCTCGCGGTGCCCTGGGCGGGCACCGCCCGCGCGGCGACCCCGACGGTCGTGCACGCGGCGGACTTCGAGTCCGGGCTCGACGGCTGGGAGGCGCGTGGCGTCGCGAGCGTGAGCACCACCGCCTCCGGGGCGCGCGGGACGCGCAGCCTGCTCGTGACGGACCGGGTCGACCCCTGGGACGGGGCGCTCGTCCCGGCGACCGACCTGTTCGAGCCCGGGACGACGTACACGATCTCCCTGTGGGTGCGGCTGCCCGACGGCGCCGGCACCGCCGACCTGCGGCTCTCCGCGCAGCGCGACGTCGCCGGCGAGCCGACGTACGAGACGATCACGACGATCGAGGGCGTCACGCAGCAGTGGCGGCAGGTCACGGGGATCTACACGCCCGGGCCGTTCGACACCTCGTCGTTCTACGTCGAGTCCGTGTCCTCGCCCGTGCCCCTCATGATCGACGACGTCCTCGTCACGGGCGTGCAGTACGTCCCCGACCTGTCCGTGACGCCCGTCTCCGACGCCGTGTCCGTGCCGTTCGGCATCGCCGTCGAGCCCCAGGACGTGCTGGGTGGCCGCGGGGACCTGCTGGCGCACCACGCCGAGCAGATCACCCCCGGCAACCAGATGAAGCCGGAGTCGATCCAGCCCTCCGAGGGCACGTTCACGTTCGGTGCGGCCGACGGCCTCGTCGACTGGGCGATCGCGCACGACATGCGCGTCTACGGCCACACGCTCCTGTGGCACCAGCAGACGCCCGCCTGGTTCTT
Organism: Cellulomonas phragmiteti; assembly: GCF_016862775.1. Taxonomy (GTDB): domain Bacteria; phylum Actinomycetota; class Actinomycetes; order Actinomycetales; family Cellulomonadaceae; genus Cellulomonas; species Cellulomonas phragmiteti. The sequence goes on along the minus strand of NZ_BONP01000002.1, from coordinate 49,849 downwards.
CCAGCGCGACGGGGCCGCGCTCACCACGTCGGCCGCCGACCAGGCGCTGCTGCGCGCGCGGCTGCGCACCCACATCGAGGCCGTCGCCGACCACTACCGCGAGACCTACGGCGAGTACGGCACGCCCGGCAACCCGATCTTCGCGTTCGACGTGGTCAACGAGGTCATCGACGAGAACGAGCCCGACGGCCTGCGCCGCAGCGAGTGGCACCGGGTCCTCGGCCCGTCGTACATCGCGGACGCCTTCCGCTACGCCCGTGCGGCGTTCGGCCCCGAGGTGCAGCTGTTCATCAACGACTACAACTCCGAGTACCCGAACAAGCGGGCGCCCTACCTGCGGCTCGTCACCGACCTGCTCGCGCAGGGTGTGCCGGTCGACGGCGTCGGCCACCAGCTGCACGTCGAGGTCGGCCGCTCGATCTCGATGATCGAGGACACGATCACGGCCTTCGAGGCGCTCGACGTGCGCCAGGCCGTCACCGAGCTCGACGTCTCGGCCTACCGCCACGCCGGCGAGCAGTGGACCGAGCCGCCCGCGGACCGGCTGCTCGAGCAGGGGTACTACTACCGCGACATGTTCGCGATGCTCGAGCGGCACGCGTCGTCGTTCGAGTCGATCACGGTCTGGGGCCTGGAGGACTCGCGCACGTGGCTGCGCTCCGGCGCGGCGCCGCTGCTCTTCGACGGCGCGCTGCAGGTCAAGCCCGCGTACTGGGGGATCGTCGACCCGTCGCGCATCGGCGTGACGCCGACGCCGACACCGACGGTCACCCCGACGCCGACGCCGACACCGACGGTCACCCCGACACCGACGGTCACCCCGACGCCGACGGTCACGCCGACCCCGACGGTCACGCCGACCCCGACGCCGACCGCCGGTGCCTCCTGCCGGGTGACGTACACGACGAGCGACTGGAACACCGGGTTCACCGCCGGTGTGCGCGTCACCAACACCGGGCCGGCGTCGCTGAACGGGTGGACCCTGACGTTCGCGTTCCCGGGCGGGCAGCAGGTCACGCAGGGCTGGTCGGCGACGTGGTCGCAGGCCGGGCCCGCGGTCACGGCGACGCACGCGGCGTGGAACGGCTCGCTCGCGGCGGGCGGCACCGTGGACATCGGGTTCAACGGGTCGCACACCGGCAGCAACCCGCGCCCGACCGCGTTCGCCCTGAACGGAGCCGCGTGCACGGTCGGCTGACCGTGCGTCCCGGTTGCTGAGACCGCCCGTCCGCGAGACCGGGCTCGGGTCGCTCACCCTCCCCGGTGATCGACCTGAGCCCGGTCTCGCGGCGTGCTGGACCTGGCGCCGGGTCAGCCCGGCGACGGGTCAGCCCGGCGGCGCGTCAGCCGGGCGGCGGGACCGGGGTCGGCGGCCGTCGGGCGACCACGACGGTGGCGTCGACCTCGTCGTCCCGCAGCACGTGGACCGCCCAGCCCGCCGGCGCCGCCGCGCACGTCCGGGCCGCCTGGCGTCGGCTCGTCTCGATCAGCACGTGGCCGCCCGGGCGCACCCACGCCGGTGCGTCCGCGAGCAGCCGGCGCTGCACGTCGACGCCGTCCGGGCCGCCGTCGAGCGTCAGGTGCGGCTCGTGGTCGCGGGCCTCCGGGGGCATGGTGGCGATCGCGTCGTGCGGGACGTAGGGCGCGTTGGCGACGAGCACGTCGACGCGTCCCCGGAGCCGGCCCGGCAGCGCGTCGAGCAGGTCGCCGCACCAGACGTGGCCGCGGCCGGCGAGGTTGCGCGACGCCCAGGCGACGGCACCCGGATCCAGGTCGGCGGCGTGCACGTCGGCGTCCGGGACGTCCTGCACGACGAGCGTCGCGACGGGCGCGACGCCGCAGCAGGCCTCGACGACGACCGGGGCCGGGCCGGCGGCGCGCGCGAGCCGCACGGCCGTCCGCGCGAGCAGCTCGGTCCGGCGGCGGGGGACGAAGACGCCCGGCCCGACGCGCAGCCGCAGGCCCGCGAACGCGACCCAGCCCAGCACGGTCTCCAGCGGCTCACCGGCGACGCGGCGCCCGACGAGCCGCTCGACCAGGTCCTCGGCCGCCGGCGCGTCGCCACCCGCACCGCCCAGCACCTCGGCCGCCGCCGCGACGAGCAGGGCCGCCTCGTCCTCCGCGAAGACGCAGCCGGCCGCGCGCAGCCGCGCGACGAGCGACGGTGGGGGAGCCCCCGACGGCGCGCCGGTGCAGGCGTCGGGCGCCGGGGCCGGCGGCTCGCTGGGCACGTCGCATGCTCGCACGTCACGGCCGCTCGTCGCGGTCGCGCGCGTCGCTGCTGGTCACGGCGACGGCGTCCACCTGCCGAAGGTCCCGACGTCCCGGCTGACCAGCGGCACTAGGCTGGGTGAGCACACCCACCCGTCTGTCGAAGGAGCACCATGGCCAGCATCGAGGCCGTCGGCGCCCGCGAGATCCTGGACTCGCGCGGCAACCCCACTGTCGAGGTCGAGGTCGCCCTCGACGACGGCACCATCGCCCGCGCGGCCGTCCCCTCGGGCGCGTCGACCGGCGCCTTCGAGGCCGTCGAGCGCCGCGACAGCGACGACCCCCGCTACGGCGGCAAGGGCGTCCAGGGTGCCGTCAACGCCGTGATCGACGACATCGCCCCCGAGCTCGTCGGCTTCGAGGCCAGCGAGCAGCGCCTGGTCGACGCCGCGCTCATCGAGCTCGACGGCACGCCCAACAAGGGCAAGCTCGGCGCCAACGCGATCCTCGGCGTCTCGCTCGCGGTCGCCAAGGCTGCGGCCGACTCGGCCGACCTGCCGCTGTTCCGCTACGTCGGCGGCCCCAACGCGCACGTCCTGCCCGTCCCGATGATGAACATCCTCAACGGTGGGTCGCACGCCGACTCCAACGTCGACATCCAGGAGTTCATGGTCGCGCCCATCGGTGCCACGACGTTCCGTGAGGCGCTGCGGACCGGCACCGAGGTCTACCACTCGCTGAAGTCCGTGCTGAAGAGCAAGGGCCTGAGCACCGGCCTGGGCGACGAGGGCGGCTTCGCGCCGAACCTCGAGAGCAACCGCGCCGCGCTCGACCTCATCCTCGTCGCGATCGAGAAGGCCGGCTTCGTGCCCGGCAAGGACGTCGCGCTCGCGCTCGACGTCGCGGCCACCGAGTTCTTCAAGGACGGCGCCTACCAGTTCGAGGGCGCCGCGAAGACCCCGGCCGAGATGATCGCGTTCTACGAGGCGCTCGTCGCGGACTACCCGCTGGTATCCATCGAGGACCCGCTGTCCGAGGACGAGTGGGAGTCGTGGGCCGAGCTCATGACCAAGGTCGGCGACAAGGTGCAGATCGTCGGCGACGACCTGTTCGTCACCAACCCGGAGCGCCTCGCCAAGGGCATCGCCCAGCGGTCGGCCAACTCGCTGCTGGTCAAGCTCAACCAGATCGGCACGCTCACCGAGACGCTGGACGCCGTCGCCCTCGCGCAGCGCTCGGGCTTCACGACGATGACCTCGCACCGCTCCGGCGAGACCGAGGACACGACGATCGCCGACCTGTCGGTCGCGACGAACGCCGGCCAGATCAAGACCGGTGCGCCCGCCCGTGGCGAGCGCATCAACAAGTACAACCAGCTCCTGCGCATCGAGGAGGAGCTCGACGACGCCGGCATCTACGCCGCGGCGAGCGCCTTCCCGCGCTTCCAGGGCTGATCTCGTCCTGATCTCGTCCTGATCGACGACGCCCGGTCCACCGTCACGGTGGGCCGGGCGTCGTCGTGCGCGCGGCCACCGCGCGCCGGCGGGTCCGCCCGGGTCCGGGACACGGGACCACGCAGCATCCGACACGGCGCGCACGCCCAGGTCCTGCCGATCCGGCGGGGGCGGGGCACAATCGACGCCATGTCGTCCCCCCGTCGTCCCCCCGCGCCCGGGTCCGGGCGGCGTCCGGGGCGCGACGAGACGCCGTCGGGCGCCGTGCCGCGCGCCGGGCGCGCACCCGCGGCCACGTCGACGGGCCCGACGACCGCGCCCCGCGGCGTGCGCGGCGCCGCACCTCGCTCGGGTGCGGTGCCCAAGGTGGGTGCGTCGCGGCCGGGTGGGGGACGGACCGGAGCGCGCCCCGGCGCCGTTCGCGCGAGCACGCCGCCGCGCGGGACGCCGCGCGCGACCACCGCGCGGCTACCGGTGCCCCGCATGTTCACGGTCCGCGCGATGGTGTTCACGCTCGTGGTGCTGGTGGCGTTCGTCCTGGTGTACCCGACGCTGGGCTCGTACCTGGAGACGCGGGCCGAGGTCGAGCAGCTGCGCGCCGCCCGCGACGCCGCGCTCGCGGAGAACGCCGACCTCGAGGCCGACCTGCGGCGCTGGGACGACGAGGCGTACGTCGTCGCCCAGGCCCGCGAGCGGCTGTCGTTCGTCATGCCGGGGGAGACGGCCTTCCGCGTCGTCGACCCCGAGGTGGTGCCGCAGACGGCACCCTCCGACGACCCACCGGCCGCGGGCGGGTCCGACGGCGCGACGCGCCCGTGGTACGCGACCGTGTGGGAGTCCGTCCAGGTGGCCGGCGACCTGGACGTCGCCGGGGACGGCCCGGACGAGCCCGCCGACGGCGCGGCCGACGATCCGCCCGCGACGCCCGGACCGGGAGCCGAGCCCGCCGGCTGACGGCTCGGATGGGCGACAATGGACGCCCCGCCCGACCGACCGAACGGACCGACGTGCCCGCACGCCCTGACCCCACCGCGCACCGCGACGTGCCCGGCCCGTCGGCGCTGCCCGACCTCCCGGCGGCGCGCGCCGTCACGGACGCCGTCAGCGAGCGCGACGTCGAGGTGCTCACCGAGCAGCTCGGGCGACCGCCGCGCGGCGTCGTGGGCGTCGCCGCGCGCTGCGTGTGCGGTCGTCCGCTCGTGGTGCGGACCGCGCCGCGGCTCGACGACGGCACGCCGTTCCCGACGACGTACTACCTGACGTCGCCCCAGGCGGTGGCGGCCGTCAGCGCGGTCGAGGCGACGGGCGTGATGAAGGAGCTGACGGCCCGGCTCGGTGAGGACGACGACCTCGCCGAGGGTCACCGCCGCGCCCACGCGGCGTACCTCGCGGACCGCGAGGCGCTGGGCCACGTCCCGGAGATCGCCGGCATCTCCGCCGGGGGCATGCCGCAGCGGGTCAAGTGCCTGCACGTCCTGGTCGCGCACGCGCTCGCGGCGGGGCCGGGCGTCAACCCCGTCGGGGACGAGGCGTTGACGATGGTGGCCGACCGGTGGCGGCCGGACCGCTGCACCTGCTGAGGGCGGACGCCGCCGGTGAGCCGACGGCCGGCGGTGTCGGTCGGCGATGGCACGATGTGCCGGTGACACGCGTGGCAGCCATCGACTGCGGGACCAACTCCATCCGTCTGCTCGTCGCGGACGTCGACCCGGCGGCGGGCACCCTCGTCGACCTGGAGCGGAGCAACGAGGTGGTGCGCCTCGGGCAGGGCGTCGACCGCACGGGCCTGCTGGCTCCCGAGGCGCTCGCGCGCACGCTCGACGCGGCGCGCCGCTACCACGAGGTGTGCGAGCGGCTCGGCGTCGAGGACGTGCGCTTCGTCGCCACGTCGGCGACGCGCGACGCGCGCAACCGCGACGAGTTCGTGGCGGGGGTGCGGGCGGCGCTCGGGGTCGACCCCGAGGTCGTGGCCGGCGACGAGGAGGCGCGGCTGTCGTTCCGGGGGGCGACGGGTGTGCTGGCGAGCCGGTTCGACGGGCCGTTCCTGGTCGTGGACCTCGGCGGCGGCTCGACCGAGCTGGTGCTCGGCACGGCCGCCCCCGAGGCCGCGGTCTCGATGGACGTCGGCTCCGTGCGGCTGACGGAGCGGCACCTGCACGGCGACCCGCCGAGCGCCGCCCAGATCGCGGCGGCCGACGCGGACGTGCACGCCGCGCTCGACGCCGCCGCGGACGTCGTCCCGATGGGGCGGGCGGTCACGCTGGTCGGTCTCGCCGGGTCGGTGACCACCATCACGGCGCACGCGCTCGGCCTGGACCACTACGACCGGACGCGCATCGACGGCGCCGTGCTCGGCGTGGACGACGTGCTCGCGGCGTGCGAGGACCTGCTGGTCCGCACGCGCGAGGAGCGCGCGGCGCTGCCGTACCTGCACCCCGGTCGCGTGGACGTGATCGGCGCGGGCGCCCTCGTGTGGCGGGACGTCGTGCGCCGTGTGCGCACCGAGGTGGTGGCGGCCGGCGGCGCGCTCACCCACGTGGTGACCTCGGAGCACGACATCCTCGACGGCATCGCCTGGAGCATCGCCGAGCGCTGAGCTCCCGGCTCACCCGGACACGCGCGGAGCGGCCGGCGCTCCGCTGTGGCGTGTCGTGGACAGTAGTGCGGACTGCGCAGTACTGTGCGACGTGCGGGCCCTGGAGGGGCGTCCGCGCCACGCACCGCCGCACCGGCCCTGCACGGGACCGGCGCGGCGGCACGGGCCACGACGAGCGGGAGGCCGCATGGACACCACGCAGCTGCTCAAGGGGGTGCTGGACCTGGCCGTGCTCGCCGTCGTCGCCGACGAGGACGGCTACGGCTACGACGTCGTGCGACGCCTGCGGGCCGCCGGCATCGAGGAGGTCGGCGACGCGTCGGTGTACGGGACGCTGCGCCGGCTCTACTCCTCCGGCGCGCTGACGTCGTACGTGGTGCCCAGCGACGAGGGACCGCACCGCAAGTACTACGGGATCAACGCGCAGGGCCGGGCGATGCTCGGCGCGCAGCGCAAGGACTGGGACGAGTTCGCGGGCACCATGGCACGCCTGCTCGGGACGGAGGGTGGGGCATGAGCATCGTCGACGACGCGATCGCGCAGGACGTCCGGACGTACGCCGCGCAGGTGCGGGCCGCGCTCGCGGACCTGGGGCCCGAGCACGTGGACGACCTGACCGACGGGCTCGAGGCGAACCTCGCCGACGCGCTCGCGGACGACCGTCGCGCGCACCGCGGGACGCTGGCCGACGAGTTCGGGGCGCCCGCGGACTACGCCGCCGAGCTGCGCGCGGCCGCCGGGCTGGCGCCCGGCTCCGGTGGTCAGCGCACGGGGGGCGCGGTCGACCGGGCGCTGCGGCAGCTCGTCGGGTCGGTGCGGGACATCGAGGGCACCACGCTCGCGCGGCTGCGCGCGACCCGCTGGTTCCCGGGCGTCGAGGACCTGCTCGTCGCGCTGCGACCGGCGTGGTGGGTGCTGCGCGGCTGGGCCCTGGCGCACCTGCTGCTGCAGATGGTCGGCGCGGAGCAGGGCGCGTTCTGGCTGCCCTCGAGCTCGGGTGGCTGGGTGCTGCTGCTGCTCGCGGTGGTCGCGAGCGCGCAGTGGGGCAGGGGCGAGTGGCGCACGGGCCCGCGCTGGGGGAGGGTCCTGCGGTTCGCCAGCGGGGTGCTCGCGCTCGCGGCCGCGATCCTGCTCCTGACGCTGCCCCAGGCGCACCGCGACGACGTCGCGCGGGCGCAGGGGTGGGGTGACCGGCCGGTCGAGGACGGGGTGGTCGTGGCGGGCGAGCGCGCGTTCAACCTCTTCGTCTACGACGCGGACGGCCGGCCGGTCGAGGGCGCGCAGGTGTTCGACCAGGCGGGCCGGCCGGTGACCACCGAGCCGTACGGCGGTGACCGCTGGCGCCAGCAGGAGTACTGGCCCGACGGGGCCGGTGACCCGCTGTTCCACGTCGGGGTACCGGGGCCGAACGGCGAGACCCGGTGGAACGTGTTCCCCCTGCACAGCGTGCCGGGCTGGGCCTGGGCGGACAGCGGCGCACCGCTCGACGTCACGGACGAGGACGTGCGCGGCGAGGTGCTCGCGCCGTCGTGGCCCTTCGCCGCGGCCGCCGCCGTCGTCCCGTGGCGCACCGGGCCCGAGGCGACGCTGCCGGCCCCGGCCGGGGCGTCCACCCCCGGCGCGACCCCGTCGGCCGAGGCGGTGCCACCGAGCGACGCACCCCCGGCCACGGACGGGTCAGCGGTGCCCGAGCCCGAGCCGGCCGTGCCCTGACGCCCGACGCGGGAAGCGCTCGGTGAGCGGCGAGCACGCGTCCGCGCCTAGGGTGGTCGTGTTCCCGCGTCGACCCTGGAAGGTCCTGTGACCGTCGACATCTGGGCCGACATCGGCCTCGTCCTGATCTTCGTGCTCGTCGGTGGCGTGTTCGCGGGCACCGAGCTCGCCCTGGTCTCGCTGCGCGAGTCGCAGCTCGGGCAGATCGAGAAGCAGGGAGCGCGCGGTGCGCGCGTCGCCGCCGTCGCGCGCAACCCCAACCGCTTCCTCGCCGCCGTGCAGATCGGCGTGACGGTCGCCGGGTTCTTCTCCGCGGCCTTCGGTGCCTCGACGCTGGCCTCCTCGCTCGCACCCGTGTTCGTGTCGCTGGGCATGGCGCCGGGCACGGCCGACGGGGTGGCCCTCGTCGTGCTCACCCTCGTCATCGCCTACCTGTCCCTGGTGCTCGGCGAGCTCGTCCCCAAGCGCATCGCCATGCAGCAGGCGGCCCGGGTGTCGCTGTGGGTCGGTCCGCCGCTCGACAGGTTCGCGGCCCTCATGACGCCCGTCGTGTGGCTGCTGTCCCGCTCCACCAACGGGGTCGTGCGGCTCCTCGGGTTCGACCCCGGCGCGACGAGCGACCAGATGAGCGACGAGGAGCTGCGGGACCTCGTGCGGACGCACCCGGACCTCCCCGAGGACGAGCGCCGGCTCATCGGCGACGTGTTCGACGCCGGCGACCGCTCGCTCGTCGAGGTCATGCGCCCGCGGGCCGACGTCACGTTCCTCGCGGCGGACGAGCCCATCGCGAGCGCTGCGCAGCTCGTCGGCACGCTGCCGTACTCCCGGTACCCGGTGACGGGGGAGGACTTCGACGACATCGTGGGGTTCGTGCACGTGCGCGACCTCCTCGCCCCCGTCGCACGAGCGGTGCGGGAGGCGGACGCCGACCCCGACACGCACGGGCGTGCAGGCGTCGTCGAGGCGATCGTCGAGGTCTCCGCCACGACGGTCGGCGACGTCGTGCGACCCGTCGTGCAGCTGCCCGGCACCAACGCGGTCCTGCCGACGCTGTCGACCATGCGCCGCACGGGCGCGCACATCGCGGTCGTGGTCGACGAGTACGGCGGCACGGACGGCATCGTGACGCTCGAGGACCTGCTCGAGGAGCTGGTCGGCGACATCGTCGACGAGTACGACCCGGTCCCCACCCGCCTCGCCGGCGACGCCGACGTCGACGCCGGGCTCACGCTCGAGGACTTCACCGAGCGGACGGGCGTCGTGCTGCCGGACGGGCCCTACGAGACCGTCGCGGGCTACGTGCTGGCGCGGCTGGGCCGCATCGCCGAGCCGGGCGACGTGGTCGACCTCGACGAGGCCGCGACGGGCGGCACGACGGCGCGGACGCGCCTGCGGGTGCGGGAGGTCGACCGGCGCCGCATCACGGGCGTGCGCGTCGAGCGGGTGCTCGGTGAGCGGGCCCCCGCCGACGACGTCGCCGCGCCGGACGACGTCTGAGTCGTCGATCTCACACGGTCGGGGCCCGTGGTGTGCGCGGCGTCACCGCCCACGACAGGGCTGCGACGCGGCAGCGCGTCTACCGTATGAGGTATGCCTCAGTCGTCCTCCGCCACCGTCGACGCCGCCCGCCCGTCGGGTGAGCTCATGCCGGCCCCGGCCGGCAAGCCCCGCAAGGTGCCGCGCGTCGTCGTCCTGGGCGGTGGCACGGTGGGCCTGTACTCGGCACGGCGGCTGCGCCGCCGGCTCGGCAAGCGCGACGCGGCGATCGTCGTGGTCGACCCGCGCCCGTACATGACGTACGCGCCGTTCCTGCCCGAGGCGGCGGCCGGCTCGATCGACCCGCGCAACGTCGTCGCGCCCCACCGGCGCGCCCTCAAGGGCGTCGACGTGCTGCAGGGCCACGTGACGCAGATCGAGCACGCGCAGCGTCGCGTGCAGATCACGCCGATCGAGGGGGAGGCGTACTGGGTGACGTACGACCACCTCGTCGTCGGCCTGGGCTCGGTGGCCCGCACGCTGCCGATCCCCGGCCTGGCGGAGCAGGGCATCGGCTTCAAGAACGTCGAGGAGGCCATCGCCGTGCGCAACCACGTGCTGGGCCGCATCGACGTGGCGGCCTCGACGTGGGACCCCGAGCTGCGCCGCAAGATGCTGACCTTCGTGTTCGTCGGCGGCGGGTTCGCGGGCGTCGAGGCGCTCGGCGAGGTCGAGGACATGGCGCGGTACGCCGTGCGCAAGTACAAGCAGATCGAGCCCGAGGAGATGCGGTTCGTCCTCGTCGAGGGCAGCCGCCGGATCCTGCCCGAGGTCAGCGAGGAGCTCGGCGGGTACACCCTCGAGCAGCTGCGCAAGCGGGACATCGAGATCTACCTGTCGACGTTCCTCAACTCGTGCGTCGACGGCCACATCGTGCTGTCCGACGGCACGGAGTTCGACGCCGAGACCGTCGTGTGGACCGCCGGGGTCAAGGCCAATCCCGTGCTGCAGGACTCGGACCTGCCGCTGGACAAGATGGGCCGCGTGATCTGCAACGCGTACCTGCAGGTCACCGCGGAGGACGGCACGGTCGTGGCCGACGCCTGGGCCGCGGGCGACTGTGCCGCGGTGCCGGACCTGTACAACCCGGGAGCCTTCTGCCCGCCCAACGCCCAGCACGCGCTGCGCGAGGGCAACCACATCGGGGACAACCTCGCGCTCGTCCTGCGCTCGGCGGAGCCGACCTTCTACAAGCACCGCAACGTCGGCGCGGTCGCGTCGCTCGGGATGTACAAGGGCGTGGCGCAGATGTTCGGGCGCATCAAGGTCCGCGGGTTCCTCGCCTGGGTGCTGCACCGCACGTACCACGTCTTCGCCATGCCGACCTTCAACCGCAAGCTGCGCATCGCCGCCGGGTGGACGGGCTCGGTGCTGCTGCGCCGCGAGGTCGTCGCGCTCGGCTCGCTGCACGACCCGCGCGCCGAGTTCCGCGCCGCCTCCGTGCCGCCCAAGCCCAAGGTCGAGCAGACCTCGCAGGACACGGCGCCGACGGACGGCGCCACCGCCGCGCCGGCGCTCCCGCCGTACAAGGCCGAGAAGGACTCCCCGGCCGCGAAGGACGAGGCGCACAAGGCCTGACCTGCCGGGCCGACGGCCCCGCACCCGTTCCAGGGGTGCGGGGCCGTCGCACGTGCGGAGCCGGATCGCCCTCTCACGCCCGGGGCGGGGTCGTCGCCCCACCCCGGGCGCGAGAGGGCGATCCAGCCCGCCGTCCTGGCAGGATGACGGGCGCGCCCCCGTAGCCCAACCGGCAGAGGCAACCGGCTTAAACCCGGTCCAGTCCGGGTTCGAACCCCGGCGGGGGCACCGCTGCGCTCAGGCGTCCGGGCGGTCGCGCTCGACCGCCTGCTCGCGCGCACGGATCTGCGCCTCCCAGTCGCGCAGCATCTGCTCGTGGAGCTCGTCGGACCGGCGCTCCTCGGCGCGGCGGCGTTCCTCGGCCGTGGCGTCGTCGCCGTACCGCCGGGGCCGCTCGTACTCGGGGAACCCGGCGGTCTCGGTGGACCGCCACGGGACGTGGGTGCGCGGCGTCTGCGGGCGGCCGGCGACGAGCCACGCGACGCCACCGGCGATCGGCAGCACCACGATGAGGACGATCCACCAGCCCTTCGACAGGTTCCGGACGCGGTCGGGGTCGGACTGGATCGCGTCGATGAGGCAGAAGACCAGCAGGGCGACCTCAGCGATCACCGGCAGGAAGCGCAGCACCCGACCCCCTTCGTCGTCACGGGCAGCAGCACGCTAGCGCGCGGGCGCGCCCGCCGTGACCGGTTCGGGTGGGCTCACCCGTTCGGCCGCTCGCCCCCGCGGTCGCCGCCCGCGGTGTCCCGCAGCCACGTCGCCATCGACGCGGCGTCCGACGGCCCGTCGTCGAGCACGCGCCGCACCTGCACGGGCTGGCCGGTCGGGACGCCGCCGCGGCCCGGCACGGCCGAGACGCGTGCTGCGATCTCCAGCGCACGGTCCAGCGACGCGACGTCGACGACCTGGAACCCCGCCACCCACTCGGAGAACTCGGTGAACGGCCCCTCGGTCACCGTGGTGCCGGAGCGACCGTCGGAGCGCACGACGTGCGCGACGTCGGGACCGTCGAGCACGACGAGCCCGGCGAGCTCGCCGCTGCGGCGCAGCTCGTCGTTGAGCGCCCCGTAGTGGTCGAGGTGGGCCTGGACGTCGGCCGGGTCCCACCGGTCCATCGGTGTGGGGTCGGCGCCGGCCTGGAAGTCGACGATCAGCAGGTACTTCGGCATGGAGCGCTCCGTCCGTCGTGGCGCCCCGGTGGCGCCCTCACCCTGCATGACGCGCGGGCAGTCCCGGTCTCGACGTTCCCGACCGGCGGGATCCGATGGTCCCGCGTGCCGACCAGACCCGACCAGACCCGACGCGACCCGGCTCAGTCCAGCCCGGCGGCCGCCTCCGCCTGCTCGATCTGCTGGGTCCAGGCGCGCTTGCCGGCGCGCCAGCCCTCGTCGTCGGCGCCCAGGCGCCAGTAGCCGGAGATCGACAGGTCGCCCCGCGCGACGCGGTGGTCGACCCGCAGGTGGGCGCGCAGCTCCTTGACCGCGCCGGCCTCGCCGTGGACGAACGCCCCGACGCGCCCGGCCGGCCAGGCCCACGCGCGCACGGCGGGTGCGAGCGTCGAGCCGGGGGCGTCGTCCCCGTGGTGCAGCCAGTGCACGGCCACCCCGGCGGGCGCGGCCAGGTCCAGCTCGTCGGCAGGGCCGTGGACCTCGACGAACGCGGCGCCGACCGCGTCCGGCGCGAGCCGCTCGAGCGCGACCGCGACGGCCGGCAGCGCGCTCGCGTCGCCGACGAGCAGGTGCGCGTCCACGTCGTCCCGCGGCGACCACGCGCCGCCGGGACCGTGGACGAGCACCCGGTCGCCTGCGGTCGCGCCCAGCGCCCACGGCCCGGCCACGCCCTCGTCCCCGTGTACCACGAGGTCGACGGTGAGCTCGCGGGCCGCGTCGTCCCAGGCGCGCACGGTGTAGGCGCGCAGCCGCACGTCGACGCCGTCGGGGAGGGTCGCGCGCAGGGCGGGCACGTCGACGCGACCGTCGGCACCCAGGGGGCAGGCGTCGAGCGCCCCGGCCGGCAGGAACCCGAGCTTGACGTAGGAGTCCACCTCGACGGGGGTCATGAAGGGCGCCAGCCCCGCGCCCCCGAGGACGACGCGCACGAGGTGCGGGGTGAGCCGCGCGGTGCGCACGACCTCCGCGAGCACGGGTGCGGGCTTCCGTGACGGGGCGAGGGACGGGGCGCTCGACCCGGCGGTGCTCATGAGGCGAGCCTAACTCCGGCTGTCACCGCGGCCGGTTCCCCTGGTGCACCCGTGTGACGTGGGCCACATGCCCGGCGGGTAGCGCGACGCACGGGACGGCCGTTGTCCTGGCGGGTGACCCCCGCCCCGCAGACGTACGCTCAGGCGTACGCCGCGCCCCGCCCGCTGACACCGCCGCCACCACGGCGACCCCCGGAGGAACCGTGTCACGCCTCGCCCGGCTCTCGCTGGCCAACCGCTCCGTCGTCGCCCTGCTCACCGTCGCCATCGCGGTGTTCGGCTGGTTCAGCCTCGGGTCCCTGAAGTCCGAGCTCATCCCGTCGCTGCAGATCCCCACCGCCTTCATCGTGGCCGTCGACCCGGGCTCGTCGCCCGAGCTCGTCGAGCAGCAGATCACCGAGCCGATCGAGCAGGCGCTCTCGGGCGTCGCCGACGTCGAGTCGGTGACGTCGACGTCGTCCACGTCGGTGTCCACCACCGTCGTCGAGCTGACGTACGGCGTCGACGTCGACGCGCGTGCCCAGGAGATGCAGGCCGCGCTCGCGCGCATCGGCTCGTCCCTGCCGGACGGTGTCGACCCGAGCGTGTTCACCGGCTCCATCGACGACTTCCCGGTCGTCCAGCTCGCGGTCGCCGGCACCCCCGACGACGTGCGCGACGGCGAGGACCCGCAGGCCGCGCTGGCCCGCGTCGTGCAGGACCTCGTCGTGCCGCGGCTCGAGCAGGTCGACGGCGTGCGGGACGTGGCCGTGACGGGCATCGCCGACCAGGCCGTCACCGTCACCCTCGACCTGCCGGCGCTCACCGCGGCGGGCCTGTCGCCCGTCGCCGTGCAGTCGGTGCTGCAGGACAACGGGGTCGTGCTGCCCACCGGCACCGTGGACGACGGTGACCTCACCCTGTCCGTGCAGGCCGGCTCGGAGATCACGTCGGTCGACGACCTGCGCGCGCTGCCGCTGCTCGGCGCGGCGACCGGTCCCGTCGCCCTGGGTGACGTCGCGGACGTCGCCCTGGCGGGCGTGCCCGCCTCCGGCTTCTCGCGCCTGGACGGCCAGCCCGCCCTGGCCGTCTCCCTGACCAAGACCCCCGCGGGCAACACCGTGGAGGTCTCGCACGGCGCCCAGGACGCGGTCGCGGACCTGCGCGCGCAGCTCGGCGACGAGGTCGACGTGGCCGTCGTGTTCGACCAGGCCCCGTTCATCGAGGAGTCCATCGAGGGCCTGGCCACCGAGGGCGGTCTCGGGCTGGTGTTCGCGGTGCTGGTGATCCTGCTGTTCCTCGCCTCGCTGCGCTCGACCCTGGTGTCGGCGATCTCGATCCCGCTGTCGCTCCTGGTGACGTTCATCGGCCTGCGCCTGGCCGGGTACTCGCTCAACATCCTCACGCTGGCCGCCATGACCATCGCGATCGGCCGGGTCGTCGACGACTCGATCGTCGTCATCGAGAACATCAAGCGGCACCTGTCCTACGGCGAGGACAAGCGCGACGCGATCCTCACCGCCGTGCGCGAGGTCGCGGCCGCCATCACCGCGTCGACGATCGCGACCATCGCGGTGTTCCTGCCGATCGGGCTGGTGGGCGGCATGGTCGGTGAGCTGTTCCGGCCGTTCGCGTTCACCACCGCGATCGCGCTCGCCGCCTCGCTGCTGGTGTCGCTGACGATCGTCCCCGTGCTCGCCTACTGGTTCGTCAAGGCCGGCCCCACCGACCCGGCCACCGCGGCGCAGGTGCGCGCCACCGCCGAGGACAAGGAGCGTCGCTCGTGGCTGCAGCGCGGCTACCTGGCGACCCTGCGCAGCTCGGTGGCGCACCCCGTGGTCGCCGTGCTGGCCGCGGTGGTCGTGTTCGCCGGCACCGTCGGGCTCGCGACGCGCCTGGAGACCAACTTCCTCGGTGACGCCGGTCAGGACACGCTGACCGTCACGCAGACCTTCCCGGCCGCGACGTCGCTCGAGGCGCAGGACGCCGCCGCGCGGGACGTCGAGGACGCGCTGATGGACGTCGACGGCGTCGAGACCGTGCAGACCACGGTCGGGTCGTCGGGCGGCATCGAGGCGGCGTTCAGCGGGGGCGGTGCGCCGCGCGCGACGTTCGCGCTGACGCTCGCCTCCGACGGCGACACCACCGCGGTCGCCGACGCCGTGCGCGAGACGGTCGCCGGGCTGGACGTCACCGGGGACGTGGTCGTGGCGGGTGCCGACGCCGCGTTCGGCTCCTCGACTGTCGACGTCGTCGTGCAGGCCGACGACGGCGCCGAGCTGGCCGACCTCGCCGCGCAGGTGCGGGACGTGGTCGCCGGCGTCGAGGGCACGACCGACGTGGTCAACGACCTCGCCGCCGACCAGCCGACCGTGCGGGTGACCGTGGACCGGGACGCCGCCGCGGCGGCCGGGCTCACCGAGACCGCCGTGGTCGGGACCGTCGCCGGCCTCATGAGCCCACAGCCCGTCGGCAGCGTCGACCTGGGCGCCGGGCCCGTGGACGTCACGATCGTCACGCTGCCGGCACCGTCGAGCGTCGCCGAGCTCGAGAGCCTGGTGCTGCCGACGCCGACGGGTGTCGTCCCCCTGACGGCGATCGCGAGCGTCGAGCAGGTCGAGGTGCCCGTGTCGACCACGCGGATCGACGGGTCCCGCGCCGCGACGGTGTCGGCCACGCCCGCCGACCAGGACCTCGGGGCCCTGACGCAGCGCCTGCGCGCGGCGCTCGAGGACATCGACGTGCCCCCGGGCGCGAGCCTCGAGGTCGGCGGTGTCGCCGCGGACCAGGAGGACGCGTTCGCGGACCTCGGGATGGCCCTGCTCATCGCGATCGTCATCGTGTACGTCGTCATGGTCGCGACGTTCCGGTCGCTGCTGCAGCCGCTGATCCTGCTGGTGTCCGTGCCGTTCGCGGCCACGGGTGCGCTGCTCGGCCTGCTGCTCACGGGGACCCCGCTGGGGGTTCCGGCGCTCATCGGCGTACTCATGCTCATCGGCGTCGTCGTGACCAACGCGATCGTGCTCGTCGACCTGGTCAACCAGTACCGCGAGCAGGGGCGCGACCTCGAGGAGGCCGTCACCGAGGGGTCGCGCAAGCGTCTGCGGCCCATCCTCATGACGGCTGCGGCGACGATCTTCGCGCTGGTGCCGATGGCGCTGGGCCTCACGGGCGGCGGCGTCTTCATCTCGCAGCCGCTCGCGATCGTCGTGATCGGCGGGCTCTTCACCTCGACGCTGCTGACGCTGGTGCTGGTGCCGGTGCTCTACACGCTGGTGGAGCGGGCGCGGCTGCGCGGCGCCGGCCGGCGCTCGGGTCGGCGGGCCGCGCCGCCGACCCGCAGCGAGTCCCCGGCCTGACGGCCCGGCCCCCCGGGGCGCCACCCCCGCACGACGAAGCGGCGCACCGCCGTCCCCCTCCAGGGCGGCGGTGCGCCGCTTCGTCGTGCGCGGACGCGTCAGACGTCGCGCGTGCGCAGCCGCACCGCGGCGGCGGCGACGATGACGACCACCCAGCCCACCAGGACCGCGTACCCCGCCCACGGGGAGAGGTTCACGGCCATGGTCGCCATGCCGTCGGACATCTCGAGGAGCTCGTCCGGCGTCGCCACGCGGGCACCCGCGGACGACGGCAGGAACGGCCGCACGTACTCCAGCGGCTTCCAGGAGATGAGGTTGAGGACGCTCTCGATGACGAGGACGAACCCGATCACGGTCGCGATCGCGGCCGCCGTGCTGCGCAGCAGCGCGCCGACGGCGAAGCCGAGCAGCGCGACCGTCGCGATGTACAGCGGGGTGCCCAGCACGATGCGCAGCATCTCCGGGTCGGACCAGTCGGGCTGCAGCGCCGGGGTGATGAGGCCGGCGAGCAGGAGCGACAGGCCGGTGCCCACGCTCGCCGTCAGGAACGTCACGAGCGCGACGACCGCGCCCTTCGCCCACAGCACGGGCAGCCGGGTCGGCACGGCGGCGAACGTCGAGCGCACCTGCCCCGTCCCGTACTCGCCCGTCACCGTGAGCGCCGCCAGGACCACCAGGACGAGGGCGCCGAAGATCTGCCCGGGAGCGAGCACGAAGTAGACCAGCGAGGCGCTGCCGTCGTCCCCGGGGTAGGCGTTGCCGGCGAAGTTGTACGACGCCGCCATCGCCCACGCGAGCAGGACCAGGACGGCGATCGTGAGGCCGACGGTCCAGAACGTCGAGCGCAGGCTCCAGAGCTTGATCCACTCGGAGCGCAGCACGTGCCACACCGAGAGGCGTGCCGTGCTCGCGGGGGCCGGGGCGTCGGCCGGCGCGGTGCGGGGGGTGGTCGCGGTGCTCATCGGGCCGCCTCCGGTCCGGTCGGGCCGGCGGTGCCGGCGTCGGTGGGGTGCGAGGCCGCGTCGTCGGTACCGGAGCGGTACTCGACGGAGTCGGCCGTGAGGGACATGTAGGCCTGCTCGAGGGAGCCGCTGACGGGCGTGAGCTCGTGCAGGACGTAGCGGGAGGCGGCGAGCTCGCCGATGGCGGCCGCGGTGGGGCCGTGCACCTCGATCAGGCCGGGCTCGATCGCGTCGACCACGGTGTCCGGTCCGGACAGGGCGGCCGCGAGCTCGGTGGCGTGTGGGCTGCGCACGCGCACGGTCGTGCTCGTGGCGCGCGAGACGACCTCGTCGACGGGACCCTGGGCGACGATCCTGCCGCGGCCGATGACCAGCAGGTCGTCGGCGGTGACCGCGACCTCGCTCATGAGGTGGGAGGACAGGAAGACGGTGCGGCCCTCGGACGCGAGGTGCTTGGCCAGGCCGCGCACCCACGCCACGCCCTCGGGGTCCAGCCCGTTGACCGGCTCGTCGAGGATGAGGGTGTGCGGGTCGCCCAGGAGCGCGGCCGCGATGCCGAGGCGCTGGCCCATGCCCAGGGAGAAGCCCTTGACGCGCTTCTGGGCCACCGCACCCAGCCCGGCCAGCTCGATGACCTGGTCGACGCGCTTGTCGCCGATGCCGTGGGTCGCGGCCATGGCGCGCAGGTGCTGGCGTGCCGAGCGTCCGGGGTGGACGGCCTTGGCCTCCAGGAGCGCGCCCACCTCGGTCAGCGGCGAGCGCAGGCTGGCGTAGGGCCGGCCCTGCACGGTCACGGTGCCGGCGCTCGGGTGGTCGAGCCCGACGATCATGCGCATGGTGGTCGACTTGCCCGCGCCGTTGGGGCCCAGGAAGCCGGTCACGCGGCCGGGTCGCACCGTGAAGTCGATGCCGTCGACGGCGGTCTTGCTGCCGTACCTCTTGGTCAGTCCGTGTGCCTCGATCATCGGGTCCCCTGGGGTCGCGTCGTGGTGCGCGTCGGTGTGCTCACGTCGCACGACGCTATGCCTGCGCGGGGTGCTCGCGTCACCCTCCCGCGACCGATCCTCCCGTCCGCGGACTCATCCGCGAGGACGAGGGTGCCGGGACGTGTGCTCGGGGAGCTCCCGGATGGGGAACGCGCGGGGCACCCGCTACGTTGTGGTTGTCGTCGACAGAAACAACCCCGGCCGGCTTACGACCAGGAGTGCCGCATGACCAACCCCGTCTTCAGCAACAGCGCCGTGTTCGGCGACCCCCGTCAGCAGCGCCGTGGCGGCCGGCAGGCCACCGTGCAGGGCCCCGCGTGGGGCACGCCCGGTGCGCAGGCCGCGGACGCCGCGAGCCTCGAGCAGATCTACGACGCGCCCCCCGCGACCCCGCGCGACACGGGCCGTCTGACCTACGACGACGTCATCGTCAAGACCGGCGGGCTGCTGGCGCTGCTCGTCGTCGTCGCCGCGGCCACGTGGGTGGTCGCCCCCGGGCTGTGGATCATCGGCATGGTGGTCGGCCTGGTCCTGGGCCTGGTCAACGCGTTCAAGAAGAGCCCGAGCCCGGCGCTCATCACGCTCTACGCGGTGGCTCAGGGCGTCTTCCTCGGGGGGATCAGCCGGTTCTTCGAGACGCAGTGGGCCGGCGTCGTGCCGCAGGCGGTGCTCGCCACGGTCTCGGTGTTCGCCGCCGCGCTGTTCCTGTTCCGCTCCGGCAAGGTCCGCGTGACCCCCAAGTTCCGCCGCGCGGTGCTCATCGGCATCGTCGGGTACCTGGTGTTCTCGCTGGTGAACCTCGGCCTGATGTTCTTCGTCGGCAGCGACGGCCCGTTCGGCCCGCTGCGCTCCGGCTGGATGGGTGTCGCCGTCGGCCTGCTGGCCGTGGGTCTGGCCGCGGCGAGCCTCGTCATGGACTTCGACTCCATCAAGCGCGGTGTCGACCAGGGCGTGCCCGCCAAGTTCGCGTGGTCGGCGGCGTTCGGCCTCATCGTCACGCTCGTGTGGCTGTACCTCGAGCTGCTGCGGCTGCTCGCGATCCTGCGCGGCGACTGACCCGTCCCGCCGTCCACGAACGCCCCGTCGGCCCCGGCCGGCGGGGCGTTCGCCGTCCCGTCCCGGACGGATCGGGGGAGCGGGCCGGATGAGAGGATCGGGGCGTGAAGTACGCCCAGCACATCTCCGAGCTCGTCGGCGGCACCCCGCTCGTGCGGCTCACGTCCGTCACCGCCGGCCTGACCGCCACGATCCTGGCCAAGGTCGAGTACCTCAACCCCGGCGGGTCCGTGAAGGACCGCATCGCGCTGCGCATGATCGAGGCGGCCGAGGAGTCCGGTGAGCTGCAGCCCGGCGGCACGATCGTCGAGCCCACGTCCGGCAACACCGGCGTCGGTCTCGCGCTCGTCGCGCAGCGCAAGGGCTACCGCTGCATCTTCGTCTGCCCGGACAAGGTGAGCCAGGACAAGCGGGACGTGCTGCGGGCGTACGGCGCGGAGGTCGTCGTGACCCCGACCGCGGTGCCCCCGGACCACCCGGACTCGTACTACTCGGTGTCCGACCGCATCACGCGCGAGACGCCCGGCGCCTGGAAGCCCAACCAGTACGCCAACGCCAACGGCCCCGCGAGCCACTACGCGAGCACGGGCCCGGAGATCTGGGCGGACACCGACGGCCGCATCACGCACCTCGTCACGGGGGTGGGAACCGGTGGCACCATCACCGGCACCGGACGCTACCTGCACGACGTGTCCGCCGACCGCCCCGCCGCCGACGGTGGCCGCGTGGTCGTCGTCGGCGCCGACCCGGCCGGCTCGGTGTACTCCGGCGGCGACGGGCGGCCGTACCTCGTCGAGGGCGTCGGCGAGGACTTCTGGCCGACCGCCTATGACCCGGCCGTGCCCGACGAGATCGTCGCGGTGTCCGACGCGGACTCGTTCGCGATGACCCGGCGCCTGGCTCGCGAGGAGGGTCTGCTCGTCGGCGGCTCGTGCGGCATGGCCGTCGAGGCGACGCTGCGGCACGCCCGCGCGCTGCAGGAGTCCGACCCCGCGGCCGCCGCCCGCGCGGTGTACGTCGTGATCCTGCCCGACGGCGGTCGCGGCTACCTGTCGAAGATCTTCAACGACGCGTGGATGCGCTCGTACGGGTTCCTCGCCGCGGGCGAGGGCGCGTCGGTCGGCGACGTGCTGCGCAGCAAGGACGGCGACCTGCCGGCGCTCGTGCACACCCACCCGACCGAGACGGTGCGCGACGCGATCGAGATCCTGCGCGAGTACGGCGTCTCGCAGATGCCCGTCGTCGGTGCCGAGCCGCCGGTGATGATCGGCGAGGTCGCGGGGTCCGTGAGCGAGCGCGAGCTGCTCGACGCGGTGTTCTCCGGTGCCGCGTCGCTCGCGGACCGCGTCGACACGCACATGTCGCCGGCGCTGCCGCTCATCGGCGTCGGGGAGCCCGTCGAGGCGGCGCGCGCGACGCTCGAGAAGGCGGACGCGCTCATGGTCGTCGACGACGGACGGCCCGTGGGCGTCCTCACGCGGCACGACCTGCTGGGGTTCCTCGCGCGCTGACGCGCGGCGCGCGACGGCCCGGGGCGCACCCGGGGCCGCGCGCTAGCATCGGCCGACCGACTGGGCCGTACCCCGCAAAGGACCTCCCGCGATGGCGCTGTTCGACCTTCCCCTGCCCGACCTCGAGCGGTACCTGCCGGAGCTCGAGGAGCCCGCGGACCTCGACGAGTTCTGGGCCGCGACGCTCGCCGAGACGCGGGCTCTCGACCTCGACCTCCGGCGCGAGCCGCACGACGCGGGCCTCACGCTCGTCGACGTCGAGGACGTGACGTTCGCCGGGTTCGGCGGTCACCCGGTCAAGGCGTGGGTCACGCGGCCCGCGGGGTCGGCCACCGACGGCTCGTCGCTGCCGGCGGTCGTCGAGTTCCTCGGCTACGGCGGCGGCCGCGGCCGTCCGCACGAGCGGCTGGCCTGGGCCGCCGCCGGGTACGTCCACCTGCTGATGGACACGCGCGGCCAGGGGTCGGGGTGGGGCAGCGGAGGTGACACGCCGGACCCCGTCGGCTCGGGGCCGCACGCGCCGGGCTTCATGACGCGGGGGATCCTCGACCCCGCCGAGCACTTCTACCGGCGCGTCTTCACCGACGGGGTCCGCGCGGTCGAGGCCGTGCGCGCGCTGCCGGGCGTGGACCCGGCGCGCGTGGCCGTGACGGGCGGCAGCCAGGGAGGGGCGGTGACGCTGGCCGTCGCGGGGCTCGCGGACGACCTCGTCGCCGTGATGCCGGACGTGCCGTTCATGTGCCACATCCCCCGTGCGATCGCGATCACCGACGCCTCCCCGTACCGCGAGGTCGTCTCGTACCTCGCGGTGCACCGCGACCACAAGGCCGCGGCGCTGCGCACGCTGTCGTACCTCGACGGCGTGCACCTCGCGCGCCGCGCGACGGCCCCGACGCTGTTCTCGGTCGCGCTGCGCGACCCGATCTGCCCGCCGTCCACCGTGTTCGCGGCGTACAACCACTACGGGACGCTCGCGGCCGCGCGCCCCGACCGCGCGATCGAGGTGTACGAGTTCAACGAGCACGAGGGCGGCGGCGGCTTCCAGCTCGACGCGCAGCTGCGCTGGCTCGCCGGGGTCCTCGCGCGCTGACCCGCCCACCCCGGGTCGGCGTCGGCGCGGTCCGCAGGGCAGGATGGACGGGCACTGTCATCCACCGAAGGAGAACCACCATGGCCGCAGCGCTGCCCGAGGTCTCGGGCGCACCCGGCACCAAGCCCACCCTCACGTTCCCGGACGCGCAGCCGTCCGGTGAGCTCGAGGTCGTCGTGCTCAGCCGCGGTGACGGCGCGCTCGTCGAGGCGGGCCAGGACATCGAGGTGCATTACCTCGGTCAGTCGTGGCAGGGCGGTGTGTTCGACAACTCGTTCGACCGCGGCTCGTCGATCGGCTTCCCGATCGGCGTCGGCGCCGTCATCGCGGGCTGGGACGAGGGCCTCGTCGGCCAGCAGGTCGGCTCGCGCGTCCTGCTGTCCATCCCGTCGCACCTCGCCTACGGCGACCGCGGCGTGCCGCAGGCCGGCATCAAGGGCGGCGACACCCTCGTGTTCGTGGTGGACATCGTCGGCGTGAGCTGACCCGCGGGTGCCGCCGGGCGGGCCGCACGCCCGCCCGGCGGCACCGGCCGCCGACCTGCGAGGACCCGTCCGGTTGTTCCGGGTCGCGTGTTCTGTGATCCATCGTCCGTTCCTCCTGCCGTCTCCTGAGCCCGACACCGTTCGGGGCGTCCACACACGACGCAAGGAGACGCTCGATGCGAATGCCCCTCCCGTCCCGCCCACGTGCGGCCGGGTCCCGGCGCCACCGGTTCACCGCCGTGGTCCTGGGCAGCGCCCTCGTCGCCGTCGGCGCGCTGGCCTCGGCCGGTACCGCGGCCGCCGACCCCGGCACCACCACCGACCGGCTGATCCTCACGCCCACCGAGCAGCCGACGACCTCGCAGTTCCTCACCTGGCGCAGCACGGTCGCTGCGCCCGGGACGGTCCAGTACCGGGTCCCCGGCGGTGCGACCACGAGCGTCACCGCGACCGTCGACGACACGATCGGCGAGCACACCCACCAGTCGGTCGTGCTCACGGGGCTGACCGCGGCGACGCGGTACGGGTACCGCGTGGGCCGCGACGGCGACTGGACGGGCTGGCGCACGTTCCGCACGCCCGCCGCCGGTGCCGAGCCCTTCTCGTTCCTCTACTACGGCGACGCGCAGATCGGCCTCGACACCACCTGGCCGGCCGTCGTCCAGGCCGCCCACGCCCAGGCGCCGCACGTCGTCGGCAGCGTGCACGCCGGTGACCTCATCGACACCGCGAGCAACCAGACGCAGTGGACCAACTGGTTCTCCGGCATGGGTGAGTCGGCCATGACCACGCAGGTGCTCGCCGCCCCGGGCAACCACGAGTACAGCGGCGACCAGCGCATGCGGAACTGGAAGGCGAACTTCACGTACCCGCTCAACCAGCCGAGCCGCGCGACGATCGGCGAGCTGGCGAAGCTCGCCGAGGGCGACACCCCGGCGGCACGCCAGGCGGCGGCGTACTTCGACCACTTCACGGAGTTCGCCGGTGAGACGGTCTACTACACCGACTACCAGGACGTCCGGTTCATCACGCTGAACGCGACGCGGAACTCCGGCTTCCTCACCCCGCCCGCCCTGCCCGCCTGCACCGAGGGCTGCCCGAACGCCGGTCAGCTGTGGGTCGACTTCCAGGCGGCGTGGCTCGACCACATCCTGGAGACCAACCCGAACACGTGGGCGGTCGCGACCTTCCACCAGCCCGTGTACAGCGTCTCCACCGGGCGCGACGAGCCCATCCTGCGGGCGTCCTGGGTGCCGGTGTTCGAGAAGCACGACATCGACCTCGTCCTGCAGGGCCACGACCACACCTACGCCCGCGGCTACAAGAACACGACCGCGACGGACACCCCCGGGGTGACCACCGGCCCGGTGTACGCGGTGTCGAACTCCGGCGCGAAGTACTACACGATCGCCCCGGCCGACGACAACGTGTGGACGCGCAACGGCGCCACGCAGGTCAAGCGGGGCGCCGACGTCTCGACGTACCAGGTCATCGACGTCGACGGCGGCACCCTGCGCTACACGTCGTACGTCGCCGCCGTCACCGGTGCGGCGACCGAGCAGCTCGGCGACGTGTACGACAGCTTCACGATCACGAAGAACGCGCTCGGCAAGTTCGTCACGGAGGACGGCGTCGCGGTCCCCGGCTCGGACGCCCAGCGCCTCGCCGTCACGGTGCCCGAGCAGAGCGGCGAGCCCGGCGAGTTCGTCTGGGCCGTCGACGGCAGCAACGGGCTCGTCGACCTCGGGGTCGCCCAGGACGCGGGTGACCACTTCCGTGCGAGCGGTGCCCTCAACCCGGTGCGGGTGACGGACACGCGCCGCGACGCGCCCGCCTGGTCCCTGTCGGGTCAGGTCAGCGACTTCGTCTCCGGTGACCGCACGTTCGCCGGCAAGCACCTGGGGTGGACGCCGTCGGCGAGCGAGAACACCGGTGGCGCCGTGGCCGGTGCTCCGGTGGCCTCGGGCTTCGTGTCCGGTGACGGGCTCGCGACGCCGGCCGTGCTCGGTGCCGCCGCCGCGGGGCACGAGCGCGGATCGGTGCTCCTGGGCGCCGACCTGGACCTGCGTCTGCCGGTCTCCGTGGCCGAGGGCCGGTACTCCGCGACCCTCACGCTCACCGCGCTGAGCTGATGCCGCGCGAGCGGCTCCGCCGGGCACCCGCCCGGTGGAGCCGCTCGCGCCCGTTCCCTCGTCCGTCGTCCTTCGCCTCCCCGAGGAGCCCTCGTGTCCGTCCCCGATCCCCGTCGCCTGGTGCACCGGCTCGTCGCCGTCGTCGCCGGAGCGCTCGTCACCGTCCCGCTCGCCGCCCCCGCCGCCGTCGCCACGACGTCCGACCCCGTCGAGCTGCCCCTGCTGACGTCCGGCACCACCTGGACGTACCTCGACGACGCCACCGAGCCGCACGGCACCGCCGCCGACGTGCTCGCCTGGACCGCCCCGGGCTTCGACGACGCGGGCTGGGCCCGCGGCACCGGACCGTTCGGCGCCAAGAACGGTGCGCTGGGCGACCTGGGCGGCGGCTACCGACCCGCGACGCTCCTGCGGCACTACGTCAACGGCGTCTCCGGCACGACCGTCCCCACGTACTTCTTCCGGACAACCGTCGACCTCGACGCCGACACCCTCGACCGGCTGGTGTCGCTCCAGGGGCAGGTCGCGTACGACGACGCGGTCCGCGTGTACCTCGACGGGGTCCTCGTCTTCCGGGACCGCGACGAGCGCGCGAGCGACCCCACCCGCAACCTGCAGTACGCGGGGGTCTCGGCGGGCAACCCGGTGTCGAGCAGGTTCACCGTCGACCCGGCGGCCCTGCCCGCGGGCACCCTCGTGCCCGGCACGCACACGATCGCCGTGGCGCTCTACCAGGACCGGGCCTCCAGCTCGGACGTCTACCTCGACCTGCCGTCGCTGACGGCGACGCTCGCGCCGGCGACCGCGCCCGACGAGCAGCGCCTCGAGGTCACGGTGCCCGCGGTCGACGCCGGCCAGCTCGTCTGGGCCGTCGACGGCTCGAACGACCTCGTCGACCTGGGCGTCGCCCAGCGGGAGGGCGACCGGTTCGCCGCGCGCGGCGTCCTCAACCCGGTCCGGGTGACGGACACCCGCCGTGGCGCGCCGGCGTGGTCGCTGTCCGGGCAGGTCAGCGACTTCGTGTCCGGCGACCGGACGGTCGACGGCAAGCACCTGGGGTGGACCCCCTCGGTCGCCGACGACGCTGCCGGTGCCGTGGCCGGCGCCGCCGTGGTCTCCGGGTTCGTGGCGGGCGACGGCCTGTCCACGCCGGCCGTCCTCGGCGCGGCACCCGCGGGGCACGCCCCGGGGTCGGCCCTGCTCGGTGCGGACCTCGAGCTGCTGCTGCCCGTCTCGGTCACGCAGGGTCGGTACGCCGCGACGCTGACGTTGACCGCACTCAGCTGACCCGACCCGCACCACCCGGTCGGCCCCCGGCCCGCACCCGGCGCCGGGGGCCGACCGCAGCCCCACCGCAGCCGCTCTCACCCCGCACCCCTGGAGCCCGACGCATGACTCGCCCGCAGGCCCGCATCCCGGCCGCGCTCGTCCCCCTGTCCCTCGCCGTCGCGCTGCTCGGCGCCGTCCTGCTCGGGGCGCCCGCGCACGCCGCCGCCGCCGACGCCGCGACGACCACCGTCACCTGGGGGGTGCGCCCGGCCGACGTCGAGCCGCACGAGGCGGGCCGGCCCAACTTCGCGTACACCGCTGCCCCCGGCGAGACCGTCGAGGACGCCCTCGTCGTGAGCAACCACGGTGCCGCCGAGACGACGCTGCGCGTCTACGTCGCCGACGCGTTCACGACGTCGCGCGGCGTGCTGGACCTGCTCCGCCCCGACGAGCGGTCCACCGGCGTAGGCGCGTGGACGAGCGTCGGCAGCCCCGAGGTCACGATCCCCGCGGGCGAGAGCGTCGTCGTCCCCTTCACCCTGACGATCCCGTCCGACGCGGAGCCCGGTGACCACGCCGGAGGTGTGGTCACCTCCCTGGCGAGCGCGCGCGAGGACGGCGTGAGCATCGACCGGCGCCTCGGCGCGCGCCTGCACCTGCGCGTCGACGGGCCCGTCACGCCCGGTGCCGCGCTCGCGGACGTCCGCGCGGTCCACCAGGGCGTGCTGAACCCGGCCGCCGCCGGGTCGGCCGACGTGCGCGTCGACGTGGTGAACGCCGGGAACGTGCGGGTCGACGGCGTCGCGACCGTCACGGTGTCCGGACCCTTCGGCTGGGCGGCGCGCGTGCAGCAGGTCGACGTGCCCGAGCTGCTGCCCGGGGAGCGCACCACGGTGGAGGTGACGGTCGACGGGGTGCGTCCCCTGCTGTGGCTGGGCGCGACCGTGAGCCTGGTGCCGACGGTCGTCACGGACGGGACCACGCTGGCGCCCGTGACCGCGACGGCCGCGACCGCCGCCGTCCCGTGGACGCTGCTGACCCTGCTGGTGCTCGCGGCCGCGGCCGTGTGGACCGCCCGCCGGCAGGCCCGGCGCCGCACGGCCGCCACCGACCGGCTCGTCGCCGAGGCCGTCGCCGCGGCACGCGCGCAGGACGCGCCGACGGTGCCCGTGCCCTGACGCGGTCCTCCCCGGTCCCGTGCCGGCCGATGAGTCCGGCGCGCGGCGCGCGTCCACCCTCCTGAGGCGTCCGCGGCGGGCGCAGGAGGAGGCGACCGTGCGGGGTGCGACCGACGAGGACCCGGGGCCCGGTGCGTGGGTGCGGCACTCGCCCTACAGCGACCCGGGCCGGCACGCCGACGTGCTCGCGGCGCTCGGGACCGGGGCTGCGCAGATCCACGCCGCTGCGACCGGGCTCATCGCCCACTACCGGGCCGAGGCCGGCACGATCGATGCGGGGCGGCTGCCGGACGTCGACCTGCGCTGGCTGGAGGCGATCCTCGACGCGGGTCTGGCGCTGGCGCCGGGCCCGCTCGCGGGTCGCCCGCCGGCGGCCCGCGTGGCCGGGTGCTGCCGGGACCACACACTGCTCGCGGTGGGCGTGCTGCGCGAGCACGGCATCCCCGCCCGCTCGCGCGTCGGCTTCGCCCGGTACTTCGCCCCCGGGTTCGCGCACGACCACGTCGTCGTCGAGCGCTGGGAGGGCGGGCGCTGGGTGCGTGCGGACCCCGAGCTCGACGCGGCGTTCGGCGCCGCGCCGCCCGCGGGGGACCCGTTCGACCCGTCCGACCTGCCGACAGGCCTCGACAGCCCGTTCCCCACGGCCGCCGAGCTGTGGCTCGCGCACCGTCGCGACGGGCTGGACCTACGGCGCTACGGGGTGTCGCCGCAGCTGCCGGAGCTGAGCGGGCGCGAGTTCGTCCGGGACTACGTGGTCCTCGAGCTCGCGCACCGACGCAGCGAGGAGCTCCTGCTGTGGGACGTGTGGGGCGCGCGCCTCGAGGGGGACCCCGGCGAGGTCGACGCCCTGGCCGACGACGTCGCGGACCTGCTGGTCCGGGCGGACGCCGGCGACACCGCGGCCGAGGCCGAGCTGGCCCGCCGGTACGCCGAGGACGCCCGGCTGCACCCCGGACCGCGGGTGCGCACCCTGTCACCCCTGGGGCGCGACGGCTGGACGGACCTCATGACCCGGGAGACCACCTGGGACGCCTGATGCGGGGCCCCGGGCGGGTCAGGCCCGCAGCCCGTGCCGGAGCAGGAAGTCGTTGGCGAACACGCCCGCGGGGTCGCGACGGGCCAGCAGCGCGACCGCGTCGTCCCACCGCGGGTACAGGTCCTGCCAGGTGCGGTCCGGACCGGGGCCGGAGAAGAGCTTGCCCCAGTGCGGCCGCGCGTCGAACGGGGCGAGCGCCTCCTCGATGACGGGCAGCGCCGCGTCGACCTGCTCCCGCAGCGGCAGCCACGTGAAGTGCAGGGCCACCCGGTCACCACCGTGCGCGGTCGACAGCCACAGGTCGTCGCCGGCGACGGACCGCACCTCGCTGACCAGCAGCAGCGGAGCGACGAGGTCACGCAGGCCGCGCAGCGCCTCGATCGCGGCGACGGCGTGCGCGCGGGGGATCAGCCACTCGGACTGCAGCTCCGCGCCCGCGCTGGGGGTGAACTCGAGCCGGAAGTGCGGCAGCCGCTCGTGCCACGGGCCCGCGACCGCGCCCTGCTCGGTGCAGGCCACGGGGTCCTGGCCGGGCACCGGGTGCACCGGGCCGTCGGCGCGGCGCGCTCCGGCGAGGTCGGGTGCGGACCCGAGCGTCCCCGCGTCGACGCGGTGCTTGCGCCACACCTGGCCGACGGTGTCGCCGCGCCAGTCCGTGAACAGGCTCACCGAGTACGCCGAGGACATCAGCGCGTCGAAGTCGTCGAGGGCCGTCGTCCACGGCAGGTCCAGCCAGACCTCCTGCGCGACGTCGTACGTCGGCTGCACCGCGAGCGTCACCCGCGTGACGACGCCCAGGCCGCCGAGCGCCACCACCGACCCCGCCAGCTCGGGGTCGTCCGCCCCGAGCGTGCGCACGTCGCCGCCGGCGCCGACGAGCTCCAGCCCGCGCACCGCCGCCGACAGGTTCGCGGCGGTGTCACCCGACCCGTGCGTCGCCGTCGCCACGGTGCCGGCCACGGCGATGTGGGGGAGGGAGGCCATGGTGTGCAGCGCCCAGCCGGCAGCGTGCAGGTCACGAGCGAGCTCGCCGTAGCGCACGCCGGCGCCCACCGTGACGGTGCGCGCGTCGGGGTCGATCACGGTCGGGACGTCGAGCCGGTCGAGGGCGACCAGCGTGCCGGGGGAGTCGGCGAGGTCGTGGAACGAGTGCCGGGAGCCCAGGGCGCGCACGTGCCGGGCGGCCGCGACCACGGCGGCCACCTCGTCGACCGTCTCGGGGTGGACCACCGGTCCGCCGCGGAACGTGTGGCTGCCGGCCCAGGTCGTCAGGGCGTCGGTCATGGGGGGCCTCTCAGCGTCCGGGGGCGGTGACGAAGATGTCGAACAGCTCGGGGGTGTGCGCGTGCACCAGCACCATGAACACGACGGCGTCGAACAGCAGGTGCACGACCAGCACGTAGGTCAGCGACTTCGTCAGGTTGAACGTGAAGCCCTGGATGAGCGCGAACGGGATGGTCAGCAGCGGGCCCCACTCGCGGTACCCGAGCTCCCACAGGAACGAGACGAACACGAGCGACTGCAGCACGTTCGCGGTCCACAGCCCGAAGTGACGGCGCAGGAGCGCGAACACCGTGCAGATGAAGAACAGCTCGTCCCACGTGCCGACCGCGTTGACGCCCACGAACAGGCGCGCGATGTCCTGCCCCTCGACGACGGTCGGCCAGTTGAGGTACGCGCCGGAGGACAGGAAGTAGAAGGGCAGCACGAGGTACCCGGCGCCGACGACGAACAGCAGGTACGCCCACTGCGTCCTCGTCCACCGCTTGCCGGTGCGCCAGGGGAACCGGATGACGTCGTCACCGTTGACGTGCCGGGACAGCACGAACGGGATGATCACGGCCAGCGACAGGGCGATCCCGAACTGCAGGATCCCCAGGTCCGACAGGTCCGCGGCCAGCGGGATCGTGCTGACGATCCCCATGCCGGCGGCGATCACCAGCAGGTCGCGCCCCAGCACCCGGTCCACGGCCCACGCCAGGACGACCCCGAGGACGAGTGGCACGTAGGCCAGCGGCCGCACGTGGATCGCGAACATGAGGATCGCCGACCCGCACACGAGCGACGCGGCGAGCACCCGCCACACGTGGGCCCGTGGGCGGGCCCACGCCGGTGTCCTGTGGTCGTCTGCTGCCGCCACGGGCGTGGTCGCGCCGTCGCTGCCGGTCACTGCTTCGCTGGACGCCACGTGGCACACCCTGCCAAACGGATCGCCCCGCGGCGATCCGGGACGTGGGCGTGAGGGGTTGCCGTCGTCAGGCGACGGGAACCCCTCACGGTGCCGACGGAGGCCGGTCCGGTGCGGCGAGCGCACGCACGGTGTCGATCGTGTCCGCCTCCGACGCCGGCTTGTCGTCCCGGTACCGCAGCACCCGCGCGAAGCGCAGGGCCAGGCCGCCCGGGTAGCGCGTCGAGCGCTGCAGCCCGTCGAGAGCGATCTCGACGACCTGCTCGGGGCGCAGCGTGACCACCCAGCCGTCGTCGGCGACCTCCAGCTCGCGAAACCGCTGCGTCTGCCACGCGAGCATCTCGTCGGTCATGCCCTTGAACGTCTTGCCGAGCATGACGAAACCGCCGGCCGGGTCGCGCGCGCCCAGGTGGATGTTCGACAGGAGGCCCGACCGCCGCCCGGACCCGCGCTCGACGGCCAGCACGACGAGGTCGAGCGTGTGCCGCGGCTTGACCTTGACCCACGCCGCACCGCGGCGCCCCGCCTCGTACGGGGCGTCGCACGCCTTGACGACGACACCCTCCTGCCCGGCGGCCACCACGGACGCGAAGTGGTCGGCCGCGACCGTCGCGTCGGCCGTGACGACGCGACCGACGACGTGCGGCGCGGCCACCTGGTCGAGCACGGCGAGCCGCTCGTGCAGCGGTGCGTCGAGCAGGTCGCGGCCGTCGACGTGCAGGACGTCGAAGAAGAAGGGCGTGAGCGTCGCCGACGCGGCGAGCTCGGACTCACGGGTCGCGCTGCGCGACGCGGTCTCCTGGAACGGGCGCGGGCGCCCCTCGGCGTCCAGGGCCAGTGCCTCGCCGTCGAACACGAGCGTGCGGGCCGGCAGCGCACGGACCGCGGTGACGATCTCGGGGACGCGAGCCGTGATGTCGTCGAGGCTGCGGGTGTAGACGCGGACGTCGTCACCGTCGCGGTGCACCTGGATGCGGATGCCGTCGAGCTTGGTGTCGACGACGACCTGCGGTGCTGGCGCGTCGGGGTCGGTGCGCCCGGTGAGCTGGTCCACGGCCGTCGCGACGTCCGGCGCCGACTGGGCCAGCATCGGTCGCACGGGGCGTCCGACGGTCAGCGTGAACGTGTCGAGCGCCGTGCGTGCGTCGTCGGGCGACGCGGCACCGAGCGCCGCGACCGCGACGGCCTCGGTCTCGCCGGCCAGCATGGCGGCCCGTCGGACCACCTCCGCGGGGACCCCCGCGGCCTCGGCGACCGCGTCGAGCAGCAGCGCGTCGAGCGCCCCCTGCCGCAGCTCCCCGCTGACCAGCCCCCTGAGCAGACGCTGCTCGCGTTCGGTGGCGGCCGCGAAGAGCGCCTGCGCGGCCTGCGTGCGGGCGGTCGACGACCCGGCCCCGGACAGGCCGGCCATGCTGGCGAAGGCCGCGTCGACCTCGAGCACGGTCAGCGTCGGCGCGTCGGCAGGACCGGGCATCGCGGCCAGCGAGCGCCACCCCAGCCCGGTGCGTCGCTGCCGCAGCTCCCCGCCGAGGTACCGCGAGACGACGGCGACGACGTCCGGACCGTCGGCCGCGGCGCGCCGCAGCACGTCGGCCAGGACCGCGCGCTTGGCCAGCCGGGACGGGGTCGCCGCGACCCGCGCGGACGCGTCGGCGACGTCGTCGAAGAGCATGGGCCCATCCTGACCCGCCCCACCGACACCCGCCCGCCCGCCCGGCCGAGACCATCCCCGCACCCCCTCCAGAACGCGCGAGAGAGCAATCCAGCACCGCTGGATTGCTCTCTCGCCGCGCGGTGGGGGGCTGGATTGCTCTCTCGCCCCTGGGGTGGGGCTGGATTGCTCTCTCGCGGTCAGGGGGCAGCGTCGGGGGGACGTTCGTGCGGGTCAGGCCTGCGGGAGGGGGCAGGCGACGCCCGTGGAGTTCACCGGGCAGTAGCCGCCCGGGTTCTTGCGCAGGTACTGCTGGTGCGGGCCCTCGGCGTAGTAGAACTCCCCGGCGTCCGCGACGGACCGGATCTCGGTGGTTACGTCGCCGTAGCCGCGCGCCTTGAGGAGCGGGGCGTACACGTCGCGCGTCTCGCGCGCGGCGGCCTCCTGCTCCGGCGTCGTGAAGAACACCGCGGAGCGGTACTGCGTGCCCACGTCGTTGCCCTGGCGGAAGCCCTGGGTCGGGTCGTGCTCCTCCCAGAAGTGCCGCAGCAGGTCGACGTCGGACAGCACGGCCGGGTCGTAGGCGACCATCACCGTCTCGGTGTGGCCCGTGCGGCCGGTGCACGTCTCCTCGTACGTCGGGTACGGCGTGAAGCCGCCCATGTACCCGACGGCCGTGGTGACGACGCCCGGCAGCTGCCAGGCCTCCTTCTCCGCGCCCCAGAAGCAGCCCGACGCCAGGTACAGCACGCGCGTGCCCTCGGGCCACGGGCCCTGCAGCGGCGTGCCCAGCACGACGTGCGTCTCGGGGACGGGGTACGCGTACCCGTCCCGTCCCTTCAGCGCGTGCTCCGCGTCCACCATGGTGGTGCGCAGCGACGTGCCGAGCAGCGTCTCGAACAACGAGGCCATGACCGTGTCCTTCCGTCGGTTCCACGACGTGCAACAGCCGCCGTCGGGCGCGTGTTCCGGGGCCCGTGCGTGCCGTCACGCGCTCGCGCCGCGTCCACCGCCTAGCCTGGGTGCGTGACCCACGACCCGCTCGCGCACCCCCACGACTGGACCGACTCCGGCTTCTCGACCCGCGCCATCCATGCAGGTCAGGACCCGGACCCCCGCACGGGGGCGGTCGTGACGCCCATCCACCAGGTCTCGACGTACAAGCAGGACGGCGTCGGCGGCCTGCGGGACGGCTACGAGTACTCCCGGTCGGGCAACCCGACCCGCGACGCGCTGCAGGAGGCGCTGGCCGCGGTCGAGGGCGGCGCCGCGGCGTTCGCGTTCGCGTCCGGCCTCGCGGCCGAGGACACGCTGCTGCGCGCGGTGCTGCGCCCGGGTGACCACGTCGTGGTCCCGGACGACGCGTACGGCGGCACGTACCGCCTGGTCGCGCGGGTCCTGGGCCCCTGGGGCATCGACCACACGCCCGTCGACCTGTCCGACCCCGACGCCGTGCTCGCCGCCGTCCAGCCGGGCCGCACCAAGGTGATCTGGGTCGAGACGCCCACCAACCCGCTGCTGGGGATCGCGGACATCGCCGCGATCGCGACGCACGCCCGGTCCGCCGGTGCGGTGCTCGTCGTCGACAACACGTTCGCGACGCCGTACCTGCAGCAGCCGCTGGCGCTCGGCGCGGACGCCGTCGTGCACTCGACGACCAAGTACATCGGCGGCCACTCGGACGTCGTGGGCGGTGCGGTGGTCGTCGCCGACGGCGCCCAGCTGCCCGCGGGGGTCGAGGGGCCCACGGGCACGACGTCGCTGCGCGACGCGGTCGGGTTCCTGCAGAACGCCGCCGGGGCCGTCGCCGGTCCGTTCGACGCGTGGCTGACCCTGCGCGGTCTGAAGACGCTCGCCGTGCGCATGGACCGGCACGTCGCCAACGCGCAGGCCGTCGCCCGGTTCCTCGTCGAGCACCCGGGCGTGCGCGAGGTGCTGTGGCCCGGCCTGCCGGAGCACCCCGGCCACGAGGTCGCCGCCCGCCAGATGCGCGGGTTCGGCGGCATGGTCGCGTTCCGCACCGGCTCGGTCGACACCGCGGTCGCCGTGTGCGGCGCCACCCGGGTGTTCACGCTCGCCGAGTCGCTCGGCGGCGTCGAGTCGCTCATCGAGCACCCGGGGCGCATGACCCACGGGTCCGTCGCCGGCACGGCGCTCGAGGTCCCCGACGACCTCGTGCGCCTGTCCGTGGGCATCGAGGACGTCGAGGACCAGCTCGCGGACCTCGAGCAGGCCCTCGCCGCCGCCGGGATCGGGCGGTGAGCGCGCCCGAGACGCCGCCGGTCCTGCCGGACCGGCCACCGGTCCTGCCGGACCACGGCGCGTCCACGCGCCCGGACCCGGTGCCGGCGTCGGTGCGCGCCTGGGCCGGGTGGTCGTGGCGGGCGCTGGTGATCCTCGCGGCGCTCGCGGCGGGCGTGTGGCTGGTCGCGGCGCTGAAGGTGATCGTCGTCGCGGTGGCGGTGGCCCTGCTGCTGACCGTGCTGCTCTCCCCGGTCGTCGCCGCGCTGCAGCGGCACGTCCGGCTCCCGCGCACCGCGGCCGCGGCCGTCGCGCTGGTGGCGCTGATCGCCGCCGTCGCGGGCCTGCTGACGCTCGCCGGTCGCTCGATCGTGCAGGGCATCGCCGAGCTGTGGGACCAGGCGCGCGACGGCATCGCCCAGCTGACGACCTGGCTCGCCGACGGCCCCCTCAACCTCGGCACGGCGGACCTCGACACCTACCTCGACCAGCTGCAGGACGCGGCCGCGTCCAGCGCGCAGCAGATCGCGTCGGGCGCCCTGTCGGTCGGGGTCACCGTGGGCCACGTCGCTGCGGGCACGCTCATCGCCCTCTTCGTGGCGCTGTTCTTCCTCATCGACGGGCGCAGGATCTGGGCGTGGCTCATCGGGCTGCTGCCGCGCGGCTCGCGCGAGCGCGCCCACCAGGCCGGTCGGCGCGGCTGGGTGACGCTGGGGGCGTACACGCGCACGCAGATCCTCGTCGCGGGCGTCGACGCCGTCGGCATCGGCATCGGCGCGGCGTTCCTGCAGCTGCCGCTGGTCGTCCCGCTGGCCGTGCTGGTGTTCTTCGGCTCGTTCATCCCGTTCGTCGGCGCGATCGTCACCGGCACGATCGCGGTGCTGGTGGCACTGGTGACGCAGGGCTGGGTGTCGGCCCTCATCATGCTGGGCGTCGTGGTGCTGGTGCAGCAGCTCGAGGGCAACGTGCTCCAGCCGTTCCTCATGGGCCACGCGGTGTCGCTGCACCCGGTGGCGGTGCTGCTGACGGTGACCACGGGATCGCTGGTCGCGGGGATCCTCGGCGCACTGTTCGCCGTGCCGATCGTCGCGGTGCTCAACACCGTGATCCTCTACCTGCACGGTCACGACAAGTTCCCCCAGCTGGGCACCGACGACCACGTCCCCATCCGCGCCAAGGGGCATCCCGTGCTGGACCGCGCCGTCGCCGCGGCGGCCGAGGCGGAGTCGGAGGCGCGCGCGGCGCGCGACCGGTCCGACGACGCCGAGCAGGAGACGCCGGGCGGCTCGCCCGTGACCCCGTGATCGGCCCCGCGGACGTCCGCGCCGCGGCCCTGCTGATCCGGGGCGTCGCCGAGCGCACCCCCGTGCAGCGCAGCCGCGCCCTGTCCGAGCTGGTCGGCGCGGACGTGTGGCTCAAGTGCGAGAACCTGCAGCGCGCCGGCTCGTTCAAGATCCGCGGCGCGTACACCCGCATGGCGCGCCTCGCGGACGACGAGAAGGCCCGCGGCGTCGTCGCCGCCAGTGCCGGCAACCACGCGCAGGGCGTCGCGCTGGCGGCCGGGCTCCTCGGGCTCGACGCGGTGATCTTCATGCCCGTCGACGCGGCGCTGCCCAAGGTCGCGGCGACGCGCGGGTACGGGGCGCACGTCGAGCTCGTCGGCACGTCCGTCGACGAGGCGCTCGTGGCCGCCCGCGAGCACGCGGACCGCACCGGTGCGGTCCTCATCCACCCGTTCGACCACCCGGACGTCGACGCGGGCCAGGGGACCGTGGCGCTCGAGGTGCTCGAGCAGGTCCCCGACGTGGGGACGATCGTCGTCCCGGTCGGCGGCGGGGGCCTGGCGGCCGGGATCGCCGCGGCGCTGGCCGAGCGCCCGGACGTGCGCGTCGTCGGTGTGCAGGCCGCGCGTGCCGCGGCGTACCCCGTGTCGCTCGCCGCGGGTCGGCCGATGCCGGCGCCGGAGCTGCGGACCATGGCCGACGGGATCGCCGTCGGGACCCCCGGCGACGTGCCCTTCGAGGTCCTGGCGAGCCACCACGTGCCGGTGCGGACCGTCTCGGAGGAGGACCTGTCGCGGGCGCTGCTGCTGGTGGCCGAGCGCGCCAAGCTGGTCGTCGAGCCGTCCGGCGCGGCGGCGGTGGCGGCGCTGATGGCGGACCCGCGCGGCATCGCGGCGGGCGACGGCCGACCGGTGGTGTGCGTGCTCTCGGGCGGCAACATCGACCCGCTGGTGCTGCTGCGCGTCGTGCGGCACGGTCTGGCGTCGGCCGGGCGGTTCCTGCAGCTGCACGTCGTCGTCGAGGACACCCCGGGTGCGCTGGCGGAGCTGCTGCGGGAGGTCGCGAGCATGGGCGGCAACGTCATGCACGTCAGCCACCTGCGCACCGGCGGCGACCTGGCGTTCAGCGACGTGGCGATCGACCTGCAGATCGAGACGAAGGGCCCGGACCACTGCGCCGCGGTCCTGGCGGGCCTGCGCGCGGCGGGCTACCGCCTCACCGACGCCTGAGGCGCCGGGTGCGGGGGCGCCGGCCCGGGTGCGGGACCGTGCCCCCCGCACCCGGCGGCGCGGTCAGCCCTGGAACGGGCTGGCCGCCGTGATCTCGACCGGGATCTCCCGGCCGTTGGGTGCCTCGTACGACGTCGTGTCGCCGACCTTGTGGCCGTGGATCGCGGCGCCCAGGGGCGACGTGGGGGAGAAGACGTCGATGTCGGCGGTGCCGGCGATCTCGCGCGAGCCGAGCAGGAACGTCATCTCGTCGCCCGCGACGACCGCCGTGACGACCATGCCGGGCTCGACGACGCCGTCGTCGGGCGGCGTGCCGATCTGCACGTTGCGCAGCTTGGCCTGGAGCTCGCGGATCCGGGCCTCCTGCTTGGCCTGCTCCTCGCGCGCGGCGTGGTAGCCGCCGTTCTCCTTGAGGTCGCCCTCGTCACGGGCCGCGGCGATGCGGTCCGTGATCTCCTTGCGTCCGACCGTCTGGAGGTGCTCGAGCTCCTCCGTGAGGCGGTCGTAGGCCTCCTGCGTCAGCCATGTGGCCGCAGTCGTCTCGGTCACGATCGCTCCTTCCTTGCCTGGGGTGGCCGCCGGTGACGGCAGCGCATGAGCCCACGGGGACGTCCGCACGTGCGGCGCGGGGGCGGATGCTGCCTGCCACCGCGGTCGCGTCGACCTGTCGTGCGACGCCGGACCGGGGGCGGCGTAAACGCACAGCCTACCAACCGACCGGCAGGAGAGGGCTGCGAGGGCTCCCGGGCCCGCGGTGGGCGCCCGTGCGGTCAGCGGACGAGCTCGCACCTCTGGACCACACCGGTGACGGCGAGCTCCACCGTGGGGACCGTGACCGTCACCCGGCGCGTGCGCGTGTCCGCCGGCGGCACCGGGACGTCGAGGACCCCGACCTGGGCGTACGACGAGGACAGCGCCTGCACGCGGCACGTGGCGGCCGCGCCCACCGCGGTGGTGACGTCGAACGTCACCTCGGTCGAGCCGGGGCCGTCGACCCGGTAGCCGACGTCCTGCCAGATCACCGGGTCACGCATGACCCCGGTCCCGATCCAGGCGAGCACCACCATGGCGACGACGACGAGGGCGGCCAGCGCGAGACGCTGCAGGCGGCGGGTGCCGTCGGTGGGTTCCGGTCCGTAGCGCCCGGCGGGCGGGCGGGGGGCCGGTGCGACCACGGTGGGGCCTCCTGGGTGTCGTGCGCGGGGTGTCGGCGGGGTGGGGGATCATTGTCTCTCGTCCCACGACCTGCCACGGAAGGATCGACGTGAGCTCGGAGCGGCTACGGCTGATGGCGGTGCACGCGCACCCGGACGACGAGTCCAGCAAGGGCGCGGCGACCACCGCACGCTACGCCGCCGAGGGGGTCGACGTGCTGGTCGTGACCTGCACCGGCGGCGAGCGCGGCGACGTCCTGAACCCCCACTACGGCCCGGCGCCGGTCGGGCTCGAGGCGATCCGTGCGGTGCGACGCGAGGAGATGGCCGCGGCGGCGGCCGCGCTGGGCGTGCGGCAGCGCTGGCTGGGGTTCGTCGACTCCGGGCTGCCCGAGGGTGACCCCCTGCCCCCGCTTCCCGAGGGCTCGTTCGCGACCGTGCCGCTCGAGGAGGCCACGGCGCCGCTCGTCGAGGCCGTGCGCGAGTTCCGCCCGCACGTCATGACGACGTACGACCCGACCGGCGGCTACCCGCACCCCGACCACATCATGTGCCACCGCGTCGCTGTCGAGGCGTTCGCCACGGCGGGGGACCCCGAGCGCTACCGGGGCCGGGGCGAGCCGTGGACGCCGCTCAAGCTGTACTACAACCACGGGTTCTCGCTGGCGCGCATGCGGGCCGTGCACGACGCGATCGTCGCGGCGGGCGGCGAGTCGCCGTTCAGCGACTGGATCGACTCGCGCCAGGCGCGCGAGGTGCCGGAGCGCGAGGTGACCACCCGCATCGAGTGCTCCGCCTACTTCGCCCAGCGGGACGCTGCGCTGCGCGCGCACGCCACGCAGATCGACCCGGAGGGGTGGTTCTTCGCCGTCCCCCGTGACGTCGAGATCGCGACGTGGCGCGACGAGGAGTACGAGCTGGCGCAGTCCCGCGTCGAGACGACCCTGCCGGAGACCGACCTGTTCGCGGGCATCCGCGGGACGGAGCACGCGCGATGAGCCTCCTGGTGGCGTCGTCCCTGGTCGCCGGCGCGCAGTGGGTCGCGCGCCTGCCCGGCCCCACGTACGAGAGCCCCACGGAGGGGTCGCCCGGGTTCGCGGGCTTCGTCGCGACGTTCCTGCTGGCGGTCGCGGTGATCGCGCTGGCCGTGTCGTTCACGCGGCGGATGCGACGCGCGACGCACCGCGACCGGCTGCGGGCGGAGGCGGACGGGGCGGACACGGCGGGCGACGGCGTCGACGCGCCGCAGGTCGCGGTGCCGGGCGCCGAGCCGTCCGCGTCCGACGGTGGTGACGGTGGCCACCCGGACGGTGCGCCCGCGGAAGGTCCGGTCCCGGGCCAGGACCCGCGGTGAGCACCGGCCCCCGGCCGCCGCAGCGCCCGGCCGTGCGCGTGACCGTCGCGCAGCTCGAGGTGGGCACCGACCGTGGGGCCAACCTGCTGGCGGCGCGTGACGCGCTGCGCACGGCCGGGCGTGCCCGCTCCGACCTGGTGGTCCTGCCGGAGTACGCGAGCGCGTTCGACCCGCGGGGCGTCGGCGTCGAGCTCGCGGAGCCGCTGGACGGGCCGTTCGTCACGATGCTGCGTCGGGCTGCGGCCGAGCACGGCCTGGCGGTGGTCGCCGGCACGATCCTGCCCGGCGGCGCGGCCGGAGCGGACGGGCAGCCGCGGGCGGTCAACGCGGTCGTGGCCGTCGGCGCCGACGGCGAGGTCGCCGGCGTCTACCGCAAGGTCCACCTGTACGACGCCTTCGGGCACCGCGAGTCGCAGCGGCTGGCGCCCGGTCCGGCCGACGCGCCGCCGCTGGTGCTCGACGTCGGCGGGCTGCGCTTCGGCGTCCTGACGTGCTACGACCTACGGTTCCCGGAGGTGGCGCGGCGGCTGGTCGACGCGGGAGCCGACGTGCTCCTGGTGCCGGCCGCGTGGGCGGCCGGCGACCTCAAGGCGATGCACTGGCGGACGCTCGCGGTCGCGCGCGCCATCGAGAACACCGCGGCGGTGCTCGCCGTCGGGCAGGCCGGGCGCGGGGTGGTGGGTCGCTCGCTGGTCGTCGGGCCCGACGGGGTGGTGGGCCTCGAGGCGGACGACACGCCGCAGGTGCGCACGGTCGACCTGGACGCCGAGGAGCTGCGCGCGGTGCGCGAGCGCAACCCGTCGCTCACGCACCGCCGCTACGCCGTGGTGCCGCGGGTCTGAGGCCCGTCAGCCCAGACGTGCGGTGACGATCGCGATGGCGGCGAGGTGGGTCCCGCAGCCGACGACGGTCAGCACGTGGAAGATCTCGTGGAACCCGAACCACCGCGGGCTGGGGTTGGGCCGCTTGAGCCCGTAGACGATCGCGCCGACCGTGTACGCCAGGCCGCCGATCGCGATGAGGTAGACGATCGTGGGCCCGCCGGTGGCCCAGAACTGCGGGAAGAACCCGACGGCGACCCACCCGAGCGCGAGGTAGATCGGCACGTAGACCCAGCGTGGCGCGTTCAGCCAGAAGACCCGGGCGAGCAGCCCGAGGACCGCGCCCGACCAGACGATGACGAGCAGGGTGCGCGCCGTCGCCGTCGGCAGCAGCAGGACGGCGAGCGGCGTGTACGTGCCGGCGATGACGAGGAAGATGTTGGTGTGGTCGAGGCGCCGCAGCACCCCGGCGACGCGCGGCGACCACGTGCCGCGGTGGTAGACGGCGCTGGTGCCGAACATGAGGACGGCGGAGACCCCGAACACCGCGTTCGACCACCGGGAGGCCGCGGTCGGCGACATGGCGACGAGCACCACGGAAGCGACGAGGAAGAGCGGGGCGGCGCCCGTGTGGACCCACCCGCGCAGCCGGGGCTTGAGGGTCTCGACGGCGGCCTCCACGGCGTCACCGAGGCTGCCGGCGGCCCGCTCGAGGGGGCCGACGGGGTCGTGGTCCTGCGGCGCGGGGTGCTGGCCCTGCGCGGGGGGAGTGCTCATCGGAGGCTGTGACCGCTCTCTCGTCGTCCGTCACCTACGTCACCGTAGGTTACGCCACCGTAGGTGGGGCGTCACGGGACCTTCGCGGGTGCGGGGCGCGACCTGCTCCCGCGGGTCCGCCGCGGCGAGTACCGTGGTCGAGGTCCAACGGCTCGCTCCTGGGAGGCTACGCGTGCGCCTGCCGCACCCGCTGTACGGACTGTACGAGCGACGTCTCGCGGCCTCGCTGCAGCCCGACCAGGTGCCGCGCCACGTCGGCGTCATCCTCGACGGCAACCGGCGCTGGGCGCGCGGCAGCGGCCTGTCGTCGGCGACCGGGCACCGCAAGGGCGCCGACAAGATCACCGACCTGCTGCAGTGGAGCGAGGACGTCGGCGTCGAGGTCGTCACGCTCTGGCTGCTGTCGACCGACAACCTCGCGCGCGACCCCGAGGAGCTCGGGCAGCTGCTGCAGGTCATCGAGGACGTCGTCGGGGAGCTCGCCGCCGAGCGCCGCTGGCGGGTCCAGGCCGTCGGTGCGCTCGACATGCTGCCCGACTGCACCGCCGCGGCCCTCAAGGCCGCCCAGGACGCGACGGCCGACGTGCAGGGCCTGCACGTCAACGCCGCCGTCGGGTACGGCGGCCGCCGCGAGATCGCCGACGCCGTGCGCTCGTTCCTGCGGATGCACGCCGACGCGGGCTCCAGCCTCGACGAGCTGGCCGAGGCGTTCGACGTCGAGCACATCGCCGAGCACCTCTACACCAAGGGGCAGCCGGACCCGGACCTGGTGATCCGCACGTCGGGGGAGCAGCGGCTCGGCGGGTTCCTGCTGTGGCAGAGCACGCACTCGGAGTTCTACTTCTGCGAGGCCTACTGGCCGGACTTCCGACGCGTCGACTTCCTGCGGGCCGTGCGCGCGTACAGCCAGCGCGAGCGCCGGCTCGGGCGCTGACGTCCGTCGGCCAGGTGAACGCTGTGTGACATCTCGCGTGTCGCGGAGGCGTGTCGCCCGTCACGCTCGCGTCGCGGGTTACGTTCGGCTCGAAGGACGACACCCGTCGTCCCGGGAGGCCAGCCCATGGAGCATCCGCTCCGGGAGGAGGGCCGGTTCCGGCCCTCGGCCGGCCGACCCCGTCCCGCCGCCGAACGTCGATCCGCGTGCGCAGCCGCGCCAGGGGTCGTCGGGACGCGCCCAGACCGGCGCTGAGGCGCCGAGGGGAGCCTGCCGTGGACCACACCTCGCAGCACGACCTGGGAACCACGCCGTCGACGAGCGGCGCCGCCCCGTCCGCGACCACCGACGGCCCCGCGCCCGCCCCCCGCCTCACGTACGTGATCGACACGTCCGTCCTGCTGTCCGACCCGCGCGCGCTCCTGCGGTTCGCCGAGCAGGACGTCGTCCTGCCCGTCGTCGTCATCACGGAGCTCGAGGCGAAGCGCCACCACGCCGAGCTCGGCTACTACGCCCGCTCTGCGCTGCGCCTGCTGGACGACCTGCGCCTCAAGCACGGCCGGCTCGACGCCGCGATCCCCGTCACCGACCAGGGCGGCACGCTGCGCGTCGAGCTCAACCACGTCGACCCCGCGGTGCTGCCCGCCGGGTTCCGGCTGGGCGACAACGACACGCGCATCCTCGCCGTCGCGGCCAACCTCGCGGCCGAGGGGCAGCACGTGATCGTGGTGTCCAAGGACCTGCCCATGCGGGTCAAGGCCTCGGCCGTCGGCCTGACGGCCGAGGAGTACCGGGCCGAGCTCGCGGTCGACTCCGGGTGGACGGGCATGGACTCCCTCGACCTGTCCGAGCAGCAGATGGCCGACCTGTGGGAGCACGAGTCGGTGGCGCTCGCGGACGTCGTGACCGGCCCGTCGGCACTGGCCGGCGGCGCGAGCGACCTGCCGTGCCACACCGGCCTGGTGCTGCACAGCCCGCGCGGGTCGGCGCTGGGGCGGGTCACGGCGGACAAGCACGTGCAGCTGGTGCGCGGCGACCAGGACGTGTTCGGGCTGCACGGCCGGTCCGCGGAGCAGCGGGTCGCCATCGACCTGCTGCTCGACGAGGCGATCGGCATCGTGTCGCTGGGCGGGCGTGCCGGCACCGGCAAGTCGGCGCTCGCGCTGTGCGCGGGCCTGGAGGCGGTCCTCGAGCGGCGGCAGCACCGCAAGGTCATGGTCTTCCGTCCGCTGTACGCGGTGGGCGGGCAGGACCTGGGCTACCTGCCCGGCGACTCGGCCGAGAAGATGAGCCCGTGGGCGCAGGCGGTGTTCGACACCCTCGGGGCCATCGTCAGCAAGGAGGTCGTCGAGGAGATCCTCGACCGGGACATCCTCGAGGTCCTGCCGCTGACGCACATCCGCGGCCGGTCGCTGCACGACGCGTTCGTCATCGTCGACGAGGCCCAGTCCCTCGAGCGCAACGTGCTGCTGACGGTGCTCTCGCGCATCGGGCAGTCGTCGCGCGTGGTGCTGACGCACGACGTCGCCCAGCGCGACAACCTGCGCGTCGGGCGGCACGACGGGGTCGCCGCGGTCATCGAGGCCTTGAAGGGGCACCCGCTGTTCGCGCACGTGACGCTCGCCCGCTCGGAGCGCTCGCCCGTCGCGGCGCTGGTCACGGAGCTGTTCGAGGGCATCGAGGCCTGAGGCCCGGGACCTGACGAGGCGGCGACGGCCCGGGCGCACCCGCGGGGGTGCCCGGGCCGCGTCGTCCCGTTCGGTCACGATTCGGTGCGATCCGTTGATCCGCCGCCTACCGTTCGGTAAGTTCCGTGGACACGTTTCACCGACGCGCCCGGCCTCCGCGAGGATGCGGACCACCGGCCGCGGCGCGTCCCTCGACACCTGCGCCCGCCGTCCTCTGGAGCTGCAACGATGCACCCGCTCACCGGCCCCCGCACGTCCTCCCACCGTCCGTCCCGACGCCACCGACCCGCGGCGCTCGCGGCCCTCGCCGGCCTGCTCGCCGGAGCGGTCGCCATCGCGGTCCCGACCGCGTCCGCTGCGGCCGACGACGTCGTCGACCTCGTGCACGACTTCGAGTCCGGCGACGCCGGGCCCGGGTACATCCAGTGGGCCAACGCCGGCGCCGGGGTGGTCCCGGTCCCCGGCGACGGCCTCCCGGCGCGCCCCGACGGCGCCGCGAGCACCCGCGCGCTCAGCTACGGGTTCGACACCGCGACCGACCCGTTCTACGGGGGCATCGGCTGGGAGTACGCGGACGCGCCGCGCGACTGGTCCGGCTACGACGGCGTGCAGCTGTGGGTGCACGGCGACGGCTCGGGCGCGACCTTCCAGGTCGAGCTGCTCGACGCGACCGGCTCGGGCGCCGGGCCCTACGAGCGGTTCGACGTCACGGTGCCCGTCGGGGACGCCGGGTGGCGCCAGGTGCGGCTCGCGTGGGCGGACTTCACGCGGGCGACCGACTACCAGGACGACGGCGCCCCGGCCGACGGCCTCGGCCTGACGCACGTGCGCGGGCTCCTGCTGCCCGCCGCCACCGGCACGGCGACCGTCGTCGTCGACGACCTCGCGGTGTACTCGACCGACGGCCCGGTGACCCCCTCGGTCGGCGTCGCGTCCGCGGCGGTCGGGGTGGCGGAGTCCGCGGGCACCGCCGAGGTCGTCGTGCGGCTCAGCACGGCGAGCGCCGACGAGGTCACGGTGGACTACGCGACCGCCGACGGCACCGCCCTGGCGGGCACGCACTA
This sequence comes from Cellulomonas phragmiteti, assembly GCF_016862775.1. Classification (GTDB taxonomy): domain Bacteria; phylum Actinomycetota; class Actinomycetes; order Actinomycetales; family Cellulomonadaceae; genus Cellulomonas; species Cellulomonas phragmiteti. The sequence continues at coordinate 5,131 of NZ_BONP01000002.1, read as the reverse complement.
CACCGCGACGTCGGGCACGCTCACGTTCCCCGCGGGCACCACCACGCGCACGGTCCCGGTGACGGTCGCCGACGACGACGTCCCCGGCCCCAACCGCACCTTCACGCTCACGCTCAGCGACCCCGTCGGTGCGACGCTGGGTCAGGCCACGGCCACCGTGACGATCCGCGACGACGACGCGACACCGTCCACGGGCACGTCGCTGCTGCACCGGGTGGTCGACGGGTTCGAGGAGCCGCTCGTGCTGGGCGACTGGGCCGCTGCGCCGCCGCTCGGCTGGTTCACCGCGCAGGGCGCCGGCAACGTGCCGGACTTCGCCCGCAGCACGACGCCGCCGACGCCGGTCCCGGGTGCCGCGGACGGCAACAGCGTCCTGCGCGTCGGTCTCGACAGCGCCTCGTGGGCCGCTCTGCTGCACACGTTCACCGACGACGGCACGACGTGGCAGACGCAGGACTGGAGCGACTACCGCGGCCTCGGGTTCTGGCTGCACGGCGCCAACTCGGGCGCCCAGCTGTTCGTCGACGTGCTCGACAACCGGAACCCCGGCTCGACCGTCGACGACGCCGAGCGCTTCTCGACGCGCTTCGTCGACGACTGGACCGGCTGGCGGTTCGTCGAGATCCCCTTCGCGGACCTGCTGCGCAAGAACGTCAACAACGGCGCCCCCGACGACGGCCTCGGTCTGACCGAGGTGCACGGGCTGGCGATCGGCATCGAGCAGACCAGCCCGCGGGCGACGCCGGTCCTGTGGCTGGACGACCTCGCGCTCGTCGAGCACCAGGAGGTCGTGCTGGACGTCGAGCAGCCCCTGCTGACCGGCTCGACCGCGACCCTGCCCGTCGGCTGGGTGACGGCGTCCGGCGCGGGCAACGACCCGGTCCTCGAGCGCGTCACGACGCCGCCCGCGGGCACGCGGCCCGGCGCGACGGACGGCAACCACGTCCTCGCGCTCGGCATGACGAACCCGAGCTGGGCCGTCGCGGTGCACAACTTCACGACGGACGGCACGACGTGGACCCCGCAGGACTGGAGCGCCGCGACGACGCTGAGCTTCTGGTTCCACGGTGCGAACACCGGGGCGCGGTTCGACGTCGACGTCCTCGACAACCGCAGCCCGGGATCGACCGTCGACGACGCGGAGCGCTTCACGGCTTCCTTCACCGACGACACGGCGGGCTGGCGGCGCGTGGTCGTGCCGTTCGCCGACATGGTCCGCAAGGGCGGCGGCCAGCCGGGCGGTGCCCCCGACGACGGGCTCACGCTCACGGCCGTGCACGGGTTCGCGCTCGCGATCCAGGGCTCGCCCCCGCTCGTCGACGCCACGTTCCACATCGACGACGTGACGGTGTCCGGTGCCTCGGCGGTGCGCAACCCCGTGCGGGTGCGCCTCGCGCAGGCGATCACGCGCGTCACCGAGGGGGCGACGGCGCAGGTGGGCGTGGTCCTGACCCGCGCCGCCGAGCAGGACGTCACGGTCGCGTGGCGCACCGGCGAGGTCGTCGGGCGGACGTCCGAGCAGTCGCCGGCCGCGCGGGACGGCCGCGACTTCGTGTCCGCGTCGGGGACCGTGACGATCCCGGCCGGCGAGCGCGAGGCGGTCGTGGAGGTCGCGACGCTCGACGACGCCAAGCCCGAGTACGACGAGCCGTTCGCGATCACCCTGTCCGACCCGCAGGGCGCGCAGGCCGGCGAGCCGATGGTCGGCCAGGTCCTCATCGAGGACGACGACGCGCGTGACCCGCTGATGATCGAGGACGCCGAGAACGGCATCGGCCTGCTCGAGCCGCTGGGCCCGGGCGCCCTGGCCGCGCGCGAGGTCGCGGCGGGCACCGACGAGGCGTACCCGGGTGCGGACACGTACGAGCACGTGCTCGACGTCCTCGGTGACGGCGGGTTCCGCCGCGGGTTCGCCCAGCCGCAGGACTGGTCCGCGACCGAGGGGCTGAGCATGTGGTTCCACGGCCGCGGCGACGGGCGCCCCGTGACCGTCACCGTCGAGGACGACGGCGCCGCCGACCCGGGCCCGCAGGGCTGGGAGCTCGCGTGGTCCGACGAGTTCGACGGCGAGGCCGGCACCCCCGCCGACCCGAGCCGCTGGACGTACGAGACCGGGGGCTGGGGCTGGGGCAACGACGAGCTGCAGTACTACACCGACTCGACCGACAACGCCGCGCACGACGGCGCGGGCAACCTCGTCATCACCACACGTGAGGTCGACCCCGCGACGTCCGGCCTGTCGTGCTGGTACGGGCCGTGCACGCACACGTCCGCGCGGCTCATCACCGAGGGCAAGGCCGAGTTCCTGCACGGGCGCATCGAGGCACGCGCGCAGCTCCCGCAGGGCGCGGCCGGCATCTGGCCGGCGATCTGGTCGCTCGGCAACGACTTCCGGGACGTCGGCTGGCCGCAGACGGGCGAGATCGACGTCATGGAGTACGTCGGCAAGCTCCCCGAGGAGATCTTCGGGACGATCCACGGCCCGGGGTACAGCGGCGGTGACGCCTTCGGGGCGACCCACGACTTCGGGCGGAACCTCGGCGGCGAGTGGCTGACGTTCGCCGTCGAGTGGGAGCCCGAGGAGATCCGCTGGTACGTGCAGGAGGACGGCGGCGAGCCGATCCACTTCCACACGGCCACCCCGGCGGACGTGGCGCCCGACGCGTGGGTGTTCGAGCACCCGTTCAGCCTCATCGCGAACATGGCGGTCGGCGGCAACTTCGGCGGTCCGCTGGCGCCGGACCTCGCGTTCCCGCAGCAGCTCGTGCTCGACCACGTCCGCGTGTACCAGGCGCCGGACACGGCCGAGCGGTTCACCGCGACGTTCGTCGACGACACCGCCGGCTGGCGGCAGGTCGTCCTGCCCTTCGAGGACTTCGAGCGCGCCGCGCAGCAGCCGGCCGGCGCGCCGGACGACGGGCTCACCCTCACGGCGGTGCGCGGGCTGACGGTCGCGACGGCGGGTGCGGGTGCGTCGAGCGCCGCGGGTCCGACGGTCCTGGCGCTGCCGCACGACGGGGTCGCCCTCGACCGGGTGGCGCTGGTGGCGGACCTCGAGGGTGGCGGCGGTGGCGCCGGCGGTGGTGCCGGCGGTGGTGCCGGTGGTGGCACCGGCGCTGGCGTCGGCACGGCGGCCGGTGCGGCGTCGGCCGGTGCGGTGGCGGCCGTGGCCGTCGGGACCCGGCTCGCCGCCACGGGCGGGTCCGCGCTCGCGCTGCTGGGCGTCGCGCTGGCCCTGGTGGCCGCGGGTGCGGAGCTGGTCCGACGCCGTCGGCGCGCCTGACGCCTCGAGCACGACGCCCGCGGGCCGTCCACCCTGAGAGGTGGGCGGCCCGTGGTGCGCCACGTCGGGATCGCGGGCGTAACGTGGCCCGCCGGGCCCGGGACGAACGTCCCGGGTCCGTGCACCCCGCGCCCGACCGGCGCCGCGCAGACCGGAGCACGCCATGACGACCACCGCACCCGGCGTCGACCTGCAGGGCCGCAGCCCGTGGAGCATCCTCCCGCCGCTGTGCCTCGGCTTCTTCATGATCATGGTCGACACGACCATCGTGAACATCGCGGTGCCGACGCTGCAGCGGGTCTTCGACGCCAGCCTCGTGACCGTCGGCTGGGTCAACAGCGCCTACCTGCTGACGTTCGCGGTGCTGCTGCTCGTCACGGGGCGCCTCGGGGACCGCTACGGCCCGCGGCCCGTGTTCGTCGCCGGGCTGGTGGTCTTCACGCTCGCGTCGCTGGCCTGCGGCCTGGCGGGGTCGGTCGGCGTGCTGATCGCCGCGCGTGCCGTGCAGGGAATCGGTGGGGCCCTCATGACCCCGCAGACGATGGCGATGATCACGCGCGTGTTCCCGGCGCAGAAGCGCGGCGCCGCGATGGGGATCTGGGGGGCGGTCGCGGGCGTCGCGACCATCACCGGGCCGGTGCTCGGCGGCCTGCTCGTCGAGACCGCCGGCTGGGAGTGGATCTTCTTCGTCAACATCCCGATCGGGTTCGTCGCGCTGTGGCTCGCGCTCACACGCCTGCCCGCCCTGCCGACGCACGAGCGGTCGTTCGACGTGCTCGGCGTGGTGCTGTCGGTCGTCGGCCTGGGGCTGCTGGTGTTCGGCCTGCAGGAGGGCGCGGCGTACGACTGGGGCCGGATCGTCGGGCCGGTCACGGTGCCCCTCGTCATCGGCGCTGGGGCCCTGGTGTCCGGGGCGTTCCTGCTGTGGCAGCACCGCCAGGGCGACGCCGCGCTGCTGCCGCTGCGGCTGTTCCTGCACCGCAACTTCGCGCTCGCGAACGTCGCGGGGGCGGCCGTGACGTTCGCGATGACGGGCATCTTCTTCCCGTTCACGCTGTACCTGCAGCAGGTGCTGGGCCTGTCCCCGCTGCACGCGGCGCTCGTGGGGCTGCCCGGCTCCCTGGTCTCGGGTGTCGTCGCCCCGTTCGCCGGTCGGCTGTCGGACCGGGTGGCGCCCAAGTGGGTGGTCGCGAGCGGGTTCGCGGTGCTCGCCGTGGCGATCGGGGTCCTGGCGACGCAGGTGCAGCCGGACGTCGCGGTGTGGCGGCTCGTCGTGCCCATGCTCGGGTTCGGCGTCGGGACGGGTCTGGTGTTCTCGCCCCTGGCCAACGTGGCGACCTCGGGACTCGACCAGCGCACGGCGGGTGCCGGCGCGGGCGCCTTCAACACCAACCGGCAGGTGGGCGGGGTCATCGGGTCGGCCGTCGTCGTCGCGGCGCTCACGTCCCGACTGGCCGTGACCATGCCCGCGGCGGCCCAGGACGTGGCGGCCACCTTGCCTGCCGAGGTGCGCGGGCCGTTCGTGGAGGGGTTCCGGGAGGCGGCCTCCCAGGGTCTGGGTGCCGCGGGAGGGTTCGACCCGCCGGCCGACCTGCCGCCCGACGTCGCCGAGCAGGTGCGGGCCGCCGCCCAGGCGGCGGTGGACGCGGGGTTCGCGACGGCCGCCGCGCAGACGCTGGCCGTCACGGTGCTGGTGCTGCTGGTCGGGGTGGTGTGCGCGTTGGCGATGCGCGGGGGGCGGCCGGAGCGCGGTGCGCCCGCGCGCGAGGACGAGGTCTCGGCGACTGCGGGGTGAGAGCTCGACGCCCCAGACCCTTGGTCTGTCCGGGTGACTCACGTCGCTCCTTC
>NZ_BONP01000001.1 GCF_016862775.1 Cellulomonas phragmiteti | reverse complement strand
TCGTCGGCGTTTCCGCTTTTCGCAGGAGGCTTGTTCTGGTTCTAATCTAGCAGGCTTTCTCCGGGCTCCTGACCACCGTGGTGGCCGGGGACCTTCCGATCGCCGCCGCATGACTGTACCCGACGCGCTGAGCGCCGAGGTTCACCATCCGGGTTGTGCCCTGCTCCGCGGGGACCGACCACCGAGCCGTGCTCGGTGTCCGTTCCTCCCTGCTGGGCGGGCTCGAAGAACATTACGCGAGCACCTGCGGGCGGTCAAATCCCGGAGCGGGTGACGCCGGTCACCCGCTCACGCCGGCTCGGCCATCGCCCGGGTGTCGACCACGGCGAGGGTCCTCTTGCCCCGACGCAGCACCGCCCACCGCCCGTGGAGGAGGTCCTGCGGCGACAGGGCTGCGTCGTCGCTCGCGATGCGGCCGTTGTTCACCGACGCCCCTCCCTCGGCGACCGCCCTGCGCGCCGCGGCCTTGCTCGCGACCACACCCGTCGCCGCCAGGAGGTCCACCAGCAGGTCCCCCACCCGGCCCGGCGCCGTCGGCAGCTCGGCCACGGCCGCCGCGAGCGTCGCCTCGTCGAGGTCGCCGAGCGATCCCCGTCCGAACAGGGCCTGGCTCGCGGCGACGACGGCGTCCGCCGCTGCGGTCCCGTGGACCAGCGACGTCACGTCGTGGGCGAGCGCGCGCTGTGCCTCCCGGGCGGCCGGACGCTCCGCCACCGCGCGCTCCAGCTCGGCGATCTCCTCACGGGACCGGAAGGTGAAGACCTTGAGGTACCCCACGACGTCCGCGTCGTCGGCGTTCAACCAGAACTGGTAGAACGCGTACGGCGTGGTCATGGCCGGGTCCAGCCACACGGTGCCCGACTCCGTCTTGCCGAACTTGGTGCCGTCGGCCTTGGTGATCAGCGGCGTCGTCAGGGCGTGCACGGCCACACCCTCGGTCTTGCGGACCAGCTCGACACCCGACAGCAGGTTGCCCCACTGGTCGTTGCCACCTGTCTGCAGCCGCACCCCGTGGCGGCGGAAGAGCTCCAGGTAGTCCATGCCCTGCAGGATCTGGTAGCTGAACTCCGTGAAGCTGATGCCCTGCTCGCTGTGCAGCCGTCGGGCGACGGTGTCCTTCGCCAGCATCGTGCCGAGCCGGTAGTGCTTGCCGACGTCGCGCAGGAAGTCGATCGCCGACAGCCCGGCCGTCCAGTCGAGGTTGTTCACCATGGTCGCGGCGTTCGGCCCGTCGAACCGCAGGAGCGGCGCGATCTGCGCGCGGATCCGCTCGACCCACCCCGCGACGACCTGCGGCGAGTTCAGGGTGCGCTCACCCGTCATCTTGGGATCGCCGATCAACCCCGTCGCGCCACCCACCAGGGCGAACGGCCGGTGGCCGGCGTCCTGCAGCCGGCGGACCGTGAGGATCTGGACGAGGTTGCCGATGTGCAGGCTCGGTGCCGTGGGGTCGAAGCCGCAGTACAGCGCCGCGGGACCGGCGGCGAGCTCGGCACGCAGGGCGTCGAGGTCGGTGTGCTGGGCGAGGAGCCCGCGCCACGCGAGCTCGTCGAGGATGTCGGTCACGGGCGTCTCCCGGTTCGGGTGCCGGCACGTCCGCGATCCGGACGGCACGGCGGGTGGATGTCGTGCGGCACGCGTGCTCGTGCGGCCACGCAGGTCACGCGCGGGACCTCGGTCAGGCCGACGTCGTCGCCCCGCGCGGGGCGTCTGCCGACGTCGGCGACCGATACGCGGGCCGGTAGGCGGACACCGTCCGCTCCTGCGTCAGCCACAGGCGCCACGGGTGCAGCGACCCGTCGCCTCCCGCGCCGGACACGCCCACGCGCGGGCCGGAGGCGACCGGCGGCTGCACCGTCCGGCTGTCCCGGCGGCGCAGGACCACGCGACCGTCGCGCTCCGTGAGGTCGGCGCCGTTCGCCTCGAGGTCCAGGCCCAGGCAGACGGCGAGCCGCGCAGGACCACGCGCCAGCTGGCGCGCGCTGTCGACGGCACCCGCGCGGGCCCGGCGCTCCCAGGCCAGGTCCGCGCCCTCGACGACCTCGCCCGCGCGCAGCAGCACGGCCGCCGCTCGCCCGGCCGGCTCCGTCACCACGTTGACGCAGTGGTGCAGGCCGAGGTGCCGGTAGACGTAGAGACGACCGGGCTCGGCGAACATCGCCGCGTTGCGACCTGTGCGTCCGCGGAAGGCGTGGGACCCGGGGTCGTCGCCGCCGCCGTAGGCCTCGACCTCGGTCAGCCGGACCGTCACCTCGCCCTCGTCGCTGCGCGAGGTGACGAACGCGCCCAGCAGGTCGCGCGCGACGGCGAGCGCGGAGCGGGCGTACCAGGTGCGTGCAGGCACCGCGCCGAGGCCGGGGACGACGCCGTCGTCCGACCGGCCCGTCGGGAGGTCCGAGGCAGGCACCGGGCCATCATGCCAAACCGGGCGGTCGACCGGTCACCCGGTCCGCCGCCGACGCCACCGCGAGGAGGTGACCGTGCTCGTCGAGCCGCAGGTGGGCGCGATCACGCGTCCCCTCGCGTGCGAAGTGCTCGCGCTCGTCGGTCATCCACCGCGCCCAGTGGTCGCGGGCGCCGGCGCCGTCGCGGGCCAGGCCGCGCGCGAGCCGGACGTCGTCGGGCGCCTCGACCCAGACCTGCAGCGAGCTCAGCGCGTCGGCCTCGCGGCGCGCCGAGCCGCACCCCTCGAGGACGAGCACCGGCACGACCGGGACGTCGACCCACGACCCGAACGCGGCGACGTCCCAGTCGTACCGCTGGAAGCGTCCGGGCCGGCCCCGGCGCAGCGGCTCGAGCACCTGGGCCGACAGCCGCGGCCACAGCGAGCCCTCCAGCCCGGTCCACCCGTCGTAGAGGTCGTCGAGGTGGACCACGGCCACGCCGACGCCACGCCGCCGCAGCAGCTCCGCGACGCGGCCCGCGGTCGTCGTCTTGCCGGACCCGGCAGGTCCGTCGAGGCAGACGAGCCGCACGCGGCCGAGGCGGGGGGCCGCCTCCTGCACGCGTTCGACCACCACCTGCGCGCCGTCGACCTCGCGCAGGTGGGGGCCGACGGGTCGGACCGCCTCGTCGCCGGGCGGGCGACCCGGCGGGACGGCACGGTCCCCCGGCCGGCGTGCCACCGGGTCAGGCGCGCTCGGCGCGCAGCCGTGCGCTGCGGTCACGGGCCGCGACGAGCTGCTCGGCGACCCGTACCGGTGCTGTGCCCCCCACCGCGTCGCGCGACGCGAGCGAGCCCTCGACCGACAGCACCGTGCGCACGGCCGGCGTGAGGTGCGCGCTGATCGCGGTCAGGTCGTCGTCGGACAGGTCCCACAGCTCGATGCCGCGCTCCTCGCACGTGCGCACGCAGGTGCCCGCGACCTCGTGCGCGACACGGAACGGCACGCCCTCGCGCACCAGCCACTCGGCGATGTCGGTCGCCAGCGAGAACCCCTGCGGCGCGAGCGCCGCCATGCGCGCGGTGTCGAACGTGAGCGTCGCGATCATGCCGGCGAACGCGGGCAGCAGCACCGTGAGCTGGTCGACCTGGTCGAAGACCGGCTCCTTGTCCTCCTGCAGGTCACGGTTGTACGCCAGCGGCAGACCCTTGAGCGTCGTCAGCAGGCCGGTGAGGTCCCCGACGAGGCGCCCGGCCTTGCCCCGCGCGAGCTCGGCGACGTCGGGGTTCTTCTTCTGCGGCATGATGCTCGAGCCGGTGGAGTACGCGTCGTGCAGGCGCACGAACCCGAACTCCTTGGTGGCCCACAGGATCACGTCCTCCGCGAGGCGCGAGAGGTCGACCGCGGTCATCGCCGCGACGAACGCGAACTCCGCGACGACGTCGCGCGCGGCGGTGCCGTCGATCGAGTTCTCGACCGGGCCGTCGAAGCCGAGCTCGGCGGCGACGGCCGCCGGGTCCAGCCCGAGAGAGGACCCGGCGAGCGCGCCGGAGCCGTACGGCGAGCGCGCCGCGCGGCGGTCCCAGTCGGCCCACCGCTCGACGTCGCGCAGCAGCGGCCACGCGTGCGCCAGGAGGTGGTGCGCGAGCAGCACCGGCTGCGCGTGCTGCAGGTGGGTCCGGCCGGGCATCGGCGTGTCCCCCGCCGCCTGCGCCTGCGCGACCAGCGCGTCGACGACGTCGAGGACGAGCCCCGACAGGACGCGGGACTGCCGCCGCAGGTACATGCGCACGAGCGTCGCGATCTGGTCGTTGCGCGAGCGCCCGGCCCGCAGCTTGCCACCCAGGTCGGTCCCGGCCCGCTCGATCAGGCCACGCTCCAGCGCGGTGTGCACGTCCTCGTCGTCCGGCAGGGGCCCGAACTCCCCCGACGCGACGTCGGCGCGCAGCCGCTCGAGCGCGTCGACCATGCCGGAGACCTCGGCGTCGGTCAGCAGACCGGCGGCGTGCAGCACGTGGGCGTGCGCGACCGATCCGGTGATGTCGTCGTCGGCGAGGCGCCAGTCGAACTGGGTCGACCGGGACAGGTCGGCGAGGGCCGCCGCGGGTCCGGACGCGAAGCGTCCTCCCCACAGCGCGAGCGGGCCGGGCTGCTCGGTCACGCGTCGATGCCTCCCTGCGTCCCCAGGTCGGGCGCGTTGCCGAACTTGACGTCGCGCGCGGCGGCGAGCTTGGAGCTCAGGCCGTAGATCTCGATGAAGCCGCGGGCCGCCGACTGGTCGAACGTGTCGCCCGAGTCGTAGGTGGCCAGGTTGAAGTCGTACAGGCTGGAGTCCGAGCGCCGTCCGGTGACCGTCGCGCGGCCTCCGTGCAGGACGACCCGCACCTCGCCGGAGACGTAGCGCTGCGTGTCCTCGATGAACACGTCGAGCGACTTCTTCAGCGGGGAGAACCACTGGCCGTCGTAGACCAGCTCGGTCCACCGCTGCTCGACCCCCCGCTTGAAGCGGGCCTGCTCACGCTCGACCGTGACGTTCTCGAGCTCCTGGTGCGCGGCGATGAGCGCGATCGCGCCCGGTGCCTCGTAGACCTCGCGCGACTTGATGCCGACCAGGCGGTCCTCGACGATGTCGATCCGCCCGACGCCCTGGGCGCCGGCCCGGCGGTTGAGCTCCTGGATGGCCTGCAGCGGGGTCACCGGGACCTCGTCGAGCGCGACGGGCACGCCCTGCTCGAACCGGATGACGACCTCGTCGGCGACCGGCGGGAACGTCGGGTCGTCGGTGTAGGTGTAGACGTCCTTGGTGGGACCGTTCCAGATGTCCTCGAGGAACCCGGTCTCGACAGCGCGACCCCACACGTTCTGGTCGATGGAGAACGGGTTGTGCTTCGTGGTCGCGATGGGGAGCTGGTGCTTCTCGGCGTACTCGATGGCCTTGTCACGCGTCAGCGCGAGGTCGCGCACCGGGGCGAGGCACTTGAGGTCGGGCGCGAGCGACGTGATGCCGACCTCGAAGCGCACCTGGTCGTTGCCCTTGCCGGTGCAGCCGTGGGCGACGGTCGTGGCGCCGAACTGCCGGGCGGCGCGCACGAGGTGCTTGACGATGACCGGGCGCGACAGCGCCGAGACCAGCGGGTACCGGTCGAGGTACAGGCCGTTGGCCTTGAGCGCCGGCATGCAGTACTCCGTCGCGAACTCGTCGCGTGCGTCGGCGACGTACGCCTCCACGGCACCGCAGTCGAGCGCACGGCGGCGGATGACCTCGAGGTCCTCGCCGCCCTGGCCGACGTCGACGGCCACGGCGATCACCTCGGCACCGGTGGCCTCCGCGATCCAGCCGATGCCCACCGAGGTGTCCAGGCCACCGGAGTACGCGAGGACGACGCGTTCGGTCATGTCAGGTTCTCTCCTTCTCGAGGTCAGCGTGCATGAACATACATGCTCACGCGGACCTATGCATATCCCGTCTCAGCCCTCGCTCGCGAGCCCGAGGAACCGTGCGGCGAGCGCCTCCCCGCCGCCCGGCTCGCGCGAGATGACCAGCACGGTGTCGTCCCCGGCGATCGTGCCCAGGACGGTCGGCAGCACCGAGTGGTCGATCGCCGACGCGAGGAACTGGGCGGCGCCGGGCGGCGTGCGCAGGACGACGAGGTTGCCCGACGCCTCGGCCGTGACCAGCAGCTCGGCGCACAGCCGCGCGAGACGCGCAGCGAGCTGCTCGCTGTCCGACGTCGTGGGCGTGCGGTCGCCGCCCTCGGCCGGGACCGCGTAGGCCAGCGCGCCCGCCGCCGTCCGGATGCGCACCGCCCGCAGCTCGACGAGGTCCCGGCTCAGCGTGGCCTGGGTGACCGTGACGCCCTCCTGCGCGAGCAGCGCCGCGAGCTCGCCCTGGGAGTGCACCGTGCCGCGCTGCAGCAGGCTCACGATCAGGGCGTGCCGCGCCGCCTTCGTCGCGGCGACCGTCGACGAGCTCATGCCCGCTCCAGGAGGAAGGTCAGGAGGGCCTTCTGCGCGTGCAGCCGGTTCTCGGCCTCGTCCCACACCACCGACTGCGGCCCGTCGAGCACCTCGGCGGTGATCTCCTTACCGCGGTAGGCGGGCAGGCAGTGCAGCACCAGCGCGTCCGGGGCCGCCAGGGCCAGGGCCGCGGAGTCGAGCCGGAACGCCTCGAAACGCTGCTGCCGGACGTCCGCCTCGTCCTCGCGCCCCATCGACGTCCACGTGTCGGTCGCGACGACGTCCGCGCCGGCGACCGCCTGCGCGAGGTCGTGGACGACGGTCACCGAGCCCCCCGTCCCCGCGGCGATCTCGGCGGCGCGTGCCACCACCGCCGGGTCGGGCAGGGCGTCCTGCGGCGTGCCGACGCGCACGTGGAGCCCGGCCGTCGCGCCCCCCAGCAGGTAGGAGTGCGCCATGTTGTTCGCGCCGTCGCCGACGTAGGCGAGGGACGTGCCCGGCAGCGAGCCGACACCCCCGCGGTGCTGTGCGACGGTCGTCAGGTCCGCCAGCACCTGGCAGGGGTGGAACTCGTCGGTGAGGGCGTTGACGACCGGCACACCGGCCACCGCGGCCATCTCCTCGATGCGCCCCTGCGCGTGCGTGCGCCACACGATCGCCGCGACCTGCCGGCCGAGGACGCGCGCGGTGTCCGCGATCGACTCGCGCACGCCGATACGGGCGAGGGACCCCTCGACCGGCAGCGGGAAGCCTCCGAGCTCGGCGATCCCCGTGAGGAAGCTGACCTGCGTCCGCAACGTCGGCTTGTCGAAGATCACCGCGATGGCGCGGGGGCCGGCGAGCGGCGTGCGGATGAACCGGTCGTCACGGAACGCCAGCGCGAGCTCGAGGACGCCCGCCTGCTCCCGGGGACTGAGGTCGTCGTCGCGCAGGAAGTGGCGGGTCATCGGGTCTCCTCGGGGGCGAGGTCGGCCGGCAGACCGGCCACCAGGTCGACGAACGGCTGCACCTGCTCGTCGGTCAGCACGAACGGGGGCGCCAGGCGCAGGGCGGTCGGCGTGCAGGGGTTCACGACGATCCCGGCCGCGAGCGCGTCGGCGGCCACCCGGGCCGCGACCGGCCGCGCCAGCTCGACGGCGATGAGCAGCCCCTCGCCGCGCACCGTCCGGACCAGCGGGTTGCCGGTCGAGCGCAGGCGCTCGCGCAGCCGCTCCCCCAGCGCCGTCACGTGCGCGAGCAGGTCGTCGCGCTCGATGACGCCGATCGTCGCGAGCGCCGCCGCCGACGCCACGGGGTTGCCCCCGAACGTCGTCCCGTGCTGCCCGCGTCCCAGCAGTGCGGCCACGTCGGCCCCGTACGCGATGACGCCGCCGACCGGGAAGCCGCCGCCGAGCCCCTTGGCCACGGTCACCACGTCGGGCCGGACGCCGCCGCCCACGTGCGGGTGCTGGTGGGCGAACCACCGACCCGTGCGGCCCATGCCCGTCTGCACCTCGTCGAGCACGAGCAGCGCACCGTGCGCGGTCGTCAGCTCGCGTGCCAGTGCCAGGTACCCGGGCGGCAGGGGTCGCACGCCCGCCTCGCCCTGGATCGGCTCCACGAACAGCGCGGCGACCTCGTCCCCACGGTCGGCGAAGGCGGCCCGCAGCGCGTCCGTGTCACCGAACGGCAGGAACTCCACACCCGGCGGCAGCGGCTCGAACGGCTCGCGGTACGCCTGCTTGTGCGTGAGCGACAGGGCACCCATCGACCGGCCGTGGAACGCACCCTCGAGCGCGAGGACGCGCGGACGCGCGCCCGCGGAGTGGCGGCGCGTGAGCTTGAGGGCCGCCTCGTTGGCCTCGGTCCCGGAGCTGGTGAGGAACACGCGCGACCCCTCGGGCGCCTGCGCGAGCTGCAGCAGCCGCTCGGCCAGCGCCACCTGCGCCGGGCTCGCGAAGAAGTTCGAGATGTGACCGAGCGTCCCGAGCTGCGCGCTCACCGCCGCCGTGAGCGTCGGGTGGGCGTGGCCCAGGGAGTTCACCGCGATGCCGCCGAGGAGGTCGAGGTAGCGGTTGCCGTCGGCGTCCCAGACGTACGGGCCCTCGCCACGGACCAGGACGCGCTGCGGAGGCCCGAAGGTGTCCATCACGGCGTGCGTGTAGCGGTCGGTCCACTGGGCGACCGAGCCGGCGCCGACCGGCAGGGGCAGGGCCTCCTCGGTGCCCGCCGCGCGGTGGCGCCCGGGGCCGGGGCTCGGCGCGGGCACGGCCGCGTCCGGGGTCGACGTCACGGGGTCGCCTCCTGGTCCTCGGTGGCCAGGCGCACGGCGCGCACCGGCACGGTCGACGGGTGCCCGTCGGGGTCCGCGTCGGGCAGCACCATCGTGCCGACGCCCTCGGAGGTGAACACCTCGACGAGGATCGAGTGCGTCGCTCGCCCGTCGATGACGTGCGCGCGCGGCACCCCGCCCTCGACGGCCCGCCAGCAGGCCTCCATCTTGGGGCGCATCCCCGCGTCGAGGCGCGGCAGCAGCTCCGCCAGCGCCGACGCCCGGATCCGACGGACGAGCGACGTCCGGTCGGGCCAGTCGGTGTACAGGCCCTCGACGTCGGTGAGGACGATGAGCTTGCGCGCGCCGAGCGCCACGGCGAGCGCCGCCGCCGCGGTGTCCGCGTTGACGTTGAGCACCTGGGTGGGGTCGTCGATGTCGGGCGCGACCGTCGACACGACGGGGATCCGACCGGCGTCCAGGAGGTCGAGCACCGCTCCGGGGTTGACCTGGACGACGTCGCCGACGAGTCCCACGTCGACCTCCTGGCCGTCCACGACCGCGGTGCGGCGGCGCGCCTGGAACAGGCCCGCGTCCTCGCCCGAGAGCCCCACGGCGTGCGGCGCGTGCGCGTTGAGGAGCCCGACGAGCTCGCGGGACACCTGCCCGGTCAGCACCATCCGCACGACGTCCATCGCCTCGGGCGTCGTCACCCGCAGGCCGCCGCGGAACTCGCTGGCGATGTCGAGGCGGTCGAGCATCGCGTTGATCTGCGGCCCGCCGCCGTGGACCACGACCGGCCGCAGGCCCACCTGCCGCAGGAACACCATGTCCTGGGCGAACGCCCGCTTGAGCGTCTCGTCGATCATCGCGTTGCCGCCGTACTTGACGACGACCAGCGCACCGGCGAACTGCTGCAGCCAGGGCAGCGCCTCGACGAGCACCTCGGCCTTCTGGTCGGCCCGCAGGTCGGTACGGGTGTCGAAGACGAAGTCGTCGGGGACGTCGGTGGTGCTCACGTCGGTGGGGGTCACGTCGCTTCCGCTCATGTGGAGTACGCGCTGTTCTCGTGGACGTAGTCGTGGGTGAGGTCGTTGGTCCACACGGTCGCGGACGCGTCCCCCGCGTGCAGCTCGATCTCGACGTGGATCTCGCGGGCCGCCGCGAGGTCCAGCGTCGCCGGGTCCTCGTGCGCGCCACCCTGCCGGCAGATCTGCACGCCGTTGATCGCGACGTCCAGCAGGGTCGGGTCGAACGGCGCGACCTCCTCCGGGACGGTCCCGACCTGCGCGATGATGCGCCCCCAGTTCGGGTCGTTGCCGAACATCGCGGCCTTGAACAGGTTCGACCGCGTCACCGCGCGCGCCACGGCCACGGCCGCCGCGTCGGTGGTGGCTCCGCGCACGTGCACCGCGACGTCGTGCGACGCACCCTCCGCGTCGGCGACGAGCTGGCGCGCCAGCGACGCGCACACCCGGAGCACCGCGTCGGCGAACACGTCCGTGGCGGGCGCCACGCCGCTCGCCCCCGAGGCGAGCAGCGTGACCGTGTCGGACGTCGACATGCAGCCGTCGGAGTCGACGCGGTCGAACGTGGCACCCGTCGCCGCCCGCAGCGCGGAGTCCGCGGTCGTGGCGTCCACGACGGCGTCCGTCGTCAGGACCGACAGCATCGTGGCCATGGCGGGCGCCAGCATGCCGGCGCCCTTGGCCATCCCGCCGACGACGAACGACCCGTCGGGCGTCTCGACCCGCACGTGCGCGGTCTTCGCGACGCTGTCCGTCGTCATGATCGCGGCCGCGGCGTCCGGCCCGGCGCCGTCAGCGAGGGCGGCGACCAGGGGGTCGATGCCCGCGAACAGCTTCTCGCTGGCCAGCGGGACGCCGATGAGCCCGGTCGAGCACACGACCACGTCCCCGGGGGACACGCCCAGCGCAGCGGCGACCTTCTCCGCCGTCGCGTGGGCGTCGGCGAACCCGCGCGGACCCGTGCCGACGTTCGCGCCGCCCGAGTTGAGGACGACGGCCGCCACGACGCCGTCGGCGACGACCTGCCGCGACCAGATCACCGGCGCCCCGACGACCCTGTTGGTGGTGAACACGGCCGCACCGACGTGCAGCGGCCCGTCGTTGACGACGAGGGCCAGGTCGGCCGTGCCCGACGCCTTGAGGCCGGCGGTGACGCCCGACGCGCGGAAGCCCGCGGCGGCCGTGACACCGGGCGACGTGCCGGGCGACGTCCCCGCGAGCGCAGGTCCGAGGTGGTCGGTCACGGGGCGACTCCGTTCCGCGGCAGGCCGAGCGTCTCCGGCAGCCCGAGCGCGAGGTTGAGGGACTGGACGGCACCGCCGGCGGTGCCCTTGACGAGGTTGTCGATGGCGGTGACGGTCACGACCCGCCCGGCGCGCGCGTCGTACGCGACCTGGACGAGCGCGGTGTTCGCGCCGGCCGTCGAGGCGCTCGTCGGCCACTGCCCGGGGGGCAGGACGTGCACGAACGGCTCGTCGGCGTACGCGGAGCGCCACACCTCGCGCAGGGCGTCCTCGTCGAGGGTGACGCCGGGGGCGAGGCGAGCCGTCGCGGTCGCGAGGATCCCCCGGGACATCGGGACCAGCACCGGGGTGAAGGACGTGCGCACCTCCTCGGCGCCCGCGCTGCGCAGGTTCTGCGCCATCTCCGGGACGTGCCGGTGCGTCCCGCCGACGGCGTAGGGCACCGCCGAGCCGACCGCCTCGGACGCGAGCAGGTGGGGCTTGAGCGCCTTGCCGGCGCCCGAGTAGCCGACGGCGAGCACGGCCACGAGGTCGGTGGTGTCGAGCAGCCCGGCCGCGACGCCGGGCTGCAGCCCGAGGGTGACGGCCGTGACGTTGCACCCCGGCACAGCGATCCGCCGGGCCCCGGCGAGCCGGTCGCGCTGGCGGGTGAGCGTCTCGGCCACCACGAGCTCGGGCAGGCCGTACGTCCAGGTGCCGGCGTGCGGGCTGCCGTAGTAGGCCTCCCAGTCCGCCGCGTCGACGAGCCGGTGGTCGGCACCGAGGTCGAGGACGACGGGGTCCTCCCCCAGCGCCTCGAGCTCGGCGGCGACCCGGCCGCTGGCCCCGTGCGGGAGGGCGAGCACGACGACGTCGTGGCCCGCGAGCGCCTGCGCCGTCGTCGGCTCCAGCACGCGCTCCGCCAGGTCCCGCAGGTGGGGGTGGTGCACCCCCAGGGCCGTCCCGGCGCTCGAGTGCGCCGTGAGCGTCCCGATGCGGGCCTGCGGGTGGTCGAGCAGCAGTCGCAGGATCTCCCCGCCGGCGTACCCGCTGGCGCCGGCCACGGCCACCGTGAATGTCATGTGCATGAACATACATTCGGGTGCAGACAAATACCAACGTTCTCGCGGGAACACGCCCACCCCGCTGCACGGTTGCGGGAGGCGTGCGTGCCGTGATCGCGACCCGTGCCGGCGGGCCCGAGGTCCTCCGGGTCACCGACGTGCCCGACCCCGTGCCGGCACCCGACGAGGTGCTCGTGCGCGTCGCGGCGGCCGGCGTCAACTTCATCGACACCTACCGTCGCGGCGGGGTCTACCGTATGCCGTTCCCGCACGTCGTGGGGTCCGAGGGCGCGGGCGAGGTGGTCGCCGTCGGCGACGACGTGACGCTGGTCGCCCCCGGCGACCGGGTGGCGTGGGCGTCGGCGGCGGGCTCGTACGCCGAGCTCGTCGCGGTCCCCGGGTCGGCGGTCCTGCCCGTGCCGTCCGGCGTCGAGGACGGCACCGCCGCCGCGCTGCCCCTGCAGGGCCTGACCGCGCACTACCTCGTCGCCTCGACGTTCCCGCTCGCCGCGGGCCACGACGTCCTGCTGCACGCCGGCGCCGGCGGCGTCGGGCTGCTGCTCACCCAGCTCGCGGTGTCACGGGGCGCACGCGTCATCGCCACGGTCGGATCCCCCGCGAAGGAGCGCCTCGCGCGGGCGGCCGGCGCGAGCGACGTCGTGCGCTACCGGGAACTCGGCGACCTGACGTCCGAGCTGCCTGCGCTGGTCCGCGACCTGACGGACGGCCGCGGCGTGGACGTCGTGTACGACGGCGTCGGCAAGGACACGTTCGACGCGTCCCTCGCGTCGCTGGCGCGCCGCGGGACGCTCGTGCTGTTCGGCGGGTCGTCCGGGCAGGTGCCGCCGGTCGACCTGCAGCGCCTCAACGCCGCCGGCTCCCTGTACGTCACCCGACCCACGCTCGCCGACCACGTGGCGACGCGCGACGAGCTCACCTGGCGCGCGGGCGAGCTGTTCGGCGCCGTGACCGCGGGCACCCTCGACGTCCACGTCGGTGCGACGTTCCCCCTGGCCGACGCCGCCGACGCCCACCGCGCCCTCGAGGGGCGCACCACCACCGGAAAGGTCCTGCTGCTCCCGTGAGCCTCGACACCCCCACCTTCGCCGCCCCGCCACGCACCGTCACCGTCGAGGTCTGGTCCGATGTCGCGTGCCCCTGGTGCTACATCGGCAAGCGTCGGTTTGCCGCCGCACTGCGCGACTTCGTCCACCGCGACCACGTCGACGTCGTGTGGCGCTCGTACCAGCTCTCGCCCGACACCCCGACCGGTCCGGGGCGGCCCGAGGTCGACGCCCTCGTCGCCATGAAGGGCCTGCCGCGCGACCGCGTCGAGCAGATGTTCGCGCACGTCACCGAGGTGGCCGCCGGCGACGGCCTGCAGTACGACTTCGCGCGGACCCTCGCGTTCAACACCTTCGACGCCCACCGGCTGCTGCACCTCGCCCGCGAGGCCGGCGGGCCCGCACTCGTCGAGACGACGATGGAGGCGCTGTTCTCCGCGCACTTCGAGCGGGGCGCCGACCTGGGTGCCGACGGCGCGCTGGTCACCCTCGCCGCGCGGGCCGGGTTCGCCGCGCACGGCTGGGACGACACCCGCGTCGCCGCCGCGCTCGCCGGTGACGAGGCCGCCGACGCCGTGCGCGAGGACCTCGCGACCGCGCGGGCGCTCGGCGTCACGGGGGTGCCGTTCTTCGTCGTGGACCGCAGGTACGCCGTGTCCGGTGCCCAGCCTGCCGAGGTGTTCGCCCAGCTGCTCGAGGCCGGGTGGCGCGAGGCGAACCCGCTGACCGCCGCGCCGGCCGCGGACGCCTGCAGCGACGAGTCCTGCTGACCACCGGCCGGGCGCGGTGGCCTCAGCGCACGCCGAGCAGCAGCGCCGTCAGCTCCCGCAGCGAGTCGACGCGGACGTCCGCGAGCGCCGCGTCGGGCCGCTGGGCGTGCACGTGACCCCAGGGGCCACGTCGCACGAACGCCGTGCGCATGCCCGCTGCGCGTGCCGGGAGGACGTCGTTGTCGATCCGGTCCCCCACGTACAGGACGTCGCGGGCCGGCACGCCGAGGTCCGTGACGACGCGCGCGAAGAACGCGGGTGACGGCTTGGCGACCCCCCAGCGTGCGGACGTCGCCATCAGGTCGACCTCGACGCCGGCGGCGCGCAGCTGGTGCTCGGCCCGTGCCGGCTGGTTGCCGGCCACGGCGACGACGTAGCCCGCCGCCCGCAGGGCGTCGAGAGTCGGCAGCGCGTCGGGGTACAGGTCCTCCGGGAGGATGTCCACGGGCGTCCGGGGCGGGTCCGTGCCGAGCGCCTGCCAGACGTGGTGGTGCGGCTCGGCACGCTCGGTCACCACACCGAGCATCGCCATGAGGACGAGCGGCGTGACGCCGACCTCGTGCGCGACCTGCGTCCACTGCCGCGTCTCGTCGACCAGGGTCTCCCCCACGTCGAACACGACGGCGCGCACGTCGCGCCACGACCGGGGCGACGGGCTCGGCCCGGGGGGCGCGGCACGGGGCGACCGGGTGTCCACGACGGCCACCCTGCCACGGACCGCAGCACCGGCGTCACCCCGTGCCGGTGGGGCGTCACCCCGTCGGGACGGCGACGGGCGTGGCGAGCGGCCGCACCCGGACCTGGTCGAAGAACGCGACCTCGTGCGCGCACGACGTGACGAACGCCGCGAGCATGCGGGCGCGTCCCGCGCCGCCCACGTCCCGGGCGGCGACGTCCGCGAGCTCGCACGCCCGGGCTGCGGCAGCCGCGAACTCCGGGTCGCCGTACGTGCCGACCCAGTCCCCGTAGGGGTGCGCGGCCAGGTCACCGGCGCGGGCGAGGATGCGCGCACCGATGTCGGCGTACAGCCAGTAGCACGGCAGCACGGCGGCGACGACCTCGGCGTAGGAGCCCGTCGCGGCCACCGCGAGGAGGTGGTCGACGTACGCGGTCGTCGCCGGGCTCGCGGGACCGGACCAGCGGGTCCCCGCTCGGGCCAGCCGGTCCGCGTGCAGGAGGGACTCCACCTCGAGGCAGCGCGCCGCGCCCCGCGCGAAGAAGACCTGCGCGGCGGCGTCGGGTGCCAGCTGGCTGGCCCGCGCGAGGACGCGCGAGTACTGCGCGAGGTACAGGGCGTCCTGGTGGAGGTACTGCTCGAACTCCTCGACGGGCAGCGTCCCGTCGGCCAGGCCCCGGACGAACGGGAGGTCGTCGCACGCGGCCCGCAGGTCGACGACGCGGCCCCAGGCGTCGGCCGAGAACGGGCGTGCTCCCAGCGTCGGGGCGTGGTGGAGGTGGTCGACGGGCCCGCGGCCCGACCCGACGGCGAGCGCCTCCCCGGCCGCGATCGCGCCGGTCAGCCACTCCTTGGCCTCGCGGACCGCCGTCACCCAGTCGGGGCGCCGCGGGCGCAGCGCGGCGACCGCCGCCGAGAGCGAGCACCCCGTGCCGTGCGTGCTCGTCGTGCTCACGCGGACCGCGTCGAGCTCGGTCACGGTGGTGGCGTCGACGACCGCGTCCGGGCTCGCGTCGCCGGCCAGGTGGCCGCCCTTGAGCAGCACCGTGACCTGCGACGCCGTGGCGAGCCGGCGCGCCTGCGCCAGCGCCTGCGCCCACGTGGTGGCCGTCGGCTCACCGAGCAGGACGCCCAGCTCCGGGAGGTTCGGCGTCACCAGGTCCGCGTGCCGGACGAGCCGGCGCACCGCGTCCTCGGCGTCGGCGTCGAGCAGGCGGTCCCCGCTCGTCGCGACCATGACGGGGTCCAGCACCACGACGGGCGGTCGCGTCCGCGTCAGCCAGGCCGCGACCTCGTCGGCGACGGTTCGCGTGCCGAGCATGCCGATCTTGACCGCGTCGACCGTGACGTCGTCGCTGACGGCCTCGAGCTGGGCGCGCAGGAACTCGACGTCCGGCACGTGCACGGCCCGCACGCCGTGGGTGTTCTGCGCGACGAGCGCCGTGACCACGGCCATGCCGTAGGCACCGTGCGCGGCGAACGACTTCAGGTCGGCCTGGACGCCCGCGCCGCCCGTCGGGTCGGTGCCGGCGACGGACAGCACCCGCACCCGGCTGCCGGCGGCGTTCACCGCGTCACCGCCGCGACGCCGGCGAGGTCCCACGCCGCGACGAGGCGCGCCGCCGCACCCCCGGGGTCGGGTGCGGCGCACACCGCGCCGACCACGGCCATCGCGTGCACGCCGCCGGCGCGCAGCGCCGGAGCGTCCGCGGCGTCGAGCCCGCCGATCGCGACGACGGGCCGGCCGGCGGCCGCCCGGACCGCCGCCGCCGCGCCGTCCACCCCGATCGCCGGGCCCGCCTCCGGCTTGGTCGCCGTCAGCCGCACGGGACCGCTGCCGAGGTAGTCGGCGCCCGACGCGGCACGCACGTGCTCCGGCGCGGCGGCCGACGCACCGACGAGGGACCCGGCACCGAGCAGCGCACGGGCGTCGGCCACCTCCAGGTCGCGCTGCCCCACGTGCACGCCGTCGACGTGCGCACCCCGCGCCCGGGCCGCGAGCACGACGTCGACACGGTCGTCGACGACCAGGACCGCAGGCCCCACGAGGCGCAGCGCGTCGGCCACGGCGACCGTCAGCGCGACGAGGTCACGCGCGGTGGCGTGCTTGGCCCGCACCTGGACGGTGCCGACGCCGGCGCGCACCGCCGCGCCGGCGACGTCCGCGGGACGGTGGCCGGCGTGCCGGCACACGTCGGCGTCGAGCACGAGGTAGACGCCGGACGGCAGCGCGGGCGCGCTCATGCCGGCACCTCGACCCGCTGCGCCGAGGCGACGCGCGCGGCCAGGTCGTCGCCCGTCAGGAGGTACAGCTCGTCGAGGAGCGCCACCTGGAACGACGCCGGCCCGCGGGCGTGCGGTGCCGCGCGCTCCGCGGCCAGGCCGAGAGCGGTCGAGGCCGCCACGGCCGCCGTGAACGGAGCCGTGACCGCGGTGAACGCCGCGACGAGGCCGCCCAGCGCGCAGCCCGCGCCCGTGACGACCGTGAGCAGCCTGTCACCGACCGCGAGGCGCACGGCCGTGGTGCCGTCCGTCACAAGGTCGACCGGTCCGGACACGGCGACCACGCCACCGGTCAGCCATGCGAGGGCCTCGGCCGCCGGCACGGCCGCGTCGACACCGTCGAGCGCGTCGACACCACGGCCCGCGGAGGCGAAGCCCGCGAGCGCGCGGACCTCGCTGGCGTTGCCGCGCACGACCGCCGGTCGCTCGGTCAGCAGGTGCCGGGCGATGCGCGTGCGCACCGACAGCGCACCGACAGCGACGGGGTCGAGGACCCACGGCACCCCGGCGCCGGCTGCGGCCGCGACGGTCGGTCCGACGCACGACCGCTGGTCCGGACCGGGCGTCCCCAGGTTGACGAGGACGGCGCCCGCCGCGCCGGCGAGCTCCTCGGCCTCCCCGGGGACGCTCGCCATCGCGGGCGACGCGCCGATCGCGAGCAGCGCGTTGGCGACGAGGTTGGTCGTCACCTCGTTGGTCAGGCACTGCACCAGAGGCGTGCGCGCCCGCAGGTCGTCGAGCGCCGCGCCGCACGCGGCGGCGAGGTCGTGCGGTGGCAGGACGGCAGACGTCATCAGGGACATCCCTTCGCTCGTACGAACGAGATCAGGTTCGACGGGTGTGATCTCAGCCCTGCTCGGTACAGGGCACCCCGTGTCTCGGTCCGACCCTAGACCGTCGGGCCGTCCTGGGACCAACGGCGCCGGGACCCGGCGGGGGCCGCGGATAGGCTCCCGTGGCGGGTCGTCGACGGCGGGACCTACGCAGGCGGTCCGGCACCGATCCCGCGCGCCCACGCGCCCGAACCTGCGAGGCGACATGACCACCTCCCCCGACACGACACCCCGCTCCCCGCTGACCGACCCGGTCGGCACCGTCGTGCCGTCCGCCGTGCCGACGCACTGGTACAACCTCGCGGCGGACCTGCCGGAGCCCTGCCCACCCGCGCTGCACCCGGGGACGCGCGAGCCGCTGACGCCCGACGACCTGGCGCCGCTGTTCCCCATGGCGCTGATCGCGCAGGAGGTGTCGACCGAGCGGTGGGTGGAGATCCCGCAGACCGTCCGGGAGATCTACGCCCTGTGGCGGCCCGCGCCGCTGCTGCGCGCCCGGCGCCTGGAGCGGGCGCTGGGAACGCCCGCGAAGATCTACTACAAGTACGAGGGCGGCTCCCCCGCGGGGTCGCACAAGCCGAACACGGCCGTCGCGCAGGCGTACTACAACGCGATCGAGGGCACCACCCGGCTCACGACCGAGACGGGCGCCGGGCAGTGGGGCGCGTCCCTGTCCATGGCGTGCTCCCTGCTGGGCCTGGGGTGCGAGGTGTGGCAGGTGCGGGCGTCCTACGACGCCAAGCCGTACCGGCGCATGCAGATGGAGACGTACGGCGCGACGTGCCACCCGTCGCCGTCGGACCTCACGGCCGCCGGGCGCGCGATGCTCGCGGCCGACCCCACGACCACGGGGTCGCTCGGCATGGCGATCAGCGAGGCCGTCGAGGTCGCGGCGCAGGACCCGCAGGCGCACTACGCGCTGGGCTCGGTGCTCAACCACGTGCTGCTGCACCAGAGCGTCATCGGGCAGGAGGCGCTCGCGCAGCTCGACGAGCTGGGTGAGACGGCCGACGTGGTCTTCGGGTGCGCGGGCGGCGGGTCCAACCTCGCCGGCCTGAGCTTCCCGTTCCTCGGACGCAACCTGCGGGACGGCGCCACGACCCGCGTCGTGGCGTGCGAGCCGGCGGCGTGCCCGTCGATGACGCAGGGCGAGTACCGGTACGACTTCGGTGACGTGGCCGGGCTGACGCCCCTGCTGAAGATGCACACGCTCGGGCAGGACTTCGTCCCCCCGCCGATCCACGCCGGCGGGCTGCGGTACCACGGCATGGCGCCGATGGTGTCGCACGCGTACGCGCTGGGCCTGATGGAGGCCGTCGCGGTCGAGCAGGAGGACGCGTTCGCGGCCGGCGTCGAGTTCGCGCGCGCCGAGGGCATCATCCCCGCGCCGGAGTCCACGCACGCGGTGGCCGGCGCGCTGGCGCACGCCCGCGCGGCGACGACCGACGAGACGATCCTCATCGGGCTGTCGGGCAACGGCGTGCTGGACCTGCCGGCGTACCACGACTACGTCTGACCCTCCCGGGCCACCGACGACGACGGGCCCGGCCGGAGCGATCCGGCCGGGCCCGTCGTGGTGCGTCAGCCGCGCACGGAGACCGTGCGGCTCGCGCTGCCCGCGACGTTCGCCGCGTCGTCCGGGACGAACACGGCCGTGAGGCGGTGCGTCCCGGCCCCGATCGTGCGCGGCACCGTGCCGATCGCGATCCCCAGCACGACGTCCGCCCGCGCGACGACGCGGTCACCCTCGCGCAGCTCGACGCGTCCCTGCGGCAGACGGGCCGTCTCGAGCCCGACGGTCGCGACCCACACCGAGGGGACGAGCCGCGGCAACGGGGACTGGACGACGCTCAGCGAGGTGCTGCTCGCCGCCCGCGTGACCGTGACGTTCACCGGTGCCGACTGCGACCCGGCGACCGCGGCGGTCCCGGCGTACCGGGCCACGACGTCGTAGGTGCCCGCCGGGGTGTCGGCCGGCAGGGTCAGGACGGCACGCCCGTCGCGCAGCGTCGACGTGCCGAGCACGTCCTCGCCGGCGACGAACTGCACCGGCCCCGTGACCGGACCCTGCGAGGTCACGACCGCCGTGAGGCGCACCCGGGTCCCGCGCGTGCCGAACACCTGCGTGGCCGGCGACGCCGAGAGGGACGTGGCCGACGTGGCCAGACCCGCGTCGACCGTGAACGGCACGCTCGCGGTGGTCCCGCTGGGCGCCGCCACGACGGTCAGGGTGTGACCACCGGCCGCGAGCCCCTCGGGCACCGTGACCGTGACCTGCGCCGACGCGTCCGGGCCGTCGCCCCGCACCAGCGGGAAGGTGCCGAGGACGGTGTCGCCGAGGCGCACCTCGACCTCGGTGTTCGACGGAGCACCCAGGCTCGTGAGGTTGATCCCGCCGACCGTGAAGGTCAGCTCGGAGCCCGGTGCGACGGGGTCGGTCAGTGCCGGCACCGCGACCGCCCGCTCGGCGAAGTCCGGCGAGATCCCGGGGTTCGCCTGCAGGTACGCGATCCACGCGTCCCGGTCGATGAGGCCCGAGTCGGCCGTCCCCGTGCCCTGCGTGAAGACCCGGAAGTTGTCACCGCCCTGGGCGAGGAACGAGAACGTGCCGATGCGGTACGGCGCGTCGAGGTCGATGGGCTCGCCGTCGACCGTGACCGAGGTGATCCGGTCACCGAGCTCACGCGACACGTCGTAGGTGTACGCCACGTTGTCGGAGAGCCCGAGCTGCAGGTACGGCCGGCTCGGGATCGTGCCGTCCGCGTTGGTCTGCCACTGCTGCTCGAGCATCGTGACCACCTGGGCGCCGGTGAGCGTCGTCGTCCAGAGGTTGTTGACGAACGGCAGCACGGCGTTGGCCTCGGCGTACGTGATCGTCCCGTCCGGTGCGTACAGCAGCTCGGCGCGCATCCCTCCGGGGTTCACCACGCCGATCTGCGCCCCACCACGCTCCGGGGCCGACAGCGTGTCGACCAGGGCGTCGGCCACGAGCGACCCGAGGGTCGACTCACGGCTGCGGTCGTCGCGCCCCGTCGTGGTGCCCGGGGCCGATCCGACGTAGACGCCGTCGACGTACGACCCGCCGCTGAACGCGGTCGTCACGTCGGCGGTGACCGACCCGACCGGCTGCGACCCGACCTCGTCGGCGTACGCGAGCGCCGCCGACACGATCGCGCTCACCTCGGCCACGCGCGGGTACGTCGCGACCAGCTCGGCGTCCGGCACCGTCGTGCGGGCGACGTTCTGAGCGGTCGCCGCGAGGACCTCGTCGGTCGCCGGGTCATACGTCAGGACGACCTTGCCGAGGAACTCCCCGTACGAGCCCGTCTGGACGATCGGACGCGTCGCGTCACCGTCACCCACCGGCCCGAACCACGCGTACTGCTTGTGCGTGTGGCCCGTGAAGATCACGTCCACGACGTCGGCCGTCCCGGTGGCGATGTCCGCGAACGCGCCGCCCGCGGCGATCTCCTCCTCCAGGGTGGCGCCGTCGGGCGTCCCCGCCCCCGCGCCCTCGTGGTACTCGGCGACGATCACGTCGGCCTCGCCGTTGGACGGGTCGCCGTCGGTGAGCTGCGCCGCGACGCGGTTGACCGCCTCGACGGGGTCGCCGAAGTCGAGCGCCGCGATGCCACCGGGCGTGACGAGCGACGGTGTCTCCTGCGTGACCGCGCCGATGACGCCGACCGTCACCCCGCCCATGTCGAGGAGCGCGTACTCGTCGAGCGCCGGCGTCGAGGTGCCCGCCAGGTACACGTTGGCGCCGAGGTGCGGGAACCGGGCGTTCTCGCCTCCGGCGATCACGCGGTCGACCAGGTCGTCGTACCCCCCGTCGAACTCGTGGTTGCCGACGGCCGTGGCCGCCAGGTCGAGCGCGTTGAGCACGTCGATCGTCGGCTGGTCGCCCTGCACGGCCGACGCGAAGACCGACGCCCCGATGTTGTCGCCGGCCGACAGGAACGCGACGGGCCCGTCGGCGGCCGCACGCTGCTGCTCGACCGTGCCCGCGAACTTCACCGTGTTGCCGTCGATGCGGCCGTGGAAGTCGTTGATGTTGAGGAACGTGAGGTCGACGGGCCCGTCGTTCGCGTCGCCCGCGCGCATCCCGACGACGACCGGGTCGTGGTCCGACGAGCGGTACGGGTCGGGCGCCCAGAACGTCGTGCCGTGGTAGCCGTACCGGCTGTACTCCAGCGCGATCGACTCGGGCGCGTTGATCTCCCACACGTCCGCACCGGTGGCACGCGCCGAGGCGGCCTCGTTGAGCAGGACGTGGTCGAGCGAGCCGGACAGGCCGCTGAACGAGTAGCTGTGCTGCCCCGGCGCGAGCGCCGCGACCGCGTTGACGTAGCCCGCGTCGTACAGCACCTGCAGCGGGTCCTCCCGCGTGTAGGAGTTGAAGTCGCCGAGCAGCGCGACGGCCTCGGCGTCACCCTGGATGCCGGGCACCCAGTCGCGCAGCGCCGTCGCCTGGCGCACGCGGGACTCGTTCGACGCGCCCTGCCCGTCGCCCGCGTCGGCGTCCCCGGGCCACGGACCGGCCGAGCCCTTCGACTTGAAGTGGTTGACGACCACGAGGAACGGCTCGCCGCCGTCGGTGGGGGTGAACACCTGGCCGATCGGCTCGCGGGCGTTCACGAACGCCTGGCCGCTCCCGCTCTGGTCACCCAGCGCACGCGACGCCCCTGCCGGGGTCACGGCCTCCGGACGGTAGATGATCGCGTTGGTGATGACGTCCTGCTGCGCGGCCGGCGGCAGCTCCGCGGACGACGGCACGAACGCCCACGTCTCGGCGCCCGCGGCCTCGTTGAGGGCCTCGACCAGCGTTGCGACCGCCTCGTCGGCGACACCGTCGACCCGCGCCGAGTTCTCGATCTCCATCAGACCGACCACGTCGGCGTCCAGCGCCGCGATGGCCGCGACGATCTTGGTCTGCTGCCGCTCCAGGTCGGCCGCGTCCCACGCGCCGCGCTGGTCGCAGCCCTCGCGGACCGTCACCGGCTCGCCGGAGGGATCGCGGTAGGCGACGCACGACGGTGTCGCGTCACCCAGCGTCGTGAAGTAGTTGAGGACGTTGAACGACGCGATGGACAGGTCGCCACCGACAGGCTCGGGGGCGGCGGTGCGGTCGTCCTCGAAGGTCACCGGTGCCGGCCCTCCGGCGACCACGGGGGCCGTCGGGCTCAGCTTCCACGCGTTGTTGCGGTAGTCGACCACCACGGGCTCGACGAACTGCACGGCCGCACCCACGCGCACGGGGTTCTCGAGCGACACGTACGGCGGCGTCAGCCCGCCGTTGCCGGCACCGAGGAAGTTGGTCGACGCGCCGTCGTCCAGGACGACGCCGCGGGCGGCGTTGTCCGCGACGACCGCCGCCGCCTCGGCCGAGCCCGGTCGCCCGACCTCCGTGGGCTGCAGCAGCGGCGTCGTGCCGGTCGCGAGCCCCACCTCGCCGTACTGGTTGGTGCTGTAGGTGTTCGTGACCGTCAGCTCGCCCGTCGGCTCGAAGAGCATCGACTCGAGCGTCTCGCGCGCCGCCGCGTCGGCGGGCCAGGGCGCGGCGACCGGGGTCGGGGCGTCCGCCGCGGGCAGGACCTCGACGCTGCCCGCCGCGACCACGACCTGCGTCAGCCCGTTGAACTCGGCGACCTCGCCGGTGACGCGCAGGTGCTGACCGACGGTGACCTGGCCGACCGTGGCCGGGGAGTAGACGAAGACGGCGTCGGAACCCGTGCGCGCGGCGACGTCACCGCCGCCGGAGCCCGGCGTCTGCAGGACGTAGCCGTTGTACCCACCGGTGGGGTACGCCGCCGTGACGACGCCCGACGTCGTGACCGTCGCCCCGACGAGGGGGGAGGCCGCGCCCGTGCCCTGGATCTCGGCGATGGTCACGGCCTGCGGGTCGCCCGGCTCCTGCGGGTCGGTCCCGGCCGGTGTCGGCGTCGGTGCGCCGACGGTGAAGTCGGCGGCGTTGTCGGCCGTGTGCGTGTGGGCCGCGTCGCGCGCGACGGAGGTGGCGTTGGTCGTGGCCGGCGCGGGACCCGAGCCCGCGAACGACGAGGCCGTCGGCCCCCACCCGACCAGGTCGACGACGACGTCGACGTCGGCGCACCCGACGCTGCAGGTCAGGGCCGTGACGCCCGCGACGAGCGCGACCTTGCCGTTGGTCGCGCTCATCGGCACCCCGGTGCCCTCGAGGTCGACGGGGACGTCGGCCGCCGCGGTGTTGCTGCCGTACGCCTGCCCGACGACGAAGGTCGAGCCCGCCGGCACGCTGCCGGACAGCGGCGTGACCTGCCACGACGCGCCCGCCACCGACGCGTACTGCAGCGAGTACCCGGCGAGGTCCACGGGGGCGTCGCCGGGGTTGTGCAGCTCGACGAAGTCCCGGTCGAACGGCGCCCCGGAGTTGCCTCCCCCGCCGTACACCTCGTTGACCAGCAGCGGTGCGTCCGTGGAGACCGCGCCGTGCGCCGCCCCGGCGGTGGCGACGCCACCGGTGAGGAGCAGGGCGAGCGCGGTGAGCGCTCCGGTGGCCGTTCGTCGTCGTGCGTGCACGGGGGTCCCCTCCGTCGGGCGCGGCGGGAGGGGTGCGGGTGCCCCGGCGCGCGAGCAGTCGGCCGTCACCTGGACGGACGTCCTCACCTTGCGTGGTTCACCCGATTCGCCGCAACTACCCGACAGTAACTATCTGGTGAACTCATCCGACGACGCACCGGTTCGTCCCGATTCGCCCCGGGCAGGACGACGCGGCCCCGGGGGAGGCCGCTCCCCCGGGGCCGGCGCGGGCGAGGTCAGGCGCGCAGGGTGGCGCCGACCCGCGCGTGCGCCTCGGCGACGACCGCGTCGCGCACGGCCGCCGTGTCGGCGGCCGTCAGCGTCCGGTCGCCCGCCCGCAGCCGCAGCGCGAACGCCAGCGACTTGCGGCCGGGCCCGACCTGGTCTCCTGTGTAGACGTCGAACAGACGCACGTCCTCCAGGACGTCACCGGCCGGACCGGCGGCGGCACCCGCCCGGACGGCCGCGAGGACGTCGGCGGCCGGCACGTCGTCGGCGACGACCAGTGCGACGTCCTCCTTCGCGACCGGGAACGTCGAGACCGGGACCGCGGTCACCGGGTCGAGCGGAGCGGCCGACAGCACCGCGGTGAGGTCGAGCTCGAACGCCACCGTGCGGGCCGGCAGGTCGAGCGCGGCGACGACCTGGGGGTGCAGCTCGCCCGCGTGGCCCAGGAGCGCACCCGACGGAGCCGTCAGGCGTGCGCACCGTCCCGGGTGGAACGGCGCCCGCTCGCGGTCGGCGGTGACCGACGCCTGCACCCCGACGACCTGCAGGACGCGGCGCACGTGTGCGAGCGCGTCCTCCACGTCGGCCCGGCGGCCGGGACGCCCCCGGCCCGCAGGCTCGACGAGGCCGGCGACCACCCCCGCCACGTGCAGCGGCTGCGCGGGGACCGCGCGCTCCAGCGCGGCGAGCTGCTCGTCGCCGGGGCGCGCCCCTCCCGGCAGCCGCGGCGCCGGAGCGGCCGCCGGGTCGGGCAGGGTGACCAGGCCGAGCTCGTACAGCCCCACGTCGACGGTGCCGCGGGCGACGTTGCGTCGCACGGTGTCCAGCAGCGTCACCAGCAGGTCCGTGCGCATGAGCGGCTGGCCGTCGGTGAGCGGGTTGACCAGGCGCACGGCGTGGCGCCGCGGGTCGTCGGCGGGCAGCCCGAGGGCGTCGAGCTGGTCGGTCCCGACGAACGGGTAGCTGAGGACCTCGACGAGACCACCCGAGGCCAGGGTGTCCGCGACCGCGCGCCGCACCCGCTGGCCGCGCGTCAGCCCACGCCCCACGGGCGCCGGCGGGACGATCGAGGGGATCGCGTCGTACCCGCGCAGGCGGGCGACCTCCTCCACCAGGTCGACACCTGCCGCGAGGTCCGGTCGCCAGCTCGGGACGTGCACCTGCCACGTACCGGCCGAGTCGTCGACGCGGCACCCGATCTCGGTGAGCGTGGCGCGGACCTCGTCGTGCGTGTACGGCACACCGACGAGCCGGGCCGGCTGGGCCGGGTCGAACGCGACGGGCGCGCGCACGGACGTGCGGTCGACGTCCGTGAGCGTGTCGTCGACCGTGCCACCGCCGTGCTCGACCAGCAGCGCGGCCGCCCGCGCGACCGCGACGCGCGGCAGGAGCGGATCGACGCCGCGCTCGAAGCGCTTGGACGCCTCCGACGTCAGCCGGTGCCGTCGCGACGAGCGCGCGACGGTCACCGGGTCGAAGTGCGCGGCCTCCAGGAGCAGGTCGGTCGTGGTGCCGCCCACCTCGGAGTCGGCACCCCCCATGACCCCCGCGATGCCCAGGACGCGTGCCGCCCGGCCGCCCGAGGAGTCCGTGACCAGCAGGTCCTGGGGGTCCAGCGCCCGCTCGACGTCGTCCAGCGTCGTCGCCCGCTCCCCCGGCCGCGCCCGCCGCACGACGACCGGTGCGGTGAGCGACCCCAGGTCGTAGGCGTGCATGGGCTGACCGAGGTCGAGCATCACGTAGTTGGTGACGTCGACCGCCAGGCTGATCGGACGCATGCCCGCCTGCGTGAGGCGCCGCTGCATCCACGCGGGCGACGGCCCGGACGCGGCCACGCCGCGCACGACCTGCGCGACGAAGCGGTCGCAGCCCGGGACGCCGTGGATGCCGCCGTCGTCGTCGATCTCGACGGCGAACCCGGCGGGCTGCTCGCGCAGCTGGTCGTCCGACGGCAGGCCCGCGTCCGTGAACCGCGCACCGGTCGAGTGCGCGTACTCGCGCGCGACCCCCCGCATCGAGAAGCAGTACCCGCGGTCGGGGGTCACGTTGATCTCGAGCACCTCGTCCGCCAGGCCGAGCAGCCGCAGCGCGTCCGTCCCGGGCGCGGTGACGTCCTCGCCGTAGCCGAGGCGCGCGAGCACGATGATGCCCGCGTGGTCCTCGCCGAGGCCGAGCTCGCGCGCCGAGCAGATCATGCCGTCGGACACGTGCCCGTACGTCTTGCGCGCGGCGATGGGGAACGGCCCCGGGAGCACGGCGCCCGGCAGCGCCACGACCACCCGGTCGCCCACGCCGAAGTTGTGCGCGCCGCACACGATGCCCCGCGGCACCGTCGGGTCGCCGGCCTCGTCGAGGTCGTTGTGCGCGCCCACGTCGACGCGGCACCAGTTGATCGTCTTGCCGTTCTTCTGCGGCTCGGGCGTCAGCTCGAGCACCTGTCCGACGACGAGCGGACCGGTGACGCCCGAGGTGTGGATCGCCTCCTCCTCGAGGCCGACGCGCACGAGGTCGGCGGCCAGCTGCTCGGCCGTGAGGTCGGCGGGGAGCTCGACGTGCTCGGCGAGCCAGGTCAGCGGGACACGAGGCATGTCAGATCACCGTCCGGAACTGCTGGGAGAAGCGCACGTCGCCCTCGACCATGTCGCGCATGTCGGCGATGCCGTGCCGGAGCATGAGCGTGCGCTCGATGCCCATGCCGAACGCGTACCCCGAGTACACGTCGGGGTCCACGCCGCACGCGCGCAGCACGTGGGGGTTGACCATGCCGCAGCCTCCCCACTCGATCCACCCGGGTCCGCCCTTCTTCTGCGGGAACCACAGGTCCATCTCCGCCGACGGCTCGGTGAACGGGAAGAACGACGGGCGCAGCCGCGTGCGCGCCTCGGGACCGAACATCGCCCGGGCGAAGTGGTCGAGGGTGCCCTTGAGGTGGGCCATCGTCAGGCCCTCGTCGATCGCGAGGCCCTCGACCTGGTGGAACACCGGGGTGTGCGTCGCGTCGAGCGCGTCGGTGCGGAAGACCTTGCCCGGGCAGGCGATGTAGACCGGCACGCCGCGCTCGAGCAGCGTGCGGGCCTGCACGGGCGACGTGTGGGTGCGCAGGACGAGGCCGGACGCGTCGTCCGGCACGGTCGCGTCCTGCGGTGCGACGAAGAACGTGTCCTGCATCTGCCGCGCCGGGTGGTCGACACCGAAGTTCAGCGCGTCGAAGTTGAACCACTCGGCCTCGAGCTCGGGGCCCTCGGCGATCTCCCAGCCCATCGCGACGAACACGTCGGCGATGCGCTCGGACAGAGTCGACAGGGGGTGCCGGGCGCCCAGCGGCAGACCGTCGGCCGGCAGCGTGACGTCGACGGACTCCTCGACGAGCACACGCGCGTCGCGCTCCGCCTCGAGCTGGGCGGTGCGTGCCGCGACGGCGGCGTTGACCCGCCCGCGCGCCTGGCCGACGAGCTTGCCGGCCACCGCCTTGTCGGGTCCGGGCAGGGCACCGATCGCACGGTTGGCCAGCGCGAGCGCGCTGGCGTCACCGGTGTGGGCGAGTCGGGCGGACTTCAGGGCGTCGAGGTCGCCGGCCGCGCCGACCGCGGCGAGCGCGGCGTCGACGGCTGCGGCGACGCCGGCGGCGTCGAGCGGGGACAGCGGTGTGGCGCTGGTCATCAGGACCTTCCAGGGCGGGTCGGCGTCGGCCGGTCGCACCCCACGGACAGCTCACGTGGTGCACGGCGGCCGGCTGGGCAGTCTAGTGGCGCCCGTCCCGGGGCCGTCGGGTCGTCCCGCAGGACGTCGACGTGGGCACGCTGCTCAGCGTGCGCGTGCGCGGTCCGCGCGGCCCGGGACGGGCCGACGAAATCGGTGACCACCCGCCGGGAGGGTGGGGTCGACGCGCATGCGGCCATGCTGCCACAGCCGGGCCTCAGCCATCGAGCGCATACGACCCGACCGTCGAGTAGAGCGGCCCGCCGCCACGACCCTCGCCGGGACGCGACGCGACGAGCGTGAGGGTGTCGACGCGCCACCGCGGGCCCTCGTACACGGCGAGCGCCTGCTCGAACACCTCGGCGGGGTCGAGCTCGCGACGGTCGGTGCCAGCCGTCCGCCCGGGCCCGCTGCCGCGCCCGCCGGCCGCCGCCGCCCGGGACCCGCGCCGGGGCGGGCGCGCGCCCGGACGTGCGCGCCCCACGGTCAGGTGCGGTCGGTGCCGCACGCGGGGGTCGGGCGGGGCGTCGTGCTCCTCGCCCACCGCTCGCGCCGCCGCCGCCAGGTCCCCCATCGCCGCGACGTCGCCCCCCGCGCCCACCCACAGCGTGCGGTGGGCGAAGACGCCGGCCCCCCGCAGCTGCAGCTCGAACGGCGCCGCCGCCGCCGCCGCGCGCTCCAGGTCGGCGCCCACCGCGTCGGTGACCGCGTCGGGCACGGTGCCGTAGAAGGCCGCCGTCAGGTGCCAGGTCTCGCGCGCGGCCCAGCGCACGCCGTCGTCCTGCGACGGCGAGCCGCGCCGCACGACGGCGAGCGCGAGGTCGAGGTGGTCGAGGACGTCCTCGGGGGGCCACACCGCCGCGAACAGTCGCATGGCATCCAGCCTGCCAGGTCGGGGGGCGTCAGCGCTGCGCGCGGCCGGAGGCGTACAGGCACACGGCGGCGGCGGTCGCCAGGTTGAGGGACTCGGCACGTCCGCGCAGCGGGACCCGGACCGCGGCGTCGACGAGCGCGAGATCCTCGTCGCGCAGGCCCCAGGCCTCGTTGCCGAAGACCCAGGCGGTGGGGACCGCCAGGTCCGGGACGCCCGGCGGGGCGGCTCCCGCGACGTCGAGCAGGTCGTCGAGGTCGTGCACACCTCCGCCGTCGGCGGCGAGGACCTGCAGCCCGGCGGCACGCAGGGCCACGACGACCTCGGGCAGCTCGTGACCGGTGACGACCGGCAGGTGGAACAGGGACCCGGCGGTCGAGCGCACCGCCTTGGGGTTGTGGACGTCGACGCTGCTCGCGGTCAGCACCACCGCACCGGCACCGGCGGCGTCCGCGGCCCGCAGGACGGTGCCGGCGTTGCCGGGGTCGCGCACGTGGGCGAGGACGGCGACGAGCCGGGGCCGGGACGTCAGGACGTCGCCGAGGTCGGCGTGGACCTGGTCGACGACGGCGACCAGGCCCTGCGCGTCGGGACTCATCGCGTCGAGCACGTCGGGCGAGCCGGGCCGCACGGGCACGCCCCTGCTGCGCGCGGCCGCGACGATCTCGGGGTACCGGTCGGCTGCCTCGGGGGTCAGGTACAGGTCGTGCACGCGCGGCCCACCGGGTGCGACGGCCTCGCGCACGGCCTGCGGCCCCTCGACGAGGAAGGTGCCCGCCCGTCGTCGTACGGCACGGCCCGTCAGGGAGCGCACCGCCCTGACCCGGTCGGCGCGCGGATTGGTCAGCAGCTCGTCGTGCACGCCCCCATCATCCCCGCCCGGGGCGGACGACGACGCCCCCGCCGTCACGTGGACGGCGGGGGCGTCGAGCCGGCGCTGCGCGGCCGGTCGCGTCGGCTCAGGCCGCGCGGGGCGCGTTGACGTCCTCGGGGAGGGCCGCCTTCGCGATCTGCACGAGCGCGGCGAACGCCGCGGCGTCGTTGACGGCCAGGTCGGCGAGGACGCGACGGTCCACCTCGACACCGGCAGCCTTGAGGCCCTGGATGAGACGGTTGTAGGTCATGCCGTTCTCACGCGCAGCCGCGTTGATCCGCTGGATCCACAGCTTGCGGAAGTCGCCCTTGCGCGCCTTGCGGTCGCGGTAGGCGTAGACCAGGGAGTGGGTGACCTGCTCCTTGGCCTTGCGGTACAGCCGCGAGCGCTGCCCGCGGTAGCCGCTCGCCCGCTCGAGGGTCGTCCGGCGCTTCTTCTGGGCGTTGACCGCCCGCTTCACGCGTGCCACGTGATGCTCCTTGCCTTGTCCGGGGCTCGTGCCCCCACCGACGGCGCTGACGCGCCGGGCGGGTCAGCGACCGAGCAGCTTCTTGATCTTGGGGGTGTCTGCGGGCGAGACGACGACGTCGCCGGCGATGCGGCGGGTCCGGCGGCTCGACTTGTGCTCGAGGAGGTGACGTCCGCCCGCCTGCTCGCGCATGACCTTGCCGGTGCCGGTGACCCGGAACCGCTTCTTGGCACCGGAGTGCGTCTTGTTCTTCGGCATGGCTGCCGTGTCTCCTTGTCGTTCGCATCGCACGGTCGTGCGACTCGTGGGTGTCGTCGGGACGCGGGGTGGGCGCGCCCGTGCGGGTGTCAGCCCGGCTGCTCGCCGTCGGTCGTGCTGCGCGGACCGGGCCGCGGGGCAGGCTTCGGCGTCCCCCCGGCCGGAGGACCGGGACGGGCCGCCGGGTTGGGCGTCGTCGGACGCGGCACCGCAGGACGCGGAGCCGACGCACCTGCCGCAGGGGCCGGCGAGGGAGCCGGACGCGATGCCGGGGCGGGCGAGCGCGGCGCGGCCGACGGCGACCGCGGCGCGGACGAGGCCGGACGCGGAGAGGACGAGGCCGGACGCGGAGAGGACGAGCGCGGAGCCGGGGACGACGTCCGCGGGGCCGACGACGCCGGTCGCGGCGACGACGTGCGCGGAGCTGCCGACCGCGGGGCGGACGACGCAGGCGCGGGTGCCTCTGCGCGCTCGGCCGGGGCCGGCGCGGACGACGCCTCGGCCGCCGGGGCGGGTGCGGGGCGCTGCTCGCGCGCGACCGGGGGCCACGGGATGTGCTCGACGTGCGACTCGGTCGGCTCGGTCGACGGCTCGCCGTCGTCCGTCTGAGCCGCGGCGCGACGCTGCTCGTTGCGCTGCTCGGCCTTCTTCTTGGTCGGGCCGAGCACCATGATCATGTTGCGGCCGTCCTGCTTCGGCATGCTCTCGATGAAGCCGAGCTCGGCGACGTCGGCCGCCAGCCGCTGCAGCAGGCGCACGCCCATCTCCGGGCGCGACTGCTCGCGTCCACGGAACATGATCATGACCTTGACCTTGTCGCCGGCCTTGAGGAACCGCTCGACGTGGCCCTTCTTGGTGCCGTAGTCGTGCGGGTCGATCTTGAGCCGGAACCGGATCTCCTTGAGGATCGTGTTGGCCTGGTTGCGCCGGGCCTCACGCGCCTTCATGTCGGCCTCGTACTTGAACTTGCCGAAGTCCATGATCTTGCACACGGGAGGACGTGCGGTCGGGGCCACCTCGACCAGGTCGAGGTCCGCGTCCTGGGCCAGACGCAGAGCGTCCTCCAGGCGCACGATGCCGACCTGCTCACCGTTGGGTCCGACGAGTCGGACCTCGGCGACGCGGATCCGATCGTTGATGCGGGGCTCGCTGATGTGGTGCTCCTCGGGTTCGTCGTGATGACCCCAGGAACGAGGAAGGCCCCCGTCCTGAGCACAGGAGGAGGCCTCGTCCGGTTCCCGACGAGCGCATGGCGACCGTCGAGCGGTCGCCGGGAAACCCGTCGACCTGCGGACCGTGACCCGGTTCCCTGTCGTCGGACGAGCCGAGCGGTCGGGGCCAGGTGGGAGAAGCTCCACTTGTGCATCCGCTCCGACGCGTGCCCCCGACGCCGGCACGGGCGCCCCGGAGTGCTCCGGGAGGGCCGTGCGACAGGACCAGGGCGCGCGATAGCGCGGATCAGTCGGCACGACGTTACCAGATGACAGACGGCATGTCCGCACACGAGAGCCCGGGGCGCCACTCCGTGGACGGTTACTTGAATGATTCCAGAATACGTGGTCAGGTGGACACATGACCGACACCGACCTGCTGCGCCGGCACGGGCTGCGGGTCACCGGTCCCCGGCTCGCCGTGCTCGAGGCGCTCGAGAGCCACGCGCACCTCGGCGCCGACGAGGTGCTCCGGCGGGTGCGCACCACGCTGCCGAGCGTCTCCGTGCAGGCCGTGTACGACGTCCTGCACGCCCTCGCGGACGCCGGCCTGCTCCGCCGGATCGAGCCTGCGGGCCACCCCGCGCGCTACGAGCGGCGCACGGGCGACAACCACCACCACGTGGTGTGCCGGGGCTGCGGCGCCGTCGACGACGTCGACTGCGCCGTCGGCCACGCACCCTGCCTCGTGCCGAGCTCCACCTCGGGGTTCGCCGTCGAGGCGGCCGAGGTGACCTTCTGGGGCCTGTGCCCCGCCTGCCGCACCACCGCCTGACCAGCACCCGCGCCGAGCACCGGCGCCCCCTGACCCCCACCGGGCCGTCCGCCCGGTCGACGAGAGGAACGCACCCTTGTCCCACGTCCCCGCCACCACCACGAACTCCGGCGCACCCGTCGCCTCCGACGCCCACTCCCTGTCCGTCGGCAGCGACGGACCGATCGCGCTGCACGACCACTACCTGGTCGAGAAGCTGGCGCAGTTCAACCGCGAGCGCGTGCCGGAGCGGGTCGTGCACGCCAAGGGCGGAGGGGCCTTCGGCACGTTCACCGTGACCAACGACGTGTCGGCGTACACCCGCGCCGCGCTGTTCCAGCCGGGTGCCGTGACCGAGATGCTCGCCCGGTTCTCCACCGTCGCCGGTGAGCAGGGCTCCCCCGACACCTGGCGGGACCCGCGCGGCTTCGCGCTGAAGTTCTACACGTCCGAGGGCAACTACGACCTCGTCGGCAACAACACCCCGGTGTTCTTCATCCGCGACGGCATCAAGTTCCCGGACTTCATCCGCTCCCAGAAGCGCCTGCCGGGCTCGCACCTGCGCGACAACGACATGCAGTGGGACTTCTGGACGCTCTCACCGGAGTCGGCGCACCAGGTGACCTGGCTCATGGGCGACCGCGGCATCCCGGCGACGTGGCGGCACATGGACGGCTTCGGCTCCCACACCTACCAGTGGATCAACGCCGCCGGCGAGCGCTTCTGGGTCAAGTACCACTTCAGGACCCAGCAGGGCGTCGAGAACATGCCGGCCGACGTCGCGGCGCAGCTCGCCGGCTCCGACGCCGACCACCACATCCGCGACCTGCACGAGCACATCGAGGCCGGCGACTTCCCGCGCTGGACGCTGAGCGTCCAGGTCATGCCGTACGCCGACGCGGCGGAGTACCGGTTCAACCCGTTCGACCTCACCAAGGTGTGGCCGCACGGGGACTACCCGCTCGTCGAGGTGGGCGTCATGGAGCTCAACCGCAACCCGGAGAACTACTTCGCGCAGATCGAGCAGGCGACCTTCGCGCCCAGCAACTTCGTGCCCGGCATCGCCACGAGCCCCGACAAGATGCTGCTCGCGCGGATCTTCTCCTACGCCGACGCGCACCGGTACCGCGTGGGCACCAACCACGCGCAGCTCCCGGTCAACGCGCCGCAGTCGCCGGTGCACTCATACTCGAAGGACGGCGCCGCGCGCTACCACTTCGAGTCGGCCGCGACCCCGGTCTACGCGCCGAACTCGCTGGGCGGGCCGGCGGCCGACCCGGCACGCGCCGGCGAGGGCGGCTGGGAGTCCGACGGCGCGCTCGTGCGCAGCGCCTCGACGCTGCACCCGCAGGACGACGACTTCGGCCAGGCCGGGACGCTGTACCGGGAGGTCTTCGACGACGCGGCACGGGACCGGTTCCTCGAGACGATCACGGGCCACGTCGGCGGCGTGCGCAGCGCGGACATCCGTGAGCGCGCGATCCAGTACTGGACCCACGTGGACGCCGGGCTCGGGGCCGCGCTGCGCGCACGCCTCGCCGCCGTCGCCGCACCGGTCGAGACCGGCGAGCCCGGCACCGCGAGCGTGCCGGTCGCCTGACCCCCGGGACCGCACGCGGTCCTCGTCCCGACGGCTCCGCACCCCGGTGCGGAGCCGTCGGCGCGTCCGGCGCCGTGCCGGGCGCCGGGGCGGTGAGAGGATCGACCCATGACCGACACCGCCCTGCCCGACGACGCCGCGGACCCGACGACGCAGGCGGTCCGCGACATCGCGGACGTCGCCGCGGTCGAGGTCATCACCGCCGCGGCGGTGCACCTCATGAGCGCAGCGGCGGTCAAGTGCGGACTCGCCGAGGACGACGCGGACGGCCCCGGCTCACGGCACCGGGACCTCGACGAGGCCCGCAAGCTGATCACGGCGCTCGCGGCGCTCGTCACCACGTCGGCGCCGGACATCGGCTCCCAGCACGCGCGCTCGCTGCGCGACGGCCTGCGCTCGCTGCAGCTCGCGTTCCGGGAGGCGTCGGCGTTCCCCGACGCACCCGGCGAGGGACCCGGGGAGAAGTTCACCGGCCCGGTGTCCTGACACGCGGTCGGCGCACGGGCGTACCCTCGACGCGGCGACACGGACGGTGACGACCACCGTGACGCCACCAGAGCACCGGACGGAACGAGGAGAGAGCATGCGGCGCGAGCCCGCGGGAACCGAGGTGGCCGGCACGGCCTGCTCGGGCGACCCCGGCCGCCGCACCGCCGTCGGCTGAGCGTCCTCGGGGTCTCGTCTCCCCTCGGCGCCCCACGGCAGGTCGCGGCACACGCCGCCCCCCTCCCGTCGACCGTGCCCGTGCTCGGGCCGGACGCGCCGTCGTGCCCGCGCACGTCGTCGCGGCGACGGGCTCGACCTCACGGAAACCGGACCCGACCATGATCCCCCTGACCGAGAAGCAGATCCGCGCCGCCTTCGTCAACGCCTCGCGCCGCGAGGCGAACGAGGCCACCCTCCCCGACCTCGCGTCGCTCGACTGGGACCGCCTCGACTACCTCGGCTGGCGCGACCGGCGCGCCCCGCTGTCGGCCTACGCCGTCCTCGACCTCGCCGGCACGCCCACGGGGGTGCTCCTGCGCGCGGCGGACGCGCCCCGCGTCCGGCGTCGCACGGTCTGCGCCTGGTGCGAGGACGTGGTGGTGACGGACGACGTCACGATGTACGTCGCGCGCCGCGGCGGCGCCTCGGGCAAGCGCGGCAACACGATCGGCACGCTGATCTGCACCGAGTTCACGTGCTCGCGCAACGTGCGCCGCGTCCCCACCCGGACGGAGGCGGGCTCGGATGCCGAGTCGCTGCGCGAGCAGATCGTCGCGCGGCGTGTCGCCGGGCTGCGGGAGCGCTCGGCCCGCTTCGTGGCGGAGATCGCCAGCACCCGCTGACGGTGCGACCCGCGGCGCGCCGCGCCGGACGTGACACGGTGCGGGTGGGGCCCGGGACGCCCAGGACGCCGCCCTATCCTGGGGCGATGACCGGACCGAGCGGCCCCTTCCCCGACCCCGGGCACCCCCCGCACGCGTCGGCGGCGTCCTCACCGACCGCCCCGCTGCCGGCGGGGTGGTCGGGCGCCGTGGGCACCCCGGCGTCGTACCCCCCGTCGTTCGCGGGCGAACCGCCCGCGACGGGGTCGCGGCACAGCCGCCTCACGGTCGTGCTGGCCGTGGTCCTCGTCGTGGTGCTCGTGGCCGGCGGCCTCATCGGCTGGCGGCTGTGGTCGACGACGCGCGAGTGGCAGGAGTCGGCCGCCGGCTGGGAGGAGCTGGCGCGGGCGCACGGCGAGCAGCTGGGGCAGACCCTCGCCGAGCTCGAGGCGACGACCGGTGAGCTCGACGCCACCCGCACGCAGCTCGCGACGGCGACTGCGCGCATCACCGAGCTGGCCGACGAGAAGGCCCAGCTGGGCGACACGACGGCGGCCCAGCAGCAGCTCGCGGACTACCAGGAGCGGGTCTCGCAGGCCGCGGGCAGGGTCGCGACGGCGCTGGCCACCTGCATCGACGGCCAGGAGCGGCTCATCGGGTACCTGGAGGAGGCGGCGCGCTACGAGGCTGCGGACATCGCACGCTTCCGCGCCGACGTCGACCGGGTGTGCGGCGCCGCGACCGACGCGAACGCCCAGCTGCAGGACGAGCTGGCCCCGTGACGCCCGCCGGACGCGCGCCGCGCGGGACGACGACGCTCGGAGCGACCGCCCTGCTCGTCGCGCTCGCCGGGTGCGCGTACCTGCCCGCCCCGCCCCCGCCGGTGCCCACGAGCGTCGTCCCGTCCACGGTGGCGGTGCCGACGGCGGCCGCGGACGGCAGCCAGCTCTCCCCGGACGGGTTCGACGCCGCGCAGCGCATGGCCGTCCGCATCCGCAACATCGGCTGCGGCGCCCTGTCCACGGGGTCCGGCTTCGCGCTCGACGCGCACACGCTGATCACCAACCGGCACGTCGTCGCCGACTCCGCCGAGCTGCAGCTCAGCACCTACGACGGCCGGGACGTGACCGCCGAGGCAGCGAGCACCGCCGGGCTCGCCGACCTGGCCGTCGTCCGGACCGTCGACGCGCTGCCGGCCACCCCGGTGCTGGCCGACGCGGACCCGCAGGTCGGCGACCCCGTGACGGTCGTCGGCTACCCGCTCGGTCGCCGGCTGACCGTGACCGACGGGACCGTGGTCGGCGCGGTCACGGACCCGCTGAACGCCAACCTGGGTGAGGTGCTGGTCACCGACGCGCCGGTCGAGCCCGGCAGCTCGGGCTCTGCTGCGCTCGACGCGCAGGGGCGCGTGATCGGCGTGGTGTACGCCAAGAACTCGGACGGTCTGAGCTTCCTGGTGCCCGTCAGCACCCTGCGCAGCCTGCTGGCCGACGACACGTCGTTCGCCCCCGCGCCGAGCTGCGGCTGAGCCACCGCCTCACCCCCGACGGCAGGACGGCACGACCGGGCCGGGGATCTGCGACCCGGGTGCGCCGGACCTCAGGCCGACCGCACCCGCAGCTCGAGGGAGTCGACGCGTGCGGCGACGACGGGGTCGTGCGCGAGCGCGTCGTTGACCTGCGCGAGGACCCGGTCGAGCCCGGCGCGGTCGAGCCCGGCGGGCAGGGCGAGCCGCACCGCCACCTCGGCCCGCGTACCGGGGACCGCCTCGGCGTGCACCACGAGGTGCACGCCGGCGAGCGCCCCGGCGACCGCCGCGCGCACGTCGTCGGCCACCTCGCCGTCGCGCACGGCCGGCTCCCAGGCCAGTCCCTGCGCGAGGGCGTACACCGCCGTGCGGGGCAGCGCGACCGTCACCGGGCCCGCGGGGTCGAGCACGAGCACCTCCCACCCCTCGGCCACCGCCGAGAGCGCGGCCCGGGGCACGGCCGTGGGCACCGGCCGGGCGTCGGCACGCCACCGCGTCATGGCGTCGACGCCGGTGAACACCGGCAGGGCGGTCCGCCCGTCAGGGGTGCGCAGCGCCACGATGCCCGCCGAGGCCTCCTTGTCCACGGTGTGCGCCTGGCCGTCGTGCTCGACGACGTCCGCGGCCTCGAGCTCCGCCAGCACCGGGACCAGCACCCGCGTGGGTGCGAGGGCGGCCACGACCTCGGCGAGCGCGGCGTCACCTCCCGCGTAGCGCGCGAGGACACCGGTTAGGGCGGGGTCCGCCGAGCCGTCGTCGCCGGCGAACGGCGACGACGGCGGCAGCTCGCGGCCCCTCACGGGCGTCCGGCGACGTCCAGGGCCTGCGGCAGCGTGAAGGCACCCGCGTACAGCGCCTTGCCGACGATCGCGCCCTCGACGCCGGCGCCGACGAGGGAGCGCAGCGCGCGCACGTCGTCCAGGCTGGACACGCCGCCCGACGCGACGACGGGCGCCGAGGTCCGGGCGCACACCTCGCGCAGCAGGTCGAGGTTGGGCCCGCGCAGCGTGCCGTCCTTGGTCACGTCGGTCACGACGTACCGGGCGCACCCGGCGTCGTCGAGGCGCGCCAGGACCTCCCACAGGTCGCCACCCTCCTGGGTCCAGCCGCGGGCCGCGAGCGTCGTGCCCCGCACGTCGAGACCGACGGCGATCTGCTCCCCGTGCGACGCGATGACCCGTGCCGTCCACTCGGGGTCCTCCAGCGCCGCCGTGCCGAGGTTGACCCGGGTGGCACCCGTGGCGAGCGCCCGCTCGAGGGACGCGTCGTCGCGGACGCCGCCCGAGATCTCCACCTTGACGCCCTTGGCCGCCAGCTCGGCGGCGACCTTGCCGAGCAGCACCGCGTTGCTCCCGCGCCCGAAGGCCGCGTCGAGGTCGACGAGGTGGATCCACTCGGCTCCTCCCGCGTACCAGTCGAGCGCGGCGGACAACGGGTCGCCGTACGACGTCTCGGACCCGGCCTCGCCCTGCACGAGCCGGACGGCCTGGCCGCCGGCGACGTCGACGGCGGGCAGCAGCTCGAGCCGGGGCTCACGCGTGGATGTCATGGGTCCTCTCCGGGTGGTGCCGCACCTGTCCCC
The DNA here is from genome assembly GCF_016862775.1 of Cellulomonas phragmiteti. Lineage (GTDB taxonomy): Bacteria > Actinomycetota > Actinomycetes > Actinomycetales > Cellulomonadaceae > Cellulomonas > Cellulomonas phragmiteti. The sequence continues at coordinate 371,511 of NZ_BONP01000001.1, read as the reverse complement.
GGGCGGGACGGTGCCGTGCGGTGCTCAGCGCAGCGAGCTGACCCACTGGGACAGCAGCTGCGCGCCGGCGTCGCCGGACTTCTCGGGGTGGAACTGGGTGGCGGCGAGCGGGCCGTTCTCCACCGCGGCGACGAACCGGCCACCGTGGTCGGACCACGTGACCAGGGGCGCCGGGAGCGGGTGCTCCCCCGCCGTGGGGACGTCGGCCAGGGGGAACGTGCGGGCGGCGTAGGAGTGCACGAAGTAGAAGCGCTCGTCGGCGAGCCCGTCGAGCAGCACGGACCCCGCCGGCGGCTCGACCTGCGCCCATCCCATGTGGGGGACGACGTCGGCCTCGAGGCGGTCCACCACGCCGGGCCACTCGCCCAGGCCGTCGGTGCGCACGCCGTGCTCGACGCCCTCGGAGAACATCACCTGCATGCCGACGCAGATGCCGAGCACGGGCCGCCCGCCGGCCAGACGACGGTCGACGATCTGGTCGCCCCCCACCGCCCGCAGGCCGGCCATGCACGCGGCGAACGCGCCGACACCGGGGACGACGAGACCGTCGGCGTCGAGGGCCGCCTGCTTGTCGGCGGTCAGCTCGACGTCGGCACCGACCCGGGCGAGCGCGCGGACCGCGGAACGCACGTTGCCGAAGCCGTAGTCCAGTACGACGACACGGGGAGACACCCGGACAGGGTACCCGCGGGCCGCGGGGCACCGGTCGGCCGTCCGGCCGCCGGGACGCCCACCCGCACCGCGCCCGGCTCAGCGGCGGTGCGCCGCCAGGAGCCGCATCGCCTTCCAGCGCGACAGCCCCACGGAGGACACCGCGCCCTCGATCTCGGCCGCCGGGACGTCCCCGAGGAGCAGGTCCTCCAGGACCGGGGGCGCGCCGGACAGGACCAGCCCCGCGGGGAGGTCCTTCTGGTGCTCGCCGCCGATCCACTGGGACGCGGACACCTTGCCCTCCCGCCGCTCGAGCAGGACGACGGGCACCTGGCGCAGCAGCTTCGAGACGGCTCCTGCCGCCACCGTCCCGCTCGCGGGGTCGCGCAGGACGGCGAGCGCGCCCACGGGCGACGGGACGGCGTCCACGTCGACGGCCGCCAGCGAGCAGGCGGCGGCCAGCGCGTCGGCCACCGCGACCTGCGTGACCACGACGGCGACGGTGGGCGGCTGCGGGGTCGTCAGGGCCGACAGGTCGTCGGGGACCTGCAGACCGTCGAGGTCGTCCCCGCTCACAGGGCGCCCTTGGTCGAGGGGACGCCGTCGACGCGCGGGTCGAGCGCCACGGCCGTGCGCAGGGCGCGCGCGAGGGCCTTGAACTGCGCCTCGACGATGTGGTGCGGGTCGCGCCCCGCGAGCACGCGCACGTGCACGGTGAACGCGGCGTGGTGCGCGATGGACTCGAGCACGTGCGCCGTGAGCGACCCCGTGAAGTGACCGCCGATGAGGTGGTACTCCTGGCCTGCGGGCTCGCCCGAGTGCACGAAGTACGGGCGCCCGGACACGTCGACGACCGCGTGCGCGAGGGCCTCGTCGAGCGGGACGGTCGCGTCGCCGTAGCGCACGATCCCCCGCTTGTCGCCGAGCGCCTGGCGCAGCGCCTGGCCGAGGACGATCGCGGTGTCCTCCACGGTGTGGTGCGCGTCGATGTGGGTGTCGCCCTGCGCCTGGACCGTGAGGTCGATGAGCGAGTGCTTGCCCAGGGCGGTGAGCATGTGGTCGTAGAACGGGACGCTCGTGTCGATCTGCGTGCGGCCCGTGCCGTCGAGGTCGAGCTCGACGAGCACGCTCGACTCGCTCGTGCTGCGCTCGATGCGCGCGGTGCGGCGGGCGCCCGCCGGGTCCTGTGGGCTCATCGTCCCGTCACCTCCACCAGGGCGTCCTGGAACGCCGCCGTCTCCGCCGGGGTGCCGACCGACACCCGGAGCCACCCCTCGGGGCCCGTGACGCGCACGAGCACGCCACGGTCGAGCAGACCCTGCCAGACCGCCTGCCTGTCGTCGAACCTGCCGAACAGCACGAAGTTGGCGTCCGAGTCCGCCGCCTGCAGACCTCGCGTGCGCAACCACGTGACCAGCGCGTCGCGCTCGGCCCGCAGGGACCCGACCTGCGCCATCAGCTCGGGTGCGTGCCGCAGCGCCGCCCGGGCGACGGCCTGCGTGACCGCCGACAGGTGGTAGGGCAGCCGGACGACGCGCAGCGCGTCGACGAGCTCGCGGGACGCCGACAGGTACCCCACGCGTGCGCCGGCGAGCCCGAAGGCCTTCGACATCGTCCGGCTCACGGCCAGGTGCGGGTGGTCGGCGAGCAGCTCGAGCGCCGACGGCGTCCCGGCGCGGCGGAACTCGCCGTACGCCTCGTCGACCACGACGACGCAGCCCCCGGGCACCCGGGCCGCCGCGTCGAGGACGGCGCGCACCGTGTCCAGCGGCAGCGCCGTGCCCGTCGGGTTGTTGGGGCTCGCCAGCAGCACGACGCTCGGTGCGTGGGCCGCGATCGTCGCGCGCGCGTGCTCCGGGTCGAGCGTGAAGTCCTCCGCGCGCCGCCCCACGACCCAGGCGGTCGACGTGTCCCGCGCGTACTCGGGGTACATCGAGTAGGTCGGGGCGAACGACAGGGCCGTGCGCCCGGGGCCACCGAACGCCTGCAGGACGTGCAGCATGATCTCGTTGGAGCCGTTCGCGGCCCACATCTGCTCGGGCCCGCGGTGCACGCCGGACTCGACCTCGAGGTACGCCGCGAGGTCCGCGCGCAGACCGACGAAGTCACGGTCCGGGTAGCGGTTGAGCCCCCGCGTGGCCTCGGCCACGGCGGCCGCCACGTCGGCGACGACCTGCTCGGACGGCGCGTACGGGTTCTCGTTGACGTTGAGCAGCACCGGGACGTCGAGCTGCGGCGCACCGTACGGCTCGAGGCCGACGAGCTCGGGGCGCAGCGGCAGGGTGCCGGGCGACAGGTCGGGGGCGGCGGTCACGACCCCGAGTCTAGGTTCGCCGCCCGCCCGCCCGGCGTCGCGTCCGCCTGACGGCCGCGTGTCGGCGTCCGCACGTACGCTGCCGGACATGCCCCCGCACCCCGCAGCGCCCACGACCGACGTCGACCGGGTCGCGCTGCGCGCGCAGGCCGAGGAGGTGCTGCGCGCGCTCGTCGGCCGGGACGACGCCCGCCTGCACGACGACCAGTGGCAGGCCGTGGAGGCCCTCGTCGCCGACCGGCGCCGGGTGCTCGTCGTGCAGCGCACGGGGTGGGGCAAGTCCGCCGTGTACTTCGTCGCGACCGCGCTGCTGCGTCGCGGTGCCGCGGGACCGCCGCGGGGCGCGACGATCATCGTGTCGCCGCTCCTGGCCCTCATGCGCAACCAGGTGGACGCGGCACGGCGGGCCGGCATCGCTGCCGAGACGCTGAACTCCGCCAACCAGCAGGACTGGGACGACGTGCACGCCCGGATCGCCGCCGGCGAGGTCGACGTGCTGCTCGTCTCCCCCGAGCGGCTCAACAACCCCGGCTTCCGGGACGAGGTGCTGCCCCGGCTCGCGGCGGACGCCGGTCTGGTCGTGGTCGACGAGGCACACTGCGTGTCGGACTGGGGGCACGACTTCCGGCCCGACTACCGGCGCATCGGGACGCTGCTGGCGGACCTGCCGGCGGGCGTGCCCGTGCTCGCGACGACCGCCACGGCCAACGCCCGCGTGACGGCCGACGTGGCCGAGCAGCTCGCCGTCACCGACTCCGGCGAGGGTGCGGCGGACGGCACCCTCGTGCTGCGCGGCACCCTCGACCGGCCGAGCCTGCGGCTGCAGGTGACCCCGCTCCCGGACGTCGCGACCCGGCTGGCGTGGCTCGCCGCGACGCTGCCGGCGCTCGAGGGCTCGGGCATCGTGTACTGCCTGACCATCGCGGCCGTCGACCAGGTGACCGAGCACCTGCGCGCCGCCGGGCTCGACGTGCGCGCGTACACGGGTCAGACCGACCCGACCGAGCGCGAGCAGATCGAGGCCGACCTGCTCGCGAACCGTGTCAAGGCGCTGGTCGCCACGTCGGCGCTCGGCATGGGCTACGACAAGCCGGACCTGGGGTTCGTCGTGCACATGGGCGCACCCTCCTCGCCGATCGCCTACTACCAGCAGGTGGGACGCGCCGGGCGAGCGACCGCGCGCGCCGACGTCGTGCTGCTGCCCGGTCACGACGACCAGGCGATCTGGGAGTGGTTCGCGTCGACCGCCTTCCCGCCGGAGGACCAGGTCCGTGCGACGCTCGCCGCGCTCGACGCGCAGGGCACGCTGTCGACGGCCGCGCTCGAGACGTTCGTCAGCCTGCGCCGCAGCCGGCTCGAGGGGATGCTCAAGGTGCTCGACGTCGACGGCGCCGTACGGCGCGTCCGCGGCGGCTGGCAGTCCACCGGGCAGCCCTGGGCGTACGACGGCGAGCGGTACGCCCGCGTCACCGCCGCCCGCCGGGCCGAGCAGCGCACGATGCTCGACTACCAGGCGACCGACGGCTGCCGCATGGCGTTCCTGCGCTCGGCGCTCGACGACCCCGACCTGCCCGACGGCTGGCGCTGCGACCGCTGCGACCGGTGCACGGGCACGTCGGTCGGGGCCGTGCCCGACGCCTCGGCCGTGGACCACGCCCGCGAGCTGCTGGCCGTGCCGGGCGAGCCCGTGACCGCCCGGCGCCAGTGGCCCTCGGGGCTCGGCACGCTCGGCCTGGACCTCAAGGGCCGGATCCCCGCCGACGAGCAGGTCGGCGAGGGCCGTGCGGTCGGACGGCTCGACGCCCTCGGCTGGGGCGGGCCGCTGCGCGAGGCGCTGCGCGAGCAGGTGCCGACCGAGCTGCCGCCCGGTCTGCGACCGGCGGTCCGCACGGTCCTGGAGGCGTGGGAGCCGCAGGTCGACGTGGCGGTCGGCATCGCGTCGCAGAGCCGCGGCGCCCTGGTGGAGCACCTCGCTGCCGGCACCGCGCGGCTGTTGGGCGTCCCCCTGGTCGGCGCGCTCGCCCCCACCGGGTCCCCCTCACGGCACGACGTGAACTCCGCACAGCGCCTCGCCGACGTGCTGCGGCACCTCGACCTGCCACCCGAGGTCGCCGAGCAAGTCGCCGGGCTGCGGGTGCTGCTCGTCGACGACCGCACGGACACCGGCTGGACGCTGACCGTCGCGGGCCGCCTGCTGCGACGCGCCGGCGCGAGCGGCGTGCTGCCGTTCGTCCTGGGCGTGGGCTGACGGCGCGTCAGAAGCGCGCCCGGACCGCCTCGCCGTGCGCGGGCAGGCCCTCGGCGTCGGCGAGCGCCACGACACGGTCGGCGACCTCGGCGAGCGCGTCCGCGTCGTACTCGATGACCTGGACCGCGCGCACGAACGAGTGCACGCCCAGCCCGCTCGCGAAGTGCGCGCAGCCACCGGTCGGCAGGACGTGGTTCGAGCCCGCCATGTAGTCACCGAGCGAGACGGGCGACCACGGCCCGACGAAGATCGCGCCGGCGCTCGTCACGCGGTCCGCCCAGGCGGAGGCGTCGACGGTCTGGATCTCGAGGTGCTCCGCCCCGTACGCGTTGACCACGTCCAGCCCGGCGTCCAGGTCGTCCACCAGGACGATCGCCGACTGGGAGCCGCGCAGCGCGGTCAGGACCCGGTCACGGTTCGCGGTGGCGTCGACGCGCTCGACCAGCGCGGTCTCCACGGCCGCCGCGAGCTCGACGGACGTGGTGACCAGGACGGCCGCTGCCAGCGGGTCGTGCTCGGCCTGCGAGACGAGGTCGGCGGCGACGTGCACCGGGTCCGCGGTCGCGTCCGCGAGGATCGCGATCTCGGTCGGCCCGGCCTCGGAGTCGATGCCGACGAGCCCGCGCACCAGCCGCTTGGCGGCCGCGACGTACACGTTCCCGGGGCCGGTGATGACGTCGACCGGCTCGCACAGCGTGGCACCGTCGACGTCGTCGCTGCCGTCCGCGCCGTACGCGAGCATCGCGACGGCCTGGGCGCCGCCGGCGGCGTACACCTCGTCGACGCCCAGCAGCGCGCACGTGGCGAGCACGACGGGGTCGGGCAGGCCGTCGCGGTCCTGCTGCGGCGGCGAGACGACGGCGAGCGACGTGACCCCGGCCTCCTGCGCGGCGACGACGTTCATCACCACCGACGACGGGTACACGGCGAGCCCGCCGGGGACGTACAGCCCGACACGGCGCACGGGGAGCCAACGCTGGCGCACCTGCGCTCCGGGCGCGACCTCGACCGTGAAGTCCTGCGGCCGCTGGGCGGCGTGCACGCGGCGGACCCGGACGATCGTCTCCTCCAGCGCGGCGCGCACCTGCGGGTCGAGCTCGTCGGCCGCGCTCGCCACCACGTCGGCCGGGACGCGCAGGTGCACGGGACGCACGCCGTCGAACCGCTCGGCCAGGTCGCGCAGCGCGGCCGCACCCCGGGTCCGCACGTCCTCGAGGATCGGCGCGACCACGGCCGCGGCGTGCTCGACGTCGAGCTCGGCACGGGGCAGCTCGGCGAGCAGGTCGCGACGTGACGGGCGGCGGCCACGGAGGTCGATGCGGGAGATCACGGCCCCGAGTCTAGGGCGGTGCCGGCGCCGGGGGCGCTGCCATATCGCGGCCGCGACGCCGGTCGGGGGCGGGGCTGCCCGGTCCCCGTCCTCGCCGGCGTGCCGCTGCCTGCGAGACTGGTCCCGTGACGCGCGCAGACGAGCCCATCCGCCTCGGCCAGTTCCTCAAGCTCGGGGGCATCGCGGAGACCGGCGGCCAGGCTCGGGCGCTGCTCGACGACGGCGCCGTCACCGTCAACGGCGAGGTCGAGACGCGCCGCGGCCGGCAGCTGGTACCCGGCGACGTCGTCGAGGTGAACCTGCCGACCGGCGTCCGGCAGGCCACCGTCCGGGCCTGAGCCCCGCCTCAGGACGCGAGGCAGCTCGGCCCGAGCAGCGCCTTGAGGTCACCGAACAGGGACGGCGAACGCTCGACGCGCAGGCCGTCGTCCAGGCGCATCACCACGGCGCGGCCCGGGCTCGTCAGGCGCAGGTGCACCTCGGTGACGCCGGGGTGCGTCGACAGGACCTCGCGCAGCCGCTCCACGACCGGCGGCGTGCAGCGCCCCTCGGACAGCGAGACCACGACGGGTGAGTCGGCGGCCTGCGAGGTGTCCGGGATCGACACCTCCATGGCCTGGAGCTGCATCTGGTCGTCCCGGCGGCGCACCCGCCCCCGGACCACCAGGACCGCGTCCTCCGCGAGGACGGTCGAGTAGGCGAGGTACGTCTCGCCGAAGAACATGATCTCGACCGAGCCCTCCATGTCCTCCAGCGTGACCGCGGCCCACGGGTTGCCCTGCTTGGACATCTTGCGCTGCAGGCTCGTCACGAGCCCGGCGACCACGACCGTCGAGCCGTCGGGCCGCGCCTCGTCGGCGTTGAGGGTCGCGATCGACACGTCGGCCTGCGCCGACAGCACGTGCTCGAGCCCGGACAGCGGGTGGTCCGAGACGTACAGCCCGAGCATCTCGCGCTCGAAGGCGAGCCGCTGCTTCTTGTCCCAGTCGGGCAGGTCCGGGATCGTCACCGCGATCCCCGTGCCGGTCTCGTCGTCGCCCGCGAGGTCGGCGAACAGGTCGAACTGGCCGGTCGCCTCCTTGCGCTTGACGTCGATGACCGCGTCGACGGCCTGCTCGTGGATCAGCAGCAGCGCCCGCCGGGGGTGGCCGAGCGAGTCGAACGCCCCCGCCTTGACGAGCGACTCGATGGTCCGCTTGTTGCAGACCACGGCCGGCACCTTGTCGAGGAAGTCGGTGAAGGACGTGAAGGCGCCCTTCTGCTCGCGCGCCGCCACGATCGCGTCGACGACGTTCGCGCCGACGTTCCGCACGGCGGTCAGGCCGAAGCGGATATCCGCGCCGACGGCCGTGAAGTTCGCCGACGACGAGTTCACGTCGGGCGGCAGGACCGTGATGCCCATATGGCGGCACTCGCCCAGGTACAGCGCCGACTTGTCCTTGTCGTCGCGCACGCTGGTCAGGAGCGCGGCCATGTACTCGGTCGGGAAGTTCGCCTTGAGGTACGCCGTCCAGTACGACACCACGCCGTAGGCGGCCGAGTGCGCCTTGTTGAAGGCGTACCCGGCGAACGGCACGAGCACGTCCCACACGGCCTGGATCGCACCGTCGGCGTAGCCGCGCTCGCGCATGCCCGCCTGGAAGGGCACGAACTCCTTGTCGAGCACCTCCTTCTTCTTCTTGCCCATCGCGCGCCGCAGCAGGTCGGCCTGTCCCAGCGAGTACCCGGCGAGGACCTGCGCGGCCTTCTGCACCTGCTCCTGGTAGACGATCAGGCCGTGCGTGACGCCGACCACGTCCTCCAGCGGAGCGACCAGGTCCGGGTGGATCGGCTCGATCTCCTGCAGGCCGTTCTTGCGCAGCGCGTAGTTGACGTGCGAGTTCATGCCCATCGGGCCCGGGCGGTACAGCGCGATGACGGCGGAGATGTCCTCGAAGTTGTCGGGCCGCATCTGCCGCAGCAGCGAGCGCATCGGCCCGCCGTCGAGCTGGAACACCCCGAGCGTGTCCCCCCGCCCGAGCAGCTCGTACGTCGGCGGGTCGTCGAGCGGGACCTCCTCGATGAGGATGGCCGGCTTGCCGTTCATCACGATGTTCTCGAGCGCGTCGTCGAGGATCGTGAGGTTGCGCAGACCCAGGAAGTCCATCTTGATCAGCCCGAGGGCCTCGGACGCGGGCTGGTCGAACTGCGTGATGACCGCGCCGTCCTGCGGGCGCTTCATGATCGGGATGATGTCGAGCAGCGGCTCGCTCGACATGATGACGCCGGCGGCGTGCACGCCCCACTGCCGCTTGAGGTTCTCCAGCCCGCGCGCCGTCTCCAGCACCCGCTGGGCCTCGGGGTCGGCCGCGACGACCTGCCGGAACTCGTCGGCCTCGGCGTAGCGCGGGTGCTCCGGGTCGTACATGCCCGACAGCGGGATGTCCTTGCCCATCACCGCCGGCGGCATGGCCTTGGTGAGCTTCTCCCCCATCGCGAACGGGAAGCCCAGCACGCGCGAGGCGTCCTTGAGCGCCTGCTTGGCCTTGATGGTGCCGTACGTGACGATCTGGCACACCCGGTCGTCGCCGTACTTGTCGCTGACGTACCGGATGACCTCGCCGCGCCGGCGCTCGTCGAAGTCGACGTCGACGTCGGGCCAGGACACGCGCTCGGGGTTGAGGAAGCGCTCGAAGATCAGGCCGTGCTCGAGGGGGTCGAGCTCGGTGATGCCCATCGCGTACGAGGCCATCGACCCGGCTGCCGATCCACGACCGGGACCGACCCGGATGCCCTGCTTCTTGGCCCAGTTGATGAAGTCGGCGACGACGAGGAAGTAGCCCGAGAACCCGAGCTGCGTGATCACGCCCGTCTCGTAGTCCGCCTGCTTGCGCACGGCGTCCGGGATGGTCCCCCGGTAGCGCCGCAGCAGCCCGTTCTGGACCTCCTTGATGAACCAGGAGTTCTCGTCCTCCCCCGCCGGGACGGGGAACCGCGGCATGTAGTTGGCCCCGACGTTGAAGGTCACGTCGCACTGCTCCGCCACGAGCAGCGTGTTGTCGCACGCCTCCGGGAGCTCGGACCATGTGCGGCGCATCTCGGCGGCCGACTGCACGTAGTAGCCGGTGCCCCCGAAGGCGAAGCGCGAGCCGCCGTTGTCGCTCGTCGGCTCGTCGAGGGTCGAGCCCGACTGCACCGCGAGCAGCACCTCGTGCGCGTGGGCGTCCTCCTCGCGCGTGTAGTGCAGGTCGTTGGTCGCGATCAGCGGGGCGTCGATCGCCTCCGCGATCCGCAGCAGGTCCTTGAGCACGCGCCGCTCGATGTCGAGCCCGTGGTCCATCAGCTCGACGTAGAAGTACTCCTTGCCGAAGATGTCCTGCAGCTCACCGGCCGCGCGCAGCGCCTCGTCGAAGTGCCCCAGGCGCAGCCGCGTCTGGACCTCGCCCGACGGGCAGCCGGTGGAGGCGATGAGGCCGTCCGCGTACCGCGAGAGCAGCTCGCGGTCCATGCGGGGCCACTTGCCCATCTGCCCCTCGAGCGAGGCCAGCGACCCCATCCGGAACAGGTTGTGCATGCCCTCGGTGGTGCGGCTCAGGAGCGTCAGGTGGGTGTACGCGCCGCGCGCCGAGACGTCGTCGGCGGCCTGGTGCGCCTCGCCCCACCGGACCCGGTTCTGGTCGAACCGGCTGGTCCCCGGTGTGACGTAGGCCTCGACGCCGATGATCGGCTTGATGCCGCGCTCGGTCGCCTTCTGCCAGAACTCGAAGGCTCCGAACAGGTACCCGTGGTCGGTGATCGCCATCGCCGTCTGGCCCAGGCGCGCCGCCTCGTCGAGCATCTCGCCGATCCGCGCGGCACCGTCGAGCATCGAGTACTCGGAGTGGGCGTGGAGGTGGACGAAGGACGGGTCCGGGGATCCTCCAGCAGCCATGCGGGCGATCCTACGTCGCCCCGGCGACAGTCAGGAGTACGCGCCCCGGAGCGTCTCGAGGCCCGCGACGAGGTCGTCGGGGTACTCGCTCGTGGCCTCGAACCACTCGCCGGTCCCGGGGTGCTCGAAGCCGAGCCGCATCGCATGCAGCCACTGGCGCGACACGCCCAGGCGCGCGGCCAGCGCCGGGTCCGCCCCGTACGTGAGGTCCCCGACGAGGCTGTGCCGCAGCGCCGCGAAGTGCACACGGATCTGGTGCGTGCGCCCCGTCTCCAGGTGCACCTCGACGAGCGACGCGCCCGGCAGCATCTCCAGGACCTCGTAGTGCGTGACCGAGGGCTTGCCGTCCGCGACGACCGCGAACTTCCAGTCCGACGAGGGGTGGCGTCCGATGGGCGCGTCGATCGTGCCCGTGGTCGGCGACGGGTGCCCCTGCGCGAGCGCGTGGTAGACCTTCTCGACCGTGCGCTCCTTGAAGGCGCGCTTGAGGACGGTGTACGCGTGCTCGCTCTTGGCGACGACCATCAGCCCGGACGTGCCGGCGTCGAGGCGGTGCACGATGCCCTGGCGCTCGGCCGATCCCGACGTCGAGATCCGGTAGCCCGTGCCGGCGAGCGCCCCGACGACCGTGGGGCCCGTCCAGCCCGGGGACGGGTGGGCCGCGACCCCGACGGGCTTGTCGATCACGACGAGGTCGTCGTCGTCGTGCACGATCCGCATGCCCGGCACGGGCTCGGGCACCACCACCGGCGCGGCGGGCTCGGGGGTCGTCAGGTCGACCTCCAGGTACGCCCCGGCGACGAGCCGGTCCGACTTGCCCACGGGCCGCCCGTCCACGCGGACGGCCCCCTCGGTGGCCAGCTCGGCCGCCCGGGTGCGGGACAGTCCGAGCAGGCGCGACAGCGCGGCGTCGACGCGCTCCCCCGCCAGCCCGTCGGGCACCGGCAGCGCCCGCGTGCCGCTCACGCGTCACCACCCGGGGTCCGGCTCGGGGCGGCGTGCTCCGTGGAGACGTCGTCGCCCCTGCCCTCGCGGGTGCCGTCGACGTGGACGCCACGGGCCGTCAGCCACACGATGAGCGCCGCGGCCACGACGATCGCGATGTCGGCGACGTTGCCGACGAAGAGCCTGCCGTAGGCGAGGAAGTCGATGACGTGCCCACGCAGCGGACCGGGCTCGCGCACCATGCGGTCGACGAGGTTGCCCAAAGCCCCGCCGAGCAGCAGACCGAGGGCGACCGCCCACCAGCCGGAGCCGATGCGCCGCGACGCCCGCACGATCACCACGACGACGACCACGGCGATGATCGTCAGCACCCACGTCATGCCCGTCGCGATCGAGAGCGCCGCGCCGGGGTTGCGCACCAGCTGCAGGCCGAGCAGGTCACCGAGGAGAGGCGTGCGCTCCCGCGGCTCGAGGGCGTGCACCGCCCACACCTTCGTGAGCTGGTCCACGACGAGCACGAGGGCCGTGATACCGACGAGCCCACGCAGCAGACGTCGCCGCCGCCCGGGCCGCCCGGGGTCGCCCTCGACCGCCGTCACCGCCGCGGTGGGCGGTGCGCTGTCGTCGGGCAGGGGCGTCGCGTCGTCCGTCGTGGGCACCGGTGGAGTCTACGGGCGGCTCAGCGACGCTCCTCGCGCTGCTTGCACGCGACGCAGAGCATCGCGCGCGGGAACGCCTGGAGGCGCGCCTTGCCGATGGCCTGCCCGCAGGACTCGCAGACGCCGAACGTGCCGGCCGCCAGCCGGTCGAGGGCGTGCACGGTCTGGTCGAGCAGGTCGCGGGTGTTGTTGACGAGCGTGAGCTCGTGCTCCCGCTCGAGTGCGGACGAGCCCGAGTCCGCCTGGTCGTCCCCGGCACCGTCGCCGGAGTTGCGCAGCAGGTCGGACAGCTCGGCGTCAGCCGCGACGAGCTCGGCCGCGAGCCGTTCACGGTCGGCCGCCAGCTCGCCGGCCACCTCGTCGATCTCGGCGCGGGTCCACCGCTCCTCGCCGTCGCGCACGGGCAGGGCGCCCACCAGCGCGTCCCGCCCCTCGTCGGACCCCACCGTCAGTGTGCTCACTGCGTCGTTCATGGTCACGGACGTTCCCCCCGTCTCGAGTGCCGCGACTGTATGCGCGTCTGCGTCCGCGCACAACAGCACGGACGACGGCGTCGAGGGGGGCGACACGCCGCGACGACCAGCACACCCGGCCCCTCGGGGCCGACGAGCGGGCCGGGCACCGTGCGGCGGCTGCCCGTTCGGACGTGCCGACGACTCACGGCACGCCGACGCCGCCGGGGACGGGCACAGGTCCCCGGCGGCGTCGTGGTGATCAGATGCTCTGGCTCTCCGGTACCGGCTGCCCCTGACCGGAACGCGGCGGCAGCGCGTTGCCCCGGTTCTCGAGGTCGCCGAGGAGGTTCTCGAGGTAGCTCTTCAGGCGCGTGCGGTAGTCCCGCTCGAAGACCCGCAGCTCGTCGATCTTGCGCTCCAGGAGCGAGCGCTCCTGCTCGAGCTGCCCGAGCGTGCGCTGCGACGTCTCCTCCGCCTCCCGCACGATGCGGTTGGCGCGGGTCTTCGCCTCGTTGATGAGCCGGTCCGACTCCTCCTGGCCGCTGCGCACGTAGTCGTCGTGCAGCTTCTGCGCCAGGGCGAGCATGCCGGTCGCCGACTCGGGCTCGTTGCCACGCACCGGGGCGGAGGCCGCCGCGACGGGCGGCTGGGCCAGCGCCGGCACGGGGGCGGGCTGGACGGGCGCCGGGGCCGGCGTCGGCTCCGGGACGGGCTCGGGCTTCGGGGCGGGAGCCGCCTGCTGCGCACCTGCGCGGCTGAGCTCGGCGATGCGGCGCTCGGCGGCGGCCAGCTTCGTCTTCAGGTCGTCGTTCTCGCCCTGGACGTCCCGCAGGGTGTTGACGACCTCGTCCAGGAAGTCGTCGACCTCGTCCTGGTCGTAGCCTTCCCGGAACTTCGTCGCCTGGAACTTCTTGTTCAGGACGTCGTCTGCGGTGAGCAGTGCCATCGTCGTCACCTCTGTCGGTCGTACTGGCTCTGGCCGGCGGCAGTCAGTCCACCGACCGCCTCGGGCCACGGTAGCGGAGAATCCGGGCGGCGCACGCCTCCCGACACTCCGGTGCAGCGTGCCGGACCCGGCGTGTCCGGGCGCACGCTGCGGCGTGCCGCGTCGTCGCTCAGACCCTCGCGAGCACCGACAGCAGCAGCGAACAGCTCAGTGCCAGGACGAGGAAGGCCAGGTCCAGGCGCACCGACCCGATGCCCACGGGCGGCAGGATCCGGCGCAGGAAGCGCAGCGGTGGATCGGTCACCGAGTACGTGACCTCCGCCACCACGAGGGCGACCCCGGACGGGCGCCACTCGCGCGCGAAGAACTGGACCCAGTCCAGCACGAGGCGCACGAGCAGCAGGAGGAAGAAGACGAGGACGACCAGGTAGAGCAGGCTGGCGATGAGGCGCACGCGTCAACTCTGGTTGTAGAAGCCGGAGCGTGTCGAGGGCTCCGGTGCGTTCGTGGCGTCACCCGCGAGCTCGACGTGCGCGGGCGAGAGCAGGAACACCTTGCTCGTCACACGCTCGATCGCACCGTGCAGGCCGAAGATCAGCCCCGCCGAGAAGTCCACGAGCCGCTTGGCGTCCGCGTCGTCCATGTCGGTGAGGTTCATGATGACGGGCGTCCCCTCGCGGAACGCCTCGCCGATCTTGCGCGCGTCGTTGTACGACCTCGGGTGGATGGTCGTGATGCGACGTAGGTCACCCGCCTCGCGCGGTGCGGGAGCGGCCTGCACGCGCGGCGTGCGGTGCAGCGGCATCACCTGCGCCTCGTAGGTGTCCTCCGGCACGGCGACCTCCGCCTCCTCGTACTCCTCGAGGTACTCCTCGTGGTCGGACCGGTCGTCGGCCAGGCCGAGGTACAGCATCGTCTTGCGCAGCGCTCCGGCCATCGCGTCGTCTCCCATCCGCCGGGCCTCCCCGACTCCTGCGGCCCCGCCTGGCCGCACCTGGACCGCGGGCCCGGCCGGTGCCGGTGCGGTGCGGGTGCGGTGTCGAACGTCCCTGCGCCGGTCACGCTAGCAACGGGTGGTTCGAGCGGCTCGTCGACACGCGGGCGTGTCGCGACGGGTCCGCGGACGTCACCCCCCGGGAGGACCTCCCGGGCCGAGCAGCCGCACGACGCCCGCGAACCGGCCGGTCGTGGTCGCCCGCTCGTGCGTCGCGCGCCGGTGGGAGTACAGCGCCGGGTCGGCGTAGGTGTCGCGTCCGTCCACGTGCACCGCGGTGACGCCGCAGCGCCGCAGCACGGCGTGGACGCCCGCGGCGAGGTCGACGGCGGCCGTGCCGGCCTCGGTGCGGGAGGCCGCCTCCGGCACCACCGCGGCGACGTCGTCCCTCATGGCGTCGGGGACCTCGTAGGACCGCCCGGCGATGCACGGGCCGACGGCCGCCACCGTGCGCGCCGGGTCGGCCCCGGCGCGCACCATCGCGGCGACCGCCGCCTGCAGCACGCCGGCGACCAGCCCGGGCCGTCCGGCGTGGACGGCGGCGACCACGCGGGCCACCGGGTCCGCGAGCAGCACCGGGGCGCAGTCGGCCACGTAGACCGCGACGGCCACGTCCGGGGAGACCGTCACCAGCGCGTCCGCACGGCGGTCACCGTCCCGGCCGTCCGGCACGAGGACGACGTCGGCGCCGTGCACCTGCGTCGCGTACTCGACGGGCACCCCGACGCGCCGGGCGAGGGCACGGCGGTTCGCGGCGACCACCTCGGGGTCGTCGCCGACGTGCAGCCCGAGGTTCAGCCCGGCCCACGGCCCGCTCGACGCTCCGCCCGCACGGGACGTGAAGCCGGCGAGCACACCGGGGCCGAGCGGCACGACGTCGAGCAGCTCGTCGCCCGCCGGCCCCGGGTGGTCGACCACCGGGCCTACTTGAGGAAGTCGGGCACGTCGAGCTCGTCGCGCTCGCGCCGCACGTCGTCGGCGAGGACGCGGGGCACCTCCAGCGAGCCGGTGACGGGCGCCGGCTCGCCCTGCGAGGACATGAAGGCGGGCACCTCGGGCCGCGCCGGCTCCGCCGGGCGTCCCGCACCGCGACCGACCGGGACGAGGTCCTCGTCGGGCACCTGGACGGGGCGGGGCGTGGGCACCGAGGACGCGCCGGGCAGGCTCGTCACCGGGGCGACGGCCGGGACCTGGCGCGGCGTCGACCCGCTCACCTGGCCGAGCGCACGTGCGTCCCGGCGGACCACGGGGCCCCCGTTGTCGAAGCCTGCGGCGATGACCGTGACCCGGACCTCGTCGCCGAGGGCGTCGTCGATGACGGCACCGAAGATGATGTTCGCCTCAGCGTGCGCCGCCTCCTGCACGAGGCGTGCCGCCTCGTTGATCTCGAACAGGCCCAGGTCGGAGCCGCCCTGGATCGACAGCAGGACGCCGTGGGCTCCGTCGATGCTCGCCTCGAGCAGCGGGGAGGAGATCGCCATCTCGGCGGCCTGGACCGCACGGTCCTCGCCCCGGGCGAACCCGATGCCCATGAGCGCGGACCCGGCGCCCTGCATGACGGACTTGACGTCGGCGAAGTCGAGGTTGATGAGACCCGGCGTCGTGATCAGGTCGGTGATGCCCTGGACGCCGGACAGCAGCACCTGGTCGGCCGAGTGGAACGCGTCCAGGACGGAGACCGACCGGTCGGAGATCGACAGCAGGCGGTCGTTGGGGATGACGATCAGCGTGTCGACCTCGGCGCGCAGCGCGTCGATGCCCGCGTCGGCCTGCACAGAGCGACGGCGCCCCTCGAAGGTGAACGGGCGCGTCACGACACCGATGGTCAGGGCGCCCAGCGAGCGGGCGATCCGGGCGACGACGGGCGCGCCGCCCGTGCCGGTGCCGCCGCCCTCGCCGGCGGTGACGAACACCATGTCGGCGCCGCGCAGGACGTCCTCGATCTCCTCGGCGTGGTCCTCGGCCGCCTTCTTGCCGACCTCGGGGTCGGCGCCGGCACCGAGGCCGCGCGTGAGCTCGCGACCCACGTCCAGCTTGACGTCCGCGTCGGACATGAGCAGGGCCTGGGCGTCGGTGTTGACGGCGATGAACTCGACACCCTTGAGGCCGACCTCGATCATGCGGTTCACGGCGTTGACGCCGCCTCCGCCGATGCCGACGACCTTGATGACCGCCAGGTAGTTCTGCGGAGCTGCCACGGTGGGTGCCTCTCGTTCGCGGGTCGCGGCGTGCCGGCCGCTCGTGCTCGTCCCGACACGCGGGACGCGGGTCGTGCTGGTGAACCTTCACCCTCAGGTTGAGGGTTACAGTTATGTCAGATGTCCTGTCGAGTCGTGACGCTAGGTCGCGTCCCCCGCAGGATCAACGACCGCCGTGCGCGTGTCGGCGGTTCATGCTGCCCGGGCGCGGTGCCCGACGGCTCCGAGTGCCCCGACGGCGCTCTCACCGGGTGATCGGCATGCGGGGGGCCGAGACGTCGAAGACCGTCGCGCCCGCCGCGGCCGGCGCCGCACGCAGCGCGGCGAGCACCGCGATCTTCAGGGGCGTCTCGTCCGCGCTCCCCCAGTCGATCCGCGGGCCGCCGTCCCGCAGCTGCATCGTCACGGTGTCCTGCGTACGGGCCGAGACCGACTCCACCTGCGCCAGCAGGTCGGCCGGCAGCTGCTCCAGGACGCCCAGCACGGCCGCGAGCGTGCGCTCGTCCCCCACCGGGACGTCGACGACGGGCAGGCCGGCCGGTGCGGCGTCCGCACGGCCCACCTGGACTCCCTGCTCGTCCAGCAGGACGAGCCCGGTCGACGGGGCCGCCTCGGGCACCGCGGCCACGGGCTCCCGTGACACGAGCTGGACCGCCAGGCCGTGCGGCCAGTCGCGTACGACGCGCGCCTCGCGCACCCCGGGGACCTCGAGCACGCGGTCCCGCAGGCCGACAGTGTCGAGCCGGGGCAACGGGGTGCCGGCCCGCTCGGAGACCACGGCGAGCACCTGGTCGACGGCCACCACCGTGCCGGCGCCCGTGACCTCCACCTGCGCCGGGTCCAGCGCCAGCACGGGCGACACCAGCAGGAGCCACCCCAGTCCCCCCGCCCCGAGCAGGGCTCCGGCCGCCCCGAGCACCTGGCGCCGTGCGAGGTTGCGGCGTGCGCGCGCCCGCTCCGCGAAGCGCTCGCGCGAGGTCGTCGACACCACCTCGGGACGCACCGGCCCCGAGAACCTGCCGACCGTGTACGTCGTGACCGTGCGGGTCGGGCCCGTCGCCGGGGCCGGCGCGGCGGCAGGTGGCCCGCCCGGCGACGAGCCACCGGACGACGCGCCGGCCGACGGCGATCCGCGACGTCCCGCAGCACCCCGCGCGGGCACCTGGGGAACGGGCCCGGTGCGGGCCGGACGGTCAGGCCGCCTCGGGCCCGGCGGGACCACGGGATCCTGGCTGTCGCCCGGGGCGGCCGCGGGTCCCGGCTCGTCGGGTCGCGCGGGACGGCGACCACCGGGTCGGCGCGGAGCAGCCGGACGCGCCACGGCCGACGGGCGTCCCGGGCGGGGGGCCGGCGGACGCTCCGGGCTCACGGCAGGGCACCGCCCGGGTGCTCCGGCACGGGCGGCGCCTCGTCGGACGTCGACGCGCCCGGGGACGCGGGGGGCACGCTCCCCGACGGGGCGAGCGCCGCCAGCACCACGTCAGCCAGCTCGGTCACGTCGCCCGCGCCGACGGTCAGCAGCAGGTCGCCGGGCCGGGCCAGCGCGGCCACCGCGCGCGCCGCCGCCACCCGGTCCGGCACGAACGTCGCCTTGCCCGCGGTCGGGACCCGGTCGGCGACCAGGGCCCCGGTGACCGCCGGGTCCGGGTCCTCGCGCGCGGCGTACACGTCGGTCACCACCACGGCGTCCGCGAGGTCGAACGCCTCGCCGAACTCCTGGGCGAAGGTGCGCGTGCGGGAGTACAGGTGGGGCTGGAACAGGGCGAGGACGCGACCGCCGTCGACGACCTGCCGCGCGGCGCGCAGCAGCGCCGCGACCTCGGTCGGGTGGTGCGCGTAGTCGTCGACCACCCGCACGCCGGCGGCCGTCCCGCGGTCCTCGAACCGCCGCCCGGTGCCGACGAAGTCGTCGAGCCCGGCGGCCGCCTCCGAGGACCCCACGCCGAGCCGCCGCAGCGCGCACCACGCGGCGGCGGCGTCCAGGGCGTTGTGCGCCCCTGCGACCTGCAGGCGCAGGGTGACCGACGGCTCGTCGCGCGGCGTCAGGACCACCTGCCAGCGGCCGTCGGGGGTGCGACCGCTCTCCCCCACCCGCACGTCGGCGCGCGACGCCGCACCGTAGGTCCGCACGTCGACGCCCCGCACGGCCAGCCGGTCGCGCACCGCGTCGACGAGGCGCACCGCGCCGGGGTCGTCCGCGCACGCGACGAGCAGACCGCCGTCGCGCACGCGGTCGGCGAAGCGCTCGAACGCGGCCTCGAACCGCTCCCGCGTGCCGTAGTGGTCGAGGTGGTCCGGCTCGACGTTCGTCACCACGGCCACCAGCGGCTCGTACGCGAGGAACGAGCCGTCCGACTCGTCGGCCTCGGCGACGAACGGGCCGTCGCCGTGCCGCGCACCGCCCAGGGTGCCCGCCGTCGCCCGGACGACCCCGCCGATCGCGAACGAGGGGTCCGTACCGGCGTGGACGAGCGCGGCGGCGACCATCCCCGACGTCGTGGTCTTGCCGTGCGCACCGGCGACCGCGACGGCGTCCCGGTCGGCCATGAGCGCCGCCAGTGCCTCCGAGCGGTGCAGGACGGGGATGCCGCGCTCGCGCGCGCGAACGACCTCCGGGTTGGAGGCACGCACCGCGGACGACACGACGAGGCTGTCCACCTCCTCGACGTGGCCGGCTGCGTGCCCCACGTGGACGTCGACCCCCGCCGCACGCAGCCCGACCAGGGCCGGCCCGTCGTGGGCGTCCGACCCGCTGACGTGCAGACCGCGCGCCGCCAGCAGCGGGGCGACCGCCGACATGCCGGCACCGCCGACGCCGACGAGGTGCACACGACCCAGGTCGGACAGCGCGACGGGCCCGCGCTCGCCGGGGTCGGCGACGGCGGGGCTGTGCGGCGCGACCGGCGGCGCGCTCGGCGCCGTGGCCCGCACGTGCGCGGGCAGCTGCTCCTCGACGAGCCGCGCCACCCGGGCCGCACCGTCGCGCACCCCCACCCGGGCCGCCGCCTCGCCCATGCGCGCGCGGGCCTGCGCCGCGTCGCCCGCCCCGAGCAGGACCGGGACGTGCGCGCGCACCCAGTCGGGCGTGAGGTCACGGTCCTCGACGAGGACGCCGCCACCCGCGGCGACGACGCCGGCCGCGTTGAGTCGCTGCTCGCCGTTGCCGATCGGCAGCGGCACGTAGACGGCCGGG
Source organism: Cellulomonas phragmiteti (assembly GCF_016862775.1). Lineage (GTDB taxonomy): Bacteria > Actinomycetota > Actinomycetes > Actinomycetales > Cellulomonadaceae > Cellulomonas > Cellulomonas phragmiteti. The sequence continues at coordinate 351,668 of NZ_BONP01000001.1, read as the reverse complement.
ATCCCCAGGGCCGCCAGCTCGCACACCGTGCCCGCGCCCGAGCGCCCGACGACGACGTCCGCCACGGCGAGCGCGCGGTCCATCGCCGTCAGGTACTCGACCACGTGGTAGCGCTCGGCGCCCGGGACACCGACGAGGGCGGCGTGCACGTCGGCGGACTTCCCCCGGCCCGTGAGGTGCAGCACCTGCGCACCCGTCGCGAGCAGCGCGTCCGCGGCGCCCACGACGGCCCGGTTCACGCTGACCGCGCCCAGGGAGCCGCCGGTGACCAGCAGGGTCGGCAGGTCCGGGTCCAGGCCCAGTGCCTGCGCACCCGCGACGCGCGTGGCCGCCGGGTCGGACGCCCGCGCCGTGAGGAGGTCCTGGACCGCGGTCCGCAGCGGCAGGCCCGTGACCTGCGCCCCGGGCAGGGCCGTGCCCTCGAACGTCACGGCGACGGCGGCGGCGCGCCGCGCCCCGAGGCGGTTCGCCAGACCGGGGCGCGCGTTCTGCTCGTGCACGACCACGGGGATGCCCCGGCGGCGCGCCGCCAGGTAGGCGGGCGTCGCGACGTAGCCGCCGAACCCGACGACCACCTGCGCGTCGATCGCGTCGATCGCGTCCTCGGCGGCGCGCACCGCGGCGCGCAGCCGGCCGGGCAGGCGCAGCCAGTCGGGCGTGGGACGGCGCGGCAGGGGCACGCGCGGGACCACCGCCAGGTCGTACCCGTGCTCCGGCACGAGACGCGCCTCGAGCCCCTCGGCGGTCCCGAGGACGGCGAACCGGCCGCGCGGGTGACGCCGCCGCAGCTCGTCGGCGACGGCGAGCAGCGGGTTGACGTGACCGGCCGTGCCGCCGCCGGCGAGCAGGACGGCCGGCGCGTCAGCCACGGGTGCGTCCGATCACGGCGAGCGAGCGGCGGACGACCGACGCACGGGCGGCGAGCGCCTCGGCGGCGCCGGGCTCGGTGCGGGCGAACGACAGCAGGATCCCGAGCGCGGCCATCGTCATGATCAGCGCCGAGCCGCCGGCCGAGACCAGCGGCAGCGGCACGCCGATCACCGGGGCCAGGCCGATGACGACGGCGATGTTGACCATGGCCTGGCCGATGATCCACGCGAAGATCGCGGCGGTCGTGATCTTGACGAACGGGTCGGGGTGCCGGCGCACGATCCGGACCATGGCGAACGCGAGGAGCGCGAACAGCCCCAGCACCAGCAGGGTCCCCACGAGGCCGAGCTCCTCCCCCAGGATCGCGTAGATGAAGTCGTTGTGGGCGGCCGGCAGGTAGGACCACTTCTCGGCGCTCTGCCCCAGGCCGACGCCGCTCCAGCCGCCCGTGGCCAGGCCGTAGCCGGCGTGCAGGCTCTGGTAGCACTCGTTGGTCACGTCGCACTCGTCGGACAGCCAGGACATGATCCGGTTGACGCGGTTGGGGCTGCCGATGGTCAGCAGCGCCACTCCCCCCGCGGCGATGAGGCCGGCGAACCCGAAGATGCGCAGCGGCACCCCCGCCACGAACATCGCGCCCGCGACGAGCAGGACCATCACCATGGCGGTCCCCAGGTCGTGCCCGAGCAGCACGACCCCGATCGCGATCGCGGCGACGGGGACCACGGGCACCAGCGCGTGCTTCCACTCGTGCAGCAGGGCCAGCTTGCGGGTCAGCACCGCGCCGATCCAGATCGCGAGGGCGACCTTGAGGACCTCCGAGGGCTGCGCCATGAACCCGGGCAGCGCCACCCAGTTGCGGTTGCCGCCCTCGCCCCGGCCGAGCGGGGTGAACACCAGCAGCTGGAAGACGACGGCCGCCAGGAGCATCGGCCACGCGGCGAGCCGCACCGCCCGCACCGGCAGCCGTGAGGCGACCAGCAGCGCGACGAGCCCGATCAGCGCGAACCGCGCCTGGCCCAGGAACACCGCGTACGGCGAGTCGCCGTCGGCGAGCGACTCGATGCTCGAGCTCGACAGCACCATCACCAGGCCGATGGCCACCAGCAGCAGCGTCGCCCCGAGCAGGACGTAGTAGCTCGTCACCGCCGAGTTCCACGTCCCCAGGACCGACGGGTCACGGACCTCCGGGGTGCCACCGGCCGGCGTCACCGCCCGGGTGGGCGCCGTGCGGGGACGCGGGGGCGACGCGGCACTCACGCGAACCCCGCCTGCGGCCGCTCCCGGCCGGCGGCGCCGCCCAGGACGCGCACGGCGGCGGCGAACGCGTCGCCGCGCGCGGCGTACGACGTGAACTGGTCCATCGACGCGGACGCGGGTGCGAGCAGCACCGTCACGGGCACGCCCTCGGGCGCGCCGGCCGCGAGCCGGCGCGCGCGGTCCACGGCGCGCGTCATCACCGGCTCAGTCTCACCGGCGTCCACCTCGATCACCGGGACATCCGGAGCGTGTCGGGCGAGGGCGTCGCGCAGCGGTGCCCGGTCGACGCCGATGAGGACGACGCCACGCAGGCGGTCGCGCCGGGCCCGCACGAGGTCGTCGAACTGCGCCCCCTTGGCCAGCCCGCCGGCGATCCAGACCACCGAGCCGGGCTCGAACGCCGCCAGGGACGCCGACGCGGCGTGCGCGTTGGTCGCCTTGGAGTCGTCGACGTACGCGACGTCGTCGAGGCGCCCGACGGTGACGATCCGGTGGGCTCCGGGCGCGAACTCCCGCAGCCCGTCGCGCACGTGGGCGGGCTCGACACCGTGCGCGAGCGCGAGCGCCGCGGCGGCCAGGGCGTTGCGCACCACGTGGGGCGGGACGACCCCGGCCGGGCCGGCGAGCTGCGCGAGGTCGGCGAGCGTCCCGAGCTCGGCGGCGTGCGTGTGGCGCAGGCGGGCGAACCCGCGGTCGACGAGCACGTCGTCGACGAGCCCGACCTGGCCCACCCCGGGCGAGCCGAGCGTGAAGCCGACCGCCACGCAGCCGTCCTCGACGTCGGCCTCGCGCACGAGGTGCTCGGTCACCGGGTCGCTCGCGTCGTAGACGCACGCGACCTGCGTGCGCTCGTAGACGCGTCCCTTGTCAGCCGCGTAGGCCGCCAGCGACCCGTGCCAGTCGAGGTGGTCGGGTGCGACGTTGAGCACGGCCGCGGCCTGCGGCGACATCGAGTGCGTGTGGTGGAGCTGGAAGCTCGACAGCTCGACCGCCAGCACCTCGAGCGTCGGGTCGACCGCGGCCAGGACCACGGGGGTGCCGACGTTGCCGACCGCGAGGGTCCGACGCCCGGCTGCCCGCAGGACCGACTCGAGCATGCCGACCGTGGTGGTCTTGCCGTTGGTGCCCGTCACGGTGAGCCACGGCGCCGGGGCGCCGTCCCCGCCGTCGCGCGGCACCCGGACCTGCCACGCGAGCTCGACCTCGCTCCACACGGGCACGCCGCGCTCCCGCGCCGCTGCCAGCACCGGGTGCGCCGGCTGCAGGCCGGGCGACGTGACGACGAGGTCGGCGCCGGCCAGGCCGTCGGCGACCAGGGCCGTCGCGTCGGCCACGTCCGCCTCGGCCGCGCGCTCGTCGAACGTCACGACACGGGCCCCGCGGTCGGCAAGGACCTGCGCGGCGGCGCGTCCGGAGACCCCGAGCCCGGTCACCAGCACCGTGCGACCGTCGAACCGTGCGTCCACCTACTGCGCCACCCACTCCGCGTAGAAGATGCCGACCCCGAGCGCCACGAAGAGGCCGGCGATGATCCAGAACCTGATGACGATCGTCACCTCGCCCCACCCCGACAGCTCGAAGTGGTGGTGCAGCGGCGCCATCTTGAAGACCCGTTTCCCCGTCATCTTGAAGAAGCCGATCTGGATGACGTCCGACAGGACGATCACCACGAACAGGCCGCCGATGATGGCCCCGAGGATCTCGGTGCGCGTGAGGATGGTCAGGGCCGCCAGTGCGCCGCCGAGCGCGAGCGAGCCCGTGTCACCCATGAAGATCTTCGCCGGGCTGGCGTTCCACCACAGGAACCCGAAGAGCGCCCCGGTGATCGCCGCTGCCACCACCGCGAGGTCCAGGGGGTCCCGGGTCTCGTAGCAGCGCGGGCCCGCGGAGAGCATCGACTGGCACGTCTGGTTGAACTGCCACACGCCGACCAGCACGTACGCCCCGAACACGATGAGCGAGACGCCCGTCGCGAGCCCGTCGAGGCCGTCCGTCAGGTTGACCGCGTTGGACCAGGCGGTGATGAGGAAGTTCGCCCAGATGACGAACAGCACCAGCCCGACCGTCACGCCGGCGAAGGCCAGGTCGAGGTTGGTGTCCCGGATGAAGGAGATGCGGGTCGACGCGGGCGTGCGGAACTGCTGGTTCGGGAACTGCAGGGCCAGCACGGAGAACACGACGCCGACCACGCCCTGGCCGACGATCTTCCACAGCGGGCTCAGCCCGAGCGATCGCTGCCGGGAGATCTTGATGAAGTCGTCGAGGAAGCCGACGACCCCCAGGCCCGTCATGAGGAACAGCGCGAGCAGCGCCGACGCGCTCGGGCGGGTCCCCGTCAGGAGCAGGCCGAACGCCCAGCCGATGAGGGTCGCCCCGATGATGACGACGCCGCCCATCGTGGGCGTGCCGCGCTTGGTGAAGTGCGCCGTCGGCCCGTCCTGGCGGATGAACTGCCCGTACTGGCGCCGGACGAGGAAGCGGATGAACAGGGGGGTGCCGAGCAGCGCGACGAGCATCGAGATGCCGCCCGAGATGAGGACGGCCCTCATGCGTCGCCCGCCACGAGCCGGTCGCCCAGCTGCCACAGACCGGCACCGTACGAGGACTTGACCAGCACGACGTCGCCCGCGCGCAGCTCGTCGGCGAGGAACGCCGCCGCGGCCTCGACGTCGTCGACGAGCACGACCTCGTCGCCCCAGGAGCCCTCGTGGTTCGCGCCGTCGCGGATCGCGCGTGCGCCGTCGCCGACGACCACGGTCAGGCCGATGTTGAGGCGGACGACGAGCCGCCCGATCGCGTCGTGCGCGGTCCGGTGCTCGTCCCCCAGCTCGAGCATCTCGCCGAGCACGGCCACGGACCGCCGCTCCCGGCCCGCGATGACCGCGAGCGCCTTGAGGGCGGCACGCATCGAGTCCGGGTTGGCGTTGTACGAGTCGTCGACCACCGTCACGCCGTCGGCGCGGTCGACCACGTGCATGCGGTGCGGCGACAACGCGGTCGCGGCGCACAGTCCCGTCGCGACGTCGTCGAGGTCCAGCCCGACGCTGAGGGCGGCGGCCGCCGCGGCGAGCGCGTTGTGCACGTGGTGCTCGCCGATCAGCCGCAGCGCGACGTCCCGCTCACGACGCTCGCCCGCCACGACGTGCACGAGGCGGAAGGTCGCGCGTCCGAGGGCGTCGAGCCGCACGTCCTCGACCCGGACCTCGGCGTCCGGTGCGGCGCCGAACAGCACGACGGGTCCCGGCGCGACCGCGGACATGGCCCGGACCCGCGGGTCGTCGCCGTTCAGCACGGCGGTCCCCCCGGGCAGCAGGCCCTGCACGATCTCCGCCTTGGCCCGCGCGACCCCGTCGACGCCGCCGCCGAAGCCGCCCAGGTGCGCCTGGCCGACGACGAGGACGACCGCCACGTCGGGAGGCGCGACGTCCGTGAGGTAGGTCAGGTGCCCGGGGCCGCTGGCGCCCATCTCGAGGACGAGGAACCGGGTCTGCTCGTCGGCGCGCAGCACCGTCAGGGGCAGCCCGATCTCGTTGTTGAACGACCGCACCGGGGCGATCGTGGGACCCACCGCGCCGCACACCTGGGCGAGCACGTCCTTGGTCGTCGTCTTGCCGACGGACCCGGTCACCCCGATGACCCGCAGGCCGCTGCCGCCGGGCACGGCCGCGGCGTCACGCAGGCGCACGAGGACGTCGCGCGCGAGGTCCCCGAGCGCTCTCTCGACGTCGGGGACGACGACGCACGGCACACCCGGCAGGGCACGGGCGGCCAGCACGAGCGCGGCACCGGCCGCGACGGCGCCGGCAGCGAAGTCGTGCCCGTCGACGTGCTCGCCGGGCAGGGCGACGAACAGCCCGCCGGGCTGCACCTCGCGGGAGTCGGTGACGACGGGCCCCGTCACGACGTGCTCGGGGGTGGTCGCGCTCAGCGTGCCGCCGGTGGCGGCCGCGATCTCGGCCGCGGTCAGGGCGATCACGCGAGCTGCTCCCGGCCCTCGGTGCGGGCGGCGAGGTACACGTCACGGTCGTTGTAGCGGTGGAACACCCCGGCGATCTCCTGGGTCGGTTCGTGGCCCTTGCCCGTGACGATCACGGTGTCGTCCGGACCTGCCAGACGAAGGGCGTCGCGGATGGCCTGTGCGCGGCTCGTCGCCTCGTGCACGTCGGCCAGGTCGGGGCGCACGTCGCGCACGCCCGCGAGGATGGCGGCCCGGATGGACGCGGGGTCCTCCGAGCGGGGGTTCTCGTCGGTGACGACCAGCACGTCCGCCAGGCGGGCGCCGACCTGCCCCATGATCGGGCGCTTGCCGCGGTCACGGTCGCCGTCCGAGCCGAACACGAGGACGAGCCGGCCCGGGGTGATGGGACGCACGGCCTCCAGCGCGAGCACCAGGGCGTCCGGGGTGTGGGCGTAGTCGACGAGGCACAGCGGCCAGCCGTCGCCGCGCTCGACGACGCGCTCCATGCGGCCCGGGATGGCGCGGGCGCCCGCGACCGCGTCGATCGCCGTGTCCAGCGGGACACCTGCCGCGCGCGCGAGCACGACCGCCAGGGCGGCGTTCGACACGTTGACCAGACCCGGCAGCGGACTGTGCGCCTCGTGGCGGGCACCGTCCGGGCCGCGCAGCACGAAGCGCGACCCGACGCCGTCCAGCCCGATGTCGGCCTCCGTCACGGCCCACGTCGCGTCCGCCGCCTGCGGTGCGCCGACGTGCGTGCTCACGGTCTCGACGGGGATCGGCGACTCGTCGGCCAGCCGGCGGCCCCAGTCGTCGTCCACGACGACCACGCCACGACGGGCCTGCTCGGGGGCGAACAGCCGGGCCTTGTCGCGGAAGTACCCCTCCATGTCACCGTGGAAGTCGAGGTGGTCGCGCTGCAGGTTCGTGAACCCGACGACGTCGAACCGCAGTCCGCGCACGCGGCCCAGCGCCAGCGCGTGCGACGACACCTCGGTCGTCAGCGCGCCCGCGCCCCGCTGGTGGGCGAGCGCGAGCAGCGACTGCAGGACGGGCGCCTCGACGGTCGTGCGCGGGCTCTCGACGGCGTCGTCGCCGATGCGCAGCTCCACGGTGCCGAGCACCGCCGTGCGGGCGTGGTGGGCGCGCAGGGCCGCGTCGACGAAGTACGTCGTGGTCGTCTTGCCGTTGGTCCCGGTCACGCCGAGCGTGACGAGCCGGGCCCCGGGGTCGTCGAGCGCCCACGCGGCGACGGGACCGGCCAGGGCACGGGGGTCGGGGGTGAGGAGCACCGGCACGTCGGCGGGGACCAGGTCGGCCCCGTCGGCGTCGGTGAGGACCGCCACCGCGCCACGCGCCGCCGCGTCCGCGGCGAACCGGGCGCCGTGCACCTTCAGGCCGGGCACCGCCACGAAGAGGTCGCCCGGCTCGACGTCGGTGCTGGACATCGTCACGCCGGTGAACGTCCGCCCGGGGGCAGCGGCCCCGGCGACCTCGAGGTCGAAGGCCGCAGCGAGGTCGTCGACCCTGCGGACCGGCGGGTGCTCGGGACGGAGCCGGCCCAGGGGGGACGTCATGGGGAGGAATCTACCCCGCCCGCTCACTCCCACGTCGCCGGGTAGAGCGTCGCGGGCGCACCCGACGGCGCGATGCCGAGCTGCTGCAGCGCGTACCCGGTGACGTTCGAGAAGACGGGCGCCGCCACCGTCCCGCCGAAGATCGAGGACCGCGGGTTGTGCAGGATGACCGCGGTCACCACCTGGGGGTCGTCGGCCGGCGCGACGCCGATGAAGGACGCCGTGTAGCCGCTGGGGTTGAACCGCTGGGCGGTCCCGGTCTTGCCGGCGACGCGGTAGCCCGGGATGGCGGCGTTGCCGCCGGTGCCCTCGTCGACCGCGCTCTCCATCATCGACAGGACCGTCTGCGCGGTCTGCGGGGACACGACCTGGGTGCCGGGCTCGCGCGTCGAGGGCGTGTACTGACCGTCGGGCGACGTCCAGCCGGCGATGAGGCGCGGCTCGACCCGGAGACCGTCGTTGGCGATGGTCGCGAACACGCTCGCCGCCTGCAGGGCGTTGACGGCCACCGCCTGCCCGAACAGCACGGCGTACTCGTCGCGGCCGTGCCAGTCGTCCGGCGTGCGCAGCTGACCGGCGGACTCCCCGGGCATCTCGATGCCCGTGCGGGTGCCGAACCCAAAGGCCGACAGGTACTGGTACCGCTGGTCCTTGGACAGCCGCTCGCCGATCAGCACCGTGCCGACGTTCGACGACTCCGCGAAGATGCCGGTCGCCGTCAGCTTCTCCACCGGGTGGTCGTGCGAGTCCTTGATCGTCTCGCCGTGCGGGGTCGTCCAGCGGTCGGCGACCTCGAACCGGTCCGTGGGGCCGACCACCCCGGTCTCGAGCGCCGCGGCCATCGTGACGACCTTGCTGGTCGAACCGGGCTCGAAGATCTCGGACACGCTCTTGGACAGCGCGGTCGTGGCCTGGTCCCCCGGGGCGTTCGGGTCGAAGGCGGTGGACTCCGCCAGCGCGAGGACCTCGCCGTCGGGCCGCATGACGACGATCGCGCCCCCGTCGGCACCGGTCTCGGCGACCTTGGCGCGCAGCTGCTCCTCGGCCTTCCACTGCAGGTCGGAGTCGATCGTCAGGCGCGCGGAGCTGCCGTCCTGCGCCGGCGTGAGCGCGGACTCCCCGCCGGGGATCTGCTGGCCGCCCTTGCCGCGCTCGTACCGTTCCTCGCCCGCCGTGCCCTTGAGCTGCTCGTGCAGCGCGTACTCCAGGCCCTGCAGCCCCTCGCCCTTGGAGTTGACGAAGCCGACGATGTTGCCCGCGACCGTGCCCTTGGGGTAGACCCGGCTCGCCACCCGCTCGACGCCGACGCCGTCGAGCCGCAGCGCCCGGACCTCGCGGGCGACGTCCGGCAGGACGTTGCGCGCGACGACGACGTACCCGCGGTCGCCCACGAGGCGGCCGCCCAGCTCCGCGGCGTTCATCCCGAGGACGGGTGCCAGCCGCGACGCGACGCCCGCGGCCCCGCCGAGCCCGTCGGACGACCCGCGCGCGCGGTAGTTCGCGACCTGACGCTGGTTGATGGTGACGTGGTAGCGCTCGACGGAGGTCGCGAGCACCACGCCGTTGGCGTCGGTGATCTCACCGCGGGCGCCCAGCACCTGCGCGGTGGTCATCCGGTTGGCGCGTGCCTCCAGGGCGACCTCCGGGCCGGTGATGCCCTGCACGTACACGAGCCGCGCGGCGAAGGTCACCAGCACGAGCGACATGACCGTGACGAGGGCGATCATGCGGGGACGCGACGCGACGGCGGCACGCGGGCGGGGCGGCGTGGGACCCGACCCGCTGCGTGCCCGGGCCGGCGCACCCGAGGCACGGCGCGGCGGCACGACCGCGCGTGCCGGCGACCCCTGCGGGGGCCGCCGGCGCGGCACGGTGCCGGTGCGCTCGCTCACGCCGCCCACCGTGCCACGCGCCGTCGTGCGCACCGGGTCGACGCGCGGCGCGTCGGTCGGTCGGCGCCGGGGTGCGGCCTGGCGCCGAGGGGTGGGCTGGCGGCGCGCGGCAGGCGCGCCGCCCGTCGTCGTCCGCGTGCTCATCCGCCGGCGGGGGCCGGGGCTCCCTGGACGCTGCCGTCCGCGAGCCGCAGCCAGCCGGTGCCGTTGGCCTCGACCATGCCCAGGCGACGCGCCTCGGCGGCCAGCTGCGTCGGGGACGAGCGGGCGTCGTGCTGCGCGACGAGGTCCATGCGGTCCTGCTGCAGGCGCCCGAGCTCGTTGGACAGCTCGTAGCGCTCGAACGCGAGGGAGGCCATCTGGGTGTTGAGGAGCAGCGCCGCCAGCAGGGCCCCGCCGAGCACCGCCATGCACGCCAGGACGAACGGCGCGCGGGAGCGCGCCTGGTCGGGCGCTCGCACCACGCGCAGACGCGGCGGTGGGGCGACGGCCGGGCGCGCGGGCAGCGGGTACGCACGCGCCGCCCCGGTACGGGCGGCGGCCTGGGGCAGTGCGCTCATGCGGCTCTCCTCGGGGTGCGCAGGTGGTCGGGGGTGGGTCGCAGCCGCTCGGCCGCACGCAGGCGGACGGACTGGGCGCGGGGGTTGCGGGCGAGCTCGGCCTCGTCGGCCTCCTCCGCGCCACGGGTCAGCAACCGCAGGTACGGGGTGTGCGTGACGGGCTCGACGGGCAGGTCGGGCGGTGCGCTCGAGGTCGCGCCCACGGCGAGCGCCCGCTTGACGAGGCGGTCCTCGAGCGACTGGTACGCCTCGACGACGATGCGACCACCGACCGCGAGCGCCTCGATCGCCGCCGGCAGGGCACGCTCGAGTGCGGCGAGCTCGCCGTTCACCTCGATCCGCAGCGCCTGGAACGTGCGCTTGGCCGGGTGCCCACCGGTGTGCCGGGTGGCCGCGGGGACCCCGGCACGGACGAGGTCGACGAGCTCGGAGGTCCGCGTCAGGGGCGTCCGCTCCCGGCGACGCACGATGCCGCGCGCGATCCTGGCCGCGAACCGCTCCTCGCCGTACACGCGCAGCACCCGGGCGATGTCGCGCTCGTCGTAGGTGTTGAGCACGTCGGCGGCGGTCGGGCCCGTCGTGGGGTCCATCCGCATGTCGAGCGGCGCGTCGTGCGCGTAGGCGAACCCGCGCTCGGTCTCGTCCAGCTGCAGGGAGGACACGCCGAGGTCCATGAGCACGCCCTGCACGGCGGGCAGGCCGAGGCGGTCCAGGACGTCCCCGATCTCGTCGTACACCGCGTGCACACCGGTGAAGCGGTCGCCGAACGCGGCCAGCCGCTGCCCGGCGAGCGCGAGCGCCTGCGGGTCGCGGTCGATCCCCACCACGCGCACGTGCTCGAAGGCGCGCAGGACGCCCTCGGTGTGGCCGCCCATGCCGAGCGTGCAGTCGACCATGACGGCACCGGGCTCCTGCAGCGCGGGAGTCAGGAGGTCGACGCACCGCTGCAGGAGGACCGGGGTGTGGCGTGCTGCCGCACCCGCCTCGGGCTGCTCGCTCATCGGTCCTCCCCTCGCCTGGTCGGTGCTGCCTGGTGCTGGTGGTGCTGGTGGTACTGGTGTGACAGATGGTGCTGGTGGGGCTGGTGATACATGTGGATGGCCGAACGGTCCCTCCACCGTCCGGCCAGATCCCCCACCGACCCTCTGCCGCCGGGGAAGTGGCGTCAGAACGGACGGGGGGAGGTCTCGTCGGGCGGAGCGAGGGGTGGGTCGGGGTGGAGCGGCGCCCGGCGTCCGTGGGCCGGACGGAGGCGCAGCGGTCGGGCGTGGGACGACGCGGTGGCCCGGGGGCCGGCCGACGGCTCAGAACGGGCCGTTCGGGAAGACCTCCTCGGTCGTGTCGGCGTATCCCGCCTCCTGCTCGGACAGGTAGGTCTCCCACGCCGCGAGATCCCAGATCTCGACGCGGGTCCCGGTGCCGATGACGGCGACGTCCCGGTCGAGGCCGGCGTACGTGCGCAGCATCGGCGGGATGGAGATGCGTCCCTGCTTGTCGGGCTGCTCGTCGCTGGCCCCGGACAGGAACACGCGCAGGTAGTCCCGCGCCTGCTTGCTCGTGACCGGTGCGGTGCGCAGCTGGTCGTGCATCCGACGGAACTCGTCCATCGGCAGGACGAACAGGCACCGTTCCTGCCCGCGCGTCATGACGAGCCCCCCGGCCAGCTGCGGCCGGAACTTCGCCGGGAGGATGAGCCGGCCCTTGTCGTCCAGGCGCGGCGTGTACGTCCCGAGGAAGGGCGCGAAGGAGCCGTAGGCGCCTGACGAGTCATACGACACCTCACTCCCCTCCTGGTCCCCGTCACGTCCGCCGGGACCGCCCGATGAACGGGCCGACCGGCGTCGCGGACGACCCCGGGAACGAGATGGTTCCCGGTCTCTCCACGTGCCTCCACGGTACTCCACTTCGCTCCACCCGCATCTTGTCAAGGGGCCAAGTTCACCCATCTGATGCGCGTCCTTGCAGGTCAGCGCGGTGGTGCGAAGTGGAGGGCCCGGCGCGTCACTTCGCGCCCGCTCCGGCCGACGCTCGTCGGATCCCCGGACGAACCGGTCCCAACACGGCAATCCGACGCCCGCCAGAGGCCCAGCGGCCGCCGGGCGCGCCCCCGAGGGAGGGAAGTGGAGGACCAGCCGTCGTCGACGGAACGGGTGACGCGCGCTGGGCCGTCCGGGTGCACGGCCCCTCCGACGCGACGCCCGGTCGGGGTCGCGGGTGAACCTGCACGCGTGAGAGGCCCGGCGTGCGTACTCTCGTCCCAGTCCGCCGAGGGAGTCGCACCCATGCAGTCACTGCCGTCACCGGACGAGCTCGACCGGCTCGTCGACACCACCACCCGCCTGCGCGCCGGCATCGAGTCCGTCGTCACCGGGCGCCCCGACCTGATCCGGACCTCGTTGGCCGTCCTGCTGGCCGAGGGGCACCTGCTGCTCGAGGACGTCCCGGGCGTCGGCAAGACCACGCTCGCCAAGGCGATCGCGCGCAGCATCGACGCCCAGGTCGGGCGGATCCAGTTCACGCCCGACCTGCTGCCCAGCGACCTCACGGGTGTCAACATCTTCCGCGCGCAGACCCACGAGTTCGAGTTCCGCCCCGGACCGGTCTTCGCCCACGTCGTCATCGGCGACGAGATCAACCGCGCCTCGCCCAAGACGCAGTCCGCCCTGCTGGAGTGCATGCAGGAGGCCCAGGCGACGGTCGACGGTCGCACCTATCCCCTGCCCCGGCCGTTCCTCGTCGTCGCGACGCAGAACCCGGTGGAGATGGAGGGCACGTACCCCCTGCCGGAGGCGCAGCGCGACAGGTTCATGGCCCGCCTCACGGTCGGCTACCCGAGCGTGGAGTCCGAGCTCGACATGCTCGACCTGCAGGAGGACTCCGACCCGTTCGCGCGGATGCGCCCCGTCACGGACGCCGCCCAGGTCCAGAGGTTCATCGACATCGCGCGTCGCCTGTACGCCGCCCCGTCCGTCAAGCGCTACATCGTCGCCCTGGTGACCGCCTCGCGCGAGGACTCCGGCCTGCGCCTCGGCGCCTCGCCGCGGGCGTCCATCCAGCTGCTGCGGGCCGCCAAGTCGCTGGCCGCGATGTCCGGCCGTGACCACGTCCTGCCGGACGACGTCCAGGAGCTCGCCGTGCCGGTGCTGGCCCACCGGCTGCTGCCGAGCACCGAGTCGCGGCTGTCGGGGCGCACGACGCAGGACGTCGTGACCGACATCGTCGCCCGCACCCCGCTGCCGGCCGCCGAGCCCCTCGCCCGGGCCCGGCGCGCGGTGTAGTGGTGCGTCGGCGCCCGACGGCCCGCGGCTGGGCGCTGGCCGCGCTGGGCGTCGTCGCGCTCCAGACCGGGATCGGGCTCGGGTCGCTCGACCTCGTCAGGATCGGCTTCCTGCTCGTCGCGCTCCCCGTCGCGGCGTTCGTCGCCGCCGTCGTGCTCGACGCCGTGCGCGGACGACGCGGGCTCGAGGTGCACCGCGACGTGCGCCCCGACCCCGTGCACGCCGGGCAGGAGGCGGAGGTCCGCGTCGACATCCGCGCGACCGACCGCGCCGGCCGCGCCCGCCTCGCAGGACTGCGCTTCTCCGAGCAGGCCGCGGTCGAGCTGTCCGGCGGTCGAGCCCTGCGGGCGCGCGTCACGCGACGCGCCGACCACGCGACCGTCCGCTACCCCGTGCGCGCCACGCAGCGCGGCCGCTGGCCGCTCGGCCCGCTGGTCGTCACCCGGACCGACACCTTCGGTGTCGTGCGGTCGCGCACGACGCTCGGCCCCGAGTCCCAGGTCGCGGTCTGGCCGACCGTCGTCGCGCTGCCGGCACCCTCCGACGTGCTCGTCGGGGAGCCCGACCGGGTCGCGCTCGGTGCGCGGACCCCGTCGACCGACGACGCGAACCTGCGCGACTACCGCGAGGGCGACGACCTGCGCCGCGTCCACTGGCGCTCGAGCGCACGCCGCGGCGCGATGCTGGTGCGGTCCGACGAGCGCGCCGGCATGCGTCCGGTGTCCGTGCTGCTCGACCTGCCGGTGCGTCCGAGCGCGACGGAGTGGACCATCTCGCTCGCGGCGTCCATGGCGCTGGCGATGCTCGACAGCGGGCACCCGGTCCGGCTCGCCGGACCCGGGCTCGCCCCCGGCCGCGACGGCACCGCCCACGGACCGTCGCCCTACGTCCACGGGCGGCAGGGCCCGGAGTCGCGCGCCGCCCTGCTGGACCTCACGCTCGACCTGCAGCCCGCCCGCACACCGGCCGAGGCCGAGGCCGCCCTGCTCGACACCACGCGCGTGCTCGACACCTCGCGGGCCGCCGGGCAGATCGTGCTGGCGGTCGTCGGACCGCTGTCCGCCGCCGGGTGCGTCACCCTGGCGCACCTGGGCGACGTGGCGCAGGGATGGGCGTTCGTGCGCGCCGACGGCCGCCACGCGGGCGACCTGCGCGACACCCACCACACCGCGACGGTGCTGCGGCGCTCGGGCTGGCGCGTCGCGCAGGTGACCACCGGCGAGGACCTGGTCGACTGCTGGCTGCGCCTGCTCGGGAGCGCCCGGTGACCGCCGCGCCGGAGCAGGGTGCGCGCGCCGTCCTGGGTTCCGTGCTGTGCGTCCTGGCGACGTGGGCGAGCCTCCTGGCGCTCACCGGGCTGGTCGCGGGCGCCCGGTGGTTCGCGGTCGCCGCGGTGGCGGTGCTGGTCGTCGCCGCCGCGACCGGCCTGGCCCGTGCTGCCACCCGCCGCTGGTGGGCCCCGACCGCCGTCGGGGGTGCCGTCGCGCTCGTCGGCCTGGTCCTGCGGTACGGGGCCCCTCCGGGCCGCCCCCAGTTCCTTCCCGACCTCGACGCGCTCGGGCGCGCCTGGGCGACGGCGCGGCAGGGCGTGGCGGTCGTCAACGACTCGTTCGTGCCCATGCCGGACGTGCGTCCCGGCGAGATGCTGCTCGTGGTGGGCGCGGTGGCGGTCTACCTGCTGCTCGACGCCGCCGTGCTCGCGCTGCGCTTCCCCGCGCTGGGCGGGATCCCCCTGCTGGCGCTGTGGGTGCCCGCGATCGTGCTGGGCTTCCCGGCAGGTGCGGCACCGGTGTTCTGGACGGCCGCGGCGTACCTCGCGATCCTCGCCTACGGTGCCGCACCCCTGCACGCCCACGCGGGCCGCCTGCAGCGCGTGGTCGCCGCCGCCGTGGCCGCAGCCGCGCTGGCCGGGACGAGCCTGCTCGCCGGGCCGCCCCTCATGGACGCGCCCGGCTGGGCGAGCGTCGCCCTGCCGACGTTCGGTGACGGACCCGTCGGCCCGCTGGAGCTCAGCGACGACCTCGACCTGCGCGAGAGCCTGGGCACACGGTCGGCGCAGGTCGTGCTGCGGTACCGCGTGACCGACCCGAACCAGCCGGAGGAGTCCGCGACGGACACCGAGGAGGGCGCCGAGGACGACCCGGTCGACACCGCGGCCGGTACGGAGGCGGACCTCGCCGCCGCGACCCCGACCCCGGACCCGACGCCGGCCGTGGACGCCCGGCTCGTGGGACCGTTGCGCGCGTTCACGATGGCGACCTTCGACGGGCGCCTGTGGGAGCGGGCCGAGAACGACGAGCTCGAGCTCTGGGAGCCGGCGACGCTCCTGGCCTCGGACCCCCGCCTGCTCGGCACCCCGCCCGACCCGGCCGCCGGGACGCTCGCGCAGGTCGACATCGAGGTCGCGGCCCTGCGTGAGCGACGCCTGCCGGTCAGCACGTTCCCGCGCACCGTCGTCGTGGACGGCGAGTGGGGGTACGACCCGCTGCGCGACGAGGTCGTCGGCCAGCGCTCCACCGGTGACGGGCTCACCTACTCGATGCTCGTCCAGGTGCCGGCACTGACGTCCGAGGACCTCGAGGACACCGGAGTCGGCACGCCCGCCGACGCCGAGCTGTACACGGCGGTCCCCGACACGGAGCACCGCGACCGGATCGCGGAGCTCGCCGCGGAGGTGACGGCGGACGCCGCCGGACCGTACGACCAGGCGCTCGAGCTGCAGACCTGGCTGCGGTCGGTCGCGAACTTCACCTACGACACGCGCGTGCCGCCGGCCCGCAGCTCCGACGCCGTGTGGGACTTCCTCGAGGACCGCCGCGGCTACTGCGTGCAGTTCGCCACGGCCATGGCGATGATGGCGCGCACCCTCGACATCCCGTCCCGCATCGGTGTCGGCTTCCTGCCCGGCGAGCGGGCGCAGGACGGCACCTACGTCGTTACCGGGCGTCTCGCGCACGCCTGGCCCGAGCTCTACTTCGACGGCCTGGGGTGGGTGCGGTTCGAGCCCACTCCCGCGTCCCAGAGCGGCCCCCCGCCGGCCTGGGCCGACCCCTTCACCGGGATCAGCGCTCCCGGCTCGATCCCCGACGAGATCGGCGCCAACCCGCCGGCGGCCCTGCCGAGCAGCGTGCCGACGGCGCCCGCCGTCGGCCCGGCGGTCGTCCCCGACGAGCAGAGCCCGTGGGTGACGGCCGCGGTCACCTCAGGACTCGTGCTGGTCGTCGTGGGCGGTGCGCTGGTCGTCCTGCTGCTGGTCCGCCGGCGTCGTCGACGCGTCACGACGCCGGAGGACGCGTGGACCGTGCTGCGCCGCGACCTGGCACGTGCCGACGTGCGGTGGTCGGACGCGACGAGCCCGCGCGGTGCCGTCCGGCAGGTGCACCGGACCCTGCTCGCCCGGACGGGCGCCGAGCTCGACGGGTCGGCACGCCAGACCCTCGACCGGCTCGCTCGGGTGGTGGAGCAGTCACGCTACGCCCCGACCCCCGCGGAGCATCCGGCCGACGAGCTGGACGCGTGGGTCCAGGAGGTGCGCGACGGCGTGCGTGAGGCGCTCGCGCGGGGCGCCGACCGAGCCCCGGTCACGGCAGGCTGAGATTCCCGGTTCGCGCCGCCCGGGTCGACGCCCGGCTCGACGACGCGCGCCTCGACCACGCGCGGCTCGACGATGCGCGGCTCGATGACGCCCGGCTCGACTCGCGTGAAGCCACGCCAGATCACGCCAAGGTTCGGAGGCCCGACCGGGTCATCGCGCCCGCAGGCGAGGGATCGTCGACCGGAGGAGGAGGCTCAGCGACCGTCGCCGTCGCGACGGCGGTCCCACCGCTCCTCGAGCTTCGACATGAACCCGTGCTTCTTGGTCGATGTCGCGGCGGGGCGCACCGAGCCGTCCGCCGCCACCGTGCCCTGCGGGCCGGTCCGCTCCGTCCGTGGCGTGGCGAACGCGAAGGCGACCGCCGCGAACATCACGACGAAGCCGATCGCGCCGAGCCAGGGCTGCGACGTCGCGGCGCCGATGACGAGCAGCAGGAGGCCGACTGCGGCGCCCACACCCGCGACGACGTAGCGCGTGACGGGTCGATGACCGCCCCGTCGCGTGAGCGTGTTGGCGAGCCGCGGGTCGTCAGACGTCAGCTGACGCTCCATCTGCTCGAGCACGCGCTGCTCGTACTCGGAGAGTGGCATCCCGACCCCCGTCGAACTCCGGTGGACTATGTGGCCTCAGGATAGTTCGACTGGCACCAAGGTGGTAGTCGAACGACCGTCGGCAGGGCGATCATCATGCGGCACGGACCTGTGGATCCGCCACCGGCGCGCGCGAGTTCCCCCGAGGATTCACCTGCTCGCGGCAGCCGGCAGGGCGGTGAGGGCCCGATCGTCGGCCAGCAGCGCGTCCCGCACGGCGTCGACCAGGTCCTCCGCGGCGCACAGCGCTCGCTCGGCACGCAGCGCGGAGACGAGCTCGAAGCGACCTGCGTCGACCGCGGACCGCAGCGTGGCGGCGTGCGCGAACAGCGCCGACAGGTGGTGCAGCTCGGGAGCGACGGCATCGAGCATCCCCCAGACGGTGCGCGGCGCGCCCCGCCCCGACGGGCGACCGCGGGCTGCGACGAGCGCCGCCCCGGCGCGCAGAGCCGCCAGGTGCGCGTGGGAGAACATCTCCCACGGCTCGCCCGAGAACTGCGCCGCCAGGAGCTCGGCATCCGCCCTGCCCAGCAGCTCGGCCGACTGCGGCGGCACCGAGACGGCGTCCCGCGTGTCCACGTGACCGGTCATCGCTGCCACCTCCCGTCGCGGCGGCCCGCCCGCCGACACCATCTTCGAACATGTGTTCGAACTCGTCAATGCCCACCTCCCTGATCGCCCCGTGGCCGGTCGCACCGCGTACGGTGACCAGGTGGCTGCCCGACGTCGCGACCCATCGTCCCGCCGACCACCGACATCGGCGGCGCCCGCGTGGCCCGAGGGCCCGGTCACCGTCTCCACCGGGACCGCGCAGGTCGTGCCCGAGCCGGGACGGCCGCGCGCCGGCACGCTCCTCGTCAACGGCGTCCCCAGCTCGTTCGTCGACCTCGACGACCCCGGCCTCCTCGACTTCGAGTACATGCAGCAGGCGGCCGCGGTCGTCGAGGTGGTCGCCCACGGCCGGCCGGACCTGACGGTGCTGCACCTCGGCGCCGGGGGCTGCGCGCTCGCCCGCGCTCTCGCGCACCGTCACCCCGACGCGCGCCAGCTCGCGGTCGAGCTCGACACCGAGCTCGCGCGGCTCGCCCGCGAGTGGTTCGACCTGCCACGTGCACCGCGGCTGCGCCTGCGCGCCGGCGAGGCCCGCGCGGAGCTGGGCCGGCTGCCGGACGCGACGTACGACGTCGTCGCGCGCGACGTGTTCGCCGGCGACCGCACCCCGGAGCACCTCACGACCCTGGAGTTCGCCGAGGACGTGCGTCGCGTCCTGCGCCCCGGCGGCGTCTACGTCGCCAACTGCGCGGACCGGCCACCGCTCGCCCTGGCCAGGGCCGAGCTCGCGACGCTCGCAGCCGTGTTCTCCCACGTGGGCGTGGTCGCCGAGCCGTCACAGCTGCGCGGGCGTCGCTACGGCAACCTCCTGCTGGTCGGGACCGACGACCAGGAGCTCCTGGACGACCCCGGGCTGGCCAGGACCCTGCGGACCCTGCCGGTGCCCGCGCGGCTGCTGACGGGCCTCGAGGTCCGGTCGCTGGCCGGCGCGGCGCGCCCCCTGCGGGACCCGCCGGCTGCGACTCCCCCGGCAGACGCCCTCCCCGACCGCTGACCCGGTCGGACGCAGCACAGGGCCGCACCCTGGTCGGGTGCGGCCCTGTGCGTCGCAGGTGCCCGGCCGGAGCCGGTCAGGTCACAGCGGGCGGACGTGCTCCGCCTGCGGACCCTTCTGACCCTGCGTGATCTCGAACTCCACACGCTGACCCTCGTCGAGCGAGCGGTAGCCCTGCGTGTCGATGGCCGAGTAGTGGACGAAGACGTCGGCGCCGCCGTCGTCCTGGGCGATGAACCCGAAGCCCTTCTCGGCGTTGAACCACTTGACCGCGCCCTGTGCCATGTCCCGCATCCTTCTGTCCCACCAGGTGACCACCGCGGGCCGGTGCCCGCGGCGCGCCGCAATGCCTCACGTCCTGCACCCGGTGGTCCGGTCCCCGCTGCTCCGAGGACCCGACGGATCCTCGCACCCCGCCTGCCCCGGGGGGCGGCAGGAGCGGACCGGTCGAGCGTCCGTACGTCACTGCAACGGCTGCATCTTTGCACGACGTCTGTGGCGTACGCCACGAAAAGTGGACGGTCGTCCCGGTCTGCTCGGCAACGATCCGGTCACGACGCCGGGCGAGCGTCGCAGGTCAGCCCGTCGGGCCACCCCCGTCGAGCGGGTCGGTCTGCTCCGCGAGGAACCGCTCGAGCTCCGCGCCGATCTCCTCCGCCGTGGGCAGGTCCGTCGCCTGGGCCAGCAGGCTGGTGCGCCCCACGCTGCGGGTGAAGGCGTCGTACTGCTCCTCGAGCGCCTGCACGACCGCCGCGACCTCCGTGGACCCCTCGACCTGCCGCTCGATCTCGCGCAGCGACTCCGCCGCCGCCGGCTCCAGCGCTCCCAGCCCCAGGTCGAGCCCGGTCGCGCGCTCCACGTGCCGCAGCCCGGCGAGCCCCGCGGCGGGGAACGGCGACTGTGCGAGGTAGTGCGGCACGTGCACCGCGAAGCCCATCGCGTCGTGCCCGGACTCCCCCAGGCGCAGCTCCAGCAGCGCCGACGCGCTCCCGGGCACCTGCACGTTGCCGAAGAAGGACGTGTGGTCGGCCACGAGGTCGCTCCGCGTCGCGTGCGCCGTGACCGACACCGGGCGGGTGTGCGGCACGCCCATGGGGATCCCGTGGACCCCGACCACCAGCGGGACGTCGAACCGCTCGACGACCTGCCGCACGGCCGCGACCCACCGCTCCCACTGCGCGTCCGGCTCGACGCCGTGCAGCAGCAGGTACGGCACGCCCTGGGCGTCCTCGAGCAGGTCGACGACCAGCTGGGGCGCGTCGTAGTGCGTCCACCCCGAGTCGAACGTCATGACCGGGCGGCGCGACCGGTAGTCGACCAGCTGGTCGACGTCGAAGGTCACCAGGCGCTGTCCGCCGCCCGCGCCGGCGAGGTGGTCCACCGCGATCTGCCCGGCCTGACCCGCGTCGACGAAGCCGTGCAGGGCGTGCAGCAGGATCGGTCCGACGCCTCGGCGTGCCGCGTCGTCCACGCGCGCGGCAGCGTCGACGTCGACGTCGTAGATGTCCCGGGGATCCAGCATCGATTCCACTCGCCTCTCGTCGTGCAGTCGAGTGCTGCAACGCCGGGAGGTCGTGGTCTCTTCCCGGGCCGTCAGCGACCGGGCAGCCGCACGACCTCGACGAAGAACTCGTCGATCTGCCGGACCACGTCGATGAACCGGTCGAAGTCCACGGGCTTGGTGACGTAGGCGTTCGCGTGCAGCGAGTAGCTGCGCACGACGTCCTCCTCGGCCTCCGACGTCGTGAGCACGACCACCGGGATCGCGCGCATCCGCTCGTCGGACTTCATGGCCTCGAGCACCTCGCGCCCGTCCATGCGGGGCAGGTTGAGGTCGAGCAGGACGAGGTCGGGGGTGGGGGCGTCCGCGTGCTCGCCCTGCTTGCGCAGGAACTCCAGCGCGCTCACGCCGTCCGCCACGACGGAGAGCCGGTTGCGCACCTTGTTGTGCTCGAACGCCTCCCGTGTCATGAGGACGTCGCCCGGGTCGTCCTCGACCAGCAGGACGTCGATCACCTTCTGCTCCGGCATGTCAGCTCCGTCTCCCGTCCCCGTGACCGGGGTTCTCGCCCGCGTCAGCGGGGGTCGTGTCCGCCTCAGCGGGGGTCGTGTCCGCCTCGGCGGGGGTCTCGTCCGCGTCCGCGGGGAGGGTCCAGCGGATCGCGGTCCCCTCCCCCTCGGTCGGCGGGATCCAGATGCGACCGCCGTGGAACTCGACGATCTTCTTGCACAGCGCCAGGCCGATCCCGGTGCCCTCGTACAGGTCCTTGGCGTGCAGGCGCTGGAAGATCACGAAGACCCGGTCGACGTACTGCGGGTCGATCCCGATGCCGTTGTCGCGGGCCTCGAGCTCCCAGGCGCCGTCGACCCGCCGCGCCGAGACGTGCACCTGGGGAACCCGGTCGGGGTGCCGGAACTTCACGGCGTTGCCGACGAGGTTCTGGAAGAGCTGGACGAGGAGCGGCTCCTCGCCGCGGACGACCGGCAGGTCGTCGTGGGTGACGACGGCACCCGACTCCTCGATGCGCTCGGAGAGCTGGTCCTGCGCGCGCGCGAGGGCCTGCGCGAGGTCGACGTCCACGACCTCGCCGCCGACCCTCCCCACCCGGGAGAACCCGAGCAGGTCCTGGATCAGGCGCTGCATGCGCTTGGCACCGTCCACCGCGAAGTCGATGTACTGGTCGGCGCGCTCGTCCAGCTGCCCGCCGTACCGCTTCTGCAGGAGCTGGGTGAAGCTCGCGACCTTGCGCAGCGGCTCCTGGAGGTCGTGCGACGCGACGTACGCGAACTGCTCGAGGTCCCGGTTCGAGCGGCGCAGCTCCTCGGCCTGCTCGGTCAGCCGGTCGTGCGCCTGGGCGATCTCCTCGCGCGAGGTCCGCAGCTCGGCCAGCTGCGTGACGAGACCCAGCCGCATCCGCTCGACGTCGGACGCGAGCTCCTCGACCTCGCCCGGACCCTCGACGCTGACGACATGGCTCAGATCACCCCGGGTCACCGCACGTGTCGCCAGCGAGAGCTGCGTCATCGGGGTCAGGACCCAGCGCCGCAGGGCGATCCACAGCGCGACGCCCGTGCCGATCGCCGCGAGCACCAGGAGCAGCACCAGGCCGCCCGTCGCGGAGGTCCACCGTGCGAGGTCGCGGACGGCTGCCGCGCGGCCGTCCCGCACCTCGTCGACGTACTCGTCGACCGCGGTCCGGGCGTCGTCGAACAGGACGCGTCCCGCCTCGACCTCCTCGGGGCTGACGGACGCGGTGCCCTCGGCACGTACCTGTGCGACGAGGGGCAGGGCGAACTCCTCGTGCCAGCGGGCCGCGGCCCGCGCTGCCGCCTCTGCCTTGGCGCTGAGGTCCGAGTCGGGGACGTCCGTGACCAGGCCGTCGGCCAGGGCGGCGAACGACACGTCGGCGTCGAGCGAGCGGAGGTAGGGCTCCAGGGTGACCTCGTCACCCGTGAGCGCGAACCCCCGGACGGCGGTCTCCGCGTCGACCAGCCCGACGTAGGCGGCGTCGGCACTGGTGACCGCCTCGAAGTACACGCCGGTGACGGCCTCCTGGGCGGCGAGTGCGCGCGCGAGCACGAACCCCGCCAGGACCAGCACCACGCCGAGCAGGGCGCCCGCCGCCACGAGCAGGACCGTGAGGCGTCGGCGCAGGGTGGTGGACGCCATCCGGGCCGCGCCGCTCACCCGTCCCACCCGACCAGCACGACCGCGGCGTCGTCGACGAGGTCGCCACCGTGCAGCGCGCGCACACCGGACAGCATCCGTCCCAGCAGGGGGTCCTCGTCGGGACGCACGTCGCCGTCGGTCGTCGCCGTGCCCCGGACCGTGGCGTCGACGACGTCCAGCAGCCCGGCCTTGCCGAGCCGCTGCGCCCCGCCCGCGACCGTCGCCTCGAGCAGTCCGTCGGTGTACAGCAGGAGGCGCCAGGACGCACCGAGGTCGAGGCGCTGAGCGGGCCACCCCCCGCCCACGGGGATGCCGAGGGCCCGGCCGCGTCCGTCCGGCGGCAGCAGCACGGCCGGCGGGCCCAGGAGCAGCGGCACGGGGTGCCCGGCCAGGTAGAGGTCGGCGGTGCGCCGGTCCGGCTGGACGGCGAGCATGGAGGCCGTCGTGAAGATCTCCGGACGGGCGCGCTCCGCCACCAGGACGCGTTCCATGAGCCCGAGGATCTCGCCCGCGGGGATCTCGGCGAGCACCAGCGTCCGCCAGGCGGTGCGCAGCGTCGCGCCGAGCGCCGCCTCGTCCGGCCCGTGACCGCACACGTCACCGATCATGGCCAGGACCGTGCCGTCTGCGCGCTCCACGACGTCGTAGAAGTCGCCGCCGAGCAGCCCGTCACGACCCGCGCGGTAGGCCACACGGACCTCCATCCCGGTGTCCGAGACCACCGGTGTGGGGAGCAGCGCGCGCTCGAGGCGCGTCGTCTCCGCCGCCCGTACGAGGCTCTGGTAGAGGGCACGGTCGGTGTCCTCGAGGCGGCGGCGCTGCACGGCGTAGCGCACGGCCCGTGCGAGGAGGTCGGCGTCCACGTCGCCCTTGACGAGGAAGTCCTGCGCGCCGGCGGCGACCGCCTCGACCCCGGCGTCGGTCCCGGTCAGGCCCGTCAGGACGACCACCGGCGGCGCACCCGCGGCGAGCACGCGCTGCAGCGCGGCGAGACCCATCGCGTCCGGGAGCCCGAGGTCGAGCAGGACGCAGTCGACGTCGAGGTGCGCGAGCGCCTCGTCGACGGTCCGCACCCACACCGTCTCGTGCACGAGGCCACCGTCCTGCAGGTGCTCGCGGACGAGGACCGCGTCGCCCTCGTCGTCCTCCACCACGAGGATGCGCAGGGGTGCACCGTCGTCCCCGGGTGCGCGGGACGCCACGTCCTCGTCGCGCGGGGCAGTGTCGTGCACGGGCGTCCTTCCGTCGGTGTCGACGCACTGTAAGCCAGGACGGGCACGCGCGCGCACAGATGACCGTCCCGCGGCGGGCGCGTCGCGCGTGCGCCGCACCGCCCCCGTCGGCGGATAATGGACGGCCGCCCGTGGGGCGGGGCGCCCGCAAGTCGTGCGGAGCGTCGCGACCGGGCGTGCGACCCGGGCGCCGGGGGGGTGGACGGGCGGGTGGCAGCGATCGACAGCGAGCTCGTGGGCGAGCAGCATGTCGTCGACGTGCTGTACCAGCGCCTCGACGAGCTGCGCGCGCAGTCCCGCCGGCGCCTCGCGGCGGTGCGACGGGCAGGTCCGTCGGGCTCGCCGCAGAACCGCTCCGAGCGCGACGCCTTCGCGACGCTGTACGAGGACCGCGTCGCCCAGCTGGAGTCGGTGGAGGACCGCCTCGCGTTCGGTCGCCTCGACCTGCGCGACGGCGAGCGCAGGTACATCGGACGCATCGGGCTCACCGACGAGGACCAGACCCCGCTGCTCACCGACTGGCGGGCCCCGGCGGCCCAGGCGTTCTACCGCGCGACCGCGGCGCAGCCCGACGGGGTGGTGCGGCGCCGCCACCTCGTCACCGCCGGACGACGCGTGACCGGCCTGGAGGACGACGTCCTCGACCTCGAGGCCCTCGTCGCGGCGGGTGTGGACCCCGCGACCCTGGCCGGCGTCTCCGGGGAGGGTGCCCTGCTCGCCGCCCTCGGGGCAGCCCGCACGGGCCGCATGGGTGACATCGTCGCGACGATCCAGGCCGAGCAGGACGCCGTCATCCGCTCCCCGCTGAACGGCACGCTGGTGGTGCAGGGCGGCCCGGGCACCGGCAAGACCGCCGTGGCGCTGCACCGTGCCGCGTACCTGCTCTACGCCCACCGCCGGCTCCTCGAGCGCTCGGGCGTGCTCCTGGTCGGTCCCTCGCGCACGTTCCTGCGCTACATCGACCAGGTCCTGCCCTCGCTGGGCGAGACCGGCGTCGTCACGGCGACGCTCGCCGACCTGTACCCCGGCGTGGAGGCACGGGGCACGGAGTCCGACGACGTCGCGCGCCTCAAGGGGGACGCCGTGATGGCGCGCGTCGTGCGCCGTGCCGTACGCCAGCGGCAGCGCGTGCCCCAGCAGGCGACGCGCGTCCGGGTCGACGGCCGCACGGTCGTCGTGCGACCGCAGGACGTGGCCGCGGCGATCGGACGCGCGCGCCGCCAGAACCGGCCGCACAACCAGGCGCGTGTCACGTTCGTGCGCGACATGCTCGCCCGCCTCGCGGAGCAGTACGTCCAGCAGCTCGGGTGGGACGTCCCCCCGGAGGACCGGGCGGAGATCGTCGAGGACCTGCGCACGACGCGGGAGATCCGCATCGCCCTCAACCTCGCCTGGATGCCGCTCACCCCGCAGGGGCTGCTCACCGACCTGTGGACCAAGCCGCACCGGCTCGAGTCCGCCGCGCCGGAGCTGTCGGCGCGCGAGCGTGCGCTCCTGGTCAGGCCGGCGGACCACCCGTGGACGCCCGCCGACGTGCCGCTCCTGGACGAGGCGGCCGAGCTGCTCGGCGAGGACGACCAGGCCGCCCGGGCCCAGGCCCGCGCCGACGCGCAGCAGCGGGAGGCCGAGATCGAGTACGCGCGCCAGGTGCTGCGCAGCACCGGGGCGGGCGACATGGTGTCGGCCGAGGCGCTGGCCGGCCGGTTCGCGAGCAGCGGTCCGCGCCTCACGACCGCCGAGCGTGCTGCGGCGGACCGGTCGTGGACGTACGGCCACGTCGTCGTCGACGAGGCGCAGGAGCTGTCCGCGATGGCGTGGCGCGCGCTGCTGCGACGCGTCCCGACCCGGTCGCTGACGGTCGTGGGCGACGTCGCGCAGACGTCCGCGGCGGGCGGGACCCACGACTGGGCCGCGATGCTCGACCCCCTGCTGCGGGGTTCATGGCGCCTCGCCGAGCTGACCGTCAACTACCGCACCCCGGCGACGGTCGCGCAGGCCGCCCGCCGGGTGGCGGTCGCCGCCGGACTGCCCGTGAGTCCGCAGACGTCCGCGCGCGACGTCGCGGACGCACTGACGCTCGAGCGCGTGGCGGACGACGCGTTGCTGGCCCCGGTCGCAGCTTCGACCGCCGACAAGCTGGCGGCGCAGGTCGAGGACGCCGCAGGCGCGGGGCGCGTCGCCGTGGTGGCGGCCCTCGGCCGCGCGGCCGAGGTGCGCGCGGCGCTGGCCGCCGCCGGCCGGAGCGTCCCGGCCGGCGACGCCGTCGACCTGCACGCCCCCGTCGTGGTCCTCACCCCCGCTCAGGCCAAGGGCCTCGAGTTCGACGTCGTCGTCCTCGTCGAGCCGACTGAGGTGCAGTCCGCCTCCCCCGGCGACCTCTACGTCGCGATGACGCGGCCGACCCACGCCCTGCACGTGGTGCACGCCCGGGACCTGCCGGCGGGCTTCGGCGAAGAGATCTGAGCGACTGGCCGGGAGCGATTCGACGCGCAGTCACGGCGTATCGTCACAACGTCACGGCAAACGTTTAGCACCGTTGACGGGCCCCCGACGGCGCCCCCATGGTCCTGCCCTGCCCCACGTGTTCACCACGTGTTCACCGGGGCGTCATCCGGCAGCGCAGGAGGACACCAGGGGGAACACCGCGCATGGACCAGATCGTGCTCATCGGCGCCGACCTCGTCGGCATCGGGCTGCTCACGTGGACGTACTTCCGCCGCCATCGCCGACGCGACCTGGTCGTCGCCTTCCTCGGCGTGAACGTCGGCGTGCTCGCCGTCGCCTCGACGCTCGGTTCGGCGTCGATCGGTGCCGGGCTGGGCCTGGGGCTCTTCGGGGTCCTGTCGATCATCCGGTTGCGCTCGACGGAGATCGACCAGCGGGAGGTCGCCTACTACTTCGCCTCGCTCGCGCTCGGCATCCTGGGTGCGCTTCCCGGACCGGTCCTGTGGCACTCGGTCGCCTTCATGGCGCTCCTGCTGGTCGCCGTGCTCCTCGGCGACCACCCCGGCGTCCTGCGGCGCCACCAGCGCCAGGAGCTCGTCCTCGACGGCGCCGTGCTAGACCGGATCGCCCTGGTCGCACGGCTCGAGGGCATGCTCGGCGCGAGGGTGCACCAGGTCGCGGTCCAGCGCGTCGACCTCGTGAACGACACCACGTGGGTCGACGTGCGATTCGAGGCGGTGCCCCCGGCGCGGCGACGCGGCCACGCCCAGCCGGCCCGCGAGACCGCCCGGTCCTCGGCCACGGGCGCCGCCTCGTGACCGAGGCGACGGACCTGCTCGAGGGCCCGGTGGCGCACCTCGTCCCCGTGGGCCTCGAGGAGCTCGTCGAGCGGGCCGGCCTGCTGACCCGCGTCGACCGCAAGTACCTGGTGCCCGTGGCGGACGTGGGAGCGCTCGTCCGCGGCCTGCCCCGGGACGCGCAGGTCCTCCAGATCGGCACGCGTCGGCTGTTCGACTACGAGTCGGTGTACTTCGACACGCCGGACCTGCTCGCCTACCACCTCGCCGCCCACCGCCGTCGCAGGCGGTTCAAGGTGCGGACGCGCACCTACGTGGACTCCGCGCAGTGCTGGATCGAGGTGAAGACCCGCGGGACCCGGGGAACCACGATCAAGGACCGCGTCCCCCACCGGCTCGACGACCGCGCCGACGTCGCCCCTGCACTGCCCTTCGTCACCGCGACTCTCGGTGCGCACGGCATCACCGGCGCCGCCGACCTGCGCTGGTCGCCGACGCTCGTGACCCGGTACCGGCGCGCCACGATCCTGCTCCCCGAAGCCGGCAGCCGCCTCACCGTCGACCTCGAGCTCGCCTGGCACGACCGTCGCCGCCCCCTGCACCTGCGTGACCTCGCCGTCGTCGAGACCAAGACCGGCTCGACCGCGTCGGCCGCCGACCGGCTGCTGTGGGCCCTCGGGCACCGTCCCCTGCGCATCTCGAAGTACGCGACCGGTCTGGCCGCGCTCCAGCCCGAGCTGCCCGCGACCCGGTGGCGGCGCACGCTGCGCCGCCACCTCGTGCCGCACAGCGTGAGCGCCGTCGAGGCGTCCGCGCACTGACACGCACGCACACCCGAGGAGACGACGATGTCACGACGGACCACTCGTACGCTCGCGGCCGCAGCGGCCGCCTGCGCGCTGACCGCCACCCTGCTCGCCCCCACGTCCGCAGCGAGCGCATCGGAACCCGCGGCGGCGGTGACCGCCACCGACGCCGGCCTGACGGGGGACGTGACGTTCTCGGTGCCCGGACGCGTCTTCACGGGCACGTTGCAGGTCACGCTCGGGACGGCCCTGGCCGGCGCCCAGGTGAGGTACACGACCGACGGCTCGCCCCCCACGGCCTCCTCGCCGGTGGCCACAGGACCGCTCACCCTGACCCGCAGCACCGAGGTGCGCGCCCAGACGTTCGTCGCCGGGACGGCGAGCGGTGCTCCCGGCTCCGCGCAGTACGTCGCGTCGGCCGTGACGACGAGCCACGACCTGCCCGTGCTGGTCCTCGACTCGTTCGGCAGGGGTGCCGTCGGTGACGACTACCACCCGGCAGCGGTGGTCGAGCTGCAGCCGACCGGCGGCTCGACGACGCTGACCGCCGACCCGACGCTCGTGACCCGCGCCGGCTACCGCCTGCGGGGGCAGTCGAGCCGCATGTTCGACAAGAAGCCGTACCGGCTCGAGCTGTGGGACAACGACGACGACGACAACGACCTGCCGTTCTTCGGCATGCCGGCCGAGTCCGACTGGGTGCTGCGCGGACCGTTCGCCGACAAGTCCCTGGTGCGCGAGGCGCTGGTCCTCGACCTCGGTCGCGAGCTGGGCCTGCACACGCCGCGCTACCGGCTGGTCGAGGTCTACGTGAACGACGACGCGCGGCCCGTGGCGGCCGACGACTACCGCGGCGTGTACATGCTCGAGGAGACCATCAAGAACCAGAAGAACCGGCTCGACCTGAAGAAGCTCAACCCCGCGGACGTGACCTCCCCCCGGGTGGAGGGCGGTTACATCGTCAAGTTCGAGTGGCTGGCCGCCGAGCAGCCGCTGATCCCGTGCCGGGGGACGACGCGGTGCTGGTCCGACCTCGAGGTCCACGACCCCGACGACCTGGTCCCCGCGCAGCTCGACTACATCGCCACCTACGTCGGCCGCGTCAACGACGCCATCCACTCCCCCGGGCGCGCCGACCCGACGACGGGCTACCCGTCCCTGATCGACGTCGACTCGTTCGTCGACCTCGTGATCGTCAACGAGCTGAGCCGTGACATGGACGCCTACTACCGCAGCCAGTACTTCTTCAAGGACCGCGGGGGCCTGCTCACCGCAGGTCCGCTGTGGGACTTCGACCTGACCTTCGGCGTCGGCGGGTTCTTCCAGAACGACCAGGTCTCCGGATGGCAGTACCAGCAGACACGGCAGAACCCGCCCACCGACTGGTTCACCGTGCTGATGAACGACCCGTCGTTCGTCAACCGTGTGAAGGTCCGGTGGCAGGAGCTGCGACGCGGTGCGCTGGCCGACGCCGCGCTGCGGTCCCGGGTCTCCGCCCTGACGGCGCCCCTGCCCGCCGCGGCCGCGCGCAACTTCCAGCGCTGGCCCAACCTCACGACCCGCAATGTCGGACCGTTCGTCACCCCGACCAACGGGACGTGGAGCGGCCAGGTGGGCCACCTGCAGGACTGGATGCTGCGCCGTGCCGCGTGGTTGGACACGCCTGCGGCGTGGGGCGGTCCGACCGACCCGGTCCCGTCGCCCTCCGTCGCACCCACACCGACGGCGACCCCGAGCGCGACCCCCGCACCCAGCGCGACACCGACACCGACCGTGACACCGACACCGAGCCCCACGACCGGACCGGGTCCGCAGGGCTGCACCGCGACCTTCCGTGCGGTCTCCACGTGGCCGGGCGGGTTCCAGGGCGAGGTCACGGTCACGGCCGGGCCCGCGGCGATCGCCGGGTGGAGCGTGACGCTCGGGATGCCGGCCGGCACCGGGGTCAGCCAGGTGTGGAACGCCACGCTGACCGGGAGCACCTCGGCACCGGTCGCGCGCAACGTCGCGTGGAACGGGGCGCTCGGTGCCGGCGCGAGCACGTCCTTCGGCTTCATCGGCTCGTCCTCGGGGTCGCTCGGCACCCCGACGGTCGGGTGCGCTGCCGGCTGACGCGGCAGGACAGGGCCGCCCGGGGCGCGGGACGCACCGCCTCGGGCGGCCCCGTTCCGCCCCTCGGGACGGCTTTGGTCCACGGCGCGGGACGAGAGCACCATGGGGCGTGCCCACCGCCCTGCTCCTCGAGAACCTGCACCCGCACGCCCGGACGATCCTCGAGACCGCCGGCTTCGACGTCGTGACCCGCACCGGCGCGCTCGACGAGTCCGAGCTCGTCGAGGCCCTCGCCGGGGTCCAGGTGCTGGGGATCCGCTCCAAGACCTCCGTCCCGGCGGAGGTCCTCGACGCTGCCACCGACCTCGAGGTCGTCGGCGCGTTCTGCATCGGCACCAACCAGATCGACCTGCACGCGGCCGCCAACCGCGGCATCGCGGTGTTCAACGCGCCGTTCTCCAACACCCGCTCGGTCGTCGAGATCGCGATCGCCGACATCATCTCGCTGACTCGCCGCCTGACGGTGTTCAACGAGGAGATGCACGCCGGCGTCTGGAACAAGTCCGCGACGGGCGCCCACGAGGTCCGGGGGCGGACGCTGGGCATCATCGGCTACGGCAACATCGGCACCCAGCTGTCGGTCCTGGCCGAGAACCTCGGCATGTCCGTCGTCTTCTACGACTCGAGCGAGAAGCTCGCACTCGGCAACGCGCGCCGCATGAACACGCTCGACGAGCTCCTCGAGACCGCCGACGTCGTGACCCTGCACGTCGACGGGCGCGCCGGCAACGCCGGCATGTTCGGCGCCAAGCAGATCGCCCGCATGCGCCCCGGCTCGATCTTCCTCAACCTGTCCCGTGGGTTCGTCGTCGACTACGCGGCGCTGCGCGACGCGGTGCTCTCGGGGCACGTCGCCGGCGCCGCGGTCGACGTCTTCCCCGTCGAGCCCAAGCGCAAGGGCGACCCGTTCGAGTCCGAGCTGCGCGGGCTGCCGAACGTCATCCTCACGCCCCACACGGGCGGCTCGACCGAGGAGGCGCAGGAGGCCATCGGCCAGTTCGTCGCGAACAAGGTCCGGGACTACCTGTCGACCGGGTCGACGAACCTGTCGGTCAACCTGCCGAACCTCGCCCTCGACCAGCGACCCGACGCACACCGGATCGCCTACCTGCACCGCAACGTGCCGGGCGTCCTCGCGACCATCAACGCGACCCTCGCCGACCACGGCGTGAACATCGAGGGTCAGCTCCTGGCCACCCGGGGCGAGCTGGGCTACGTGGTGACCGACGTCGCGTCGCCCGTCACCACCGGCGTCGTCGACGTCCTCGCCGGCCGCCCGGAGTCACTGCGGCTGCGGCTGCTGGACTGAGTCCGGCCGGTCCGACGCCGACGGGTCGGAGGGGCACCGCCCCGTCCGACCCGTCGCTGCCTGCGTCAGGCCGATCCGGACTTGCGCTGGAACCGGCGCTGCGTGGGGCCGGCCGTCTCCGCCCCGTGCACGGCACCGGTGTTCCGGCTCCCGTCCGCGGTCGGGTGCCCCTGGGCCTTCTTGCGCTCGAGCGCGGCCCGGAACTTCTCCTTGGCCTCGTCGCTCACTGCCGAGGGTCGATCGTCCTGCGTCATGTCATGTCCTCCGCCCGCCGACAGGGTCGTCGGCGACCCCAGCGTGGTCGACGCGGCGCCCGGACGCCAGCCCATACCTCGACGGCGCGTCGCGGGACGTCAGCCCGACGCGGGTGGTTCCTCGTCAGCGGCCCCGTCGACGCCCGGGTCGACGGCGTGCTCGGCACGCAGGCCGGAGATCGCCGACTCGAAGTCCTCGAGCGAGTCGAACGCCTGGTACACGCTCGCGAAGCGCAGGTAGGCGACCTCGTCGAGGTCGCGCAGAGGCCCGAGGATGGCCAACCCGATCTCGTAGGCGTCGATCTCCGCTGAGCCGGAGGTCCGCAGGTTCTCCTCCACCTTCTGAGCCAGGAGCGCGAGATGGTCCTCGCTGACCGGCCGGCCCTGGCACGCCTTCCGCACACCGTTGGCGATCTTCTCGCGGCTGAACGGCTCCGTGACGCCCGACCGCTTGACGACCGAGAGACTGGCCGTCTCCAGCGTCGTGAACCGGCGGTGACAGCTCGGGCACTGCCGACGCCGTCGGATGGACGAGCCGTCGTCCGACGTGCGGGAGTCCACGACGCGCGAGTCGGGGTGCCGGCAGAAGGGACAGTGCACAGCGGACCTCTCGGCGTGACGGGTGGGCGTGCGCGCCGGCGAGGCGGTGCGGACCCACGTGACGCTAGGGCGTCCGCCACTCCGTCGCAACACGCCTCCCCGCGCAGCGCACAGCCGACGTCATCCGGCCGGCACCACGACGGTCTGGCCCGCCTGCAGGCCACCGGAGGACAGCTCGTTCAGCGCCATCAGCTCCAGCACCACGTCCCGGACGTCCTCGCCCGGCGCCGCGGCGTCGGCGGCGATCCCCCACAGGGTGTCGCCCGGGGCCACCAGCACGCGACGCACCTCGGTGCCGGCCGCCGGGCCGTCGGCCTGGGCGGACGCCGCCGCACCCCCGACGCCCGCGGCGAGCGACAGGGCGAGCAGCCACACGACGACGCGTCCGCGACGGGTCAGCCGCAGGCGTCCCGCAGCACCCTCGGGCCCGACCCCGACCCGGTCCGGCACCCGCGCGGCACGGAGCTGCGGACCCGGGGCACGCGAGGCCGTCGCCGAAGGTGCCGTGCGCACGCCGCGCAGGCTCCGGCCTGCCGGTGCGATCGCCATCGCGCTCATGTCGGTCCTCTCCTCGCTCGTCCCGCCGACCCGGCCTCGCCGGCCGGCACGACCTCGCTGACACCCGCTCGCTCGAACACCTGTTCGTCGAACGTCTGTACGATGTCTACCAGATGCCACCGACATCCGTCGAGACACGCTCGAACAGATGTTTGATCGGGCAGGCCCTCACCCCTAGGGTGAGCACTGCGACGAGTGCACCACCGACCTCTGACATCGCCGCGGGCGCAGGTGCCGCGGGGACCGGCCGGGTGCGGCGCGCACGGGCCCGACCAGGCCGGATGCGCGTCGGCCCGACGTCAGGCGTCGCGGTGCCCCGCGCACGCGGAGCCCGACCCGGGCCTGTGCGGACCGACGGCGGGAGATGCAGTGGACGGGCACGACGGCACGACGACGCAGGAGCGGGGCCCGCGCACGGCCGCGGCCGTCGAGGCCGACGAGGTCCCCGGCGACGGGCTCACGACGCGGCAGCGGCTCGTCCTGGAGACCGTCCGGGCGTCCGTCGAGCAGCGGGGCTACCCGCCGAGCATGCGGGAGATCGGCGACGCGGTCGGCCTCACGAGCCCGTCGAGCGTCAAGCACCAGCTCACCGCGCTCGAGCGCAAGGGCTACCTGCGGCGCGACCCGCACCGGCCACGCGCGATCGAGGTGGTGCAGCCCGACGACGCGCGCACCGTGGGACCGTGGGGCGCCCGGTCCGACGCACCGCCGTCCGATCCTGACACCCCCGAGCGCGACCACGCGCCCGCCCCCTCCTACGTGCCGGTGGTGGGCCGCATCGCGGCAGGCGGTCCGATCCTCGCCGAGCAGGTCGTCGAGGACGTCTTCCCCCTGCCGCGCCAGCTCGTCGGCGAGGGCGAGCTGTTCCTGCTCAAGGTGGCCGGCGACTCGATGATCGACGCGGCGATCTGCGACGGCGACTGGGTGGTGGTCCGCCGCCAGCCGGTGGCGGAGAACGGGCAGATCGTGGCCGCGATGATCGACGGGGAGGCCACCGTCAAGACCCTGAAGCGGATCGACGGACACGTCTGGCTGCTGCCCCACAACCCGGCCTACGCACCGATCGACGGCGACGGCGCGACCGTCCTCGGCCGCGTCGTCAGCGTCCTGCGGAGCCTGTAGCGCGCACGGCGTCGCGAGCACGCGCACCGCGGCCCCGGGCGGGAAGGACACTCCTCCCCGCCCGGGGCCGCGTCACGACCCTCGTCGACCCCTGCCGGGTCAGAAGCCGAAGCGGCGAGCGACGGAGCGCACGGCCTCCGCCGAGCGACGCATCCCGAGGACCTCGTCGGACGACATCGGCACCTCGAGACGCTCAAGCACGCCCGACGAGCCGACGATCGACGGCACGCTCAGGCACACGTCCGACATGCCCAGGTAGCCGTCGAGCAGCGACGAGACCGGCAGGATGCGCCGCTCGTCCTTCAGCACGGCCTCGATGATCCGTGACCCCGCCAGGGCGATGGCGTAGTTGGTCGCGCCCTTGCCCTCGATGATGCGGTAGGCGGACTCCACGACCTCCCGGGCGATGGCGTCGCGCACCTCGCGCGTCAGCGCGCCCTGGCCGCCCGGCCCCGCCCAGTCGAGGAGCGGCACCGCGCCGATGCTCGCCGAGCTCCACAGCGGCAGCTCGGTGTCACCGTGCTCGCCGGCGACGTAGGCGTGCACGTTCTGGACGGCGACACCGGTGTGCCGGGCGATGAGGTAGCGCAGGCGGGACGAGTCGAGCACGGTCCCGGAGCCGAACAGCTGGGCGGGCGGCAGGCCGGAGATCTTCAGCGCCGCGTAGGTCACCACGTCCACCGGGTTGGTCACCATCACGTACACCGCGTTCGGTGCCACCTCGACGATCCCGGGCAGGACCTTGCGCACGAGCGAGATCGTCGCCTCGGCCAGGTCGAGCCGCGACTGCCCGGGCTTCTGCTTGGCGCCCGCGGTGAACATCACGACGTCGCAGTCCGCCATGACCGACGCGTCGTCGGAGCCCATCACCTCGGCCATCGACATGAACTGGATCCCGTGCGACAGGTCGAGGACCTCCGCGTCGACCTTGGCCCGGTTGACGTCGAGCAGGGCGACGGTGCGCGCGGCGCCCCGCATCAGCGCGGCGTAGGCCATCGTCGAGCCCACCGCCCCGGCGCCGACGATCCCCAGCTTCGACGTGCGGCGCGGCACGGAGGGCGCTGGGCGCAGGGCGAGCTCGTCGCCCTCGGTGATGTCGACCATGGTCTTTCCCCTCGTCACGGGCGCGAGCGTGGAACCGGGACGCGCCCGCCCGACCCGGCGCGCCCCGTCACGAGGCTAGTGCGAACCCGCCAGCCGGCGCAGCGCCGCCACCACCACGTCGCGGTCGGTGGTGCGCCAGAACGGGGGCATGGACCGCTGCAGGTACTCGCCGTAGCGAGCGGTGGCCAGTCGCGGGTCCAGCACGGCCACGACCCCCTGGTCGGCGCCCGACCGCACCAGGCGCCCCGCCCCCTGCGCGAGGAGCAGGGCCGCGTGCGTCGCCGAGACGGACATGAACCCGTTGCCCCCCGCGGCGGCCACGGCGTCCGCACGTGCCGAGCGCACCGGGTCGTCGGGCCGCGGGAACGGGATCCGGTCGATCAGCACGAGCCGGCAGGCCGGCCCGGGCACGTCGACCCCCTGCCAGAGCGACAGCGTGCCGAACAGGCACGTCGGCTCGTCCGCGGCGAACCGCGCGACGAGCGTCGGCAGCTGGTCCTCACCCTGAAGCAGGACCGGGACGTCGAGCCGCTCCCGCATCGCCTCGGCCGCCACCGTCGCGGCGCGCCGTGAGGTGAAGAGCCCGAGCGTGCGGCCGCCCGCCGCCTCGACGAGGGTCGCGATCTCGTCCAGCTGGGCGTCCGTCGCCGGCTCGCGGCCCGGCGGCGGGAGCCGGCGCGCGACGTAGCAGATCCCCTGGCGGCGGTAGTCGAACGGGCTCCCCACGTCGAGCCCCCGCCAGCGCGGCACCTGCTCCGCACCCGCGCCCGTGGCGGGCGCGGCGACCGGCAGCTGCCCTGGGGTGTCGCCGTCCGCAGCAGCGCGTGCGCCGAGCACGGGCGGGCCGACCGGCGCGGCGTCCGGGCGAGCCGCGAGCCCGACGGCGCGCGCCGCAGGATCGAACGACCCGCCCAGGGTCAGCGTCGCGGACGTCAGCACGGCCGTCCGCCCGGTGAGCAGGTGGGTGCGCACCAGCCCCGCGACGGCCAGGGGTGCGGCGTGCAGCCGGGTCGTCGTCAGGCCACGGCGGTCCTCGCCGCGCGCGCACCACAGGACGGTCGACGCGTTCTGCTCCGGGTCGGCGGCCATGCGTTCGGCGACCTCGAAGAGCGCCAGCATCGCCGACGCGGCCATCTTGCGGCCGCCGTCCCCCGCGTCACGCGAGCCGGCCTCGGGCTTGAGCGCGGTGAGCAGCGTCCTCGAGGCGTCCCGCACGGCCGCGACGGCGAGCCGCACGTCGTCGGGCAGGCCCCGGGGGAACCGCCCCTCCGGCAGCGGCACGATCACGCTCGCGAGGTGCTGGCCGGCGGTGTCGAGATCCGTGGTCGGGACGCCGCCGTGCCGCCGTGCCAGGCGCGCGGCCTGCTCGATCGTCGGCAGGGACAGCTCGGCCGTCGCCTGCGCCGTGACGCGGTCCGCCAGCTCGTGCGCCTCGTCGACGACCAGCACCTGGTGCTCGGGCAGCACACCGGGCGACCCGGACGCGGCGATGCCGAGCATCGCGTGGTTGGTCACCACGACGTCGGCCTCCCGCGAGCGCGCCCGCGCGGCCTCGGGGAAGCACTCGGCGAGCAGGGGGCACACGCCCCCGAGGCACTCCATGGACGTCACCGACACCTGCCGCCACGCCCGGTCCGAGACACCCGGCACCAGGTCGTCGCGGTCGCCCGTGGGCGTGCCGTCCGCCCACTCGCGGACCCGCAGGACCTGCTCGCCGAGGCTCTCGCGGACGTTCTCGCCGTCCTCCGCGACCGGCGGGTGGTCGGCGGCGCCGGGGCGCTCGGGGACGTCGAACAGCGTGCCCTGCTCGTCGGACGGGTAGCCGCCGGCGACCTTGTGCACGCACAGGTAGTTGTGCCAGCCCTTGAGGAGCGCCACCTGCGCCTGGCGCGGCAGGCGCGACCCGAGCGCCGTGGTCACCAGCGGCAGGTCGCGCGTGAGGACCTGCCGCTGCAGCGCCAGGGTGGCCGTCGAGACGACGACGCGCTCGTCGGTCTGCACCGCGTGCCGGACGGCCGGCACGAGGTAGCCGAGGGACTTGCCCGTCCCCGTGCCCGCCTGGACGAGCAGGTGCTCGCCGGTGCGCAGCGCGTCGGCGACGGCCTGCGCCATGGTGTGCTGCCCGTCGCGCCGTCCGCCGCCGAGGGCTCCGACCGCGAGGTCGAGCAGCTCGTCGACCTCGGCCAGCGCGTGCACCGCCCGCGCGTCGTCGTCGGCGTCCGCGCTGGACGACGGTTCTGGCTCGGGCACCGCGTCAGCGTAGTCGCGCCCACGGACGCCGGGGCGCGCCGGGCACGGAGCGTGTCGTCATCGGGTGCCGGTCGGCAGGTGCCGCTCCCACCACTCGAGCAGGTGCTCGAAGCGGGCACGGCGGTGCGCGGGACGACCTGTGCGGGACAGCTCGTGCCCCTCCCCCGGGAAGAGCAGCAGCTCCGTCGGCACACCGCGGCGCCGCAGCTCCACGAACCAGCGCTGGCCCTGCTCGAGCGGGCACCGCCAGTCCTGCTCGGAGTGCACGACGAGCGTCGGCGTGCTCACCCGGTCCACGTGCGCCATGGGCGACTGGGCGGCGACGCCCCGGGGGTCCACCCCGTGGTCGCCGACGTACTCCAGCCCGAACCACCAGCCGATGTCGCTCGACCCGGTGAAGCTCACCGGGTCGAGGAACGCCCGCTCGACCACGGCGGCCGCGAACCGGTCGGTCCGGGTCGTGAGCCACGCCGTGAGGTACCCGCCGTACGAGCCGCCCAGGACGCCCACCCGCCCGGCGTCCAGCACGTCGCCGTGCCCGGCCAGCGCCGCGTCCAGCAGCGCGAGGACGTCCTCGGCGTCGACCGTCCCCATCGCCCGGCGGATCGCCCTGCCGTGCGCCCGGCCGGCGCCCGACGAGCCGCGCGGGTTCCCCAGGACGACCGCGTACCCCGCCCCCGTCAGGACCTGGACCTCGTCGAAGAGGCCGTGCGTGTACTGCGCGAACGGCCCGCCGTGGATCATCAGGAGCGTGGGGTGCGGGCCGCTGCCGTGGCGCCGGGGATCCGGCAGCGCGAGCCACCCGTGCACCCGGTAGCCGTCGGGCGCCGACGCCGTCAGAGCCGTCGGCACCACGGTGCGCCCGGTCGCCCGCAGCGGCTCCGACCAGTCGGCGACCGTCGACACGGTGCCCGTCGACCCCGAGCCGTCGACGAGCAGCAGGACGCCGGCGCTGGTGGGTGTGGCGGCGGTCGCGACCGCACGGACCGGGCCGGTGCGCGTCACGGCGGCGCCGGCGCCCAGCACGACGTGCGGCGCGCCCACGAGCTCGGTCGCCGTCCCCTCGCGGTCCACCCGGACGAGCCGGACCGCACCGTGGTCCTCGACCGTGACCAGCACGTCGTCCATCGCGGGCACGAGCACGTCGCCCAGACCGACGTGGTCGGCGTCGGTGAGGCGTCGTGGCGCGCCCGTCGGACGCGTCGCGGCGCCGGATCCGGCCGTCGGGACCCGGAACAGGCCGGTCAGGGAACCGACCGTGTCGGTGCCGTCGGACCCGAGGTCGGCGGCGAGCAGCCACACGCCGTCCGACGCCGGCAGGACGGCCTCGACGCGCAAGGGGCTGCCCGCGTCCGCGTCGGTGAGCAGGACGACGGCCTGCGGTCCGGCCGCGTCAGGTCCGGCGGGGACGAGGACGGCGTCGCGCCGCACGTCGTGCTCCCGCAGGACGTGCCGGGTGCTCACCGCGACCAGCGCCGTGCCGTCGACCGTCCACCGCGGGCCGGTCACCTCGGCCGGACCCGAGGTCAGGGCGACCGGCACCGGCGGGTCGCCGCCGGCCCCGGGGTCCGCGGGGACCTCGAGCACGTGCACGTGCTGGGGCCGGTCGTGCACGTACCCGACGCCGTCCGTCCGGTAGGCGAACGTCGTGATGCGACGCGGCGCCTCGGCCGCCGGGTCGCCGCCCGGCACGTACCGCCCCTCCTGGGGGACCCGGGCGACGTAGGCCAGCCGCGAGCCGTCGGGTGACCAGCGCGGTCCGTTGGTCCCCAGCGGCGCCGCCGTCAGGCGCACCGGCTCACCGCCGCCCAGCGGCATCACGTGCACCTGCGCGGGCTCGCCGGTCAGCGGGGCGCGGGTGAAGGCGACGAGCCGCCCGTCGGGCGAGACCTCGGGCGCGCCGTCGCGGTGGCCGTGGGTCAGCCGGCGGGCGCTCCCCGGGTCGTCGTCACCCAGCGGGACGAGCCACAGCTCACCGCGGTACGCGTCGGCCGCGAGGTCGGGTCGAGTGACCGCGACGACGACCGCGGTGCCGTCGGGCAGCGGCGCCGGCGGGCCGAGCGTGCACAGCAGGTCGAGGTCGGAGGGCAGCACGGGTCGACCCTAGGTCGCCGGGACCGCCGCCGCCTCGAGCTCGGCGGCCAGCGTGGCGTCGACGCGGGCCCGCAGCAGCGTGCCGGACGCGGTGTGCTCCTCCACGTCGATGTCGCCGTGCTCGTGCACGCGGCTGACGAGGTCGCCGCGCGTGTAGGGCACGACCACCTCGACCTCGACACCCGGACGCGGCAGCTGGTCGGCGATGAGCTCGCCCAGCTCCGCGATGCCCTCACCCGTGTGCGCCGACACGACGATCGAGTGCACCTCGCGCGAGCGCAGTCGCGCGACCGCCTCGGGCGACGCGAGGTCGGCCTTGTTGAGGACGATGATCTCGGGCACGTCCATCGCACCGGGGATGTCGGCGAACACGTGGCGCACCGCGGCGATCTGCCCCTCGGGGTCGGGGTGCGCCGCGTCCACCACGTGCAGGATGAGGTCGGCGGCCGCGACCTCCTCGAGGGTCGAGCGGAACGCCTCCACCAGCTGGTGCGGCAGCTGCCGCACGAAGCCCACGGTGTCGGCGAGGGTGTACACGCGCCCGTCGGCGGCCTCGGCGCGACGCACCGTGGGGTCCAGCGTCGCGAACAGCGCGTTCTCGACCAGGACCCCGGCGTGCGTCAGGCGGTTGAGCAGCGACGACTTGCCGGCGTTCGTGTAGCCCGCGATGGCCACCGACGGGATCGCGTTGCGCTCCCGCGAGGCCCGCTTGGTCGCGCGCGCCGGCGCCATCGCCGCGATCTCCCGCCGCAGCTTGGCCATGCGGTTGCGGATCCGCCGCCGGTCGAGCTCGATCTTGGTCTCACCCGGTCCGCGCGACCCCATGCCGGCGCCGGCGCCGCCCACCTGGCCACCGGCCTGGCGGCTCATCGACTCGCCCCACCCGCGCAGACGTGGCAGCAGGTACTCGAGCTGCGCGAGCTCGACCTGCGCCTTGCCCTCCCGCGACTTGGCGTGCTGGGCGAAGATGTCGAGGATCAGCGCCGTCCGGTCGACGACCTTGACCTTGACGATGTCCTCGAGCGCGCGCCGCTGGGACGGCGCGAGCTCACCGTCGACCACGACGGTGTCGGCGCCGACCGCCGCCACCAGGCTCGCGAGCTCGACGGCCTTGCCCGACCCGAGGAACGTGCCGGGGTCGGGGGTGCGCCGGCGCTGCAGCAGACCGTCGAGGACCTGCGACCCGGCCGTCTCCGCGAGCGCGGCGAGCTCCCGCAGGGAGATCTCGGCCTCCTCCGCGGTGCCGGCCCCCCACAGACCGACGAGCACGACCCGCTCGAGACGCAGCTGGCGGTACTCGACCTCGGAGACGTCCTGGAGCTCCGTCGACAGCCCGACCACGCGGCGCAGCGACGTGCGCTCCTCGAGGTCGAGCTGGTCCCCGTCGAACGTGGTGTGCGCGGTCCCCCCGGCCTGGACGGCGGTGCCCGCCCGGGCGAGCACACGCGCGACGACGTCGTCGGCCACCTCCTGCGCGCTGCGCGCCGGTGCCTCGGGCGCCTCGTCGGTGGTGAGCTCTCGGTCGTCCACGCGGTTCCTCTCGTCGGCGGGTCGGCTGTGTCCAGGATCGCACGCACGTACGACACCCGCGACGGGATTTCGCTGCGGGCACAGGGCGCGCGCACCGCTAGCCTCGGTCCGGTGAGCGGCACCGACGACCCGCAGGGCGACCACTACTTCACGGCCCGACCGGCGTCGGCCGAGCAGCGCCGGTCGCTGCACGTCCGGCTGGCCGGTCGCGACGTGCAGGTCGAGACGGCCGGCGGGGTGTTCTCGCCCGACCACGTCGACCTCGGCACGCAGGTGCTGCTGCGCACCGTCCCGTCCCCGCCCCCGACGGGCGATCTGCTCGACCTCGGCTGCGGCTGGGGGCCCGTGGCGCTGACGCTCGCGCTGAGCTCCCCGGACGCCCGCGTGTGGGCGGTCGACGTCAACGAGCGCGCGCTCGACCTCGTCCGGCGCAACGCCGCGCGTCTCGGCCTGGGCAACGTGGTGGCCGCGACCCCCGAGGACGTCCCCGAGGCCGTGCGGTTCGCGACCCTGTGGTCCAACCCGCCGGTCCGCATCGGCAAGCCGGCCCTGCGCGCGCTGCTGACGCGCTGGCTGCCGCGCGTGGCGGCCGGCGGTGACGCCTGGCTCGTCGTCGGGCGCCACCTCGGCGCCGACCCGCTGCGGCGCTGGCTCACGGACGAGGCCGGCCTGCCCACGACGCGGGAGGCGAGCGCGAAGGGCTTCCGGGTCCTGCGGTACGCGCCGTGACGCAGCGTGCCGGCGACGCCGCGTCGCCCGAGGCGATGTGGCGCGCGCGACGCACGACCGCGTACGCGATGTTCGCCCTCGTCGTGCTCGTGGCGTTCGAGTCGTTCGCCGTGACGACCGTGATGCCGCAGGTGGCGGACGTGCTCGACGGCCGCTCGCTGTACGCCTTCGCGTTCGCCGGTCCGCTCGCGACCGGCGTCGTCGGCATGGTCGTCGCCGGCACCTGGGCGGACCGGCGGGGTCCCGCCGCACCGTTCACGG
The DNA here is from genome assembly GCF_016862775.1 of Cellulomonas phragmiteti. Taxonomy (GTDB): domain Bacteria; phylum Actinomycetota; class Actinomycetes; order Actinomycetales; family Cellulomonadaceae; genus Cellulomonas; species Cellulomonas phragmiteti. The sequence goes on along the minus strand of NZ_BONP01000001.1, from coordinate 309,609 downwards.
CCGGCGTCGCGCTGTTCGTGGTCGGTCTGCTGGTCGCGGGCGCCGCCTCGACCATGCCCCTGCTCGTGGTCGGGCGCCTCGCGCAGGGCTTGGGCGGCGGCGTCGTCAACGTGACGCTCCTGGTGGCCGTGGCACGCGCCTACCCCGCCGTGCTGCACCCCCGCGTGTTCGCGTGGTTCTCCACCGCGTGGGTGCTGCCGTCGATCGTCGGCCCCGCGCTCGCCGGGCTCGTGGCCGACCTCGCCGGGTGGCGCTGGGTGTTCCTGGGGGTCGCCGTGCTGGTCGTCCCGGCGGCGGTCCCGCTGCTCGGCGCGGTGCGCGGGCTCGGGCGGGCCGGCCAGGACGCGGACGTCCGCGGCACCGACCACCCGGCGCAGGACGACGCCGCCGCACGACGCGTCGGGTGGGCCCTGCTCGTCGCCGTCGCGGTCCTGGCCCTCAACCTGGCGGCTCCGCTGCCGGCGCCGTGGGCGCTCGTCCTCGCGGGCGGCGCCGCGGTCACGGCCGTCGCGGCGTCCCGTCCGCTGCTCCCGCCCGGTGCGCTGCGCGGCCGGCCCGGCCTGCCGAGCGTCATCCTGACGCGGCTGCTGCTGCCCGGCGCCTTCTTCGGCGCCCAGGTCTACGTCCCGTACCTCCTGGTCGAGCGCGACGGGTGGGGCACGACCGCGAGCGGCCTGGGCCTGTCCGCCGCCGCGCTGGCGTGGTCGGCGGCCTCGGTGGCACAGGGCCGGCTGGGCGTCCGGCTGCGCAGCCGGACGGCCGTGCGGATCGGGACCGCGCTGGTCCTGGCCGGCGTGGCGGGCGCCGCGGGCGCGACCGTCCTCGAGCTGCCCGGTGGGGTCGTCGTGGCCGTGTGGGCGCTGGCGGGTGCCGGCATGGGGTTCGGCTCGTCGCGCCTGAACGTGCTGCTCCTGGGATGGTCCGCTCCGCAGGACCAGGGTCGCAACAGCGCCGCGAACTCCATCGCCGACTCCGTGGGCGCGGCGCTCGCGCTCGCGCTGACGGGCGTCGTCGTCGTCGCCACCGGCGGCGCCGCGGGCTACACCGGCCCCGGCCCGTTCGTGGGTGCGTTCGCCCTCACCGCCGTGCTCGCCCTGGGCGCCGTGCTCGTGGCACCGCGCGTCGGCGTCCCCCCGGCCGAGCGTCAGGTCAGCGGGTCGGTCCCCGGGACGGCCGCGGCGAGCGCGCCGACCACCTGACGCGGCGTCGGCACCCCCTCGGCCCGGACGACGACCGTCCCGGCGGCGTCCAGCACCACGACGGTCGGGGTCGCGGTGACCCCGAGCGCCGCGGCCAGCTCGGGGGCGTCGGCCACGTCGACGTCGACGTGAGCGACCCCGGGGACGGCGTCGGCGACGCGGGCCAGCACGCGGTGCGCCGCCCGGCAGGGCGCGCAGAACGCGGTCGACACCTGGACCAGGGTCGCGCGCTCGCCCAGCGGCGCACCGATCTGGTGGGCCGTGAGGGCGTCGGTCACGTCGCCAGCGCCCGCAGGTCGACCTGGGCGTCGGCGACGAGCACCGCGGGGCCTGCCAGGTCGGCCTGCCCGTCGGCGTGCAGCGTGACGCGCACGGTGCCACCCGGGACGTCGACCAGCCACACGTCGGGCGCCTGCGGGCCGCCCCAGGCACGGACCGCCGCCGCCGCGGCGACCGCGCCGGTGCCGCACGACCGCGTCTCGCCCACGCCCCGCTCGTGCACGCGCATGCGGACGCGTCCGACCAGCGTGCCGTCGGCGGCGGCGAGCTCGCCGAGCGGGACGACGAGCTCGACGTTGGTGCCGTCCGCGGGGACGGGCTCCACGACGGGTGCGACGACCAGGTCGACCCGGTCGAGGTCCGCCTCCTGGGCGAGCACCACGACCGTGTGCGGGTTGCCGACGTCGACGGACAGGCCGGGGCGGGTGACCGACAGCCCGGCCACCTGGACCTGGACGTCACCGCCCGTGGCGATCGCGCCCGGGCCGGCCGGCAGCGTGACCGCGCCCATCCCGACCGTGAACCACGGCTCGTCGCCGTCCAGGGCGGGTGCGGTGACCACGGAGCGCACGCCGGCGCGGGTGCCCACCGCCAGCGCCCCGTCCGCGGGGTCCCACAGGCCGAGGCGGTGCGCGTACCGGGCGAACACGCGCACGCCGTTGCCGCACATCTGCGCGAGCGAGCCGTCGGCGTTGCGGTAGTCCATGAACCACGTCGTGCCGCGGGCCGCGTCCGGGGCGTCGGGGACCCGTGCCGTGGCGACCAGCCGGATCACGCCGTCGGCACCCAGCCCTGCGTGCCGGTCGCACAGCCCGCGGACGAGCGCCGGGGTGAGGTCCAGCGCACCCGACCGGTCGTCCACGAGCACGAAGTCGTTCTGGGTCCCGTGGCCCTTGGTGACCGCGAGCGGGGTGACGTCCGGACGGCCCACGGCGGGCTCGACGTGCGGGGCGACGGGGGTCGGGGCGGTCACGACCCCAGCGTACGGCGCACGGGGGCGTGCGGGTCCGGCGAGCGGAGCCGGCCGGCGTCGGCCGCCTCGACCAGGTCGAGCGCCCGGGCGACGAGGTCCGGGTCCTGCGCGTCCAGCCAGTGCACCCGGGGGTCGCGCCCGAACCAGCCCATCTGCTTGCGGGCGAGGCGCCGCGTCCCCGCGGCCGTGGCGGCGCGCGCCGACGCGCTGTCGAGCTCCCCGGCCAGCTCCGCGAGCGCCTGGGCGTAGCCGACGGCGCGCGACGCCGTGCGGCCCAGCCCGCGCGCCGCGAGCCGGCGCACCTCGTCCAGCAGGCCGCCGTCCCACATCCGGGCCACCCGCTGCTCGATGCGCGCGTCGAGCAGCGCGCGGTCGCAGTCCAGCCCGATCTGCAGCGCCGGCACCTCGTACTCGTGCGTCGGCAGGCTCGCGGAGTAGGGCCGGCCCGTCAGCGCGATCACCTCGAGGGCCCGCACGACGCGACGCGCGTTGCGCGGCCCGATGCCCGCGGCCGCGACGGGGTCGACGGCCGCGAGCTCGGCGTGCAGCGCACGCGCCCCCTCGGCCTCGGCGCGGGCCTCCAGCGCGGCCCGGAGGTGGGGGTCGGTGCCGGGGAACTCCATGCGGTCCAGCAGGGCGCGCACGTACAGTCCGGACCCGCCGACGGCCACCGCGCGCACGTCGCGCGACGCGAGCTCCGTGAGCGTCGCGCGGGCGAGGAGCTGGTAGTCGGCGACGGAGGCCTCCTGGTCGGGGTCGAGCACGTCGAGCAGGTGGTGAGGGACGCCGCGTCGCTCGTGGGCCGCGAGCTTGGCGGTACCGACGTCCATGCCGCGGTAGAGCTGCATCGCGTCCGTGTTGACCACCTCCGCCCCGAGCGCCACCGCGAGGTCGAGGGCCAGGTCCGACTTGCCGGTCGCGGTGGGGCCGACGACGGCCACGACGAGGCTCACGGCGCGACCGCCCAGACCACTGCAGCGTGCGCCGCCCCGCGGAGCACGCTCGCGTGCAGGAGCTCGGGACCCGCCAGGTCAGCGCCCTGACCCGTGGCGTCGAGCGCCCCGACCAGGACCTGCCAGGGGGCCCAGCCCGTCGCCGCGAGCCGCCGGGCGACGCCCGCGTCGAGGTCGGCGAGCGCGTCACGTGCGGCGCGACCGCCCGACGTGCACGCCGCCAGCAGCGCGCCGTCCACGGTCGTGGCCTCGTCGTCCGCCGGCAGCGGGGCGCCGTCACCGTGGCGTGCCGACCCGGAACCGACCACCACCAGGGCCGTCGGCCCGGACGAGGTGGTCGCCGCCCCGAGGGCGCGCAGCTCGGCCGGTTCCCCGGGCGCGACCTCGAGCAGGTGCAGGCCCGCCGGGGCGGCGCCCGCAGCGAGCGCCAGCCGCAGCCCGACCACCGTGCCCGAGCCGGGCGCCCCGGGCAGCGCCGGCGCGGCACCGGCCGCCGGCACGAGCAGGACGTCGGTCGCCCCGCCCACGAGCAGGTGGTCCGGGACGCCCGCCGCAGCGGCCCCCGCCCGCACCGGGCCGGCGACCGACCGCGTGACGGCACCGGGCGCCACCACCACCGTGCGGGTGGCCCCGGCGACCGCGCGCGCCACCGCGGCGAGGGCCGACGTGCGCAGCGCGACGAGAGTCGCGTCGTCGGGGCCGCGCCCGGCCGCACCGGCCAGCAGCAGGACGGTGTCCGGGACCAGGGCGGCGACGACGAGCACGGTCCGACCGTATAGCCCCGACGGGCGTGGCCCGACGCCGAGCCCGGTCGGCTCCGCGGGCCGTCGGCAGCGCCAGGTAGGGTCGGCGCATGGGGTGGTTCCGTCAGCTCGCCCGTCGGTGGTGGTCCGGGGCGCGCCCGGTGACGGACCCGTCGCAGCCGCCGCTCGACGACGTGGAGCTGCACGACCGGGTCGCCGAGCTGCTCGTGCGTGAGCTCGGCTCGGCCGAGCACGCGACCGCGTTCCCCACCTCGGTGTCGCCCGCGCGCATCGCGTCGTGGATGTCGGACAACCAGTTCTCCTACTTCATCGACAACGACGGCGACCTCGGTGGCCTGTGGCGCGGCCGCCTGTTCTACTTCTTCCTGTTCGGCGAGCAGGCGGAGATCCTGCAGGTGCGCGGGCAGTGGCACCGCGAGCTCGCGATCGAACGGCTCGAGGAGGTGCTCGACCTGTGCAACGAGTGGAACGCCGAGCGCATCTGGCCCAAGGCGTACGTCCGCGTGCGTGACAACGGCCGCGTGCACGTCGTCGCGGAGGTCGCGACCGACCTCGAGCACGGTGCGACCGACGCCCAGCTGAGCCAGATCCTGTTCTGCGGGCTGTCGACCGGGAGCATGCTGTTCGACGCCCTGGACGAGCGCTACCCCGACCCTGCGGGAGCGGCCCCGTGAGCACCCCCGGGTGGCTGCTGCGCGTGCTCGGCGGTCTGCCCAAGCCCACCAAGGGGCCGACGGTCGGCGACGAGCCGCCGCGACCGCTGACCCGTGACCGCGTCGCCGACTACCTCCTGGCCCGCGGGTACCGGTTCGTCGTGGACGACGACGGGGACCTGACCGGCACGTGGGACGGCAGCCGCTTCTGGTTCCTCCTGCTCGGCGAGCAGCAGGAGATCCTGCAGGTCCGGGGCCGCTGGCACCGCTCGCTTCCGCTGGAGCAGCGACGCGCGCTCGCCCTGGCGCTCAACGACTGGAACCGCGAGCGCATCTGGCCCAAGGCCTACGTCCGCGAGGAGGAGGGCATGCTCGCGGTGTACGCCGAGGTCTCGGCGGACCTCGAGCCGGGGGTGACCGACGTGCAGCTCGCCCAGCTGCTCGCGTGCGGGCTGGGCACCGGCGTGCAGCTGTTCGCCGCCCTCGACCCGGTGGTCCCCGCCGACGGCGCGCCTCCCCCGGACGTGCCGGACAACTGAGGGGTCACAGCCCTCCGAGGATCCGTCCGACGACGATCTTGGTGATCATCGCCGCCGGGTAGACCAGCGCGTAGCCGAGCGCGACGCGCGCGTCGTACCCCGTGCGGGCGTTGCTGAACGCCAGCACGGCGGGCTGCGTCTGCGCGCCGCCCATGATCCCGGACAACCGCGTCCCGCCGACCCGGAGCACCCGCCGCATCACCACGTACAGGCCGGTGGCGACGAACCCGGTGACGACGACGCCGAGCAGCAGGATGCGCAGCCAGTCGCCCGAGGTGAACGCGGCGCCGATCTGCGCACCGGCCCGCGTCCCCGCCTGCGCGAGGAAGATCAGCAGGCCGAGCTCGGCGATCGCCTGCGCCGCCGTGTAGGGCATCGCGGTGACCACCGGGCCGATCCGCCCGAGCCGGCCGAGCACCAGACCGACCAGCAGCGTGCCGGCCGCCGACCCGATCGTGAACACACCGCCCGGGACGGGGAACGCCGTCGTGCCGATCACGATGCCGGCCGCCATGCCGACCCCCAGGACGACCGGGGTGATGTCGGACAGGCCGCGCGAGGAGTCGCCGAACCACGTCGACACCTCGGCCATGCGCTCGCGCGGCGCGATGACGCGGACCCGGTCGCCGAGCTGGAGCTGGAAGTCGTCGGTCGCGACGACGTCGACGTCACCGCGTCGCACCCGCGAGATCGTGGCCCCGAAGCGGTGCAGCAGGTCCAGCTCGGCGATCGTGTGACCCGCCGCGCGCTCGGCCGAGACGGTCACCCGACGCATGTCGAGGTACAGCCGGTCGGCCTCGAGGCGGTGCGAGGACGCGTGGCCGAGCTCGCGCGTGACGGCGTCGACCTCGTCGGACGGCCCGACGACCGTCACGAGGTCGTCGAGCAGGAGCAGGTCCGCGGCCTCGGCCGTGCGGATGGGCGACTGCTCGCCGCGCCGCACGCGGGAGAACTTGATGCGGTCGCCGTGCTGCTCCTCGAGGTCCTGGATCCGCGGCTGCCCCGTCACCTCGACCCGGACCGTCCGGCTGACCAGCGTCGGTGGGACGTCGGTGTCGTGGCCGCGCTGCCGCAGCGCCGCGGACACGGCGACGAGCATCCCGACGACGCCGAAGAGGTAGGTCACGGCGTACCCGATGGTGGGTCCGGTGGCGTCGCCCGCGGCCTCGCGGGCGGCCGCCAGCGCGGGGGTGTTCGTCACCGCGCCCGCCCACGCGCCCGCGACGACGGCGCGTTCCAGGCCGAGCAGCCCGCCCGTCACCACCGCGACGACGGCACTCGCCACGAGCACGCCGGCCACGGCGAGGATCGGGGCCAGGCTGCGCCGCAGGGACGAGAAGAACGTCGCGCCCGACACCAGGCCGACGCAGAACGTGAACAGCGTGAGGCCGAGCGTGCCGAGCACCTCGGTGATCTCGAGGTCGATGCCGTAGGACGCCGCCCAGGCCGACAGCCCGATCGCGAGGAACAGCACGGCCGCCGCGCTGAGCCCGACGCCCCGGACCTTGACGTGGCCGACGGCCGACCCGACCCCGATGACGACGAAGAGCAGCAGGACGGGCTGCTGGGCGAGGAAGAGGAAGACCTCGGACATGACGGGCTCCACGGGTGCTGCGGGCGCCGCGGGACGGCGGCGTTGCCGACCTCATTGAAGCCCGCGGCGCCTGCCGGGGCGTGGTCCCAAGGGCCCGGGTGCCGCCGCAGCGGCGTGCGTCCCCGCGTCCGCCGTCAGCCGGTCGGGCGACCGAGCCCCGGCAGTCCCAGCACCACCGGGCCACCGGGGGTCGCGCCCGCCACGGGGCCGCAGCCACCGCCCTGGCCACCGTGCGCGTGCTCGTCGCGGCCTTCGGTGCGCGCCTGCCACGCGTCGCCCGCACGCGTCCGACGGACGCGGAACCGGCCGCCGGGCGTGAGCGCCGAGTCCGCGACCAGGTGGTGCGGCGCGCTGCGGGTCACCTCGACGGTGACGAGGTCGCCGGGGCGTGGCGCGTCGGCGGGGTCGAGACCGGCGGGCAGCGCGAGGTGCACGAGGCGGTTGTCGCGGGCGCGGCCGGAGATGCGGGCGGTCGCGCCGTCCTTGCGCCCCTCCCCCTGCGCCACCAGCACGTCGACCGTCCGTCCCACCTGTGCCGCGTTGTCCTCGGCCGAGATCCGCTCCTGCAGCGCGACGAGCCGCTCGTACCGCTCCTGCACGACGGCCTTGGGCAGCTGGTCGGGCAGGTCCGCCGCGGGCGTCCCGGGCCGCTGCGAGTACTGGAAGGTGAAGGCCGAGCAGAACCGGGCCGCCTCGACGACGCGCAGGGTGTCCTCGAAGTCCTCGTCCGTCTCCCCGGGGAACCCGACGATGACGTCGCTGGTGATCGCCGCGTCGGGGATCGCGGCACGCACGCGGTCGAGGATGCCGAGGAACCGCTCCGCCCGGTACGACCGCCGCATCGCGCGCAGCACGCGGTCCGACCCGGACTGCAGCGGCATGTGGAGCTGAGGCATCACGGTCGGGGTGCTCGCCATCGCGTCGATCACGTCGTCGGTGAAGGCCGCCGGGTGGGGCGAGGTGAAGCGCACGCGCTCGAGACCGGGGACGGCCCCGACCGCGCGCAGCAGCTTGCCGAACGCGTGCCGGTCACCGAAGCCGACGCCGTAGGAGTTGACGTTCTGCCCCAGCAGCGTGACCTCGATCGCACCGGTGGCCACCAGCGCCTCGACCTCCGCGAGGATCTCCCCGGGCCGCCGGTCGCGCTCCTTGCCGCGCAGGTGCGGGACGATGCAGAACGTGCACGTGTTGTTGCAGCCGACGCTGATCGACACCCACCCCGCGTACACGGACTCCCGGCGGGTGGGCAGCGTGCTGGGGAAGACCTGCAGCGACTCGGCGATCTCGACCTGCGCCTGCGCGTTGTGCCGCGACCGCTCGAGGAGCGCCGGCAGCACGTCGAGGTTGTGCGTGCCGAAGACGACGTCGACCCAGGGCGCCCGCTCGACGATGCCGGCGCGGTCCTTCTGCGCGAGGCAGCCGCCGACCGCGATCTGCATGCCACCCGGCCGGGATCGCTTGGTGCCGGCGAGCCTGCCCAGGTTGCCGTAGAGCTTGTCCGCCGCGTTCTCACGGACGGCGCACGTGTTGATGACCAGGACGTCGACGTCCTCCGCCGCCGCGTCCGCCGGCGCGGCCGGGACGTACCCCGCCTGCTCGAGCATCCCGGCCATGTGCTCGGAGTCGTGCACGTTCATCTGGCAGCCGAGCGTGCGCACGAGGTACGTGCGGGCACGCCCGTCGGCCGGCGGGGGCGCGGGCGCAGCGACGGGGACGGCGACGGGGACGGGCAGGGTCGTGGACATCGCCTCCCAGGGTACGACGGGCCTGTCACCGGCCCGGACGCCACCGGCAGGGCCCTTTGCGTGTGAACCGGCTGTTACCGGTCCGTGACGCGCATCCGTGGCATTCGCAACATCTCACCCGTAGGTTCGGCACATGGCCGACAGCACCGCGGTGGATCCCGCCCCCGTCGTCGTGGACGGACGTCCGACCGGAGAGCCCCTGATCGTCCTCGACCACGTCGACAAGCACTTCGGTGCGCTGCACGTCCTCCAGGACGTCAACCTCACGGTCCACCGGGGCGAGGTCGTCGTCGTGATCGGGCCGTCGGGCTCCGGGAAGTCGACGCTGTGCCGCACGATCAACCGGCTCGAGACGATCGACTCGGGGACCATCACGCTGGACGGCAAGCCGCTGCCGGCCGAGGGCCGCGAGCTCGCTCGCCTGCGTGCCGACGTCGGCATGGTCTTCCAGTCGTTCAACCTGTTCGCGCACAAGACCGTGCTGGAGAACGTCACGCTCGGCCAGATCAAGGCCAAGCGGGTCAAGCCGTCCGAGGCGCGCACCACCGCGATGGAGATCCTCGAGCGGGTCGGTGTGGCCAACCAGGCGGACAAGCTGCCCGCGCAGCTCTCGGGCGGGCAGCAGCAGCGCGTCGCCATCGCGCGGGCACTGGCGATGCGCCCCAAGGCGATGCTCTTCGACGAGCCCACGTCCGCGCTCGACCCCGAGATGATCAACGAGGTCCTCGACGTCATGGTCGGCCTGGCCCGTGACGGCATGACGATGGTCGTCGTCACCCACGAGATGGGCTTCGCGCGCCGCGCCGCGCACCGCGTGGTCTTCATGGACGCGGGACAGGTCGTCGAGGAGGCCGATCCCGAGACGTTCTTCACCGCGCCGCGCAGCGAGCGCGCCCAGGACTTCCTGTCGAAGATCCTCACCCACTGACCGGCAGTCCACCCCGACCGCACGACCCGACCGCTCCCGAACCTCCGAGCCTCACCCAGGCGCCACCCGCGCCGACGCCATCGAAGGAGACGCACCATGCGACCCGTCCGTACCGGGCTCATCGCCCTGATGTCCGCCACCGTGCTCGCGCTCGCCGCCTGTGCCGGCGACGCCGACCCGGCGGAGACCGCCGCGCCGACCGACGACGGCATGGTCGAGGAGACGGCCGAGTTCCCCGAGGGCTCGACGATGGCGCGCCTGGCCGAGGCCGGGTCGATCACGATCGGCACCAAGTTCGACCAGCCCCTGTTCGGTCTCGTGGGGCCCAACGGCGTGCCCGTGGGCTTCGACGTCGAGATCGGCACGCTCATCGCCGAGAAGCTCGGCATCGCGGCCGAGGACATCGAGTGGGTCGAGACGATCTCCTCGAACCGCGAGGCGTTCATCCAGAACGGCCAGGTCGACATGGTCGTGGCCACGTACACGATCAACGACACGCGCAAGGAGGTCATCTCGTTCGCCGGGCCGTACTACCTGGCGGGTCAGTCGATCCTCACGCTGGCGTCGAACACCGACATCCAGGGCCCGGAGGACCTCGCGGGGAAGAACGTCTGCACCGCGTCGGGCTCCACGCCCGAGGCGAACCTCCTCGAGAACTACCCCGAGGCGAACGTCCAGGCGCTCGGGGCGTACTCGGACTGCATCGAGCCGCTGCGCAACGGGCAGGTCGACGCGATCAGCACCGACAACGTCATCCTCGCGGGCTTCGCCGACCAGTACGACGACCTGGAGGTGCGCGGCGACCCGTTCACCGAGGAGCCGTACGGCATCGGCCTGGCGCTCGACGACACCGACTTCCGGATGTGGATCAACGACGTGCTCGAGGAGGCGTTCGAGGACGGCACCTGGACCGAGGCGTGGGAGTCCACCGCCGGCACCGTGCTGCCGACCCCGGAGCCCCCGACGGTCGACCGCTACTGACCTCACCGGCACCGGGCCGCCCCCGCGAGGGGCGGCCCGGTGCCGTGCCGACCGACTGCCGCACGTCCCGGAGGACACGCGTGGACCTCATGGTCATCGCCGACAACATGCCGGCCTACCTGGCGGGCTTCCGCCTGACCGCACAGCTGACCCTCGTGTCCGGGGCGGGCGCGCTGGTCATCGGCCTGGCCGTCGCGGCCATGCGCGTGTCCCCGCTGGGCTCGTTGCGGGCGTTCGGCGCCGTGTACACCGAGCTCCTGCGCAACATGCCGCTCACGCTCATCTTCTTCTTCGCCGTCCTGGTCCTGCCGCAGTTCGGCGTCGTCCTGCCCTTCGGGTACTGGACCGCCATCATCTGCCTGACCGCCTACACGTCGGCCTTCGTCGCCGAGGCGGTGCGCTCGGGCATCAACGCCGTCGGGATCGGCCAGGCCGAGGCGGCCCGGGCGATCGGCCTGACCTTCGGCCAGTCCCTGACCAGCGTGATCCTGCCGCAGGCGGTCCGCTCGGTGATCCCGCCCCTCATCAACGTCATCATCGCGCTCGCCAAGAACACGTCGGTCGCCGCCGGGTTCGCGGTGGTCGAGCTCGTCGCGACCGGCCGTCGCCTGGCGCAGCAGAACCCCGGTGACGTCATGCTCCTGCTCGTCGGCGTCGCGGTGTTCTACCTGCTGTTCACGATCCCCGCGGGCCAGCTCGCGAACCTGCTCGAGCGGAAGGTGGCGTTCGCGCGATGAGCTCCCCCATCTCGATCCTGTACGACGCACCCGGGCCGCTCGCCCGGCGGCGCGAGCGCATCGGTTCCACGGTCGCCGCACTCGTGGTGCTCGCCCTGCTCGGCCTGGCCGTCTGGTACGCCGCCGGCCGCGACGTGTTCGCCCTCGAGCGGTGGGACGTGCTGTGGGACCCGCCGCGGGGCCAGACCGCCGCCGACGTGTGGCGCTCGCTGCTGGTCGTCGGCCTGGGGGCCACCCTGAAGGCCGCCGTCGTCGCCGCGCCCCTCGCCTTCGTCCTCGGCCTGGTGCTCGCGGTGTGCCGCACCGCCCGTCTCGCTCCCGTGCGCATCGGCGCGACGGTCGTCATCGAGCTCTTCCGCGGCCTGCCCGTGCTGCTCATGATGTTCTTCGCGCTGCTCGGCTTCGGCTGGAGCGCGTTCGCGGCGGTCCTGTTCGGTCTGACGGTCTACAACATGGCGATCATCGCGGAGATCGTGCGCGCCGGCCTCGCCTCGCTGCCCAAGGGCCAGTCTGAGGCCGCGTACGCCGTGGGGTTGTCGCGCGGCCAGACGCTGCGGCTGGTCCTGCTCCCGCAGGCGCTGCGGACGATGGCCCCGAGCCTCGTCGCGCAGCTCGTCGTGCTGCTGAAGGACTCCTCGCTGGGCTTCATCGTCGGGTACCCCGAGCTGCTCAAGGCCATCACGAACAACGGCCAGTTCTTCGGCAACACCTACCTGGTGGCGCTGTTCGCCGTGGGCGCGGGCATCTACCTCGTCGTCAACATCACGCTCTCGCGCCTGGCGCTGCGCCTGCGGGGCCGAGCACGGCGCACCGCCGCACCCGCCGTGGACCTCACGGCCGCGGTCACCCCGACGGGCGGCACGGCCGCCTGACGCCCGACGCGTGCCGGCGACCCCGCCGCGGGGGTGACGACGAGATCGTCCGCGGTCGCGGCTCAGCCGGCGGTCGCGCTCGCCCGCAGCTCGCGGACCACCGTGACCCTGATCTCGCCGGGGTACGTCAGGTCGGCCTCGATGTGCTTGGCGATCGCGGACGCGAGCTGCGGCAGCGCGTGGTCGTCCACCTCGTCCGGCTCGACGACGACGCGCACCTCGCGCCCGGCGGCCATGGCCAGCACCCGGCGCACGCCGTCGTGCGCCGCGACCAGCGCCTCGAGCGCCCCCATGCGCTCGACGTACTGGTCGATCTCCTGACGTCGCGCACCCGGCCTCGACGCGGAGATCGCGTCGGCCGCCTGCACGAGGACCGCCTCGACGGTGGTGGCCGGCACCTCGTCGTGGTGCGCGGCGATCGCGTTGACCACCGCCTCGGACTCCCCGCAGCGCCGCGCGAGGTCCGCCCCCACCGTCGCGTGCGTCCCCGGCACCTCGCCGGTCAGCGCCTTGCCCACGTCGTGCAGGAAGGCTCCGCGCCGGGCCACGGCGACGTCCGCCCCGACCTCGGCGGCGATGGCGGCGGCGATCTGGGCGCTCTCGACGAGGTGCTCGAGCACGTTCTGCCCGTACGAGGACCGCAGCCGCAGGCGGCCCATCGTCCGGACGAGGTCGGTGTGCAGGCGGTCGATCCCCGCGCGCTCCGCGGCGTCGTGCCCTGCCGCGTCGTGCCGGTCGTCGGCTCCGGCGAGAGCCTCCGCGTAGGCCGCCTCGATGCGTTGCGGGTGGATCCGCCCGTCGGCCATGAGCGCCTCGAGCGCGACCTGGGCGACCTCGCGGCGCTCGGCGTCGAAGCACGACAGCACCACGGTGTCCGGGGTCTCGTCGACGAGGACGTTGACGCCGGTGAGGGCCTCGAAGTGCCGGATGTTGCGGCCCTCCTTGCCGATGATCCGGCCCTTCATCTCGTCGGACGGCAGCGGGAGGATCGTCACGACGGGCTGCGCGCTCGTCGGCACGGCCACGCGCTGCACCGCCGTCGTGACGATGCGCCGGGCCCGCGCGTCCGCGGTCCGGCGTGCCTGCGCCTCGATCCGACGGACCTGCGCGGCGGCGGCGTCGGTCGCCTCGTCGGTGATGCGTCGGGTCAGCTCGGCCAGCGCCTCGTCATGCGTCAGGCCGCTGACGGACTCGAGCTCGGCGCGCGCCTGCGTGCGCGCGTCCGCGAGCCGTTCGTTGGCGGCGCGGTCGGCGTCGGCCAGGGTGCGGGCGGCGGCACGTTCGGCCTTGTCGAGCTCACGCGCGCCGGCGCGGCGGGCCTCGGCGAGCGCCTCGGCCTCGGCGCGTGTCCTGCGCTCCAGGTCGGAGAGCTCGGTGCGCTCGCTCGCGAGCGCCCGCTCACGGTCGGCGACCCGTCGCTCGCGCCGCTCGGCGTCGGCAAGCATCGCGCGGGCGTCGTCGCGGATCTGCGCCACGTCCTCGGTGGCGCGCCGCCGCTGCTGGTCCGCCTCGCGGCGGGCGGTGAGCACGAGGATGAGCGCGACGAGGCATGCACCGAGCAGCCCCACGATGGTGGCGATCGCACCCGGCTCCACGAGGACCTCCTGACGTGGCGCCCGTGGCCGGGCGCCTGACCCCCCATTGTCACCGGTGACCCGGGCGGGATCGCGTCGCCGCGCCCGGCCGCGGCCGCTCAGTCACCCGCCGCGAGACCGTCCTCGACGGCGGCGTCCTCGACCCCCTCGGCAGCGAGCTCCTCGCGGACGAGGCGCCCTACGAGCCCGGGCGGGTAGCCCTTGCGCCCCAGCGCGGCGCAGATGCGCCGGACCCGCACGGGTGTCTCGAGCCCGGCGGTGGTGCGGAGCCGTCGCCGCACGAGCTCGCGTGCCGCGTGCTCCTCGTCGGCGTCGTCGACGTCCTCGAGGGCCACGGCGGCGGTCTCGTCGTCGATCCCCTTGCGTCGCAGCTCCATCGCCAGCGCCCGGCGCGAGAGCCCTCGCTCGCTGTGACGCGACCGGACGAACATCCGCGCGTACTCCTGGTCGTCGATGAGGCCGACCTCGGTGAAGCGGTCGAGGACCCGTGCCGCGACGTCCGCGGGCACGTCGCGTCGAGCGAGCGCGTCCTCGAGCTGGCCACGCGACTGCGCCGCCCCGGTCAGGCGGCGCAGGACGATGGCGCGCGCCACTGACTCCGGGTCCGGCTCCGGGTCGTGCGCCGCGCTGCCCGCGTCGGGCGGCTCGACGGCCGGCCGGCCGCGGCGTCGCGCCGCGGACCGGCCGGTGAGATCCCCCACGCCGGTCAGAAGTCGACCGCGACCGGGGCGTCGGCAGGGGCGTCGACCTTGGCCCCGATGCCGAGCTTCTCGAGGATCTTCTTGTCCAGCTCGTTGGCCAGGTCGGGGTTGTCGCGCAGGAACTTGCGGGCGTTCTCCTTGCCCTGACCGAGCTGGTCCCCCTCGTAGGTGAACCACGCACCCGACTTGCGCACGAAGCCGTGCTCCACGCCCATGTCGATGAGCGAGCCCTCGCGGGAGATGCCGACGCCGTAGAGGATGTCGAACTCCGCCTGCTTGAACGGCGGGGCCATCTTGTTCTTCACGACCTTGACGCGGGTGCGGTTGCCCACGGCCTCGGTCCCCTCCTTGAGGGTCTCGATGCGGCGGATGTCCATGCGCACCGACGCGTAGAACTTGAGCGCCTTGCCGCCGGTGGTGGTCTCCGGGCTGCCGAAGAACACCCCGATCTTCTCGCGCAGCTGGTTGATGAAGATGGCGGTCGTCCCGGAGGCGTTGAGCGCACCGGTGATCTTGCGCAGCGCCTGCGACATGAGCCGCGCCTGCAGACCGACGTGGGAGTCGCCCATCTCCCCCTCGATCTCCGCCTTGGGCACGAGCGCGGCGACGGAGTCGATGACGATGATGTCGATCGCGCCCGAGCGGATCAGCGTGTCCATGATCTCGAGCGCCTGCTCGCCGTTGTCGGGCTGCGAGACGAGCAGCGCGTCGGTGTCGACACCCAGCTTCTTGGCGTACTCGGGGTCGAGCGCGTGCTCGGCGTCGATGAACGCCGCGATCCCGCCCAGCTTCTGGGCGTTGGCCACCGCGTGCAGCGCGACCGTCGTCTTGCCGGAGGACTCCGGGCCGTACACCTCCACGACGCGCCCGCGCGGCAGGCCGCCGATGCCGAGCGCGACGTCGAGGGCGATGGAGCCCGTGGGGATCACCTCGACGGGGGCACGGCCCTCGTCCCCGAGGCGCATGACCGACCCCTTGCCGAACTGGCGGTCGATCTGGCTGAGTGCGGCCTCGAGGGCCTTCGCGCGGTCCGGAGCGGGCATGGTCCACCTCGTCGTCTCGTGCAGCGTCTGCTGCTCCTGCGGGGGCTGGTCGTGTCGCGGTGACGCTATGCCCGACCACCGACATCCCGTCCGGACCGACCGTCGACCCGTGGACCGGCACGCGGCCGGGCGGGGTTGTGGTCGGTTCGACCGTGTCACCGAGGACCACCGTACCCGAACACCTGTTCGACGCGGTGCGGCGACACGCGCGTGTCGTCACCCCCCGGCCACGCCCGGCGCCCGCTCCACCGTGGTGGTGTCCCCGGGCTGCAGCACGCACGGCCGCACGTCGGGGGCGACGCGGTGCACGGCCGCCTCGAACGCCCGGCCCGCCCGGTCCATCCAGCCCGGCGGCAGCCGCCGCGAGGCCGGTGCGTGCAGCGTCCCCCAGTGCACGGGCACCGCGACCCGGGCACCCACCAGCGCGCACACCCGCGCGGCCTCGAGCGGGTCCAGGTGACCCCCCGACAACCTCGGTCCCCACCCGCCGACCGGTACCAGCGCGAGATCGACCGGCGCGCCGGCCAGGTCCGGGACGTGCGCGAGGCCGGGGAACGGCCCGGTGTCACCCGCGAACCACACGGTCAGACCGCCACCGCGCATGACGAAGCCGGTCGCGGCGTTGGGACGGTGCGGCATCGGACGGTGGCCGTGCTCGGCCGGCACCGTCCGCACCCGGGCGCTGCCGCCGACGCGCCCCGTCAGCGTGCACCACCGCCCGGGTGCGACGCCCACGCCGCGCACCCCGTGCGACGCGAGCCAGTGCGCGCTCGACGGTGCCGCGAGGACCGGGACGGGGCCGAGCATGCGCAGCGACCCGAGCTCGGCGTGGTCGTGGTGCAGGTGCGAGACCACCGCCGCGTCCGCCCCCGCCCAGTCGGAGGCCCGGGGCGCGCGCCCGCCCCGGCGCCGCAGCACGCCCGCGTGGCGCTGCAGCAACGGGTCCGTCACGATCCGGACGCCGCCGACGTCGAGCACGACCGTCGCGTGCCCCAGCCAGCGCACCTGCACGCTCACGGGGCCGCCCGCCCCGGCGCCGTCACGGGTGCAGGCCGCAGCCCGCGCTCCACCTGCCACGTGACGAGCTGGGCGTGGACCGCGTCCGGCCCGACGAGCATCCGACGCCCGTCGACGTCCTCGCGGCGCGCGTCGTCGACGACGAGGCCGACCGGGTGGAGCAGGAACGCGAGGTTCTGCGCACCACCGAGGCCGCCGTGCGAGCCGACCTGCCCCTCGAACGCGTGCACCTGGCCGCGTGGACCCACGGCGGACACCACGAGGAGGTCGCCCGTGTCCGGCAGGCGCGCGGCGCGCACGAGGTCGGCCCGCGCCCGGCCCGGGTACGGCGCGAGCGGGTCCTCGCCCTGCACCACCTCGCCCTCGGCCTCGAGGAGCCGCAGCCCCCGCGCGCCGACGGCGACGAGCCCGCGGGTCCGCGAGTCCACGACGACCACGCCGACGGCGGGCCTGCCCGCCAGGCCGGCGACGAGACCGGGCCACCGCTCCTGCACGTCCTCCAGCCGCAGCCGGCGCGGCCCGTCGGGGAACCACACGAGGCCGAGGTTGCCCGACCCGACGACCACGACGTCCGGGACCTCGCCGGGCTGCGCCGCCCGCGCGCGGCCGTGCTCGCGGACGCGCGGCGCGCCGTCGTCCCGCCCGGCGTGCCCCCGACGCCGGTCGGGTCCGGCGTCCGGGCCGAGCACGACACGGTCCCCCGGCCTGCCCAGCACACCGGTGAGCAGGGCGTTCAGCGGCCCCCAGTCCTCGCCGTCCGCGCTCTGCAACCCGCGTGCACCCGGGTCGGCCATGAGGGCGCGCACCGTGTCCAGCAGCGTGCGGCCCTCGACCTGCTCGAAGGTCGCGCCGAGCGTCTGGCCGTGGTCGGACAGCACCACCAGGTCGTACGCGCGCGGCGCCACGCGGACGACGCCCTCGAGCACCCGCAGCACCTGGTCCAGCCCCTCGAGCGACCGCAGCGACTCGGGTCGGGTCGGTCCTGCGTGGTGCGCGACCTCGTCGTAGTCGACGAGGTCGACGAACACCGTCGGGTCGCCGCGCACGAGCGCGTCGGCCACGAGCGACGTCGCCAGGTCGCGCAGCAGCACGTTGCTCACGGCGCGCAGCAGCACGTACCACCCGCCGCGCGGCACGCGGGGGCGCACGTCGTGCACGGCCTGCCGGCGCGCCTGGTAGAGCTCCTTGACCACCTCCCCGACCGTCAGCGTCACGGCACGCGCCAGGACGAACGGCCGGGCGAACACCCGCACGTAGCCGGGGCCGGGGCCCAGCCCGTGCCGACGTCCGCGGCTCATCACCAGGTAGGTGGCGCGCGCGTCCCCCGAGAACATGGTCGCGACCGCGGTGCCGCCGTGCGCCAGCAGGCCGGTGCCGTCGCTCAGCCGCGCCTCCACGAGCGCCGCGTCGTCCGGGTGGTTCGTCACCACGAGCCGGCCGAGGTCGCGGTCCCACCACCGGAAGGCGGGGATCCGGTCGGCCGCGCCGTGCAGGAGGCCGGCGTGGGCCGCCGGCGTGGTGCACGGCACACCTGCCCACCACGCCTCGAGGCGGTGGGTGCCCGCCTCGACCCAGCGCTGCACCGTCGGCACGAGCCCGGCGTCGACGGCCTGGTCGAGCACCGGTGCGCTGACCCCGTCGAGCTGGACCACGAGCAGACCGGGCGGCCGCGCCGCCGCGCCCGTGGCGCCCGCCGCGCGGGCCCGCCGTCGCGCGCGCCGCACGACGTCGTCGACGACGTAGGCGTTGTCGCTCGCGCCCCACAGCCACCGTCCGGTCGCCATCACCACCCCGGTGAGCAGCAGCACCCACAGGACGGCCCAGCCCGACGTCACCTCGAGGCCCGGTGCCACGAGCAGGGCGCCCCAGGCGACGAGCAGCTGCGCGGTCAGGCCCGCGACGAGCGCGCCGGCCGCGCCCCCGACCGCCGCCAGCAGCCGCAGCGGCGCCCGCAGCACGAGGTCGCCGACGGCGACCGCGAGCGCCGCCAGCAGCACCCCCCACGGTGCGCTCGCGCCGACGCCGTCCACGACGGCGACGGCGGCGCCCAGCCCGAGCGCGGTCACGACCAGCGAGAGCGCGGCGTCCGCCGCGTCGGACGCCCGCGGCAGCCACCGCGCGCGCGGCGGGCGGGCGACCGGGGGCGCACCACCGGCCGGACCGTCCGCGTCGTCGCCCGGCGCCCCCGCGCGGCCCACGTCAGCGCCCGGCGTGCCGCGGCGGCGCCTGCCGACGGTGGTCGGTGCCCCAGCGTGCGGACTCGGGCACGCCGACCGCGTCGCACAGCGCGTGCCACACCACCCGCGGCTCGACGCCCTCGGCCAGCGCCGCCGCACCCGTGCGACCCCCGAGGTCGCCGAGCACGAGCTCCTCCATCAGCAGACGTCCCTCGACGGGACCCAGCACGTCGGCGACCAGCTCGGCAAGCTCGCGGTTCCTCACCCCACCAGCCTGCCACCGGCAGCCGGTGGCGCGCGCGTGTCGGTCCCTGCCGACACAATGTCCCGGTGGTGCTCGACCGCTTCTCCGCCCCGACCCGCAGCTGGTTCACGGGGGCGTTCGACGCGCCCACGGCGGCGCAGGTGGGCGCGTGGGAGGCGGTCTCGGGCGGCGACCACGCCCTGGTCGTCGCGCCGACCGGCTCGGGCAAGACGCTCGCGGCGTTCCTGTGGGCCCTGGACGGGCTCCTGACCGGCGACGTGCCGGCGGAGCCGGCGCAGCGCTGCCGGGTCGTCTACGTCTCCCCCCTGAAGGCGCTGGCCACCGACGTCGAGCGCAACCTGCGCTCGCCACTCGTCGGGATCCGGCAGGCGGCGACGCGGCTCGGCAGGTCCCTGCCGGAGGTCGCGGTCGGGATCCGCACGGGTGACACGCCGCCCGCCGAGCGGCGCGCCTTCGCCACGACACCGCCGGACGTCCTCATCACGACGCCCGAGTCCCTGTACCTGGTGCTGACGTCGGGGGCACGCCGCGGGCTGGCCGGGGTGCGCACGGTCATCGTCGACGAGATCCACGCGGTGGCGGGCACCAAGCGCGGCGCCCACCTCGCGGTGAGCCTCGAGCGTCTCGACGCGCTGCTCGAGACCGACGGCGGCCCGGGCCCGGCGCAGCGGGTCGGGCTCTCGGCGACCGTGCGACCCGTCGACGCGGTCGCGGCGTTCCTGGGCGGGGCGCGGGCCCCGGCCGACGGCGGCCGGCCCGTGGTCGTCGTGCAGCCTCCGTCGCAGAAGGTCATCGAGGTCGAGGTGGTCGTCCCGGTCCCCGACCTGGGCGACCTCGCGGCCGCGGCACGCCCCCGCGCGGGCGGGTCCGTCGCCGGCGTCGTCGACCGCTACGGCGGCCCCGGGATCGACCCCGACCTGGCAGGCTTCGGTGCCCCCGCCCCCGGGGCGGCGCCGGTCGAGCCCGACGCCGGGCAGCAGCCGCGCGCGTCGATCTGGCCGCACGTCGAGGAGCGCGTCGTCGACCTCGTCGCCAGCCACCGGTCGACGCTGGTGTTCACGAACTCCCGGCGGGGAGCCGAGCGGCTCACGGCTCGCATCAACGAGGTCTGGGCCGAGCGCCGGGGTGAGGACGTGCCGGACCCGGGGGCCGTGCGCGCGGCCGCGGTGCCCGGCCAGTCGGGTACCGCGGCGGGCGTCGACACGCGCGACGCCTCGACGATCGTGGCGCGCGCGCACCACGGCTCGATGAGCCGGGCCGAGCGGACCCGCACGGAGACCGAGCTCAAGGCGGGACGGCTGCCCGCCGTCGTGGCGACCAGCTCGCTCGAGCTGGGCATCGACATGGGCGCGCTCGACCTGGTGGTGCAGGTCGGGGCCCCGCCGTCGGTCGCCAGCGGGCTGCAGCGGGTGGGGCGTGCGGGCCACCAGGTCGGTGCGGTCTCCCGCGGCGTGGTCTTCCCGACGTACCGCGGCGAGCTGGTGCCGGCCGCAGTGACCGCCCAGCGCATGCGCACCGGCGAGCTCGAGGCGCTGACCGTCCCGGCCAACCCGCTGGACGTGCTCGCCCAGCAGGTCGTCGCGATGGTGGCCGTCGACGACTGGTCGGTGGAGGACCTGGCACGCGTCGTGCGCCGCGCCGCGCCGTTCGCGGGCCTGGGCGACGGCACGCTGCACGCGGTCCTCGACATGCTGGCGGGGCGGTACCCGTCCGAGGACTTCGCCGAGCTGCGCCCCCGCGTGGTGTGGGACCGGGTCGCGGACGTGCTCTCGGGCCGCCCGGGGGCGCTGCGCCTGGCCGTGACG
This sequence comes from Cellulomonas phragmiteti, assembly GCF_016862775.1. Taxonomy (GTDB): domain Bacteria; phylum Actinomycetota; class Actinomycetes; order Actinomycetales; family Cellulomonadaceae; genus Cellulomonas; species Cellulomonas phragmiteti. Next base: position 288,789 of record NZ_BONP01000001.1, on the reverse strand, counting down.
AGCGGCGGCACGATCCCCGACCGCGGCCTGTTCGGGGTGTTCCTCGCGGGTGGCGGCGAGACCGCCGACGTGCCCGCCGACGCCGAGCGGTCCGGCGGTCGGGTCCGCGGCGGCAAGCGGGTGGGCGAGCTCGACGAGGAGATGGTCTACGAGTCGCGCGTCGGCGACACGTTCACGCTGGGCTCCAGCACGTGGCGCATCGAGGACATCACGCCGGACCGTGTGCTCGTCTCACCGGCCCCCGGCGTCCCGGGCCGGCTCCCGTTCTGGAAGGGCGACGCCCCGGGGCGCCCGGCCGAGCTCGGCCGGGCCGTCGGCGCCTGGGTCCGCGAGGTGGCGGCACTGCCGGACGCGGGCGCGCGGGCGCGCGTCGAGGGCGCCGGCCTCGATCCGTGGGCGGCGGACAACCTGCTCGCGTACCTGCGCGACCAGCAGGCCGCGACCGGACAGCTGCCGAGCGACACGGTCGTCGTGGTCGAGCGGTTCCGCGACGAGCTGGGCGACTGGCGCATCGTGGTGCACTCCCCCTACGGCGCGCGGGTCCACGCACCCTGGGCGCTGGTCCTCGCGGCCCGGCTGCGCGAGCGGTACGGGGTCGACGCCGCCGCCATGCACGCGGACGACGGGATCGTCCTGCGCCTGCCCGACGTGCTCGACGGCGCCGCGGACGCGGCGTGGGGGGACGACGCCACCGAGGCGGACGCCGGTCCGCGGCTGACGCTGGAGGACCTGCTCCTCGACCCGGACGAGGTGCTGGCGTCCGTCCGGGACGAGCTCGGCGCGTCCGCGATGTTCGCCGCCCGCTTCCGGGAGGCCGCGGGCCGTGCGCTCCTGCTCCCCCGGCGACGCCCGGACCGCCGCCAGCCGCTGTGGCAGCAGCGCCAGCGCGCCGCCCAGCTGCTGGAGGTGGCCGCCCGGTACCCCGACTTCCCGATCCTCCTGGAGGCCGTGCGGGAGTGCCTGCAGGACGACTTCGACACCGAGGCGCTCATCGGCCTCATGCGGGACGTCGCCGCAGGTCGGGTCCGCGTCGTCGAGGTGACCACCGCCCACCCCTCGCCCTTCGCCCAGTCCCTGCTCTTCGGCTACACGGCGCAGTTCCTCTACGAGGGCGACGCCCCGCTCGCGGAGCGCCGCGCGGCCGCCCTCACGCTCGACCCGACGCTCCTCGCCGAGCTGCTGGGGACGGGTGGGGAGTCGCAGCTCGCGGACCTGCTCGACCCCGAGGCCGTCGAGCGCACCGAGGCGGAGCTCGCCGGCACCGCCCCCGACCGGCAGGCCGGGACCCTCGAGCAGGTCGCGGACGTGCTGCGGCGGCACGGGCCGTTGACGGCCGCGGAGGTCGCCGCCCGCACCCGCCCGGACGTGCGCGACGACGTGCCCGGGTGGCTCGACGAGCTCGCGTCCGCGCGCCGGGCCATCCGCGTCCGCCTCGGCGGCGTGCCGGCCGACCGCACCGAGCAGTGGGCCGCGGTGGAGGACGCCGGACGCCTGCGCGACGCGCTGGGGGTCGCGCTGCCCGTGGGGGTGCCCGAGGTGTTCACGGAGGTGCTGCCGGACCCGCTCGCGGACCTGCTGCGCCGGCACGCCCGCACCCGGGGGCCGTTCCCCGCCGCGCAGGTCGCCGCACGGTTCGGTCTCGGTGTCGCTGTCGTCACCGAGGTGCTGCGCCGGCTCGAGGCGTCGCGCGTGCTCGTCCAGGGGCGGCTGCGACCCGACGTGCTCGGCGGCACCGGTGACGAGTTCTGCGACGCGGACGTGCTGCGTCGGCTGCGGCAGCGCTCGCTCGCCGCGCTGCGGGCCCAGGTCGAGCCCGTGGACCCGCAGGCGCTGGGCGTGTTCCTGCCCCAGTGGCAGGGGGTCCAGGTCGCGGGGCGCCGCCCGAGCGGCCTGCGGGGGGTCGACGCGGTGGCCCGCGCGGTGGAGCAGCTCGCCGGGTTCGCCGTGCCGGCCTCGGCGCTCGAGTCCCACGTCCTGCCCGCGCGGGTCCCCGACTACGTCCCGGCGATGCTCGACGAGCTGACGTCCGCCGGCGAGGTGCTGTGGGCGGGGCACGCGCCGCTCGCAGGTCACGACGGCCTGGTGTCCCTGCACCCCGCGGCGGTCGCGGACCTGACGCTGGCACCCGTCCCGGACCTCGAGGAACCTGAGGCCCCCGCCACCACGCGCACGCACCGCGCCGTCCTCACGGCCCTCGAGGGTGGGGGCGCGTGGTTCCTCGGTGCGCTCGTCGACCGGGTGGGCGCCGTCTGGCTCGACGAGGACGCGCCGCCCGACGCACCGGCGGTCCTCGCGGCGCTGTGGGACCTGGTCTGGGCGGGCCGGGTGACCAACGACGGGCTCGGACCCCTACGTGCGTGGCTCGCGGGCGGCCCGACCGCGCACCGCACGCGCGCCGCGCCGGCCCGCGGCCGCCCGATGCGACCGCGGCTGGGGCTGCGGGCCGGCGGGCGGCTCGGGCTGCCACCGACGCCGCGCGACGGGACGTCCCCCCGGTCCACGGGATCGGGCACGGGACCGGGCGCGGGCCGCTGGTCGTTGCTGCCCCCTCGGGAGCCCGACGTCACGGTGCGCGCGCACGCGCTCGCCGCCCAGCTGCTCGACCGCCACGGCGTGCTGACCCGAGCGGTGGCACCCGCCGAGGGCATCGGTGGGCGGTTCGCCGCCGTGTACCGCGTGCTCGCCGCGCTCGAGCAGCAGGGTCAGGTGCGGCGCGGCTACTTCGTGGAGCGGCTGGGCGGGTCGCAGTTCGCGCTCCCCGGTGCGGTCGACCGCCTGCGGACCGACGCGGAGGTCGTCGAGCAGGCCCGCGAGCGCGCGGCCGACCGGCGTGACGCGGCGCCGGCCGGACCGACGCTGCCCTGGCAGGACGTCCCCCGACCGGCGTGGGGGGCCCCGTCCGGGCCCGCGGCGTGGGGCGGCCCGAGCGAGGCGACCACGGCGCGGGACACGCCGTGGGCCATCGTGCTGGCCGCGACCGACCCGGCCAACCCCTTCGGAGCGGCGCTGGCCTGGCCCGACCCGCCCGAGGGGCGCGACGGCGCCCGCCACCGCCCCGGCCGCAAGGCCGGTGCCCTGGTCACGCTCGTCGACGGGGCCCTGGTGATGTACCTGGAACGCGGCGGCCGCACGCTGCTGACGTTCACCGACGACCCCGCACCCCTCGCCGCCGCGGCCGACGCGCTCGCGTCCACGGCTCGCGACCGGCGGGTGGGCCGGCTGACGGTCGAGCGGATCGACGGCGTCCCGGTCCTGTCGTCCGAGGTGCTCGCCGCGGCCGCCGCGACGGCGCTGGCCGGGGCCGGGTTCCTCACCACCCCGCGCGGCCTGCGGCTGCAGGCCTCGTGACGACGTCCGGAGCCCGCGGTGCCGGAGGGTGACGTCCTGCGGCGCACCGCCGCCCACCTCGACCGCGCGCTGGCCGGGCACCGCCTCCTGCGTGCCGACCTGCGGTGGCCGACCGCGGCGACCGTGGACCTCACGGGGCGCACGGTCCTGGGGACCCGCCCCTACGGCAAGCACCTGCTGACACGGTTCGACGACGGCCGGACGCTGCACACCCACCTGCGGATGGACGGCACGTGGCGCATCGTCCCCACCTCCGAGCGACGGGCCGCGGCGCGCTCGCCCCAGGTGCGTGCCGTGCTCGGCGACTCCCGGTGGACGGCCGTCGGCTACCTGCTGGGCATGCTCGACGTCGTGCCCACGAGCACCGAGCGCTCCCTGCTGGGGCACCTGGGCCCCGACGTCCTGGACGGCGACTTCGACGCGACGCCCGGTGTGCCGTGGGCCGGTCCCCCGGTGCTCGACCTGCCCACGCCCGGCATCGACGAGGCGCTGCGGCGCTGGGCCGCCCAGGGCGAGCGGCCCGTCGCCGAGGTGCTGCTCGACCAACGGGTCGTGGTGGGGATCGGCACCATCTTCATGGCCGAGTCGTTGTTCGCGCGCGGCTGGTGGCCGTGGGCGCCCGCCGCCGCGGTGACCGACGCCGACGAGGTGCTGCGCGCCGCCCGGGCGCTGCTGCGCACGTCGGTGGCCACCGGTCGCCCGCCGGCGTCCGTCTACGGGCGCGAAGGCCGGTCCTGCCCGCGCTGCGGCGCACGGGTGGCGCGCGGCGACGTGGGCTCCCCGCCCACGCAGCGCCAGGCGTACTGGTGCCCGGGCTGCCAGGTCCGCGGGCGTGCCTGAGGCGACCCGGGGCCGCACGCGGCGTCCGGTGGCGGACTCAGCCGACCGGCGTGAGCTCCGAGCGCGACATCGCCCACCCTGCGTCCCCGCCGATGGCGCGGTCGCCCCCACCGAGACCCGCGGAGGCCGTCAGGTCGGCCGGGACGGTGTCGGGGATCAGCAGGCCCTCGGCCACCGCGACACGGTCGCTGACCTCGCGCAGCACGAGCGACAGCGGGACGTCGAGCGCGTCGCAGATGCTGCTGAGCAGCTCCGACGACGCCTCCTTCTGGCCACGCTCGACCTCGCTGAGGTACCCCAGGGAGACACGAGCCGCAGAGGACACCTCACGCAGGGTCCGCCCCTGGCGCTGGCGCGCGTCCCGCAGGACGTCGCCGATCTCTCGTCGCAGAACGACCATCTGGGCTCCTCCCCTCACGTCACGTCCTCGGTCGACGGACGGTGCCGCGGTCCGCGGTCCCGTCGCACTGGCTGCTCCCGGCCGTGGAGCCGGGAGACGACCACCGTACCGCGCAGCGCCCGCACGTGCTCCTGTCCCGCGCACCGGCGGTCGGGTCGTCGTCACACCCCACCCAACGCGAGCGCACCGCCCCGTGTTCCCGTCATGCGCGGGCGTCCGGCTGCCGTTCCGGGTCCACCAGGGCCTCGGCGGCCAGCACCAGGACCGCGAGGCACGCGGCCGCCCGGACCTCGGCGCGGCCGCCGGGCAGCTCGAGGCTGCGGACCAGGCTCGAGCCGGGTGCGGCCACGGCGACGTGCACGGTGCCGGGCGGGTGCCCGTCCTGGCCGTCGGGGCCGGCCACGCCCGTGGTCGCGAGTCCCACGTCGGCGCCCAGGCGGTGCCGCACCCCGGTGGCCATCGCGGCCGCCACCTGCGGGTCGACGGCGCCACGCCCGGCCAGCAGCGCCGCGTCGACGCCGAGCACCGTCGCCTTGAGGTCCGTGGCGTAGGCGACGACGCCGCCACGGAGCACCGCCGAGGCGCCGGGCACCTCGACGAGGGCCGCCGTCACGAGACCTCCGGTGAGCGACTCCGCGACGGCGAGCGTCCAGCCGCGCCCGGCGAGCGCGGCGAGCAGCCGGGCTGCGGCGTCGCGCACCGCGGTCACAGGCCGGCAGCAGGTGGCAGGCCGGCGGTCCGGCGGATCCGCACGGCGTCACGCACGTAGTCGACGCCGGTGAGCACGGTGACGAGCACGGCGACGCCCATGACCACCGCGGCGAGGACGCCGACGACGGCGGGCAGGGCGGCCAGCGGCAGCAGGTACAGCGAGATCGCGACGGCCTGGAGCACCGTCTTGAGCTTGCCGCCGCGCGAGGCGGGCAGCACCACGTACCTCAGCAGGAAGAACCGCATGACGGTGATGCCGAGCTCGCGCACCAGGACGAGGACCGTCACCGCCCACCACAGGTCGCCGAGCCACGAGAGCAGGACGAGTGCGCTGCCCACGAGCAGCTTGTCGGCGATCGGGTCGAGGAGCTTGCCGAGGTCGGTCACCTGGCCCGACCTGCGGGCGAGCCACCCGTCGAGCCTGTCGGACGCGGCAGCCACGACGAACAGCCCCGTCGCGAGCAGCCGCCCACCCACGGTGTGCCCGCCGTCGGAGAGCAGCACGACGGCGAAGACCGGCACGACGGCGATCCGCAGGACCGTGACGACGTTGGCCGGGTTCCACACGGACGGAGCGTCGGCGACCACGCGCCCAGCCTACGGGCCGCGCAGGCAGGCCCCGACCGCCCGACGGCCCACCCACGTCGTCACCCGTCCGGCGGCATTCACCTGGACGGATGACCGACTAGTCTCCCGGCGTGCCACGTCACGCCCGGGAACCGCACCGGCCGGTGCTCCCGGTCGCGGTCGCGGCCGCCCTGACCGGGCTCGTCCTGGCCGGCTCCGCAGGAGCGGCGGGCGCCCTGGGCGCATCCGCTCCCCCGTCCCTGCCGGGTGCGGTCCCCACGGTCGCGGGCGCCTACACGTCGGCACCGGCGCCGCCCGCCCCGCCTGTCCCGGTCCCCACCGCCGAGCCCGACGTCGCGCTGAGCATCGTCGCCGCGGGTGACGTGCTGCCGCACCTGCCCGTGCTGCGGTCCGCCCGCGCCGGGGACGGCTACGACTTCACCCCGCTGCTCACGCCCCTGGATCCCTGGGTGCGCAGCGCGGACCTCGCGTTGTGCCACCTCGAGGTCCCGGTCGCCCCCCAGGGCTCCGCCCCGTCCGGGTACCCCGTGTTCGGGGCGCCGGCACAGCTCGCGGACGGGCTCGCCGCGCAGGGCTGGGACGGCTGCTCGACCGCCTCCAACCACTCCGTCGACCGCGGCTGGGCCGGGGTCGGCGCGACGCTCGACGCGCTCGACGGCGCCGGGCTCGGCCACGTCGGCACGGCGCGGTCACCCGGCGAGGACGCGCAGGCGCAGCTGTACCGCCTCGAGCGGGCCGGCCGCACCGTCACGGTGGCCCACCTCGCCTCGACCTACGGGACCAACGGCATGCCCGTCGACCCCGACAAGCCGTGGTCCGTGCAGCTGACCGACGCGGACGACCTGGTCACCCGGGCGACCGCGGCCCGCGCCGCAGGTGCCGACCTCGTGCTCGTCAGCCTGCACTGGGGCAGCGAGTACCGCACGGCACCCACCGACACGCAGCGCGCACTCGCGCAGGAGCTCGCCGACTCGGGCTCCGTGGACCTCGTGATCGGGCATCACGCGCACGTCCCGCAACCCGTCGAGCTCCTGGCCGGCGGGCCGGACGGGGTGGGCATGTGGGTGGCCTACGGGCTGGGCAACTACGTGTCCAACCAGGACGAGGCGTGCTGCGCGGCCGACACCGCGTCGGGTCTCCTGCTCACCGCCGAGGTCGTCGCCACCGGTGCCGATCCCGCCGCGGGGACGCCGGCGGGGCCGGCGCGGGTCGCCGGGGTGCAGTGGACGCCCATCACCGTCGACCGCGCGGGCGGGCACCGCGTGCACGCCCTCGTCGACATCCCCGACGGCACGGCGTCGCTGCCCGCCGCCCGCGTCGCGCGGCGGCTCGAGCTGGTGCGGGGCGCCGCGGGCCCCGCGGCGCCCGAGCGTGCCACACCGGCAGCGGCGACCGGTCCGGCGCCGGTCGTGGTCCCCCGCACCCGCTGAGGCCGCCGCGACCACGGGCGCCGCACCTCACTCGAAGGGCCGCGCGCCGCCGTAGAGCCAGCCCTGCCCGTACCGCCACCCGTTGCGTCGCAGGAACTCGGCCTGCTCCTCGTACTCGATGCCCTCCGCGATGGTCACCATCGCCAGCTCGCGCGCCAGGGCCCCCAGCGCCCGCACGACCTTGCCCGCGGTCGGGTCGTGCGGGATCCCGGACGTGAAGGACATGTCGAGCTTGACCCCCGCGACCGGCAGGTCCCGCAGGTAGGACAACGGGGAGACGCCCGTGCCGAAGTCGTCCAGCAGGATCGGGACGCCCGCCGCGGACAGCTGCGTGAGTTCGTGCCGGATCCGCGTGCCCGAGGCGACCAGCGACGACTCCGTCAGCTCCAGGACGAGCCGACCGGCCGTCACCCGGTGCCGCGACAGGTCCTGCAGCAACCGGGTCGCCAGCTCGGAGTCCCCGAGCTGGTCCGCGGACACGTTGACGGAGACCCACCGCCCGTCGTCCGCGTGGGTCGCGAGGAACTCCACGACGCGGCTGGCGACCAGCTGCCCCAGGAGCACCGAGACGCCGGCCTCCTGCACCTGCGGCAGGAAGGCGCCGGGCAGCAGCAGGCCGCGGTGCGGGTGCTGCCAGCGCACGAGCGCCTCGTACCCGACGACGTGCCCGTCGGACAGGTCGACGATCGGCTGGTAGTGCACGACCATCTCGCCCGCCTCGATCGCCTGCACCAGCTCGCGGTGCACGTTGGACGGTGCGGCGAGCTCCATCGACGTGTCGTACACCTCGGTGCGCCCGCGCCCGGTCTGCTTGGCGCGGTACAGCGCGGCGTCGGCCGCGGCGAGCAGGGTCGGCGCCCCCGCCTCGACGAGGTGCGGCTCGGCGAGCGCGATCCCGACGCTGGCCCCCACACCGAGACGCCGACGGCCCACCCGCACCGGCTCGGCGAGACCCGAGTGGATCTCGTTGGCGACCTCGAACACGGCCTTGGCGGCGTGCACGTCCTGCAGCACGACGACGAACTCGTCACCCCCGAGCCGCGCGACGGTGCCGTTGCCGGCCGAGGCCGCCCGCAGCACCCCGGCGACGTGCACGAGGATGTCGTCGCCGGCAGCGTGCCCGTACCGGTCGTTGATCGCCTTGAAGCCGTCGAGGTCGCACGCGAGCACGGCGATCCGGTCGACGGCGCCCGGCTGGGCGAGGGCCGCCTGCAGGACCTCCTGCAGCAGGGTGCGGTTCGCGAGCCCGGTGAGCGGGTCGTGCATGGCCCGGTGCGTGAGCATCTCGGCCTGCATCTTCGACTCCGTGGCGTCGCGCACCTGGACGACGAAGTGGTCGGCGCGGCCGTCCGCGGCCCGCACGAGCGCCGCGTCGAGGACGACCCACACGAGCTGCTCGTCCGCGCGGCGGCAGCGCATCTCCAGCGAGAACCGCTGCTGCCCGCCGCCGAGCAGCTTGTCCATCTCCATCCGCTGGGACGCACGGTCCTCGGGCGCGCTGAGCTCGTCGATGCGGTAGCCCCGCAGGGCGGACGCGTGCGTCCCGAGCAGCTCGGCCAGCGCGACGTTGGCCTCGGTGATGCGCCACTCGAGGTCGACCAGCGCCATGCCGATCGGGGCGTTCTCCATCGCCACGCGGAACTGCGTCTCGCTGCGGGACAGCGCGACCTCGACGTCGTGCCGGGCCGTGATGTCGACGATCGTCGTCAGCACACCGACGCTCCCGTCGTCGTCGGCGGGCATCGTGCGGCTCGTGACCTGCACGACCGACGGGCGCGCACCCGGCCCCGGCGGGACGAGCGTGACGACCGTCGTGCGCTCCTCGCCCTCCACGTCGTGCCGCGCCAGGACGAGCCCCGGGTTCACCGCGAGGCCCCGGTCGTCGAGGAGCACGACGGGCATCCGCGACACCGGCATCCCGACGACCGAGTCGCGCGTGACCCCCAGGATCTGTGCCGCGCGCTCCGAGAGGTCCAGCACCTCGCCGTCCCGGGACTGCACCAGGACGCCCTCGCTCGTGACCCGCTGCAGCGCGTCGTAGCGGCGGTGGAGCTGCCCGGCGACGCGCACCAGCTCGGCGTTGCGTCGGGCCTGGGCGCGCTCCCGACGCAGCAGGACCAGGACCGTGCCGAGTGCGGCGACGGCCACCACCGCGATGACCGTGGTGATGACGTTGTACGGACCGACCAGACCGACGTCCACTCCGCGGCCGCTCAGTCGTCGTCGGCGGGACCGTGCCCGCCGTCGCTCTCCTCGTCCGCCTGCGACGGTGCGGCGGGGCCGGGCTCACCCCGCAGCATGGCGAGGGTGGCCGGCAGGTCGTCCGGCTGCAGCAGGACCTCGCGGGCCTTCGAGCCCTCCGAGGGCCCGACGATCTCGCGCGACTCCAGCAGGTCCATCAGCCGGCCCGCCTTGGCGAACCCGACCCGGAGCTTGCGCTGCAGCATGGACGTCGAGCCGAACTGCGTCGTCACCACCAGCTCGGCCGCCTGGAGCAGGAGGTCGAGGTCGTCGCCGATGTCGTCGTCGACCTGCTTCTTGACGGCCTGGACGGCGACGTCCTCGCGGTACACCGGCTTGAGCTGGGTCTTCACGTGCTCCACGACGGCGTGGATCTCCGACTCCGAGACCCACGCACCCTGGGTGCGCATCGGCTTGGCCGCGCCCATCGGCAGGAACAGCGCGTCGCCCTGCCCGATGAGCTTCTCCGCACCGGGCTGGTCGAGCACGACCCGCGAGTCCGTGAGCGAGCTGGTCGCGAACGCGAGCCGCGACGGGACGTTGGCCTTGATGAGACCCGTGACGACGTCCACCGACGGGCGCTGCGTGGCCAGGACGAGGTGGATGCCGGCGGCGCGCGCCAGCTGGGTGATCCGCTGGATCGACGCCTCCACGTCCCGCGGCGCGACCATCATGAGGTCGGCGAGCTCGTCGACGATCACCAGCAGGTACGGGTACGTGGCGATCTTGCGCTCCGACCCGGGCAGCGGCTTGACCTTGCCGGCGCGCACGGCGACGTTGAAGTCGTCGATGTGCTTGTACCCGAAGTTGGCGAGGTCGTCGTACCGCGCCTCCATCTCCCGCACGACCCACTCGAGCGCCTCGGCGGCCTTCTTCGGGTTCGTGATGATCGGCGTGATGAGGTGCGGGATCCCCTCGTACAGCGTGAGCTCGACGCGCTTGGGGTCGACGAGGATCATCCGGACCTCGTCGGGCGTCGACCGCATGAGGATCGACACGATCATCGAGTTCACGAAGGACGACTTGCCCGCGCCGGTCGCGCCGGCGACCAGCAGGTGCGGCATCTTGGCCAGGTTCGCCACCACGTAGCCGCCCTCGACGTCCTTGCCGACGCCGATGACCATCGGGTGCTCGCTGCGCTTGGCGGCCGAGGACCGCAGGACGTCACCCAGCGCGACGGTCTCGCGGTCGGTGTTCGGGATCTCGATGCCGATGGCCGACTTGCCGGGGATCGGCGACAGGATCCGCACGTCCGCGCTGGCGACCGCGTAGGCGATGTTCTTGCTCAGCGCCGTGACGCGCTCGACCTTGACCGCGGGGCCGAGCTCGACCTCGTAGCGCGTGACCGTCGGCCCCCGGGTGAAGCCGGTGACCTGCGCGTCGATCTCGAACTGGTCGAGCACCGACGTCAGCGACTCCACGACGCGGTCGTTCGCGGCCGAGCGCACCTTGTGCGGCGGGCCCTTCGCCAGGACCTCCTCGGTGGGCAGGATGTACACGACGTCGCCCTCGAGCATCGGCTGCTCACCACGGGGCACGCCGCTTGTCGGCGGGGCCGGCAGGTCCGCCTCCACGACGGCCGTGGTCGCCGTGTCGGTGACCGGTGCCATGCGGCGGGTGGCCACCGCGTCGGCGGCCGCCGCTGCCGCTGCGGCCTCCTCCTCCTCGCGCGCCACGACGGCGGCGCGCTCGAACGCCTCGTCGCCCTCGTAACCGTCGAGGCGGCCGTCGTCCGGCGGCGGGACCTCCTGCGCGCGGCGCCGGCCGAGCAGCCGCCGGGTCTTCGACACGGGGGCCTCGGGACGGGCGCTGTGCAGCGCCTCGATCACCAACGGCGCGTCCGGCTCGTCGACGGGCTCCTCGTGGTGGCCCGTCAGACGGCGGTACAGGCCGGCGAGCCGCGGGCCGATCTGGTGCACGGGCGTGGCGGTCACGACCAGCACGCCGAAGAACGCGAGGATCGCCAGCAGCACGCCCGCCACGACCGTCGTCAGCAGCGTCGCCAGCGGGGTCCCGACCAGGAAGCCGACCACACCCCCCGCCGCCCGCACGGCGGCCATGTCCTGGGTGCGGGGCAGACCCTGCGTGAGGTGCACGATGCCGCAGGAGGCGACCGTGATCGCGGTCAGCCCGATGCCGATGCGCGAGTTGGCCTGCACACGGTCCGGGTGGCGCATGAGGCGGACGCCGAGACCGAGCAGCACGACCGGCACCACGACACCGACGACACCGAAGGTGCCCGCCACGACGTTGTGGATGACGTCGCCCGCCGTCCCCGACAGGTCCCACCACTCGCGCGCGGCGACGACGACCGCGAGGCCCACGAGCGTGAGCGCGAGCCCGTCGCGCCGGTGCGCCGGGTCCAGCTCGCGCGCGCCTGCTCCGACGTGCCGGGCCGTCCCCCCGACGAGGTGCGCGGCGCCCATCCAGATGCCCCGCACGATCCGCAGCGGCAGCGCCGGGCGCCGCGGTGCGGCCGCGCCGCGGGCCGCGGGCTTGGCGGTGCCGCGCGACGACGAGCCCTTGGCGGACCCGGACGACGCACCGGAGGCGCGGGTCGATCGCGCCGGGCCTGGAGTCGTACGGGTCGCCATGGTCCTCACGGTAGCGTCGCCACGGCCCGGGACGTCGCTGGTGCGTGTCCGTGTCGCTCTCCGGAGCGACACGGAGCCGACCCGGCCAGCGGCCGGCCCCGGGTGTCGCAGGTGGGTGCCACGATGCGGGGCATGGACCACCCGAGGACGGCGACCGCGTCGATCGCGGTCGACCGCGTCACCGCCCTGCGGCACCGCGCCCGGGCCCAGCAGCTCGATCGCGCCCCGGGGACGGTGACCGACGTCACCGACAGCGCCGTGCTCGACGCCGGCGTCCAGGACACCGGGACCGACGGCGCCCTCTGGGCGCTCGCCAACCGCGGTGCGTCCGTCGTCGCCTCCGACCGACCCGCGACCCTCGCCCTGGCCTGGACGCTGCGGGGGGCGCCGCACGCCTACCGCCGCGCGGACCTGCGCGACGTCGAGCGCGCCCTGCGTCCCTGGTCCGACGCCGACGCCGCACGGCGCATCTTCGACGCGGCACGCCCGCTGCGGGCCGCCGGCATCGCCCCCACCCAGGCCCTGGCCGCCGTGGCACGAGCGATGCGCGAGATCGTCGTGCGCCCGACGGTCAAGGGTGAGGTGTCGGCAGCGCTGACCGCGGCCATGCCCGACGCCTACCTGCGCGCCTGCCGACCCTGCGGTGCGACCCACATGTACGAGCAGACCTTCCGGCTCGCGGCGCTGCACGCCGGCCTCGAGCTCGAGGCGGCGACCTCACCCCCGGTGCTGCGACGCATCCCCCGCTGGCCGTCCACCCAGGTGGGCCGCACCGAGCCCGCCGCGCCGGGAGCACCGCTCGACGTCGTCCGGTCGGCGCTGCACCTGCTCGGGCCCACCACGCCCGCCGCCGTCGCCGGCTACCTCGACGCCCCCGTCCGCGAGGTCACGTCCCGGTGGCCGTCGGACGTCACGGACGTCACCGTCGACGGCGTCCCGGCCCAGGTGCTCGACGAGGACGTGGACGCCCTGCGCGCCGCGGCGCACCCGTCCGACCGGCCGCCGGTCCGCCTGCTGGGCACCTACGACCTGTTCGTCCAGGCGCGCGACCGCGAGCTGCTCGTGCCCGACGCCGCCGCACGCCGCTCGCTGTGGCCCGTGCTCGGCCGGCCCGGGGCGGTGCTCCGCGACGGCGAGATCGTCGGCACGTGGCGACCGCGCACGCGCAGCGGGGTGCTGGCGCTCGACGTCACACCCTGGACGCGGTGGGACGCCACGCTGCGCGCCCAGGTCGACGCCCAGCACGCACGGCTCGCGGAGTTCCGTGGACTGCGCACACCCTGACGGCGCGCCCGCACCGTCCGGCGCGCTCCGGTTCAGGCCTCCACGACCACGGGGATGATCATCGGGCGGCGTCGCAGCCTGCTCGACACCCAGCGGCCCACGACGCGGCGCATCACCTGCTGGAGCTGGTGGGTGTCGCTCGTGCCCGTGCGCGCCGCGTCCTCCAGGGCAGCGGTCAGCACCGGCAGGATCTCGTCGAAGACGTCGTCCTGCTCCGCGACGCCGCGCGCGTGGATCTGCGGGCCGGCGAGCACCTTGCCGTCGCCCGAGGACACGACCGCGAAGATCGACACGAAGCCCTCGTCCCCCAGGATCCGGCGGTCCTTGAGCTCGGCCTCCGTCAGCTCCCCGACGCTCGACCCGTCCACGTACACGTACCCGCAGGGCACGGCGCCGACCACCCGGGCCTGCCCGTCGACGAGGTCGACGACGACCCCGTCCTCCGCCAGGACGACGCGGTCCGCCGGCACACCGGTCCGGACCGCGAGCGCCGCGTTCGCCACGAGGTGACGGACCTCCCCGTGGACGGGCATGACGTTGCGCGGACGCAGGATGTTGTAGCAGTAGAGCAGCTCACCGGCGCTGGCGTGCCCGGACACGTGGACCTTCGCGTTGCCGGAGTGCACGACCCGCGCGCCCAGCCGCATGAGGCCGTTGATGACCCGGAAGACCGCGTTCTCGTTGCCGGGGATCAGGCTGGACGCGAGCACGACCGTGTCCCCCGGTCCGACGGCGACCTTGTGGTCGCCGTTCGCGATGCGCGACAGCGCCGCCATCGGCTCCCCCTGCGAGCCGGTGCACATGAGCACCACCCGGTCGTCGGGCATGCTCTCCAGCTGCTTGAGGTCCACGAGCACCCCGTCGGGCACGCGCAGGTACCCGAGCTCGGCCGCGATGCCCATGTTGCGGACCATCGACCGGCCGACCAGCGCGACCTTGCGCTCGTTGGCGACCGCGGCGTCGATGACCTGCTGGACGCGGTGCACGTGCGAGGCGAACGAGGCCACCACGACCCGCCCCGTCGACTCCGCGACCACCTGGTCGAGCACGGGGCCGATCTCCCGCTCGGGGGTCACGAACCCCGGGACCTCGGCGTTCGTGGAGTCCACCATGAACAGGTCGACGCCCCGCTCACCGAGCCGCGCGAACGCCCGCAGGTCCGTGATGCGGCCGTCGAGCGGGAGCTGGTCCATCTTGAAGTCGCCGGTGTGCAGGACCGTGCCGGCGGCCGTGCGGACGGCGACCGCGAGCGCGTCCGGGATGGAGTGGTTGACCGCGACGAACTCGCACTCGAAGGCACCGAGCTGCTCGACCTGCCCCTCGCGCACCGTCAGGGTGGTGGGGGCGATCCGGTGCTCCTTGAGCTTGGCCTCGACGAACGCCAGGGTCAGCTGCGAGCCGACGAGCGGGATGTCGCGCCGCAGGCGCAGCAGGTACGGGACCGCGCCGATGTGGTCCTCGTGGCCGTGCGTGAGCACGATCGCGTCGATGTCGTCGAGGCGGTCGGCGATGTAGGCGAAGTCCGGGAGGATCAGGTCGACGCCCGGCTGGTGGTCCTCGGGGAAGAGCACCCCGCAGTCGATGACCAGCAGACGACCCGCGTGCTCGAGGACGGCCATGTTCCGGCCGACCTCGCCCAGCCCGCCCAGCGGGACGATCCGCAGGGCTCCGTCCTGCAGCGGCGGGGGCAGCGTCAGATCGGGGTGCGGGTGACTCATGGAGCTCCTGAGGGATCGGTGGGTGCCCGCGGCGTCACACGCGCTCGGCACCCGGGACGACGCCGAGCAGCCCGGCCGCGGCCAGGGCGGCGCGCACACCCGCGACCTCGTCGTCGGTGAAGGGGACCAGGGGCAGGCGCATGGCGCTGCTGCCCAGGACGCCGAGCTCGACGAGCGCCGCCTTCGCGGCGGCCGCCTGGAAACCGGCGCCGTTGAGGGCCGTCACCACGGGCAGCAGCGAGCGGTACACGTCGAGGGCGGTCGCGGCGTCGCCGTCGCGCCAGGCGGCGAACAGGCGGGCGAAGCCCTCGGGCGCGGCCTGCGTCGCGACCCCGACGAGACCGACGGCACCGTGGGCGAGGAAGGCCAGCGCGAGCCCGTCGTCGCCGCTGTACCAGGCCAGGCCCGTGCGGACGACCGACTCCGCGGCGGCCACGACGTCGCCCGTCGCGTCCTTCATGGCGACGACGCGGTCGTGCGCCGCGAGCGCGTCGATCGTCGCCGCCGTCAGGCGGACGCCCGCCCGGCCGGGGACGTCGTAGAGCATGATCGGCAGGTCGGTCGCGGCGGCGACCGCGTGGACGTGCGCGACGATGCCGTCGGGCGCCGGACGCGAGTAGTAGGGCGTCACCACGAGCAGCCCGTGGGCCCCGGCCTCGGCGGCCTGCTCGGCCATGCGCACGGCGTGCGCGGTGTCGTTCGAGCCGGCGCCCGCGACGACGACGGCCCGGTCGCCGACCGCCTCGACGACGACGCGCACGATCTCGGCCTTCTCGGGTGCGTGCGTCGTGGGCGCCTCGCCGGTGGTGCCGTTGACGACCAGGCCGTCGTGGCCGGCGTCGACGAGGTGCCGGGCGAGCCGTGCCGTGGCCTCGAGGTCGACCGCGCCGTCGCGGGTCATCGGGGTGACCATGGCGGAGAGCAGCGACCCGAACGGGTGGGTGGCGGACGTCACGGCAGACATGGCCACACGGTACCGCCCGGAGGGTGGTCCGCGTCCGGGCCTTCCGCCTCCGCGACGGCCTGCTCAGCGGCGCCAGGAGTCGAACCGGTACCGCGTCCCGGTGCGCGAGACGCGCCAGGGTGCGCCCTCGCCGCCCGACGCGAGCCGCCACCCGGCGCCGATCGCCGGTGCCCGGGTGTCGCCGGGCACGTCGAGGTCGACGACCGTGACCTCGACGCGTTCCGCGTGGTCGATCGTGGCCGCGTACACCGCGCCACCACCGATGACCCAGACGTCGTGGTCCGCCGCCAGCGCCTCGTCGAGGCCGTGGACGACCTCGGCGCCCGGCGCACGGAACCCGGGGTCGCGGGACAGCACCACGTTGCGCCGGCCCGGCAGCGGCCGGAAGCGCTCGGGCAGCGACTGCCACGTCGCCCGCCCCATGACGACGGTGCCGCCGGTCGTCAGCTCGCGGAAGTGCGCCAGGTCCTCGGGCACGTGCCACGGGATGGTGCCGGCATCGCCGATCACGCCGTCGGGCGTCTGCGCCCAGACCAGGCCGATCACCGTGTCAGACCGCCACGGGCGCGGCGATCGTCGGGTGGTGCCGGTACCCCTCGACGGCGACGTCGTCCCACGTGTAGGAGAACAGGGACGGCGCCTGGCGCAGCTGCAGCGTCGGGTACGGGTACGGGCGGCGTGACAGCTGCTCGCGGACCTGCTCCACGTGGTTGTCGTAGACGTGGCAGTCGCCACCGGTCCACACCAGGTCGCCCACCTCGAGGCCGACCTGCTGCGCGATCATGTGCGTGAGCAGCGCGTACGACGCGAGGTTGAACGGCACCCCGAGGAACAGGTCGGCCGAGCGCTGGTACACCTGCAGCGAGAGCCGTCCGTCGCTGACGTACAGCTGGAAGAACGCGTGGCACGGGACCAGCGCCATGTCGTCCAGCGCCGCCACGTTCCACGCCGAGACCACGTGGCGACGTGAGTCCGGGTCGCGGCGCAGCTCGTCGAGCAGCCGCGCGAGCTGGTCGACGTGCCCGCCGTCGGGCGTCGGCCACGAGCGCCACTGCACGCCGTAGACCGGACCGAGCTCGCCCTCGTCGTCGGCCCACTCGTCCCAGATGTGCACGCCGCGGTCAACGAGCGACGCGATGTTGGACTCCCCGCGCAGGAACCAGAAGAGCTCCTCGGCGACCCCACGGAAGAACACGCGCTTCGTCGTGACCAGCGGGAACCCCGCGCGCAGGTCGTAGCGCAGCTGGTGCCCGAAGACCGAGCGGGTGCCCGTCCCGGTGCGGTCCGCCTTGGGTGTCCCGGTCGCCAGCACGAGCCGCAGCAGGTCCTCGTACGGCGTCGGGACGTCGGTCGTGAGGTCGCTCGATCCCGGTGCCGGCTGCGTCATGGCGACATCGTAGGCGCGACGGCAGGATGGCACGCATGAGCCGCCCGCTGCCCCCCGCCCTCGCCGCCCACCTGCCCACGGGCGTGCTCGTCGACGGGCGCTGGCGTCCCGCACGCTCGGGCGCGACGTTCGAGGTCGAGGACCCGGGCACCGCGCGCACGCTCGTCGAGGTCGCCGACGGCGACGAGGACGACGCCCGCGAGGCGCTCGACGCCGCGGCCGACGCGGCCGGTCCCTGGCGTCGGACGTCGCCACGCGTCCGGGCGGACCTGCTGCGCGCCGTCGACGAGGCGATGAGGGCGCGGGCGCAGGACATCGCGGCGCTCGTCACCGCCGAGGGCGGCAAGCCGCTCGCCGAGGCACGGGCCGAGGTGGCCTACGCCGCCGAGTACGTCCGCTGGTACGGGGAGCAGGCCGTGCGGGTCGACGGCCTCGCACGGCGCGCTCCGGCCGGCACGCACCACCAGCTGGTGCTGCGGCGCCCGGTGGGGCCGGCGCTGCTCATCTCCCCGTGGAACTTCCCGGTCGCGATGATCGCCCGCAAGGTGGCCCCCGCGCTGGCGGCGGGGTGCACGTGCGTCGTCAAGCCCGCGCAGCTGACGCCGCTGACCACGCTGTACGTCGCCGAGATCATCCGCGCGGAGCTCGCCGCGCGCGACCTGCCGACGGGGGTGGTCAACGTCGTGCCGACGTCGTCCGCGCGGCGCGTCAGCGAGCCGCTGCTGGCCGACCCGCGCCTGCGCAAGCTGTCGTTCACGGGGTCGACCGAGGTCGGTGCGACGCTCCTGGCGGCAGCCGCCCCCTCGGTCCTGCGCACGTCGATGGAGCTCGGCGGCAACGCGCCGTTCCTCGTCTTCGAGGACGCCGACCTCGATGCCGCGGTCGAGGGCGCGGTGCAGGCGAAGATGCGCAACTCCGGCCAGACGTGCGTCGCTGCCAACCGGTTCCTCGTGCACGCGTCGGTCGCCGACGAGTTCGCCCGGCGGCTGACCACGGCGTTCGCCGACCTCGTGCTGGGTCACGGGGCCGACGACGGCGTCACGGTCGGCCCCCTCATCCAGCGCTCGGCGGTCGAGCGCGTGGCCGAGGTCGTCGCGCAGGCGACCGACGGTGGCGCGCGCGTCCGCACGGGCGGCGACGCGCCCGACCGCGACGGGTACTTCTTCCGGCCGACCGTCCTGACGGAGGTGTCCCCCGACGCCCGGGTCGTCACCGAGGAGACGTTCGGGCCCGTGGCACCCGTCGTGACCTTCGACGACGAGGACGAGGCGCTGCGGCTGGCCAACGGCACCCCGTTCGGCCTGGTCTCCTACGCGTACACGCGGGACGTGGGCCGGGTGATGCGGCTGGCCGAGGAGCTCGAGGCCGGCATGATCGGCATCAACCGCGGCATGGTGTCCGACGCGAGCGCGCCGTTCGGCGGCCTCAAGACGTCCGGGCTGGGACGCGAGGGCGGGGAGCTGGGGCTCGAGGAGTACCTCGAGCCCGTGTACGTCGCGCTCTGAGGGCAGCCCGTGGCACGGGCCGCACCGCGGGGGCGTCGAGCCCGGGTGCGTGTGCGACAGTGACGCCGTGACGCCGCACGACCCCGCCACCGCCGCTCGCCGGCAGGCGGTCTCGGTGTCCGTGGCCACGGGCCTGTACGGCGTGTCGTTCGGCGCGCTGTCGGTCGCCGCCGGGCTGACGGTCCCCCAGACGATGGCGCTGAGCCTGCTGATGTTCTCCGGAGGGTCGCAGTTCGCGTTCATCGGCGTGATCGGCGCCGGCGGCGCCGCGGGGGCGGCCGTCGCGTCCGCCGCGCTGCTCGGCGCGCGCAACGGGTTGTACGGCGCGCAGCTCACGCCGCTGCTGGACCTGCCGTGGCGCTGGCGTGGCCCGGCCGCCCACGTCACGATCGACGAGTCCACCGCGGTCGCGACCGCGCAGCCCACCCGGGCCGCCGCCCGCGTCGGGTTCTGGTGGACGGGCGTCGGCGTCCTCGTGCTGTGGAACGCGTTCACGCTGCTGGGCGCGCTGGCCGGTGACCGCCTGGGCGACCCGCGTGCCTACGGCCTCGACGCGGCCGCGGCGGCCGCGTTCCTCGCCCTCGTCTGGCCCCGCCTGGCCGGACGTGCGGCGCAGGGCGTGGCCGCGGCGGCCGTCGTGGTCGCACTGGTCACCACGCCGGTCCTGCCCGCCGGGATCCCGGTGCTGCTGGCGGCGTGCGTCGCGGTCGTCGTCGGCGTCGCGGTCCCGCCCCGGCCCGCGCCCGAGGTGCCGGCATGACGGCCCTGTGGGGTGCGGTCCTGCTCGCCGGGCTGGCCTGCCTCGCCATCAAGCTCGCGGGGCACGTGCTGCCCGAGCACTGGCTCGCGCGGCCCCGGGTGGCCCGGGTCGCCGCGCTCGTCACCGTCGCGCTGCTGTCCGCACTCGTCGCGGTGCAGACCGCGACGAGCAGCGGCCAGGTCGTCCTCGACGCGCGCCTGCCCGCGCTGGCCGTCGCGGCCGTGGCGCTGGCGCTGCGGGCGCCGTTCGTCGTGGTCGTCGTCCTGGCCGCGGCCACGGCCGCCGGCCTGCGGCTGCTCGGGATGCCCTGACCGCGCCGGACCTCGGGTGTCAGCCGTCGCCGCGTGACGCGCCGACCACCCGAGCAGCCGCGGCCCTCGCCCGCCGGACCGCCTCCTCGCGCTCGTCCGCCACCGCCGGCAGCGCGTCGAGCGCCATGACCACGTCGGCCTGCACGTCGCGGCACCCCAGCGCCGCCCGGGCCAGCAGGGCGCCCGTGAGCTCCGGCGAGTCGTAGAAGTCGTCCTCCCGCCCCGCCGCGGTCAAGGCACGCAGCACGTCCTCGGCGTCGGGGTGGGCGGCCACCGACGCCTCCAGGGCGGAGCGCGGCTCGTGCGGCACGGTCCCCTCCCGCGCGACCAGCTCGAGCAGAGCGAGCACCTCGAGCGCGGTCGCCCGGTCGACCCACAGGTCGGGCAGCACCGCGAGCAGGTACCGGACGGCTCCAGGCGTGACCGTGGCCGGCGTCCCCTGGTGCAGGACCGCCGACCACAGGTGCCGCACCGCCCGGCCGCGAGCCTCGAGGTCGGCGCCGGTCAGGGCGCGCAGGTGCCCGGGCGTCGCCGTCGCCGGGCCGTAGGCATCGAAGCGGTCGGCGAGGTCGGCGCAGGAGGGCTCGGTCACCGTGCCAGTCTGCCGTCCGCACCTGCGGGTTAGGCTCGCGGGGTGCCGCCCACCGCCGACGTGTCCGTCCGTCCCGCCGTGCCGGGCGACGAGACCCGCATCGCCGCCATCCAGCTCGCCGCGTGGCGCACGGCCCACGCCGACGTGCTCGGCGAGGTCGTGCTCGACTCGCTCGACGAGCAGGCGTTCGTCGCCCAGTGGCGCCAGGCGGTGACCACGCCTCCCGGGCCCGGCTACCACGTGCTGGTCGCGTGCGACGGGCCGCGGGTCGTCGGCGTCGCCTCGGTCGCACCGGTCGCACCGCCGGACCCGATGCAGGCGCCCGGCGGCGTGGTCCTCGCCCTCGAGGTCGACCCGCCGGACCAGCGCTCCGGGCACGGCTCGCGCCTGCTCGCGGCTGCGGTCGACCTGCTGCGCGCCGACGGCGCCGACCAGGTGCAGACCTGGGTCGTCGAGGGCGACGCCGCCCGCGAGCGGTTCCTGTCCGGCACGGGCCTGGGCCCCGACGGGCGCACCCGGCGCCTGGCGACCGGTCCGGGGCCCGACGAGGAGGCGCACGTCGTGGCCGAGCACCGGTGGTACGCGGCGATCTGAGTCGCGCCGCGCGCCCGGGCCGCCTCAGGGCAGGTCGCCGGGCGCGCCCTTGCCCCGGTGCAGCCGGCTCGCCGTGCGCAGCGCGGCCCGCGCCCGCGACCGGTCACCGGCCGCGTCGTACGCGAACCCCAGGAGGTACCAGCCGCGCCAGTCCCCCGGGTCGGCCTGCACCTGGTCGCGGTACGGCCCGAACGCCTCCCGCGCCGCCGCCCGGTCGACCCGACCGCTGGCCGAGCGCGGCAGGTCGTCCACGGGCAGCTGCCCGGCGGTGGCCAGCGTGTCGGCCATGCGCTGCACGTCGAGCGCCAGCAGCCACTCCCGAACGATGAGGCCGAGCACGAGCAGCGGCGCGACGAGCAGGGCGACGCCGAGCACGATCCCCACGGCCCGACCGGTCGCGACGAGCTGCACCGCGCGCAGCGCGACGAGCCACACGTAGATGCCCAGCAGCGCCGTGAGCCCCACGGCAGCAGCGAGCCCCGTGCGCCGGCGCCGGGCCGGGGGGTGCTCGCTCATGCGGGCAGGTCCAGCAGGTGCTCGAGCCCGACCGTCAGCCCGGGGCGCTCCCCCACCCGGCGCACCGCGAGCAGCACGCCGGGCATGAAGCTCGTGCGGTCGAACGAGTCGTGACGGATCGTGAGCATCTCGCCCGGGTTGCCCAGCAGGATCTCCTCGTGCGCGACCAGGCCACGTAGTCGCACCGCGTGCACGCGCACCCCGTCGACGTCGGCGCCGCGCGCGCCGTCCAGGGTCTGCGACGTCGCGTCGGGCATCGCCCCCAGCCCGGCCGCGGCGCGGGCGGCCGCGATGCCCTGCGCGGTGTGCCGTGCGGTGCCCGACGGCGCGTCGACCTTGTCGGGGTGGTGCAGCTCGACGACCTCCGCGGACTCGAACCAGCGGGCGGCCTGCCGCGCGAACGACATCGCCAGGACCGCGCCGAGGGCGAAGTTCGGGGCCACCACGACACCCACCCCGGGCGCCCGCCCGAGGTGGTCACGGACACGGCCGAGCGACGCGTCGTCCCACCCCGTCGTGCCGACGACCGCGTGCACGCCCGCGTCGACGAGGAGGTGCACGTTCTGCTCCGTCACCGACGGCACGGTGAAGTCGACGGCGACGTGCGCGCCCTCGGCCACCACGGTGCGCAGGTCGTCACCCGCGTCCAGCGCGGCCACCAGCTCCAGCCCGTCGGCCTCCTGCACGGCGCGCACGGTGGTCGCTCCCATGCGCCCGGACGCTCCCAGCACGGCCACGCGGATCGTTTCGCTCACGGCACGCCACCCTAGCCGCCGCACCGCGCCGCGACCCGGCGCGTCCGCCGGGCCCGCGCTTCAGCGGCCGGGGGACGCGGCGACGCGCTGCGCCAGGTGCTCCGCGAGCCGCCGCAGCTCGACCGGCGGCAGGCCGGTGAACCGCTCCACCTCCCGCGGCGGGTAGCCGGCCTCGACGAACCACTCGACGACGGCGGTCGTGGCGGCGGCGTCGACCGGGCCGGACCCGACCGACTCGCGCACGAACGTCGCGAACCGCACCGCGGACAGGTACTGCGCGGGCGTCATGCCGAGCAGGTGCGTGCACCAGCGGTGCAGCTCACCCAGGCTCGTCGCGACGTCGCGTGCCACGTCGAGCTGGCGGACCAGACCGTGCCGCTCGTCGATGAACCGCAGGGCGTCCTCAAGGTGGTCGAGGTCCGCACCCGTCCGCCGCGGCAGCGCCGCGAGCGCGTCGAGCACGACGCCCACGGCCTCGTCGTCGCCACCGGCCTCCAGGAGCTCACCTGCGCGCGCGACGGTCGCCGCGTCGAGGACCTCTTCGACCGGCAGCCAGGTGTCGGCCACGGGCCGCTCGGCGCGCAGCCGCGCGGGCCCCAGCGGGTGCAGCTGCACCCCCAGGCGCGCCACGGGGCCCGTCTGCTCGGCGATCACCGCCCGCGTCCACGCGCTGCGCAGCCCGTCGCGGTCGGGGGTGACCACCCCCGTGAGCGGGTCGACGAGCCGACCGCCCGTGCCGCGCACGATCTGCAGCAGACCGCGCCCGTCGGGCAGCAGCACCTCGGTGTGCTGCCGCCCGCCGTCGTGTCTCGCGACCCACGCGTGCTCGGCGATGCCGTGCAGCCCGGCGGGAACGGGAAGGCGACGGTACGAGTCCACGGCGACGGCCATGCCTCATCATGCCGCCGACAAGGCGTCAGTGGGGCCGGTCAGTCCCCGAAGGGCCCGACGCGCACGACGCTGCGCGGCGCTGCGGCGAGCTCGGCCGCGAGCTCCTGGACCTCGCCCGCCGTGACCGCCCGGATCCGGGCGAGCGACTCGTCGACGTCGAGCAGCTGCCCGTGCACGAGCTCGGCCTTGCCGAGCCGGCTCATCCGCGACCCGGTGTCCTCCATGCCGAGCACGAGCCCGCCGCAGAGCTGGCCGATGCTGCGGGAGAGCTCGGCCGCGCCCATCGGCTCGTCGGCCATGCGCTCGAGCTCGACGACCATGAGGGCGGTGACCTCGTCGACCCTTGCGGGGGTGCACCCGGCGTACAGACCGAACAGGCCGGTCTCGGCGTGCGCGCTCGCGAAGGAGTAGGTGGAGTACGCCAGCCCGCGCTTCTCGCGGATCTCCTGGAACAGCCGCGACGACATGCCGCCGCCGAGGGCGGCGTTGAGCACCGACAGCACGAACCGCCGATCGTCGGTGGCGTTCAGGCAGGTGCCGCCGACGATGACGTTGGCCTGCTCGGTGGAGCGGCGGACCGTGAGCTCGACGCCCGCCGCGGCGGGTCCGGGCACACCCGCGGCACGGCGCGCTGCAGGGACCGCGCCCGGCGCCAGGTCCCAGCCGCCGGCCGCGAGCGCCGCCTCGACCTGGGCGCACAGCGCGTCGTGGTCGACGCCCCCGGCCGCGGTGACGACGAGGGTCTCGGGGCGGTAGTGCTCGCGGTAGTGGTCCCACACCGCGGCGCGGGGCACCGTCCGGATGGCGTGCGGGGTGCCGCCGATCGGCCGACCGAGCGGGGTGTCGCCGAACACGGCCGTGGCGAACTGCTCGTGCGCGACGTCCGACGGGTCGTCGTCGTTCATGGCGAGCTCTTCGAGGATGACGCCGCGCTCGGTCTCGAGCTCGTCGCCGTCGAGGCGGGCGGACGTCACCATGTCGGCGATGACGTCGACGGCCATGGGCACGTCGGTGTCGAGCACCCGTGCGTAGTAGCAGGTGTGCTCCTTGCCGGTGGCGGCGTTCGCCTCACCGCCGACGGCGTCGAACGCCTCCGCGATGTCCATGGCGGAGCGGCGCGCGGTGCCCTTGAACAGCAGGTGCTCGAGGAAGTGCGTCGAGCCGAAGTGGCCCGACGTCTCGTCCCGCGATCCGACCCCGACCCACGCCCCGACGGTGGCGGAGCGCAGGCCGGGCATGTGCTCGGTCAGGACCCGGACGCCGCCGGGCAGGACGGTGCGCCGTACGGCGGCACCGTCCTGCCCGACGACGAGCTCGGCGCCCGGTGAGCCGGGCGCGACGAGCGGGAGGATCTGCGGCACGTCAGGCGTCGGTCGTCGCCGGCTCGACGGCCGGCTCGCCCTCGCCCTGCGCCTCGTCGAGGACCGCGTGCAGCGACAGCTTGCCGCGCGGGTCGATCTCGCCGATCTCGACCTGGACCTTCTGGCCGATGGCCAGGACGTCCTCGACGTTCTCGACGCGCTTGCCACCGACGAGCTTGCGGATCTGCGAGATGTGCAGCAGACCGTCCTTGCCCGGCGACAGCGAGATGAACGCGCCGAAGGTCGTGGTCTTCACCACGGTCCCGACGAACCGCTCGCCGATCTCGGGCATGTGCGGGTTCGCGATCGCGTTGATCGCGGCCCGTGCGGCCTCCGCCGACGGTCCGTCGGTGGCGCCGATGTAGACCGTGCCGTCGTCCTCGATGGAGATGTCGGCGCCGGTCTCCTCCTGGATCTGGTTGATCATCTTGCCCTTCGGGCCGATGACCTCGCCGATCTTGTCGACCGGGACCTTCACCGAGATGACGCGCGGGGCGAACGGGCTCATCTCGTCCGGGACGTCGATGGCCTCGCCGATGACGTCGAGGATCGCCAGGCGAGCCTCCTTCGCCTGCGTCAGCGCGCCGGCCAGGACCGACGCCGGGATGCCGTCGAGCTTGGTGTCGAGCTGGATCGCGGTGACGAACTCCCGCGTGCCGGCGACCTTGAAGTCCATGTCACCGAAGGCGTCCTCGGCCCCGAGGATGTCCGTGAGGGCCGCGTAGCGGGTCTCACCGTCGACGGTGTCGGAGACCAGGCCCATGGCGATGCCCGCGACGGGCGCGCGCAGCGGGACACCGGCGTTGAGCAGCGACAGCGTCGCGGCGCAGACCGAGCCCATGGAGGTCGAGCCGTTGGAGCCCAGCGCCTCGGAGACCTGACGGATCGCGTAGGGGAAGTCCTCGCGGGCCGGCAGCACCGGGACGATCGCGCGCTCGGCGAGCGCGCCGTGACCGATCTCGCGACGCTTCGGCGAGCCGACGCGCCCCGTCTCGCCGGTGGAGAACGGCGGGAAGTTGTAGTGGTGCATGTACCGCTTGCGCGTCTCGGGCGACAGCGAGTCGATCTGCTGCTCCATGCGCAGCATGTTCAGCGTCGTGACGCCGAGGATCTGCGTCTCGCCGCGCTCGAACAGCGCCGAGCCGTGCGTCCGGGGCAGGACCTCGACCTCGGCCGAGAGGGTGCGGATGTCCCGCAGGCCACGGCCGTCGATGCGGAAGCCGTCGGTGAGGATCCGCTGGCGGATGAGGGTCTTCTGCACGGAGCGGTACGCGCCGGAGATCTCCTTCTCGCGACCCTCGAACTGACCGGCGAGCTCGGTCTGGACCTCGCCCTTGATCTCGTCGAGGCGCGCCTCGCGCTGCTGCTTGTCGGCGATCGACAGCGCGTCCGACAGGCGCGCGGTGGCGGCCTGCTCGACCGCGGCGAGCACGTCGGGCTGGTAGTCGGGGAACGTCGGGAAGTCCCGCGTCTCCTTGGCGCTCGAGGCGGCCAGCTGCTGCTGGGCCTCGACCAGGGCGCGGATCGACGGCTTGGCGGCCTCGATGCCCTGCGTGACGATCTCCTCGGTCGGCGCGGTGCCGCCGCCGCCGTGGATGAGGTTCCACGCGCCCTCGGGGGCGTCGGCCTCGATCATCGCGATCGCGACGTCGTCACCGACGACGCGGCCGGCGACGACGATGTCGAACGTCGAGCGCTCGCGCTCGGAGTAGCGCGGGAACGCGACCCACTGGCCGTCGACGAGCGACAGGCGCGTGGCCGCGACCGGGCCGGAGAACGGCAGGCCGGACAGCTGCGTCGACATCGACGCCGCGTTGATGGCCAGGACGTCGTACGAGTCGTCGGGGTTGATCGACAGGACCGTGACGACGACCTGCACCTCGTTGCGCAGGCCCTTGACGAACAGGGGACGCAGCGGGCGGTCGATCAGGCGGCACGCCAGGATCGCCTCGGTCGAGGGGCGGCCCTCGCGACGGAAGAACGAGCCGGGGATCTTGCCGGCGGCGTACTGCCGCTCCTCGACGTCGACCGTCAGGGGGAAGAAGTCGAAGCCCTCACGCGGGTGCTTGCCGGCCGTCGTGGCCGACAGGAGCATCGTGTCGTCGTCCAGGTAGGCGACGGCTGCGCCGGCGGCCTGCTTGGCCAGGCGGCCGGTCTCGAAGCGGACGGTGCGGGTGCCGAAGCGACCGTTGTCGATCGTGGCCTCGGCGAACTGGATCTCGGGACCCTCCACGGGTGCCCTCCTTGTTCTCGAAGGCGCCGCCCTGCCCCGCGGCGGTCTTCGACCGTGGTACCCGGACACGTGTTCCGGGAGCCACTACCGAGGACCGGACGAGCGGGGTCGGCGCGGTGGTTGTGCTGGTCGTGCAGGTGGTGCGGTCGTGCGGTCCCGCGTCGGTCCGTCGAGCCGGACCGGGCCCGACGCAGGACCAGCCCGGACCGAGGAGGTCCGGGCTGGTGCGGGTCGTTCAGCGGCGCAGGCCGAGGCGCTCGATGAGCGCGCGGTAGCGGTTGATGTCGACCTTCTGCAGGTAGCCGAGCAGCCGGCGACGGCGCCCGACGAGCAGGAGCAGCCCGCGGCGGCTGTGGTGGTCGTGCTTGTGCTCCTTGAGGTGCTCGGTCAGGTCCTTGATCCGCTGGGTCAGGACCGCGATCTGCACCTCGGGCGAGCCGGTGTCGCCCTCGTGGGTGGCGTACTCGGCCATGATGGACTGCTTCGTGGCAGTGTCGAGCGACACGGTGCTCCTCAGGTTTCTCGTTGCGCGGTGCGCCGGGGCATGTCCACCCGGGCTCTCTCGGTCCGCGGCCGGTCGTACGGCGTCCACCAGACTACCAGTGCCGGGCGCTGAGCTCGTCACGGACCCGCAGGCTCCTCGGGCCCGGCGCTCCCGAGCACCCGCCGCACCTCGGCGACGTCCGACGCCATCTGCGTCAGGAGCTCGTCGACGGCGTCGAACCGGAGCGTCGGACGCAGCCGCTCCACCAGCTCGAGGACGACCTCCTCGTCGTAGAGGTCGAGGTCGGTGCGGTCCAGCACGTACGCCTCGACCCGCCGGTCCCGCCCTCCGAACGTCGGGTTCGTGCCGATCGACACGGCCGCCGGCAGCACCCGGTCGCCCTCCTCGACCGGTGCCCCGTCCGGCCGCCGGTCGGCGCGGCGCAGCCAGCCGGCGTAGACGCCGTCGGCGGGCACCATGCCGGTCGTCCCGCCCAGGTTCGCGGTCGGGTACCCGAGCGCACGCCCCCGGGCGTCGCCGTGGACGACGACACCGCGGACGCGGTGGGCGCGGCCGAGCACGTCCGCCGCAGCCCGCACGTCCCCGAGCGCGAGCAGCTCACGCACCCAGGTCGAGGACCAGCGGCGCCCCGCCGGGGCGTCGGGCTCCCCACCGGGGCGCACGTCCTCGATGTCGTCGACGTCGAACCCGTGCCGCTCCCCCAGCTCGCGCATCGTCGCCAGGTCGCCGGAGTTCTGCCAGCCGAAGCGCACGTCGCGCCCCACCACGACCGTGCGCGCGGCCAGCGCCCCCACCAGGTACCGCTGGACGAACTCCTGCGGGCTCTGCCGCGCGAACTCCAGCGTGTACGTGACGAGCAGCACCGCGTCCAGACCCGTGGCCGCGAGCATCTCGATCCGGTCGGCGTCGCCGAGCAGCAGCGGCGGGGCGGCGTCGGGCCGGTGGACCTGGGCGGGGTGGGGCGTGAAGGTGACCGCCACGGCCCGTGCCCCGACGGCCCGCGCGTCCTCGACCATGCGGGTCAGCACCGCGACGTGCCCGCGGTGCACGCCGTCGAAGTTGCCGAGCGTCACCACCGACGGCCCCCACCCCGCCGGCACCTGCGACACGTCGGTCCAGACCTGCACACCCGCTCCCGTCCCCGTCGGCCCGCCCGTCGCGGGGCCCGGCGGACAAGCCTGCCACGCCGCGGGCCGACGCACGGCACCGCCCGCCCCCGGCGCCGTTGGCGACGCGGGGACGGGCGGTGCGCGTCAGCGGCCGAACCGTGGCGTCAGGTGCGCACCGGCCGTGGCGACCGTGCCCCCCGGGTTGGTGAAGACCGCGCGGTACTGCGTGCCGTACGCCAGCGGGGTCACCAACACCCGCAACGTCGTGCTCGTGGCGAAGGGCACGCTGATCCACGGCCCACCGCCCCAGCGCACCTGCCAGCGGACCGACGGCGCCGGGTGCCCGGACGCGGCCGCGGTGAACGACACGAAGGTGCCCATGCGCCCCGAGGTGTCGACCGGGTGCTTCACGACCACGGGCGCCTGGTGCTCCACCAGCAGGCGCGCCGTGGCGCTGGTCGCCGTCCCGGACGCGTTGGTGAACACCGCCCGGTACTGCGACCCGGCGTTCGCGGCCGTCGCGACGACCTCGAGCGTCGGGGACGTCGCCCCCGGGACGTCGCGCCAGGTCGCGCCGGTGCGCACCTGCCACCGCACCTGCGGCGCGGGGACGCCCGTGGCGGCGGCCGTGAACGTCGCGGTCGACCCGAGGGCCACGGTCACGTCCACCGGCTGCGTCGAGACCACCGGCGCGACGGCCGCGACGGCACCGTCGCCCTGGTCGGCCGCGAACGAGGCGACCCAGGACAGCGACGAGTTCCAGTTGATCGTGATCTCGTTCGACGCCCACGAGCTGATCTCGTCGAGGTAGCAGGTGGCCGGTGCGCAGTCCTCGGGCAGCGTGGCCTGCATCGTCGGGTCCCACGTGCCGCGGATCGAGTTCGGCCCGCCCGCCAGCGAGCCCCTCGGCGGGTGCGGGAGCGACGGGTCGAGCTGCGCCGCGAACCAGCGCGAGTGCTGGTTCTGCGACGAGACCGTGCCCCACCCCGTGACGTACGACAGGTTGAGGGCGTTGCGCCCGAACAGGTAGTCCAGGCCCTCGAGGGTGCCGCTCAGGTACTGCTCCTCGCCCGTGAGGTCGTACGCCGTCGCGATCACCACGAGGATGTTGGTGACCGACGAGTTGGAGCCCCAGTCGTACACGCCCCCCGTGGGCGAGTACACCGAGCCCCAGGGCTGCTCCGCCTGCGCGGCCAGGTACGCGTCGGCGCCGGCGACGACCGACGCGCGCACCTCGGCACGGTCGGGCAGCCCGTTCGGCACGGTCGCGAGCGTCAGACGACCGAGCGCCGCGGTGGCGCCCCAGCTGAACCCGCCGGGCCCGAACACGTCGCCCGTGTGGTGCGGGCTCGCGACGACGTCCGCCGCGTACCGGTCCTCACCGGTGGAGACGTACAGCTCCGCGGCCGCCCAGTAGAACTCGTCGGTCACGTCGGAGTCGTCGTACGGTCCGCCACCGTCGGCGCCCGCCGCTGCCGGGGCGTAGACCGCGGGGTGCGCGAGCGCCGCGTCGTACGTGCTGCGGGCGGTCGCCAGCAGCTGCGCGGCGAACTCCTCGTCGTGGTCGGCGAACAGCCGGGCGCCCTGGGCGGCGACGGCCGCCAGGTTCAGCGTCGCCGCGGTGGAGGGCCGGTGCAGCGACCGCGCCTGCGGGTCCGCCGCGGGTGCGAGGGGCAGACCGGTCCACCCCTCGTCGTGGATCTTGTGGTGCACCATCCCGGCGTACTCCCCGGACGGGACCACCATCTTGAGCATCCACTCGAGCTCCCAGCGCGCCTCGTCCAGCACGTCCGGGACCCCGTTGCCGTGCTCGGGCAGGTCGAGCGTGCCGTCGTCGAGCGCGCCGGCGCGCGCGCCGGGAGTCGTCAGCGTGCGCTCGTAGGTCGCGAGCAGCTGGGCCACGGCGATGCCGCCGTTGACGACGTACTTGCCGTGGTCGCCGGCGTCGTACCACCCTCCGGTGACGTCGAGCGTGTAGTCGCACGTCCAGCCGTCGTAGTAGGCACGCGGGCCGATGCACGGCACGTCGGTGTCCCCCTGGTTGGGAGCCACGCCGACGTGCCCGGCGACGCGGGCGTACTCCTCGCCGACGATCGACGCCTCGATGTCGATCCCGGAGCGCGCGAGGTAGAAGTAGTTGAGGGCGTCGTAGCGCAGCTGCGCGTAGAGGTCCTCGGCGATCGCGAACGGGTGGCTGGTCTCGCCGTCGGCGACGAGCGTGA
Source organism: Cellulomonas phragmiteti (assembly GCF_016862775.1). GTDB lineage: Bacteria > Actinomycetota > Actinomycetes > Actinomycetales > Cellulomonadaceae > Cellulomonas > Cellulomonas phragmiteti. The sequence goes on along the minus strand of NZ_BONP01000001.1, from coordinate 257,930 downwards.
GCCCCGTGCCGGTGGACCGGACGTCGGAGAAGTCGATGACGTGCACGTCCTGCCCGGAGGACGCGTCGGCCCCGACGGGCTGGGACCGGCCGGAGGCGAGCTCCTCGCCGTCCGCGTCGAGCAGCTGCCACGCCACGGCGTAGGGGTCGTCGGTGACGAGCGTCGCGCGCTTCGGGGCGTGCGGCAGGTAGCCCACCTGGTTGACCCGCACCCGCGGGCCGGTGTCCGGCTCGTACGGGGGCGGCGGGGTGGCGGACGTGGTCAACGAGACCTCCGAGAGGCAGAACGTGTAGGCGGCGGTCTTGCCGAGGTGGATGGCGACCTGGCCGGGCGCCGCGCCGTCGGCCGGGAAGGCCAGCCCCGCGGTGAACGGGTACGTCAGGGTCGTCCGCTCGACGCCCAGCGGCGCGGCGGACTGCTCCAGCACCATCCGGTAGTCGCCGCCGCCCTCGCCGACGATGACGCGCACCGGGGTGGCGGGCTCGGTGCGGCCGGTCAGCGTGAGGACGTAGTTCTCGCCCTCCTCGATCGGCAGGCCCGTGAAGGACAGGCCGGCGTCCCAGGGGTTGGCGTTGCCGCCGGGGACCTCGACGCACATCTCGCCGTCGGCGAAGGTCGGGTCGCCCGTGCCGTACAGGCCCCACGGGCCCAGGCTCTCGGCGAACGACGTGTGCGGGAGCAGCTCGCTGTCGCTGCTCAGGGTGACGTCGTCGAGGCAGAACGTCCAGGCGTCGTCGCTGAACCCCCCGAGCTGGAACGCGATCTGACCCTCGGGCGACTCGTCGGTCGCCGTCGCGGGGTAGGACGCCGTGGCCGTGAACGTCTCCTCGACGACCGTGGGCTCGGACGTGAGCGCCGGGCTCGTGTCCAGCACCGTGCCGTACGGCGCCCCGTTCTGCCCGATGAGCGCGCGGATGGTCACGTCGGTGGAGGCACTCGCCGCGTAGCCGAAGGTGTAGGTCGCCCCCTCCTCGACCGCGACGCCGTTGAGCACGACCCCGACGCCGTACTGCGCGGAGCCGGCGGGCACCTGCACGCACAGGGCGCCGGTGCTGGTGTCGATGCCGCCGTCGGTCCCGTACGCGATCCACGCGCCGGCCCCGTCGTCGAAGTCGTCATCGACCGCCCCGGCGGGCAGCAGCCCGGCGGCGGCGAGCACGCCGGCGCCGGTGATCGCCGTGGCCGTGCGCAGTGCACGGCGCATCGTTCGAGAAACCACGTCGTCTCCCCTGGAGTGTAGGAGCGCTCCCAGACCTCGGCGTCGGGGCGCTCGTCCTGCGTGCGTCAGGGTAGGTGTGAAACGGACCAACCGGAAGGCCGCACCCGCGACCTCCGGTGGTCGAATCGTTTCGTAGCGGCCCGACCGGGACCTAGGACGCTGGCGCGAACACGACGGTGGGCCTCAGCCGCGCGCCGCGCGCCTCGACCACGGCCACGAGGACGCCGTCGGGACCGACCGCGGCGACCGGACCCGCGGACCCGCCGACCGGGTCGATCCCCTGCCCGTACGACAGCGCGCGGGCCTCGGCCTCGCTCAGCTCGCGCACCGGCAGCACGGCACGTGCGGCCTCGGCGAGCGGCAGCACGGTCACCGCCACGTCGTCGGGCGTCGCCGCGAGCTCGTCCAGCGTCCGCGCCTGCGCCAGCCCGAACCCTCCGACCCGCGAGCGCCGCAGCGCGGTGAGGTGCCCACCGACGCCCAGTGCCGCGCCGAGGTCCCGCGCGAGCGCGCGGACGTACGTGCCGGACGAGCAGGTCACCTCGACGTCGACGTCGAGGGCCGCGACGCCGTCGGACGACGCGGGCCGCACGTCGAGGACCTCCAGGCGCGTCACGCGCACGGGCCGCGCGGCGAGCTCGACGTCCTCGCCGGCGCGCACCCGCGCGTACGCGCGCTGCCCGTCGACCTTGATCGCCGAGACCGCGCTGGGCACCTGGAGGATGTCCCCGGTCAGCGCCGCGACGTGCGTGTCGAGGTCACCCCGGACCAGGTGCCCGGCGTCGGAGCGGGCGAGCACCTCGCCCTCGGCGTCGTCCGTCGTCGTGGCGACCCCGAGGCGCACGGTCGCGGCGTAGTCCTTGTCGGCACCGGTCACGAACGTGAGCAACCGGGTGGCGCGCCCGATGCCGACCACGAGCACACCCGTCGCCATGGGGTCGAGCGTGCCGGCGTGCCCGACCTTGCGCGTCGAGGCGAGCCGGCGCACGCGCGCGACGACGTCATGGCTCGTCCACCCCGCGGGCTTGTCGACGACGAGCACACCGTCGGCCGCGGTGGGACGGCGCGGGGCCGACGGAGGACGTCCGCCCGGCCGGCGCGCGTCCGCGCTCACGCCCGCGCCGGTGGGGTCGGCCGGTCGTCGGACGCGCAGCGCGCGTCGAGGACCGCGGTCGCACCACGGTGCGGGGAGGCCGGCACGCCCGGGAGGCTATCAGTCGATGCCGGTCGCCACCCGGTCCCCACGTCGCCCGGGCGGTCGCGGTCGGCGCCCACCCGGACGGGTGGCGTGCGGTCCCCTCACCTGGGCCGACCGCGGTACGTGACCTTCGTCACGGGTGCGGGACCCCCGAGGTCCCTAGCGTGCGAGAGGTGGACGCACCCGCACGTCGGGACGACGAGGTCCCGCAGACCGCTTCCGTGCGTCGGCGCCAGCGCCGACGCCGCGCCGCCTCCCTGCTCGCGTGCGGGACCGTCCTCCTCGCGGGGTGCGCCGCTCCGCCCGGTGCGGAGTCCTCGGCGGCCCACGGTGGTGAGGCCGACCTGGTGCTGCCCGACCTGAGCGCGGTCACGGCGCTCGGCGGCGTGCCCGGCCGCACGCTCCTGCTGCTCGGCCTCGTGGTCTGCGTGCTCGGCCTGACGTTCGGCGCCGTCATGCTCGCGCGGCTGCGCCGGCTCCCCGTGCACGTGTCGATGCGGGACGTGTCGGACCTGATCTACACCACGTGCCGCGAGTACCTGCTGCAGCAGGGCAGGTTCCTGCTCGTGCTCTGGGCGTTCATCGCGACCGTCATCGTCGTGTACTACAAGGTGCTGGTCGGGTTCCCGTGGGGCAAGGTCGCGATCGTCATCGCGTTCTCGCTGATCGGCATGGCGGGCTCCTACGCCGTCGCCTGGTTCGGCATCCGCGTCAACACGTTCGCCAACTCACGCACGGCGTTCGCGGCACTGCGAGGACGCCCGCTGCCCGTCTCCCGGATCCCGCTGCAGTCCGGCATGGCGATCGGCATGGTGCTGATCAGCCTCGAGCTGCTCATCATGCTCATCATCCTGCTGTTCCTCCCCCCCACCATCGCCGGGGCCTGCTTCATTGGGTTCGCGATCGGCGAGTCGCTCGGCGCGGCCGCCCTGCGGATCGCCGGCGGCATCTTCACGAAGATCGCCGACATCGGTGCCGACCTCATGAAGATCGCGTTCCGCATCAAGGAGGACGACGCCCGTAACCCGGGGGTGATCGCCGACTGCGTCGGGGACAACGCGGGCGACTCCGTCGGCCCCAGCGCGGACGGGTTCGAGACCTACGGGGTGACCGGCGTCGCCCTCATCACGTTCATCCTCCTGGGGGTGGGCGACCCCGCCGTCCAGGCGGGTCTGCTCGTGTGGCTCTTCGTCGTGCGTGCCGTCATGCTCGTCGCGTCGGGTGCCTCCTACCTGGTCAACGACCTGTGGACGCGGCACCGCCACGCGGCGTCGACGCGGATGGACTTCGAGTCCCCCCTGACGGCGCTGGTCTGGCTGACGTCGGCCCTGTGCACGGCGCTCACCTTCGTCATCTCGTGGTTCGTCCTGGCACCGGTTGCCGACGACGGGCTCTGGTGGAAGCTCTCCGCGATCGTCTCCTGCGGGACGCTCGCCGGAGCGCTCATCCCCGAGCTGGTCAAGGTCTTCACGTCGACCGCGTCGCGGCACGTCCGCGAGGTCGTGACCAGCTCCCGCGAGGGCGGTGCCTCGCTCAACATCCTGTCGGGCCTGGTGGCCGGCAACTTCTCCGCGTACTGGCTGGGGATGGCCATCGTCGCGCTGATGACGGGCGCGTACGCCGTGTCCGGGCTCGGGCTCGACGAGCTCATGGCCGCCCCCGCGGTCTTCGCGTTCGGGCTGGTCGCGTTCGGGTTCCTCGGCATGGGTCCGGTCACGATCGCGGTCGACTCCTACGGGCCGGTGACGGACAACGCCCAGAGCGTGTACGAGCTGTCCACGATCGAGGACCTGCCGGAGATCGAGGAGGAGCTGCGCCGCGACTTCGACCTCGACCCGCGGTGGGCGACGGCCAAGCGGATGCTGGAGGAGAACGACGGCGCGGGCAACACCTTCAAGGCGACCGCCAAACCGGTCCTCATCGGCACCGCGGTCGTCGGCGCCACCACGATGATCTTCTCGATCATCATGGCGCTGACCGAGGGGCTGACCCTCGACCTCGACCGCCTGTCGCTGCTGCACCCGCCGTTCCTGCTCGGCCTCGTGACGGGTGGTGCCGTCATCTTCTGGTTCACGGGGGCGTCGATCCAGGCCGTGACCACCGGTGCGCACCGCGCCGTCGCCTACATCAAGGACACCATCCGGCTCGACGGCGTCACGCACGCCAGCGCCGAGCAGTCGCGCGAGGTCGTGCAGATCTGCACGCAGTACGCCCAGCGCGGCATGCTCACGATGTTCCTCGGGGTGTTCTTCACGACGCTGGCGTTCGCCTTCGTGGAACCGTTCTTCTTCATCGGGTACCTGATCTCGATCGCCATCTTCGGCCTCTACCAGGCGATCTTCATGGCCAACGCCGGCGGCGCCTGGGACAACGCGAAGAAGATCGTCGAGGTCGACCTCAACGCGAAGGGCACTCCCCTGCACGACGCGACGATCGTCGGCGACACCGTCGGCGACCCGTACAAGGACACCTCGTCCGTGGCACTCAACCCGGTCATCAAGTTCACGACGCTGTTCGGTCTGCTCGCCGTCGAGCTCGCCGTGTCGATGCGCGGGCAGGGGCAGGGCGTGCTGGTGCTCACGCTCGCCGCCGTGTTCGCCCTCGCCTCGTTCGCCTGCGTGTACCGCTCCTTCTACGGGATGCGCATCGGGCGCACGGGCGACGAGAGCCCTGAGCCCCTGCCGTCCGAGCCGGACGCCGACGCCGGGCCCGCGACCGCCCCGACCACGGACCAGCCGACGGCCGCGCGCGCGGACGCGCCCCGGGACGCGCCCACGGCGGACGCACCGCACGGCGCGGACACGGACGACGGCCTCGACGAGGTGCCCGACGAGGTCCCCGAGCTCGACCCCGCCCCCGCGCGCTGACGGGAGACGGCCGTGCAGATCGCGATCGCGTACACGAACCCCGTCGGCCTGCCCGTCCTCGACGACGACGGGCAGGTCACGGGGCACGACGCCGGGGCCACGCTCGTCCGACGCCTGCTGCGGGTCTTCCCCGGCGCCGCGCTCGTCGGTCCCGTCCGGCGCGCAGGCCCCGTCGAGGTGGTGCCGCTCGCGGACCTCGACCCGCAGGCGGCGGTCGTCATCAACATGGACGTGCTCACGTCGCCCGAGATCTGGCGTGCGCTGGCGCGGGACGGCGCGGAGCCGCAGGTCATGAACTTCCTGTGGTGGAACGTCGCCACGCACCACACGCACCCGGTGCCACGCGCCACTCTGGCGCTGTCGTGCGCGCTGTTCCCCACGTTCGCGAACTCCGAGCGCACGGCGTCAGAGATCCGGGAGGTCGTGCGGATGCTCACCGTCGCACCGCTGGCCGAACGCGCCGTCGTCGCGTGGGTGGACCTCGGGATCCGGCTCGAGCACGTCCGGCCGCGCACGCCCACCGAGGTGCCGGTGGTGCTCTACCCGGCCATCTACCTCTCGGAGCGCAAGCGGCCGCGGCTCTTCGTCGACGTGGTCGAGCAGGTCCGCAAGCAGGCACCGCTGGTCGTGGAGATGCGGCTGCACGAGCAGCACCTCGCGACCGAGCTGGCGATGAGGTTCTCGCAGCACGACTGGACCTGGGTGGGCCCGCTCACCTCGAGCCGCGAGTCCTACTGGCAGGCGCTGTCACGCACCACGGCGTTCCTCGCGACGTCGGTCGACGAGTCGTACGGCCTGGAGTACGTCGAGGCTCTGGTCGCCGGCGCGATCGGGGTGCTCCCCGACCTGCCCTGGGCGCGCGCGATCCTGCCGGCGCGCTACCCGTTCCTCTACGGCGACCCGCCGACGGCACGGGCGATGCTCCTGCGGGCGGTCCGCGAGCCCGACGCCTGCCGGGCCGACCTCGACGCCTGCGTGGGCGGCGACTTCCAGGGGTGGCTGCGCAGCCGGCACGACGACGACCTCTTCGAGCGCGCGATCGCCGATCGCGTGCGTGAGTGGTTCGGCTGACGCCCGTCAGTCCTCGTCGTCGGCGTCGTCCGGGTGCCGGTAGGGGTCCGCGTCACCGGCGTAGCGCGCGCTCTGCGCGAGCCGCGCGACCTCGGCGTCCCGGCGGGCGGCCTCCGACAGCGCTGACTCGAGGTGAGCTGCCGTCTCCGGCACCGCGTCGAGGTGGAACGCCAGGGTGGGTGTCAGGCGGATGCCCGTCTGCTTGCCGACCTCGGAACGGATCAGCCCCTTGGCGCTCTCGAGCGCCTTGGCGGACCCGGCACGCGACTCCTCGTCACCCAGCACCGTGTAGTAGATGTCCGCGTGCTGCAGGTCGCCCGTCACACGCACGTCCGTGACCGTGACGAACCCCAGCCGCGGGTCCTTGACCCGGGTGTCGATCATCTGGGCCACGACCTGCTGGACCCGCTCCGCCAGCTTGCGCGCCCGCCCTGTGTCGGCCATGTGTCCTGCCTTCCTTCCGGCCCACCGCCCCACGGGCGTGCGAGCCTGACGACTGCCGAGGGTGGCCGCGGGGGGCGGCGCGGCGGTCCGCCGCGCCGCCCCCCGGGGCCTGCCGGGGGTGAGCCGTCGACCCACCCCCTGGCACTGGTCCTGCTCGCGCGTCCTACTTGCGCGGCTTCTCCCGCATCTCGAACGTCTCGATGACGTCCTCGACCTGCAGGTCGTTGTACGACCCGAGGCCGATACCGCACTCGTAGCCCTCGCGGACCTCGGTCGCGTCGTCCTTGAACCGCTTGAGGGACTCGATCGTGAGGTTGTCCGCGACGAGCTTGCCCTTGCGGAGCACGCGCGCCTTGGTGTTCCTGCGGATCTCGCCCGAGCGCACGATCGACCCGGCGATGTTGCCGAACTTCGAGGAGCGGAAGACCTCGCGCACCTCGGCCGAGCCGAGCTGCACCTCCTCGTACTCCGGCTTGAGCATCCCCTTGAGGGCCGCCTCGACGTCGTCGATCGCCTGGTAGATGACCGAGTAGAAGCGCACGTCGACGCCCTCGCGGTCCGCCAGCTCCTCGACGCGCGGCGCCAGCTTGACGTTGAAGCCGATGATGATGGCGTTGTCGACCGTCGCGAGGTTGACGTCGTTCTGCGTGATGGCACCCACACCGCGGTGGATGACGCGCAGGTCGACCTCCTCGCCGACGTCGATCTTGAGCAGCGCGTCCTCGAGCGCCTCCACGGCACCGGACACGTCGCCCTTGAGGACCAGGTTGAGCGTCTCGACCTTGCCCTGCTGGAGCGCCTGCGTGAAGTCCTCGAGGCTGATGCGCTTGCGACGCTTGGCCAGGAGTGCGGCACGCTCGGCCGACTCGCGCTTCTCGGCGATCTGCCGGGCGGTGCGCTCGTCGGGCGCCACGAGGAACGTGTCGCCCGCGCTGGGCACCGAGGACAGACCGAGCACCTGCACGGGACGGGCCGGGCCCGCCTCGGTCAGCGTCTCGCCGTGCTCGTCGAGCATGGCGCGCACGCGGCCGTGCGCGGTGCCCGCGACGATCGCGTCGCCGACGTGCAGCGTGCCGGACTGGACCAGCACCGTCGCGACGGCACCGCGGCCCTTGTCGAGGTTGGCCTCGATCGCGACACCGCGGGCGTCCTTGTCGGGGTTGGCGCGCATGTCGAGCGCCGCGTCCGCCGTGAGGAGCACGGCCTCGAGCAGCTCGTCGATACCCGTGCGCTTGAGCGCGGAGATGTCGACGAACATCGTGTCGCCGCCGTACTCCTCGGCCACGAGGTTGTACTCGGTGAGCTGCTGGCGGATCTTGGCGGGGTTGGCCCCCTCGCGGTCCACCTTGTTCACCGCCACGACGATCGGCACGTTCGCCGACTGGGCGTGGTTCAGCGCCTCGATCGTCTGGGGCATCACGCCGTCGTCCGCCGCGACCACGAGGATCGCGATGTCGGTGACCTGCGCACCACGGGCACGCATGGCCGTGAAGGCCTCGTGACCCGGTGTGTCGATGAAGGTCAGCGCGCGCTCGACACCCTCGTGCATCGCGTGCACCTGGTAGGCGCCGATGTGCTGGGTGATCCCGCCGGCCTCGCCCGCGACGACGTCCGTGGACCGGATGGCGTCGAGGAGCTTGGTCTTGCCGTGGTCGACGTGACCCATGACCGTGACGACGGGGGGACGCGCGACGAGGTCGTCGTCGCCCTCCGCCTCGAGCTCGGCGTCGAGGTCGATGTCGAAGGACCCGAGCAGCTCGCGGTCCTCCTCCTCGGCCGACACCATCTCGATGACGTAGCCGAGCTCGGCCGCGAGCGTGCCGAACGTGTCCTCGTCGAGCGACTGCGTGGCCGTGGCCATCTCACCGAGGTGGAACAGCACGGTCACGAGCGACGCGGGGTTCGCGTCGATCTTGTCGGCGAAGTCGTTGAGCGACGAGCCCTGACGCAGGCGGACGACGGTCCTGCCGTTGCCGCGCGGGACCGAGACCCCGCCCAGCGACGGCGCCTGCATCTGCTCGAACTCCTGGCGCTTCGCACGCTTCGACTTGCGCCCACGCACGGGACGTCCGCCGGCACGGCCGAAGGCGCCCTGCGTGGAGCCACGACCGGCACCACCGGGACGGCCACCGCCGCCGGGACGACCGGCGAAGCCGCCGCCGCCCGCACCCGGTCCGGTGCCGCCACCGGGACGACCGGCACCGCCACCGCCGTAGCCGCCGCGACCGCCACCGCCGCCACGACCGGCCGGGGCCGGCCGCTCACCGGGGCGACCGACGCCGCTCTGCGTGCGCCCGGGCATCATGCCCGGGTTGGGGCGCGGACCGCCCGGACGCGGACCGCCGGGACGCGGCCCGCCGGGACGCTCGCCCGCCGCAGCGGCGGGGGCACCCTCGGCCGGGCGACGGTCACCGGGGCGCGGCATCCCCTGGGACGGTGCGAACGGGTTGTTGCCCGGACGCGGACCACCACCACCGCCGCCACCGCGGGTGCCGCCGGGGCGCTCGCCCTGCCGCGGCATGCCCTGGGCGGGAGCGAACGGGTTGTTGCCCGGACGCGCTGCGGGACGGGGAGCGCCGGGACGTGCGCCGGCACCTCCTGCGCCGCCCGCCTGGGGCGGACGCGGGGCACCGGGGCGCGCACCGGGAGCCGCGGAGGCAGGACGCGCCGCCGCGGCAGGGGTCTGCGCCGCCGGGGCCGGCGCGGCCGGAGCCTGCGCCGCCGGGGCCTGCGGAGCCGGAGCCGGGGCTGCGGGCGCCGGGGCGGCCGGAGCCTGCTCGGCAGGGGCCGGAGCAGCCGGCTGCGTGGCCCGTGGTGCCGGGGCCTGCGGGGCCGGGGCACCGGGGCGCGCGGCCGCCGGCGTGCCGCCGGACGACGCCGGCGCCTGGGGGGCGGCCGGGCGTGCCGGGGCGGAGGGTCGGCTGCTGCCGGACCCACCGACGGGGTACGTGTCGCGCAGCTTGCGCACGACGGGGGGCTCGATCGTCGATGACGCCGAGCGGACGAACTCTCCGAGCTCGTTGAGCTTGGTCATGATGGTCTTGCTGTCGACCCCGAGCTCCTTCGCGAGCTCGTAGACGCGGACCTTAGCCACATCTCTCCTGTCCTGGTCCGCCCCGGACAGGGTCGGACCGTCGTTAGTGCTGGGTACTCATCGCTGGGTACTCATCGGTGCGTGCTCATCGGGTCGCCATCGGCTTCCAACCCGCTTTCCCTGTCGACGGTCGGCACCGGAGTCGACTCCGGCACCGTGGTGCTGTGCTGTGGCTGGACCTGCGCGGCGAGCCGCGTCACGGTGCGGTCCACGGCCTCGGTCCCGCAAGGGCCCGTGTGCCGTAGCGCCCGTCCGAACGCCCGCCGTCGTACGGCGAGCTCGAGGCAACGCTGGTCGGGGTGCAGCCACGCACCCCGGCCCGGCATCCGACGGCGCTCGTCCACGACGAGCACGGGATCACCCGCGCCGTCGTCCGACAGCACCACCCTCAGCAGGGCCGACCTGAGGCCGGTCGCACGGCACCCCACACACGTGCGGACGGGACCCGGTTCGGGCACGGGAGGCGCGGGATCGGGGTTCCGCCTGCTCGGCGAGGAGAGCCGGGCACCCGGCCCAGCCTTCGGAAGTCTACCGCGCCCGCTCACCCGGCGTGACCGGACGCCCCCGGCCCGGGGTCCTGAGCACCTCGCGCGGGGTCCGGGGACGCCGGTCCCCCGGCCGTCTCGGCGTCCGAGCGGATGTCGATGCGCCAGGTCGTGAGCTTCGCGGCCAGGCGGGCGTTCTGCCCCTCCTTGCCGATCGCCAGCGAGAGCTGGTAGTCGGGCACGACGACGCGTGCCGCCCGCGCCACCGGGTCGACGATCGTGACGCTGAGCACACGCGCGGGCGACAGCGCGTGGGCGATCATCTCCGCCGGGTCGTCCGAGTGGTCGACGATGTCGATCTTCTCGCCGTGCAGCTCGGCCATGACCGCCCGGACGCGGCCCCCCATGGGTCCGATGCAGGCGCCCTTGGCGTTGACCGCGGCCACGTTGGCACGGACCGCCATCTTGGTCCGGTGCCCGGCCTCGCGGGCCATCGCCGTGATCTCGACCGTGCCGTCGGCGATCTCGGGGACCTCGAGGGCGAAGAGCTTGCGGACGAGGTGGGGGTGCGTGCGCGAGAGCGTGATCTGCGGGCCCCGGGGCCCGCGGGCGACGTCCAGCACGAACGCCCGCAGACGCTCGCCGTGGACGTACTTCTCCCCGGGCACCTGCTCGTGCGCCGGGAGCACGGCCTCGACCCCGCCGACGTCGACCAGGACGGTGCGGGGGTCGCGCCCCTGCTGGATGACCCCGCCGAGGATCTCCCCGGCCTTGCTGCGGAACGCGCCGAGCACCTGGTCGTCCTCGGCGTCGCGCAGCCGCTGCACGATGACCTGGCGCGCGGTCGCCGTCGCGATGCGTCCGAACCCGGCGGGCGTGTCGTCGTACTCGGGCATCTCGGCGACCGGCGGCGCCGCGACCGCCGGCACCTCACCCTCGCCGGCGGGAACGTCGGGGGTCGCCACCTCCGGCGCCGGGTCGCGCGCCCACACGGTCACGTGCCCCGTGCGGCGGTCCAGCTCGACCCGGGCGCGGGCCCGCGCCCCGGGCGTCCGGTGGTAGGCGGAGAGCAGCGCCTGCTCGATCGCCTCGACGAGCACGTCGAGGCTGATCTCCCGCTCGCGCTCGATGAGTCGCAGCGCCTGCATGTCGATGTCCACGTCAGCCCCTTCCTGCGCCGTCCGGGGACCCGGTGGCGTCCTCGTCGGTGTCGTCGTCGCGGACCGCGGCGAGGTCCACCTGCACACGCGCGTCACGCACGTCGTCCCACGCCAGCGTCACGGGCGCGCCCTCGACGGGCCGGCGCCCCTTGCCCGGGGACGTCACCGGCACCACGACCAGGTCCGGGACGTCGCCGTCCCCCACCTGCTCGAGCCGACCGGTGAGCGTGCGCCCGTCCGTCCGCCGCACCACGACGGTGCGCCCGCGCGCCCGTCGCCAGTGCCGCGCCACGGTGAGCGGGCGCTCGGCGCCGGGGCTGCCCACCTCGAGGGTGTAGGCGCTCGGGAGCACGTCGGCCGCGTCGAGCGCGTCGGAGACCACCCGCGTCACCTCGCCGACCCGGTCGAGGTCGAGCGTCCCGGCGTCGTCGTCCGCGAGGTCCACGGCGACGCGCACGACGGTGCTGCGACCGCTCCCCGTGACCTCGAGACCGTCGAGCACCAGCCCGGCGCCGGTCACGGCGGCCTCCACGATCTCCCGCACCCGCGGTGCGGTGGCTGGCGCGCCCATGACCCGGCCTCCTGTCAGCTGTCCTGCACGGCGGGGCGCAGGCGGCGACCCTGTGACGTTGTCCCACCAGCGTAACGACTCCCGGAACCTCCACCGGACGTGCACCGCCCGCGGGTGCCGGCATGGCAGGATCGCGCCCGATGAGCGCTCACCGCCCCCCGACGTCACGCCACCGCGGCCTGGCCCCGGCCGCGCGCGTCCTGCGCGGCGCCACCGTGCTGCTGCTGGGCACGCTCGCGCTCGGCGGGTGCGGGCTGCGGCTGGAGACCCCGCCACCGGTCGAGCCGTCCCCCGACGCGGTCGAGCAGGTCCGCGGGCGCACGGTGGCCGACGCGCTCACCCTCGTCGACGCCGCGTCCGCGACGGCGGCCCAGGGGGTCGAGGAGCCCGTCCGCGCCGTGCTCGACGACGTGACGGCGTTCTCGACGCGGCACGTCGAGGAGCTCGGGGGGGTGTACGACTCGGGCCTGCCGGACCCGAGCCCGAGCGCGTCGCCCGCCGCGTCCGAGGCCCCGGCGGCGGACGCGGCAGGGCTGCTCGCCCTGCTCGTGGACGGCGCGGACCGCGCGGTCATCGACGCCGACGAGGTTCCGGACCCGCAGCTCGCCCGCCTCGTCGCCTCGGTCGCCGTGGCCCGCGACGGGCTTGCCGACCGCCTCGCGGCAGCCGCGGGCGTCCCCCGCCCCGAGCCGGCTCCTCCCGCCGCGACCGACGACGGGTCCGCACCGCAGGACACCGGCGCGGTCGACGACGGCGCGACCGACGCCGCTGCGCCGGACCCGGCCGGACCGGCAGCGCTCGCGCTCGCGCACGACGAGGCGGCATGGACCTTCACCGTCCTCGCAGCCCGCGGCGCGGACGACGTGCGTGCCGCGATGCTCGCGGCCGCCGCTCGGCACCGGGCGGCGTCGGACACGTGGGCACGCACGGCGGGCGTCGTCGGGCGCCCCAGCGACCCACGCCGGGCCGCCTACGCGCTGCCGGCCGGCCTCGACGACCCCGCGGTGGTGCAGGGGCTGCCCCGCTCGCTCGAGCAGGCGGTCGCCGACGCGAGCGCGACAGCCGTCGCCGGGGCGGACGCCGGCGGACGCCGCGAGGCCGTCGAGTCGCTGCGCACGGCGACGTCCGCGGCCGCCGCCTGGGGCGCCGCCCCCGTGCCGTTCCCCGGGATGCCCGAGCTGGCGACGGTCCCCGTCGGCTGACGGGGAGGCCCGGTCCCGCCGTCGGCGGGCGGGCCCGGGTGGGCGCCGTCAGGCCCGGCCGAGCTCGTCGACCAGCTCGGCGACGCGGTCCGCGGCCGTCGACACGGGCACCTGCTCCGCCGTGCCGCCGACGCGCGGCCGGACCTCGACGACCCCGTCGGCCAGGCCCCGCCCCACGACGACGACGAGCGGGACCCCCAGGAGCTCGGCGTCGGCGAACTTCACGCCGGGCGAGACCTTGGGGCGGTCGTCGTACAGCACCTCGACGCCCCGGGAGGACAGCGTGGTGGCCAGCGCCTCGGCCGCCTCGAACACCGCAGCGTCCTTGCCGGTCGCCACGACGTGCACGTGCGCGGGTGCGACGTGGGCGGGCCACGCCAGACCCCGCTCGTCGTGGTTCGCCTCGGCGAGGGCCGCGAGGACACGGGTGACGCCGATGCCGTAGGACCCCATCGTGACGACCTGCGCCTTGCCGTTCTGGTCCAGGACCGTCAGGCCGAGCGCCTGGGCGTACTTGCGGCCGAGCTGGAAGATGTGGCCGATCTCGATGCCGCGGGCGAGCTCCAGCGGGCCGGACCCGTCCGGCGCGGGATCACCGGCGCGGACCTCGGCGGCCTCGACCGTGCCGTCGGCCGTGAAGTCCCGGCCGGCCACGAGGTCGAACACGTGACGTCCGGGCGCGTTCGCGCCCGTGATCCAGCGCGTCCCGGGCACGACGCGCGGGTCGAGCAGGTAGCGGACGGCCGTCCGCTCGGCGCCCTCGGCGACGCTCGCGTTCGGCCCGAGCGCGCTGGGGCCGATGTACCCGCGCACGAGCTCGGGGTGGGCGGCGAAGTCCGCGTCGCCCGCCGGCTCGACCTCGGCGGGTGCGACGGCCGCCTCGAGGCGCTTGAGGTCGACCTCGCGGTCCCCCGGCAGGCCGACGACGACGAGCTCGCGCTCCCCCGTGGGCTGGACGAGCGCGAGGACGACGTTCTTCAGGGTGTCGGCCGCGGTCCAGGGGCGGTCCGCCCGCGGCAGGCGCTCGTTGGCCAGCGCGACGAGCGAGTCGATCGTCGGGGTGTCCGGGGTGTCCTCGACGTGGGCGGCGGGCGCATCGGACCAGTCGAGGGGCTCGGGCACCACGGTCGTGACGGCCTCGACGTTGGCCGCGTACCCCCCGGCCGAGCGGACGAAGGTGTCCTCACCGATCGGGGTCGGCGTGAGGAACTCCTCGGACCGCGACCCGCCCATCGCGCCGGAGGTCGCCGCGACGATGACGTACTCGAGCCCCAGCCGGTCGAAGATCCGCTGGTAGGCGCCCCGCTGGGCCTCGTAGGAGGCGGCGAGGCCGGCGTCGTCCACGTCGAACGAGTACGCGTCCTTCATGACGAACTCGCGCCCGCGGATGAGCCCGGCGCGCGGCCGTGCCTCGTCGCGGTACTTCGTCTGGATCTGGTAGAGCGCGAGGGGCAGGTCCTTGTACGAGGAGTACAGGTCCTTGACCAGCAGCGTGAACATCTCCTCGTGCGTGGGGGCGAGGAGGTAGTCGCCACCCCTGCGGTCCTGCAGGCGGAAGATGTTGGGCCCGTACTCGGTCCAGCGACCGGTGGCCTCGTACGGCTCCTTGGGCAGCAGCGCGGGGAAGTGGACCTCCTGCGCGCCGATGGCCGCCATCTCCTCACGCACGACCTGCTCGACCTTCGCGAGCACGCGCAGGCCCAGCGGCAGCCAGGTGTAGATGCCGGGGGCGGCGCGCCGGATGTACCCCGCGCGCACGAGCAGCCGGTGGCTGGCGACCTCGGCGTCGGCGGGGTCCTCGCGCAGGGTGCGGACGAACAGCGTGGACATGCGCAGGAGCATGCCGACGAGCCTAGTGGGCCACGCGCCGAGACCCGACACCGTTCCGGCGCGACCACCTGTCACCCCGGCGCGGTCGGTGCGAGGATGCGGTGGTGCCGGAGCTGCCCGAGGTCGAGGCGCTCGCGCAGTACCTGCGCGGGCGGACGGTGGGCCGCGCCGTCACGCGCGTCGAGGTGGCCGCGATCAGCGCGCTCAAGACGTTCCGGCCCCCGCCGACGTCCTTGCGCGGCGGCGTGGTGGCCGACGTGGCCCGGCACGGCAAGTGGCTCGACACCGTGGTCGACTCGCCCGCCGACGGGACGCTGCACCTCGTGTGGCACCTGTCCCGCGCGGGATGGGTGCGCTGGTACGACGCCCTCCCCGAACGCCCCGCCCGGCCCGGGAAGTCGCCCATCGCGCTGCGGGTCGGGTTCGACGACGGGTCGGGCTTCGACCTGACGGAGGCGGGGACCCGCAAGCGCCTGGCGGTGCACGTCGTGGCGGACCCGGCCGACGTGCCGCAGATCGCCTCGCTCGGGGTCGAGCCGCTGTCCGACGAGTTCACGCCCGGACGGCTGGGCGAGCTGCTCGCGGTGCGCAACCAGCAGGTCAAGGGCCTGCTGCGCGACCAGGGGGTGATCGCCGGGATCGGCAACGCCTACTCCGACGAGATCCTGCTGGTCGCGCGCACGAGCCCGTTCTCCCCCACCCGCTCGTACGACGAGGCCCGCACCCGCACGCTGCACGCGGCGATCACGGCGGTGCTCACCGAGGCCGTCGCCACGGCCACCGGCCGCCCTGCCGCCGAGCTCAAGGACGCGAAGCGGCGCGGCATGCGCGTGCACGGCCGCACCGGCCAGCCGTGCCCCGGCTGGGACGGCACGCCGTGCGGGGACACGGTGCGCGAGGTGTCGTTCGCCGACTCCTCGCTGCAGTACTGCCCGACGTGCCAGACCGGTGGCAAGCCGTTGGCCGACCGGCGCATGTCGCGCCTGCTGCGCTGACCGGAGCGGCCCCACGGCGTCGCCGCGTTGGCTAACGTCTGTCCCGTGAGCGCAGCACCCTCGTCGACGGCACGTCGCCCACCCGTCCGCCTCGCCGTCGCCGGCGGTCTCACCACGGCGTCCTCGGTCGGTGGGCTCGCGCTGATGGTCGCCGGGCACGGGATCGCCGGCTGGGCCCTGATGCTGGCCGGCGGCACCTGCGCCGCGATGATCCAGCTCAGCCGCAGAGCGGGCGACGCCGTCGCCCCGCCACCGACGCCGCTCGGTGCCGTGGCCGGCGTCCTCGCGCTGATCGCGCTGCTCGTCGCCTTCGCGCTCGGGGCGCGCGCGGTGGTCGTCGCCCACCCGTGGCTCGCCGCGCTGCTCGCCCTGACGGCGGGGGCGGCGGCAGGCGCACTGCTGCGCTGGTGGCAGCTGCGCCCGGTGGCCCGCCCGGCCTGACCGTGCCGCCGTGACCTGGTCGGCACGGCTCGCCCGCGGTCGGCACAGCTTCGCGGGAGGCACAGCTCGGCGGTCAGAACAGCACGGTCGCGTACGCGCCGACCTCCCGGAACCCGACGGCCTCGTACGCCCGCACGGCCCGCGTGTTGTACCCGTTCACGTACAGCGAGACGACCGGGGCGATCTCCGCGCGCGTCGCCTGCACCACCGCGGCCATGCCGCTCTCCGAGAGCCGCTCGCCACGCCGCTCGGGGTCGACCCACACGCCCTGGACCTGGGCGACGCCCCCCGCGACGGCCGGCACCTCGGCCTTGAACACCACGCGCGGTCGGCGCCAGCCGCCCTCCCGGTCGACCCGGACGAACGAGCGGCCGTCCTCGACGAGGCGCCGGACGCGGACCTCGTACGGTCCACCCGGGCCGCTGGCCGGGGAGTACCCGACCTCCTCGGTGAACATCCGGACGCAGGCGGGCAGCACGAGGTCGTACTCCTCGGGCCGGGAGCGGCGCACCCGGGGGTCGGGCGCCACGAGCGGGTCACCGTCCAGGACCATCGAGGGCTGATGCGTGCGCACCTCGCGCTCGACCGGCCAGGCGCCGCGCAGGCGCGACCAGAGCCCCAGGACCGCGTCGGCCGGCCCGACGATCGACGAGCAGCGCCGTCCGCGTGCCCTGCCGAGCCCGGCGAACGCGGTCAGCGCGCGGGACGTGGTGCCGGCGTCCGTCGTGCCCACGACGGGCACGAGGTTCGCGCCGACCCAGCAGACCGCGAGCAGGACGTCGTCCTCGGCGTAGCCCCACAGCTCACCGCCCGCGCGACGCAGGCCCAGCGTCGCAGCCTGCTCGAGGCGGCTCGCGGCGAGCACCGAGCCCACGGGGTCGCTCGCGCACACCGCAAGCGCCGCCGGCACGTCCGCGTCGCCGAGCACGACCGCGCCCGTGCGCCCCGGAAGCGTCGTCGCCGGCACCGCCATGGCCCGATTGTGCCCCACGTCACACGCGCCTGTCCCTCGGGCGGGCGTCCCACCCGTCGACATCACCCTGCAGGGCTCAGCCGACGCTGACGACGGGCGATCCCTCACCCGACTCGACGGGATCCATCGTCTCGGCCAGGCGCATGGCCTCCTCGATGAGCGTCTCGACGATCATCGACTCCGGCACGGTCTTGATGACCTCGCCCCGCACGAAGATCTGCCCCTTGCCGTTGCCCGACGCGACGCCGAGGTCGGCCTCACGCGCCTCGCCGGGTCCGTTGACCACGCAGCCCATGACCGCGACGCGCAGCGGCACCTCCATGCCCTCGAGCCCGGCGGTCACCTTCTCGGCCAGCGTGTACACGTCGACCTGCGCGCGGCCGCACGACGGGCACGACACGATCTCGAGCTTGCGGGGGCGCAAGTTGAGCGACTGCAGGATCTGGATGCCGACCTTGACCTCCTCGACGGGAGGCGCCGACAGCGACACGCGGATCGTGTCCCCGATCCCCTTGCTGAGCAGCGCACCGAACGCCGTGGCCGACTTGATCGTGCCCTGGAACGCCGGGCCCGCCTCCGTGACGCCCAGGTGCAGCGGCCAGTCGCCGCGCTCGGCGAGCAGCTCGTACGCCCGGACCATGATCACGGGGTCGTTGTGCTTCACGCTGATCTTGAAGTCGCGGAAACCGTGCTCCTCGAACAGCGACGCCTCCCAGACGGCCGACTCGACCAGCGCCTCGGGCGTCGCCTTGCCGTACTTGGCCAGCAGGCGGGGGTCGAGCGAGCCCGCGTTGACGCCGATCCGGATCGAGACCCCGGCGTCGGAGGCCGCCTGGGCGATCTCGCGGACCTGGTCGTCGAACTTGCGGATGTTGCCGGGGTTGACGCGGACCGCGGCGCACCCGGCGTCGATGGCCGCGAAGACGTACTTGGGCTGGAAGTGGATGTCGGCGATGACCGGGATCTGCGACTTGCGCGCGATCGCGGGCAGCGCCTCGGCGTCGTCCTGGCTCGGCACCGCGACGCGCACGATGTCGCACCCCGAGGCCGTCAGCTCGGCGATCTGCTGCAGGGTCCGGTTGATGTCGGTCGTCGGCGTGGTCGTCATCGACTGCACCGACACCGGGGCGTCACCGCCCACCTCGACCTTGCCGACGCGGATCTTGCGGGAGACGCGTCGCGGGGCCAGCACAGGGGCGGGGGCCTGCGGCATGCCGAGGCTGATCGGGGTGCTCACCCCCCCATCATCCCACCCCGACGCGCCCGGGGCGCCGCCCGCGACGCGTCGAGGTCGCATGCTCACCGAGCCGTCACCGGAGGTCCACGAGGAGTCCCGTGCCGGTGGCCGTCGGCGCGTGCCTCAGCCGCTCAGCCGCACCGGGTTGACGATGTCGGCGTACACCAGCAGCAGGCCCACCCCGCCGAGGACGACGAACACGGTGTAGGCGAGCGGCACCAGCAGCGCCGAGTCCGAGGGGCGCGGACGCGGCGCCCCGCGCAGCCGGGCGACCTGTCGGCGCGCCCCCTCCCACAGCGCGGTGACGACGTGGCCGCCGTCGAGCGGCGGCAGCGGCAGGAGGTTGAAGAGGAACAGCGCGAGGTTCAGCACCGCCAGGACCGAGAGCAGGGCCGCCGCCCGGACCCCGACGGTCTCACCGTCCATCGAGGCGATCTCGCCGGCGAACCGTCCGACCCCGACAGGCCCGACGATCGACGTCTGGTCGCGCTCACCGCCCGACACCGTCGTGGAGACCAGGTCGCTCACCCGCTGCGGCAGCGTGACGACCACCTGGGCCGTCTGCCAGGTCGCGGACGCGGCGACCGAGACGGCCTTGCCGACGGACTGGCGCTCGACGACGGAGACCGGTGCCACGCCGAGGAACCCGACGACGCGGGTGACGGTCTCCCCGGCGGCGTCGGTGACGACCATGCCGTCGTCGTCCGTCACTGGCCGCTCCTCGAAGACGGGCG
Organism: Cellulomonas phragmiteti; assembly: GCF_016862775.1. Classification (GTDB taxonomy): domain Bacteria; phylum Actinomycetota; class Actinomycetes; order Actinomycetales; family Cellulomonadaceae; genus Cellulomonas; species Cellulomonas phragmiteti. The sequence continues at coordinate 238,409 of NZ_BONP01000001.1, read as the reverse complement.
TCACCGTGAGGTCGACCTCCCGGCCGTCGCGCTCGACGACCAGCGTGACCGTGCGACCGCCGCTGTCGCGGATCAGCCCGCTGACCTGCGGCCACGACGTCACCGCGACGCCGTCGTACGACACGAGCCGGTCGCCGGGGCGTACGCCCGCGGCCGCGGCCGGGGCCGCGGGGTCGTCGGGGGTGCAGGTGGTCCCGGCCGGCGCGTCGACGGCGACGATGCACTGGGACACGCTCTGGACGGTCGTGCCGGCCACCGGTACGCCGATGCCGACGTACGTGACGAGCATGAGCACGACGGCGATGAGCAGGTTCATGACGGGCCCGCCGAGCATCACGACGAGCTTCTTGGGCGTCGAGAGCCGGTAGAACGCCCGGTGGTCCTCGCCCGGGTGGATCTCCTCGGCGCTCGCGGCACGCGCGTCGGCGGCGACGCGCTGCCACCAGCTGCGCGGGCTGCCCGCGCCGACCGCGTCGTCGGTGGGGTACATGCCGATGAGCCGGACGTAGCCGCCCAGCGGGAGCGCCTTGAGGCCGTACTCGGTCTCCCCCCGCGTGCGCGACCACAGCGTCGGGCCGAACCCGACCATGTACTGGCTCACCCGGACGCCGAACCTCTTCGCGGGCACCATGTGCCCGACCTCGTGCAGCGCGATCGAGCCGAGCAGCACCACGACGAAGACGAGCACACCGACGGCGGTCTCCACCACATCACCTCCCACGGGCCCGACGGCCCAGCGTGCGCGGACAGGGGTCGACCGCGCACGCCCATCATCCCCCGTCCGCCCGGCCGGGTGGCACGGTCGTCGCCCGCCCGGAGCAGCGCTCAGCGGGGGCGGCGCGCCCGGGACACGACGTGGACGACCACCACGACCAGCAGCGCGAGGACGAACATCGCCGAGCTGATGACGTTCGCCTGCGGCGGGATGCCGCGCGTGGCCGAGACGTACACGAACTTGGGGAACGTCGTGAACCCGCCGGACGTGAAGTTGGTGACGATGAAGTCGTCGAAGCTCAGGCTGAACGCCAGCAGCGCGGCGGCGCCGATGCCGGGCAGCAGGAGCGGGAACGTCACCTTCCAGAACGCCTGCCACGGGGTGGCGTACAGGTCGGCGGCCGCCTGCTCCAGCGCCGGGTCGAGCGTCGCGACGCGCGCCTTGACGGCCACGACGACGAAGCTCAGGCAGAACATCACGTGCGCGACCACCACGGTCCCGAACCCCAGGGGCAGCCGCAGCGACAGGAACTGCGTGAGCAGCGCGGCACCCAGCACGACCTCGGGCGTGGCCATGGGCAGGAACACGAGCAGGTTCACGGCGCCGCGCCCGCGGAACCGCGCGCGTGCCAGGCCGACCGCGAGCAGCGCGCCCAGGGCCGTGGCGACCAGCGTGGACACCAGTCCGACCTGCAGCGATCCGACGAGGGCCGCGCACACCCGCGGGGCACCGCAGGGGTTGCGCCACGCGTCCAGGGTGAAGCCGCGCCAGACCAGGTTGGTCTTGCCCGCGTCGTTGAACGAGAACAGCACGGTGTACGCGATCGGGACGAGGAGGAACACGAAACCGAGCGACGCGAACACCGGCACCACCGCGCCGCCCAGGCGCAGCCGCGTCACACCAGCTCCTCGGTCCCCGCGCGCCGGACGTACGCCGTCACCAGCACGAGGATCGAGACCATGAGGACGACCGACAGCGCGGCCGCCGTCGGGTAGTCCAGCACGCGGAAGAACCGGGCGTCGACGACCTGCCCGATCATCACGGTCGTGGTGTTGTTGCCGAGCAGCGAGGAGTTCACGTAGTCGCCCACCGCCGGGATGAACGTCAGCAGCGTGCCGGCGACGACGCCCGGCGCGGACAGCGGCAGGGTCACCCGGCGGAACGTCGTCAGCGGCGTCGCGTACAGGTCGGCCCCCGCCTCCAGGAGCCGGGGGTCGAGCCGCTCCAGGGACGCGAACAGCGGCAGCACCATGAACGGCAGGAACGAGTAGGTCAGGCCGACGACGACGGCCGCGGACGTCGCCGACAGCCGCCCGTCCGGCGGCAGCACGTGCAGCCAGCGCAGCGCCCCCACGACACGCCCGTCGTCGGAGAGGATCTGCTTCCACGCGATCGTCCGCAGGATGAAGCTGGTGAAGAACGGCGCGACGACGAGCACGACGAGCAGCCCCTGCAGCGCAGGACGCCCCCGGGCCCGCACAGCGATGACGTACGCCATGGGGTAGCCGACGAGCAGCGCCGCCACCGTGGCCGCCGCGGCGAACCCGAACGAGCGCAGCAGCTGGGGCCAGAACTGCGCGAGGGCCTCGGGGTAGTTCTGCCACCGCAGGGCGGGCTCGAACTCCCCCAGCTCGCCGCCCGGCACCCGCGCGTAGAACGACGTCGCGAGCAGGACACCGACCGGCAGGACGAAGAACACCAGGAGGTACAGCACGCCCGGCACGATCAGCCGCCGGTGGCCCGACCCCGCGCCGCCGGGTGGCGCCGGCCTCCCGGCAGCGGCGCCGGGCGCGCCGCCGGGCCGCTGCAGCGCGGTGGCGACGCTCACGGCTCGTCGTCCAGGTCGACCGTCCCGGCCGCGACCTCCTCGTGCCCGTCGAGCGCGAACGTGAACGGCGCGGCCCAGGCGAGGTGCACCCGGCTGCCCGGCGGGTGCACGGTCGCTCCCCCGACGTTCTGGGCGAAGACCCCGAAGGTCCCCAGGCCGTCGACCGCCACCTGGTACTGCGTGCTGACGCCGGCGAACGAGGTGTCGACGACCGTGCCCGGCCCCAGCACGTTGTCCCCGCCGGCGGCGTCCTCGGTGCCGCCCAGGAGGCGGATCTTCTCCGGCCGGACCCCGACGAGGACCCGCGGACCGGCGGCCACGGTGCGCGCGGCCGGCACCCGGACGCGCACGCCTGCCACGTCGACACCGAGCGTCGTCCCGGCGTCGAGCGTCTCGACGACCGTGCCCGCCACCAGGTTGGACTGGCCGAGGAAGTTCGCGACGAACGCGGTCCGGGGGTGCTCGTACAGGTCCGCGGGGGCACCGAGCTGCTCGATGCGGCCGTGGTTCATGACCGCGACGGTGTCGGCCATCGTCATGGCCTCCTCCTGGTCGTGGGTGACGTGCACGAAGGTGATGCCCACCTCGGCCTGGATGCGCTTGAGCTCGAGCTGCATCTGCCGGCGCAGCTTGAGGTCGAGGGCACCCAGCGGCTCGTCGAGCAGCAGCAGCGCGGGCCGGTTGACGACCGCGCGCGCGAGCGCGACGCGCTGCTGCTGACCGCCGGAGAGCTGGGAGGGACGCCGGTGCGCCAGGTGCACGAGCTCGACGAGCTCGAGCGCCTCGAGCGCACGTGCGCGCACGTCGCGGGCACGGCGCCGCCGCAGCCCGAACGCCACGTTCTCGAGGACGGTCAGGTGCGGGAAGAGCGCGTACGACTGGAAGACGGTGTTGACGGGCCGGCGGTGCGCCGGGGCGTGCGTGACGTCGCGCCCCGCGAGGCTCACCGTGCCGGCGGACGGCCGCTCGAGGCCGGCGACCATCCGCAGGGTCGTCGTCTTGCCGCAGCCCGACGGGCCGAGCAGCGCGAAGAACGCACCGGACGGCACGTCGAGCGTCAGGTCGTCGACCGCGACGAACGCGCCGAACCGCTTCGTGACCGCGTCGATCTCGAGCGCCGCGCCACGGACCCCGCCGGTCCGGACGGCCACCGCAGCCCTCGTCCCCAGCGTGGTCACGTCCTCAGGCGCCGATCGCCTCGAGGAACTGGCCGTTGTACCGCTCCTCCTCCGCCGGGGTCAGCGTCCGGAACACGTGGACCTGGGACAGGATCTCCTCGGTGGGGAAGATCATCGGGTCCTCGGCGAGCTCGGGGTCGATCTGCGTCATCGCCTCCTGCGCACCCTGCACGGGGGTGACGTAGTTGACCCACGCGGCCACCTCGGCGGCGACGACCGGGTCGTAGTAGTAGTCGAAGAGGTCCTCGGCCTGCGCGCGGCGGGACGACGCCTTGGGGACCATGAGGTTGTCGCTCCACAGGGTGCCGCCGGCGTCGGGGATGGCGAACGCGAACTTGCCGTCGTTCTCGTAGTTGAGCGACGTGATGTCGCCCGACCACGCGATGCAGGCGACCGCGTCGCCGGAGGCGAGGTCCTGCGTGTAGGAGTTGCCCCGGACCTGGCGGATCTGGCCGTCGGCGAGGTTGCGCTGCACGACGTCGAGGGCGTCGAACCAGTCGTCGGTGGTCCAGCTGCCGGCCGGGTCCATGCCGTTCTCGAGCATGAGGAGGCCGATCGTGTCGCGCATCTCGGACAGCACCAGGACACGGCCCCTGTACTGCGGGTCCCACAGGTCCGAGACGGAGCGCAGACCGTCGGGGATCACCTCCCTGTTCCAGGCGATCCCTGCGAACCCGGACTGCCACGTCAGCGAGAACCTGCGTCCGTCGTCGAAGTCGACGGCGGCGAGGTTCGGCAGGATGTTCTCGGCGTTCGGGATGCGTGTGCGGTCGAGCTCGGCGACGTGCTGCTGGCGGATCCACCGCGCCGCCATCCAGTCGGTGAGGGTGACGACGTCGTAGCCGACGTCCTGCCCGTTCTCGAGCTGGCGCGAGATCTTGCCGTAGAACGAGTCGTTGTCCTCGATGTCCTCGTAGTACTCGACGTCGATCCCCGACGACTCCTCGAACGCGACGAGCGTGGGGAAGCTGGTGGAGTCCTCGTCCTGGTCGAGGTACTGGGTCCAGTTCGCCCAGCGCAGCGGGCCGTCGCCCCTGCCCCCGTCGCCCGCCTGCGTCGGCCCGGCCGTCCCGCACGCCCCGAGCAGCGCCCCGGCGCCCACGACACCCGCGGCCCCCGCCAGGAATCGGCGCCGTGAGACCCCCTGGGCCTGGCGCACCAGCTCGCGCACGCGCGGGTCACCCGGCAGGGCACGTCGGTCGCTGCTCATCTCGCTCCTCTCGCCCGGACCGTGGGGCGGCCCGCGTGGATCGTGGCCCACCGGACGGTGGCCGCACAAGGAATCCGTGGCATCACGCACCGCACGCAACGAAAAGTTTGCAGTCCCGGAACATCCACGACGAAGAACGTTGCCAGGGCGGTGACGGCGGCCACATGTTACGGGCGTGACCCCGCGGGATGACAGTGCCGCCCACCGATCGGACCGTCCCGGTTCGTCCCGGTACGTGCTACGCGTCGAAGGCCGACATGACGTGCTTGAGGCGCGTGTACTCCTCGAGGCCGTACAGCGAGAGGTCCTTGCCGTGACCGGAGTGCTTGAACCCTCCGTGCGGCATCTCCGCGACGAACGGCAGGTGCGTGTTGACCCACACCACTCCGAAGTCGAGCGCGCGCGACACCCGCAGGGCGCGGGCGTGGTCGGTCGTCCACACCGACGAGGACAGCCCGTAGCGCACGTCGTTGGCCAGGCGCACGGCCTCGGCCTCCTCCGTGAACGTCTGGACCGTGATCACCGGCCCGAAGATCTCCTCCTGCACGGCCTCGTCGGTCTGGCGCAGACCGTCCACGACCGTCGCCTCGAGGAAGTAGCCCGGCCCCGCCGGCCGCCCGCCCCCCGCGACGACCTCCGCGTGGCCCGGCAGCCGGTCGAGGAAGCCCGTGACCCGCTCGAGCTGCCCGGCGTTGTTCACCGGGCCGAAGGCGACGTCCGGGTCGTCGGGCATGCCCGTGCGTCGCGCCCGGGCCGCCTGCACCAGTGCCGCGACGAGGTCGTCGTGCACGCGCGCGTGGACCAGGACGCGCGTGGCGGCCGTGCAGTCCTGCCCCGCGTTGTAGTAGCCGGCGTCGGCGATGCCCTCGGCTGCGGCGGCCACGTCGGCGTCGTCGAAGACCAGCACCGGCGCCTTGCCCCCGAGCTCGAGGTGGACGCGCTTGAGCCCGTCGGCCGCCGCCCGCGCGACCTCCGCGCCCGCCCGGACCGAGCCGGTGATCGCGACCAGGTCCGGGCGCGGGTGGGCCACGAGGGCACGCCCGGTGTCACGGTCGCCGCAGACGACGTTCAGGACCCCGGGGGGCAGCACCTGCGCCGCGAGCTGCGCGAGGCGGACCGTCGTCACCGGCGTCGTGTCGGACGGCTTGAGCACGACGGTGTTGCCGGCCGCGAGCGCGGGCGCGATCTTCCAGACCGCCATCATCAGCGGGTAGTTCCACGGCGTCACCTGACCGACCACCCCGACGGGCTCGCGGCGCAGCCACGACGTGTGCCCCTCGAGGTACTCCCCCGCCGACAGCCCCGTGAGCACGCGCGCCGCCCCGGCGAAGAACCGCAGCTGGTCGGCGCACGGCGGGATCTCGTCGGTGGCGGTCAGGTGCAGCGGCTTGCCGGTGTTGCGCGACTCCGCGGCCACCAGCTCGTCGGCGTGCTCGTCGACCAGGTCCGCCAGCGCCAGCAGGGCGGTCTGCCGCTCCGCGGGGCTCGTGCGTCCCCAGGTGGCGGCCGCGCGGTGGGCGGCCGCGTAGGCGTCCTCGACGTCCGGCGGGCCGCTGCGCGGTGCCCGCGCGTACTCCTGGCCGGTGCTCGGGTCGATCACGGCAGTGGTGGCGCCGTCGCGGGCCGGGACGTCCCGGCCGTCGACGACGTTGGTGAGCTCGAGCGGCGCGACGTCGGACACGGTGCTCCTCCTGACGTCCCCGTGGGCGGGGCGGCGGTCTGCGGGCGGCGGTGCGATGCGGCGAAGGCTAGTGCGCCGCACGGTCGCTCCGGTAGCACCGCGAGCGCCGACGAGCAGCGGAATCGGCGCCCGACACGCGTCCGTCATGCGGATCCGCGCGTGGACACGCGATCGCAACGCGGAATCACTTGCCGTGCTCCCGTCCCGCGCGTCACGATCGGCACCATGACGCAGCGGGACCGCACCGTCGTCGCGCTGGACGCGGCGGCCAAGGGCATCATCGAGCAGCTGCAGGAGGACGGGCGCCGGGCGTACGCGACCATCGGCAAGGCCGTCGGCCTGTCCGAGGCGGCCGTCCGGCAGCGCGTGCAGCGCCTGCAGGAGTCCGGCGTGATCCAGATCGTCGCCGTCACCGACCCCCTCCAGGTGGGCTTCCGGCGCCAGGCGATGATCGGCATCCGCGCCGACGGCGACCTCAACGAGCTCGCCGAGCAGGTCGCCGCCGTCGCGGAGGTCGACTACGTGGTCGTCACCGCGGGCTCCTTCGACGTGCTCGTCGAGGTGGTCTGCGAGGACGACGAGCACCTCCTGACCGTGCTGAACGACGCGATCCGCGCCCTGCCGGGAGTCCGCAGCACCGAGACCTTCGTCTACCTGCGACTGCACAAGCAGCTCTACAACTGGGGAACACGATGAGCACCACGCCGCGCGGCACCGACCGCCAGACCGCCGCCCGTGACCACCTCTGGGGCCACTTCACGCGCCAGAGCTCCTGGGAGCACGGGGTCCCGACGATCGTGCGCGGCGAGGGGCACCACGTGTGGGACGCCGACGGGCACCGCCTCATCGACGGGTTGTCGGGGCTGTTCGTGGTGCAGCTGGGCCACGGCCGCGAGGAGCTGGCCGCCGCGGCGGCGGCGCAGGCGCGCGAGCTGGCGTTCTTCCCGATCTGGTCCTACGCCCACCCGCAGGCCATCGACCTCGCGGAGCGGCTGGCGGCCCACGCCCCGGGCGACGTCAACCGCGTCTTCTTCACGACGGGCGGCGGCGAGGCCGTCGAGACGGCGTGGAAGCTCGCCAAGCAGTACTGGAAGCTGCGGGGGCGCCCGGGCAAGCACAAGGTGGTCTCCCGGGCCGTTGCGTACCACGGGACGACGCAGGGCGCGCTGTCCATCACGGGGCTCCCCGAGCTCAAGGCGCCCTTCGAGCCGCTGGTCCCCGGAGCCCACAAGGTGCCCAACACCAACGCCTACCGCGCGCCGGAGCACCTGCGCGAGGACCCCAAGGCCTTCGGACGCTGGGCGGCGGACCGGATCGCCGAGGCCATCGAGTTCGAAGGACCCGAGACGGTCGCCGCGGTGTTCCTCGAGCCGGTGCAGAACGCCGGCGGCTGCTTCCCGCCGCCGCCGGGCTACTTCGAGCGCGTGCGGGAGATCTGCGACGAGCACGACGTGCTGCTCGTCTCCGACGAGGTCATCTGCGCCTTCGGGCGCATCGGCTCGATCTTCGCGTGCGAGGACCTCGGCTACGTCCCCGACATGATCACGTGCGCCAAGGGCATGACGTCGGGCTACTCGCCCATCGGCGCGTGCCTGGTGTCCGACCGGGTGTTCGAGCCCTTCGCCACCGGCACGACGAGCTTCGCGCACGGCTACACCTTCGGCGGCCACCCGGTCTCGGCGGCCGTCGCCATGGCGAACCTCGACCTGTTCGAGACCGAGGGCGTCGTCGACCACGTCCGGCAGAACGCCCCCGTGCTGCGCCGCACGCTCGAGCGGCTGCTCGACCTGCCGATCGTCGGCGACGTCCGTGGCGAGGGCTTCTTCTACGGCATCGAGCTCGTCAAGGACACCGCCACCCGCGAGACGTTCGACGACGACGAGTCCGAGCGGCTGCTGCGCGGGTTCCTCACCCCCGCGCTCTACGAGGCGGGGCTGTACTGCCGGGCGGACGACCGCGGGGACCCCGTCGTGCAGCTGGCCCCGCCGCTGACGTGCGGCCCCGCCCAGTTCGACGAGATCGAGCAGATCCTGCGCGGCGTCCTCACCGAGGCGTGGGCGCGCCTGTGACCGTCGCCGACCTGTCGCTGTGGTGGGACCAGGTCGTCGCCGACGACCCCGACGCCGCCCGCGCGCGACCGCCGCTGGACGGTGACACCACCGCGGACGTCGTGGTCGTCGGCGGGGGCTTCACCGGTCTGTGGACCGCGTACTACCTGCTCGAGGCGGACCCGTCCCTCGACGTGCTGGTGCTCGACGCGCACGTCGTCGGCTTCGGTGCCAGCGGGCGCAACGGCGGGTGGTGCTCCGCGCTGTTCCCCGTCGGGCCCGACGCGCTCGCCCGGCGCCACGGGCCCGAGGCCACCCGTGAGATGCGCGCCGCCATGCGCGACACGGTCGTGGAGGTCGGTGGTGTCGCGGCGGCGGAGCAGATCGACTGCGACTTCCGGTTCGGGGGGACCGTGACGCTCGCGCGGACCGCCCCCCAGGTCGACCGCGTCGCGGCGCAGGTCGCCCAGGCCGACCGGTGGGGTGACGAGGCGCACCTGCTCGACCCCGCCGGCGTCGCCGACCACGTGCGGGCCGCGGGCGTGCTGGCGGGGTCGTGGGCACCGGACTGCGCCCGGCTGCAGCCCGTGCGGCTCGTGCGCGGGCTCGCGCGCGTGGTCGAGCAGCGCGGGGCGCGCATCGTCGAGGGCACCCGGGCGCGACGGATCTCGCCGCGGGCGGTCGTCACCGACCAGGGGACGGTCCGCGCACGGTTCGTCGTGCGTGCCACCGAGGCGTGGACGGCGACGCTGCCGGGCACCCACCGGGACCTGGCGCCCGTGTACTCGCTCATGATCGCCACCGCGCCCCTGCCGGCCGCCGTGTGGTCGCAGATCGGGCTGGACCGGGGTCAGACGTTCACCGACGCGCGCCACCTGGTCGTCTACGGCCAGCGCACCGCCGACGACCGCCTCGCGTTCGGGGGCCGGGGGGCGCCGTACCACGCGGGCTCACGCGTGGAGCCGTCCTACGACCGGGCCCCCCGCGTCCACCGGCACCTGCGGCGGACCCTCGTCGGCCTGTTCCCCCACCTCGCCGACGTCGACGTGACGCACGTGTGGGGCGGCCCGCTCGGGGTCCCGCGCGACTGGCACGCCTCCGTCGGGCTGGACCCCGCGACGGGGATCGGCTGGGCCGGCGGCTACGTCGGTGACGGCGTCGGCACCGCGAACCTCGCCGGGCGCACGCTGGCCGACCTCGTGACCGGCGCGGACACCCCGCTGACGCGGCTGCCGTGGGTGGGGCACCGTTCTCCGCCGTGGGAGCCGGAGCCGCTGCGGTGGGCGGGGATCACCGCCGCGCGGTGGGCGACCGCCTGGTCGGACCGCACCGAGGCCCGGACGGGCCGCCCGAGCCGCGTGACGGACGTGCTCGCACCCCTGCTGGGCGGGTGAGCGGGCCCCCGTCGGTCAGGAGGCGAGCACCTCGTGCGCGCGGGTGCGCGCCCACGACTCGGCGTCGAGGACCGCGTCGAGCGTGAGCTCGTCCGCAGGCGTGCCCGCGTGGTCGGCCAGCACGTCGGCCACCGTCGCGACGATCCGCCCGAACCCGATGCGCCCGTCGAGGAACGCCGCGACGCACTCCTCGTTGGCGGCGTTGTAGACGGCCGGGTGCGTCGCGGACGCGGCCACCGCGGACCGCGCGAGGCCGACCGCGGGGAACACCTCCTCGTCGAGCGGCTCGAACGTCCACGACGTGGCCGCCGTCCAGTCGCACGCCGCGGCCGCCCCCGGCACGCGGTCCGGCCACGCGAGCCCCAGCGCGATCGGCAGCCGCATGTCCGGGGGGGACGCCTGGGCGATCGTCGACCCGTCGACGAACTCGACCATCGAGTGCACCACCGACTGCGGGTGCACCACGACGGCGATCCGGTCGGCCGGGACGTCGAAGAGCAGGTGCGCCTCGATGAGCTCGAGGCCCTTGTTCATGAGGCTGGCGGAGTTGACGGTGACGACCGGACCCATCGACCACGTCGGGTGCGCCAGCGCCTGCTGCGGCGTCGCCCCCGCGACCTCCTGGGCCGACCACCCGCGGAACGGCCCGCCCGACGCCGTGAGCACGAGGCGGCGGACCTCGTGCCCCGCCCCGGAGCGCAGCGCCTGCGCGATCGCCGAGTGCTCGGAGTCGACCGGGACGATCTGGTCGGGCCGCACCGCGGCGGCGTGCACGAGCGCACCGCCGACCACCAGGGACTCCTTGTTGGCGAGGGCGAGCGAGCTGCCGGCCCGCAGCGCGGCGAGCGTCGGCAGCAGACCGACCGAGCCGGTGATGCCGTTGAGCACGACGTCGGCGCCGCAGGCCGCGAGCTCGGCCGCCGCGTCGGCACCCGCGAGCACCCGGGTCCCGGGCAGCGCCGCGCGCACCGCCGCCGCGGCGGCGGGGTCGGCGACCGCCACGACGGGCACGGCGTGCGCCCGGGCCTGCGCGACCAGCAGGTCCACGTTCGCGCCGCCGGCGGACAGGCCGACGACCTGGAAGGCGTCGGGACGCGGCGCCATGATCTCCAGGGCCTGCGTGCCGATCGAGCCCGTCGAGCCGAGCACGACGACCGTGCGAGTCATGCGTTCCTCCGACGTCCGGTGCGGGAGGTGGTCACTCGACGCCGAGCAGGACCTCGACCGCGCGCGCGACGAACGCGTCGACGGGTCCCTCCGCGTAGCCGTTGCGACCGTTGCGGCGACGGAACGTCGTCGCCCGGACCTCGCCCGCGGTCAGCGGTGCCCCGGTGTCGAAGTAGGCCACCAGGCGGTGGCACAGCTCGTCGACGTCCGCCGGCTCGTACCCGGGCTTGCGGCCCTCCGGCGGCGCGAAGCGGTCGCCGTCCGGTCGTCCCAGGCGGCCGTAGAGCGACCGGGCCTGGGCACCGAGGTGCGCCATCCACGCGTCCTGCCCGCGCTCGGCGACGAACTGGGCACGGTGACGCGCGACGAACGCGGCCTCGAGCCGGTCGAGGGCGGCGTCGACGGCAGCCGTGACGTACCCGCCGCGGACCAGGTCGAACGCCACCTGCCGCACGTCGGCACCCGAGATCGCCGTCGCGGGGCCCTGCTCGTACACCGAGCGGGCGTGCGAGAAGAACTCGTCCACCTCGTCGGGGTCGTAGCCACGCCGCAGCCCGGAGACCGTGCGGAACATCCCGTCGCTCACTCGTCCTCCTCCGCCGCGAGCTGGCCGCACGCGCCGTCGATGTCGCTGCCGCGGGTGTCCCGGATGGTCGTCGGGATCCCGTGCGCACGCAAGCGTGCCACGAACTCGCGCTCGACCCCGGGATCGCTCGCCGTCCAGCGCGAACCCGGCGTCGGGTTCAGCGGGATGGGGTTGCAGTGCACCCACCCGGCGCCGCCACGGGCGAGGAGCTTCTCCCCCAGCAGGTCCGCGCGCCAGGCGTGGTCGTTGACGTCCCGGATCAGCGCGTACTCGATGGAGACGCGGCGACCGGTCGCGTCGAAGTAGCGGCGCGCGGAGTCGAGCGCCTCGTCCACGCTCCAGCGCGTGTTCACCGGCACCAGCTCGCTGCGCAGCTCGTCGTCGGGGGCGTGCAGCGAGAGCGCCAGGGTCACGGGGATGCCCTCCCCCGCGAGCTTGTCCATCGCGGGGACGAGGCCCACCGTCGAGACGGTGACGTTGCGGGCCGACATGCCCAGGCCGTCGGGCGCCGGGGCGACCAGCCGGCGCACCGTCGCCATGACGGCCTTGTAGTTGGCCAGCGGCTCACCCATGCCCATGAAGACCACGTTGCTCAACCGTGTCGCGCCGCCCGGCACCTCGCCCGCCGCCAGCGCCTGCGCGGCCTGCCGGACCTGCTCGACGATCTCGGCCGTCGACAGGTTGCGCAGCAGCCCCATCTTGCCGGTGGCGCAGAACGAGCAGGCCAGCCCGCAGCCCGCCTGGGACGACACGCACAGGGTCGTGCGGTTGGCGTACCGCATGAGGACGGACTCGACCTTGGCGCCGTCGAACAGGTGGTAGAGCGTCTTGACGGTCGTGCCGTGGTCGGCGGTGAGCGTGCGGGTGGTCGTCAGCAGCTCCGGGAAGAGGTCCGCGACGAGCACGTCCCGGCTGGCCTTCGGCAGGTCCGTCATCGCACCGGGGTCGGCGGTCAGGTGCGTGAAGTAGTGGGTCGCGAGCTGCTTGGCGCGGAACGGCTTCTCGCCGAGGGCCGTCACGGCCTCGACCCGCTCGTCGGGCGTGAGGTCGACGAAGTGCCGCGGGGGCTTGCCGCGCGCGCCCCGGGACGAGGCGGTGAGCTGCAGGCGCACAGGGGTGGCGTTCACGTCTCGCGCCTCCTTCCGGTGGATGGGAGCGGTCAGCCGGCGGCGGGCTGGAGGACGGTGAGCAGGACCCACACCACCGGGGCGGTGAGCAGGAGGGAGTCGAGCCGGTCGAGCACGCCGCCGTGGCCGGGCAGCAGCCGCCCCATGTCCTTGAGCTCGAGGTCACGCTTGAGCATCGACTCCGCGAGGTCGCCGAGCGTCGCGCTGACGACGACACCGACGCCCAGCAGCGCTCCCACCAGCGGCTCGCCCTGGAAGACGGTCTGCACGCCGATCACGCCCACCACGCTCGTGAGCACGAGGGACCCGAACAGGCCCTCCCACGTCTTCTTGGGGCTGACCGACGGAGCCAAGGGGTGCCGTCCCAGCAGCGAGCCGACCACGAACCCGCCGGTGTCGCACGCGACGGCCAGCAGGATGAACAGCGCGACCCTGGCCGGCCCGTCGGGCTCGGCGAGCATGAGCATGACGAACCCGCCGAGGAACGGCAGGTACGCCGCCGCGAACGTCGCCGCGGACGCGTCCCGCAGGGCAGCCTCGCCACTGCCGTCGAGCACGCGCCACACGACGGCCCCGCCGACGGTCAGCAGGAAGGCGACGAAGAGCGCCTCCGTGCCGGCGACGTACGCCGACACGAGGATCCCCGCCGACCCGACGATCAGCGGCACCAGCGGCAGGTGGATCGACCGCCGGGTGAAGGCCTGCGCGAGCTCCCACATCGCCGCGCTCACCGCGATCACGGCGAACGCGGCGAACGCCTCCTTGCGGACGAACAGCGACGCCCCGACGACGCCGAGCAGGACGACGCCGACCGTCACGGCGGCCGGGAGGTCCCGGCCCGCTCCGGTCTTGCGAGGGGCGGCAAGCTGCGTCATCAGACCTCGAGCAGCTCGCTCTCCTTGGAGGCGAGCAGCTGGTCGACGATCTCGACGTGCTTCTTCGTCAGCGACTCGAGCTCCTTCTCGGCGCGTCCGACCTCGTCCTCGCCCGCCTCGCCGTCCTTCGCGATGCGGTCGAGCTCCTCCTTGGCGCGCCGACGCACGGAGCGCACCGAGATGCGGGCGTCCTCCGCCTTCGACTTGGCGAGCTTGACGAAGTCCTTGCGACGCTCGGCCGTCAGGGCGGGGAGCACGACGCGGACGACGTTGCCGTCGTTGGTCGGGTTCACGCCGAGGTCGGAGTCGCGCAGGGCCTTCTCGATCGCGGTCGTCGACGACTTGTCGAACGGCGACACGAGGATCGTGCGGGCCTCGACGACGTTGAAGGACGCCAGCTGCTGCAGCGGGGTCGGCGAGCCGTAGTAGTCGACGAACACCTTCGCGAACATCGCGGCGTTCGCCCGGCCGGTCCGGATCGCCGCGAAGTCCTCCTTCGCGACCTCCACGGCCTTGTCCATCTTCTCCTCGGCCTCGAGGAGTGTGTCGTCGATCACCGGTGCTCCTTCGTCTGTGTCGTGCGGACCTGCGCTCCCGGGCGGCAGGACCACCCGGCGCGGTGCTCAGCTCGCGGTGACGAGCGTCCCGATCTTCTCACCCTCGAGGGCACGCGTGACGTTGCCGGTGGCCTCGAGGCCGAAGACGCGCATCGGCACGTCGTTGTCCCGGCACAGGCTCAGCGCCGACGTGTCCATCACGCCGAGCTCGCCGACGATCGCCTCGGTGTACGTCAGGTGGTCGAGCTTGCGGGCGTCGGGGTCGAGGCGCGGGTCGGCGGTGTAGACGCCGTCGACACCGTTCTTGCCCATGAGCACCTCCTGGCAGTGCGTCTCCAGGGCGCGCTGCACGGCGACCGTGTCGGTCGAGAAGTACGGCATGCCGGCGCCCGCGCCGAAGATCACGACGCGACCCTTCTCGAGGTGCCGGATGGCCCGCAGCGGGATGTACGGCTCGGCGACCTGCCCCATCGCGATCGCCGTCTGCACGCGCGTGCTGACGCCCGCCTGCTCGAGGAAGTCCTGCAGCGCGAGGCAGTTCATCACCGTGCCGAGCATGCCCATGTAGTCGGCACGCGCGCGGTCCATGCCGCTGACCTGCAGCTCGACGCCGCGGAAGAAGTTGCCGCCCCCCACCACGATCGCGACCTGCACGCCGCCGGCGACGGCGGCGGCGATCTCCTCGGCGATCCGACGGACCACGGGGACGGCCAGGCCGACGGCCCCGCCGCCGAAGCTCTCGCCGGAGAGCTTGAGCAGGACGCGGCGCGCCCCTCCCGGACCTTCGCGGTGCCCCTGCGACGACGGCTGCTGGCTCACGTGTTCTCCACCTCGCTCGTGCGCCGCGTGGCGCCTGGCCGCTGGGTCGGCGCGGATCGTCCGGCGGACCGCGGACGCCCGGTGCGGCGGCGGCCCCGACCCTCGCGGGCCGGGGCCACCGTCGTCGTCACGCGCTCAGGCTCCCACGCGGTAGCGCACGAACCCGGTCACCGTGCCACCGGCCTCGGTGAGCACCTGGGCGACCGACTTCTTGTTGTCCTTGGCGAACGCCTGGTCCAGCAGGACCGACTCCTTGAAGAAGCCGTTGACGCGACCCTCGACGATCTTCGGGAGCGCGCCCTCGGGCTTGCCCTCGTTGCGGGCGGTCTCCTCGGCGATGCGGCGCTCGTTCTCGACGACGTCGGCGGGCACCTCGTCACGCGTGAGGTACGACGGCGAGAAGGCGGCGATGTGGGTCGCGATGTCGCGGGCCACGCCGGCACCGGCCGCGTCGGTCGCCACGAGGACGCCGACCTGCGGGGGCAGGTCCTTGTTGACCTTGTGCAGGTAGACCTCGACGTGCTCGCCGGCGAGCCGGGCGACACGCCGCACGACGACCTTCTCGCCCAGGGTCGCAGCCGTCTCGTCGACGACCGTCTGCACGGTCACGCCGTCCGTCTCGGCAGCCAGCAGCGCGTCCGCGTCCGCCGCACCGGTCGCGACGGCCGTGGCCAGGACGCGGTCGGCGAGCGAGATGAAGGTCTGGTTCTTCGCGACGAAGTCCGTCTCGGAGTTCACCTCGACGAGCACACCGGTCTGCCCCTCGCCGTCGGCCGTCGGGCCGACGTGCGCGGCGACCAGGCCGTCGGAGGCGGAGCGGCCCTCGCGCTTGCCGACGCCCTTGAGGCCCTTGACGCGGATGATCTCGAGCGCCTTGTCGGCGTCGCCCTCCGCCTCCTCCAGCGCCTTCTTCACGTCGAGCATGCCCGCGCCGGTCCGCTCGCGCAGGGCCTTGATGTCTGCCAGCGAGTAGTTCGCCATCAGTTCCGTCCGTCCTGGAGTTTCTCGTCATGCCGAGGTCCTCGGCATGCCGGGTGCGGCGCGGTCCTCCGCGCCGCACCCGTCGGGTCGTGCCGGGCGCCCGTGGGCGCCGGCGTCAGGCCTGCTCGGTGCCCGCGGCCTCGGTCGGCTCGGCAGCGGCCTCGGCGGCCGGGGCCTCCTCGGCCGTCGTGGCCGCGGTCTCCTCGCGCGCCTCGGCCGCGGCGGCGGCCTCGACGGCGGGAGCGGCGTCCTGGCCGGGCGCGGCGGCCGACTCCTCGGGGCTCGCGGTGCCCGGAGCCGCCTCGACGTCACCCACGGCCTGCGCGGCAGCCTCGACGGCCGCCGGGTCCTGCAGGCCGGCCTCGGCACCGGCGAGGAGCTCACGCTCCCACTCGGCGAGCGGCTCCGCGCCCGCGTCGCCACCCTGCGCGGCGGACGAACCGCCGGAGTGGCGCTTGAGCGTGCCGTCGGCGACCGCGTCCGCGATCACGCGGGTGAGCAGCTGGACGGCGCGGATCGCGTCGTCGTTGCCCGGGATCGGGTAGTCCACGACGTCGGGGTCGCAGTTGGTGTCGAGGATCGCGACGACCGGGATGCCGAGCTTGCGCGCCTCGTCGACGGCGAGGTGCTCCTTGTTGGTGTCGACGATCCACACGGCCGAGGGGACCTTGGCCATGTCGCGGATGCCACCGAGGGTCTTGGTGAGCTTGTCCTTCTCGCGACGCAGGACGAGCAGCTCCTTCTTCGTCAGGGACGAGCCCGCGACGTCGTCGAAGTCGATCTGCTCGAGCTCCTTGAGGCGCTGGAGGCGCTTGTGGACCGTCGTGAAGTTGGTGAGCATGCCGCCCAGCCAGCGCTGGTTCACGTAGGGCATGCCGACGCGCGCAGCCTGCTCGGCGACCGGCTCCTGCGCCTGCTTCTTCGTCCCGACGAACAGGATCGAGCCGCCGTGCGCGACCGTCTGGGAGACGAACTCGTACGCACGGTCGATGTAGGACAGCGACTGCTGCAGGTCGACGATGTAGATGCCGTTGCGCTCGGTGAAGATGAAGCGCTTCATCTTGGGGTTCCAGCGGCGGGTCTGGTGCCCGAAGTGGACACCGCTCTCGAGCAGCTGGCGCATGGTCACGACGGCCATGGCACGTCCTTCCGGCGTGCACCGCGAGGCGCACGCGCTCCTGCGGACCCCCCGGGCCCGCGATCTCGGTTGTCGGCGCGGCCGGCGGCCGTGCCCCTGGTGCCACACGGCGCCCGCGCCGGGCACGAGGCCCGGACCGTTGCGGACGACGTCCGCCGTCGACGTCGACCGCGCGTCCTGCCGGGCCGAGGCACCGACGGATGGACGACGTCGACGTGGACGACCGGGGTCGTGGCACGCGAATTCGACCGGCACACGCCGGTCGTGGGAGCAGTCTAGCCCACCACGGCAGGAGCCCGGACCGCGCCGCAGGACGAAGGGCGCCGCGCCGGCGACCCGACCCCAGGTCCCACCCGCGGGCGGCTCGTCCACGGACCCGCCACCGGGTCGGGCGCCCCGTCGGCGCCGGACGGCACGATCGACGCGTGACCGCTCCCCCGCACCCCGGCCCCGCGCCGCGTCGCGCCGCTCTGCGCGCCGCCCTCCGTGCCGCGTGCTCCGTCGCCCTGGTGCTGGGCGCGATCCTGCCCGGGTCCGGCGCCGACGGCGCACCCGCACGGCCACCCGCGCCGGCCGCGGTCGTCTACCGGGCACCTCTCGACGCGCCGGTCCGGGTGGTGCGGGCGTTCGACCCGCCCGCCCGTCCGTGGCTCGCCGGTCACCGCGGCGTGGACCTGGCGGCCGAGCCCGGCGCGGCCGTGCGGGCGCCGGCCGACGGGACCGTGACGTTTGCGGGCCGGGTCGTCGACCGCGGCGTCGTGACGGTGCTGCACGACGACGGGCGGCGCAGCAGCCTCGAGCCGGTCAGCCCGTCGGTGGCCGCCGGTGCCCACGTGCGTGCCGGCGACGTCCTCGGGACGGTCGACGGCCACGCGCACGGCGGGGCGCACGGCGGCCCTGCTCTGCACTGGGGCGTGCGGGAGGACGACCGGTACGTGAACCCGTGGGCGCTGCTGCCGGGTCGCGGCCCGGTCGTCCTCCTGCCGGTCCCGTGACCGAGGTGTCAGGCGTGCTCGGCGTCGAGCAGCCGCGTGCGCAGCCGGCCCATCGCGGCCGTGTGGATCTGCGAGATGCGCGACTCCGTGACACCGAGCACGCGCCCGATCTCCGCGAGCGTCATGCTCTCGTAGTAGTAGAGGACGACGACCAGCCGCTCACGCTCGCCGAGGCACTCGATGGCCCGGGACAGCAGGTACTTGGTCTCCTGGGCCTCGACCGAGCCGGCCGGGTCGTCGGCGCGACGGTCGCCCAGGGTGTCGGCCAACGTCGCCGCACCGGGCCGGTCGTCGCTGCCGGCGAGCAGCTCGTCGAGCGCGGCGATGTTCACCGAGGCGAGCTGGGAGTACACGGCACGCAGCTCGCCGACGGGCAGCTCGAGCCGCTGCGCGACCTCCGCCTCGGTCGGCGCGCGGTGGAGCGAGGACTCGAGCTCGCCGTAGGCACGATCGACGGCGCGCGCCTTGGTGCGCACCGAGCGCGGGACCCAGTCCATCGCCCGCAGCTCGTCGATGATCGCGCCCCGGACGCGGGACGACGCGTAGGACTCGAACTTCACGGCGCGGTCGGTGCGGTACTTCTCGATCGCGTCGATCAGTCCGAACATGCCGTAGGAGACGAGGTCCGCGTGCTCGACCGTGGACGGCAGCCGCATGCCGATGCGACCGGCGACCGCCATGACCAGCGGCACGTAGTGCAGGATCAGACGCTCGCGGGCCTGCGGGCAGCGGGACGCGGTGAACTCGGACCACGCGAGGTCGACGGGCGACTGCTCGACGACCTCCGGGGCGGGGGCCTCGGCGTGGGTCGCCGGAGCCGCGGCGGTCGCCGTCCGCTGCTGCGGGACGAGTCCGGTCGGTGCCGTCCCCGGGGTGTAGGCGCGCAGCGCGGCGGGCGCGGCGGTGCCGGCGAGGGCTTCGTGCAGTGCCGTCATCGTCGGCTCCGTCTCTGTGCAGGTGGTCAGGTGGGGGGAAGGGGCCCCGCCCGGGTGGGTGGTCATGCAGGTCAGGCCCGCGGGTGCGCGAGCTCGAAGGCCGAGCGCAGCCGCTCGGCCGAGACGTGGGTGTACCGCTGGGTCGTCGACAGGCTCGCGTGGCCGAGGATCTCCTGCACCGTGCGCAGGTCGGACCCGCCCTCGAGCAGATGCGTCGCCGCGGTGTGACGCAGCGCGTGGGGCGCGATGTCGTCGACACCCACCTGCGCCGCCAGCTCGTGGACGACGGTGCGGACCTGACGCTGGTCGATGCGTCCGCCGCGGCGCCCGAGCAGCAGGGCGCTGCCCGATCCGTCACGCGCGAGCCGAGGACGACCGGTCCGCAGCCACGCGTCGAGCGCCCGGGACGCCGGGCGACCGAAGGGCACGACGCGCTCCTTGTCGCCCTTGCCGACGACCCGCAGGGTGAGCTCCGCCAGGTCGAGGTCGTCGACGTCCGCACCGCACAGCTCGCCGACGCGCACGCCGGTGGCGTACAGCAGCTCCACGGCCGCCCAGTCGCGCACGTGGACGGGGTCGCCGTCGGCGGCACGCTCACGCGCGGCGTCGAGGAGGCGGGTGACGGGCTCGAGCGCCAGCACGGTCGGCAGGGTGCCGGCCGCACGGGCGGTGCCCAGACGCAGGGTGGGGTCCGTGGCGACACGGCTGGTGTGGGTCGCCCAGCGGAAGAACGTCCGGGCGGCGGCCGCCCGGCGCGCCAGCGTGGCACGGCTGCGGTCGGCGTTCGCCATCGCGGCCAGCCAGCCGCGGAGCACCGTGATGTCGATCTCGTCCACGCGGGTGACGCCGTGGCGCACAGCGTGGTCGAGGAGGTGGTCCACGTCGCCGAGGTACGCACGGACGGTGTGGTCCGACACCCCTCGCTGCGCCCGCAGATGGAGGGCGAAATCGCTGCACAGAAGCGCACGCGATGGTGCCCCTGTGGTGATCTCGGCCAAGTTCATGCCCCTAAGGTGACGTGCACCACGCGGTTCGACAAGGCTGGTCCTGGACGTACGCCCAAAGCGCCGCACGGATTGGCCGACAATGTCCGATCCGGTGGAGTGAATTCCCACCAACGCCGCTTTTTTTCACCCGTCCGCTACTCATGTGCGTCACCCACCACCCAACCGGAAGCAGCCCGGCGTGCGAGCCCTTCGAGCTCCAGCAGCCCGAGCATCGCACGAGCCTGGGCGAGCGTCGTCCCGGCGCGCGCGGCGACCTGCGAGGTGTCGCGCGCGGTCCGGCGCGACAACCCGTCGTGCACCGCCCGGGCCAGCGGGTCGAGGCCGTCCGTGGCGCGTGCCGCATCCCCGTCCGGCGCGGGCGCCAGATCGGGTCCCACGTGCCCGACGAGCTCGATGACCTCCGCCGCGTCCGTGACGCACACGGCGACCCCGTCGCGCAGCAGGCGGTGGCAGCCCGCCGACGCCGCCGAGGTGACGGGGCCCGGCACCGCACCCACGGGGCGCAGCAGACGTCCCGCGTGGTGGGCCGTGCTGACGGCACCCGAGCGCCATGCCGCCTCCACCACGACGGTGGCACCGGAGATCGCGGCGATGAGCCGGTTGCGCTGCAGGAACCGGCTCCGGCTCGGCGTCGCCCCCGGCGGCACCTCGCTGACGAGGCTGCCGCCGGCGCGGACGACCTCCTCCAGCAGCGGCGCGTTGCCCACCGGGTAGGCGCGGTCGACGCCCCCGGCGAGCACGACCAGGGTCCGGCCCTCGCCCATGAGCGCGCCGCGGTGCGCCGCCGCGTCGATGCCGTACGCCCCTCCGGACACCACCGCCCAGCCACGTCGCGCGAGCTCCACCGCCAGGTCGACGGTCACGCGTTCGCCGTAGGTGGTGCTGGCCCGCGCACCGACCAGCGCGACCGCCCGCGGCGCTGCCGGCGGAGCGCCGCGGACCCACAGCGCGAACGGGGCCAGCGCCCCCAGGTCGTCCAGACCGGTCGGCCACGCCGGGTCGCCGGGGATCACCAGCCGTGCCCCGCAGCGCCGCCCGGCGGCCACATCACGCTCCGCGTCGAGCGAGGGCCACCGTGCGGACCACCGGCGCACCGCGGCACCGAGGCGTCCGCGCAGGGCCCCGTCGAGCCCGCTGCCGGCTGTCTCGAGCTGCGACCAGTCGGGACGGCCCGCCTCGACGGCGCCCGCGACCCACGCCAGCGCCGGCGCGGCACCGCACGCCTGCACCAGGGCGCCGGCGACCGCGTCGCCGGGCTCCACGAGGGCGCTCCAGACCGCGCGGGCCCGTCGCTCGTCGCCGACACCGGTCCGCCCCTCGGCCGAGGTGCCCGCCGGCCCGCTCATGCGCCGTGCCCGCGCGTGCGCAGCACCAGGGCGTGGGCGACGTCCTCGCGGCGGGGGGCGGCGCGGCCGGCGAGGTCGGCGACCGTCCACGCGACCCGCAGCACACGGTCGGCCCCCCGCAGGCTCAGCGTGCCGCGGTCGACCGCCCGCTCCAGGTCGCCCACGAGCGCACGGTCCGCTCCCAGGCGTGCGTGCAGCTGCCGGCCGGGCACCTCCGCGTTGGTCCGCCAGCCGGTGGACCGCCAGCGGTCACGCTGGGCCGCCCGTGCCGCGACCACCCGGTGCGCCACCGTGGCCGTGCCCTCGCCGGCGGCGTCGGCCGCGCGGGCAGGTGGGACCTCGAGCTGGAGGTCGACACGGTCGAGCAGCGGCCCGGAGAGCTTGCCGAAGTACCGCCGCCGCTGCTCGGGTCGGCACGTGCACGCCAGGCCCTTGCCCGTCGCGTGGCCGCAGGGGCACGGGTTGGCGGCCAGCACCAGCTGGAAGCGCGCGGGGTATCGGGCCGTGCCGGCGGCCCGGTGGAGCACGAGTTCCCCGTGCTCGAGAGGCTGGCGCAGCGTCTGCAGCACGGCGGAGGTGAACTCGGGCGCCTCGTCGAGGAACAGCACGCCCCGGTGCGCGCGGGACGCCGCCCCGGGGCGGGGCAGCCCCGACCCGCCACCGACGATGCTCGCGGGCGTCGCGGTGTGGTGCGGGTCCTCGAACGGTGGCCGACGCACCAGGCCGCCACCGGGGTCGAACGTGCCCGCCACCGAGTGCACGGCGGTCACCTCGACGGCGTCGGCCTCGTCGAGGTCCGGCAGCAGACCGGGCAGACGTGCCGCGAGCATCGTCTTGCCGGCCCCCGGCGGCCCCACCATCAGCAGGTGGTGCCCACCGGCGGCCGCGACCTCCAGCCCGTACCGCGCCTCGTCCTGCCCCAGCACGTCCGCCAGGTCCGGAGCGGAGCGCACCGGGACCGCCGTGACGACGTCCCGTACGGGCTCGACGTCCGGCACCTCGACGTCGGCACCGTGATGCGCGGCGACCTCCCCGAGGCTGTCCGCGGCCAGCACGTCCGCCCCCGGGACGAGGCGTGCCTCCGCCGCGTTCCCCCGCGGGACCACGATCCGCGGATGCCCTGCGGCGACCGCGGCGGCCACCGAGGGCAGGACCCCACGGACGGGCCGCAGCCGACCGTCCAGGCCGAGCTCGCCGAGGTGGACCCAGCCGGCCACGGACGACGGCTCGGCGAGTCCCGCGCCCGCGAGGGTCGCCACGGCCACGGCCAGGTCGAACGACGAGCCCGTCTTCGGCAGCGTCGCGGGCGACAGGTTGACCGTGATCCGACGCGTGGGCCACGCGAGCCCCGACGACGTCACGGCGGCGCGCACCCGGTCCCGGGCCTCGGCCAGGGACGCGTCGGGCAGGCCCACCAGGGTGAACGCGGGAAGCGACGGCGCGAGGTGCGACTCGACGTCCACGAGGTGGCCCACGAGGCCCACGAGCGCGACGGCGCGGGTCCGCCCGAGCATCAGAGCACCCCGACGAGGTGCTCGACCTGCGCCGCGCCCTGGCGCGGGACGAGGACCGCGATGACGTCGACCCGGACGGACCGGGCGCGGACGTCGTGCTCGCTGAGCCAGCGCGCCGTCAGCCGGCGCAGCCGGGCGAGCTTGCGGTGGGTGACCGCCTCGGCAGGGTGCCCGTAGGTCGTCGACCGTCGCGTCTTGACCTCGACGGCGACGACCTCGTCCCCGTCGAGCGCGACGATGTCGAGCTCGCCCTCGGGGCACCGCCAGTTGCGGGCGAGCACCGTCCAACCCGCTCGCGCGACGAACGCCGCCGCCACGTCCTCCCCGTACCGCCCGACCGCGTCCTTCGCTCGCACGTCGACCACCTCCGGCACCGACCCTGACGGGCCGCAGCGGTGGCCGGGGCGCGTCTCGGCGGACCCGTGGACGGGCCGGTCCCGGGCGGGGGCTGTGGACGGCTGGGCGCCGGCGTGCGACCGCCGACGTGCGCACCCGTCGTCAGCGCGTGAAGCCCGGACCCGCCCCGAGGTCCAGCTCGGCCTTGGCGAGCTCCTCGACGTTGACGTCCTTGAAGGTCACCACCCGGACCGACTTCACGAAGCGCGCCGACCGGTACACGTCCCACACCCAGGCGTCGACCAGCGACAGCTCGAAGTAGACCTCACCCGCGGCGGACCGGACCTGCAGGTCCACGTGGTTGGCCAGGTAGAACCGCCGCTCGGTCTCGACGACGTACGAGAAGAGCCCGACCACGTCGCGGTACTCGCGGTAGAGCGCGAGCTCCATGTCGGTCTCGTAGTTCTCCAGGTCCTCGGCGCTCACCGGACCATCATCCCCCATCGTGCCGTCACCACCGGCCGTCCCCGGCGTCGTCCGGCAGCAGCGCGTCGGCGACCCAGCCCTGCCCGCTCGTCGCGACGGGCGGCTCCTGCACGGACGGCAGGCGCCACGACCGCCGGTGCAGCACGCTCGGCCCGTGCTCGCGCAGCGCTGCGAGGTGCTCCGGCGCGGCGTAGCCCTTGTTGTCCTCCCAGCGGTACTGGGGGTGCGCGGCCGCGTGGCGCACCATGAGGGCGTCGCGCTCGCACTTGGCCAGGACGCTCGCCGCGGCGACGCTCGCGCAGGAGCGGTCCGCCCGGACCCGCAGGTGGACCACGGGCACCGGGACGTCCGGCACGGCCTCGAACAGGTCGTCCTGCGTGCCGAGGAGGTCGGGCGCCGGGGGCGTCAGCCAGTCGTGCGACCCGTCGAGCACCACGGCGTCGACCCGGTCCACGACCTCGGTGACGGCCCGCAGCGCCCGGGTGCCGGCCAGCCGCAGGGCCGCGATGATGCCGCACGCGTCGATCTCCTCGGGCGACGCGTGCCCCACCGACCGCGCGACGCCCCAGCGCCCCAGCGCGGGCAGCAGGGCCTGGCGTGCCGCCGGGCTGAGCAGCTTGGAGTCGGCCACGCCGCGCGGGGCGGAGCGCGTCGCGAGGTCGACGACCACCACGCCCACCGACACCGGGCCCGCGAGGGCCCCGCGCCCCACCTCGTCCATCCCGGCGACGAGCCGCAGACCGCCCCGCAGCAGGGCGCGCTCGTGGCGCAGGTGCGGCGCGGGGCGCGCCGGGCGTCGCACGCCCGTGGCCGACCGCCGCGCCGAGGTGCCGGTGACCGCGGTCGTCATCCCGCGTCGGGGACGTCGGCGAACGTCGCGGACGGGTTGCGGAGCATGGTGAAGCGGTCGACGGGCCACACGGTGACGAACGCGACGCCCACGACGTTGGCCACGGGGACGGACCCGCCACCGGCCCGGCCCTGGTTGTACCGGGAGTCCGCCGAGTGCTGACGGTTGTCCCCCATCACCCACAGCGAGTTCGGGGGCACGACGACCTCGAACTCCTTCTCGCTCGGCTGGGAGCCGGGAGCCACGTAGGACTCGTCGATCGCGACGCCGTTGACGGTGACCGGCTCGCCGGGTCCGGCGCACGCCACGCGGTCGCCGGGCAGGCCGATGACGCGCTTGACCAGGTGCTCTCCGGCGTCCTGCGGGAGCAGGCCGATGAACGTCAGCCCGTCGTTGACCGCCTGGGCCACGGGCCCGCGCGGCTGCTGGATCTCGGGGGTGAGCCAGCCGCCCGGGTCCTTGAAGACCACGACGTCGCCGCGCTGCAGGTCGAACGGTCCGGGCGTGAGCTTGCTGACCAGGATCCGGTCGTTCTCGACGAGGGTCTCCCGCATCGACTGCGACGGGATGAAGAACGCCTGGACCAGGAACGTCTTGACCACCAGCGACAGGACGAGCGCGCTGACGAGGATGATCGCGGTCTCCCGGACCCAGGACCACGCCGTGCCCGACCGGCGACGGACCGCGTCGCGGTCCCGGTGCGCGGCGGCGTCACCACCGGTCTCCGCGCGCTCCTCGCGCGAGCGCGAGGCCCAGTCCTGACCGGACCCCCCACCGTGCGCGCCCGTGGGCGTCCACAACGGGCGCGCGGCGGTCGGCTGGGCGTCGGCGGGGCGGTCGGAGGACGGCATCGGCCCCGTTCCGTCGGCTCGGAACTCGGTCACCGACACACTTTGGCACGAACCCGAGGCGTTCGTGCGCGCGCGCCACCTCGCGAGACCCCCCGCGACGCCTCCCGGACGTCCGGGGACGACGACGGGCGGCCACCCGAGGGTGACCGCCCGTCGCGACGTGCCGGGAGCGTGAGGGCTCAGCGCTTCTTCGCCGGGGCGTTCTCGCGCTTCTCCTTGATCTTCGCCTTCTTGCCGCGCAGCGCGCGCAGGTAGTACAGCTTCGCGCGGCGCACGTCGCCACGGGTGACGACCTCGATCGACTCGATCGACGGCGTGTGCAGCGGGAAGGTCCGCTCGACGCCGACGGCGAAGCTGATCTTGCGGATCGTGAAGGTCTCACGGACGCCGGCGCCCTGGCGGGCGATGACGACGCCCTGGAAGGCCTGGATACGGGAGCGGTTGCCCTCGACGACCTTCACGTTGACCTTGAGGGTGTCGCCGGGACGGAAGTCCGGGTGGTCGTTCCGCAGCGATGCTGCGTCGACCGCGTCGAGCGTCTGCATGTCGTGTCGCTTCCCCGCCCTGCCGCAGGTCAGGAACGTGATCGACGGGCGCGCGCGCTGCCGGGGCAGGGCACGTGCCCGTGGGTCGGGTCTGTCGGTCCGGACCGGGGCCCCGGCCGCGAGGCCGGTCCGGTCCACGCGTCACGGGCGCTCTCCCCTGCGGCAGAGAGGCGGCGGACGCACACCGAGGAGACAGTCTGCCACACCCCGACCCGGTGACCGAACCGACGGCCGTGGGTCGCTCGGTGGCGACACGGCCCCCGCACGCCGGGCTCCGTGCGGCTCAGGCGCCGCCCTGCTCGCCCGCGGCGCGCTGCTCGCCCGCGCCGTCCTGCGCCCGCAGCCGGCCGTCGACGACCTGCCACCCGCAGCCGGCGAGCACCTCGAGGTCGTGCCGGTCCCAGCGGGCCACGTCGAGCGCCTCGAGCAGGTCGGGACGACGCACGGCGGTCCGGCGCAGCGCCTGGTCCCGCCGCCAGCGGGCGATGCGGGCGTGGTGCCCCGAGAGCAGGACGTCCGGCACGTCGTGCCCCTGCCACGACGGCGGCTTGGTGTACACCGGGTACTCCAGCAGGCCCGCGGCCCCGTGCGACTCCTCCACGAGCGACTCCGGGTTGCCCACGACGCCCGGGAGCAGCCGCGCGACCGCCTCGACGACGACGAGCGCCGCGACCTCGCCGCCGTTGAGCACGTAGTCGCCGAGCGACACCTCCGTGACCCGGGCGCGGGCGGCGTAGTGCTCCGCGACGCGCGCGTCGATGCCCTCGTACCGTCCGCACGCCACCACGAGGTGCTGCTCGCCGGCCAGCTCCTCGGCCGTCCGCTGCGTGAACGGCGCCCCCGCGGGTGACGGGACGAGCAGGTGGGCCTCGGGCGTCAGGACGTCGTCGAGCGCACGCCCCCACACGTCCGGCCGCATGACCATGCCGGCGCCGCCGCCGAACGGCGTGTCGTCGACGGTGCGGTGCCGGTCGTCGGTCCAGTCGCGCAGGTCGTGCACCCGCAGGTCCAGCAGGCCGGACGTCCGGGCCTTGCCGACGAGCGACAGCTCCAGGGGCGCCAGGTACTCCGGGAAGATCGAGACGACGTCGACGCGCACGTCTCAGTCCTCGTCGGACGCGTCGCCGCGGGTCTCGTCGCTGACCACGAGGTTCGCGGCGTCGGCCGCGAGCAGACCACCGGGCGGGTCGAGCACGACGCGTCCGCCGGTCACGTCGACGACGGGCACGATCGCCTCGACGAAGGGGACGAGCGTGCGGGCGCCGTCGGGCTCGCGCAGCACCAGGACGTCGTGCGCCGGCAGGTGCTCCAGCCCCACGACCTCGCCCAGCACGCGACCGTCGGACGCGTGCTCGGCGCGCAGGCCCACGAGCTCGTGCGGGTACCAGCCGTCGTCGTCGTGCTCGTCGTCGTCGGACTCCACGACGAGCGCGACGCCGCGCAGCGCCTCGGCGGCGGTGCGGTCGGCGACCTGGGCGAACGTGACGTACCACCGCCCCTGGGCGTCGCGGACCTGCGCGACCTCGAGCGGCCCCGCGTCCGCCGGCTCGGTGGCGAACCGCGCCCCGACGACCAGCCGGTCCGCCGGCACGTCGGTCCGCACGTCCAGCGCGACCTCCCCGCGCAGCCCGTGGGGGCGCCCGATGCGGGCGACGGTCAGCAGCATGTCACTCCCTCCCCCGACGTGTCGGGGACGACGACGGCCCGGTCCCTCGTCGAGGGACCGGGCCGTCGGGTGTCTGCGGTCAGCGCCGGTCGACGTCGACGACGTCGACGCGCACGGCACCGTCGGGCGACAGCGCCCCGACGACCGTGCGCAGCGCACGAGCGGTCCGGCCACCGCGGCCGATGACGCGCCCGAGGTCCTCGGGGTGCACCCGCACCTCGAGCATCTCCCCACGGCGCAGCGACGACGAGCGCACGTGCACGTCGTCCGGGTGGTCGACGATGCCGCGCACCAGGTGCTCGAGCGCGTCGGCGAGCATCAGGCCTGCTCGTCCTCGGCCGGAGCAGCCTGCTCGGCGGGCTCCTGCGCGGCGGCGGCGGCCTTCTTCTCCGACGCCTTCGCCTTGACCTTCTCGGCGTCCAGCGCGGCAGCCTCGACGGCGGCCTTCGGGTCGACCTTGGCCTCCTTGACGCGCAGGGTGCCCTCGGCACCCGGCAGGCCCTTGAACTTCTGCCAGTCGCCGGTGATCTTGAGCAGCACGAGCACCTGCTCGGTCGGCTGCGCGCCGACGCCCAGCCAGTACTGCGCCCGCTCCGAGGTGATCTCGATGAGCGACGGCTCCTCGGTCGGGTGGTACTTGCCGATCTCCTCGATCACGCGACCGTCGCGCTTGGTGCGCGAGTCGGCGACGACGATGCGGTAGTACGGCGCGCGGATCTTGCCCAGGCGCTTGAGACGGATCTTCGTTGCCACGAGGTGGTGTTCTCCTGATGTCTGCCGGGGTGGCCGTGCGGCGCCTCCCGTGGGGTGGGCGCGCCGTCGTGGGCCGGAGGACACGGACCCCGCACAGGTAGAGGGGCTGCGCGGACCGAGTACAGCCGACCATTGTGCCAGATGCGGGCGACCGCTCCCAACACGGCACCCGCGCCGCGGGGCGGCCGGGCGCGCCACGCCGTCAGCGCACCCGCACGCCCCGCAGCACGACGGCCTGCGGGCGCGCCAGCACCCGGATGTCGGCCCGCGGGTCGGCGCCGTAGACGACGACGTCGGCGCTGCTCCCCTCGGCGATACCCGGGACGCCCAGCCAGGCGCGGGTCCGCCACGAGGCGGCCGCCGCGACGTCGTGCGCCGGGATCCCGGCACGCACCATCTCGGCGGCCTCCGCCGCGATCTCCCCGTGGCCGATCGTGCCGCCCGCGTCGGTGCCGACGAGCACCCGCACGCCCGCGTCGTGCAGGTCGCGCACGTGCTCGTACCGCCGCGCGTGCATCGCGCGCATGCGCGCGGCGAAGCGGGGGTACCGGGCCTCGCCCTGGGCCGCGATGTCCGCGAACCGGCCGACCTGCAGCAGCGTCGCCGTGACCGGGACGCCGGCCGCCGCGATGCGCTCGATCTGCGCGGGCGTGGCTCCCGTGGCGTGCTCGAGCCCGTCGACCCCCGCGTCCAGCAGCGCGTCGATCGCCTCGTGGCTGAAGGTGTGGGCGGTCACGCGCGCGCCGGCGGCGTGGGCCGCCGCGACGGCCTCCGCGAGGACGTCGGCGGGCCACAGCGGCCGCAGGTCCCCCTCGGCCCCGAGGTCCCGGTCGATCCAGTCCGCGACGATCTTGACCCAGCCGTCACCGCGTGCCGCCTCCTCCCGCACGGCCTGCGGCAGCAGCGACGGGTCCGCGAGCTCACGGCCGTAGTGGCGCAGGTACCGCTTGGGCAGCGCGAGATGGTGGCCGGCGCGCAGCAGCCGCGGCAGGTCGGGCCGCTGGTCCATCCACCGCGTGTCGGACGGGGAACCGGCGTCGCGCACGAGCAGCACGCCCGCGTCCCGGTCGGCCCACGCCTGCACCTGCGCCGTCGCGTCGTCCACGGGGCCGTCGGCCGCCAGACCGACGTGGCAGTGCACGTCGACCAGGCCGGGCAGCACCCAGCCCTCGAGGACCACCTCCGGCGCCTCGGCGGGCTGCTCCAGCGTGAGGCGGTCCCCCACGACCCAGGCCTCGCCGACCTCGTGCTCGTCGTCGAGGACGACCGTGCCCCGCAGGTGGGTGATCACCGCGCTCAGCGACCCTTGAAGAGGTCCCCGAGCCCGGCGGGCAGGTCGCTCGGGTCGAACGCGGCGGCGTCCGGCGCCGCGTCGCGGGTGGCGCCGAGCCCGAACGCGGACCCCGCGGGAGCGGCCGGGGCCTCGCCCGCGGCGCGGGCCGCGGCCGCGCGCTCCTGCTCCGCACGCTTCGCGGGGTTGCCGGAGCGCGCGCCCTTGGCCCGCTTCGGCTGCGGCGCCTGCCGTCCGCGCGACTTCTTGCCGCCCATGCCGGGCAGGTTGCCCATGCCCGGCATCCCGCCGGGCATGCCACCGCCCTTGGCCATCTGCCGCATCATCTTCTTCGCGCCGTCGAACCGCTCGAGCAGCTGGTTGATCTCGCTCGTCGTCGTCCCCGACCCGCGGGCGATGCGGGAGCGCCGCGAGCCGTTGATGATCTTGGGGTTCTGCCGCTCGCCGGGGGTCATCGAGCGGATGATCGCCTCGATCCGGTCGACCTCGCGCTCGTCGAAGTTCTCCAGGGCCTCGCGCATCTGCCCCATGCCCGGGAGCATGCCGAACATCTTCTTGATCGAGCCCATGTTCTTGAGCTGCTGCATCTGCACGAGGAAGTCCTCGAGCGTGAAGTCCTCGCCGGCGACGAGCTTGCCGGCCATCTTCTCGGCCTGCTCGGCGTCGAAGGCCTTCTCCGCCTGCTCGATGAGCGTGAGCACGTCGCCCATGTCGAGGATCCGGGACGCCATGCGGTCCGGGTGGAACACCTCGAAGTCGGTGAGCTTCTCACCCGTCGAGGCGAACATGATGGGGCGGCCGGTGACGCTCGCGATCGACAGCGCCGCACCACCGCGGGCGTCCCCGTCGAGCTTCGACAGGACGACGCCGGTGAAGCCCACCCCGTCGGCGAACGCCTGCGCCGTGGTCACGGCGTCCTGGCCGATCATCGCGTCGACGACGAACAGCACCTCGTCGGGGTCGACGGCGTCACGGATGTCGGACGCCTGCGCCATCAGCTCGGCGTCCACGCCGAGCCGCCCGGCGGTGTCGACGATCACGACGTCGTGCTGCTTCTGCCGGGCCGTGTCCAGGCCCGCGCGCGCGACCGCGACCGGGTCCGCGCCGGCGGGCAGGACGTCGACGGCGCCCTGGTTGCCCGGGTGCGGCGCGTGGACGGGCACGCCTGCGCGCTCCCCGACGACCTGCAGCTGCGTCACCGCGTTGGGTCGCTGCAGGTCCGCCGCGACGAGCAGCGGGGTGTGGCCCTGCTCGCGCAGCCACAGCGCGAGCTTGCCGGCGAGCGTCGTCTTGCCCGCGCCCTGCAGGCCCGCGAGCATGATGACGGTCGGCGGCTGCTTGGCGAACGCGAGCGTGCGCGTCTGCCCGCCGAGGATCGCCACGAGCTCGTCGTTGACGACCTTGACGACCTGCTGCGCCGGGTTCAGCGCGCCGGAGACCTCGGACGACAGGGCACGCTCGCGCACGGCACCGGTGAACTGGCGCACGACCGGGACGGCGACGTCGGCGTCCAGCAGCGCACGTCGGATCTCGCGGATCGTCGCGTCGATGTCCGCCTCGGACAGGCGACCCTTCGCACGGAGGTTCTTGAACGTCGACGTGAGACGGTCGGAGAGGGTGGCGAACAACCTGGGCCTCGCGGTGGTCGGCGGGACGGCTACGGACGTCCCAGGGTACCCGCCAGTGCACGCGCGGCCCGGGCGGCGAGGTCGTCGACCAGCGTCGCGCGCCACGCCGTCCACGCGGCCGGGCTCGCCGCCGACGCGTCGGCCTCGGTGAGCGCGCGCAGCAGCGCCAGCAGGTCGGCCCGGTGGTCGACGGCGTCGAGCAGCCGGGCGAGCGTCGCCGGGTCCTCGTGGTCGGCGCTCGTGGCGAGTTCCGAGAGCGTCAGGTGCTCGCGCACGAGCCGCGTCACGTCGGCCACCACCTGGGGGCCGAACCCCATGCGCGCCACGATCGGCCCGGCGAGCCGGGCTCCCTCGACCGAGTGGTCGCCGGCGCCCGCGCGCTTGCCGATGTCGTGGAGCAGCGCGGCGAGCAGCAGGGTGTCCGGCGCCTCGACCGCCCGCCGGTCACGGCTCGCCCGGGCCACGGTCTCGACGAGGTGCCGGTCGACGGTGTGCCGGTGGATGGCCGAGCGCTGCGGCCGGTTGCGCACCCCCGCCCACTCCGGGATCCACGTCGTCGCGACGCCCGCGAGGTCGAGAGCCTCCCAGACCGGGACCTGGGCGGGCCCCGAGCCGAGCAGGTGCAGCAGCTGCTGGCGTGCCGCGCGCGGCCAGGGCGTCGGCAGGGGCGGGGTCGCCTCGAGGCTCGCGACGGTCACCGGGGACAGCACCAGACCGGTGCGGGTCGCCGTCGCCGCCGCGCGCAGCGACAGCACCGGGTCCTCCGCGGGCCGTGCGTCGACGGCCAGCACGATCTCGCCGTCGTGCTCCACGAGCCCCTCGGCGATCGTGCGCAGGCGGGGTGGCGTCCGCCGCCCGCGCACCAGCAGCGGCGCCCGCGCCGGACGCTGCAGCGCCTGGCGCGCGTTGCGCGCCGTGGTGTCCAGCGCGTAGGAGATGACGCGCCCGGACTCCGCGATCGACGCGAGCAGGTCGTCGCGGTCGTCGAAGCCGACGAGCGAGGCGACCTCGTCCTGGTCGGCCTGCAGCAGCCGGTTGGTGTGGCGCCGCGTCACCACCTGGACCGCGTCACGCACGTCCAGCAGGTGCGTGTACGCGTGGTCCACCGCTCCGTGCGGGCGGTCGGTGAGCCAGGTGGCGGCGAGCGCCGACAGGACGACCGCGTCCCGGATCCCGCCGCGTGCCTCCTTGAGGTCCGGCTCGATGAGGTAGGCGAGCTCGCCGTGCCGGTCGGCACGCTGGCGCGTCGAGGCGAGCAGCTCGGGCAGCCGGCGCCGTGCGGCCGACCGCCAGTCCGCGAGCAGCGCGGACGTGGCACGTGCGATGACGACGCCGTCGCCCGCCACGGGCTGCAGCTCGAGCAGCCCGACGGCCGCCGGCAGGTCCTTGGACGCGACCTGCCGGCACTGCGCGAGCGAGCGGACCGAGTGGTCGAGGTCGAGACCCGCGTCCCAGATCGGGTACCACAGGCGCTCGGCGAGCTCGGCGAGCTCGCCGGCGGAGTGCCCCCTGCCCTCGTGCACGAGCAACAGGTCGAGGTCCGAGACCGGGCTCGCGTCGCCGCGGCCCACGCTGCCGACGACACCGAGCGCCACGCCCTGCACGTCGCGCCCCTCGGTGGCCTCCGTCCACAGCCGCGCGAGCGCGCCCACCACCAGGTCGGACACGGCGCGGCGTCGTGCCACGCCGTCGCTGCCCGGTGCCATCATCCGTGCCGCCAGGTCGAGCCTCGCAGCGCGCAGGTCCCGCACCCCGGCGGGGTGCGGGACCTGCGGCTGCTGCGGCGACCCGGCCGCGCCCCCCGCGGGCGGCCGTCCGGTCGTCATCTGTGCGCTGCGACCGTCCGTCTAGAGGGCGTCGTCGCCGTGCTCACCGGTGCG
The DNA here is from genome assembly GCF_016862775.1 of Cellulomonas phragmiteti. GTDB lineage: Bacteria > Actinomycetota > Actinomycetes > Actinomycetales > Cellulomonadaceae > Cellulomonas > Cellulomonas phragmiteti. Next base: position 205,022 of record NZ_BONP01000001.1, on the reverse strand, counting down.
GACGCGAGCCACGTCCTCCACCGGCACGACCCAGACCTTGCCGTCGCCGATCTTGCCGGTCTGCGCAGCCTGCACCACCACCTCGGTGACACCGGCCACGTCCTCGTCCGCGACCAGGACGTCGATGCGGACCTTGGGCACGAGGTCCACGGTGTACTCGGCACCGCGGTAGACCTCGGTGTGCCCCTTCTGGCGGCCGTAGCCGCTGGCCTCGCTGACCGTCAGGCCGCGGACCCCGGCGGCCTCGAGGGCCGACTTCACGTCGTCCAACCGGTGCGGCTGGATGATCGCCGTCACGAGCTTCGTCATCACTTCACCTCCGACACGACACGGGCGCCGCCCAGGTTCTCGTACGCGGTCTCGCCGTGCACCGCGAGGTCGATGCCGCCGACCTCGACGTCCTGCGAGACGCGCCACCCGAGCGTGGCCTTGAGGATGAGACCGATCACCAGCGTCGTCAGGCCGGAGAACACCATCGCGACGAGCGCGATGACCACCTGGATGACGAGCAGGTTGGCGCCACCACCGAAGAACAGACCGCCGTCCGCGGCGAGGAAGCCGATCATCACGGTACCGACGAGACCGCCGACCAGGTGGACACCCACGACGTCGAGCGAGTCGTCGTAGCCGAACTTGTACTTCAGCCCCACCGCGAGCGCGGCGAGCACACCCACGACCAGACCCAGGATGATCGAGGTCACGGGGCGCAGCGCGCCCGCCGCCGGGGTGATCGCCACGAGGCCCGCGACGATGCCGGACGCGGCACCCAGGGACGTGGCGTGCCCGTCACGGATCTTCTCCGTGAGGAGCCAGGCGAGCATGGCGGCCGCGGTGCAGGTGGTCGTGTTGACCCAGGCGAGGCCGGCGGTCTCGTTGGCGCCGAACGCCGAGCCCGCGTTGAACCCGAACCAGCCGAACCACAGCAGGGCGGCGCCCAGCATGACGAACGGCAGGTTGTGCGGGCGCATCGCCTCGGTGCCGAAGCCCTTGCGCTTGCCGATGATCAGCGCGAGGACGAGGGCGGCCACACCGGCGTTGATGTGGACGACCGTGCCACCGGCGAAGTCGATGGGTGCGGTGTTCGCGACACCGTCCGTGGTGCCGAAGATCGCCGCGGCGATCGACCCCTCGGCGCCGGACAGCTGACCGCCGCCCCACACCATGTGGGCCATCGGGAAGTACGCGACCGTGACCCAGACCGCGACGAACGCGAGCCACGTGCCGAACTTGGTGCGGTCGGCGATCGCGCCGCTGATCAGCGCGACGGTGATGATCGCGAACGTCACCTGGAAGGCGACGTCGATGACCTGCGGGTAGTCACCCAGCGGGCTGACCACGGCCGCGCCGTCGGCGTCGAACATCGTGCCGCTCAGACCGAACTGGTCGAACGGGTTGCCGAAGATGCCGGCGATCGACGAGCCGTACGACATCGACCAGCCCCACAGCACGTAGATGACACCCACGACGCCGATGGCACCGAACGACATCATCATCATGTTGAGGACGGACTTGCCCCTGACCATGCCCCCGTAGAAGAACGCCAGTCCTGGCGTCATGAGGAGCACGAGGGATGCTGACGTCAGCATCCAGGCTGCGGCTCCGGTGTCCCACTCCATGTCTGCACTCCCCTCGCCAGCCGGGCGGCCGGACTGGGGACAACTGTGGAGCGGGGCGGTTTCACAGGACCGGCACGCGGGTTACGCACGTGTGACAGCGACCCTCGCCGCGTAAACGTTGGGTTTCGTGCTGGGCGGACGTCCAGCGGCCGGGACGATTCGTCCCGGCCCGCGGCACGGACGTCAGGCCTGCAGCAGGCCGTCGACGAACGCCTCGGGGTCGAAGGGCGCCAGGTCGTCCGGCCCCTCCCCGAGCCCGATCAGCTTGACCGGCACGCCGAGCTCGCGCTGCACCGCCACGACGATGCCGCCCTTCGCCGTGCCGTCGAGCTTGGTGAGGACGATGCCCGTCACGCCGGCGACCTCGCCGAAGACGCGCGCCTGGTTGAGGCCGTTCTGACCGGTCGTGGCGTCCAGGACCAGCAGCACCTCCGACAGCGGGGCCGTGCGGGTGATGACCCGCGTGATCTTGCCCAGCTCGTCCATGAGGCCCGCCTTGTTCTGCAGGCGGCCCGCGGTGTCGACCAGCACGACGTCCGCACCGTCGGCGACGCCCGTCCGCACGGCGTCGAAGGCGACGGCCGCGGGGTCGGCGCCGTCGCGGTCCGACCGGACCGTGGGGACGCCGACGCGCGAGCCCCACGTCTGCAGCTGGTCGGCCGCCGCGGCGCGGAACGTGTCCGCGGCACCGAGGACGACGCTGCTGCCGTCGGCGACCAGGACACGGGCGAGCTTGCCGACGGTCGTCGTCTTGCCGGTGCCGTTGACCCCGACCACCAGCACGACGGCAGGCACCCGGGTGCCGTCCTCCCCCGTGGTGGGCGTGGTGGCCAGCGACCGGTCCAGGGAGGGGTCGACGAGGGCGAGCAGCTGCTCGCGGAGCACCGCGCGGGCCTGCTCCCCGTCGCGCAGCCCGTCGACGCGCACGCGCGTGCGCAGCGCCGCGATGAGCTCGTCCGTGGGACCGGCTCCGACGTCGGCGAGCAGCAGGGTCTCCTCGAGCTCGTCCCAGTCGTCCTCGGTGAGGTGGTCGCGGGACAGCACGCCCAGCAGGCGCGTGCCCAGGGGCGAGCCCGAGCGCGCGAGCCGCTCGCGCAGCCGGCGCAGCCGCCCGGCCGTGGGCTCCGGGGTCTCCAGCGCCGGCGCGGCCAGGTCCTCGGGGACGACCAGGTCGTCGACGCCCGGCGCCGGGCGGTCGAGGACGTCCGGAGCGACGGGCGACGGACCGGACGGCCGGTCGGCGACGGCCGTCCCGGACGGCGCACCGTCGGCGGGCGGCGGGGTCGGACCGCCGGGGCGGCGTCGACGCACCCCGACGGCGGCGGCGGCGCCCGCCGCCAGCACGGGGATCCCGATGAGGTAGGGCAGGAAGTCGTTGAGGTCCACGCGGACAGTCTGTCGGGCGGCGGGACCCTGCGGCGACCTGGGACGTCAGGCGGACGTCAGCGGGTCGCGCCCTGCGCCTCGGCGGCCTCGCGGCGGGGGCGCACCACCTGGGCGGCGCGCTCGCGCGCGGTGCGCAGGTCCTCGACGAGCTCCTCGGGGTGCAGGTAGCCGTCCCCCTCGGAGGCGGTCGCGCGCAGGAAGTCCGCGAGCGAGAGGTCCACCGGGTCGGCGGCGGCGGCGCGCGCTGCGGCCGCCTGCTCGGCGTCGGGGTGACGACGGCCGCGCAGGCCGCGCAGGAACGTCCGCCACGGGCCGTCCTCGTCGGCGCCCGACGAGACGACGACGAGCACCGCCGCTGCGACGAGCAGTGCGACAAGGATCCAGATCACGACGGCCACAGGGCGATTCTCCGGCCCCCCGGCGGGCCGGGCGCGCCGACGCACGTGCCCACGCCCGAACCCCCGCACAACCTTCACACCCCGTCACCCGGACGCGGCCACGACGTCCCGCGGACCCCTCAGGCCGGGACGTCCTCGGTCATCCGCTGGCTGATCACGGTGGTGACACCGTCCCCGCGCATCGTGACGCCGTACAGCGCGTCCGCGATCTCCATCGTCCGCTTCTGGTGCGTGACGACGATGAGCTGGGAGTCCTCCTGCAGCTCGCGAAAGATCCCCAGGAGCCTGCCGAGGTTCGCGTCGTCGAGCGCGGCCTCGACCTCGTCCATGACGTAGAACGGACTGGGACGCGCCTTGAAGATCGCGACCAGCAGCGCGACCGCCGTGAGCGACCGCTCTCCTCCCGACAGCAGCGAGAGCCGCTTGACCTTCTTGCCCGCGGGGCGCGCCTCGACCTCGATGCCCGTCGTCAGCATGTCGTCGGGATCGGTGAGCACGAGGCGCCCCTCGCCTCCGGGGAACAGCCGGGGGAAGACCACGTCGAACGCCGCCGCGGTGTCCCGGTAGGCGTCGGTGAACACCTGCTCGACGCGCTGGTCGATGTCCTTGACGATCTCCAGCAGGTCCGCGCGGGACTTCTTGAGGTCGGCGAGCTGCTCCACGAGGAACTGGTGGCGCTCCTCGAGCGCCGCGAACTCCTCGAGCGCCAAGGGGTTGACCCGGCCGAGCAGCGAGAGGGCCCGCTCGGCGGCGCGCAGGCGCTTCTCCTGCTCGGCGCGCACGTACGGCACGGCCGCCGGTGCGTCGTCGGTGGGCTCGGCGCCCGGAGCCGGGACGACCGGCACGTCGCGGTGGGGGCCGAACTCCTCGAGGAGCACCTGCGGGTCGAGGCCGAGCTCCTCGACGGCACGCGTCTCGAGCTGCTCGATGCGCAGCCGCTGCTCGGCGCGCGCGACCTCGTCCTTGTGCGCCACGTCCGTCAGCTCGGCGAGGTCCCGCGCCAGCGCGTCGACGCGCGACCGGACCGTGGCCAGGGCGGCGTCCCGCTCGGCGCGTGCCGCCTCGGCGGCGTCGCGCTCGTCCGACGCGCGCCGCAGCGCGTGGTCGAGCAGCCGGCCCGTGTGCACCGCGCCGGTGTGCACGGCACGGGCGACGCCCGCCTGCCGGGCGCGCTCCTGCTCGCGGCGCGCGGCCTTCTCGCGCGCCGCCCGCTCCGCGGCCGCCGCCCGCTCGAGCGACTCGGCGCGGCCCGCCAGCGCGCGGGCGCGCTCCTCGCCGGTGCGCAGCGTCAGCCGCGACTCGGTCTCGCGGCCGCGGGCGGCCGTGGCCTCCTGCGCCGTCGCGTCGCGCCGCCCGGTCGCCGCGGCGATCGCCGCCTCGGAGTCCTCCGGCGCGTCCTCGACGGCCGCGAGCCGTGCGGTCAGCTCGGCGAGCGTGGCGTGGTCGGCGGCGAGGGTCTCGCTCGCCGCGTCCAGCGAGCGCTGCACGCGCTCCGCCTCGGCACGTGCGGCCCGCGACGCGGACCCCAGGTGACCGAGCTGCTCGGCCACGGCGGCGAGCGCGGCGTCGGACTCGTTGAGGCGGTCCAGGGTCGCGTCCACGTCGGCCTGGGCCGCCGCGCGTCCGTCCCGTGCGGTCGTGAGCTCGAAGCGCAGCCGCTCCGCGGCGGTGGTCGCGGACTGCGCGGCCGCGCGCGCGGTGTCGAGCGCGCCCTGCAGGTGCAGCGCGCTGGGCGCGGACGCCGATCCCCCCGAGGCGCGGAACCGCGAGAGCAGGTCACCCGTGCGCGTCGCGACCACCAGGTCCGGGTGCGCCGCGACCAGCGGCCGTGCGGTCGCCAGGTCGTCGACGACGACGACGCCGGTGAGCAGGGCGCGCACCGCGTCGAGCACGGCCGCCGGTGCCTGCACCAGGTCGACGGCACGGTCGACTCCCGTCGGCAGCGTCGTGGCGGGCGGCTGTCCCGCGCCCGCGACCATGAGCGTCGCCCGGCCCGCGTCCTCGGTGCGCAGGTGACGGATCGCGTCGACGGCCGCGTCGACCGACTCGACGGCGACCGCGTCCGCGACCGCGCCGAGCGCCGCGACGATCGCCTCCTCGTCGCGTGCGTCGACGCTGAGCAGGGCGGCGACGGAGCCCACGACGCCGGGGAGCCCGTCCGCGGCCAGGAGCGCACCGGCGCCGTCCTTGCGGCTCAGTGACATCTCGAGGGTCTCCGCGCGCGACGTCTGCTGGTCGCGCTCGCGCTCGGCGGAGCGCAGCTCGTCCTCGAGGGCGGCGACGCGTGCGGTCGCGACGTCCAGCGCCTCCGCGGCCGCCTCGTGCTCCGCGTCGAGCCCCTCCTCCCCCTCCTCGACGCCCGCCACCTGCGACTCGAGCGCGGCGAACTGCGTCGTGGCGTCGCGGGCCCGCTCCTCGGCCGCGGCCAGGCTCGCGCGCAGCCGGCCGATCTCGGCCTCGGTGGCCTCCACGCGGCTGCGGCGGGCCGCGACCTGCCCGGCGAGGCGGGCGACGCCCTCGCGCCGGTCCGCGGCGCCGCGCTGCAGGTCGGCCAGCGCGCGCTCGGCCGCGGTCGCGGCGGCCTCGGCCTCCTGCCGCGCGGCGCCGGCCGCCGTGACCGCCGCCCGCGCGAGCTCGACCTCGGCCGCGAGCTCGGCCTCCGCCTGGCGGACGCGCTCGGCCTGCGCCTCCAGGTCGGCCGGGTCCTGGCCGCCGGAGCGCTCGCTCGACGCGGTCCCGAGCAGCCGCGCGCGGTCGGCCGCGAGGGACGCCGTGCCCCGGACCCGCTCCCGCAGGGACGACAGCCGGTACCAGACCTCCCCCGCCTCGCTCACCGCGGGCGCGGCCTGCGCGGCCTCACGCTCGAGCGCACCCAGCCGGCCACGCGCCTCGGCGAGCTGCGCCTCGACGGCCTCGCGCCGTTCCCGGACCGCCGACTCGTCGGCGATCTCCTGCTCGAGCCGGGCGCGGAGCTGCGCGAGGTCGTCGGCGAGCAGCCGGGCGCGTGAGTCGCGCAGGTCCGCCTGCACGACCGCGGCCTTGCGGGCGACCTCGGCCTGCCGCCCGAGCGGACCGAGCTGACGGCGGATCTCCGCGGTCAGGTCCCCCAGCCGCGTGAGGTTGCCCTGCATCGCGTCGAGCTTGCGCAGCGCCTTCTCCTTGCGCTTGCGGTGCTTGAGGACGCCCGCGGCCTCCTCGATGAAGCCCCGGCGCTCCTCCGGCGTGGCGCGCAGCACCGCGTCCAGCTGCCCCTGGCCGACGATGACGTGCATCTCCCGGCCCAGGCCGGAGTCCGACAGCAGGTCCTGGATGTCGAGCAGGCGGCACCCGCGCCCGTTGATCGCGTACTCGGACCCGCCGTTGCGGAACAGCGTCCGCGAGATCGTCACCTCGGAGTACTCGATGGGCAGCGCGCCGTCGGAGTTGTCGATCGTCAGCGCCACCTCGGCCCGGCCCAGCGGCGGGCGACCGGACGTGCCGGCGAAGATGACGTCCTCCATCTTGCCGCCGCGCAGCGACTTGGCGCCCTGCTCGCCCATGACCCACGCGAGCGCGTCCACCACGTTGGACTTGCCGGAACCGTTGGGTCCGACGACGCAGGTGATGCCCGGCTCGAAGTTCAGGGTCGTCGCCGAGGCGAACGACTTGAACCCGCGCAGGGTCAGGGTCTTGAGGTGCACGTAGGCAGCCTAGGCAACGCGGGCCGCCGGGCCGCGCACGCACCGGCCCCGGGCGTGTGCGCGGGGTCGGTGCGGCGCGCGGCCGGTCAGCAGACGGCTCAGAGCGAGGGGAACCAGAGCGCGATCTCGCGCGCGGCGGACTCCTCGCCGTCCGAGCCGTGGACGATGTTCTCGATGAGCTTGGTCCCCCAGTCGCGCGCGAGGTCACCGCGGATGGTGCCGGGCGCGGCGACGGTCGGGTCGGTGGCCCCGGCGAGCGAGCGGAAGCCCTCGATGACCCGGTGGCCCTCGACGACGGCCGCGAGCACGGGGCCCGAGCGCATGAAGGAGATGAGCGCGTCGACGAACGGCTTGCCGGCGTGCTCGGCGTAGTGCTCGGCCAGCAGCGCCTCGTCGGCGTGGCGCAGCTCGACCGCGACGAGCGTGTAGCCCTTGGCCTCGATGCGGCGCAGCACCTCGCCGACGTGACCCCGACGCACGCCGTCGGGCTTGACGAGGACGAGGGTGCGCTGCGGTGCGGGTGCGTCAGTCATGCCCGTCACCTTATCGGCGGACGGCCTGCGCCTGCCGTCCGCGTCCGTCACGCCGGGGCGGGGCCCTCGGGGTGCGCGGCGTCCCACTCCGCGCGCTCCCGGTCGATCCGGCCCCCCAGGCGAAGCGCCACGATCCAGAGCACCACGAACACCGCCCCGATGCCGTACATCATCGGGACCAGGACGCCGAACCCCAGCACGGCGAGCTGGGCGAGCGTCCCGGCGACGTAGCCGCCGGGACGCCCCATGTAGCCCGAGAGCAGCACCAGGACGACGCACGTCACACCGCCGAGCGTCCAGACGGTCGCGGGTGGCGCGACCCGCAGGCCGAACGCGACCAGCGTCGCGAACCCCACGAGGAACGCCTCCAGCAGCAGCGTCGTCTGGGTGAACTGCGGCTTCGCCGGACGCTTGCGCCGTGGCGGGGCAGGCTGCTGCGTGCTCATCGCCCCAGGCTAGCCGCGCGGCGGCGCACCCGAGCCGTCGCGCTCCCGGGGTGCCGGTGCCGACAGGGTGTCGACCAGGACGGTGCCGTCGGCGTCCGCTGCGTCGGTCCCGGCCGCCGCGCGCGTCCCCTGCGGGCCCCCCGCGACGGCCTCCCCGCGCGCCACCATCCCGGCGACGTCGGACAGCGTGACCTCCCGCAGGAACAGCGCGAGGACGAAGCCGACGGCCACGAGCGGCACGAGGTACCAGAACGCGGGCGCGAGCGCGCCGGCGAACGCGTCGACGACGCCGTCGCGCAGCGGCTCGGGCAGCGCCTGCACGATCGCGGGCGTCAGGCTCGACGTCGAGGTCTCCCCACCGGCGGGGACGTCGGCGAACACGTCCGCGAGCCGGTCGGTGAGCCGGGAGGTGAAGATGGTGGAGAACATCGCGGTGCCGACGGCGGCGCCGATCTCCCGGAAGAAGTTGTTGGCGCTCGTCGCGGTCCCGATCTCGCTGGGGTCCACGGAGTTCTGCACGGCGAGCACGATCGTCTGCATGACCAGGCCCATGCCCGCGCCCAGGACGAAGATCATGGCGCCGAACAGCCACATCGAGATGTCGCCCGTCAGGCGCGTGAGCCAGACCAGCCCGGCCGTCGTGATCGCCAGCCCCACCACGGGGAACGCCTTGTAGCGCCCGGTCCGCGTGATCGCCAGGCCCGACCCGATCGCCGTGACCATGACGCCGACCATCATCGGCAGCATGAGGAACCCGGACTCGGTGACGCCGGCACCCGTCGCCATCTGCAGGAAGGTCGGCAGGAACGCCAACGCGGAGAACATGCCCATGCCGAGGATCAGGCCGATGAGGGTCGCGATGGTGAAGGTCGGGTTCCGGAACAGGCGCATCGGCAGCAGCGGGTCGTCGGCGCGCTGCTCGACGCGCACGAACGCGACGGCCGCGACGGCCGTGCCCACGACGAGCGCGACGAGGCCCGGGTCCGACCAGTCGTAGCCGCGGCTCCCGCTCCAGGACTCCCAGCTGGTCGCCAGCACGAGGCCCGAGGTCGCGAGGACGACGAGGACGACCCCGGCCACGTCGATGCGTCGGGTCGAGCGCCGCGACGGAAGCTTGAGCGTGAACCACGCCGTGACGAACGCCGCGACACCGATGGGGATGTTGATCCAGAAGCACCACCGCCAGTCCGCGTGGTCCGTGAAGAGCCCGCCGAGGAGCGGCCCGACGACCGCGGCGATGCCGAAGAGCGCGCCCATCGGCCCCATGTACTTGCCGCGCTCCCGCGCCGGCACGATGTCCGCGATGATCGCCTGCGACAGGATCATCAGACCGCCGCCGCCCAGCCCTTGCACGCCGCGCCAGACGACCAGCTCCCCGAAGGACTGCGCGAACCCGGCACCGGCGGACGCGATCGTGAACAGGCTGATCGCGACGAGGAACGGCCAGCGCCGCCCCCACACGTCGCCGAACTTGCCGTACAGGGGCATGACGATCGCGATCGCCAGGATGTAGGCGGTCACGACCCAGCCCTGGTGGGCGACGCCGTCGAGCTCGCCGACGATCGTCGGCATCGCGGTGCCGACGATCGACTGGTCGAGCGACGACAGGAACATCGACGCCATGAGCGCGCCGAAGATGAGCCACACCGTGCGCGGTGTGAGGACGACGACGGGCGCGTCGTCGGCGCGTGCGGGCGCGGTGGTGCCGGCCATGGGTGGTCCTTCTCTTCCGGTGGAGGTGGGCGGCGACGCTGCCGGGGGACGGTCACGGGCCACGTGGCCCGGCCGTGGATCAGGCGGTGCTCAGGCGGTGATCAGGGCGCGCAGCTCGGCGACGACGGCCGTGGCGTGCTCACGCACGTGACCCTCACCCCCGGCGGCGTCCCAGCGCATGAGCGTCGCGTGCACGCACACGAGGAGCAGCGCCGTCACGGTGTCGGGGCGGTGCGCGGCCGCGGGGCCGAGCCGCTCGCGCACGAGCCGCTCGACCTGCTCCTTCTGGCGGTCCATCCACGCGATGTGGTGGGCCATGAGGCGGGGGTGGGCGGCTGCGAGCTCGAGCGTGCGGCGCATGCGCGCGCTGCCCGGCGGCGGCGCCGCGACGAGCCCGACGACCAGGTCGACGAGGTCGTCCAGCAGGACCCCGCTGGGTCCGCCCGCGACGAACGCGGCGGCCGTCTTCTCCGGCAGGGACCACGGCCGGTGACCGAGCACCGCGTCGTCCTTGGTCGCGAAGTAGTTGAAGAACGTGCGGGGCGAGACACCGACCTCGGCGCAGATCATCTCGACCGTGACGGCGTCCAGGCCGTGCTCGGCGACCAGGCGGTGGCTCGCGTCGATGAGCGCGAGGCGGCGGGCGGCCTTCTTGCGCTCACGCAGCCCGGCGCCGGGCGGCACGGCGTCGAGGTCGTCGGTGGGCGGGGTCACGGGGGTGATCTTGCACCTGATGCAAAGTTGCAGTCAATGCAAGTTGCGGCTGGGGCGACGTGCCCCGGGTCACACCTCCCCGAAGCCGGCCTCCACGTCCTCGACCAGACGCGTCACGGCCTCGACCGCCTGCGGCCCCTGCGCGCTCACGGTGAGCACGTCGTCCTTGACCGCACCGAGCTTCATGAGGTCCAGGACGCTCGCCGCGTTGACGCCGTTGACCTGGACCTTCGCGTCGTAGTGCGCGAGCATCCGGACGATCAGCGCCGCCGGGCGCGCGTGCAGGCCCAGCGGGTTGCGCAGCACGGCCGTCGCCCGGACCGACCCGTCGTCGTCCACCACCGGGGCGGTGGCGCCCCCCGACGTGCCGCCGGCCGCGGCGGGCGGCGCGGCGGCCGGCGCGGTCCGCTCGACGTCGACGGGACCGAACGTCGCGGCCGCCGCCTGCGCCGACGCGAGCACGGCACCGAGGTCGGCCCTGCCGTGGGCCGTGACCGCCGCCGCGACCGCGCCCTCGACGAAGGGCGCGTCCGCGAGCCGCACGCGCTCCGCCACGTGACCCTCGACCAGCTCCAGCACCGACTCCGCCGTCAGGACGGCCGACCCGAGGTCCGCGACGACGACCGCCGAGCGTCCGTCGTCCGTCGCCCGGCGCAGCGCCACCTCGACGAGGTCGAAGCTCGTGCCCAGCCCACCCCCGTCGGTGCCACCGGCCGGGACGATGAGGACGCCGGGCGCCATCTGCGCCGCGACCTCCGCCGCCCCCTCCGCGAGCGCACGTGAGTGCGACACGAGCACCAGCGCCACGGGCGCCCACCGGTCCGTCACCGGATCCTGCCTCCCTCGCGGCGCCGTCGCCGCGCCGTCGTCCGCCGGGCCGTGGTCGGCACGGTCGTCGTCGATCAGTCCGCGGCCGCCGCGGCCTCCGCGGCCGCGCGCAGGATGAGCTCGCTCGAGCGCGCCCCGGGGTCCAGGTGTCCCGCGGAGCGCTCCCCCAGGTAGCTGGCGCGACCCTTGGTCGCGACGAGCGCCACGGTCGCGGCCGCGCCCTCGTGCGCACCCCGGGCCGCCGCGGCCAGCACCGCCGACGGAGGGGCGCCGTGGTCGGCGGCGTCCACGGCCGCCGCGACCGCCGGGGTCCACGCGTCGACCATCGTCTTCTCGCCCTCGTGCGCCCGGCCGCGGGTCACGATGCCGTCGAGCGCCGCCTCGAGCAGCGCGACGACACCGTCGGAGCCCAGCGCGGTCGCGGCACCCGACTTCGACGCCCGCAGGTACGCCGTGCCGTACAGGGGGCCGGCCGCTCCCCCGACCGTCGACATCAGCGTCGTCGCGACGAGGCGCATCACGTCACCGACGCTCGCGGGCGGGGCGTCGAGCGCGTCGAGCTTGGCCACGACCGCCCGGAAGCCGCGGTTCATGTTCTCGCCGTGGTCGCCGTCGCCGATCTGCCGGTCCAGCTCGACGAGCTCGTCCCGGTGCTCGGCGACCGTGGCCGCGCTGCGGCGCACCCAGTCGACGGCCCATGCCGCGTCCAACGTCATCCGCCCAGCCTCCCCGAGTCCCCACCCACGTCGCTCACCAGCGCAGCGCGGCCGTGCGCACAGGCGCGTCCCACAGGGCGGTCAGCTCGTCGTCCAGACGGAGGACGGTGACCGACGCGCCCTGCATCTCCAGCGATGTCACATAGTTGCCGACGAGCGAGCGGGTCACCTCGACCCCGCGCTCGGAGAGCAACGCGCGTGCCCGACGATAGACGACGTACAGCTCCGACGTGGGCGTCCCGCCCATGCCGTTGACGAGCAGCAGCACCCGGTCGCCGCGCGCCAGCCCCAGGTCGTCGGCCACGGGGGTCAGCAGCTTCTCCGTCAGGACGTCCGCCGGCTCGAGCCCCACGCGGTGCCGTCCGGGCTCGCCGTGGATGCCGATCCCGATCTCGATCTCGTCGTCGGCGAGGTCGAAGCTCGGTCGGCCGACGTGGGGCACGGTGCACGCCGTGAGCGCCAGGCCCATGGTCCGGACGTTGTCGACCACCCGTTGCGCGACGGCGGCGACCGCGTCCAGGTCGTCGCCCCGCTCGGCGGCGGCACCGGCGATCTTCTCGACCGCGACGGTGCCGGCGACGCCTCGCCGGCCCGCGGTGTACAGCGAGTCCTCGACGGCGACGTCGTCGTTCACCAGGACCTGGCGGACGGTCGTGCCGTCGGCGTCGGCGAGCTCGGCGGCGGTCTCGAAGTTGAGCACGTCGCCGGTGTAGTTCTTGACGATCGTGAGCACACCGGCGCCGGCGTCGACGGCCGCGATCGCCGGCGCGATCTGGTCGGGCGTGGGCGAGGTGAAGACGGCCCCCGGCACGGCGGCGTCCAGCATGCCGACGCCGACGAACCCCGCGTGCAGCGGCTCGTGGCCGCTGCCGCCCCCCGACACCAGCCCGACCTTGCCGGGCACCCGCCCGCCTGCACGGACGACGAACGTCGGGTCGAGGTGCACGGTCACCAGGTCGGCGTGCGCGAGACCGAACCCCTCGACCGACTCGGCGACGACGTCCTGCGGGTCGTTGATGAGCTTCTTCACGATCGGCCCCTTCCCCGTCCCTGCGGTGGCTCGTCCACCTCACCCCGGTCCCGCGCCGCCGTCAAGGCGAGACGCCGTTCAGAGCCGGCCCAGCAGGATCCGCGCCTCGGCGACGAGCAGCACCGAGCCGGTCACCAGCACGCCGGCCCCCCGCTCCTCCTCGCTCTCGGCGCGCTGCACCGCGAGGTCCAGGGCGTCGGGCAGCCGGGCCGCGACGTGCACGCGGTCCTCACCGAAGACGTCGACCGCGATCTCCGCGAGGTCGTCGGCGTCGAGCGCCCGCGCCGTCGACGCCTGCGTCACGACGACCTCGGCGAGCAGCGGCTCGAGCGCGGCGAGGATGCCCTCGGGGTCCTTGTCCGCCATGACCCCAACCACGCCGACGAGCCGCGTGAAGTCGAAGGCCTCCTCGACGGCGTCGGCCAGCGCCTCGGCACCCGCCGGGTTGTGCGCCGCGTCGACGAGCACGGTCGGGCTCGAGCGCACCACCTCGAGGCGCCCGGGCGACGTGACGCCGGCGAACGCGGCCTCGACGACCGACCCGTCGAGCGCGGCGCCGCCGGTGAGCAGCGCCTCCGTCGCGACGAGCGCGAGCAGCGCGTTGTGCGCCTGGTGCTCGCCGTACAGCGGGAGGAACACGTCGGTGTAGACGCCGCCGAGACCCCGCAGCGCCACGAGCTGGCCGCCCACGGCCACCTGCCGGTCGGTGACCGCGATGTCGACGTCCTCACGCACGACACGGGCGCCGCGCTCGGCCGCCGCCGCCAGCACGACGCCCTCGACGTCGTCGGTCTGCTGCGCGAGCACGAGCGTCGCGCCGTCCTTGATGATGCCGGCCTTCTCCGAGGCGATCTCGACCAAGGTGCTGCCCAGGTACCGCTCGTGGTCCATCGCGACCGGCGACATGACGGCGACCTCGGCGTCGATCACGTTGGTCGCGTCCCAGCGCCCGCCCATGCCGACCTCGACGACCGCGACCTCGACGGGTGCGTCCGCGAACGCGGCGTACGCCATGACGACGAACACCTCGAAGAACGACAGCCGAGGCTCGCCGCGCTCCGCGGCCTCGGCGTCGACCATGTGCACGTAGGGGGCGACGTCCTGCCAGACCTCGACGAAGCGCTCGTCGCTGATCGGCTCGCCGTCGATGCTGATGCGCTCGTTGACGCGTGTGAGGTGCGGGCTGGTGAACCGGCCGGTCCGCAGGCCGTGCTCGCGCAGCAGCGCCTCGACCATCCGCGCGGTCGACGTCTTGCCGTTCGTGCCGGTGACGTGCACCGAGCGGAACGCGCGCTGCGGGTCGCCGAGCAGCTCGAGCACGGCCCGGACACGGCCCAGCTCGGGATCGATGTCGTGCTCGGGGGCCCGCGCCAGGATGCCGCGGTACACCTCGTCGGCCGCCTCGCGGGCGGCGCGTGCGGCCTCGTCCCTCAGGTGGTCGGCGCCACCGTGCTCGCGGCTCACGCGTCGGCCCGCACGACGGTCACGGCGACCTCGGCCACGTCGGCGGCCTCGACCGTCACGGACGTCGCGAGCGTCTCGGCGGCGACGAACTCGCGGTGCGCCTCGACGTCGCCGACGTGCGCCGCCGGGACCGTGAGCGTGAGGTCCACGCGGTCCGCGACGTGCAGACCGGCGGCCTTGCGTGCGTCCTGCACGGCCCGCACGACGTCGCGGGCGTAGCCCTCGGCACGCAGCGCGTCGTCGAGCGTGAGGTCGAGCACGACGACCACCCCGCCGGGCAGCACGGCCGCCGCGACGTCGCCCCCGGCGCCGTCACCGACGACCGTCGTCAGCTCGTACTCGGTCGGCTCGAGCGCGACGTCACCGTCGTCGGTCGTCACGACGACCGTGTCCCCCGTGACACGCCAGGCGCCGGAGCGGGCGGCCTTGATCACGTGCTGCACGGCACGGCCGAGGCGCGGGCCGGCAGCGCGCGCGTTGACCGCGAGCCGCTGCGTGATGCCGAACCGCTCGGTCGTGGCGGCGTCGGCCGCGACGACGTCGACGTGCTTGACGTTGAGCTCGGCCGCCAGCAGGTCGGTGTACGGCGACAGCGCGGCGGGGTCGGCCACGGCGACGGTGAGCCGGCGCAGCGGCTGGCGCACGCGCACCTGGTGCGCCTTGCGCAGGCCCAGCGCCGACGAGACGACCGCGCGGACCTCGTCCATCGCGGCGACGAGCGCGGGGTCGTCGACGAGCAGGGCCTCGCCGACGAACCGGCCCGCGACGGCGTGCGCGCCGTCCCCGAGCCCGTGCACCGGGGTGTCCGGGCTCGGCTCCGTGCGCACCGGCCAGTCCGCGAGGTGCACGGACCGCCCGCCCGTCAGGCCGCGCCAGACCTCCTCGGTGACCAGCGGGGCGAGCGGCGCCATGACGCGCGTCAGCAGCTCCAGCGCGGTCCACAGCGTGTCGAACGCGTCGGCGTCCTCGGACCAGAAGCGGTCGCGCTGGGTGCGCACGTACCAGTTCGTCAGCAGGTCGAGGTGCTCGCGCACGGCCTCGCACGCGGCGGGGATGTCGTACGCGTCGAGCAGCCCCGTCAGGCGCTGCGCGACGTCCCCGGTGCGGGCCAGCAGGTACCGGTCCATCGGCGCCAGCCCGGCGGCGCGCTCGGCGGTGACCTGCTGCGCGGGGTACCCGCGGCCGTCGTCGGCGGCCCCGGCGTAGAGCGTGAAGAAGTAGTACGTGCTCCACAGCGGCAGCAGCACCTGGCGCACGCCGTCGCGGATGCCCTCCTCGGTGACGACGAGGTTGCCGCCGCGCAGGATCGTCGAGGACATGAGCGACCAGCGCACGGCGTCCGACCCGTACTTGTCCCACATGACGACGGGGTCGGGGAAGTTGCGCAACGACTTGCTGGCCTTGCGGCCGTCGTCGCCCAGCACGATGCCGTGGCACATGACGTTGCGGAAGGCCGCACGGTCGAAGATCGCCGTGGCCAGCACGTGCAGCGTGTAGAACCAGCCGCGGGTCTGGCCGATGTACTCGACGATGAAGTCGCCCGGGTAGTGGTGCTCGAACCACTCGCGGTTCTCGAACGGGTAGTGCACCTGCGCGAACGGCATCGAGCCGGAGTCGAACCACACGTCCAGGACGTCGGGGATGCGCCGCATGCGCGAGCGCCCCGTCGGGTCGTCCGGGTTGGGCCGCGTCAGGTCGTCGACGAACGGACGGTGCAGGTCCGGCTCGCCGGCCTCGTTGGTGGGCACGCGGCCGAAGTCGGCCTCGAGCTCCGCGAACGAGCCGTAGACGTCGACGCGCGGGTACGCCGGGTCGTCGCTGACCCACACGGGGATGGGCGTGCCCCAGTACCGGTTGCGGCTGATCGACCAGTCGCGCGCGTTCTCGAGCCACTTGCCGAACTGGCCGTCCCGGATGTGCCCCGGGATCCACTCGATGCCCTGGTTGAGCTCGACCATGCGGTCCTTGAACTCCGTGACGCGCACGAACCACGAGGACACCGCCTTGTAGATCAGCGGGTTCCGGCACCGCCAGCAGTGCGGGTAGGAGTGCTCGTACGTCTCGTGGCGCACCACGAGGTCACGGTCCTTCAGCTCGCGGATGAGCCCGGGGTTCGCGTCGAACACCTGCTGGCCGGCGTAGTCGGGGACCTCGGTGGTGAAGCGGCCCTTGGAGTCGACCGGGACGACGGTCTCGATGCCGGCCTCGGCGCAGACCGCGGCGTCGTCCTCACCGAAGGCCGGGGCCAGGTGCACGAGCCCGGTGCCGTCGTCGGTGGTGACGAAGTCCGCGGCCAGCACCTGGTGCGCGTGCTCCCGCCCCGTGAAGTAGCCGAACGGCGGCGTGTAGCGCAGGCCGACGAGGTCCGTGCCGCTCAGGCGGGCGACGACCTCGGGCTCGCCGAGCTCGCGCGCGTACGCCGCGAGGCGGGACTCGGCCAGGACGAGCGTGCGCCCGGCGAACGTGCCCTGGGACGGCCGGACCGCGACGTACGCGATGTCCGGGCCGGCCGCGACGGCGAGGTTCGACGGCAGCGTCCACGGGGTGGTCGTCCAGATGAGCAGGGCAGCGTCCGCCAGGTCGCCGGGCGCGTCGACGAGCGGCAGCACGACGGTCAGCGCGGGGTCCTGACGCGACGCGTACACGTCGTCGTCCATGCGCAGCTCGTGGTTGGACAGCGGGGTCTCGTCGCGCCAGCAGTACGGCAGGACGCGGTAGCCCTCGTAGGCCAGGCCCTTGTCGTACAGCTGCTTGAACGCCCAGATCACCGACTCCATGAACGACGGGTCGAGCGTCTTGTAGTCGTGCTCGAAGTCGACCCAGCGCGCCTGGCGCGTGACGTAGTCCTGCCACTCCTGGGTGTAGGTCAGCACCGACGAGCGGCAGGCCTCGTTGAACGCGGCGATGCCCATCTCGTCGATCTGCGACTTGTCGGTGATCCCCAGGACGCGCTCGGCCTCGAGCTCCGCGGGCAGGCCGTGCGTGTCCCACCCGAAGCGGCGCTCGACGCGCCTGCCGCGCATCGTCTGGTAGCGCGGCACGACGTCCTTGGCGTAGCCGGTGAGCAGGTGCCCGTAGTGCGGCAGACCGTTGGCGAACGGCGGGCCGTCGTAGAAGACGTACTCGTTGGTCCCGTCCGGCCCCGCGGGTCGCTGCGCGACCGACGCGCGGAACGTGTCGTCCGCCTCCCAGTACCGCAGCACGTCCTGCTCCAGGGCGGGCAGGTCGGGGCTGGGCGGGACGGTCGCGGGGGTGCCGTCGGACGTGCGGTGCAGCGGGTACGCCACGGTCGGTGCTCCTGGTCTCACGCACCCGGTCCGGGCGCGGTACGGCCACGAGGACGACGCCACCCGGACCGGCCGGGGACACCGCGGTACCACCTCGCTTGCCGGGGACGGGTCCCCGGCCTCTCGCCGACGGCTGTGACGGGCCTGCCCCGTCCGGTTCTACTGAGGGCGCCGCACCCGCGGCGTCCCGTTCTTCCGGAGGCTCGCCGGTGATGGCCGGGTCGACGCCTGTGCGGGCCAGCATAGCGACGACCGCGACACGACGCCCCGTCGATTCGTGCCGGCGCACCTGCTCGGGGCACCATCGGGCGCATGACCCCCGCACGCCCCGTGGCCCTGCTCGACCTCGACGGCACCCTCATGGACTCCGCCGCCGGCATCGTCGCGTCCGTGCGCGCGGCGTACGCGGGCGTCGGCCTGCCCGCACCGGGCGAGGACGTCATGCGGTCGTTCGCCGGGCCGCCCATCGCGTGGTCCTTCACGACGCACGGCGTGCCCGCGGACCGCCTCGACGCCGCGATCGCCGGCTACGGCGAGCACTTCGGGCGCGAGGGCGTGTGGGACACCCGCGTCTTCGACGGCGTCCCCGAGGCGCTGACGACCCTGCGGGAGGCCGGGGTGCTGCTCGTCGTCGCGACCGCCAAGCCGACGCGCTGGGCCGCGCCCATCTGCGACGAGGTCGGGCTGACGCCGCTGCTCGACCACCTCGTGGGCGCCCCCGACGACGAGTCGCAGACCAAGGGCGACATCATCGGGCGCGCGCTGACCTGGGTGCGCGCGACCACCGGCGACGCGGGGTACCGGGCCGTGATGCTCGGAGACCGCGAGCACGACGTGCACGGTGCCGCGGAGCACGGGATCCCGTGCCTGGGTGCGCTGTGGGGGTACGGCGGCGAGGACGAGCTGCGGGCCGCGGGTGCCGCGGCCGTGCTCACGTCCCCCGTCGACGTGCCCGCCGCGGTGCTCGCCCACCTCGCCGGCTGACCGTCGGCGCCGGCGGGCAGTGCTGGGAGGATGGCGGGGATGACTCCCGCACCCCTGGTCCTGCTCGACCTCGACGGCACCCTCACCGACTCCTACCCCGGCATCGCCGCGAGCGCGCGCGTCGCGTTCACGGCCCTCGGCATGCCCGTCCCCGACGACGCGGCGCTGCGCCGGTTCGTCGGTCCCCCGCTGGCGGACTCGTTCCCCGCGTTCGGGGTGCCGGGCGAGCGCGTGCCGGAGGCGGTCGCGGCGTACCGCGGGTACTTCCGCGAGGCCGGCATGTGGGAGAACTCCGTGTACGCCGGCATCCCGGAGCAGCTGGTCGAGCTGCGCGCGGCCGGCGTGCGGTTGGCGGTCGCGACCAGCAAGCCCGAGGTCTTCGCCGGGCCCATCTGCGAGCGCTTCGGGCTCGCCGCGCACCTCGAGGGCGTGTTCGGTGCACCGCTCGACCACGTGCCGTCCTCCAAGGCGACCGTCGTCGCGGCGGCGCTGGACGCGCTGCGACCCGGCGGTGCGGTGCTGATGGTCGGCGACCGGGAGCACGACGTGCACGGCGCGCGGGCCCACGGCGTCGACTGCCTGGGGGTGGCCTGGGGCTACGCGCAGCCGGGTGAGCTCGCCGCGGCCGGCGCGGTCGACGTCGTGGCCGACGTCGGTGGCCTCGCGGCCGCGGTGCTCGCGGTCCTGGGCCGTGCGTCCGGCGACGACGGGGCCGTCAGCGGGTCGCCTCGACCGGCGGGAGCGCCGACCACGGGAACGTGATCCACCGGTCGGTGCGCCGCCACACGTAGTCCGGGTCCACGACGGACCGCGGCTTGGCGTACAGCACCGCGGTGCGCACCTCGCGGCAGTGCTGGGCGAGCAGCCGCTGCACCAGCGCGAGCGTCTCCCCGGAGTCCGCGACGTCGTCGACGACGAGTGCGCGCAGGTCCTGCATCGCCGTGGTGTCGAGCAGCGGCGGCAGCAGCAGCGGCTCGGGCAGGGTGCTGCCGATGCCGGTGTAGAACTCGACGTTCATCGTGCCGACCGCCTTGGTGCCCAGCGCGTACGCGAGGGCGCCGCCGGGCGGCAGCCCCCCACGTGCGATCGACACCACGACGTCGGGCACGTACCCGGAGTCCACGACCTCCTGCGCCATCTCACGCACGGCCGCACCGAACGTCTCCCAGTCGAGGACCTCGCGGTCGCCGGGCAGGTCCTGGCCGGGTGCGGCCTCCGTCGTCGTCATGCGCACATCGTCGCCCACGCGCGTTGCGGTGGCGTTGCCCGGTCGTCCCGGGTGACGCCGCTGCGGCCGTGCGAGGGTGCCCCGGCGTCGCGGACGCGGCGGGACGCAGGTCACAGCGTCCGACGGGACCGTCGACCCGGCGCGCCGGGGGCACCCTGTGGCAGCGTGAGCCCGTGAGCACCACCGGCCCCGACGCCCGTTCCCTCTTCCCGGGCAAGCAGTTCATCAGCACCGTCCTGGAGTCCCTCGAGACGAAGACCGCGATGTCCGGGACCCTGGGCCGCCGGTACCTCATGCGCGCCGCGATGGCCGGCATCATCATCGGCCTGCTGTACGCGGTGCACTACGCGGTCGTCGCGGCGTTCGACCAGGTCGTGCTGGGTGGGTCGAGCCTGTACCCGCTGGGCCGCATCGTCGGCGCCCTCACGTTCGGCTGGGCGCTCGTGTTCATCTACTACTCCCGCTCCGAGCTGCTGACCTCGAACATGATGATCGTGTCGATCGGGGCGTACCACCGCCGCACGACCTGGGGGAACGCGCTGCGCCTGCTCGGGCTGTGCTACCTCGGCAACCTCGTCGGCGGGCTGCTCGTCGCGGTCTTCGTGCGGTTCTCGACGCTCGCCGACGGTGCGGTCCTCGACCAGATGGTCGCGTCGGTGGACCACAAGCTCGCGTTCGTCGCGGACGGGCCGACCGGGTGGGTCGACCTGCTGGTGCGCGCGGTGCTGTGCAACTTCTGCATCAACCTCGCCATGCTGCTGGTCTACAACGGGCTCATCAAGGACGACCTGACGAAGTCGCTGGTCATGATCATCGCGGTCTTCGTGTTCGCCTTCCTGGGGCTCGAGCACTCCGTCGCCAACACGGTGCTGTTCTCGATCGTCGGGCTGCGCGAGGGGATCGACGTGGGGCTCGCCGCCGGGAACGTCGCGCTGGCGCTGGTCGGCAACTTCCTCGGCGGGGGCCTGCTCATCGGCTGGTACTACGCCTTCGTCAACGACGACACGCGCTGGCTGCGGGACCACGCGGGCTCGCAGGACGGCGCCGAGGGCGCCTGACGGCTCCCGGGCTCAGGTGCTGCGCAGGGACTCCTGCCACTGCGTGTGCAGGGTGGCGAACCGCCCGCCCGCCGCGACGAGCTCCTGCGGGCTGCCGTCCTCGACGACGCGCCCGTCGTCGACCACCAGCACGCGGTCGGCGTGCATGACGGTGGACAGGCGGTGCGCGATGACGACCGCCGTGCGCCCGGTCAGCAGGGTGCGCAGCCCTTCCTGGACGAGCTGCTCGCCCGGGATGTCCAGCGAGCTCGTCGCCTCGTCCAGCACCAGGACCGCCGGGTCGGCGAGGAACGCGCGCGCGAACGACACCAGCTGACGCTGCCCGGCGGACAGGCGCACCCCGCGGGTGTCGACGTCCGTGTCGTACCCGTCCGGCAGCGAGGCCAGCAGGTCGTGCACCCCGACCGCGCGGGCGGCCTGCTCGATCTCCTGGCGGGTCGCCGACGGGCGTCCCAGCGCGATGTTGGCCGCGACCGACCCGGAGAACAGGTACGCCTCCTGCGTGACCATCACCATCGCGGTGCGCAGGTCACCCGGGTCCGCGTCGCGCAGGTCGACGCCGTCCAGGCGCACCGCCCCGGACCGGGGGTCGTAGAACCGCGCGAGCAGCTTGGCGACGGTCGACTTGCCCGCCCCGGTCTCCCCCACGAGCGCGACGGTCTGCCCGGCCGGGACGTGCAGGTCGAGGTGCGGCAGCACGGTCGGCCCGTCGGCGTAGCCGAACTCGACGCCGTCGAAGCGGACGTCACCGCGGGGCTCGGGCAGGCGCACGGGCCGCACCGGGTCGGGCACGGTCGGCTCCTGCGCGAGCAGGCCGGACAGCTTCTCCAGCGCGGCCGTCGCCGACTGGAACGAGTTGTAGAACATGCCGATCTGGGCCAGCGGGGCGAAGAACCGACGGGCGTACAGCACGGCGGCGACGAGCACGCCGACGTCGAGGGCGCCGTCGAGCACGCGCAGCCCCCCGACGAGCAGCACACCGGCCACCGTGACGTTGCCGATGAGGACGAGCCCGGTGTCGAACACGCCGTTGACGCGGATCGCCTCGGCGTTGGCGGCCCGGTACTCCTCGGACTCCTCGGCGTAGACCTCGGCGACCTGGCGCTCCCGGCGGAACGCCTGCACGGCGCGGATGCCCGTCATCGTCTCGACGAACCGCACGATGACCCGCGCGGCCGCCGTCCGGGAGCGCCGGTACTGGGCCTGGGAGCGCATCTGGAACCAGCGCGTCAGGACGACGCCCGGCACCACCGCGACGAGCAGCACGAGCCCGCTGCGCCAGTCGAGCAGCGTGAGCCCGACGGCCGTGAAGGTCATCGCCAGGCCGCTGGCCGCGAGGGTCGTGACGCCGCCGTCGAGCAGCTCGCGCAGCGCCTCCAGGTCCGAGGTCTGCCGCGAGATGATCCGGCCGGACGTGTACCGCTCGTGGAACTCCAGGCTCAGGCGCTGCGTGTGCCGGAAGACGCGCCGGCGCAGCTCGAGCAGGACGGTCTGGCTCACGGTGGCGGCCATGCGCACGGTCGCGGCCGTGAAGGTGCCCGCGACGAGGGCGGTGAGCGCGTAGCCGCCGGCGACGAGCAGGAGCGGTCCGGAGTCGCCGGCGCGCAGGGCGGGGATGCCGCGGTCGATGCCGACCGCGACGAGCGCCGGCCCGGCCACCAGGGCCAGCTGGGCGACCACGACGACGAGCGCCGTGAGCGTCGCCCGCCGCGCCACCGGCCGCAGGAGCGTGCCCAGCAGCCCGAGCGAGCGGCGTCGCACCTCGGCCGGTGCCACGTCCTCGTGCTCGTCGCGCGCGGGCCCGCCGGGTGCGGGCGTGGCGGCACCCGGGGCGGTGGTGGCGCTCACCGCCGCACCTCCTCGGCCAGCGGCAGCCGGGGGTCACCGGGCGGGGGCGGGTCGTCGTCGCCGCACTCGGCGGTGAGCACGTACCGGTAGTGGGCGTGCGTCGCCAGCAGGTCGGCGTGCCGGCCGACCCCGGTGACGCGGCCGTCCTCCAGCACCGCGACGCGGTCGGCCAGCGCGACGGTCGACGTGCGGTGCGCGACGACGAGCGTCGTGGTGGTCGCCAGGACCCGGCGCAGGCCCGCGGTCACCTCGGCCTCCGTCGCGACGTCGAGGGCCGACAGCGGGTCGTCGAGGACGAGCACGCGGGGCCGCCCGGCGATCGCGCGGGCGAGCGCGACGCGCTGGCGCTGCCCGCCGGACAGGCTCAGGCCCTCCTCGCCGATGACCGTGTCGACACCCCGCGGCAGGCGGTGCACGAACCCCGCGCGCGCCACGTCGAGGGCCGTGCGCACCACCTCCTCGCGGTCCGCCTCGCTCAGGGTGGCCACCTGCTCGGCCGGCACACCCATGAGCACGTTGTCGCGGACCGAGGCCGAGAACAGGATCGGGTCCTCGAACGCGACGGCGACCGCACCGCGCAGGTCGTGGCGCGTGACGTCCCGCACGTCGACCCCGTCCACCAGGACGGCACCCCCCGTCACGTCGTAGAGGCGGGGCACCAGCTGCAGGAGCGTCGTCTTGCCGCTGCCCGTCAGGCCGACGAGCGCCAGGGTCTCCCCCGGCTCGAGCACGAGGTCGACGCCGCGCAGCACCTCGCGCGACCCGGGCCGGTGCGCGAACCGCACGTCCCGCAGCTCGACGCGGGTCCCGGCCGACGGCGCGAGCGGCAGGGCCACCGGCCGCTCGGGGTCGGCCAGCGCCGGTACGGCGTCCATGACCTCCAGGAAGCGGTCGGTCCCGGCGCGCGCGTCGAGCGTCATCGCCAGCAGCATCCCCAGGCTCTCGACGGGCCGGGTCATCACGGCGGCGGTCGCGAAGAAGGCGACGAGCGCGCCGACGCTCGCGCGGTCGGTCGCGGCGAGCCACACCCCCAGCCCGAGGGCCACGGCCAACGTCGTCTCGGGGATCCACGCGAGCGCGAACGACATGCGCGACTGCGCGCGGGCCTTGTCGAGCTCGGTGCCGCGCAGCTCGTCGGCCTGCCGGACGAAGTCCTCGAGCGCGTCGTCGCCGCGACCGAAGGCCTTGAGCACCCGGATGCCGTGCACCGACTCCTCGACGCTCGTCGCGAGGTCGCCGGCCTGGTCCCGCGCGCGCCGCGCGACGACCTTGTAGTGCTGGCGGAACCGGAAGCCGAGCCAGATGACCGGGACCGCACCCAGGAGGTACACGACGCCGAGCAGCGGGCTGGTCACGATCATCAGCACCCCGCCGACCAGCACCGTGGTCGAGGACACGACCAGCTGCACGAGCCCGAACACCATCCAGCGGCGCACGGTGTGCAGGTCGCCCATCGAGCGCTGCAGCAGCTGCCCGCCCGACCACCGGTCGTGCGACGCGACGGGGAGGTCCAGCAGGTGCCGGAACAGGTCGGTGCGCATGGTGCGCTCGACACCGGTCCCGGGGGTCGCGATGAGCGCGCGCCGCGCCCACACCAGCACGGCCTCGAGCACACCGAGCAGGAGCACGAGCAGCGCGGCCTGCACGACGGCGACGCGCGAGCCGTCCGTCAGCAGCGGCCCGTTGACGACTCCGCGCAGCACCTGCGGCACCGAGAGCGCGATGAGGCTCGCCACGAGCGTCGCGCTGCCGCCGGCGACCACCCGGGGCAGCGCGGGGCGCGCCCAGCGCACGAGGCGGAGGAGGGCACGCGTCGTGGAGGTGTCGGGCGGGGGCACCCGGCCAGCGTAGATCGCGGCCCCGACATCGCACGTCGGAGGTGCGCCCCGCGGCGTCGCCCCGCTCAGACGCCGGTGCGCGCGATCGTCGTGTTGTTCGCCTGCGCGCGCGGCCGCACGACCAGCAGGTCGACGTTGACGTGGGCGGGACGCGACAGGCTCCACGCGATCGTGTCGGCGACGTCCTCGGCGAGCAGCGGCTGGTAGCCCTCGTAGACCTTCGCGGCGCGCTCGGCGTCGCCGTCGAACCGCACGAGCGAGAACTCCTCGGTCGCGACGTTGCCGGGTGCGATCTCGATGACCCGCACGGGCTCCCCGACGATCTCCCAGCGCAGCGTCGTGGCCAGCATGCGCTCGGCGTGCTTGACGCCCGTGTACCCGGCGCCCCCCGGGTAGGGCGCCTGACCCGCGGTCGACGTCACGACGACGACGTCGCCCGCACCGCGCTCGCGCAGCAGCGGCAGCACGCCCTTGACCACGCGCAGCGTCCCGAGCACGTTCAGCTCGTACATCGTGCGCCAGCCGTCGACGTCGGCGTCCTCGACGCTGTCGAGCCCGAGCGCCCCGCCCGCGTTGTTGACCACGGCGTCGAGCCCGCCCGTCGCCCGCACGTGCGCGAGCAGCGCGTCGACGTCGGCGTCGCGCGTGAGGTCCGCGGCGAACGTGTCCGCACCCGTCTCGCGAGCGAGCGCCGCGAGCCGGTCCGCGCGGCGGGCGGTCGCGACGACG
The DNA here is from genome assembly GCF_016862775.1 of Cellulomonas phragmiteti. Taxonomy (GTDB): domain Bacteria; phylum Actinomycetota; class Actinomycetes; order Actinomycetales; family Cellulomonadaceae; genus Cellulomonas; species Cellulomonas phragmiteti. The sequence goes on along the minus strand of NZ_BONP01000001.1, from coordinate 179,526 downwards.
TCCCACCCCTCGGCACGCAGCCGACGCACCGTGGCGGCGCCGATGCCGGACGACGCCCCCGTGACGAGCGCGCGGCGGGGACGGTCGGTGGACGAGGTCATGCGGGCTCCTGGCGGTCACGGTGCGGGTGTCGGACGAGCATCGCACGCGGGCGGGCGGGCGACAGGATCGCACCGTCGCCGGTGGGGTGGGTGGGGTGGGGCCGGGTCAGGGGGCGGGGGTGGCCTCGGTGAGGGCGTCGTCGAGGATCTCCAGCCCGCGGCGTGCCTCGTCGGGGGTCACCACGCACGGGGGGACGACGTGCACACGGTTGTCCACGACGAACGGCAGCAGGCCACGCGCCAGGCACGCGGCCTTGACGGCCCCGACGACGGCGGCGGGCACCGGCGCGCGCGTCGCGCGGTCGGCCACGAGCTCGACGGCCCAGAACACCCCGCACCCGCGGACCTCGCCGACCAGTGGCTGCCGTGCGGCGAGGTCGGCCAGCCCGGGCCCGAGCACGTCACGCCCCACGGCCGCGGCGTTCTCGACCACCCCCTCGTCCTCCATGGCCCCCAGCGCGCCGACGATCGCGGCCATCGCCAGGGGGTGCCCGGAGTACGTCAGACCGCCGGGGTACACGCGGTCGTCGAACGTCGCGGCGATCTCGGCGGAGACGAGCACCCCGCCGGCCGGCACGTACCCGGAGTTGACGCCCTTGGCGAAGGTCACCAGGTCGGGGACGACGTCGTGCTGGTCGAACGCGAACCACGAGCCCGTGCGCCCGAACCCGGCCATGACCTCGTCGAGGACCAGCACGATCCCGTACCGGTCGGCGATCTCCCGGACCCCGGCCAGGTACCCGGCCGGCGGCACGAGCACGCCCGCGGTCCCCGGCACGGTCTCCAGCAGGATCGCCGCGACCGAGTCCGGACCCTCGCACTGCACGACGCGCTCGAGGTGCTGCAGGGCACGCTCGCACTCCTGCTCGGGCGTGGTCGCCCAGAACTCCGAGCGGTACAGGTACGGGCCGAACACGTGCACGTGGCCGCGGGCGTACTCGTTGGGCACGCGGCGCCAGTCCCCCGTCGCGACGACGGCCGCCCCGGTGTTGCCGTGGTACGAGCGGTAGTGCGACACGACCTTGTCGCGGCCGGTGTGCAGGCGCGCCATGCGGATCGCGTTCTCGTTGGCGTCGGCGCCGCCGTTGGTGAAGAAGACCTTGGCGAACCGGTCGGGTGCGTGCGCGAGGACCGCCTCGGCCGCCCGCCCGCGCGTGAGGTTCGCCGTCGCCGGCGCCACGGTCGTCAGCGCCGCCGCCTGCTCGCGGATCGCCTCGACGACCCGGGGGTGCTGGTGCCCGATGTTCGTGTTGACGAGCTGGCTGGAGAAGTCCAGGTACGCGTGCCCGGCGTGGTCCCAGACGGTCGAGCCCGCGCCCCCGGCCACGACGAAGGGCGCGACGTGGGCCTGGGCGGACCACGAGTGGAAGACGTGCGCGCGGTCGAGCGCGACGGCCTCGGCGTCGAGCGTCAGGCCGTCGACCTGAGGGGGTGCTGCCATGGGTGCCTCCCGGCGGTGCGTCGGGGCGGCCGCGTCCGTCGTCGCCCCGGGGCCCGGGCGGGGTGCGCGCACCCCGCCCGGGCGTCGGTCAGTTGCCGCCCTCGGCGAGCTCGACGTCGATCGGCTCGAAAACGGCGCCGAAGGTGTCGACCCCCTCCTCGGCGAGCTCCGCGAGCGCGCGCTCGACGTACTCGGACGTGTAGGCCGTGTCCGGCGGCTCCTGCGTGATGATCGTCGCGCCGGTCTCGTTGGACGTCTCGAGGGCGAGCGCCACGGTGCGGTCCCACGCCGCGGGGTCGACCAGCCCGATGCCGCCCGTGGACGGCCAGACGAGCTTGTTGACCTCGTTGGTCATCCACAGCTGGTGCGACGTGCCCAGGGTGGACCCGGCCGCGGTGACGATGTCGGCCGCCTCCTGCGGGTTGTCCCGCGCGTACACCCAGCCCTTGAGCGAGGCCTTGAGGAACTTGACGGTCGTCTCCTGGTACTCCTCGTCGTCGGCGAGGCGTGCCGCGTCGGCCCAGATCGCGTCCTGCAGCATCGCGACGCCCTCGTCGTTCCAGTCGATGACCGTGAAGTCCTCGGGCTGGTACAGCTCACCGGTGTCCGGGTCGACCGTCTCCAGCAGCTGGGCGTACTCGTTGTACGTCATGGCCTGCGCGGCGTCGATGTCGCCGCTGAGCAGGCCGAGCATGTCGAACGCCTGGGTCACGAGCTCGAAGTCCTCGACGCCGGCCTGGTTGAGCCCGGCGAACAGCTCCCACTCGTTGCCGTAGCCCCACGAGCCGACCTTCTTGCCCGCGAGGTCGGCGACGGACGTGATGCCGGAGTCGGCGAACGCGACCTGCAGGGTCGCGGACCGCTCGAAGACCTGGGCGACGTGCGTGACCTGCGCGCCCTGCTCGATCGAGCCCAGGACCTTGGGCACCCACGCGATCGCGTAGTCGACCTCGCCGGCCGCGAGCGCGTCCTGCGGCACGACGTCCCCGCCCGAGGGGACGATCTGCACGTCCAGGCCCTCGTCGGCGTAGTAGCCCTGGTCGACGGCCGCGTAGTAGCCGGCGAACTGCGCCTGGGTCAGCCACTGCAGCTGCAGCGTGACCGGCGTGAGGTCGTCGCCGGCGGCGGTGCCACCACCGGACGCCTCCGCCCCGTCGGTGCTCGAGCAGGCCGTCAGCAGCAGCCCGGCGGCTGCGACGGCCGCGACGGCCGCCCCCCGGTACGTCGTGGTCCTCATGTCATCTCCCTTCGTTGCGTGCGCGGACGAACAGCGGGTCGACCGTCCTGGCGGCGTCGGCAGGAGGACGTGCGGGGGCGGCTCACGGGCCGGCCCGGCGGGTGGCGAGGTGCTCGGCGGTGGCGGTCACGGCGTAGAACGTCAGCCCGACGGCGATGCCGCCGAGCACGTACGCCCACGCCTGCGCGTAGTTCGAGCCGGCGGCGGCCGTCGTGATGAACGAGCCGATGCCCGAGCGCGGCCCGCCGAAGTACTCGGCGACGATGGCCGAGATGACGGCGAGCGACGACGCCATGCGCAGCCCGGTGAAGACGAACGGGACCGCCGTGGGGATCGTCACCGTGCGCGCGACCTGCACGCGCGACGCGGCGAGGGCCGCCATGAGGTCGCGGTGCACGGGGCGCACCTGCCGCAGCCCGCGGAGCGTCGTGACGTACACGGGCACGAACACCGCGAGCGCGGCGACGACGACCCGCGCCTGCTCCGAGCCGGCCCCGTACATGGCGTACAGGACGGGCGCGAGGGCCACGATCGGCACGACCGCGAGCGCCGCGACGACCGGCTCGGCGAGCACGTCCAGCAGGTGCACCGCGGCGGCCACGACCGCGAGGAGGACGCCGAGCACGGACCCGACGAGCAGCCCGAGGGCCGCGTTGCGCCCGGTGACGAGGGCGGCCGACGAGATCGCCTCGCGGTACGTCACGACCTGGTCGCCGATGGCGGCGGGTCCCGGCAGGACGAACGGCGGCACGTCGCCGAGCACCACCGCGCCGTGCCAGGCGCCGAGCAGCGCGGCGAGCAGCACGACGGGCGGCAGCACCTGCCGGGCAGCACCTGCGACCGGTGAGCGGGTCATCGCAGGTCCACCCCCCGGGGGCCGGTGCCGCCGCCGTGCAGGGCCGTGCGCACGGCCGCGACGGCCGCGACGAAGGCGGCGTCGGTGCGCAGGTCGTCGCCGGCGTCGTCGTGCGGGCCGGAGCCGGGTGTCGCGGCACCGGAGCGGTCCAGCGTCACGTCGACGACCTGCCGGATCCGCCCGGGACGCGGGGACATGACGACGACCCGGTCGGACAGGAACACCGCCTCGGGGATCGAGTGGGTGACGAACACGACGGCGGCCCGCGTCTCGGCGCAGATCCGCAGCAGCTGGGCCTGCAGGTGCTCGCGCGTCATCTCGTCGAGCGCACCGAACGGCTCGTCCATGAGCAGCAGCGACGGCGAGTCGGCCAGGGCGCGGGCGATCGCCACGCGCTGCTGCATCCCGCCCGACAGCTGGTCGGGGTGGTGCTCCGCGAACTCGGTGAGGCCGACCATGGCGAGCAGCTCGTCGGCACGCTCGCGGCGGCTCGCCCGGCCGGTGCCGGCCAGGGCCAGGGGGAGCTCGACGTTGGCGCGCACGGTCCGCCAGGGCAGCAGCCCGGCCTGCTGGAACGCGATGCCGTAGTCCCGGGCCAGGCGCGCGTCGCGCGCGCTGCCGCCGAACACCCGCACGGTGCCGGACGTGGGCTGGTCGAGGTCGGCCACCAGGCGCAGCAGGGTCGACTTGCCGCACCCGGACGGGCCGATGAGCGACACGAACTCCCCGGCTGCGACGGTGAGGTCGACGTCCTCGAGCGCGACGACCGGGGCGGACCTGCCGCCGAACACCCGGCCGGCCCCCACGATCTCGACCGCGGTCGCGCCGCGGGGGTGTGCTGCGGGGGTCGGGTGCTCCTGCACGGTGCTCACGACGCCACCTCCGTCCGTCGGTACCGGTGCAGGGCGCGGCCCAGCAGGGCCACCAGTCCCGCGGCGAGCAGCCCCAGCGCGACGGCGCCGAGGATCGGCGCCCACGGCTTGGGCGGGTCGCTGGCCGCGAAGTTGGCGAACTCGAGGATCATCCGGCCGAGCCCGCCGGGCAGTCCCGTGGCGACCTCGGCCACGACCGTGCCGACGACGGCGTTGGCGGCGGCCAGGCGCAGGGCGGGCAGCAGGTGCGGGACCGCGGCGGGCAGCCGCAGGGCGACCAGGGTCGTCCACCAGCCGGCGCCGTAGGCCCGCATGAGCTCGACGTGGATCGTGTCCGGCGACTGCAGCCCGCGCAGCATGCCGACGGCGACGGGGAAGAACGCGAGGTAGCTCGCGATGACGGCGACCGACATCCACGGCTGCCACGTCACGGCCCCCAGCTCCAGCCGCGACCCCCAGGACCGCACGAGGGGTGCCAGCGCGATGAGCGGAACCGTCTGCGACAGGACGACCAGCGGCAGGACCGCGGACTCCACGACCCGCAGCCGCTGCATGGTGACCGCCAGGACCGCGCCCACGGCCACCCCGATCGCCCAGCCGGTCAGCGCGATGCCCGCCGAGGACGCGCCGGCGCGCAGGACGGCGACCCACAGCGCCTCGGCGCCCGTCGCGCCGGACACCGGCTCGAGCAGCCGCGCCGCGACGTCCCACGTGTGGGGCATCGCCATGGCCGTGGTGCGCGGCAGCAGCCGGGTCTCCCCGAGCGACCACCCCTGCTCGGGCCCGAGCAGCTTGTACGCCTCCCAGAGCGCGGCGACCGCGAACGCCGCCAGGACGGCGACCAGCGGGCGGACCCGCAGCAGCCGGGCGACGCGACCGGCGGCCGCGGGGGCGGCCGGGCTGCTCACCGCCTCGGCGAGCGTGGTCGGGGCGGTCGCCGTGCTCACGGTGCCGCGGTGGAGGTCGCCACGACGTGCTCGGCCATCGCCGGGATGACCCGCTCGCCGTACAGCCGCATGGTCTCCTCCTTGTTGTCGTGCTGGAGGTACACGGCGAACTGGTCGCAGCCGAGCGCCTGCAGCTCGCGCAGCCGCTCGACGTGCTCGTGCGGCGAGCCGAGCAGGCAGAACCGCTCGACGATCTCGTCGGGGACGAACGTGGTGTGGGAGTTGCCCGCCCGGCCGTGCTCGTTGTAGTCGTACCCCTCGCGGTCGCGGACGTAGTCGGTCAGGGCCTTCGGGATGGCCGAGTCCGTGCCGTAGCGGCGCACGATGTCGGCGACGTGGTTGCCGACCATGCCGCCGAACCAGCGGCACTGCTCGCGCATGTGCGCCCGCTCGGACGGGGAGGACCCGTCGCCGACGTACGCGGGGGCCGCGATGCAGATGTCGACGTCGTCGGGGTCGCGGCCGGCAGCCTCGGCGGAGTCCCGGACGGCCCGCACCATCCAGCGCGCGATGTCGGGGTCCGCGAGCTGGAGGATGAAGCCGTCGCCGACCTCGCCGGTGAGCTTCAGCGCGAGCGGCCCGTAGGCCGCGACCCACACGTCGAGGGCCGAGCCGCGCGACCAGGGGAACCGGACGGTGCGCTCCCCCAGGTCGGCCGGTCGGTCGTTCGCGAGCTCGCGGATCACGTGGATCGACTCGCGCAGCGTCGCGAGGTTCGAGGGCCGGCCGTTGAGCGTGCGCACGGCCGAGTCGCCGCGCCCGATCCCGCAGATCGTCCGGTTGCCGTACATCTCGTTGAGCGTCGCGAACAGCGAGGCGAGCACCGTCCAGTCGCGCGTGGCGGGGTTGGTGACCATGGGCCCGACGACGACCTTGCGGGTCGCGGCGAGGATCGCGGAGTAGATGACGAACGGCTCCTGCCACAGCAGGTGGGAGTCGAAGGTCCACACGTGCGAGAACCCGTGGGTCTCGGCCTGCCGGGCCAGCTCGACGGTGCGCGAGGCGGGTGGGTTGGTCTGCAGGACGACGCCGAAGTCCATCTGCCGCTCCCCTCAGACCAGGTACTGCGAGAGGTCGCGGCGCAGGTAGCGGCCGTGGCCGGGTCGGCCGTGGTAGCCGTCGGCGTCCACGAGCACCTCGCCGCGGGACATCACGACGTCCACGTGCCCGTCGATCTCGAACCCCTCCCACGCGGAGTGGTCCATGTTCATGTGGTGCGTCGCGTCGACGCCGATGGACGTGTGCCCCGCGGGGTCGTACACGACGACGTCGGCGTCGGCGCCCGGCGCGATCACCCCCTTGCGGCCGTAGAGCCCGAACATACGGGCGGGCGTGGTCGACGTGATCTCGACCCAGCGCTCGAGGGAGATCTCCCCGGTCACGACCCCCTGGTACATGAGGTCCATGCGGTGCTCGACGGACCCGATGCCGTTGGGGATCGCGCGGAAGTCCGCGAGCCCCAGCTCCTTCTGGCCCTTCATGCAGAACGGGCAGTGGTCGGTGGACACCATCTGCAGGTCGTTGGTGCGCAGCGCCTGCCACATGTGGTCCTGGTGCCCCTCGGCGCGGGAGCGCAGCGGGGTCGAGCAGACCCACTTCGCGCCCTCGAACCCCGGCGCCCCGAGCTGCTCCTCGAGGGAGAGGTAGAGGTACTGCGGGCACGTCTCGCCGAACACGTTCTTGCCGGCGTCGCGCGCCCACGCGAGCTGCTGCACGGCCTGCTTGGCGGACACGTGCACGACGTACAGGGGGGCGTTCGTGACGTCGGCCAGCATGATCGCGCGGTGCGTGGCCTCCTCCTCGAGCTGCCACGCCCGGGCCACGCCGTGGAAGTACGGGGCGGTCTTCCCCTGCTCGACGAGCTGGGCCGCGAGCACGTCGATCGCCGGGCCGTTCTCGGCGTGCATCATCGTCAGCAGCCCCAGGTCGGCCGCCCGCTGCATGGCGCGCAGGATCTGGGCGTCGTCGGCGTAGAACACGCCGGGGTACGCCATGAAGAGCTTGTAGCTGGTGATGCCCTCGTCGACGAGCCACGCCATGGCGGCCAGGGAGTCCTCGTCCACGCCGCCGACGATCTGGTGGAACGCGTAGTCCACCGCGCAGGCGCCCGCCGCCTTGGCGTGCCACGCCGCGAGGCCGTCCTGGACGCGCTCGCCGGCGCGCTGCACCGCGAAGTCGATGATCGTCGTCGTGCCGCCCCACGCGGCGGCGCGGGTGCCGGTCTCGAAGGTGTCGGACGCCGCGGTGCCGCCGAACGGCAGCTCCATGTGGGTGTGGGCGTCGACGCCGCCGGGGACGACGTACCGACCCGTGGCGTCCAGGACGCGGTCGACGGACGCGGCGAGGTCGTGGCCGAGCAGCGTGGAGCCGGGGGCGAGGACGGCGGCGATGGTCTCGCCGTCGACGAGGACGTCGGCCGCGACCCGGCCCGTTGCGGAGACGACGGTCCCGCCGCGGATGAGCGTGGTGGTCATGGTGCTCCTTCCTCGTGCCGCGCGGTCAGGGGGCGACGATCGGGCCGTAGGCGTCCGGCCGCCGGTCGCGGAAGAACTGCCAGCGCTCGCGCACCTCGCGGATCCGGTCGAGGTCCAGGTCACGGATGAGGAGCTGGTTCTCGCTGGACGAGCCGACCTCGCCCACGTAGTTGCCGTCGGGCCCCACGGCGTAGGACGAGCCGTAGAAGTCCACGGCCTCGTCGCCGTACTCGTTGTCCTCGAGCCCGACCCGGTTGTTCGCCACGACGTAGTAGCCGTTGGCGACGGCGGCGGCGGGCTGCTCGATCTCCCACAGCTTGTTGGAGATGCCGGGCGCCGTGGCGTTGGGGTTGAAGACGATCTGCGCTCCGTTGAGCGCCAGGACGCGCCACCCCTCGGGGAAGTGCCGGTCGTAGCAGATGTTCACGCCGATGCGTCCGGCCGCGGTGTCGAAGACCGGGTACCCCAGGTTGCCGGGGCGGAAGTAGAACTTCTCCCAGAACTTGGGCAGGTGCGGGATGTGGTGCTTGCGGTAGGTGCCGAGCACGGTGCCGTCCGCGTCGATGACGACCGCCGTGTTGTACAGCACGCCCGGCTGGTCCTCCTCGTAGATGGGCAGGACGATGACGAGCCCGAGCTCGGCCGCGAGCGCGCTGAACCGCTGCGTGGTGGGTCCGGGCACCGGCTCGGCGTAGTCGTAGTAGGCGGTGTCCTGCGTGATGCCGAAGTACGGGCCGTAGAAGAGCTCCTGGAACCCGATGACCTGCGCACCCGCGGCCGCGGCCTCACGGGCCCAGTCCTCGTGGAGCCGGATCATGGACTCCTTGTCCCCCGTCCAGGTGGCCTGGGTGAACGCGACGCGCACGACGGTCATGTGTCCTCCGGTTCGACGACGGTGCCCCCGGGCCGACGACCGCACGGGCCGCCCACCGGGGAGGAATGTGACTGTCGTCCTTGGACATTTCCTCGCGGTCACGGGTCGTTTGCGGCCACGGAACTTCCCGGAGCGGCGCGTGAACTTCTGGACACCCGTCCGCCTCGCGGCCGCATCGTCGGCGCTCACCTCCCGGACACGCAGGCGCAACACGGGCGCGCGACGATGCGCGCATGTCACCGCAGGAGCTGGCGGAACTCGTCGCCGACCGGTCCCCCCGGGGGATCGCCGCGACCATCGCCCGACTGGTCCACACGGGCGACCTGCTGCCCGGCGACCGGCTGCCCACGGTCCGCCAGCTCGCGGGCGCCCTCGGCGTCAGCCCGGCGACCGTCGGCTCCGCCTGGCAGACGCTCGCGTCCGCCGGGCTCGTCATCTCCCGGGGGCGCGCCGGGACGTCCGTGCTGCCCGGTCCGGCCGGGCGGCTGCCGCCGCGCTACCGCGACCTGGCCGACGTGCCGGCAGCGCGCCTCGACCTCGCCGGCGGCACGCCCGACCCCGACCTCCTGCCGGACCTGGCGCCCGCGCTGGCCCGGGTGGCCGCGCACGGGCACGGCTCGCGCGCGACCGGGTACCTCGACGACCCGGTGGTGCCCGAGCTCGAGCGGCTGCTGCGCTCCTCCTGGCCGTTCCTCCCGCAGCGCCTGACGGTCGTCGACGGCGCGGTCGACGCCCTGAGCCGTGTCCTGGAGCAGGTCGTCGGGTTCGGCGGGCGCGTCGCCGTGGAGGATCCCGGCTTCCCGCCCGTCCTCGACCTGCTCGACCACCTCGGCCTCGAGCGGGTCCCGGTGCCGCTGGACGGCGCGGGGCCCCGGCCCGACGCGCTGGCCGAGGCCGTCGGCTCCGGTGTGCGCGTGGTGCTGCTGCAGCCCCGCGCGCAGAACCCGACGGGCGTCAGCACCACCCCGACGCGGGCGCGCGAGCTGGCGGGCGTCCTGCGCCCCGTGGCCGGGCAGGTGTGGGTGGTCGAGGACGACCACTCGGGTGAGATCGCGTCGTCGCGCGACGTCAGCCTCGGCCCGCTGCTGCCCGACCGCGTCGTGCACGTGCGCTCGTACTCCAAGTCGCACGGGCCGGACCTGCGCATCGCCGCGGTCGGCGGGCCGGCGATCGTGCTCGACGGGCTCGTCGCCCGGCGCATGCTCGGACCCGGGTGGACGAGCCGGCTGCTGCAGCGCGTGCTCGCGGACCTCCTGACCGACGCGCAGGCCGTCGAGGCGGTGGCCCACGCCCGTCGCGTCTACCACGGGCGCCGGCGGGCCCTGAGCGCGGCGCTCTCCCGGCGCGGGATCGACGTGCCCCCGGGCGACGGCATCAACATGTGGGTCCCCGTGCACGACGAGGCCACGGCCCTGGTGCGGCTCGAGGCCGCAGGGGTGCGCGTCGCGCGCGGACGGCCCTTCTTCTGCCGGCCCGCCGAGGCGGACGGGTTCGTGCGCGTCACCGTCGGGGTGCTGCGCGCCGACGACGTCGAGACGGTGGCCGCCGCGCTCGCCGCGGCCGCCGCCCCCTGAGCGGCGACGCCGTCAAGCGGTTGGTATACCAACCGAATGGTTTCGCCCGTCGCCCCGACAGTGCTCCGCGCACCACAGTGTGGGTCGTGATCCCAACGTCGAGGGGAACGATGGCCATGTCGAGGACACGCAGCAGGACAGCGGCCTGGGTCGCGACGGTCGCGCTGGTCGCGGCCGGCGCGGTCGCCGCCGCGAGCACGCCGGCCCACGCCGTCCAGACCATCACCAACGTCGCGTACGCGCCGGCCGACCCGCCCGGCAGCCGCGGCCACCTGCTCGACCTGTACGTCCCCGACGGCACGGGCCCGTGGCCGCTCGTCGTCTGGTCGACCGGCTCGGCCTGGACGTCGGACGACGGCAAGACCGGCGCGAGCGCCATCGCCCAGCAGCTCAACCCCCGCGGGATCGCCGTGGCCGGCGTCAGCGTGCGGTCCAGCTCGCAGGCGAAGTTCCCCGCGCAGGTGCACGACATCAAGGCGGCCATCCGCTTCCTGCGCAGCAACGCCGACCGCTACCGGCTGGACCCGGCCCGGTTCGCCAGCATGGGCGACTCCTCCGGCGGCTGGGTCGCCGCGATGGCGGCGGTCACCGGCGGTGACGCCTACCTCGAGGGGCAGGTCGGCACCACGGGCGTGTCCAGCGCCGTGCAGGCGGGCGTCGACTTCTTCGGCCCGACGGACTTCTCCCGACTCAAGGAGCAGAACCCCGGCGGCTGGATCGACCACGACAGCATCAGCGCGCCCGAGGGGCAGCTCCTCGGCTGCGCGACCCCGACCTGCCCGGACAAGGTGCGCCAGGCCAACCCGTTGGCGTACGTGGACCGCGACGACCCGCCGATGATGCTGCTGCACGGCCGCAGCGACAACGTCGTGCCCCACGCCCAGACCGAGATCTTCTACGAGGCGCTGAAGGCCGCGTGCGTCGACACCCGGTTCTTCTCCGTGCCCGGCGCCGGTCACAGCCACGCCGACGTCACCAGCGCGTCCCGGTACGGCCAGCAGACGGTGCGCACCACCGTGGGCTGCCGCGAGACGGTCACGCAGGGCACGCCGAACCCGAGCTGGGACACCATCGCGTCGTTCCTCAAGGACGCTTGGGCCACGGCCGGGCCCCAGCCCACCCCGACCCCCACCGCCTCGCCCACGCCGTCCGCCTCGCCCACGCCGTCCGTGTCGCCGACGCCGTCGGTGTCGCCCACGCCGTCGGTGTCGCCCGCGCCCTCGGTCTCCCCCACGCCGAGCCCCACCCCGCAGCCCACGCAGGGCCCGGGGACCGGCTGCACGGCGTCGTACCAGCTGGTGAACAGCTGGCCCAACGGGTTCGTCGCGGACGTGACGGTCACGGCCGGCAGCGCGACCATCACCGCGTGGCGCGTCACGGTGACGCTGCCCGCCGGCGCGACGGCGACGCAGGTGTGGAACGGCCAGTCGACCGGTGGCTCCGCGCCCACCGTGACGAACGCCCCCTGGAACGGGCGGGTGGACGCCGGGCGGAGCACCACCTTCGGCTTCCAGGGCACCGGGAACGGTGCCGGCGCGACCGTGACGTGCACGGCGTCGTGACGCCCGACGCACGCTGACGGACGCCGACGACGAGCGGCGCGCGCGGGCCGGGCCCGTGCGCGCCGCTCGTCCGTCGTCGTGCACGCGCGGTGCGCGCTTGCACGGCGACGGGGGTCAGCGCCTAGGGTGACGGGTCGGAACCCGGCCGCCGCCTTGGCCGGGTCGCACCGCCCTGGTCTGGGACGGTCCTCCGCGGCGCGACGTGCGCCCGTCCCCATTCCTCCCGCGCCCGACGGCGTGCGCGGCAGCGACCCCCGGAGAGACCATGCCCCGCGCCCGCCGTCACCCCGCCGCCTCCGTCGCCGCCCGGCCGCGACCCGCCCGACGCACGATGCCGCTCGCGGCCGCCGCGGCCGGAGCCCTGCTGCTGACGGCGTGCGCGTCGGGTGCACCCGGCGTCGCCACGACGAGCGCCCCGGCCGCGACGCCCGAGGGCTACGAGCAGGTCACCCTCGACAACTGCGGCACCGAGGTCACGTTCGACGCGCCGCCGCAGCGCGTGGTCACCATCAAGTCCTCCACGACCGAGATGCTGCTGGCGCTCGGCCTGGCCGACAGGCTCGTCGGCACCGCCTTCGCCGACGGTCCGGTGCCCGAGCGGTGGGCGGACGACGTCGCCGACGTCCCCGTGCTGTCGGACAAGGTGCCCGGCCAGGAGGCGCTGCTCGAGGTCGAGCCCGACCTCGTGTACGCCGGGTGGGAGTCCAACCTCAGCGCCGACGGCGCCGGCGAGCGGGCGTCGCTGGCGACGCTCGGCATCGCGACGTACGTCTCGCCCGCCGCCTGCAAGGCGCCGGGGTACCAGCCGGACCCCCTGACGTTCGACGAGGTCCTCGAGGAGATCCGCGAGGTCGGGGAGGTCTTCGGCGTCCCGGAGGCCGCCGCCGACGTCGTCGCGGAGCAGCAGGCGACGCTGGACGCGATCGAGCCCGTCGACGGGCAGACGGCGGTGTGGTGGTCCTCCGGGACGGACACGCCGTACGTCGGCGCCGGGATCGGGGCGCCCCAGATGCTGCTCGAGGCAGCCGGGCTGCGCAACGTCTTCGCGGACGTGCACGACACCTGGACGTCGGTCGGCTGGGAGCAGGTGGTCGCCGCCGACCCCGACGTGATCGTCCTCGTCGACGCCGCGTGGAACCCGGCGCAGAAGAAGATGGAGTTCCTCGCCGCGCACCCGGCCGCGTCCCAGCTCGCAGCGGTCCGCGAGCAGCGCTACGTCGTCGTGCCGTTCGCCGCGACGGAGGCCGGCGTCCGCAACGCGCAGGCCGCGTCCGACGTGGCGGACGCCGTCCGCGCGCTCGACGCGGGGACCCCCGCCCCCGCGACCACCGAGGGCTGAGCCGCGATGCCGACCAGCGACGCGCCGCCGGCACCGGCCGCGGCGCCCGGCGTGCCGACGGCACCCGGCGCGGCGACCGGACCCCGGGCTCCCCTGCGCCCGCCGCTGGCGCTGCTGGTCGGGACCGGGGTCGCGGCGCTGGTCCTCACGCTGCTGGTGGCCGTGACGATCGGCCCCGCGGACCTCGCGGTCGGCGAGGTGGTCCGCTCGGTGCTCGCGCACCTGGGCCTGCGGGAGCCGGACGTGCCCCGCCTGCACGACGCGATCGTGTGGGACCTGCGGCTCCCCCGCGTCGTGACGGCCGCCGCGGTCGGTGCGGGTCTCGCCGTGGCGGGCGCCGTCATGCAGTCCTTGACGCGCAACCCCCTCGCGGACCCGTACCTGCTGGGCCTGTCGTCGGGTGCGTCGCTCGGTGCGGTCGCGGTGCTCGTCCTGGGCGTCGGGCTGCTGCTGCCCGTCGCGGCCTTCGCGGGCGCGCTGCTCGCCCTGGTCGCGACGCTCACCCTCGCCCGCACGGGCGGCACGCTGACCCCCACGCGTGCCGTGCTGGCCGGGCTCGCGGTCTCGCAGCTCGCGGCCGCCGCGACGTCGTTCGTCATCTTCTGGACGGCGACGGGCGACTCGTACCGGGAGATCCTGTCCTGGCTCATGGGTTCGCTGGCCGGCGCGACGTGGACCTCGGCGACGATCGCCGGGGTGGCCCTGGCCGTCGTCGGCACCGTGGTGCTGCTGGCCTCCGGGCGGCTCGACGCCTTCGCGTTCGGGGACACGGCCGCCGCGGCGCTCGGTGTGGACGTCGACCGCACCCGCTGGGCGATGATGACGCTCGTCGCCCTGCTCACCGGTGCGATGGTCGCGGTCTCCGGGGCGATCGGGTTCGTCGGGCTCGTGCTGCCCCACGCGGTGTCCGTGGTGACGGGGCCCGCGCACCGGCGCCTGCTGCCGGTCGCGGCGCTCGCCGGCGCCGTGCTGCTGGTGTGGGCGGACACCCTCGCCCGCACCGTGTTCGACCCGCGCGAGCTGCCCGTGGGGATCGTCACCGCGCTCATCGGGGTCCCCGTGTTCGCGGTGCTGCTGCGGCGGGGGCGGGGTGCCGCGTGGAGCTGAGCATCGCGGGTGCGGGCGCCCGGCTCGGGGGCCGGTGGGTCGTCGACGGCATCGACGCGACCCCGCCCCCCGGCGCCCTCACCGGCCTGCTGGGGCCCAACGGTGCCGGCAAGACCACGCTGCTGCGCCTCGTCGCCGGGATCCTGCAGCCAGGAGCCGGCGCCGTCCTCGTGAGCGACCCGGGCGCCGACGACGCCGCGCCCACCCTGCCGGTGCACACCCTGGCCCGCCGCGACCGGGCCCGCCACGTCGCCCTGCTCGAGCAGTCGTCCGACGCCGCGGTGCCGCTGAGCGTGCGCGAGGTGGTCGCGCTCGGCCGCATCCCGTACCGCACGCTGTGGGGCACGGACACGGGAGCGGGCGCCGTCGACCGCGCGCTGGTGGCCGCGTCCGCCGCGCACCTCGCAGACCGCCCGTGGTCGACCCTGTCCGGCGGGGAGCGCCAGCGCGTCCACATCGCGCGCGCCCTCGCCCAGGAGCCGTCCCTGCTGCTCCTCGACGAGCCCACGAACCACCTGGACGTCAGCGCGCAGCTCGCGCTCCTGGGGTTCGTCCGCGGGCTCGGGGTGACGACCGTGGCCGCGCTGCACGACCTCAACCTCGCGGCGGCGTACTGCGAGCACGTGCTGGTCCTGTCCGACGGTCGTCTGGCCACAGCCGGCCCACCCGCCGAGGTGCTGACCCCCGCGCTGGTCCGCGACGTGTACGGCGTGGACGCGCACGTCCTGAGCCACCCGGTGACCGGCCGTCCGGTCATCGCGTACAGCCCGCCCGGGACGGAGGACGCGTGAGGGTCACGGTGCTGTCCGGAGGCGTCGGCGGCGCGCGCTTCACACGCGGGCTGCTCGCGCTGCTGCGCGAGCGGCTGCCGGACGGCTCGGGCGGCACGACCGCGCAGGTCACGGTCGTGGCCAACACCGGCGACGACATGTGGCTGCACGGGGTCCGGGTGTGCCCCGACCTCGACACCCTGATGTACACGCTCGGCGGGTCCGTGCACGAGCAGCAGGGGTGGGGCCGGCGCGACGAGTCGACCCGGGTCGCGGACGACCTGGCCGCGTACGGGCTGGGCGGGGAGTGGTTCACGCTCGGCGACCTGGACCTGGCCACGCACCTGGCGCGGACCGCGCTGCTGCGCTCCGGGCTGCCGCTGTCCGAGGTGACGCAGCGGCTCTGCGCGCGCTGGTCACCCGGCGTCCGCCTGCTGCCGATGTCGGACGACGAGGTCGAGACCCACGTCGTCACCGACGGCGGCACGCTGCACTTCGAGGAGTGGTGGGTGCGGCACCGCGCCGCCGTCCCGGCGCGCGCGTTCGTGCAGGTCGGGGTGGCGGACGCGGCACCTGCACCGGGCGTCCTGGAGGCCCTCGCGTCAGCGGACGTCGTGGTCGTCCCGCCGTCGAACCCGGTCGTCTCGGTCGGGACGATCCTGGGGGTGCCCGGGATCCGCGAGGCGGTGCGCGCGACGCCCGCACCCGTCGTGGGGGTGAGCCCGGTGATCGCCGGCGCTCCCGTGCGCGGCATGGCGGACGCGTGCCTGACCGCGATCGGCGTGGCCACCGACGCCGCGGCCGTGGCCCGGCACCTGGGGCTGCGGGCCGACGGCGGGGTGCTCGACGCGTGGCTCGTCGACGACGCCGACGCGCACGCCGTCGCGCCGCTGCGGGCCGCCGGGTGGCGGGCCGCCGCCGCGCCCACGCTCATGACCGACGTGGCGGCGACCGCCCGCATGGCCGCGGCGGCGCTCGACCTCGTCGGCGTCGCGCCGTGAGCCGGTCGCGGCCGGCCCACGGCGCGGCCGCCCGCCGGTGGTGGGCCGTGGTCCCCGTGAAGGACGCGCGCGTCGGCAAGTCCCGCCTGACCGGCGCGTTCGACGACGACGCCCGTGCGCGCCTCGTCCGGTGGATGGCGACCGCGACCGTCAAGGCGCTGCTCGCGGCCGACCGCGTCGAGGCCGTCGTCCTGGTCACCCCGGACCCGGTCCTCGCCGCGCACCCGTGGGGAGCGTCGGTCACCGTGCTGGACGAGCCGACGGGCGCGGCGGGCGGGACCTCCTCGTCGCGACGCGGCCTGGACGCGGCGGTGCTCGCCGGCGCCGCGCACGTCCGCACGGCCGCGCCCCGCGCGCCCGTCGTCGTGGTGCTCGGGGACCTGCCGTCCCTCGTGGCGGCCGAGGTGGACGCCGTGCTGACCGCCGCGAGCCTGCGACCGCGCGCGCACGTGCCCGACGCCGCCGGGACCGGGACGACCCTGCTGACGGCCACGTGGCCCCACGAGCTGCGTCCGGCGTTCGGGCCGGGGTCCTCGGCCCGGCACGCGGCGGCGGGGCACCTGCGCCTCGACGTCCCGGCGACGTCCGGCGCGCGTCGGGACGTCGACGTCCCGGCCGACGTCCAAAAGCTGGCAGCGCTGCTGCCCGGCCCGTTGCTGGACGGCCCGTTGCTGGACGGCCCGTTGCTGCCCCGCCCGTTGCTGCCCGGCCGGCTGCGGAGCCCCTGAGGCGACCCTCCCGCCCGCCGGCCGGGGCTCCGGTGGACCACCAGGCGTACTGTCGCAGCAGGGGGCTCGCATCACGTCTGCCCTCCTGCCACCGGAGGGCGTCACCATGAAGGCCACGACCCGCGCACGGACCCACGCCCGCCCCCACACCGCAGCGGCCGCGACGATCGCCGTGGCGGCCGTGCTGGCCGCCGTCCTGGCGACGAGCGCGCAGGCGGCCCCGGTGCCGGTGCCGCTCGCGACGGCCGAGAGCTTCGCGATCCTCGCGGGCAGCGGCATCACCAACACCGGGCCGACGACCGTCAGCGGTGACATCGGCACGTCGCCCACGCCGAGCATCAGCGGGGCGGGCTCGATCACCCAGACGGGCTCGACTCATGCCGCGGACGGCGTCGCCGACCAGGCCAAGACAGACCTCGTGACCGCGTACGACCAGGCAGCGGGCCAGGGCCCGGTGCTCGCGGTGCCCGTCGAGCTCGGCGGCCTGACGCTCACGTCCGGTGTCTACTCCTCGGGCGGTGCGCTCGGACTCACGGGCGCCCTCACGCTCGACGGCGAGGGCGACCCGAACGCGGTGTTCGTCTTCCAGACCCCCTCCACGCTGATCACCGCGACCGACAGCACCGTCGTGCTCACCGGCGGGGCGCAGGCCTGCAACGTGTACTGGCAGGTGGGCAGCTCGGCGACCCTCGGGGTGCGGTCCGTGCTCCGCGGGACGGTCATGGCGCTGACGTCCATCACGCTCACCACCGGGGCGACCGTCGACGGCCGGGTCCTCGCCCGCAACGGCGCGGTCACGCTGGACTCGAACACCATCATCCGTCCGTTCTGCGCGCCCCCGACCCCCTCGCCCAGCGCGTCGGCCGGTGACGGGCCCACCACCAGCCCGGCACCGGACGCCAGCGCGGCACCGCCCGGGACCGGTGGCGGCACCGGGTCCGGCACCGGAACCGGTGGCGGTGCGGGCACCGGCGGTGCTGCGGGCGCCGACGTGGCGCGAGGGCCGGGTTCCGGCACCGGCGCGGCGCCGGGCACGGGCTCAGGTCCGGGCGGCGCCGCCCAGGTCCGGCAGGTCCCCGCGGGCGGCGTGGCCACGGGAGACGGCAGCACCTTGCGGGCGGCCCCCGCCGGCACCGTCCCTCTCGCACTCGCTCTGGTGGGCGGGGCGCTCGCGGTCGGCGTGGTCCGACGACGTGCGCGGCGCGCGACGCCGACGACGTGACAGGCCCGGGCGCGCGGCGGTGGCCGGGCGTGTCGCTGGGCGCAGGGCTGCTCGTCCTGGTGGTGGCGTCGTGCGCCGGGGCGCCGACCGCGTCCTCCGTGCCGTCCGCCGTCGATACCACCCACACCTCGGCCAGGGACCTGCCGTCGGCCGCCCTCGCACAGGGTCCCCTGCGGATGGCTGCGTCCGTCCCGGTGCGGGTGCAGATCCCGGCGATCGGTGTCGACGCGGAGCTGATGCGCCTGGGGTTGCAGGCGGACGGGACCATGGAGGTCCCGCCGGGTGGGTTCCCGGCCGGGTGGTTCGACGGGGCTCCCACGCCGGGCGAGCTGGGGCCGGCCGTGATCGCCGGGCACGTCGACTGGGCCGGACCGGGCGTGTTCGCCGAGCTCGCGCAGGTGTCCGCCGGCGACGAGATCCGCGTCGTGCGCACCGACGGCACCGCACCGGTGTTCGTGGTGACCGCCGTCGAGGAGCACCCGAAGGACCTGTTCCCGAGCGCCGCGGTCTACGGGGACATCGAGCACGCGGGTCTGCGGCTCATCACGTGCGGGGGCGAGTGGGACCCCGAGGTGCTGCACTACCGGGCGAACGTCGTGGTCTTCGCCGAGCTGGTGCGGCCGGGGTGAGCGACGTTCGCACCCACCCCGACCGACGTGACCCGCTCGGACCCGCGGGGGCCGACGACAAGGCCGCGACGGGTCGCCGTGCTCAGCGGCGCAGACCCGCCGCGAGCTGCGCGTCGGCGTCCTCCAGCGTGGCCGCTGCGGCGCGCAGGTACTCGCCGAGCGACGTCAGCGCCGAGACGGTGTCCGTCGCACCCTGCGTGAACTGACGGTACGACTCGCCGAACGCGACCGAGGCCTGGTCCGTCACGAAGCCCGACGAGACGAGGGACTCGATGAACGCCCGCAGCTCGCCCAGCCGGCCGGTGATCTCGTCCTGCCCCGCCGTCAGGCGCGTCGCGGCGTCCCGCATCTCCTGGTAGCTGACGTCGATGTTCGCCATCTGGCACTCCCCTGCTCGTGGCGACGGGGTCCGTCCCCGCCGCGGTGCGGTGCACCGGCGCCGACGCTAGCGAGTTTCGTCATGACTCGTCCCGGTTCGTCCACAGGCCCGTGGGGGCCGGTCAGTCGGCGACGGGTAGCTGCACCCGCCGCAGGCGGCCCTGCTCGACGAGCACGCCCCTGCCCGGCGGGAACTCGGCGCGGGACATGCGCGGGAACGTCGTGCGGAACAGCGCGTCACCGTCGAGGTGGTCGGGCTGCAGCACGAGCCCCCGCCGGCCGTTGCGCACCTCGGCGACGAGCGGCCACGACGACCCCCACGTGCTCGTCTCGGACTCGGCGAGGACGAAGTGGTCGTTGCGGCGCGCGGTGCGGACCGCCTCGGTGAGGGCCTGCTCGGCGGGGCCGCCGAGCAGGTCCGCGATCGCCTCGACGACGAGGACGACCGGCGCCCCGTCGGCCGGCGCGGAGGCGAGCTCGGGCAGCAGGTCGCGCGCGAGCGTCGCGATCTCCTCCGGCGTGCTCGCGGCGCCGGTCCAGGCGACGCGTTCGCGGACCGGTGAGCGACGCGACCCGACGTAGTACAGGCCGGCCGCGGGCAGCGCCCGCCGCAGGGAGGTGCCGAGCGCGACGAGCGCGGTGGTCCGACCCGATCCCGGCATCCCGGCCAGCAGGAAGGTGCCACGCGGGGCGAACCCGCACGGGGTGAGCGTGTCGTCCGCGACGCCGAGCACCGGCAGGCCGTCGACGGTGGCGGGCAGGCTCGACGCGGCCACGACGGTCGGCAGCCGTCGCACCGGCGGGGTCGGAGGGACCCCCGCGTCGCGCAGCCGCCGGGCGACCGCGGTGATCGCCAGCGCCTGCTCCGCCGGCGCCGTGCGGCCCCCGGGGACCGCGACCTGCAGCTCGTCGCCCTCCCCGGCGAAGACGCCGCGGCCGGCCGGCGAGGCCGGCCCCAGCACGTCCTTGGGCACGTCGAGCACGCCGTACGCGCTCTCGTCGGCCTGCCGCAGGACGAGCCGGCGCGCCACGCTCCCGGCGAGCGAGGTGGGCAGCGCACCGGGCCGCTCGGCGGACATCGCGACGTGCACGCCCAGCGGGCGCCCCTCCGCGACGAGCCGCTGCAGCACCGACCACGCGCCGGTGCGCCCCGCGTCGGCCTCGTGCGCCTCCCGGAACGCCGCCAGCCCGTCGAGCAGGAGCAGCAGCCGCGGCTCGTCCGGCCGCCCGGCGAGGGTCCGGTACTCGCTCAACGACCCGGCGCGTACCGCGGCGTACCGGGTCGCTCTGTCGTCGAGCGCGGCCCGCAGCATCCCCATCAGCCGCTGGAGGCGCTCGGTGTCGGACCCGTCGACGACCGAGCCCACGACGGGCAGCTCGTCGAGCATCGCCAGCCCGCCCGAGCCGAGGTCCAGGCCGTGGACGTGCACCGGCCCGCCGGCGCCGAGGGTCCCGAGGGCCGCGCTCACCGCGAGCGTGCGCAGCGTCGTGGACTTGCCGGAGCCGCTCGTCCCGAGGACCACGAGGGACCCCTCCGCGTCGGGGTCCCACGCCCACGGGTGCTGCTCCTGCCGCGCCGGCCGGTCGACGACGCCCAGCACCACCCCCGACCGGGTGGGGTCGACCACCTCCTCGAGGGCGTGCACGGCGGCGAGCTCGGGCAGCCAGGGCCGTCGCGGCGGGGGGATCGCCTCGGCACGGGCGGCGGCGCGCACGGTGCGCACGGTGCGCGCGAGGTCCGTCGGCCCCTCGTCGTCGTCGGTGCCCGGCACGTCGACGGGCGCCGGCAGGTCCCACGGCTCCCCCGGCCCGAACTCGAGGCTCTCGAGCGCGACGCCGGCGCGCGGCGGCGCCGTGCTCGAGCGGCCCCCGGCGTACCCCGCCTGGAACAGCGCGAGCCGGCCCGGTCCCGTGCGGACGGCGCCACGGCCCGGCACCGCGGGGTCGAAGCCGGCGGCCAGCGGCGTGCCGAGCACGTCGACCGAGTCCGCCTCGTCGGCCATCCGCAGCGCGACCCGCAGGTTGGTGTTGGCGCGCAGGTTGTCCTTGATGACGCCCGCGGGCCGCTGGGTCGCCAGCACCAGGTGCAGGCCGAGCGACCGGCCGCGCTGCGCGACGTCGACCACCCCGTCGACGAACTCCGGCACGTCGGCGGCCAGGGCCGCGAACTCGTCGACCACGATGACGAGCGACGGCGGGGTCTGCGGGTCCCCCGTGCGCTCGAGGGTGAGCAGGTCCTTGACGCCCTTGCGCTGCAGCAGGTGCTCACGGCGTCGCAGCTCGGCCCGCAGCGAGACCAGGGCACGCCGCACGAGGTGCGGCGACAGGTCGGTCACGAGCCCGACGGCGTGCGGCAGGTCCACGCAGTCGGCGAACGCCGCGCCGCCCTTGTAGTCCACGAACAGGAACGTCACCCGGTCCGGGCTGTGCGCGGTGGCCAGGCCCAGCACCCACGACTGCAGGAACTCGCTCTTGCCCGAGCCGGTCGTGCCCCCGACCAGCGCGTGCGGCCCCTGCGTGCGCAGGTCGAGCACGAACTGACCGGTCGAGCCCTGCCCGACGACCGCGCGCAGTCCCGCGTCCCCGCGGCGCCGCACGGGTGAGCCGGTGCGGGCGAGCACCGACCCGGTCTCGTGCCACCGCTCGACGACCGCCTCCGGGTCGTCGGCCACCTCCGGCCCGAGCAGGCTCAGCTGCCCGACGCTGCGCGGCAGGTCGGACTCGTCGACGACGGGTGTGCCGTCGTCGACCACGGCCGCCAGCC
The DNA here is from genome assembly GCF_016862775.1 of Cellulomonas phragmiteti. Taxonomy (GTDB): domain Bacteria; phylum Actinomycetota; class Actinomycetes; order Actinomycetales; family Cellulomonadaceae; genus Cellulomonas; species Cellulomonas phragmiteti. The sequence goes on along the minus strand of NZ_BONP01000001.1, from coordinate 157,650 downwards.
GCCGCGCGAGGTCGGTCGCCGCCGGTACCTCGAGCCGCTCGCACGCGACGTCGTCCCAGCGCCCGTCGCGCGTGCGCCCCAGGCGCACCCCGTGCTCGTCGGCCGCGAGGAAGGCGCGGCACGCGGCCGGCAGCGCCTCGACCTGCGCCGCGCACCACAGCACGTGCACACCGACGCCGGGACCGTCCTCCGCGAGCCGCACCAGGCGGCCGCGCTCGGCCTGCGCGTCGTCCTCGACGACCAGCAGCACGGCGGGCTCGGCCGCCTCCGCGTGCCGGCCGAGCGCCTGCCGCGCGGCGACGAGCTCCTCGAGCGCCGTGACCACCCCGGTGGCCGTCACGGGGTCGGCGGCGAGGTGGGGCCCCGGGAGCGGGCTGTGCGGGGAGGCGACGTGCGGCAGCCACTTGAGCCAGTCCCAGCGGTCGCGGCTCGACGACGACGCGACGCCCGTCACGACGAGCTCCGAGGGGGCGTGCAGGCAGACGAGCTGCGCGACGAGCGCGCGTGCGACGTCGTCGACGTGCGCACGCGGACCGGCCACACCCACGGCCCCGACGTCGCGCAGCCCGACCTCGGCGGGCACGCCCTCGAGGTCCGCGAACCGGTCCCGCAGGCTCTCGACCAGCGCCCAGTGCTCGGCACCTGCCCGTCCGCGCGCAGGCAGCCGCACGGTCGTGCGCGACGCGGACGTGCCCACGCCGACCCGCAGCGCGAGGAACGCCGGGGCCTGCGGGCGGCGCGACCACAGCACCGGACCGAGGTCGCGTGCGGCACGGACCGCCTGCGCGGTCGACGCCAGCTCGCCCAGCCGCACGCGCCGCTCCTCCTCGGCCCCCGCGGTGAGGTCCTGCTCGAGCGCGTCCAGCGACGCCCGGAAGGTCGCCGTCTCCTCCTTCAGCCGCCGTCGCTCCGAGAACCGCTTGTCGACCCAGCCCGCGACGAGCAGCAGCGGGCTCAGCGCGAGGAAGGCCAGCGTCGCCGGGCGGGGCATCACCGCGTACAGCACCGCCCCCATGACGACGGGGGCGGCGAGCGCGACCAGGGGGAAGCGGCCGGGCCGGGCGGGCTCGGGCGGCGCGGGTGCCTCGACGGTCCGCTCGGGGTGCACCGGCACGACGCGCGGCGACCGGTTGAACGCCACGACGGCGGCCCCGTCGCCTGAACCGTCCGCGGGTCGGACACGCGTGAGCGTGAGGATCGTGTCGCCGAGCACGACGTAGTCCCGCGGCCCGACGGCGGCGCGGTCGACCCGGCCCCAGCCGATGACCACCCCGTTGGACGACCCGGCGTCCACCACCTCGACGGCGTCGCCGACCACGATGCGCGCGTGCGTCGTGGAGACCAGCGGGTCGGTGAGCCGCACGTCGCAGTGGGGCCCGCGCCCGACGGTGGTCGTGCCCAGCGGCAGGTGCACCTCGAGCCCGGCCTGCGGGCCGCTGACGACGGTGAGGCGCGCGTGCGCGTCGTGCGGCGCGACACCGGTGCCGGCAGGTTCGTCGGCGGCGACCGTCAGGCCCACGGTGGACCCGGCACGCAGGCCGGCGTCGGCCAGTCCGGCACGACGCGGCAGGGTCCGCGGGGCCCCGCCGTCGGGCGGGGCGAGCGCCAGCGTGACGGGCCCGGGGACCGCGCGCCCGGCGACGGCCTCCGCCCGCACGAGCGCGTCGGCGACGTCCGCGACGGTCGCACCCGCGTCGGTGGTGACGACGACGTCCACCTCGACGACCCGGTCCGGTACCGGGCGGCGGTAGGTCAGGCGTGTCCGCACGTCGCTCCCCTGCTCGTCGCTCGGCGGTGCTCGCCGGAGCGGGCCGAGGGTAGCGAGTCCGGAGGCCCGGATGTCCGGTTCGTCCACAGCCGCTCGTGGCGTGCGGCTCTCGCGCCGGTGGGCGCCCGTGCGCGACGATGGCCGCATGACGGGCTCGACCGCCGACCTCGCCGCCTGGGACCGCTCCGCCGACGGCTACGTCGCGGTCGCCGGTGGACCCGACGACTCGTTCCGTCGGAGGTTCGAGCCGTTCCTCGGCCGCTGGGTCCCGCAGGGCAGCCGGAGCGTGCTGGACCTGGGGTGCGGCCACGGCTGGCTCACCGCCCTGCTCGCCGCGCGCGGCGCCTCGGTCGTCGGCGTGGACGGCAGCACCGCGCTCGTCGCCCGGGCCCGCCGCGACCACCCGACGCTGCGGTTCGAGGTGGGCGACCTGACCGCGGGCCTCCCCGACGGCCTGCCCGGCCCGTTCCACGCGGTCGTCAGCCACATGGTGCTCATGGACCTGCCGCAGCTCGACCGGCTGCTGGCCGACGTCGCCGCGCACCTCGCGGACGACGGGGTCCTCGTCGCGTCGATCCTGCACCCGGCGTTCTTCCACCAGCAGCCGGCCGACGACGGTGGGCGGCACCGGCGCGTCACGGGCTACCTCGCGCACGAGGAGTGGTGGATCGACACCTTCGGCGGTCACCGCCACTACCACCGGCCGCTGGCCTGGTACGTCGGGCGCCTGCGCGATGCCGGGCTCGCGGTCGTCGACCTGGACGAGCCGCCGTCCCTGCCGCACCACCGCGCGCCGCAGGACGCGTGGACCGACGACGAGCGCTGGTTCGCGACGATCCCCACGATGCTGGCGTTCGCCGCACGTCGGATCTGAGCGGGCGGCGCACCTGCTCGCGGGACGGGTGCTGCGTCAGAATGGGGTCATGACCGACCCGCTGTGGATGACCGGCGACGACGCCGCCGACCGCCTGCTCGACACCGACCCGTTCGCGCTCCTCGTCGGCATGCTCCTCGACCAGCAGGTGCCGATGGAGACCGCCTTCGCCGGGCCGGCGAAGATCGCGGACCGCATGGGCGGCTGGGACGTGCACCGCATCGCGGAGGCCGACCCCGAGGAGTTCTCCGCGCTGTGCGCGACGCCGCCGGCGGTGCACCGTTACCCGGGCTCGATGGCGGGGCGCATCCAGGCGGTCGCGCGGGCCGTCGTCGACGAGCACGACGGCGACGTGACCCGGATCTGGACGGACGGCGACCCCGACGGGCCGACCGTGCTGCGCCGGCTCAAGGCCCTGCCGGGCTTCGGTGACCAGAAGGCCCGGATCTTCCTCGCGCTGCTCGCCAAGCAGCGCGGCGTGCAGCCCGCCGGGTGGCGGGAGGCTGCCGGTGCGTACGGCGACGACGAGTTCCGCTCGATCGCCGACGTCCGCGACGCCGCGTCCCTCGGCAAGGTCCGCGAGACGAAGCGCGCCGCCAAGGCAGCGGCGAAGGCGGCTCGCTGACGCGCAGCCGCCTGACCACCGGCCGCGGGTCCACCGCACGACCGACACCGGGACCATCCGCGCGACGGAGGCGCGGGCACCGGGGCAGCCGGGACGATGGGCGCATGACGACTCCGCACCCCTCGTTGCCGCAGGCCGCACCGGTGCCGATCCCGGCGGCGCACCCGCCGATCGAGCCGCTCGCCGCCCGCAGCCGGGCCGTGGCACCCGACGTCGCGCGCGGCCTGGCGCTGCTGGGGATCGCGATCGCCAACGCGGTCATCCACCTCTCGGGTGGTGCCGTCGGGCTCGGGCTGCGCCCGGTGGACTCGTCCGCGCTCGACCGGGCGGTCGACGGCGTCGTGTCCCTGTTCGTCGACCGCCGCACGATGCCGATGTTCGCGCTGCTGTACGGGTACGGCATCGGCGTCGTCGTCCGGCGGCGCGCCGCGGCGTGGGTGCCGTGGCCGGCGTGCCGCACGGACCTGCTGCGGCGGGCCGCCGTGCTCGTCGCGTTCGGCGCCGTGCACGTCGTCCTGCTCTTCGAGGGCGACATCCTCGGCGCCTACGGCCTGGCGGGTCTGCTCGCCGTCGCGTTCGTCCGGGCGTCCGACCGCACCCTGCTGGTCACCGCCGCCCTCGTGCTGCCCGTCGCCGGGGTGCTGGGCGGGTTCATGAGCGCCGCGATGGTGCTCACCGACCTCTTCGGCGTGGAGCCCTTCGAGGTCCCCGTCGAGGAGTCGGCGCTGATGGCGATGGCGACGCGCGCGCTGAGCGGCCTCGTCGGCGCGCCCCTCGGGGTCGTCGTCGCGCTGCCGCTCGTGCTGGTCGGGATCTGGGCGGCGCGCCGCGAGGTCCTCGAGCGGCCCGCCGACCACCTGCCCCTGCTGCGGCGGACGGCCGTCGGCGGCCTGGCGGTCAGCGTCGTCGGTGCGGTGCCGTTCGCCTCCGCCGTGGCCCGGCTGCGCGACCCCTCCGCGCTCGACGCGTTCGGGTCGGCGATGCTGCACGAGATGACGGGGGCCGCCGGGGGCGTCGCGTTCGCCGCCCTGGTCGGCTGGGTCGTGGCTGCCCGCGGCACCACCCTCACCACGCTCGGGCCGGCGGGTCGCGCGCTGCGCGCCGTCGGCAGCCGGTCGCTGAGCTGCTACCTGCTGCAGTCGGTGCTGTTCGTCCTGCCCCTCGCTCCGTGGGCGGGCGGGCTCGGGGAGCACCTGGGCTCGGCGCAGGTCGTCGCGTGGGCCGTGGGCGTGTGGCTGGTCACCCTCGTGGTGGCGGTGACGCTCGAGGCGGCGGGGCGCCGCGGTCCCGCGGAGTGGCTGTACCGGCGCCTCGTCTACCCACGTCCTGCCGCAGCGGCCTGAGCGACGTCGTCGAGGACCTCGAGCAGCCAGCCGGGTCCCGCCACCGCAGCCGGGCCGAGGCGTGCGCGCAGCCCTCGGTCGGCGGTCACGACCACCGCGCCCGAGCCGACGGACGACGCCACCGCGACCACCTCGGTGTCGCCGTCGCGCGGGGCGAGGTGCACGGCGAGGCCCACGACCCCAGGGTCGACGGCCGCGCGCGCCGCACCCTCGAGCACGACCTCGACGCGAGCCACCCGGGCCGTCGGACCGCCGGGCAGGATGACGGTCGCTCCGACGACACCCCCGAGCCGACCCAGCAGGCGTGTCGCCGCCCCGGCACGGTCGCGCCACCAGCCGTCCGGCCGGGACCCGACGACGTTGGCGGCGTCGACGACGAGCACGACCGGGGGATGCGCGGTCCGCGCCCCGTCCGACACGTCCGGTCCCGTCGCCACCGGGCTCGTCCTACCGCCCCGGACGCTCGAGCGCGTCCTTCCACCCCTGCGCGTACGCCTCGGCGGAGCCCTGGTGGAACATGTCGTCCGGCCCCGTGCGCACCAGCACCCGCGCGCCGGGGCCGTCGGCGTCGGTGACGACGTGACCGACACCGCGGACGACCGCGACGGGCCGTCCCGCGGCCTTGCCCTTGACCAGCTCGGCGGCGCTCGCGATCTCGTCCGCCACGGCGGCCACGGTCATGGTCAGCGGGCGGCCGAACGTGTCGAGCTGTCCGCGCAGGTCGTCGAGCACGTCGACGCCTGCCGCCCCGATGGCCAGGTCGGTGACGCCCTGCCGCCACGGGCGGCCGGCGGTGTCGGTGACCAGCACGCCGAGGCGCACGCCGAACGCCGCGGCCAGCCCGGCCCGCAGCGCCCGCGCCGAGGCGTCGGGATCGACCGGCAGCAGCAGCACGGTGCCCTCGGGGGTGTTCGAGGCGTCGACCCCGGCGGCCGCCATCACCAGGCCGAGGTGGTTCTCCACGATCCGCGTCACGCCGCCGGGGTGCTCCCGCGTCGCGACGACGCGCACGGTCTCGTCCGTGATCGCCTGCTCCCGGTCGTCGGCGGCGACCACGCGACCCTCGGCCTTGGACACCACCTTGCTCGTGACGACCACGACGTCACCGTCGACGAGCGCGTGGTCCGCGTCGACGCGCGCGTCGGCCCGCAGCGCCGCGACCAGCAGGGCGACGAGGTCGTCGCCCGGCACGACCTCGGGGATGCCGTCGGGCGCCCAGACCCGCAGCTCCCCCACGCTCAGCGCCCGAGCTTCGGCAGCACGTCGCGGCCGAAGACCTCGATCCACTCGCGCTGGTTGCGGCCGACGTTGTGCAGGTAGATGCGGTCGAACCCGAGGTCGACGTACTTCTGGATCTCGGTGCGGTGCACGTCGGGGTCCGAGGAGATGACCATGCGGCCCTCGAAGTCCTCGGGCCGCACGAGCTTGGCCATCTGCTCGAAGTCGAACGGCGAGCGGATGTCGGCCTTGGGGAACTTCATGCCGCCGTTGGGCCACTCGTGCATCGCGTTGGCGAGGGCCACCTCGTCCGTCTGCGCCCACGACAGGTGCAGCTGCAGCACCTTGGGCATCGCGTCGGGGTCCTTGCCTGCCTCGCGCGCGCCCTCGGCGAACTTGCCGAACAGCCCGGTGATCTTCTCCAGCGGCGCCCCGACGGTGATGATCCCGTCGGCGTGCCGGCCCGTGCGCTTCGCGGTGACAGGCCCGGCGGTCGCGACCAGGATCTCCGGGGCGACCTCGGGCATGGTCCACAGGCGGGTCGACTCGAGCTTGTAGAACGTGCCGGAGTGCTTGACGTCCTTGCCGGCCAGCGAGGCCGAGAACAGCTTCTTGATGAGGTCGATGGCCTCGAACATGCGGTTGATGCGCTCGGGCGCCTCGGGCCAGTATCCGGCCACGATGTGCTCGTTGAGCGCCTCGCCGGACCCCAGGCCGAGCCAGTGCCGACCGGGGTACATCGCGGCGAGGGTGGCCGACGCCTGCGCGACCATCGCGGGGTGCCAGCGGAACGTCGGGGCCGTCACCCCGGGCCCGAGGTCGCCCGTCGTGTTCTCGCCGATCGCCGTGAGCACGTTCCACACGAACGACGACTGCCCCTGCGCGGGGACCCACGGCGCGAAGTGGTCGGCGGCCATGACCCCGGAGAACCCGTGCTGCTCGGCGTAGGCCGACAGCTCCACCGCCTCGCGCGGGTGGAACTGCTCCAGCATCGCCGCGTACCCGACCGTCAGACCTGCCACCTGGTGCGCCTCCTGGCTGCTCGTCCCTGCCCGTCGAGCCTAGCCCGGTCCGCGTGAACGGCAGGTTGCGCCCGGCTCAGCGCACGACGAGCGCGGGGCGGCGGGGGTCGTCGAGGCGCACCACGACGTCGGCGACGTCCTGCGGCGCGACCTCCTGGTCGTACCGCGCGAACGCCGGCAGCAGCCAGGCGCGCTCGTCGCCGAGCCGTCGCGCGAGCGTCGCGGGACGCACGGTGAGGTGGACGGTCAGGTCGACGTCGAACCACCGCCCGAGCAGCAGCTCGCCGTCGACGACGAGGACTGCGCCCTCGGGTGCCCGCGTCCGGGCGGCACGGGTCGCCCGGTCGCGCCGCGCGTCCCACAGCGAGGGCAGGTACGTGCCGTCGACCGCGAACGGGTCGAGCACCTCGCGCGCGAGGCCACCGACGTCGAGCCGGTCCTCGAGGTACGCGTCGGGGTCCTGGCGTCCGTGCTCGTAGCGCACCGACGCGGGCCGCAGGAAGTCGTCGGCGTGCACGCGCACGACCGCGCGCCCCGCGGCGCGCAGCGGCACGACGAGCGCGTCGGCCAGCGCGGTCGGCTCCAGCGCGGCGGCCCCGTCGACGAGCACGCGCCGCCGGCCGGGTGCGGCGGCCGCGAGGTCGACGAGGTGCGCGACGAGCGCGGACGGCGTGGTCGGGAGCACCTGCACGGCGCCACCCCACCACACCCGCGCCGTCGTCGCGCCGCACGCGGTGCCCGTGCGGGTCAGACAGGCTCGGGGGCGCGTGCGGCGTCGACGGGAACCTCGACCGCCGGCGGCGGCGCGGCACCGCGCACGACGTCGCGCTCGGACCCGGTGCGCACCAGCGCGACGCCCCCGACCACGAGCAGCGCGCCCACCCCCTGCACGACCAGCGGCTGCTCACCGAGCAGCACCCACGCGAGCGCGACGGCGAGCAGCACCTCCGACAGCGCCAGGAAGGACGCGAGCCGCTCGCCGAGCAGCCGCACGGAGACCGCCGAGATCCCGTAGGCGAAGGCCGTCGGGACCGCCCCGACGACCAGCAGCGGCACGATCCAGTGGACCTGCGCGCCCATCAGGTCGACGCGCACGTCCGGGGCCTCCACCGGCAGCGCGCCCACGAGCGCGAGCAGCCCGACGACGACGGCCCCCACGGCCATGGCCGCGCCGGCCAGGCTGACCGGTGGCAGCGCGATGGGTCGCCCGGTGAACGCGAAGTAGGCGGCGTTGCCGATGGCCGCCGCACCGGCGAAGAGCAGGCCGACCGGGTCGAGCCGCACGCTGCCGGTGACGTCGAGCACGAGCACGAGGCCGCCCATGGCCAGGGACGCGCCGACGAGGGTGGCGCGTGCGGGCACCCGGCCCGTGCGCGCCCACGCCCACAGCAGCAGGAGCAGGGGCCCGGTGTACTCGACCAGCAGGGCGACCGCCACGGGCAGCCGCTCGACGGCGAAGAAGTACATCGTGGACGCGCCGGCGACGCCGAGCAGGCCGAGCCCGACCACGGTCGACCAGTCGGTGCGCAGCGCGGCCCAGCGTCCGCGCAGCGACCACAGGGCCGGGCCGGCGAGCAGCAGGGCGCCGATCGCCAGGCGGACCACGATGGCCGCGCCCGGGCTCCACCCGGCCGCGAGCAGCGGCTTGACGACCGGCCCGCTGGTGGCGAAGGCGAGGGCGGCGATCAGCCCCGCGACGATCCCGACGCCGCGCGTCCCCGTACCCTGCACGTCGTCTCCCGGTTGTCAGCAGTCACCTGCACCTATGCTCGTGACGGTAGCCGCCCGCACCGACAGGAGTCAATGTGGTCTTTGCTCGTGACACGGAGATGAACCTGCTGGCTGCCGCCGAGCTCGTCAACACCGCCCGCCGGCGTGACGGGCACGACGCCATGACCACCGTCGAGGACGTCCACGACTACTTCACGCGCTGGGGGTACACGGGTCGGCACGATCGCGACGAGGCCGAGGTCGCCGCCGTGCGTGCGACGCGCGACCGCGTCGCGCACCTGTGGACGGTCGACCGCGACACCGCCGCCGAGCTGGTGAACGCGATGCTGCTCGAGGCGGACGCCGTGCCCTTCCTGGTCCGCCACGACGCGCTCGACTGGCACCTGCACGCCACGGCCCCGGGGGCGGCGCTCGCGACGGTGATCGTCGTGGAGACCGCGATGGGCGTCGTCGACCTGGTGCGGTCCGACGAGTACGCCCGCATGAAGGTGTGCGAGGGCGAGGGCTGCTCCGCCGTGCTGGTGGACCTCTCCCGCAACCGCTCCCGTCGCTTCTGCGAGGTCAACAGCTGCGGCAACCGCGCCCACGTGGCCGCGTACCGCGCCCGGCGCGCGACCAGCGCCTGACCCTCCACTTGGTTGACGCTTCAACTCCGCGTAGCCTGGACCGGACGCCGACCGCCCGAGATCCGGAGCCACGCATGAGCAAGACGTCCCAGCGCGACGAGCGGGCCGCCCGGCTCGCCGCGGTCCAGGCCGAGCAGCGCCGCACCGCCCGACGCCGCACCGCGATCGTGGTGGGCGTCGTCGGCACCCTCGTCGTCGCGCTCGTGGCGGTGACGTCCGTGGTCCTCGTGGGCGAGGCGCGCCGCGCGTCGCAGCTCGAGGCGCAGGCCGCCGCGGAGATCGAGGGCGTCGAGAGCTTCGAGGACCTCTCCTTCGACCACGTCTCGACCGAGGTCGACTACCCGCAGACGCCGCCCGTGGGCGGCGAGCACAACGCCGTCTGGCAGAACTGCGGTGTGTACAGCGACCCGGTCGTCGACGAGCACGCCGTCCACTCCCTCGAGCACGGCGCCGTCTGGATCACCTACGACCCCGAGCTCCCCGCGGACCAGGTCGCCACGCTGCGCGCCTTCGCCGAGGGCCAGCCGTACGTGCTCGTCTCGCCCTACCCGGGCGTGCCGTCGCCGGTGGTCGCCTCCGCCTGGGGCTACCAGCTGCAGCTGGACGACGCCGACGACGAGCGCCTGCCGGTGTTCCTGCGCAAGTACCTGCTCAACCCCGAGCTGCCCGAGGCCGGTGCGCTGTGCAGCAACGGCGTGGGCACGCCCGCGTGAGCGACCCTGCGGCGGGCCTGCCCGCCGCACCTGCCGGCGCACGCTCGGCCCTGGGCCAGGCCGTGTCGTCCCTGACGGGGACGGCACGGGTCGTGGTCGCCGTGCTGGTCGCCCTCGCGCTCCTGGTCGGGGCCGCGGCAGGCGCGACACTGGTGGCCCGGCCCGATGCGGCCCGGCCCTCGGACACGTCCGTGGACGCCGGCTTCGCGCGCGACATGCAGGCGCACCACGCGCAGGCGGTCGAGCTCGCCGTCCTGGTGCGCGACCGCTCGGACGACGAGACGCTGCGCGCCATCGCCCTGGACATCCTCACGATCCAGCAGCAGCAGATCGGCCAGATGGCCGCCTGGTTGCGCCTGTGGGGGCTGCCCGCGGCCTCGCCCGCCGGGCCGATGGCCTGGATGACCGGGCCCGGTCACGGCCACGGCTCCACCCCCGGCACCGGGAGCCTGGAGTCGATGCCGGGCTGGGTGCCGGCCGACGCCATGGCCGAGCTGCGCGCGGCCGACGGCGTGACCGCCGAGCGCCTCTTCCTCACCCTCATGATCGAGCACCACGCCGGGGGCGTGGAGATGGCGCGCTACGCCGTCGAGCACGGCCGGCACCCCGAGGTGCTGCGACTGGCGCAGGGCGTCGTGGACTCCCAGACCCGCGAGCAGGTCGTCCTGCAGGACCTGCTGGACGCACGCGGCGGGCCTCTCGCGGGCTGACCGCGGGCAGGCGCGCCGACCGCTCCGCAGGTGCCCCGCGGACCGGTCGCGGGTGCACGGGGGACGGCCGCGATCTGGGAGGATGGGTGACCATGAGCGAGCAGACCCCCCCGACCGCGACCCCGACGAGCGCACGCGCCGCCCGCCAGGTACCGGACAGGGTGACGGTCGACGGGCTCGAGGACCGCTGGTCGCGCGCATGGGCCGACGAGGGCACGTACACCTTCGACCGCACCGCCGAGCGCGAGCAGGTCTACTCGATCGACACGCCGCCGCCGACGGTCTCCGGCTCGCTGCACGTCGGCCACGTCTTCTCCTACACGCACACCGACGTCGTCGCCCGGTTCTGGCGCATGCGCGGCCGCGAGGTCATGTACCCCATGGGCTGGGACGACAACGGCCTGCCGACCGAGCGCCGGGTGCAGAACTACTACGGGGTGCGCTGCGACCCGTCGCTCCCCTACGTCGAGGGCTTCGTGCCCCCGCACGAGGGCGGCGAGGGCAAGTCGATCAAGCCGGGCGACCAGGTGCCGGTCTCGCGCCGCAACTTCATCGAGCTGTGCGAGCGGCTCTCTGCCGAGGACGAGCTGCAGTTCGAGGCGCTCTGGCGCCGGCTCGGTCTGTCGGTCGACTGGTCGATGACCTACCAGACCATCGGCGCGACGGCCCGTGCCGTCTCCCAGCGCGCGTTCCTGCGCAACCTCGGCCGCGGGGAGGCCTACCAGGCCGAGGCGCCCGGGCTGTGGGACGTGACGTTCCAGACGGCGGTCGCGCAGGCCGAGCTCGAGGCGCGCGACTACCCCGGAGCGTTCCACAAGGTCGCGTTCCACCGCGCCGACGGCGGCCAGGTCGTCATCGAGACCACGCGCCCCGAGCTGCTGCCCGCGTGCGTGGCGCTCATCGCCCACCCGGACGACGAGCGGTACCAGCACCTGTTCGGGACCACGGTGACCAGCCCGCTCTTCGGCGTCGCGCTGCCCGTGCTCGCGCACCCGGCCGCCGAGCCGGACAAGGGCGCCGGCATCGCGATGTGCTGCACCTTCGGCGACCTCACCGACGTGCAGTGGTGGCGCGAGCTGCGCCTGCCCACGCGCTCGGTCGTGGGCCGCGACGGCCGCGTGCTGCGGGACACCCCGGAGTGGATCACGTCGCCGGACGGCCGCGCCGTCTACGGCGAGCTCGCCGGCAAGACGACGTTCAGCGCGCGGGAGGCCGTCGTCGCGGCCCTGCGCGGGTCCGGGGACCTGCTGGGCGACCCGGTGGCGACGCAGCGCAAGGCGAACTTCTACGAGAAGGGCGACAAGCCCCTCGAGATCGTCACGAGCCGCCAGTGGTACATCCGCAACGGCGGGCGCGACGAGGACCTGCGGGCCGACCTGCTGGCCCGGGGCCGCGAGCTGGCCTTCCACCCCGACTTCATGCGCGTGCGGTACGACAACTGGGTCGGCGGGCTCAACGGCGACTGGCTGGTGTCGCGCCAGCGGTTCTTCGGCGTGCCGATCCCCGTGTGGTACCCGATCGACGAGGCCGGCGAGCCGCTCTACGACTCCCCGCTGGTGCCGGACGAGGCCGCGCTGCCCGTCGACCCGTCGAGCGACGTGCCGGCCGGCTACACGGCCGACCAGCGCGGCGTGCCCGGCGGGTTCGTCGGCGACCCCGACATCATGGACACCTGGGCGACGAGCTCGCTGACGCCGCAGATCGTGTGCGGCTGGCTCGACGACCCGGACCTGTTCTCGCGGACGTTCCCGATGGACCTGCGCCCCCAGGGCCAGGACATCATCCGCACCTGGCTGTTCTCGAGCGTCGTGCGCGCGCACCTCGAGGAGGGCACGCTGCCGTGGAAGCACGCCGCGATCAGCGGCTGGATCCTCGACCCCGACCGCAAGAAGATGAGCAAGTCCAAGGGCAACGTCGTCACCCCCATGGGGCTGCTGGAGGAGCACGGGTCGGACGCCGTCCGGTACTGGGCGGCCAGCGCGCGCCTCGGCACCGACGCGGCGTTCGAGGTCGGCCAGATGAAGATCGGGCGCCGGCTGGCGATCAAGGTGCTCAACGCGAGCAAGTTCGTGCTCTCCTTCGGCGCAGCGGACGAGCCCGTGCCGCTCGACGCGTCGCAGGTCACCGAGCCGCTGGACCGGGCGATGCTCGCGGGCCTGGCGACCGTCGTGGACCAGGCGACGGCGGCGCTCGAGGCCTACGACCACACCCGGGCCCTCGAGCTGACCGAGACGTTCTTCTGGACGTTCTGCGACGACTACCTCGAGCTCGTCAAGGACCGCGCCTACGGCGCCGGCGCCTCGGCAGCCGAGGTCACGCCCGCGACCGCGTCGGCGCGCGCCGCGCTGGGCCTGGCGCTGGACACGCTGCTGCGCCTGTTCGCCCCCGTGCTGCCGTACGCGACCGAGGAGGTCTGGTCGTGGTGGCGCGAGGGCACGGTGCACCGCGCCCCGTGGCCGACGAGCGGCACGCTGCGCACCGCGGCCGGTGACGCCGACGCGGGCCTCGTGGCGGGCGCCGGCGCAGCGCTGGCGGCGTTGCGCAAGGTCAAGTCGGAGGCCAAGGTCTCGATGCGCACGCCCGTCGAGCACGCCGTGCTGGAGGTGCCGCCAGCCCTGCGCGCCGGCGTGGAGGCCGCGCTGGACGACGTCCGCAACGCGGGCCGCGCGACGGGCACGCTGGAGCTGGCGGTCGGCGACGGCGAGACCGTCGTCGCCCGCGACGCGCGGCTCGGCGAGGCCGTCGCCCGCTGACGACCGGGGCACCGCCGCGCGGCCGCCGCGACCGGGACGCGGGCGTGCGCGGGCGTGCGCCCGCGTGCCGTGGCAGTGTCGGGACCGAGGTCCCTGGCGACCCCGTCACGAATAGGAATGATGTGACGCGTATACTTATGCGCGCACAGCTCCGCTCGGAAGGACCCCTCATGCGCCACCCCCTGCCCGTCGCCGCCCTCGCCGCCGCGACCCTGCTCACCCTCACCGCCTGCTCCGGCTCCGGCGACGACGCGGGCGCGGACGGCGAGCTCGCGCTCGTGCGCGCCGGCTCGCTCACCGTGTGCACCAACCCGCCCTACGAGCCGTTCGAGTACGAGGAGGACGGGGTGATCGTCGGCCTCGACATGGCGCTCACCGGGGAGATCGCCGCGGACCTCGGCGTCGAGCTGCGCCCGCTCAACACCGGGTTCGACGCCATCGAGTCCGGCGCGGCGCTCAACGCGCGCCAGTGCGACATGGCCGCCTCGGCGATCACCATCACGCCGGAGCGCGAGGAGAACGTCGACTTCACCGACGCGTACTTCGACGCCGACCAGGGCGTCCTGGTCGCGAGCGGCTCGCCGGTCGCCGCCGAGTCCGACCTCGAGGGCCTCACGATCGGGGTCCAGCAGGCCACCACGGGAGCGGGCTGGGTCGAGGAGCAGGGGCTCGAGGGCGTCCAGTTCGAGGACCTCGGTCTGCAGATCCAGGCCCTGCGCAACGGCCAGGTCGACGTCGTCGTCAACGACGTCACAGTGCTCGAGCCGTTCGCCGGCGGAGGGCTCGAGGTCGCGTTCGTCGTCCCGACCGGTGAGCAGTACGGCTTCGCCGTCCGCACCGGCAACACCGCCCTGCTCGACGCGGCGAACGCCACGCTCGCGCGGATCACGCAGGACGGCACGTACGACGAGCTCGTCGCCGAGTACTTCGGTACCGGCGAGCCCGTGGACTGATGACCGTCGACCTGACCGCACCCGCCGGCCGGGCGCGGATGAGCCCGCGCCGCAGGGCGCGGCTGTCGCGGGGCGTCCAGTACGTGGTGCTCCTCGTCGTGGTCGCCGTCGTCGTGGTCGCGGCCGACTGGAGCAACGTCGGCGAGACGATCTTCAACCCCGCCGCGGCGGCCGACATGCTCGACCGGCTCCCCCGCGCGTTCTACAACACCGTCCGGTACACCCTCGCCGCGTTCGCCGTCGGGCTCAGCCTCGGGACGGTCCTGGCCCTCATGCGGCTGTCGTCGGTGGCGCCCTACCGGTGGATCTCGACCGGCTACGTCGAGTTCTTCCGCGGCATCCCCGCCCTGCTCGTCGTCATCGCCGTGGGGTACGCCGTCCCCATCGCGTTCGGCGTCGCCCTGACGTCGATCCTGGCGATCGCCGCGATCGCGCTCGGTGCCGTGTCCGCCGCCTACATCTCCGAGACCATCCGCGCCGGCATCCAGGCCGTCCCCCGCGGCCAGGTCGAGGCGGCACGGTCCCTGGGCATGTCGCACACCCGCACGATGGCGCAGGTCGTGCTGCCCCAGGCGTTCCGCACCGTCCTGCCGCCGCTCACCAACGAGGTGCTCCTGCTGACGAAGGACACGTCGCTGCTGTTCGTGCTCGGCCAGACGCCCGCGTTCTTCGAGCTGACGAAGGTCGGCCGGGACGCGCTGTCCACGGCCTCCGGCGGGCTCACCGGCCTGTTCGTCGTCGGCGCCTGCTACCTCGTCATCACCATCCCGCTCGGCATCGTCGCCCGCCGGCTCGAGCGGCGCACCGGAGGCCGCGCATGACCCCCGCCACCACCCAGCCCGTCGTACGGATCCACGACCTGCACAAGTCGTTCGGGGACCGCGAGGTCCTGCGCGGGATCGACCTCACCGTCGCGCCCGGTGAGGTCGTCTGCGTCATCGGACCGTCCGGGTCCGGCAAGTCCACGCTCCTGCGCTGCGTCAACCTCCTCGAGGAGCCGACGGCCGGCAGCATCGAGGTGCTCGGTGCCGAGGTGACGGACGCCGACGTCGACATCGACCGCGTCCGTACGCACGTCGGCATGGTGTTCCAGCAGTTCAACCTCTTCGCCCACCTGACCGTGCTCGAGAACTGCACCCTCGCCCAGCGCGGCGTCCTGCGTCGCTCGCGGGCCGAGGCGGAGCGGGTCGCGACCGCCAATCTCGAGCGCGTCGGGCTGGCCGACCGTGCTGCCGCGATGCCCGGCCAGCTGTCCGGCGGCCAGCAGCAGCGGGTCGCGATCGCCCGCGCGCTGTCGATGGACCCCCGGCTCATGCTCTTCGACGAGCCGACCTCCGCGCTCGACCCCGAGCTCGTCGGCGACGTCCTGGGCGTCATGCGCGACCTCGCCGACGCCGGGATGACGATGCTCGTCGTCACCCACGAGATGGCGTTCGCACGCGAGGTCGCCGACCGCGTCGTCTTCATGGACGACGGCGTCGTGGTGGAGTCCGGACCCCCGGACCAGGTCATCGGGGCGCCGCTCGAGGAGCGCACCCGCACCTTCCTGCAGCGGGTCCTCGACCCGACGCACCGCCACCCGCAGGACTGACGTCACGCCCGAACCTCCGCAGGGCCCGTACCGAGCCACGACCAGGAGCACCAGTGCCCGACACGACCTCCCCCGCCCTCGTCGAGCCCGACCCGGCGGCGTCGATCTGCACGATGCTCGCGGCCCGGCTCGCCCGCGACCCCGACGACGTGTTCGCCGAGCGACCGGACGGGCCCGGGGGCGCGTGGCAGCCCGTCACGGTGGCGGCGTTCGTGTCCCAGGTCCGTGCGATCGCCAAGGGTCTGGTGGCGAGCGGGCTCGAGCCGGGCGACCGGGTCGCGATCATGTCCCGCACCCGGTACGAGTGGACCCTCGTCGACTTCGCCGTCTGGGCGGCGGGAGGGGTCGGCGTGCCGGTCTACGAGACCTCGTCGGCCGAGCAGGTGCGCTGGATCGCGTCCGACTCCGGGGTCCGGCTGGCCGTCGTCGAGACGCCCGCGCACGCCGCCGTCGTCGGGCAGGTGCGTGACGACCTGCCCGGGCTGACCGAGGTCCTGGTCATCGACGACGACGCCGTCGGCACGCTCGAGGCGCGCGGCGCCGACGTCCCGGACTCCGAGATCGACCGCCGCAGCACGCTCGCGCGCGGCGACGACCTTGCCACGGTGATCTACACGTCCGGCACCACGGGCCGACCCAAGGGCGTCGAGCTCACGCACGGCAACTTCGTCGAGCTGTGCCGCAACGGCGCGGTCGGTCTGGCCGAGGTCGTCTCGAAGCCGACGTCCCGCACGCTGCTCTTCATGCCGCTGGCCCACGTCTTCGCACGCTTCATCCAGGTCCTCTGCGTGGAGTCCGGCGCTGTGATGGGCCACGCCCCCGACACCCGCAACCTCCTGCCGGACCTCGCGTCGTTCCGGCCCACCTACCTGCTCGCGGTGCCGCGCGTGTTCGAGAAGGTCTACAACTCGGCCGAGCAGAAGGCCGGGTCGGGCACGACCCTGCGCATCTTCCGCTGGGCGGCCAAGGTCGCCATCACCTACTCCCGCGCGCTGGAGACACCCGGCGGGCCGGGCGCCGCGCTCCGGGCCCAGCACCGCGTCGCCGACCGCCTGGTGCACCGCAAGCTGCGCGCCGCGCTGGGCGGACGGGCCGAGTTCGCGGTCTCCGGCGGGGCGCCGCTCGGCGAGCGCCTCGGGCACTTCTACCGCGGCATCGGGGTCCACGTGCTCGAGGGCTACGGCCTGACCGAGACGTCCGCCGCCACCGCCGTGAACCGCCCTGGCCTGACCAAGATCGGCACGGTCGGCCCCCCGATGCCCGGCACGTCCCTGCGCGTCGACGACGAGGGCCACATCTGGGTCGCCGGCCCGCACGTCTTCCGCGGTTACCGGCACATGCCCGAGGAGACCGCGCAGACGCTGGTCGACGGCTGGCTGCGCACCGGCGACATCGGGACGCTCGACGAGGACGGGTACCTGCGCATCACGGGCCGCAGCAAGGAGATCATCGTGACCGCCGGCGGCAAGAACGTCGCCCCCGCGGTCCTCGAGGACCGGCTGCGCGGCCACCCGGTCGTCAGCCAGGTCGTCGTCGTGGGCGACCAGCGTCCGTTCATCGGCGCGCTGGTCACCCTGGACGCCGAGATGCTGCCCGGCTGGCTCGCCATGCACGGGCTACCCGCCATGGACGTCGCCGCGGCCGCCGCGCACCCGCAGGTGCTCGAGGCGCTCGACCGTGCCGTGGACCGCGCCAACGAGGTGGTCTCGCGCGCCGAGTCGATCCGCAAGATCGCCGTGCTCACCACCGACTTCACGGAGGCGAACGGCTACCTCACACCGTCGATGAAGGTGAAGCGGGCGGCGGTCCTGCAGGACTTCGCGCACGAGGTCGACGGCCTGTACGTCGACACGCGCAGCGGGGACTGACCCCGCCGACCGCTCAGACCGTCCGCAGCCGCGCCGCGTCGCCCGACTGGGAGGGCACCGACTCGCTCGGCGTGGAGTCGTCTGCCCAGCGCAGCAGTGCGCCGACGCCGTCGACGACCTCGACGTCCCCGTCCTCGACGAACGTGACGCCGGCGTCCTGGCCGACGACGGCGCGCAGCAGCGCGACGTCCGCGGGCAGCTCGCGGGTCTCGCCGTCGACCACGCCGATCGCGGCCAGGTCGGAGCGGGACGTCGCGAGCTGCAGCGGCGACAGCCCCACCCACAGGTGGTCGTCCGCGAGCGCCCCCGCCACCGCGCTCACCGAGAGCAGCAGCTCGTCGACCTGCCCGCGGCGCAGCACCTCGACGACGTCGTCCAGCCCGGCCACGGCCCCCTCGCCACGCCCGCGGGCCTCGCGGTACCGGTCCAGGTGCTCCGCGCGCCGTCGACGGCGGAAGTCGACGACCGCCTGGGCGACCCGCTCGGCGAAGGCCTCCTCATGGATGCCGTCCCCCCGGCCTCCCCCGGGCACCTCCACCGCGAGCTCACGCACGTGCTGACCGAGCGCGTCACGCACCAGCGGGACGGAGCGCACGTCGCCCGTGAGGACGACCAGCCCGGGCCGCTTGTCACGCACCCGCTTGTCGACGACCGCGGCCACGGCCTCGGCGTTGCGCTGCCAGGAGTCCTCGGCCCGGGTCTGCCCCCGCCGCTCCAGCCCGGCCTCGCGGGTCTTGTGGACGTCGTCGTGCCCGCCGTCGACCGTCTCCGTCACCGGCCCGCGGTCGCCACCGTCGTCCGCGTCGACCCACCGCAGGTCGGCACCCGTGCGGTCCACCGCCACGACGAGCACGCACACGGTCTCCTCGCTGGCCCGCACCACGGGAGCCAGTGCCGGCACGGGCCCGAAGTTGCCGCGCGACGCCGCGGGTGCGGCACGCAGCACCCGGTCCAGGACCACGCCGTGCGCGTCCGCGACCACCACGCGGCCGTGGGCGTCGCGCCGCCCGTCGGGGGACGCGACGCGCTCGCCGATCTCGTCGAGCAGGGCCGCCGGTGCGCCGTCGCGCTCCAGGCCCCGGCGCACGGACCGCCACCGGTCCACGGGGCCGGACTCCCCGGCCACCTCCGCGGGCGAGGCGTCGAGGTGCACGGTGACGAACGGGGCCGGGCGGCCGAGCAGCGGCTTGAGCCAGTGCAGGTGCATAGGGGTCGACTCCTCGGGCGGGTGCACGTCCTCGGCGACGGCGCTACCGGTGCCCCCACCGCGGCTGACCCCTCTACCTTCGGTCACGTCGAGGGCGTCCGCCAACGGGTGCAGGGGGTGAGGTGGGGCGCGGGCGCGCCGGGTCAGACGCGCTGCGCGTGGTCCTGCGCGATCGCCTCGTGGTGCCGGATCACCTCGGCGACGATGAACTCCAGGAACTTCTCGGCGAAGACCGGGTCGAGGTCGGCCTCCTGCGCCAACCGGCGCAACCGTGCGACCTGCTGGGCCTCCCGGCCGGGGTCCGACGCGGGCAGCCCGATCTCGGCCTTGAGCACGCCCACGCGCTGCGTCGCCTTGAACCGCTCGGCGAGGATGTGGACGAGGGCGGCGTCGATGTTGTCGATGCTGCCCCGCAGCCGCGCCAGCTCGGCCGGGACGACGCCCCCGGGTGCGGTCACGCGCTCTTCTCGCGCGGGGTCCGCTTGTCGCGGGACACGTCCCGCGGGACCAGCGTGGGGTTGACGTTGTCGAGCACGACGTCCTTGGTGATGACCACCCGGGCCACGTCGTCGCGTGACGGCACCTCGAACATCACCTGCTGGAGGACCTCCTCGAGGATCGCGCGCAGGCCACGTGCGCCCGTGCCCCGCAGCAGCGCCTGCTCGGCGATAGCGCCGACGGCGTCCTCCTCGAACTCCAGCTCCACACCGTCGATCTGGAACATGCGCTGGTACTGCTTGACCAGCGCGTTGCGCGGCTCGGTGAGGATGCGCACGAGGGCGACGCGGTCCAGCGGCGAGACGGTCGTGATGATCGGCACGCGGCCGATGAACTCGGGGATGAGGCCGAACTTCAGCAGGTCCTCCGGCATGACCTCGCCGTACACGTCGGTGTCGTCGGCCGAGTGGATCGGCGAGCCGAACCCGATGCCGCGACGACCGGCGCGGGAGGTGATGATCTCGTCGAGACCGGCGAACGCCCCCGCGACGATGAACAGCACGTTGGTCGTGTCGATCTGGATGAACTCCTGGTGCGGGTGCTTGCGCCCGCCCTGCGGGGGCACCGACGCGGTCGTGCCCTCGAGGATCTTCAGGAGCGCCTGCTGGACGCCCTCTCCCGAGACGTCGCGCGTGATCGACGGGTTCTCGCTCTTGCGGGCGATCTTGTCGATCTCGTCGATGTAGATGATGCCCGTCTCGGCCTTCTTGACGTCGTAGTCGGCGGCCTGGATGAGCTTGAGGAGGATGTTCTCGACGTCCTCGCCGACGTAGCCCGCCTCGGTGAGGGCCGTGGCGTCCGCGATGGCGAACGGGACGTTGAGCATCTTGGCCAGCGTCTGCGCCAGGTACGTCTTGCCGCAGCCCGTGGGGCCGATCAGCAGGATGTTCGACTTGGCGATCTCGACGGCCTCCTCGCCGGCGGTCGCACGGGCGCCCTCACCGGCCTGGATGCGCTTGTAGTGGTTGTACACCGCGACGGCCAGCGACCGCTTGGCGGGCTCCTGCCCGACGATGTACTGCTCGAGGAACTCGAAGATCTCCTTCGGCTTGGGCAGCTCGACCATGCCGACCTCGGTGGCCTCGGCGAGCTCTTCCTCGATGATCTCGTTGCACAGGTCGATGCACTCGTCGCAGATGTACACCCCGGGCCCCGCGATGAGCTTCTTCACCTGCTTCTGGGACTTGCCGCAGAACGAGCACTTGAGAAGGTCCGCACCGTCTCCGATACGCGCCACGTGCGTCCCCTTCCTTCGTGTCGCCCTCCGCCGTCATGGCGGTGCGCCGTCGTCGTGACCTCGCGGTCCGCGAGTCACGTTCCCCCATTGCACACCACGCACGGCCACCTGTCAGCCGAACCCTGCGGGTGGGTCGCGGCGTGTCGGGTGCGACGCGCCGCCCGATGCGTCCCGATTCGCACGGATGGCCCAACCTCGCGCGCCGCGCGACCCCGGTCCGCGCGCGTCGGGCGCGGACCGGGGGTCACAGCGTCAGGCGGGCTGCACCACCGCAGGGTGAACGCCCTTGCGGCTCTCGAGCACCTGGTCGACGATCCCGTAGTCCTTGGCCTGGGCCGCGGTGAGGATCTTGTCGCGCTCGATGTCCTGGCGCACCTGCTCGATGGGCCGCCCCGTGTGCTGCGCCAGCGCCGCCTCGAGCCACTCGCGGATCCGGATGAGCTCGTTGGCCTGGATCTCGATGTCGGAGGCCTGCGCGTAGCCGCCGCCCTCCATCGCCGGCTGGTGGATGAGCACGCGCGCGTTGGGCAGCGCCAGGCGCTTGCCGGGCGAGCCGGCCGCGAGCAGGATCGCCGCCGCCGAGGCCGCCTGCCCGAGGCAGACGGTCTGGATGTGCGGCTTGATGTACTGCATCGTGTCGTAGATCGCCGTCAGCGCGGTGAACGAGCCACCGGGCGAGTTGATGTACAGCGTGATGTCGCGGTCCGGGTCCGTGGACTCCAGCACGAGCAGCTGCGCCATGACGTCGTCGGCCGAGGCGTCGTCCACCTGCACGCCGAGGAAGATGATGCGGTCCTCGAACAGCTTGGTGTACGGGTCCTGGCGCTTGAAGCCGTAGGCGGTGCGCTCCTCGAACTGCGGCAGCACGTAGCGGCCGCTCGGGGACGCGGGCGCCGTGCCGCCGGCCAACCGGTCGGCCCGGGCGATGAACTGGGACTCCATGCTCACGAAGGTTCTCCTCGCTGATGCGTTCGCGGTGGCCGTCAGGACTGCGTCCCGCCGCCACCGGCGACGGAGTTGGAGCTGGAGACGACGTGGTCGATGAAGCCGTACTCCAGGGCCTCGGGCGCCGTGAACCAGCGGTCGCGGTCCGAGTCGGCGTGGATCTGGTCGACGCTCTTGCCCGTCTGCTCGGCGATCAGCTCGGCGAGCACCCGCTTCATGTGCAGGATGAGCTGGGCGTTGATGCGCACGTCGGTGGCGGTGCCCCCGATGCCGCCCGACGGCTGGTGCATCATCACCCGGGCGTGGGGCGTGGCGTACCGCTTGCCCTTGGTGCCCGACGAGAGCAGGAACTGGCCCATCGAGGCCGCCATGCCCATCGCGATCGTCGCGACGTCCGGCTTGATGTACTGCATCGTGTCGTAGATCGCCATGCCGGCCGTGATCGACCCGCCCGGCGAGTTGATGTACAGCCAGATGTCCTTGTCGGGGTCCTCCGCGGCCAGCAGCATCATCTGCGCGCAGATGGCGTTGGCGTTCTCGTCACGGACCTCCGAGCCGAGCCAGATGATCCGCTCGCGGAGCAGTCGGTTGTAGATGGAATCGTTGAGGCCGAGGCCCGGAGAATCTGCCCGGGCCAGGGCCGGCACCTGCTCGTTCACGAAGGCTCCCTCGTCTGGCTGCGTCCTACCTGCGCGCTGCTGCACACCTCGTCGTCCGGGGCTGCGGCCGGTCGCGCGTTGCAGCGACCCTAACGCCCGCGCGCGCCCCGCCATGTCCTGCCGACGCGCCGTTTCGCTGACGGCGCAGCGGCGACGCCCGGTCGGCCGCCCCGGGGACGACGACGGCCCCGCCGCGCCCGCAGGGGCGTGACGGGGCCGTCTCGGCGTGCACCCGGTGGGGTGGCGCGTCAGGCCTTCTCGTCGGCGCTGTCCTCGCCGAAGGCGACGGAGGAGAAGTCGGTCGCCGCGTCGGTGGGCTGCGTGGGCTCGGCCTCGGCCTGCTCCAGCTCGGCGTCCTCCTCGTCCGTGCCGATGAACTCCGACAGGTCGACGGCCGCACCCGAGCCGTCGACGACGGAGACCTTGCGCAGCGAGACCGCGAGGGCCTTGGAGCGCGCGACCTCGGCCACCATCGCGGGGATCTGACCCTGCTGGTCCAGCGTCGTGATGAACGTGTTCGGGTCCATGCCGTACTGGCGCGACGCGCTGACGAGGTAGTCGAGGAGCTCGCTCTGGCTGACCTTGATGTCGAGCTTCTCGGCCAGCGTGTCGAGCAGGATCTGGTTGCGCAGCGCGGTCTGCGCCTGCTCCGTCACCTCGGCGCGGTGCTCGTCGTCCTCGAGGCGCCCCTCGGACTCCAGGTGGCGGACGACCTCGGCCTCGACGACGCCGGCCGGGACGGGGATCTCGGTCTCGGTGGTGAGCTTCTCGACGAGGAGGTCGCGCGCCTGCACGGCCTGGTTCGACGCCTTGATGCGCCCCGCCTGCTCGCGCAGGTCGGCCTTGAGCTCGTCGATCGTGTCGAACTCGCTCGCGAGCTGCGCGAACTCGTCGTCCACCTCGGGCAGCTGGCGCTCCTTGACCGCGGTCGCCGTGACGGAAACCTCGGCCGTCTCGCCCTTGCGGTCGCCGCCGACGAGCACGGTCTCGAACGTCGTGGTCTCGCCCGAGGACAGGCCGGTCAGCGCCTCGTCCAGGCCCTCGAGCATGTTGCCCGAGCCGATCTGGTAGCTGGTGCCGGAGACCTGGTCGACCTGCTCGTCGCCGATCGTCGCGACGAGGTCGATGACGACGAAGTCGCCGGCTGCCGCGGGGCGGTCGACACCGACGAGGGAGCCGAAGCGCTCGCGCAGCGCGTCGAGGCGCGCGTCGACGTCCTCGTCCGCGACCTCCACGTCGTCGACCGTGACGCTCAGGCCGTCGAGGTCCGGGAGCGTGATCTCGGGACGCACCTCGACCTCGGCGGTGAAGTGCAGCTCGCCCTCCTCGCCCGCGGCGGCGGGGACCAGGCCCGGGACCTGCGTGACCTCGACCTCGGGCTGGCCCATGGGCCGCAGCTTGTTCTCGCGCACGGCCTCGGCGTAGAAGGAGGACAGGCCCTCGTTCACGGCGTGCTCGATGACCGCGGGCCGCCCCACGCGCTGGTCGATGATGCGCGGCGGCACCTTGCCCTTGCGGAAGCCCGGCACCGTCACCTGCTCCGCGATGTGCTGGTAGGCGTGTTCGATGCTCGGCTTGAGCTCGTCGTACGTCACCTCGACGGACAGCTTGACCTTGGTCGGGTCCAGGGTCTCGACGGCGCTCTTCACTTCGATGGTCTCCACTTGGTCATGGCCGGGCGCCGGAGGTTCCGACGAGGTGGCTCGCTTCGGTCTGCACGCTCTGGGAGGCGCTGCACGCTGCGGCCCGGGCGACGTCGTGACCTCCCCGTGGTCCAGCCACGGTGGGGCGACGTGCGAGCACCCGACGGCGCGTACGCGCGACCCTCGATGCTACGCCACGAGCGGGACCGCCCGCCAAGGCAGCCGCACGTCCGGTGACCCGGTACCCTTGCTGCGCCGCCGGGTCGTCACCGATGACGTCGTCACCGACGAACGGGACCGACAGCCGGGCGCGCGCGGACGTAGCTCAATGGTAGAGCCCCAGTCTTCCAAACTGGCTACGCGGGTTCGATTCCCGTCGTCCGCTCCCTGGAGCCCGCATGTCCGCCGGGTGGTCACCGACACGACGCCCGCGCGTCGACCACCGGTCCCCTGGCGCTGGTGGGCTGCGGCCGTGCGCGTCGCGATCGTCACCGAGTCGTTCCTCCCCCACGTCAACGGCGTCACCAACTCGGTGCTCCGGACCCTCGAGCAGCTGCGGGCCGCGGGGCACGAGGCGCTCGTGCTCGCCCCCGGCGACCCGCCGTCCCGGGTGCACGGCGCGCGCGTCGTGCCGCTGCGCTCCGTGCCGATGCCGGGCTACGCGGAGGTGCGGGTCGCGGTGCCCTCGACGCGCACGGTCACGCGGGAGCTGGCGGCGTTCGGGCCCGACGTGGTGCACCTCGCGTCCCCCTTCGCGACCGGGCGCCCGACGGTCCGCGCCGCCGCGGCGCTCGACCTGCCGACGGTGGCCGTCTACCAGACGGACGTCGCCGGCTACGCGGGCCGCTACGGCCTCGGCGCGGCGACGGACGCCGCGTGGCGCGTCGTGCGGGCGATCCACGAGCAGGTCGACCTGACGCTCGCACCGTCCCTGACGTCGGCCCGTGCGCTGGCGGCGCACGACGTCCCGCGCGTGGCGGTGTGGCCGCGTGGTGTCGACACCGTGCGCTTCGACCCGCGGCACCGCGACGAGGCCTGGCGCCGGCGCGTGGCACCGGGCGGCGAGGCGCTGGTCGGGTTCGTGGGGCGGCTGGCCGCCGAGAAGCAGGTCGAGGACCTCGCCGTGCTGCAGGACGTGCCCGGGGTCCGCGTGGTCGTGGTCGGCGACGGACCGCAGGCCGCGGACCTGCGGCGCGCCCTGCCGCGCGCCGTGTTCCTCGGCCAGGTGACGGGTGACGCGCTGTCCCGCGTGGTGGCGAGCCTCGACGTCGCCGTGCAGACCGGACCGCACGAGACGTTCTGCCAGTCGGCCCAGGAGGCGCTCGCGGCGGGTGTCCCGCTGGTGGCGGTCGGCGCAGGTGCCGTCGCCGAGCTGGTCGACCCGAGCCGCACCGGCTGGCTGTACCCGCCGGGCGACCTCGCGGCGCTGCGCGCCGCCGTCGTCGACCTGACCGGGGACCCGGCGAAGTGCCGGGCCATGGGTGCGGCCGGGCGCCGTCAGGTCGAGGGCCGCACGTGGCAGGTCGTCGGCGAGCAGCTGCTCGCGTACTACGCGGCGGCGGCGACCGGGCACCGTGCCGCCGCGCAGGTCGGCTGAGGGCGCCGTGCACGTCGTCCACCTGACCAACGCGTACGCACCCGCGTCCGGAGGCGTCCGGACCATGGTCCACGCGCTCGGCGCGGGGTACCGCGGGCACGGGCACCGCTTCACGGCCGTCGTGCCCGCCGGTACGGCCGGTGCGGACGACGAGCCGTGGGGCACGCGCGTGCGTCTTCCCGGGCCCGTCGTGCCGGGCACCGCCGGCTACCGCGTCCTGCTGGACGCCGCGGCGGTGCGCGGCGAGCTGGACCGGCTCGCCCCCGACCGCGTCGAGGTCTCCGACCGCTTCACGCTGCGGCACGTCGGGGTCTGGGCCCGGGACCGCGGGGTCCCGTGCGTGCTGTTCGCGCACGAGCGGCTCGACGGGCTCGCCCGCAGCCTGGGCCGCGTCCCCGCGCCGGCCGCACGCGCGCTGGCCGACGCGACGAACCGCCGCTGGTCCGGCGTGTTCGACCGGGTCGTCGTCACCACGCCCTACGGCGCCCAGGAGTTCGACCGGATCGGGGTGCCGACCACCCGGGTGCCGCTGGGCGTCGACCTCGACGCCTTCCACCCGGCGCTGCGCACGCGCGCCGCCGGCGACGGCGCGGTGGTGCTCGCGCTGTGCAGCCGGCTATCCCCGGAGAAGTCGCCCGGCACGGCCCTGGCGACCCTCGGCCTGCTGCGGGCGGACGGCGTGGACGCGCGGCTCGTCGTGCTCGGCGACGGCCCCGAGGCGTCCCGGCTGGCCCGCGCGGCACGGGACCTGCCGGTGACGTTCCTGGGCCACGTCGAGGACCGGGCCGTCGTCGCGCGGACGCTCGCCGACGCCGACGTCACGCTCGCACCCGGGCCGCTGGAGACGTTCGGCCTCGCAGCGCTGGAGTCGTTGGCGTGCGGGACGCCCGTCGTGGCCGCCCGGGGCTCCGCGGTCGCCGCGCTGGGCGCGTCGGCGGCCGGTCCCCACCAGTTCGCCGCGCACGTGCTGGACCTGGTGGGCCGGGGCCCGACGGCGCGGCAGGCGGCCCGCGCCCGCGCCGAGCGGCTCGGGTGGCACGCGACGGTCCGCGACATGCTCGCGCTGCACGGCGCGCCCGTGGCCGTGGCGGGGTCGCGGTGACCGCGCGCTACGACGACGCGGACGGGCCGTTCGTCGTGCCGCACCGCGCCGGGGCGGGCATGGCGACCGAGAACACGGCGGACGCCGCCGCCGCGTCCGTCGCGCTCGGGCACCGGTGGCTGGAGACCGACGCCCGCACGACGCGGGACGGGGTGGTCGTCGCGTTCCACGACCGGACGCTCGACCGCGTGGCCGGCGTCCCGGGCACGCTGGCCGACCTCACCTGGGCCGACCTGCGCACGCTGGAGCTGCCGGGCGGCGGGCGCGTGGCCCGGCTCGACGACCTCCTGACGACCTGGCCGCACGTGCGGTGGGCCGTCGACGTCAAGGACCCGGCGACCCTCCCCGCCCTCCTCGCGACGCTGCGCTCCACCGGTGCGGCTCCGCGGGTGTGCCTGGCCGGGACGTGGGACCGGTGGCTGGACGTGGCCCGCGCGCAGCTCGGGGCGGACGTGCGCACGGCGCTCGGCTGGGCGTCGACGGCCCGCCTGCTCGCCGGTGCACCCTGGCGCCCGACGTCCCACGCACCGACCTTCGTGCACCTGCCGTGGGCCCTGGTGCGCCGCCGCGGGCCGGCGTGGGTGGTGCGGCGCTCGCGCGCGTGGGATCTGCGGCCGGTGGTCTGGGGTGTCGAGGACGCCACGGCGATGCACGCCCTGCTGGACGCGGGCGTCGACGGCCTCATCGGCGACCGCGCCGACACGCTGCGCGAGGTCATGCTGGCGCGCGGCTGCTGGACGCCGGTGCGGAGGGCGGGCCTCGACCCGGCGGCCGGACGGCAGGCGGTGTGACGACGCTCAGCCCGCGGCGCGACGCACCAGCGCGGCGACCGTCCGCTCGACCTCCGGGGTGACGGACGTCAGCGAGAACGCCGTCGGCCACATCGGACCGTCCTCGAGCTCGGCGACGTCGTTGAAGCCCAGCGTCGCGAACCGGGTGTCGAACTTGGAGGCGGCCTGGAAGAAGCACACGACCCTGCCGTCCCGCGCGTAGGCGGGCTGCCCGTACCAGGTGCGCGGGGCCAGCTGCGGCGCGTGCTCGCGCACGATCGCGTGCACCTGCTCGGCCAGCACCCGGTCGACGTCGGGCATCTCCGCGATCGTCGCCAGCACGGCCGCCTCCTGCTTCGCGGCCGCGGCGCCCTTGCCGCGCTGCCCGGCCTGCTCCCGCAGCTCGGCTGCGCGGTCCTTCATCGCCGCGCGCTCCTGCGCGGTGAAACCTCCGGCGCCCGACTCCGACGTGCTTCCCATGTCGCTCCTCGCATCGCTCCGTGCGGACGTCGCCGATGCTAGGGACCGCGGACGACGCGGCGCTTCTCGGAACCTGACCGGTCCCGGGGCCGCGTCGTCGGCCGGTCGGGGTGGCGGGATTCGAACCCACGACCTTCCGCTCCCAAAGCGGACGCGCTACCAACCTGCGCCACACCCCGTGGTGCGCCGCCGCCCGCGAGAGCGCCCGGCACGCGCTCACCCTACCGGCGCGCGTCGTGGTGGGATGTGCCCGTGACGACGACGTTCCTGCGGCCGGGCGACCGCGTGCTGCTCACCGGCGACTCCATCACGGACTGGGGGCGCGACCGCGAGCAGCCGGACTCGCCGTGGGGCCTGGGGCACGGGTACGCCGGGATCGTCGCGGCCCTCGCCGGGGCGCGACGGCCCGACCTGGGGCTGACGTTCCACAACCGGGGGGTCGGCGGTGACACGGCGCGCATGCTGCGGGAGCGCTGGCAGACCGACGCCCTGGACCTCGAGCCGACGGTGGTGTCGGTCTTCGTCGGGGTCAACGACACGTGGCGGCGCTTCGACTCCGGCGCGGTGACCAGCACGGCCGAGTTCGAGGAGCACTACCGCGCCGTCCTCGACGTGACGCGGGAGCGACTCGACCCCCGGTTCGTGCTCGTCGAGCCCTTCGCGCTGCCCGTCCCGCCGGTGCACGAGGGGTGGCGCGCCGACCTCGACCCGCGGATCCACGTCGTGCGCCGGCTCGCTGCCGAGGTCGGGGCGGTGCTGGTCCCCGCCGACGGCCTGTTCGCCGCCGCGGCGGCGCGCACCTCGCCCGAGCGCTGGGCGTTCGACGGCGTCCACCCCACGCCCGCGGGCCACGGGCTGCTCGCCGAGGCGTGGCTCGACGCCGTCGGGCTGCCGGCCGCCTGACGCGCACCACCTCCGGACGCGCACGCGTCCGCATCGCGAGACATCCGTCTCACGGGAACCTTTGCGCCCGCTACCGTGTTGACGCTAGCGTCGGCTCGACCACGGATCGACACCGCTGCACCCGGGCCCGCTCAGGGCGAGGCCCCCGGACGAGGAGAGCGATGCGCGTGCCCGCCGCCGCCGTTGCCCCCGTCCTGCGCGCCTGCGTGGCGTGCGCCTGTTGTCGGTGTCGGTAGAGCGCTGGCCGCTGCCGCACGTCTGACGTGCCGCGCACCTTCGGGTGCACCCCGCCCAGCGCTCGCCCCGGAGGACCCGCCGCCGCGCGCCTCCCCGGCTCCACCCGCGTCGCACCGGCGCACCCTCGCAGATCCCCCGCCCTGCCGGCCCACGGGCACGGCACCGACCGAAGAGGAACCATGGCCCGCATCTACGACGACGCCACCGCGCTCATCGGCAACACCCCGCTCGTCCGCATCAACAAGATCACCGACGGCGCGCCTGCCCAGGTCGTCGGCAAGCTGGAGTTCTACAACCCGGCCAGCTCGGTCAAGGACCGCATCGGCGTCGCGATCATCGACGCGGCCGAGAAGTCCGGCGACCTGGTGCCCGGGGGCACGATCGTCGAGGCCACCAGCGGCAACACCGGCATCGCGCTGGCGTTCGTCGGCGCGGCGCGCGGCTACAAGGTCGTGCTGACGATGCCGGAGACCATGTCCAAGGAGCGGCGTGCGCTGCTGCGGGCGTTCGGCGCCGAGCTGATCCTCACGCCGGGCTCCGAGGGCATGAAGGGCGCGGTCAACCGTGCCAACGAGATCGTCGGTGAGCGCCCGGGGGCGATCCTCGCCCGGCAGTTCGCCAACGACGCGAACCCCGAGATCCACCGCCGCACGACGGCCGAGGAGATCTGGGCCGACACGGACGGCGAGATCGACATCCTCGTCGCCGGCATCGGCACCGGCGGCACCATCACCGGGGTCGGCCAGGTGCTCAAGGAGCGCAAGCCCGGCGTCAAGATCGTCGCGGTCGAGCCCGCCGAGTCGCCGATCCTCAACGGCGGCGCGCCCGGCCCGCACAAGATCCAGGGCATCGGCGCCAACTTCGTCCCCGAGATCCTCGACACGAGCGTCTACGACGAGGTCATCGACGTGGACGCCGAGACCGCCGTGGCCGTCGCGCGGCGCGCGGCCCGCGAGGAGGGCCTGCTCGTCGGCATCTCCTCGGGTGCGGCGCTGCACGCGGCGACGCAGCTCGCCCACCGCCCCGAGAACGCGGGCAAGCTCATCGTGGTGATCATCCCGTCCTTCGGCGAGCGGTACCTCACGTCGGTGCTGTACGCCGACCTCCTCGACTGAGCGACCGGGCCCGGTCGTCGTCCTCGCCGACGACGGCCGGGCCCGATCCGTCCGCCCACCCGGCCGACGACCCACCCGTGACCCGGAGCCCGCCATGCGCCCCCTGCACCACTTCCTGCGCACGCTGCGCGACGACCTCGACGCGGCGCACCGGCACGACCCCGCGGCACGGACCCTGCTCGAGGTCGCCCTGGCCTACCCGGGGGTCCACGCGATCTGGGTGTACCGGCTCGCGCACCTCATGTGGGCGGTCCCGGTGCTGCGGCTGCCGGCACGCCTGGTCTCGCAGGTGGCGCGCGCCGCGACGGGCATCGAGATCCACCCGGGCGCACGGCTCGGCGAGCGCCTCTTCATCGACCACGGCATGGGTGTGGTCATCGGCGAGACCGCG
Organism: Cellulomonas phragmiteti; assembly: GCF_016862775.1. Lineage (GTDB taxonomy): Bacteria > Actinomycetota > Actinomycetes > Actinomycetales > Cellulomonadaceae > Cellulomonas > Cellulomonas phragmiteti. The sequence continues at coordinate 127,071 of NZ_BONP01000001.1, read as the reverse complement.
GAGGTCGGGGACGACGTCGTCCTCTTCCACGGCGCGACCCTGGGCGGGCGCTCGATGAAGCGCGGCAAGCGGCACCCCACGCTGGGCGACCGGGTGGTGGTGGGCGCCGGGGCGAAGATCCTCGGGCCGGTGTGGCTCGGGCACGACGTGCAGGTCGGCGCGAACGCGGTCGTGATCACGGACGTCCCGGCGGGTGCGGTCGCCGTGGGCGTGCCGGCCAGGATCCGGCGCCGGGGCACCGAGATCCCGTTCGACGTCGAGGTCGACGACCCCGCCATCTACATCTGAGGACCGGACCCGAGGATGACCTCCCCCCGACCGGCACCGGCGCACCGGCGCGCCACCACGGTGACGACGCTCGTGGTGCCCCTCGTCGTGCTCGTGGCGACCGTGGCCGTCGCGGTGGCCTGGACGCCCCGCCTGCCCGACCCTCTGGCCGTGCACTGGTCGGCCTCGCAGGCCCCCGACGCCTTCGGCTCGCTGAAGGACGCCATCGCGGTCCCGTTGCTGTTCGTCCCGGTGTTCGCCCTCGGCATGTGGGCGCTGGCCGTGCGGCCGGGTCAGGACACCTCGACGCGACGCATGGCCGCGGGGCTCGCGACCGGCCTGGCGGTGCTCATGTCCGTCGTCGTGCTGGGGTCCCTCGTGGTGCAGCTCGACCTGCCCGACGCCGCCGACGCGCGCGGGATCGACCTGGTGCTCGTGGGGGCGTTCGCGGGCGGCATCCTCGCCGGCGTCCTCGTCGCGCTCGTCGTGCCGCGCGACGACCCGATGCCGACCGAGGCGCCGGTGGACCCCGCCGCGCCGCGCACGGCGCTCACCCCGGGCACGGAGGCGTCCTGGAGCAGGTCGGTGACCAGCCGGGCCGGCGCGTGGTTCGGCGGGTCCGTGGTGCTGCTGAACGTGGGGCTCGCCGCGGCGCTGCGGACGCCGGCGCTCCTGGTCCTCGCGGCCGGCCTCGGCGTGCTGCTCGCGTCGATGCTCGTGCTGCGCGTGCGCGTCGACGCCCGTGGCCTGGTCGCCCGCTCGGCCCTGGGGTGGCCCGCGATCCGCGTCCCGCTCGACGAGGTGCTCGCCGCCCGCGTCACGCAGGTCGACCCGTTCGGCGACTTCGGCGGGTGGGGCTACCGCATCGGCCGGGGCGGACGCGTCGGGTTCGTCATGCGCACGGGCGAGGGCATCGAGGTCGAGCGCACCGGCGGGCGCCTGCACGTCGTGACCGTCGACGACGCCGCGACGGGCGCCGCCCTGCTCAACTCCCTGGCGGACCGCGCGCGGGGTGGGGCTACCGCCCGGTAACGTCACCCCGGCGCCGTCGGGCGCACGTCGACGGCGACGACAGGGAGCAGCGCATGCGTCTCGGGTACCACACGGGCTACTGGTCGGCCGGTCCCCCGCCGGGGGCGGCGCAGGCCGTGCGCGCGGCCGACGACCTCGGGCTCGACTCCGTCTGGACCGCCGAGGCGTACGGGTCCGACGCGCTCACGCCGCTGGCCTGGTGGGGTGCGGGCACCCGGAGCGTGCGTCTGGGCACGGCGATCGCCCAGATCTCGGCGCGGACTCCCACAGCCGCGGCGATGGCGGCGATCACCCTCGACCACCTGTCCGGCGGACGGTTCGTCCTCGGCCTCGGCGCCTCCGGGCCGCAGGTCGTCGAGGGCTGGTACGGCCAGCCGTACCCGCGGCCGCTGGCCCGCACCCGGGAGTACGTCGACGTCGTGCGCCAGGTGATCGCGCGCGAGCGGCCCGTGACGTACGACGGCGCGTTCTACCGCCTGCCGCTGCCCGCCGACGAGGGGGCAGGGCTCGGCAAGGCGCTGCGCTCGACCGTGCACCCCCTGCGCACCGACCTGCCGATCCACCTGGCCGCCGAGGGGCCGCGCAACATCGCGATGACCGCGGAGATCGCCGACGGCTGGCTGCCGCTGTTCTACTCGCCCCGGATGGACGCGACGTACCGCGAGCTGCTCGCGGAGGGCTTCGCGCGCCGGGCGGCCACCCGCAGCCCCGTCGAGGGGTTCGAGGTCGTCGCGACCGTGCCCGTCGTGCTCGGCGACGACGTCGAGAGCGCCGCCGACGTCGTGCGGCCCTTCATCGCGCTGTACGCCGGGGGCATGGGTGCCAAGGGCGCGAACTTCCACCGTGACGTGCTCGACCGGCTCGGCTACGCCGAGGCGTGCGACGAGATCCAGGCGCACTACCTGGCCGGCGACCGGGCGCGCGCCGCCGCCGCCGTGCCCACCGAGCTCGTCCGTGACGTCGCGATGGTCGGCACCCCCGACGACGTGCGGGCGCAGCTGCCGGCATGGCGTGCCACCGCGGTGACGACCGTGCTCGCCCAGGCCGACCCCCGCACCCTGGCGCAGATCGCGGCCCTGTGGGGTGAGTCCGGTCACCCCGACGGACACGGCGAGCGACACGGCGACGGACCACCGGCCGACCCGGCCTAGCCTGGTCCGCGCGACGCACGGACCGGCAGCGTCGCGCAGGACCCGGAACGTCGCGAGAGGTCGCCGTGGCAGTCGTCGAGCAGGTGGCGGTGCAGACCGTCCGCCAGGCACCCGGGGCGACGGACCGCCCGGCCGCCCTGCCCCACCTGCGCGGCCTGGACGGGGTGCGCGCGCTCGCCGTCGTCGCCGTCCTGCTCTACCACCTGGGCGCACCCTGGGCGCGGGGCGGGTTCCTCGGCGTCGACGTCTTCTTCGTGCTGTCCGGCTACCTCGTCGCCTCCCTCGTGCTCGACGAGGTGGAGTCGACCGGGAGGTTCCGCACCCGGCGGTTCCTCGCCCGGCGCGTACGACGCCTGGTGCCCGCGCTGCTCGTCGTGCTGGCGGCCGCCGCCGCCGCCGCGCTCGTCGTGCGGGACGCGCTGCCGGCGGTGCGCGGCGACCTGCTCGCCGCCGTCACGTACACCTCGAACTGGTGGCAGGTCGCGGCGGAGCGCTCGTACTTCGAGCTCACGGGTCGCCCGCCGCTGCTGCAGCACCTGTGGACGCTCGCGGTCGAGGCGCAGTTCTACCTCGTCGTGCCGCTCGCCGCGGTGCTGGCGCTGCGCGCCGGTCGGGCGCGCCTGGGGCAGGTCGCGGCGGTGCTCGCGGTCGCCTCGACCGTCGCGATGGGCGTCGTCGCGACCCGCGGGGGCATGCCCGTGCCGTACGACGCCACCCGCGCCTACGTCGGCACCGACACCCACGCCATGGGCCTGCTGCTCGGCGTCGCGGCCGCGACCGTCTGGCAGCCGTGGCGCACGTGGCGCCGCGCCGGGTCATGGGTCGTCGAGCGCGGGGACCCCGTGCGTCGCTTCGAGGCCGGCGTGACCGACGTGCTGGGGGCCGCGGCGCTCGGGGGCGTCGTCGCCTGCGTGCTGCTGGTCGACGAGTTCGACGCCGGCCTGTACCGGGGCGGGTTCCTGGCGTTCGCCGTGCTGGCGGTGGTGCTCGTCGGCGCGGCGGCCGACCCGGCGGGGCTGCTGGGGCGCGCGCTGGCACGGCAGCCGCTGCGCTGGCTCGGCGAGCGGTCGTACGGGATCTACCTGTGGCACTGGCCGGTGCTGATGCTGACGCGCCCCGGCCAGGACCTCGCGCTGCCGGGGTGGGCGTCGGTCCTCGTGCGGGTGGGGGTGACGCTCGCGCTGGCCGAGGCGTCGTACCGGTGGGTCGAGGGCCCGGTGCGACGCGGGGCCCTGCGCCGCGTGGTGGCCCGGCTGCGCAGGCCCGGACCCGACCGCCCGAGGACCGCGCTGCGGTCGGCGGTGGCCGCGGTGGCGGTCGTGGCGGTGGTGGGCACGTTGGCCGTGGGCGTCGCACGGGCTCCGGGGGTCGCCGAGCGCCCGGCGGACGTCGCCGGGGCGGGTCCGACCGCGTCGCGGACCACCGCCCCGGGAGCCGCGCCCGTGCCGCAGCAGGACCGGGCGCCGGGCCCGACGACGCCCGCGCCCAGCCCGGTCGAGGTGGTCGGGACGGTGTCGGCGTTCGGCGACTCCGTGATGCTCGGCGCGGCGGCCGAGCTCGCGGCGCGCGGGGTCGCGGTCGACGCGGTCGTGTCCCGGCAGTTCGGCGAGATGGCCGACCTGGTCCTCGGGGCCGCGGCGGCCGGAGGGCTCGGGCACACGGTCGTGGTGCACGGCGGCACCAACGGGCCGGTCGCCGAGGACGACCTGCGCCGGCTGCTGGCCGGCACCTCCGGCCACCGGGTCTTCGTCGTCGACGTGCGCGTGCCGCGCCCCTGGGAGCAGTACGACAACGAGCTCTTCGCGCGGGTCGTCCCCGAGTACCCCCACGCACGGCTGCTCGGGTGGAAGTCGCTCGCGGACGCGCACCCCGACTGGCTGTACGACGACGGGATCCACCTGCGCGAGGGCGCCGGCCGCGAGGGCTACGCGGACTGGGTCGCCCAGCAGATCCAGCCCGCGGGCTGACCGGCGTTGCCGCGACGCGCGGCGTGCCGCTACAGTCTGTCTGAAACGTGGTCACCGAGTCTCACGAAGTGAGATGGACGGCCGATCGCGACGACACGACAGGAGGCCCGCGATGCCCGTCGCCCGCCGCGCTGTCCGCGTCCCCTCCCCCATGTGCCGCTGTTGCCCGTGCTGCTTGATGCAGCCCTGCACCGGCCCTCGCTGACCCTCAGCACGCCGACCCTCCCGGGTCGCCCCGCCGGTGCCCGCCCCCGTGGCCCGCCCGGCACGCCGGACGCCCACGCCTGACCCCCCGGACGTCCCCATGACCCAGAGCACCACGCTCGACCGCCGCGCCCACACGGTCACCCTCGACGCCGTGCGACGCACCTTCGCGACCCCCACCGGTCCCCGCACGGTGCTGCACGGCGTCGACCTCGAGCTGCGCGCCGGGGAGATCGTCGCGCTCGTCGGCCCGTCCGGCTGCGGCAAGTCGACCCTGCTGCGGCAGGTCAGCGGCTTGGACACCCCCGACGCGGGACGCATCCTGCTCGACGGCACCCCGGTGACCGGCGTCGACCGCCGCACCGCCGTCGCCTTCCAGGAGCCGCGGCTGCTGCCGTGGCGCACCCTGACCGCCAACGTCGCCCTCGGCCTGCCCCGCGGCACGGACCGCCAGGCGGGACGCGACCGCGTCGCCGAGCTCCTGCACCTCGTCGGCCTCGAGGAGTCCGCGGGCCTGCGCCCCCGCCAGGTGTCGGGCGGCATGGCGCAGCGCGCCTCCCTGGCCCGGGCCCTGGCCCGCAACCCCGGCGTGCTCCTGCTCGACGAGCCGTTCGGCGCGCTCGACGCACTCACCCGGCTGCGCATGCAGGACCTGCTGCTCGACGTGCACGCGGCCGAGCCGACGACCGTGCTGCTCGTGACGCACGACGTCGAGGAGGCGCTGTACCTCGCCGACCGCGTCCTGCTGCTGCGCAACCTCGCGCGCTGCCCGGAGGGCACACCGACCGTCGCCCGCGTCATCGACGTCCCCGGTGCACGGCCGCGCGACCGCGCCGACCACCAGCTCGCGGAGCTGCGCGCCGAGCTGCTCGAGGGGCTCGGGGTCGCGACGCACCACGTCCCGGCGCTCGACCCGGACCTGCACCACTCCATCTGACCACCCCCTCCCCGGCGCACACCCGCGCCCGCACCCACCCCGGGCCGCAGGCCCCGTTCCCCTGAGATGAGAACCGACGATGACGATCCGCACCGCCGTGTCCGCCACCGCGCTGGCCCTCGTGACCGCCCTGGCGCTGACCGGCTGCGCCGCCGGTGAGGACGCCCCGCCCGCCGCGGCCGACCCCTCGGCCGCCGCCGACGGCGAGGTCACGTGGAGCGCCGACACCCTCGAGCTCGACTTCGCGACCTACAACCCGCTGAGCCTGGTCATCAAGGACCAGGGGTGGCTCGAGGAGACCCTCGGCGACGACGTCGCCGTCACCTGGGTGCAGTCGGCGGGCTCCAACAAGGCCAACGAGGCGCTGCGCGCCGGCGCGATCGACGTGGGCTCCACGGCGGGCTCCGCCGCGCTGCTCGCCCGTGCCAACGGGTCCCCGATCCGCACGATCGGCATCTACTCCCAGCCCGAGTGGGCCGCGATCGTCGTGCCCTCCGGGTCGGACATCACCTCGGTGGCCGACCTCGCCGGGAAGTCCGTCGCCGCGACCAAGGGCACCGACCCGTACTTCTTCCTCCTGCAGTCGCTCGAGGAGGCCGGCGTCCCGCTCACGGACGTCGAGGTCCAGAACCTGCAGCACGCCGACGGCCGCACGGCCCTCGAGCAGGGGTCGGTGGCCGCGTGGTCGGGTCTCGACCCGATCATGGCCGCGGGCGAGGCCGAGTCCGGCCTCGAGCTGGTCTACCGCAACATCGACTTCAACACGTACGGGTTCCTCAACGCCACCGAGGACTTCCTCGAGCAGAGCCCCGACCTGGCGCAGGTCGTCGTCGACGCGTACGAGAAGGCACGCGCGTGGGCGCAGGAGAACCCCGAGGAGGTCGTCGCGATCCTCGCCGAGGTCGCCGGCATCGACGCCGCCGTGGCGGAGAAGGTCATCGTCGAGCGCACCAACCTCGGCGTCGACCCGGTCCCCGGCGACGCGCAGCGCGAGGTCCTCGAGGTCGTCGGCCCGATCTTCGTCGAGTCCGGTGACGTGACGGACCAGGCGGCGATCGACAAGGCGCTGGCCGAGCTGTTCGAGCCGACGTTCGCCGAGCAGGCCGACGCCGCGAACGTCGCGGACTGATCACCCGGTGCCCCGCCGCCCCCGTGGCGGGGCACCGACCCGCCCCCCTCCCCCGCCCCCAGGAGAGACCGCCATGGCCGACGTCCTCGGCACCCCCGGCACCGGTCCCGTGACCGACGCCGACGGCCGCCCGCTGCGTGCGCTGAACCCGCACGACGCCGGCCCGGCCCGGCCCCCGTCGTCGTCGTTCTGGGCACGCCGCAGCACGCGCGTGATCGGCGGTGCGCTGCTGCCGCTGCTGCTGCTCGGCGCCTGGCACCTCGTCACGACCGGCGGCCTGGTGCCGCCGTACCAGCTGCCCACCCCGGCCTCCGTCTGGGAGGCCGGCGTCGACCTGCAGCAGCGCGGCGTGCTGGTCCCGTACATCGCGATCTCGGTGCAGCGGGTCCTGCTCGGGTTCGCGACCGGTGCGGCGATCGCCCTCGTGGTCGCCGCCGTGGTCGGCCTGTCGCGCGCCGGCGACGTCCTGCTGGCCCCCACGCTCGCCGCCGTGCGCGCCGTGCCGTCGCTCGCCTGGGTGCCGCTGCTCATCCTGTGGATGAAGATCGGCGAGGACTCCAAGATCACGCTCGTCGCGATCGGCGCGTTCTTCCCCGTCTACACGACGGTCGCCGCCGCGCTGCGGCACGTCGACCCGCACCTGGTCGAGGCGGGGCGCGCCTTCGGCCTGCGCGGCGCGCGGCTGTTCCAGTCCGTGCAGCTGCCGGCCGTGCTGCCCACCGTCATGTCGGGCCTGCGGCTGGGGCTCGCGCAGGCGTGGCTCTTCCTCGTGGCCGCCGAGCTCATCGCGTCGTCGATGGGTCTGGGGTTCCTGCTCACCGACTCGCAGAACAACGGCCGGGTCGACCGCATCCTGCTGGCGATCGTGCTGCTCGCGCTCATCGCCAAGCTCACCGACTCGGTCGTCGCCCTGGCCGAGAAGCAGCTGCTGCGGAGGTTCGCATGACCACGCTCGACACCCTGCAGTCCGAGACCCGCACCTACCCGGCACCGGCCGACCTCGCGGCGACGTCCAACGTCCGCCCGCAGGACTGGGCGCGGGCCGCCGCCGACCCCGTCGCGTTCTGGGAGGAGGCCGCGCGGCGCCTGGAGTGGGACACGCCGTGGCACACCGCGCACACGTGGTCCCCGCCGGCGCCCGTCGCCGACGGCGAGCCGGACGAGCTCACCGTCCCCGCGGCGCAGTGGTTCGTCGGCGGGCGGCTCAACGTGGCCGTGAACTGCGTCGACCGGCACGTCGCGGCCGGCCGCGGCGACAAGGTCGCGCTGCACGTCGAGGGCGAGCGCGGGGACCGCCGCTCGATCACCTACGCCCAGCTGCAGCGCGAGGTCGCGCAGGCCGCGCACGCGCTCACCGCGCTCGGGGTGGGCCCCGGCGACCGCGTCGTGGTGTACCTGCCGGTGATCGCCGAGACCGTCGTCGTGACGCTCGCGATCGCCCGCATCGGTGCCGTGCACTCGCTGGTGTTCGGCGGGTTCTCGGCCGAGGCCGTCCGGTTCCGTGTGCAGGACACCGAGGCGAAGGTGCTGGTCACCAGCGACGGGCAGTTCCGCCGCGGGCAGGCCGTCGAGGTCAAGTCCGCGGCGGACGAGGCGGTCGCCGGGCTCGAGCACGTCGAGCACGTCCTCGTCGTGCGCCGCACCGGCCAGGACGTCGCGTGGACGCCCGGGCGGGACGTCTGGTGGCACGACGTGGTCGACACCCAGCCCGACGTGCACGAGGCGCAGGCGTTCGACGCCGAGCACCCGCTGTTCGTCATCTACACCTCCGGCACCACGGGCAAGCCCAAGGGCCTGGTCCACACCTCCGGCGGGTACCTCACGCACGCCGCGTGGTCGCACTGGGCCGTGTTCGACGTCAAGGACGACGACGTCCACTGGTGCACCGCCGACCTGGCGTGGGTCACGGCCCACACCTACGAGATCTACGGGCCGCTCGCCAACGGCCTCACGCAGGTCATCTACGAGGGCACGCCGGACACCCCGCACCGCGAGCGCCACCTCGAGGTCATCGAGCGCTACGGCGTCACGACGTACTACACGGCGCCCACGCTCATCCGGACGTTCATGACCTGGTTCGGCGACGCGCTGCCCGGCGGGCACGACCTGTCGAGCATCCGGCTGCTGGGCACGGTCGGCGAGGCCATCAACCCCGAGGCGTGGGTGTGGTTCCGCCGCACGTTCGGGCGCGACGAGGTACCCGTCGTGGACACGTGGTGGCAGTCCGAGACCGGGGCGGCGATGATCGCACCCGTCCCCGGCGTCACGACCCTCAAGCCCGGCTCGGCGACTCGTCCGCTGCCCGGGATCGCCGCGAAGGTCGTCGGCGACGACGGGGTCGAGGTGCAGCCCGGCCAGGGCGGGTTCCTCGTCGTCGAGCGCCCGTGGCCGGGCATGGCGCGCACGGTGTGGCGTGACCCCCAGCGGTACCTCGACGCGTACTGGCGCCGGTTCGCCGGGCACGGCCCGGCCGGGGGGTACTTCCTCGCCGGCGACGGTGCGTCGTACGACGAGGACCGGGACATCTGGCTGCTCGGGCGCATCGACGACGTCATCAACGTGTCCGGGCACCGGCTGTCGACCATCGAGGTCGAGTCGGCGCTCGTCGCGCACCCCGCGGTCGGCGAGGCCGGTGTCGCGGGGGTCGCCGACCCGGTGACCGGGCAGGCCATCGCGGCGTTCGTCGTGCCGAGCACCGCACCCGGACCTGTCGAGGACGTCGAGGCGTGGCTGGCCGCGACCCACGCCCTGCGCGACGAGCTGCGCGCGCACGTCACCCGCGAGATCGGCCCCGTCGCCCGCCCGCGCCACGTGCTGGTCGTCCCCGAGGTCCCCAAGACGCGGTCGGGCAAGATCATGCGCAGGCTGCTCGCGCAGCTCGTCGAGGGCACCACGCTCGGTGACACGACGTCCCTGCAGAACCCGTGGGCGGTCGAGCAGGTGGGCGTCCTGGTCGCCGCGGGCCTGCCGCGGCCGACCTCCTGACCGTCACACCCCTCCCCCGACCGACCGAGTCCCCGACAGGAGCACCGTGAGCGAGCACCGCTTCGGCTTCCGCACCCGTGCGCTGCACGCCGGTGGCATCCCCGACGCCACCACGGGCGCACGTGCCGTGCCGATCTACCAGACGACGTCGTTCGTCTTCGACGACACCGCCGACGCCGCCAACCTCTTCGCGCTGCAGAAGTACGGCAACATCTACTCGCGCATCGGCAACCCGACGGTCGCTGCGTTCGAGGAGCGTCTCGCGTCCCTCGAGGGCGGCATCGGCGCGGTCGCCACGGCGTCGGGCATGAGCGCGGAGTTCCTCGTGTTCGCCGCGCTGGCCGGCGCGGGCGACCACCTGGTGGCCTCGGCGCAGCTGTACGGCGGCACGGTCACGCAGCTCGACGTCACGCTGCGGCGCTTCGGCGTCGAGACGACGTTCGTGCCCGGGACCGACCCCGCCGACTACGCGGCGGCGATCCGCCCCGAGACCAAGGCCGTCTACACCGAGGTGATCGCGAACCCGTCGGGCGAGATCGCCGACCTGGCCGGGCTGGCCGAGGTCGCGCACGCCGCCGGCGTGCCGCTCGTCGTCGACTCCACCCTCTCGACGCCGTACCTGGTGCGGCCCATCGAGCACGGCGCGGACATCGTGATCCACTCCGCGACCAAGTTCCTGGGCGGGCACGGCACGACCCTCGGCGGCGTGGTCGTCGAGTCCGGCCGGTTCGACTGGGGCAACGGCCGCTTCCCGACGATGACCGAGCCGGTCGCGTCGTACGGCGGGGTGCGCTGGTGGGAGAACTTCGGCGAGTACGGGTTCCTCACCAAGCTGCGCTCCGAGCAGCTGCGCGACATCGGGCCCGCGCTGTCCCCGATGTCGGCGTTCCAGCTGCTGCAGGGCGTCGAGACGCTCCCCCAGCGGCTCGACGCGCACCTGGCGAACGCGCGCGAGGTCGCGACGTGGCTCGAGTCCGACCCCCGCATCGCCTCGGTGCTCTGGGCGGGCCTGGAGTCGCACCCGCACCACGAGCGCGCGCAGCGGTACCTGCCGCTGGGTCCGGGGTCGGTGTTCGCGTTCCGGCTCGCCGACGCGCCGGGGCTGACCGGCCGGGAGATCGGCCGCCGCTTCATCGAGGCCCTGCAGCTCGCGAGCCACCTCGCCAACGTCGGGGACGCCCGCACGCTGGTCATCCACCCCGCCTCGACGACGCACCAGCAGCTCTCGGCCGAGCAGCTGCAGGCTGCCGGCGTCCCCGAGGACCTGGTGCGCCTCAGCGTCGGCATCGAGGACGCCGTGGACATCCTGTGGGACCTCGACCAGGCGCTCACCACTGCGACCGGCACGACCCGCGAGGAGGCACGATGAGCGCCCGCACCTGGCTCGGCCCGAGCGCACCGGAGCGGCTGGCGATCCTGCGCGCGACACGCTCGATCGCGATCGTCGGCGCGTCGACCAACCCCGCGCGCGCGTCGTACTTCGTCGCGACGTACCTGCTGTCGAGCTCCCCGTACGACGTGTACTTCGTCAACCCGCGCGCCGACGAGATCCTCGGCCGGCCGGTCTACCCCTCGCTCGACGCGCTGCCCGTCGTCCCGGACCTGGTCGACGTCTTCCGCCGCCACGACGACCTGCCGACCGTCCTCGACGAGACGCTCGCGGTCGGGGCGAGGACCCTGTGGCTGCAGCTCGGCTCGTGGCACGAGGACGTCGCCCGCCGCGGAGAGGAGGCCGAGCTGGACGTCGTCATGGACCGGTGCGTGAAGATCGAGCACGCGCGGTTCCACGGCGGCCTGCACCTGGCCGGGTTCGACACGGGCGTGATCTCCTCGCGGCGCGCGCTGGGCTGACGGCCCGACCCCACGAGCCGACGTGCGGGTCACCCGGGGGCGGGTGGCCCGCACGTCTCACTGCTCCGGGAACCACACCGCCGCGCGGACGCGCACCCGCCCGCCGTCGGGGGTCAGCGGCGCGCCCTCCGCCCGCAGGTCGGTCAGCGCACGCGTGCGGTGCTGCGCGGGCGGGTTGCCGGCCGCGTCGACCACCCGCCACCACGGCACGTCCCCACCGGCGGCCATGGCCCGTCCCACCTGGCGCGGCCCGCCCTGCGGCGCACGTCCCGCGGCCCGGGCGCGGTCCGCCAGGACCTCGGCGATCAGCCCGTACGTCATCACCCGCCCGGGCGGGATCTGCCCGACCAGGTCGTGCACCTGCTCGACGTAGGCGTCGTCCGCCGCGGTCGCCACGCTCAGCGTCGCCGCAGGACCACGACGCCGCGGTCGTCGTCGTCCGCCGCGCGCACGCCCGCCAGCACCTCGCGCGCGCTCCCGGCCCCGGCCGCCACGGCCACCTCGACGACGCCCAGCAACCGGTCGATGCCCTGGTCGACGTCGCGTCCCGGTGCGTCCACGAGCCCGTCGGTGTACAGCACGATCGCGTCCCCGTGGCCCAGCACCCCGCTGTCGACACCGGGCGGCACGTCCGGCAGCACGCCGAGTGCGACCCCGCCGACGGCTCCCAGCGCCTCCACCCGGCCGGACCCGGCGTGCAGCACCGCGGGCGGCGGGTGGCCCGCCGTCGCCACGCGGTACCGCCCGGTACGCAGGTCGACCGCCAGGTGCACGGCCGTCGCGAAGCCCTCGTCCCACACCTGCCCCAGCAGGTAGGAGTTCGCCGCGGGCAGGAACCGGTCCGCGGGCAGGGCGCCCAGCAGGCCGCCGAGCGCACCCTGCAGCTGCAGCGCACGCACCCCCGCGGCCTGTCCCTTGCCGGACACGTCGACCAGGACGATCTCGAGCAGGTCGTCGGACACCGCGGACACCAGGAAGTCGCCGGAGAACCCGGCACCGTGCGCCGAGCGGACCACCGCGTCGACCTGCCACCCCACCGGCAGGGTGGGCAGCCGACCGCCGACCGCGAGCCGGTCGCGCAGGTCGACGAGCATGAGCGCCCCGGGAGCACCCTGCAGGCCCAGCTGGTCGCGCTCGCGCCCGAACACCAGGACCGCGCCGCAGGCCAGGGCGACCACCGCCAGCGGGCCCGGTGTGGGGACCGTGGGGCGGATCGCGGCGCACACCACCGTGAGCGCCGCGACGAGGACGACGAGCGCGACCAGGTAGCGCCACCGCAGGACGAACGCCCCGACGAGCAGCAGCAGCACGAAACCCGTGAGGGCGAACCAGTCGGGCTGCCGCACCGCTCCGACGGCGTACAGGCCGACGAGCACGGCGAGCACGCCCGCGGCCCGCGGCTGCGGACCCACTGCCCAGCCCGCCAGCAGACGCCACGCCCACCCACCGCGCGGGCCGAACGGGGAGGTGCTCACCATCCGAGCGTAGGGCCGGCGGGCCTGCCCGACGCGCGACCCGCTCGCACCCACCCACCGACGCCTCCCCACCCCCCCGTGCTCGATCGCCCCCTCACCGCCAGAGGTCGATCCAGCCCCACCCCACCCCGTGCTCGATCGCCCCCTCACCGCCAGAGGTCGATCCAGCCCCACCCGAGTCCCGAGCGCAATGGGCGTGCGTCCTGGCGCCGCGCGGCAGCAGGATGTCGTGCATGAGCACCCTGCCCGACGGGTACCGCACCGTCGTCGTCCCGCCCGAACGCCGCGACGAGTTCCGTGAGGTCGACGACCTCGCGTTCGCCGTGACCCACGATCCCGAGGTCGAGAAGGTCATGCCGTTCCCCGTGCCCGACGGGCGCATGGTGGCGGTCGAGGGCCCCGACGGGCGCCTGGCTGCCGTCCACGGTTCGTACCAGCTCGACCTGCCGGTCCCCGGCGGCCAGGTGCCGTGCGGCGGGTTGACGTGGGTCGGCGTCCGTCCGGACCAGCGCCGCCGCGGGCTGCTCACCTCGATGGTCCGCACGCACGTCGAGCGCTGCCTCGAGCGCGGCGAGCCGGTGTCCGCGCTGTTCGCCGCCGAGCCCGCGATCTACGGGCGGTTCGGCTACGGCTCCGCGGCGGACGACGTCCGGCTCACCCTGCCGCGGCGGGCGGCGCTGCGGCCCGTGGCCGGCTCCGACGCGCTCACGGTGCACGTCGAGCGGCTCGAGGCGTCCTACGCCGACCTCGTCGAGGACCTGCACCGCCGCGCGGGGCGCCGACGTCCGGGGTGGATGCCCCGCACGACGCCCGAGCTGCGCGCGCGCCTCGTCGGCGACCCGCCGGCGTGGCGGCAGGGCTACGAGGCGGCGCTGCTGGTCACGGTGCGCGACGGCGACGACGTCCGCGCGATCGCGGCGTTCGCGCGCAAGGACGCCTGGGGGGAGGCCGGACCCGAGTACACGGCCAAGGTGCGCTGGGCGTCGGCGCTCGACGCACCGGCGGCGCACCGGCTGTGGTCCTTCCTGCTCGACCTGGACCTGACCACCAAGGTCGAGTCGCCGATGCTGGCGGTCGACGACCCGCTGCTGCACCTCCTGGTCGACCTGCGCCCGACGCGGCGACGCGTGAGCGACAACGTCTGGGTCCGGCTGCTCGACCTGCCGGCCGCCCTGACGGCACGGCGGACCGCCCGCGCGCTGGACGTCGTGCTCGACGTGACGGACACGCTGCTGCCCGCCAACGCCGGCACCTGGCGCCTGGTCGCGGACGACGACGGCGTGCTCGAGGTGTCACGGACCTCGGAGCCGGCCGACGTGCGCCTCGACGTGCGCGAGCTCGGCGCGCTCTACCTGGGTGGGCGCTCGGCGACCGCGTTCGGTGCCGCCGGGCTCGTGCAGGGTGAGGCGGCCGCCCTCGACCGGCTCACGACCGCGCTCGCATCGCCGCTCGCGCCGGTGTGCCCCTGGGTGTTCTGACCCCGGGCTCGACGACGGGGACGGTCCGGCCGCGCGGCGGCCGGGCCGTCGCCGTCTCAGCCTCAGGGGCGCGCGGCCTCGTACGCGGCGAGCTGGTCGATGCGGCGCTGGTGGCGCGGGTCGCCGCTGAAGGCCTCGGCGACGAACGCGTCGACCAGGGCCAGCGCCTCGGCCACCGAGTGCTGACGCGCCCCGATCGCGATGACGTTCGCGTCGTTGTGCTGGCGCCCGAGGCGCGCGGTCTCGACGTTCCACGCGAGCGCGGCGCGTACCCCGGTGACCTTGTTCGCCGCGATCTGCTCCCCGTTGCCGGAGCCGCCGATGACGACGCCCAGCGATCCGGGCTCGGCCACGACGGCCTGTCCCGCGGCGAAGCAGAACGACGGGTAGTCGTCCTGGGCGTCGTACTCGAAGGCCCCGTGGTCGACGACCTCGTGGTCGGCGGCCCGCAGGTGCTCCGCGAGCGCGACCTTGAGCTCGTACCCGGCGTGGTCGGCGGCGACGTGGATGCGCATGCGCACATCCTGCCGCAGTCCGCGACGCGGTCCGCAGCGCGGTCCGTCACCCGGATGTCCCCGCGAGTTCGTAGGCTGTCGCGCATGACGCGCAGCGGACTCCCCCTGGACGACCTCGACCCGGCCGTCCGGCCCCAGGACGACCTCGACGCCTACGTCAACGGACGGTGGGCGGCGAGCTACGTCATCCCACCGGACCGGTCGATGGACGGGCCCTTCCGCGCGCTGTACGACGAGGCCGAGCGCCAGGTCCTGGCGATCATCACCGACGCCGCGGCGGCCGCGACCGACGGGGACGCGCACGGCGTCGAGGCCAAGATCGGCGCACTGTACGCGAGCTTCATGGACGCCGACGCGGTCGCTGCGGCCGGTGTCGAGCCGCTGCGCGCGGACCTGGCGGCCGTGGACGCGGCGGCCTCGCTCGCCGACCTGACCGCGGCGCTGGGCGCGCTGCAGCGCTCCGGGGCCGCGTCGGTGGTCGACCTGTACGTCGACAACGACGCGAAGGCCCCCGACACCTACGTCGTGCACCTCGTGCAGGGCGGCCTGGGGCTGCCGGACGAGGCGTACTACCGCGAGGAGCAGCACGCCGGCGTCCGCGAGAAGTACCTGCCGCACGTGGCGCGGATGCTGCGGCTGGCCGCACCCGTCTCGGGCGTCGTCGCCGCGGGTGACGTCGACGACCTGGCGGCACGGGTCGTCGCGCTGGAGTCCCGGCTGGCAGCGCACCACTGGGACGTCGTCACGGACCGCGACGCGGAGCTGACCTACAACGCGATGACGCTCGAGGAGCTCGCCGAGTCCGCACCGGGGTTCGACTGGCGCGCGTGGGCCGTCGCGCTCGGGGCGCCGCAGGGCACGTTCGACCACCTCGTGGTGCGCGAACCACCCTTCGCGCACGGGCTCGCCGCGCTGTGGGGCGAGGTGCCGCTGGGCGACTGGCAGGCGTGGGCGACCTACCACGTGGTCACCGCACGGGCGCCGTACCTGACCGACGAGCTGGTCGAGGCGAACTTCGACTTCTACGGTCGGACGCTGTCGGGCGCGCCGCAGGTGCGCGAGCGGTGGAAGCGCGGCGTGTCCCTGGTCCAGGGGGCGCTCGGGGAGGCCGTCGGCAAGGTGTACGTCGAGCGGCACTTCCCGCCGTCGCACAAGGAGCGCATGGACACGCTCGTCGCCCACCTGGTGCAGGCGTACCGCGAGTCGATCACGACCCTGGAGTGGATGGGCGAGGAGACCCGCAAGCGGGCGCTGGACAAGCTCGAGAAGTTCACGCCGAAGATCGGGTACCCGGTGCGCTGGCGCGACTACACGGCGCTCGAGGTGCGGGCGGACGACCTGCTCGGCAACGTGCGCCGGTCGAGCGCGTTCGAGCTGGACCGTGAGCTGCGCAAGATCGGCCGGCCGATCGACCGCGACGAGTGGTTCATGACGCCGCAGACGGTCAACGCCTACTACAACCCGGGCATGAACGAGATCGTCTTCCCTGCGGCGATCCTGCAGCCGCCGTTCTTCGACGCCGAGGCCGACGACGCCGTGAACTACGGCGGTATCGGCGCGGTGATCGGCCACGAGATCGGGCACGGGTTCGACGACCAGGGGTCGAAGTACGACGGTGACGGGCGGCTCGTCGACTGGTGGACGGCCGAGGACCGGACCGAGTTCGAGCGCCGGACGGCCTCGCTCGTCGCGCAGTACTCGCAGTACTCGCCGCGCCAGCTCGGTGGCAGCCACAAGGTCAACGGCGAGCTGACGATCGGCGAGAACATCGGCGACCTGGGGGGCCTGGCCATCGCGGTCCGCGCCTACGAGATCGCGCTCGGCCACCCGCTCGACCAGACACCCGTGCTCGACGGGCACACCGGTCTGCAGCGCCTCTTCGTGGGGTGGGCGCACTCGTGGCGGACCAAGGGCCGTGACGAGGAGGTCATCCGGCGCCTCGCGGTGGACCCGCACTCCCCGGACGAGTTCCGGTGCAACGGCGTGGTGCGCAACATCGACGAGTTCTACACGGCGTGGGACGTGCAGCCGTCCGACGCGCTCTGGCTGGACCCGCAGGAGCGCGTGCGGATCTGGTGACGCCGCCGGGGGTCGCCGGGCCTTCAGTTCCACCCGGCCGACCAATACCCGGGATGCGCTGGTCGCAGGACGCTCTCGTCAGGGATCCGTTTCATCGCTAGGGTGAAGCATGCCTGGGCGGAGCAACGACGATTTCGAGCAAGATCGACTCTTCGAAGAAGAGGTCCTCCGAATTGCCCGGATGATCTATCCAGGGAGCCTCGGAGGGCCTACCAAGATCGACGGCTTGGAACGAGACGCCGTGCTTGTCGGACGCGAGGTCGTCGTTGCCATAGAGGCAACCCGTTCGCGAAAGATGGATAAAGCAGAAAAGGACGCGAAGAAGCTGTCTAGGTTGACAGAAAGATTGGCTCGCGAGCACCCGACAAAGGCCGTTCGAGGGTTCTTTATCACAGCAGAAGAGCCTGGTGCAGACCAGCGCGATGCGGTGCGACGTCACGGGGGCCCATTTGTCACACCACTGAGCATCAGGGCCCTGAGGAAAGAGCTTTTTGACGCGGCAGCATACATCGCTGCACGGAGTGACTACGCGTTCGGGAGCGCGCGAGACCCGAGAACAAATAGTTCGAACGTAAGCACGAAATATATAGGTCTTGATCTGCTGGAGCGTCCGTTGCTCACCGAGGCATGGGCGATACAGAGAATTAGCGACGCACTTTCCGATGGTCACACCCTCGCACTCACAGGCGATTATGGAATTGGCAAGTCCATGTCACTCCGAGAGGCATGGTTGACCTTAGGTACCAAATGGCAGAAAGACTCGACCAGCCGCATACCAATCCACCTAAATTTACGTGACCACCAGGGCCAGGACGACCCGTCTGAGGCACTGCATCGGCACGCGAAACGAATCGGCTTCGCAAACTCGGCAGATCTTGTTCGAGCTTGGAGGTCCGATCAGACGGTCCTGATCCTAGATGGATTCGACGAGATCACCTTCCCGGGTTGGACTGGAAATGCGAAGGGCCTCCCGGATGTACGACGGAGAAACGTTGCCCTCATTCGCAAGTTTTGCGAAGAGAGTCCCTTAGATACTGGAATTCTTGTTGCAGGTCGATCGCATTTCTTTGACACCGAGGCTGAGATGGCACGTTCGCTCGGCCTCTCGGCCGCCTACACCCACCTCAGTGCGAGCGACTTTTCCGATAAGCAGATTGCCGACTACCTGCGAACTAATGGTCTCGAGGGTGTTCTACCGTACTGGATACCGAGTCGTCCTCTTCTCGTAGGTTACCTAGCAAGCATGGGACTTCTCTCGGCTCAAGCCTCAGGGAACACGGAGAGCCCTGCAGCCGGATGGGATCTCCTTCTCTCGCGAATCTGCGAGAGGGAGGCGCAGATCGACGTCGGCCTAGACGGGCCTACTATCCGGCGAATAGTTGAGCGGCTCGCATCGCGGGCACGTCGAACAACCTCTGGACGAGGCCCACTTCGATTTGACGATCTGAGCGACGCGTTTCGTGAAGTTTGCGGCTACCAGCCGGATGAGGGCTCGCGTGTCATCCTCGACCGGCTTCCGGGCCTGGGCGTCTCGGAGTCTACCGACGATCAGTCGTCCAACCTTCCACGGGAGTTTGTCGATGAGGACCTCACCGACACGGCGCGCGCTGGCGACGTGTTTGAGTATGTGATATCTCCCAGAACGTCCAGTATTGCAGGAGAGGATCTTCGCGACTGGGATTTTCTCCTTGAGGATCTCGGAATTGAAGTCTTGCTGCATCGCATCGATCAGAGCGGAGTCGGACAGGCAGCCGTCTCCGCTTCTCTGGAGTTGGCCACCCGGCAGCATGCCAACTCGGGCCTCGTGGTCGAGCTCGTGCGTGCTGTACTCGCGACGGGATGTTCGGTGGGACGGGCGGCACCAGACATCGCTGACTTCGTGATACCGAGTATTCGAGTCTCGTCTCATGCGGACGCGGGCGCCACCGTTCTGAGAGATTGCATCGTGCAACGACTAGAGTTGGAAGAGGACTACTCTGCGTCGAGCGTCCCCTTGTTTACTCGGGTCCACTTTGAGACCGTCGATGGCGCGACAGCCTACACGGACCTTCCGGGAGGACGTTTCGAGAAGTGTTCCGTAGGTGAGTACGGCGACAGCGCCTCTACCACTTCAGCGATTCTTGAACTTCGCCTTCCCGACGAGACTCGCGTTTACTTGACTATTCTAAAAAAGGTGTACCTGCAGCGCGGCCGTGGACGTCGAGAAAGTGCTTTAGTCCGTGGCCTGCCAACGCAATTGCAGCAACTCGTTGGGCCCGCCTTGACGCACCTGCAGAGCGAAGGCCTCTTGATTCCCTCACGATCAGGTCGAGAAACGATATGGCTGCCGGCAAAGCGCTCTCAGCAGCGGGTCCGGCACATCCTGGCAGCGCCAATGTCAAGCAAAGACCCAGTGCTGGGACGCCGGAGATAACCTAGACGTCTGGCAGTCGCTGATCCGGGCTCCGATCCACAGGCCCGGTCGTTGCGGAGCCGGAGTGAGGCCGCGGCTTGCCGGTTCGAGAGCCGCGCCCGTGGCGCCTCAGGGCAGCGTGGTCCACTGCGCGCGGGCGAGCCGGAACCCGACACCGGCGTCGTCGAGGCACGTCACGCCGTCGGTCCCCGACGCGCAGGTGTACGCCCCGACGCTCTCGCGCGAGCCGTAGGCGAGCTCGGCGCCCTGCGGCACGGACGGCACGCCGTCGTCCTCGCACTCGAACCGGAAGCCGTCGTCGTCGAGGCGCACGACGTGCCCGGTCTCGGCCTCGCACCCGGTGACCTGCGGCGCTGCGTAGGTGAAGCTGCCGATCGTGCACAGGACGCCCTCGGCGCTCATCTCGCACGTGATGTTGCCGCTGGGCAGCGAGAACGCGACGGGATCCGTCCCGTCGCCGCCCCCGGCAGTCGCGGTCGCGGCGGGCGCGGACGGGGCGGGCGTCGACACCGGTCCCGCGTCCGCCCGCATCCGCGAGGGCAGCTGGGCCACGAGGACGACGAGGATCACCAGGAGCAGCACGTCGACGAGCACGAAGACCTGCATGCCCCTGCTCAGGCCCTGCAGGGGCCCCGCCCCGCTCACGCGTGCGGCAGGGCTGCGGTGTCGAACACCGGTCCCTGCGTCCGTGTGCGCTTGAGCTCGTAGAACCCCGGCACGCCCGTCACCAGCGCCAGCCCGTCGAACAGCCGACCGGCCGCGTCACCACGCGGTGCCGGCGTGATCACGGGACCGAAGAAGCCGACACCGTCGATCGCGACGACCGGCGTGCCGACCTCGTCACCCACCAGGTCCATCGCGCGGGCGTGCGAGGCGCGCAGCAGGTCGTCGACCTCCTGCCCGGCGGCCACGTCCGCGAGCGCGGCCGGCAGCCCGACCTCGGCCAGCGACTCCGCGACGATCGCGTCGGTGTCGGTGCGCCCGCCCGGGTGCCGTCGCGTGCCCATCGCGGTGTACAGCGGCTCGAGGACCTCGTCCCCGTGGTCGCGTGCCGCGGCGACCAGCACCCGCACCGGGCCCCACGCCCCGTCCATGAGGCGGCGGTAGTCGTCGTCGAGGTCGCGGCCCTCGTTGAGGACGGACAGGCTCATGACGTGCCACCGGACCTCGACGTCGCGGACGGCCTCGACCTCGAGCATCCAGCGGGACGTCATCCACGCCCACGGGCAGGCGGGGTCGAACCAGAAGTCGACGACGGGCACACCGGTCTCCTCTCGCTGTCAGGACGAGCCCGAGTGTGCCTGGTCCGACGCGGCCGCGCACATCTCCCCAGGTCCACGCGCCGCCGAGGACCCCCGTGGCATGATCGTGCGGTCGCGCACGTGCGACACGGCAGCGCCCCGCCACGGCCGACCCGACCCCCGGTCGTCGCCGACCGCCCGGGTGCCGCCACCGCCCACCGTGGCCACCGCCGCTGAACGATCGGAGAGCATCCGTGCCCGGAGAGAACCTCACCCGTGCCGAGGCGGCCGAGCGCGCCGCGCTCGTGCGCACCCACGCGTACGACGTCGAGCTCGACCTCAGCACCGGGCCCACGACGTTCGCGTCGCGCACCACGGTGCGGTTCTCGGCGACGGCCGGGTCGAGCACGTTCATCGACCTGATCGCGCCCACGGTGCACGAGGTGGTCCTCAACGGCCGGAGCCTGGACCCCGCGCAGGTGGTGGCAGACTCCCGGATCGAGCTGGCCGGGCTCGCGGACGAGAACGAGCTGACGGTCGTCGCGCAGTGCGCGTACATGAACACCGGTGAGGGCCTGCACCGGTTCGTCGACCCCGTCGACGACGAGGTGTACCTGTACAGCCAGTTCGAGGTCGCCGACTCCCGCCGGGTGTTCGCGGTCTTCGAGCAGCCGGACCTCAAGGCGACCTTCACGTTCACGGTGACCGCGCCCGCGCACTGGACCGTGGTCTCGAACTACCCGCAGCTCGGCATGCCGCAGCGCGTGGAGGGCGGGCGCAACCTCAACGGCGGCCGCGACGAGGGCACCGCGACCTGGCGCTTCGAGACGACCCCGCGCATCTCGTCGTACATCACCGCGGTCGTCGCGGGCCCGTACCACGGCGAGCACGGCGAGCTGACGAGCAGCGACGGGCGCACGATCCCGCTCGGGGTCTACTGCCGGTCGTCGCTCGCCCAGCACCTGGACACCGACAACATCCTCGACATCACCCGGGCGGGCTTCGCGTTCTACGAGGAGCGCTTCGGTCACCCGTACCCGTTCGCCAAGTACGACCAGCTGTTCGTGCCGGAGTTCAACGCGGGTGCGATGGAGAACGCCGGCGCGGTCACGTTCCTCGAGTCGTACGTGTTCCGTTCCAAGGTGCCCGACGCCACGGTCGAGCGGCGCGCGGTGACGATCCTGCACGAGCTGGCGCACATGTGGTTCGGCGACCTCGTGACGATGCGCTGGTGGGACGACCTGTGGCTCAACGAGTCGTTCGCCGAGTACGTCTCGACGCTCGCGACGGCCGAGGCCACGCCGTGGACCAGCGCGTGGACCACGTTCTCCTCGCTCGAGAAGTCCTGGGCCTACCGCCAGGACCAGCTGCCCTCGACGCACCCCATCGTGGCGGACATGCGCGACCTGGAGGACGTGGAGGTCAACTTCGACGGCATCACGTACGCCAAGGGCGCGTCGGTGCTCAAGCAGCTGGTCGCGTGGGTCGGCCAGGAGCAGTTCTTCGCGGGGGTGCGCGCCTACTTCGCGCGTCACGCCTGGGGCAACACCCAGCTGCACGACCTCCTGACCGAGCTGGAGACCACGAGCGGCCGCGACCTGTCCGCGTGGTCGGCCCTGTGGCTCGAGCAGGCGGGCGTCACCCTGCTGCGCCCGGACGTCGAGGTCGACGCGGACGACGTCGTCACGTCCTTCGCCGTCCTGCAGGAGGTCCCGGACGAGCACCCGGTGCAGCGCCCGCACCGGCTCGCGGTCGGCGGCTACGACCTGGTCGGGGACGGCGACGACGCGCGGCTGGTCCGCACGGTGCACGTCGAGCTCGACGTCGACGGCCCTCGCACCGAGGTCCCCGAGCTGGTCGGTGTGCGGCGCCCCGCGCTGCTGCTGGTGAACGACGACGACCTCGCGTACGCCAAGGTCCGCCTCGACCCCCGCTCGCTGGCGACGGCCGTGGCCCACCTCGACCGGTTCACCGACTCGCTGCCGCGGACGCTGGTCTGGAACGCGGCGTGGGACGCCACGCGGGACGGGGAGACACCCGGCCGCGACTTCGTGGACCTCGTCCTCGGCAACATCGCCCACGAGACCGACTCGTCCGTGATCCTGGTGCTGCTGCGCCAGCTCGCGACGACGCTGGACCTGTACGTGGCGCCCGAGCACCGCGAGGCCACCGTGACCGCGGCGGCCGACCGGCTGCTCGAGCTGGCGCAGGCGGCCACGGCCGGCTCCGACCAGCAGCTGCAGCTCGTCAAGGCGTTCGCGGCCCGGTCGCGCACCGCCGCCCAGCTCGACGCGGTCACCGAGCTCCTCGACGGCCGGCGCACCCTCGAGGGCCTGACGGTCGACACCGACCTGCGCTGGGAGCTGCTGACGGCGCTCGTCGCGGGCGGACGCGCCGGCGACGCCGACGTCGCGGCCCAGCAGGCCGCCGACCCGACGGCCACGGGGCAGCGCGCCGCGGCGGCCGCGCGTGCCGCCGTCCCGACGGCCGAGGCCAAGGAGCGCGCCTGGGCTGCCGTCGTCACGGGCGACGACCTGCCGAACGCGCTGCAGGCCGCGACGATCGGCGGGTTCACGCGCGTGCACGACACGACGCTGCTCGTGCCGTGGGTCGAGGCGTACTTCGCGGACCTCGAGCGGGTCTGGGCCGACAAGACGAACGAGATGGCGCAGAACGTGGTGCTCGGGCTCTACCCGACGCCCCTGGCGGACGACCCGCGCGTCGACGTCCTGGGGGCCACCGACGCCTGGCTCGCGTCGCACCCGGACGCACCCGCGGCGCTGCGCCGCCTCGTGGTGGAGTCCCGCGACGGCGTGCGCCGGGCGCTCGCCGCGCAGGAGGCCGACCGCCGCCGCGCCTGACGGGTCACGACGGCCGGGTGCGCTCGCGCCCGGCCGTCGTCGTCCCTCCGGCCGGCGGGCACGGTCGGTGGGTGCCGGCGGCGGGCCCGGGCCCTCAGGAGCGCCGGCGGGCGCCCGTCTCCAGCGCGCGCAGCCACCGTTCCGCCGCGCGCGGGCCACGCAGCCGGACGACGTCCGACCCCGGGGCCTGCGCCCGGGCCGCGTACCGCTCCGTGACGACCGGGTGGTGGTGCCACGCCCACAGGACGATGTTGCGGTGCGGGTCGGCACTGCGCAGGTTCGCGAGCGTCTCCCGGTTGCCGTGCCACAGCTCGCGCCGCGTCAGACCGCGCCAGAGCGTGCGGCGCACGACACGGGCCATGACGGTGCGCCGCGGGTGGTCCAGCCAGACGATCGTGTCCGCGTGGTCCAGCGCGCCGTCGAGGCGGGAGTCCCAGTTGCCGTCGACGACCCAGCGGGGCCCGGCGGTCCGTGCCCGCAGCTCGGCACGCGCCTCTTCGGCGTCGCGCTTGACCCAGCCGGGTCCCCAGAACACCTCGTCGAGCTCGACGTGCGGGGCGTCCAGCGCACGTGCCAGGCGACGTGCGAACGTCGTCTTGCCCGCGCCGGACGTCCCGACCACCCGCACGCGGTGCAGGGGCCGGCTCACTCGCCCATCGCGTCGGCGAGCGACTGTGCGCGCGCGTGGGTGAACAGGTCGTCGAGGAGCACCAGCCGTCCGGTGCCGTCGGCGAGCGGCACCTTCCAGTTGGGGTACTCCTGGTCGGTGCCGGGCTGGTTCTGCGCGCGGCGCTCCCCGACCGCGTCGACCAGCGAGACACCCAGCAGCACGGACGGCGTGGCACGGATCCAGCGGTGCAGGGCCTCCACCACCTCGCGCTCCGAGGGGTCGTGGCCCAGCAGCCCACGCTCGCGCAGCGCGTCGAGCATGCGGTCGCGCTCGGCGGCGGCGTGCGCACGGACGGTGGCCACCGGCTCGGACAGCAGACCCAGCCGGTCGCGCAGGGTGACGTGCTCCCCCGCGAGGTACCCGGCAGTCGGGGGCAGGTCGTGCGTCGTCACCGTCGCCAGCGTCAGCTCGCGGTACGTCTCCGGCGGGCGGGGACGGCCGTCGTGCTCCTGCTCGAACCACAGCACGGACGTCCCGAGGATCCCCCGCTCGGACAGGTAGTCCCGCACCCACGGCTCGACCGTGCCCAGGTCCTCCCCGATGACGACGGCACCCGCCCGGTGGGCCTCCAGCGCGAGGATCCCGATGAGCGCGTCGTGGTCGTACCGCACGTAGGCGCCGTCCTTGGCGCTGTTGCCCACGGGCACCCACCACAGCCGGAACAGGCCGATGACGTGGTCGATGCGGATGGCCCCCGCGTGCCGCAGCACCGTGCGGAGCATGTCCCGGTACGGACGGTAGGCCGCACGGGCCAGGGCCTCGGGGTGCCACGGCGGCTGCGACCAGTCCTGGCCCTGCTGGTTGTACATGTCGGGCGGCGCGCCCACCGACGCCCCGGTCGCCAGGACGTCGCGCAGCGCCCACGCGTCCGCGCCCTCGGGGTGCACCCCCACGGCCAGGTCGTGCATGATCCCCAGCGCCATGCCGCCCTCGCGCACGACGCGCTGGGCACGCTCGAGCTGCTCGTCGGCGACCCACTGCAGCCACGACCAGAAGACCACCCGGTCGGCCAGCTCGACAGCGGCGGCGGCGACCGCGTCGGACAGCGGGTCGTGCAGGTCCGCGGGCCAGCCGTCCGCGGGGCCGTGGCGCTCCACGAGCGCGCACCACAGCGCGAACTCGCGCAGCCCTTCGCCCTCCTCCTCGACGAACGCGTCGAACGCCGCCTGCCGGGCCGCCGAGCGGGGATGCGCGTGCACGACCTCGAGCGCCGCCCGCTTGGCAGCCCAGACGGCGTCGCGGTCGAGGGGGCCGGGATCGGCGTCGAGGGCGAGCACCGGCTCCGCCGCCCACTCGACGAGCGCGCGGTCCGCCGCCGACAGGTACGCGGTCTCGCGCACGTCCTCCACCCGCACGTACAGCGGGTTGACGAAGCGCCGCGTCGTCGGCAGGTACGGGCTGGGCGTCAGCGGCTCGACGGGCTCGGCCGCGTGCAGGGGGTTGACGAGCACGAAGTCCGCGCCCCAGCGGTGGGCCGCGAGCCAGCCGAGCTCGGCGAGGTCGGCGAGGTCCCCCACGCCCCACGACGTGCGCGAGCGCACCGAGTACAGCTGCGCCATGAGCCCCCAGACGCCGCCCCGGCGCACGCGCTCGGGCAGCTCGAGCCGCTGCGGGGTGACCACCAGCGGGCTGTGGGCGTGCGCGCTGGGTCCGTCCGCCCGGACCTCGTGCCACCCGAGCGGCAGGTCGTCCGGCAGGGCGAACGTGGCGCGACCCACGAGGCGGCCGTCGACGGTGCGCGGCTCCACGACGACGTCGACCTGCGTGAGGTCGCGCCGACCCCCGCCCGCCTCCGGGTCGAGCTCGACCCACACGTCGACGGGGTCGCCGTGCGTCACGTGCACCGGCACGTGCGCCGACGCGCCCTGCCGCACCACGACGACCGGCGGCAGCACGCGGCGCCACGGCATGTGCTCGACGTTCGCGAGCGCCAGCGCGATCCGCTGCGGCGACGAGGCGTCGACACCGAGGGCCGCGAGCACGCGCACGACCGTCTCGTCGCTGGCCTCGTGGTCCTGCCCGTCGTGCCCCCGGTACCCGGGCACGACGTCGTAGGCAGCGGCGAGCCGCCACAGGTCATCGTGAGTGGTCGTCTGGGGCACGGCTCGATCCTGCCAGAGGGTGCGCCGCGCGGCTGGACGCAGGGCCCGGGGGCCCACGTCGTGCCGGGCGGACGCGTGCCCCCGGACCCTGGGCGCGCGCGTCGGTGGCGCGCAGGCTGGTGCCATGACGGTGAGGAGCGCCCCGGGGGCGTCCGGACGGCCGGCGGACGGGGCGCGGAGGGAACGCCCTGCCGCCGGCCGGCCGGACGGCGTGCCGCCGCGCGACCTCGGGCAGGCGACGACGGAGTACCTCGGCGTCGTGCTCGTCGTCGTCGCGCTGGTCGCGGCCCTGGTGCTGGCCGTGAGCCCCGTGGGGCGCGCGCTCGTGGCCCGACTCGTCTGCGAGATCACCTCGATGGGGCAGGCCGACTGCGGCGCCGGGACTCCGGGCGCCCCCGACGGCCGGGCCCCCGACGGCGACGAGCCCGGCTGGTGGTGCACGAACGTCGGGTGGTTCTGCTCGGACGACGAGGACGAGGACGAGGACGAGCAGGAGCAGGACGACGAGCCGGGCTGGTGGTGCTCCACGCTCGGCTGGTTCTGCCCCGACGAGCCCACCGAGGAGCCCACGTCCACCCCCACGGCCACCCCGACGGGGCACCCGACGGACCCCGCCAACGGCCTGCCCGTCGTGGACGGCGTCACGATCCCCGAGGGTCTGGACCCCGACTCGGAGACGGTGCGGACCCTGCTGCTGACCGAGCGCGGCCGGGAGATGCTGCAGTGGCTCGCGGACAACGGCATCGAGGTCCGCGACAGCAGCAGCGGGTCCTACTGGGACGGGCAGCACGTGTACGTCGACACGGGCAACACGCCGCTGGAGACGGTGCGCACCCTCGTCCACGAGGCGAACCACGCGCGCAGCGACGCCGACGGCAGCAGCCCGGACGTCCACGGCGACAGCCGGGACGACTACGTCAACGGCATGCTCGACGAGGAGACGCGAGGCGTGGTCGACGAGATCGTCGCGGCACGCGAGCTCGAGGACCAGGGCGTGAGCATGCCCACCGACATCTCGGACGACACCTACTGGGACGCGTACGACGCGGCGGTGACGGCCGGTCGCAGCGAGCAGCAGGCCCGTGACGCGGCGTTCGCCGCGGTCCGCGACCTGTTCACCGACGGCACGTTCGTCACGTCCACCACCGGCGACACCTACGAGGACTACTACGGCTCCGCGTGGGACGACAGGCACTGAGGCAGGGACTAGCGTGACGCGACGGACGACGGGACGAGGAGCAGGCGTGCGACGCACCATCCACCACCGTGCGACGGCCGGGACGGCCGTCGCGCTCGGCGCGCTGCTGGCGCTGGGCGCGTGCGACGCGGGCGCCACGGCACCGACGGCGACACCGACGACCGCCGCGTCCACCGGCGCCTCCCCCACCACCGACGGCCCCCCGGAGGGCGATGTGAGCACCCGACTGGCCGACGCGTTGCGCACGGACGACCCCGCCCTCGCGGACCTGGTGGCGGCCGCGGGGACGACCCTCACGCCGCTCGACACCCCGTGGCTGGCGGGCTGGCAGGTGCTGGACGTGCTGGCACGCGACGGGTCGCACGGGTCCCGGGCGTACGTCGCGCTGTCGGACGAGGACGAGGCCCTGGTGCTCGCAGGGGCACCGGAGGCGTTCCGCGACCTCCTCGCGCAGGCCGACGTGCGCGTCGAGGACGCCACGACCGCGGTCGCGGTCGTCGACACGTACCTGGACGCGACGCGGTCGTTCCGGCAGTGGTCGCAGCGCATCGCGTCCTTCGATGACGTGCAGCTGCGCCCCCGGCTCGACACCGACGCGCAGGCAGCGGTCGACGCCGCCCGTGCCACGCTCGAGGGCCGGATCGCCGCGACGACGGCCACGCCCACGGCCGACGGCTTCGACGTGGTCGCCTGGGTCCAGGACGGCGGGACGATCCGGCGGCACACGGTCGCGGTGAGCGCGACCGGCGCCCTGCAGGACGTCGCCCAGGACGAGGTCACGGACCTGCCCGTCCCGATCTCCCGCTGACGCGCCGCGTCGAGGGAGCACGCCGCGGGTGCGCGCGCTGCGGCACCGCGGATCCACGTAGCCTGGGGCGTCGTGACGACCGAGCCTGCTCCCCGTACCACCCCGAGTCCTGTACCGACGGCCGCCGCCTACCCCCCGGCACCGCGCACCGACCTCGTCGAGGACCTGCACGGCCACCGCGTGGCCGACCCGTACCGGGCCCTCGAGGACTCCGACGACGAGCGCACCCGCCGCTGGTCGGCCGCGCAGGACGACCTGTACGCCGCGTACCGCACCGGCCTGTCCGCACGGGTCGCCGGCACCCCGCTCGCCGACGACGCGCTGCCCGCCCACCTGCGGGCGCTGCTCGGTGCGGGGTTCGTCGGGGCCCCCGCGTGGCGCGGCGACCGGCGGTTCTTCTCCCGGCGCACCGGCGACCAGGAGCACGCGGTCGTCGTCGTCGCCGAGCCGGGTGACGACGGGACGCCGCACGAGCGGGTGCTGATCGACCCGCTCGGCCTCGACGCGACGGGCACGACGACGCTGGACGCCTGGCAGCCCTCCAAGGAGGGCGACCTGCTCGCGTACCAGGTGTCGCACGGCGGCACCGAGGAGAGCGTCCTGCACGTGCTGGACGTCGCGACCGGTGCGCTCGTCGACGGGCCGATCGACCGCGCGCGCTACTCCCCCGTGGCCTGGCTGCCGGGCGGCGAGGCGTTCTACTACGTGCGCCGCCTCGCGGCGGACCTGGTGCCGGCCGACGAGCAGCAGTACCACCGCCGGGTGTGGCTGCACCGCGTCGGCACCCCGGCGGAGCAGGACGTCGAGGTGTTCGGCGCCGGGCTCGCGATGACGAACTACTACGGCGTGCAGGTGAGCCGCGACGGGCGCTGGCTGCTCGTGTCCGCCGCCGCCGGCACCGCGCCCCGCACGGACGTCTGGATCGCGGACCTCACCGCCCCCGGCGCGCACGAGGCGCCGGCGTTCGTCGAGGTCGCGGTGGGGCTGGACGCCGAGGTCGGCGCGTGGGTGGGCCGCGACGGCCGGCTGTACGTGCACACCGACCTCGACGCGCCCCGCGGTCGGCTCGCCGTGACGGACCCCGCGGCACCGGGTGTCGAGCACTGGGTGACGCTGCTCGCCCAGGACGACGTCGCGGTGCTCGAGGACGTCGCCCTGGTCGACGACGGCGACCCGACGCGCCCGACAGCCCTGCTCGCGGCGTGGCGCCGCCACACGGTCAGCGAGGTCACCGTCCACGACCCGCGCACCGGCGCCCGCACGGGCGAGGTGCCGCTGCCCGGGCTGGGCTCGGTGTCCGGGCTGGTCACCCGCCCCGAGGGCGGCCCGGACGTCTGGTTCTCCTACACGGACCACGTGACGGTGCCGCACGTGCACCGGTACGACGCGACGACGGGCGCGGTCACCCTGTGGGCCGCGCCCCCCGGGGCGCTGCCCGACCTGCCGGCCGTCCGCACGCAGCAGATCGAGGTCACGAGCACCGACGGCACGACCGTGCGCGCCTTCGTGCTCGCGCGCGCCGACCTGGTCGACGCCGCGGGACGGCCGCTGGCCGCGTCCCCGACCGTGCTGTACGGCTACGGCGGCTTCCAGATCAGCCTCGACCCGGCGTTCTCCGCCACGGCCCTGGCGTGGGTCGCGGCCGGTGGCGTGTACGTCGTGGCGAACCTGCGCGGCGGCGGCGAGGAGGGCGAGGACTGGCACCGCGCGGGCATGCGCGCGCACAAGCAGAACGTGTTCGACGACTTCCACGCGGTCGCCGAGCACCTCGTGGCCGAGGGCTGGACGACCACGGACATGCTCGCGTGCTGGGGCGGGTCCAACGGCGGCCTGCTCGTCGGTGCGGCCGTGACGCAGCGACCCGACCTGTGGGCGGCGGCCGTGTGCTCCGCGCCGCTGCTGGACATGGTCCGCTACCAGCGCTTCGGGCTCGGTGTGACGTGGACCGAGGAGTACGGGGACGCGGACGACCCCGAGGAGCTGGGCTGGCTGCTCGGCTACTCCCCCTACCACCGGGTCGTCGACGGCACCGCGTACCCCGCCGTGCTGTTCACGGTGTTCGAGGGCGACTCGCGCGTCGACCCGCTGCACGCCCGCAAGCTGGCGGCGGCCCTGCAGGCCGCGACCACGTCGGACCCCGACGAGCGACCTGTGCTGGTCCGGCGGGAGATCGGCGTCGGGCACGGGGCGCGCGCGCTGTCGCGCACGATCGGGCTGTCGGTCGAGCAGCTGCAGTTCGTCGCCGACCGGACGGGGCTGCTCGCGGCGGTGGCGCGGTGAGCACCGCGGCGCTGCTCACGGCCTTCCTCGCGACGGACCCGGCGGTGGCCACGAGCTCCCCGACACCGCCGGGAGTCAGCCCGGAGAAGGGGGAGAGCTGGGGAGACTGGGCCGGTTCCTGGGGCGAGTGGTTCGTCGGCGTCCCCCTGCGCATCGTCCTCATCGTCGTCGTCAGCGCGATCGTGCTGCTCGTGCTGCGCCGCGCCATCGCGGGCATCACCAAGCACGTGGCGGAGGGCGACCCGGTCACGGAGCGCGGCGTGCTGCGCCCGCTGGGCCGCTCCGAGGTCGGCTCCGTGCTGCTCAAGGCGAACCCGCTGGCCAGTGCGCGGCGCGCGCAGCGCGCCCGCACCATCGGCTCGGTGCTGCGCTCGACCTCCTCGATCGTGGTCGGGTCGATCGCCGCGATCCTCGTGCTCGACGCGCTCGGGGTGAACCTCGCGCCGTTCATCGCGTCCGCCGGCATCGTCGGCGTCGCCGTCGGCTTCGGCGCGCAGAGCCTGGTCAAGGACTTCCTGTCCGGGCTGTTCATGCTGCTCGAGGACCAGTACGGCGTCGGCGACGTGGTCGACGTGGGCCCGGCGACGGGCACCGTCGAGGCCGTCGGGCTGCGCGTGACCAAGCTG
This sequence comes from Cellulomonas phragmiteti, assembly GCF_016862775.1. Lineage (GTDB taxonomy): Bacteria > Actinomycetota > Actinomycetes > Actinomycetales > Cellulomonadaceae > Cellulomonas > Cellulomonas phragmiteti. The sequence goes on along the minus strand of NZ_BONP01000001.1, from coordinate 95,802 downwards.
CGCGACGGCGACGGCACCCTCTGGTACGTGCCGAACGGCTCGATGATCCGCGTGGGCAACAAGACGCAGGGCTTCAGCACGGCCGTGGTCGAGGTCGACGTCGACTACTTCGTCGACCTGGACGAGGCGCGCGGCCTGCTGGAGGAGGCCGCCCGCGACGTGGCCGGCGACCCGCTGGTCGGCGCCTACCTGCAGGGCGAACCGACGGTCACGGGCGCGGAGAAGCTGGCGGCGGACGCCGTCGGCCTGCGGCTGTCCGTGCGCACCGCGCCGGCGATGCAGTGGGAGGTCGCCCGGCACCTGCGGGTCGCCGTGCGCCGCACGCTGGAGCGCGCCGGGGTGCCCCTGGCGGGTCAGCGCGACGCGCTCACGGCGCACCGCGAGCGCACGGGGGGCGGGCCGACGACGACCGCGGACTCACCCACGGACGCAGACGCGGACGCCGCACCCTCGGCGGACGACGCCGCGGTCCCCACCGACGAGCCCACCGATTCCGCGCCGCCGCGGGACCCCCACGACACCCCCGTCCACGAGGCCGTCGAGCCGGGCGACCCGCCGCGGACCACGTCGGCCTGACCGGTCGTCAGGGCCCGGCCCACCCCAGGAGGTCGTGCCCGGCCGCGACGTGCGCACCGTGGGCGACCAGGGACGTCAGGTCCGCGGCGTCCGCCTGCAGCGCGATCACCGGGCACACCGTCGACAGGCCGGCAGCGGCGACGTCGACCGGCGACCAGCTGAGGACGCGGTCGCCCGCCCGCACGCGTCGACCGCGCTCGACGTGCAGGTCGAACCCGAGGCCGGCGAGGGTGACGGTGTCGATCCCGACGTGCACGAGCACCGCCCGGCCGTCGTCGAGCTCGAGGGCGAACGCGTGGGGGTGCAGCGCACCCACGACGCCGTCGCAGGGAGCGAGGACGTCCTGCCGGCCCGTGCGGTCCGGCTCCACCGCGACCCCCGGGCCGACCATCTGCTCGGCGAACACGGGGTCCGGGACGTCCGCCAGCGGGCGCACGACGCCGGGCACGGGGCTCGTGAGCCGCAGCACGCTCACGCGGGCGTCGCGATCAGCGCAGGTGGTCGAGCTCGGCGGCCAGGTTGTCGGCCTCGGGGCCGACGATGACCTGCACGATGCGGCCCGAGCGCACGACGCCGAACGCCCCGCTCGCCTTCAGCGCCGCCTCGTCCACGAGCTGCGCGTCACCGACCTCGACCCGCAGCCGCGTGATGCACGGCTCGAGGTCGACGACGTTCGCCTCCCCACCCAGTGCGGCCAGGATCTGCTGTGCCTTGCTCAATGGCTCTCCCCGGGTGTCGTCGTCTCGGTCCCAGGCTACCGCCGTCCCGGCGGGCGGCGCCCCCGCGCCCCGCCGGGGTGGCGCCGCGCGCCACGCGCGCGTGTCGTCGTTGGCCCGGCGTGAGCGCACGCGACAGACTGCGGGGGCACGGCGACGACGGCGGAGGCACCCGCACCCGCTCCTCCCGCCGGCGGTCACCGAGGAGGTCCGGGTGGGCACCACGCGCGTCGTCGGCATCGGCGTGAGCCCGGGGCGTGCGGTCGGCCCTGCCGTCCGCCTGCCCGACGCCGTCGCCGAGCCGCCCGCCGGGCGACGCCTGCCACCGGGTGCCGACCGGCAGGCCGCCGCGGAACGCGTCGCCCGCTCGGCGCAGGCCGTGCAGGACGAGCTCGAGGCCGCCGCGCTCGCCGCGGAGGGCGACAGCGCGGCGCTGCTGCACGCCGCCGCCGCGATGGCGGCCGACCCCTCCCTCGTCGCCGACGCGCAGCAGCGCGTGCACGACGAGCACCTGGTGCCCGAGCGCGCCGTCTGGGAGGCCGCCGAGGCGGTCTCGGCACAGCTCGAGGCACTCGGGGGCTACATGGCCGAGCGCGTGCGCGACGTCGTCGACGTCCGCGACCGGCTGGTCGCCCACCTCACCGGTCAGCAGGCGCCCGGGATCCCCGTGCGGGCGCACCCCTACGTGCTCGTCGCGCACGACCTCGCCCCGGCGCTCACCGCGACGCTCGACCCCCAGCGCGTGGTGGCCGTCGTCACGGCCGCCGGCGGACCGACGTCGCACACCGCGATCCTCGCGCGGTCGCGCGGCATCCCCGCGGTCGTGGCGGCCGGGGGCGTCCTCGACCTCGCCGAGGGCACCCTGCTGCTGGTCGACGGCGCGACGGGCACCGTCACCCCCGACCCGTCGGACGACGCGGTGCGCCGCGTGCGCGCGCTGGCGGGCGCGACCCGGACGTTCGACGGCGACGGGCGCACCGCCGACGGGCACCGCGTCGAGCTGCTCGCGAACGTCGGCGACCCGTCCGACGCCCAGGCCGCCGCGGACGCCGGCGCGCAGGGCGTGGGCCTGTTCCGGACCGAGTTCGCCTTCCTCGACCGCACGCAGGCGCCCGACGTCGACGAGCAGACCGCCGCGTACGGCCGGGTCCTGTCCGCGTTCACGGGCCGCAAGGTCGTCGTGCGCACGCTCGACGCGGGGGCCGACAAGCCGCTGCCGTTCCTGCACGCGGCCCCCGAGACCAACCCCGCGCTCGGCGTGCGCGGACTGCGCGTCGCGCAGGAGCGGCCCGAGGTCCTCGAGGACCAGCTCACGGCCATCGCACGCGCCGCCGCCGCGCACCCCGGCACGACCACCTGGGTGATGGCGCCGATGGTCGCGACCGTCGACGAGACCGAGCGGTTCGTCGCCGCGTGCGCCCGGCACGGCCTGACGACGGCGGGGATCATGGTGGAGGTGCCGAGCGCGGCCCTGCTCGCCGGCCCGCTGCTGGCGCACGCGCAGTTCGCGAGCATCGGCACCAACGACCTCACGCAGTACACGATGGCGGCCGACCGGCTGCTCGGGGCGGTGGCCGGGCTGTCGGACGCGTGGCAGCCGGCGGTGCTGCGCCTGGTCGAGGCGACGGCGCTGGGCGGCGCCGCGCAGGCGCGACCGGTCGGGGTGTGCGGCGAGGCCGCGGCCGACCCGGCGCTGGCCGTCGTGCTCGTCGGCCTGGGCGTGACCTCGCTGTCGATGACGCCGCGCGCCCTGCCGGACGTCGCCGCCGTCCTCGCGGCCACCGACCTCGCGACGTGCCGCGTGCTCGCACGCCGCGCCGCCGACTCCTCGAGCGCCGCCGACGCGCGCGCCGCGGTCCGCGCCGGCCTGCCGGTCCTGGAGGAGCTGGGCCTGTGAGCCGCGTCGCGCCGGTCGGCGGCGTGGCGCGGCCCACACCCGCGGCCCGCGGGACCGCACGTCCCTGCGTGTGAGGATGGACGGCGTGAGAGACGACTCGTTCTACGCCGCCGTGGGTGGGCACGAGACGTTCGTGCGGCTGGTCGACGAGTTCTACCGGGGCGTCGCGGCGGACCCGGTGCTCCAGCCGATGTACCCCGAGGAGGACCTCGGCCCCGCAGCGGAGCGGCTCACGCTCTTCCTCGAGCAGTACTGGGGCGGCCCCACGACCTACTCGGAGCAGCGCGGGCACCCGCGGCTGCGCATGCGGCACGCCCCGTACAAGGTGAACCCCGACGCCCGGGACCGGTGGCTGCGCCACATGCGCACCGCCGTCGACTCCCTGGACCTCGCCCCCCTGCACCGCGCCGAGCTCTGGGACTACCTGGAACGCGCGGCCCACTCGATGCTCAACACCTTCGAGGACTGACGATGACGCTGCCCGCCGCGAGCCACGACCCCGTCCGGGCCGTCCTGCGCGCCCTCGACCTGACGCCCGACCCGCAGCAGCCCGACACGTTCGAGGGCCTGAGCCTGCCGCAGCCGCAGGGCCGCGTGTTCGGCGGTCAGGTGCTCGCGCAGGCGCTGCTCGCCGCGGGACGCACCGTCCCGGACGGGCGCCTGCCGCACTCGCTGCACGGGTACTTCCTGCGACCCGGCGACGACGCCGCGCCCATCGGGTTCGCCGTCGAGCGGCTGCGCGACGGCCGGTCCTTCTCCGCCCGGCGCACCCACGCGCAGCAGGGAGGGTCACCGATCCTGTCGATGATCGCGTCGTTCCAGGAGCAGCAACCCGGCATCGAGTACGCCGAGGACGCGCCCGAGGTGCCGGACCCCGAGGACGTGGGCTCGGCGCTGGACGCCCTCGGGGACGTCGACCACCCCATGGCCCGCTTCTGGGCGCAGGAGTCGGCGTTCGACCTGCGGCACGTCGACGGGCCGATCTACCTGCGTGCGGACGCCGAGTCCCCGCTGGGGCGCCAGTGCGTGTGGGCCCGCGCCCGCGGACCCGTGCCGGACGACCAGCTGCTGCACCGCGCGCTGCTCGCCTACGCGTGCGACCAGATCATGCTCGAGCCGGTGCTGCGCCGCGCGGGCCGCCCGTGGGCGACCCCGGGGCTGTCCATGGCGAGCCTCGACCACGCGATGTGGTGGCACCGCGACGTGCGCGTCGACGAGTGGCTGCTGTTCTCCCAGTCGACGCCGAGCGCGCAGGGCGGTCGCGGGCTCGGTGCCGCGCGCGTGTTCGACCGCGCCGGCGCGCTCGTCGCCTCCATCGCCCAGGAGGGCATGGTCCGGGTCCCGGACTGACGCCGCCGCCTCACCCGCACCCGCCGTGCGCGGCGCGGCACCCCGGGTGAGGATTCCGGCATGGCTCGGCTCCGCAGGGTACGCATCGACCAGCCCGGGTGGACCCGGCGCCGCGCGGGTGCGGGATTCGTGTACCTCGACCACGACCGTCGTCGCATCGAGGAGATCGAGCACCTCGAGCGCATCCGGGGTCTGGCGATCCCCCCGGCCTGGCGCGAGGTGTGGATCAGCCCGTGGCCCCACGGTCACATCCAGGCGGCCGGGCTGGACGACGCCGAGCGCCGCCAGTACCTCTACCACCTGCAGTGGCACGCGCGGCGCGCGCGGCTGAAGCACGAGCACGTGCTGGACGTGGCCCGCCGGCTGCCCGCCGCCCGCCGGCGCGTCCGGGCCGACCTGGCGCTCGACGGGATGCCGCGGGACAAGGCGCTGGCGCTCGCGTTCCGCCTGCTCGACCGCGCCTACCTGCGCGTCGGCACCGAGGGCTACACCCGCCGCCACGGGTCGTTCGGGCTCGCGACCCTGCGGCGCGAGCACGTGCGGGTGCTGCCCGACGCGGACGGCGCACCGGGGGCCGTGCACCTGCTCTTCCCCGCCAAGTCCGGGCAGGTGCGGGACACGGTCGTCGACGACGAGGTCGTCGCCGAGCTCGTCCGGGTGCTGCTGCGCCGCCGCGACGACAGCCCCGAGCTGCTCGCGTGGCGGGACGCGGCGGGCTGGCACGACGTCACGAGCGCGGACGTCGGCCGCTACGTGCGCGACCGCCTCGGGGAGGCGACGCCCAAGGACTTCCGCACGTGGCACGCCACCGTCCTGGCCGCACGCGGTCTGGCCGCGGCCGGTCCCGCCCCACGCAGCGAGCGGGCACGGCGCCGCGTGCTCACGGCCGTCGTCAAGGACGTCGCCGAGGAGCTCGGCAACACCCCGACCGTCGCGCGCGGCTCCTACATCGACCCCCGGGTGATCGACCTGTGGGAACGCGGCGAGACCATCGCCCCGACCCGCTCCCAGCAGGTCGCCGAGAAGCGCACCCTGGCCCTGCTGACGTCCTGATCCCGCCACGACGTGCGGCCCGCCCGTGGCGGCCGCAGACTTCCCGGATGAGCGACAGCACCGACGTGCCGCCGGGCACCGCGCCGGAGCCGGACCTGGCCCCCGAGCCCGTCGCCCGCACCCTCGACGGCCTCGTGCCGGGGCTCGGACCCGACGGCCGGCCGCGACCGGACGCCCCGCTCGTCGCCGTCACCGGAGTCACCGGCTACGTCGGGGGTCGGCTGGTGCCCGAGCTGCTCGCCGCGGGGTACCGCGTGCGGGCCCTGGCGCGTCACCCCGACCGGCTGCGCGGCCGGCCCTGGTACGACGACGTCGAGGTGGTCGCGGCCGACGCCGCCGAGCCCGAGCAGATCCGTGCGGCGCTCGCCGGGACCGACGTCGCGTACTACCTCATCCACTCGCTCGGCACGGGCCGCACCTTCGAGGAGCGTGACCGGCACACCGCGCAGACCTTCGCGGACGCCGCGCGCGCGACGGGCGTCGGGCGGATCGTCTACCTGGGCGGGCTCTCCCCGCAGGGTGAGACGCTCTCGCCGCACCTGGCCTCACGCACCGAGGTCGGCGAGATCCTGCTCGCGTCGGGCGTGCCGACCACGGTGCTGCGCGCGGCGGTGATCCTCGGGTCCGGGTCGGCGTCGTTCGAGATGATGCGCTACCTCACCGAGCGGCTGCCGGCCATGACCGTGCCGAAGTGGGTGTCCAACCGCATCCAGCCGATCGCGATCCGGGACGTGCTGCGCTACCTCGTCGGCTCGGCCGCCATGCCGCCGGACGTGTCCCGCGCCTTCGACATCGGCGGCCCCGACGTCCTGACGTACCGGGAGATGATGCAGCGCTACGCCCGCATCGCCGGCCTGCCGCGGCGGATCATCGTGCCCGTGCCGGTGCTCTCGCCCCGCCTGTCGAGCCTGTGGGTCTCGCTGGTGACGCCGGTCCCCGGCGGGCTCGCGCGGCCGCTGGTCGAGTCCCTCGTCCACGAGGTCGTCTGCGACGAGCACGACGTGGCCGCCCTCGTGCCCGACCCGCCCGGCGGCCTCGTCGGGTTCGACCGTGCGGTCCGGCTCGCGCTGGCCCGCGTCCAGGGCGCCAGCGTCAGCACCCGCTGGTCGTCCGCCGCCGCCCCGGGCGCACCCAGCGACCCCCTGCCGTCGGACCCGGAGTGGGCGGGCGGCTCGCTGTACGTCGACGAGCGGCGGGTCCTGGTCGACGCCTCGCCCGCTGCGCTGTGGCGCGTCGTCGAGGCCGTGGGCGGTGAGCGCGGCTGGTACTCCTGGGAGCTGGCCTGGCGGGCGCGTGGGCTGGTCGACCGCGTCGTGGGCGGGCCCGGCCTGCGGCGGGGCCGCCGGGACCCCGCACGCCTGCTCATCGACGACGCCGTGGACTTCTGGCGGGTCGAGCAGATCGAGCCCGGACGGGTCCTGCGGCTGCGCGCCGAGATGCGGCTGCCCGGCCTGGCGTGGCTCGAGCTGCGCGTCGAGCCCGTCGAGGACGTCGACGCGGACACGAGGGACGACCGGGTGGGCAGCGGCGACGACGCGACGTGGGACCCCGCCGCGTGGCGGCGAGCGCCCGTGGTCTTCGCCCAGCGCGCGCTGTTCCACCCCCACGGGCTCGCGGGGCAGCTCTACTGGTGGGCGGTGTACCCGTTCCACGGCGTCGTGTTCGGTGGCATGCAGCGCAACGTCGCCCGCGCCGCCGAGCGCGCCGAGCGCGCCCGCTCCGACCTCAGGCGCGACGGCGGATGACGACCGGAGCCTCCACGAACGGCGTCCACACGGCGCGCTCGTCCGCGGTCAGGCGGCGCGGCGCCCCGGTCGCGGTGTCGACCAGCACGATCGTCGTCGTCGCGACGGCGAACGCGACCGAGCCCTCCACCGTCGACGGCGCGTCGCGTACCTCGTAGCAGACGTCGAGGCTCGCCCCGCCGAGGTGCCCGATCCAGAGCTCGACGACGACCGGTGCGCGCCGGTACGGCAGCGGCCGCACGTACTGGATCTCCTGGCGGGCGACCAGCGTGGAGGTGAGCGCGCCCGGGCCGGCGTCGAGCACGGCCGTGGGGCGTGCGCCGTCGGGAGCCGTCCCGTCCGGCGCCTCGGGGTGGCGCCAGAACACCTCGATGCGCGCCTCCTCCAGGAGCCGGAGCATCTCGACGTTGTTGACGTGCGCGTACGCGTCCATGTCGGACCAGCGCAGCTGCACCGGCACCACGATCCTGGCCATGCGTCCTCCGTCCCGGGGTGGACGCCCCGTCCCGGCGCCCGCAGCATCCTCGCGCGGCACGCGCGTGCGGCGAAATCCGCTCGCGCACGACGACCCGGCAGGGCCACGGTGGGGCGATGGGCACCACGACGGACTGGCGGGTGGTCGACGCCCCACCCGCACCCACCGACCTCGACCATCCCGACGTCTGGGCCTACCAGGCGGTCTGCGACATCGACCACGCGCACGAGCTCGCGCGGTACGGCTGGACGGACCTGTGGGCGCCGCTGCCGGTGCGGCTCCCCCGCTACGTCGACCAGGAGTACGCGGTCCAGCACCTCGCGGTCGCCCTCGCGGACGACGGCCCCGACTCCCCCGGCGCGGACGACGTCCTGGGTGCCGTCACGGTCGTGATGCCCCGCCACGACAACACGCACCTCGCGTACGTCCAGCTGCAGGTGCGGCCCGGGCACGAGCGTCAGGGCATCGGGACGGCGCTGCTGCGACGTGCCGAGCAGGTGATGGTCCGCCACGGGCGGCACACCGCCGCCGCGTGGTCCGGGCACGCACCGGAGCCGCCGCCCGGTCCCGGAGTGCTGGACGCCCCCACGGGGGCCGGTCGGGTGCCCGCCGACGCGCCCGCCGTGCGGTTCGCGCTCCGGCACGGGTTCCGCCTGGAGCAGGTCGCCCGGCACTCCGTCCTGGCGCTGCCGGGCGACCCGGCCGCGCGCGCGGACCTGCTCGCCGACGCACGGGCGCACGCCGGTCCGGACTACCGCACGCACACCTGGTGGGACGACGTCCCCGACGGGTGGCTCGATGCCCTGGCCGTGCTGTGGACGCGCATGAGCACCGACGCGCCCAGCGCGGACTACGACATCGGCGAGGACCGGTGGGACGCCGCCCGCGTGCGCCACCACCTCCGACAGCACCAGCAGCAGCACCTGCGGGCGCTGCTGACCGCCGCCGAGCACGTGCCGACGGGCACGCTGGCGGCGTTCACGGTACTGGTCGTTCCCGCGACCGACGTGCCCTTCGCCTTCCAGGAGGACACGCTCGTGCTGCGCGACCACCGCGGGCGCCGCCTCGGCATGCTCGTCAAGGCGATCAACCTCGACGCCTACGCCGCCCGGCGGCCGGGAGTGCGGCGGCTGCACACCTGGAACGCCCAGGAGAACGCGCACATGCTCGCCGTCAACGTGGCGCTCGGGTACCGGCCCGCCGGCATCGGCGCCGGCTGGCAGCGGCGCGCGGACTGACCCCGCGGCAGGTGCCGCCGGCGCTCACCGACCGGCGGCGCGTGCCGCCTGCGCCCGGCACGTGGCCCACGCGTCGGTCTCCGCGGCCAGCGGGGTCAGCACGAGGCGCCCGGCCACCTCGGCGACGGACGCCCGCAGGCGCCGCCGCGCAGCCCGGGCCCGCGCGCGGGCACCCAGCCGGCCGGCGAGCGCACCGACGGTCGCCACGAGCAGACCGGCGAGCACGCCACCGACCAGCAGGACCGTCGGCGCGGGCGCGGGCCCCCACACCGGGGTGACCGGGTCGGGCAGCTGCAGGTACGCGAGCACCGCGATCCCGGCGAGCCACAGCCCTCCGGTCACGGCGGCCGCGAGCAGCAGCCACTGCAGGGCGCCGACGGCCCGCCACCACCACACCGGCCGCTCCGGCAGCAGGTGGGTGCGCGCGACCGCGTGGTCGAGCGCGTCCGGCAGGGCTGCGGTGTCGAGGCGTGAGCGCGCTGCCAGGACCCAGGCGTCGGGCGCGCCCGCGAGCGCGGCGTCCGTGTGGTCGCGCACGGCGGTCACGGCGGTCGCCCGCTGCGCGGGACCGGCCGGCGGCAGTGAGGTGCGCGTGACGTCGGCCGCGGCGGCGGGACCCGGTGCGAGGTGCAGGCGCCGCAGCGGGTCGGGTCGCAGCCGGGAGATCCACCGGACGGGCGGCCAACCCGTGTGCGCGCCGGCGCGACGCACCGCCGAGCGGCGCACGGCCTGGACGACCGTGGGCACCCCGGCGGCGTCCTCGAGGGCGTCGATCAGCCGGTCGGCGTCGACGTCCCGCCGACGCCCCTGCGGCGCGGGGCCGCAGGTCTCGACGACGTCCCGCGCCACCGTGCGCAGGTCGGCGCCGAACCGCTGGTTGGTCGCCTCGCGCCGCTGGACGGCTCGCCCGACGAGGTCGCGCAGGTCGTCCACGCCCGCGCCGGTGCGTGCCGAGGCCGCGACGACGCGGGCGCGGTCGAGACCGTCGGAGCGCGCGAGCCGGCGCAGGTCCTGCAGGACGGCGTCGACCTCCCCCGCGGCCAGCCGGTCGGCCTGGTTGAGGACGAGCACGACGACGTCGTCGTGCCCCGCCAGGGGGACCAGGTAGCGCTCGTGCAGGGCCGCGTCGGCGTACTTCTGCGGGTCGACGACCCACACGAGCAGGTCGGCACGGGCGACGAGACGCTCCGCCCGTCCGCGGTGCTCGGTGACGACGGAGTCGTGGTCGGGCAGGTCGAGGAGCACCAGCCCGTCGGCGAGGAGCGCCCTACGCCCCGGGGAGCCCGCGCGCGCCTCCGGCGGGCCCACGGGACCGGCGGGCAGGGCGTGGCGCCGCCCCACCTCGAGCCAGTCGAGCAGCCGCGTCGGGCCGTCCGCGTCGGGGTCCGCGCCGACGACGACGGCCAGGGGGTGCGACGTCGTGGGCCGCTGGACCCCGGTGGCGGCGAGGTCCGCACCGACGAGGGCGTTGAACAGCGAGGACTTGCCGGAGCCGGTGGCCCCCGCGAGCGCGACCACGGTGTGCTCGGCGGACAGGCCCGCGCGCTCCCGCACCCGGGCGAGCACCGTGCGCGCGTCGGCGACCAGCGGCCCGGGCAGCCGACCGTCGCCCGCGTCCAGCGCGGCGTCGAGCGCCGCGAGGCGCTCGTCCAGACGCAGGCTCATGCGCCGTCCCGCCCGGCTCCGCCGAGGAGGCGTCGCCAGAAGCCGGGCCGGGGCCGGTCCGCGAGGTCGGGGTCGGCGCTGCCGGGCGCGTCCCCGCGCTCCCGGCGGGACGGTCCCGACGACCGCACCCCGGCACCGCGCAGCGCGTGGCCCGCTGCCGCGGGTGCTGCCCGGGCCGGCGTGACGGCCGGTCGCGCCGACCGCTCGGTGCCGGCAGCGCGCTCCACGTCGCGGCCGGCGGCGCGCAGCGCGGCACCGTCGACGTCGGCGGCGCCGAGCGCGTCGAGCTGCGCGGTGTAGCGCTCGGCCTCACGGGCCAGCACCCCGGCCACCCGGGTGTCGAGCCGGTCCCGCGCGTCGGCCGTCAGCCGCCGGACCGCGTCGTCGCCGAACACCGCCTCCAGGAGCTTCTGCGCCACCACGGCCGTGCCGCCGGCGATGCCGACCTCGACGCCCGTCAGGCCACCGGTGGACGCGAACGCCAGCACCATGAGGCTCACGCCGGCCGCGTTGACGCCGAACGACAGGTAGCGCGCGGTCCCCCGCCGCGACGCGCCCTGCTCGCGCACCAGCTCCAGCACGTCGCCCTGCCACCCGCGGACCTGCGCGTCGACCTCGGCACGCAGCGTCGTCGACGCCCGCGCGAGGTCGAGCCCGGTCAGCAGGGCGGCCCCTGCGGCGTCGTCCCGCCACGCGGCGTGCGTGCGCTCGGCCGCGGCGTCCGCGGCGTCGAGCACGACGGCCGTGAGCCCGTGGGCGATCGCCTGCTCGACCCGCGGCGCCTGCACCGGGGTGCCACGGAAGAACGCGGTGACGGCGTCGCGCACCCGTCCCACGCCCTGCTCGACCGAGCGCAGCAGCTCACCGGTGCCGACGAACTCCTGCCACCGGGCCAGGACCTCCCCGCGGAGCATCGCGCCGTCCGACGTCGCGAGCCGCACGTGGGCCCCGGCGTCGGCGTACGCGGCGGCCACGACGCGCCGGAGCCGCGCGTCGGTCGCGACCTGCGCCTCCGCGGCGTCGGCGAGCACCTGTGCCCGGCGTCCCAGGTCGTCGACGACCCCGTCGCGGGTCGCGAGCGCGACCGCCTCCCGCGCCGGGGCGTCGGCGCCCAGGGCGGTGAGCCACGTCGCGACGTCGGCGACCGCCGTCTCCGGCAGCAGGCCCTCGACGAGGGGCGACTCGGGCACGAGGAACAGCCGGGCGTCGGGCAGGCCGTTCTCGTCCATCATGCGCCGCAGGTCCGCCGCGACCTCCTCGGTGCCCGGGTCGACGCGGTCGACGACGAGCGCGACCTGCGCGTGCCGCTGCGCGGCGCGGTGCAGCAGGTCCCACGGCACGGCGTCGGCGTACCGCGCCGCGGTCGTGACGAACAGCCACAGGTCGGCCGCGTCCAGCAGCTGCACGGCGAGGCGCCGGTTGCCGACGTCGACGGAGTCGACGTCGGGGGCGTCGAGCAGCGCCAGCCCGCGGGGCAGGGAGTCCGAGGCGACGAGCCGCAGTGCCCGTGCGGGATCCGCGGTGGCCTCCGCGGGTGCGGCGGGCGACCCGTGGCCGGCGCTGAGACGCGCCAGGCCGGGCAGCACGCGGTCGGTCGAGTACCAGCGCTCGTCGAGGGGGTGGTGCACCAGGACGGGGGCGCGGGTCGTCGGGCGCAGCACCCCGGGTGCCGAGACCTGCTGCCCCAGCAGCGAGTTCACCAGGGTGGACTTGCCGGCGCCCGTCGACCCGCCGACGACCACGAGCAGCGGCGCGGACCGTGCCCGCAGCCGCGGCAGGAGGTAGTCGTCCAGCTGCGCGAGCGCGGCGGCACGGTCGCGGCGTGCCGCGTCGGCACCGGGTGCGTCGAGCGGCAGCGCGAGCGTGGCGAGCCGCTGCTGGAGGTGCTCGAGCGCGTCGAGCAGGCCGCCCGCTGCCCGGTCGGCGGACGCGGCGGGGCCGCTGACCTCGGGCTCCGTCATGCGGTCAGTCTGCCCGAGACCCCCGCGGACCACCCGTCGACCGTCCCGGGTGTGACGCACGACGGCCCGGACGAGGTCGTCCGGGCCGTCGTGGGCAGGTGCGGCGTCGCTGTCAGTCGCGGCGCAGCTTGCGGTAGGTCACGCGGTGCGGGCGCGCGGCGTCCGCACCGAGGCGCTGCACCTTGTTCTCCTCGTAGGAGGCGAAGTTGCCCTCGAACCAGTACCAGTTCGCCGGGTTCTCCTCGGTGCCCTCGTAGGCCAGGATGTGCGTGGCCACGCGGTCGAGGAACCACCGGTCGTGGGACACGACGACGGCGCAGCCCGGGAACTCCAGGAGCGCGTTCTCCAGCGAGCCGAGCGTCTCGACGTCCAGGTCGTTGGTGGGCTCGTCGAGCAGCAGCAGGTTGCCGCCCTGCTTGAGGGTCAGCGCCAGGTTGAGGCGGTTGCGCTCACCGCCGGACAGCACGCCGGCAGGCTTCTGCTGGTCCGGCCCCTTGAACCCGAACGCCGCCACGTAGGCCCGCGACGGCATCTCGACGTTGCCGACCTTGAGGAAGTCGAGCCCGTCGGACACGACCTCGAACAGCGTCTTCTTCGGGTCGATGCCGCCGCGCGACTGGTCGACGTAGGAGATCGAGACGGTCTCCCCGATCTTCAGGTCGCCCCCGTCGAGCGGCTCGAGCCCGACGATCGACTTGAACAGCGTCGTCTTGCCGACACCGTTGGGGCCGATGACGCCGACGATGCCGTTGCGCGGCAGCGTGAAGCTCAGTCCGTCGATGAGGGTGCGACCGTCGAAGCCCTTCTGCAGGTTCTTCGCCTCGAGCACGATCGAGCCCAGACGCGGGCCCGGCGGGATCTGGATCTCCTCGAAGTCCAGCTTCCTCGTGCGGTCCGCCTCGGCGGCCATCTCCTCGTAGCGCGCCAGGCGCGACTTCGACTTGGTCTGACGGCCCTTGGCGTTGGACCGCACCCACTCGAGCTCGTCCTTGAGGCGCTTGGCGAGCTTGGCGTCCTTCTTGCCCTGGATCGCCAGACGCTCGCCCTTCTTCTCCAGGTACGTCGAGTAGTTGCCCTCGTAGGGGTACAGGCGGCCGCGGTCGACCTCGCAGATCCACTCCGCGACGTGGTCGAGGAAGTACCGGTCGTGGGTGACGGCGAGGATCGCGCCCGGGTAGTCCTTGAGGTGCGCCTCGAGCCACAGCACGCTCTCGGCGTCGAGGTGGTTGGTGGGCTCGTCCAGGAGCAGCAGGTCCGGCTTCTCCAGGAGCAGCTTGCACAGGGCGACGCGGCGGCGCTCACCGCCCGACAGGACGCTCACGTCGGCGTCCGGCGGCGGGCAGCGCAGCGCGTCCATCGCCTGGTCGAGCTGGGTGTCGAGGTCCCACGCGTCGGCCGCGTCGATGGCCTCCTGCAGCACGCCCATCTCGGCCAGGAGCGCGTCGAAGTCCGCGTCCGGCTGGGCCATCAGCTCGGAGATCTCGTTGTAGCGGTCGAGCTTGCCCTTGATCTCGGCGACGCCCTCCTCGACGTTGCCGAGGACCGTCTTCTCCTCGTTCAGCGGGGGCTCCTGCTGGAGGATGCCCACGGTGAACCCCGGGGACAGCCGCGCCTCGCCGTTCGACGGCTGGTCCAGACCGGCCATGATCTTGAGGATCGTCGACTTGCCGGCGCCGTTGGGGCCGACGACGCCGATCTTCGCGCCGGGCAGGAAGTTGAGGGAGACGTCGTCGAGGATGACCTTGTCGCCGTGCGCCTTGCGCGCCTTGTACATGGTGTAGATGAACTCAGCCACTGAGTGCTCGTCCGCTCCTCGTAGGTTCTGGTGGCGCCGCAGGGCGGGGACGCGGCCCCCGGACGCACCCGAGGTGCGTGCAGGGGGTCGGTCCGTCACCGCCCGGCCACCGGCGCCGGGTGCCGATCCACCAGCCTAGGCGATCACCCGCGTCCGGCCATCGCCAGGCCGGCACGCGTCGCCTCGGCGCCCGGGTCCACCTCGTCGGTGATCCCGTGCTCGTCGGTACCGGGCACCTCGCCGTCCAGGACGTCCGGCTCGTCCGCCGCGGGCTCGTCGCCCGGGCCCGGCTCGTCCGGCACCGACGCCCACGGGTCGTCGGCGAAGGCGCCGACCGGCGGCACCGACGTCTGCGACCCGGGCGCCGCTGTCGGCGCGGCCGCTGCCGGGACCTCCTCACGTCCGCGGCGCGGACCGGCCAGCGTGCGACGGAACTTGGTCGTGCCGTACCCCAGGTCGTGGCCGACGGCCAGCGCCTCGAGGACCAGCTCCGAGCGCGGTGACCCGTCCTGCGCGACCCACTCGGACTGCCCGAGCCTGCCGACGACCACGACGGGGTCCCCCTTGGCGAGCGACGCCTCGAGGTTCACCGCCGCGGTGCGCCACGCCTTGACCGTGAACCACAGCGTCGGCCCGTCACGGAAGGCGCCCGACTGCCGGTCGAGCACGCGCCGCGTCGAGGCGAGGCGGAACTGCGTGTACGGCACCCCGCCGACCCCGTCGAGGTGGTAGGTGCGCAGGTCGGAGCCGACCCATCCGACGACCGTGACGTCCTGGGTGTGCGTTCCCATCGTGGTCCCCTGTCTCCAGTGCCCCACGTCCGCAGGGCGACGAGCCGCCATCGTCGACGGCCGCGGTACCGGGACGGGGGCGGGAGCGCACGTCGGTGGACCGGCGTACGGAGGTCGGGGGCTGTGGTCGGCTCGGCGACGCCCGACCGGGACCGCTGACGAGGTCTCAGGCGTCGCCGAGGGCACGCAGCGCCAGCTCGCGCGCGTGCCGGTGCTCCGCCAGGACGTCCTGCGTCGGCGCGAGCAGCCGGCCGCGCGCGGCCGACTCGATCGCCGCCCGCCCGTCGGCGACGACCCGTGCGCCGCGCACGCGGGCCGCTCGACGACGCACACCCGTCGACACCCCCAGGAGCAGCAGGCTCAGCGCGAGCACGCCGGCCACGAGGACCGTCGACGGCAGCCACGGGGCCGACGCCCCCAGGCGGTCCGCCAGCAGCACGCCCGCACCGGCCAGTCCACCGACCCCGGCGACGGCCGCGAGCGCCAGCAGCACCGTCGCGGCGCGCGAGCGGCGCGCGGCCACGGGCACGTGGGCGAGCGCGTCCGTCACGGCCAGTCGCAGCTCGCCGGTCGTGGCGATGCGCTCGCGCAGGTCCGCGGCCCAGCGCTGCGGGAGCCCCTGGGTCACGCTCGCGACCCACGACGCCCGCGCCAGGCCGACGCCGTCCGCGTGCACCTCACCGAGCTGCGGCGGCGACCCGGCGCCCCCGCGGACGGCCGCCGCGACAGCGGCCCCGACGGCGGACAGGCCGGCGGCCGCGGACAGCCGGTCGACGACCACGCCGATCGCGAGCGCGCTCGGCGCGGGCTCGCGCGGCGCGACCTGCGCCTGCACCAGCCGGGCGGCGTCCGCGATCTCGGCGTCCGCGTGCACGGCCGCGACCGACCGGCGCGCGACCGCGTCGGACAGCGCGTCGCGCAACCCGGTGACCCCCTCGCCGGTCACGGCCGAGACCTCGTGGACGAGGACGTCCGGCAGGCCGTCCTCCACGAGGAGGCGACGGACGTCCGCCGCGAGGTCGCCACGCACCGCGGGCGGGACGGTGTCGACCTGGTTGAGGACGAGCAGCATCGACGCGTCCCGCCCGGTCATGCGGCGCAGGTAGCCGGAGTGCAGCGCGTCGTCGGCGTACTTCTGCGGGTCGACGACCCAGACGAGGAGGTCGACCTGCGGCAGCACCCGGTCCACCACCTCGCGGTGCTCGGGCGCGATCGAGTCGTGGTCCGGAAGGTCCAGCAGCACCAGACCCCGCAGGGACGCCTCGCGGTCGCCGTCGAGCAGGCTCTCGCGCTCGATGCGGTGCTCCGGCTCCACACCGATCCAGTCGAGCAGCGGGCCGCCGTCGGCGCCCCACACGCACGCGGTCACCCGCGACGTGGTGGGCCGGCGCACCCCCACGTCGGCGAACTGCAGGCCGCTGACGGCGTTGAACAGGCTCGACTTGCCCGAGCCGGTCCCCCCGGCCAGGGCGACGACGGTGTGGTCGACCCCCAGCGCGAGCCGCTCGCGGACGCGGTCGATGGTGGCCCCCACGCGCTGCACGACGGCCGGGTCGAACCGGGTCCCGCCGACGGCCAGCGCGCCGTCGAGGGCGTCGACCCGCTCGTCGAGCGCGGCCGTGGTGGCGCCGCGCACCGCACCGTCGCCGGGCGCCGGTGCCGCGACCGGGGCGGGCCGTGCCGCGCCCGCGTCGTCCGGGACGGCGGGCAGGGTCGACGTGCTCGTCGGGTCGTCGCTCACGTCAGCCCCTTGAGGACGGCCAGGCGCAGGCGGAGCCGCGACGACGCGTCGGCCGCGAGGTCGGGGTCGTCCAGCGTGCGACCGGCGATGGTCCGCTCCAGGTCCACCTGGGCCCGCGCACGACGCTCCAGGTCGTCGCGCAACGTCGTCACGACGTCGTCGCCGGCCGCACCGAGGAGCGTCCGCATCGCGACCGCCGCCTCGTCGACGCCGGCGGCGGCGGCCAGCGCGAGCGCGGCGAGACCCTCCTCGCCGACCGCCCTGCCGACCTGCGCGCGGCGGCGGGCGTCGGCGCCGCTGCCCGCGAGCGCGACGCGCACGACGCGGGCTCCCTCACCCGTCCACGCCCGCGCGGCCCGTTCGGCCGCCGCGACCCGCGAGGCGTCGCCGTCCGGCCAGCGCGCGAGCACCGAGGCCGCCCCGGGCGGGGCCGACGGCCCGGTGAGGGCGCCGCGCAGCGCGTCGCTCCCCCGCTGCCCGACGGCCGTGAGCACCGCGGTGGTCGACTCCGTGAGGTCGCCGACGAGCGGCACGACCGCAGCACCGCGCGCCCGGGCGGTGCGCGCCGACCCCCGCACGCGGCCCGACCGGCCCACCAGACGCGAGAACGGCGCCCCCTTGGCGACCAGCTCGGCCCACCGGGCCCGCACCGCGCCGTCGGCCACCGCGCCCGACCGGATCGTGGCCGCGGCCGCGTCGCCCGGGTCGCCCGTCGCGTCGTCGAGCACCGACCCGATGCGCTCCGCCGCGTCGGCCTGGTCCTGCACCGCCTCCGCGAGCTCGTCGACCCACGGTCGCAGCGCCGCGAGCGCGCCGCGCAGCGTGCGGGCCACGACGGTCCGGGCGCGGTCCGGGCCGGCGAGCATCGTCAGCCAGCGCAGGACCGGGGCGACGACGGCCGTGGTCAGCGGGCCCGAGTGCGGGCCGACGTCCGGGATGACGAACAGCGGCGACCCCGCCAGCCCGTGCGTGCGCAGCCGGTCGAGCAGGTCCCCGCGCACGGTGGTCATCGAGGCCGCGGGCACCCGGTTGAGCACCATCGCGACCGACGTGCTGCGCTCGACCGCGGACCGCAGCACCTGCCACGGCAGCGCGTCGCCGTACCGGGAGGCCGTGGTGACGAACAGCCACAGGTCGGCGGCCTCGAGCAGGCGGTGGGCGGTGTCGCGGTTGGAGTCCAGCACGGAGTCCAGGTCGGGGGCGTCGAGGATCGCGATCCCCCGCGGCACCGTGTCCGCCGCGACGGCCTCGACCTCGTCCAGCACCGGGTGGTGCGACAGCAGGTCGGCGTCGAGCGGGTGGTGCACCAGCACCGGCTCGCGCGTCGTCGGGCGCAGCACGCCCGCCGCGCTCACCTCGCGTCCCACGAGCGAGTTCACCAGGGTCGACTTGCCGGCGCCCGTGGACCCGGCGACCACGACGACGGCCGGCGCGGACAGCTCCGTCAGGCGCGGCACGAGGTGCTCGTCGAGCTGGTCGACCAGCCGCGCGCGGGACGCGCGCGCCTCCTCGACGCCTGCGATCTCGAGCGGGAAGGTCGTCGCCTCCACGTCGCGCCGCAGGTCGCGCACGGCGTCGAGGAGCGACGTCTGCGCGAGCGGCCGCGCCAGGATCTGGGCAGCCGCCGACGGCTCGTCGAGGTGGCCCGGCGCAGGCACGGTCGTCTGCGCAGGCACGGTTCCGGGCTGCGCACTCACAGGACCATTGTCGGTGCCACATCTGACCAGGCCAAACGCGGCGCGCGGGTGACACGCCGCGGGTCTGCCGACGGACGGCCCGCCCGGGCCGTGCTCGGCCCCTCCGGCGGGGTCCCACTACGCTGGACGCCACTGGCCTCCGTAGCTCAATGGATAGAGCAACGGCCTTCTAATCCGTAGGTTGCAGGTTCGAGTCCTGCCGGGGGCGCCGACCGCATATGCCGACCGCGTGGGCCGACCGCGTCACGCGAACGCGAGGTAGAAGGCCAGGTGCAGCGCGAGCAGCACGTGCAGGGTGCCCAGGCGGGCACGCACCACCGCGAGCACCGCTCCCAGCGCCAGCATCGCGAGCGAGGCGACCGGCCGGTCGAGGCCGAACCTGTCGGGCAGCACCCACGCGTGACCCGCCCAGAACGTCACCGCCACGACCCCGACCGCCCACGGCGTGGACAGCCGCCGTCCGACGTGGTGCTGGAGGAGGCCGAACGTCAGGACGTCCTGCCACAGCACCGACGCCGCCATCCACGCCATGTAGACCCCCACGGGCAGGCCCAGGCCGTAGTGGAACGGCAGGGCCACGGCGAGCGCGGCCGGCAGGACGTAGACCCAGCAGGCGCGCGAGGGCGCCACCAGCGACCGCGCCAGGTCACGGTGCGCAGCCAGGAGCACCGCCAGGACGACGAGCGCCACGGCGCTCTCGACCAGCACGGACGTCCCGTCGTCGTCGGTGACGAGCCGCCCGAGCCCACGGGCGTGGAGCCCGGGCGTCAGCCACCACAGCGCGAGCCACACCGCGCACGCGGCGGGCACCACGACGGCGGGCGCGCGCGTGGCGGCGTCGTCGTCAGCCATCGCCGACGTGGCGGGCCACCTCGTAGCCGTCCTGCACGTGCACCACCTCGAACGGCACACCGGGATGCAGCAGCTGGGCGACCTGCAGCACGTCGCCCCACTCCTGCGGCGTGCCGCCCGCCTGCCGGTCGATCAGCAGGTAGTCCGGCACGGGGTTGGTGTTGCCCAGGTAGTACACGTCGGTGCGGTCCACGAGGTACGACATCAGCCCGACGTCCGTCTCCACGACGACGCCGTCGGGGATCACCGCCAGCGTGTCCCGGGCCGCCTGGGCGCGGGGCGCCGCGAAGTGCGTGCCCGGGTCGGTCAGCTGCCACAGCGGCAGCTGCGGCAGCAGCATGAGGGAGGCCGTCAGCCCCACCACGGGCGCGTACCTGCTGTACCTGCGCAGCCACCGCACCCGTCCGCGCCGCGCGCGGTCGATGCCGTCGAGCATCGCCACGAAGGCGATCGGCATGAGCACGGCGCTGTAGTGCCACGTCGGCTCCCAGTACCCGGGCTCGGCCGACAGGAAGCGCCAGCCCAGCGTCGGGGCGGCGACGAGCACGAACGGCGAGCGCAGCGCGATCGCCCCGGTGACGACGACGAGCAGCCAGAGCGTGTAGCCCTTCGCCGGGGCGTACAGCGCGAGCGGGTCCGCCAGCGCGGCCGCCAGGTCGAGCCGCGACCCGTACGCCCACGCACCGTCGGGGTTGAGCGCCGGCAGGACGACGCGCGTCGCCAGGACGAACCCCCCGACACCCCACGCCGACAGCCACAGCAGCGCGGGCCGGCGCGCCCGCCACGCGAGGACGAGCCCCAGGACCGCGGTCGTCAGCCCCAGGTCCTCCTTGACGAGCACGAGCAGGGCGCCGGCGACGACGGCGGTGCGCCACCGCTCGCGCAGCGTCGCCGTCAGGGCGACCGCCAGCAGCGGCACGGCGAACGCGATCTCGTGGAACTGCGCCTCGACGGCGTACTGCAGGCCCCAGCTGAGGCCGCACGCCACGCCGACGAGGCCACCGACCACACGCCCCAGCAGCGGCACGGCGGCGCGCGCGACGACCGCGGCCGTGATCCCGAACAGCACGTTCTGCACCACGAGCAGCGTGAGCGCGTGCGGGAAGACGGCGTACACCGGGCCGAGGAGCACGAGCAGGGGGTGGAAGTGGTCGCCCAGCAGGTGGTAGTCGGGGCCCTTGATGTGGACGATCGGCGCCTCGAGGGCGGCGTAGCGCGACGCCAGCTGCGTGAAGATCCCCAGGTCCCACGACCGCACCACGAACGCCTGCCACTGGGCGACCGAGTAGACCGTGAAGAGCCCCGCGACCAGCAGCCCGACCCCGGCAGGCAGCACCCAGACCTGCGCGACCGCGCGGGCACGCGCGCCGCGGGTCGCCTGCCGGTCGTCGGGCGCTGCGTCGTCGGGCGCTGCGGTGGTCGCGCTCTCGTCCGGAGCCGCCGGCGGGACCTCGTCGTCCACCTCGACCGCGGGCGCAGGCTCTCGCGTCGTCACGTCACCTCCAGCGGGATGCGTCGGCGGGCGACCCACCGGTGGACGCCAGGAATCCTGCCACGCGGGCCCCGACGCCGGAAATGTGGTGACACCACCCCCGCGGTTCTGGTGCGCTGGCACCACCCACCCACCACGGCGCACACCCCTTCCCGGGGTGCGCACCGTCATGCCCCGAGGAGCACACCATGCATCCCCTCACCACCTTCGAGGTCCACCGCCAGGAGCAGGCCGACCTGCTGCGCCGGGCCGCCCTGCTGCGCGAGCGCGAGCGCGTCGCCGGACCACGTGACGACGCCCGCGGTCGACCACCGGATCCGCGGCGTGCCAGGCCCCGTCCCCGCGCGTCCGTCGCGGCGTCGTGGTCCCCCGCGGCCTGGCACGTGGCACCATGACCTCGTGCTCACGCCCGCCCGCCGCGTCCCCGCTGCGGGCGGGCGTCGCGCGTGATGGGCCGCCACGACGGACGGGCGGCGGAGCCGGCAGCCCGCGGGTACGTACGGCTCGGGCGGGCCGTCGCGCGGTGGTCGGGTCGCCTGCTCCTCGGCGCGTTCGCCGGCGGCGTGGTGCTCGCGGCGACGCTCTGGGCCGGGACCTCCTGGGAGGCCGCCCGGGCGCTCGGTGGCGCGGCCGCCGTGCTCGTCGTCGTGGCGAGCGCGCTCGCAGGGACGCTGCCCGCGGTCCCGGAGCCCGCACCACCCGCCGTCCAGGACGGTCCGGGGACGCGCCGCACCGAGCCCCGCGACGACCGCTGACGCACCGGCGTCCTAGTCTGTCGGCGTGACGAGCACCGCCGACGACGCACCGACCCCTGCCGCCCCCTCCGGTGGTGGCCACTCCAGCGCCGACCGCATCGTGTGGGTGGACTGCGAGATGACCGGGCTCGACCTGGTCCACGACGCCCTCGTCGAGGTCGCGGCCGTGGTCACCGACTCCGAGCTCAACGTGCTCGGCGAGGGGGTCGACGTGGTCGTCGCACCGCCGCCCGAGGCGCTGGCGCAGATGGGCGACTACGTGCGCACGATGCACACGACCTCGGGGCTGCTGCCCGAGCTCGAGCACGGCGTCAGCCTCGCCGACGCGCAGGCCCAGGTGCTCGACTACATCCGCACGTGGGTCCCCGACCCGGGCAGGGCACCGCTCGCGGGCAACTCGGTCGGCACCGACAAGGCCTTCCTCGACCGCGACATGCCCGAGCTGGTCGGGCACCTGCACTACCGGATCGTCGACGTCTCCTCGATCAAGGAGCTCGCGCGCCGCTGGTACCCCCGCGTGTACTTCGCCGCGCCGGAGAAGAACGGCGGGCACCGGGCGCTCGCCGACATCCTCGAGAGCATCGACGAGCTGCGCTACTACCGCGCGGCGCTGCTGCCGGCCGCCCCGGGCCCCGACTCCGGCCAGGCGCGCAGGATCGCCGCCGAGGTCGTCGCGACGAGCGTCAAGCGGGGGCTGCTGCCCGGCTCCTGATGCCGGGAACGCCGCAGGGCGCCGACCGTGAGGTCGACGCCCTGCGCTGCTGGGTGGCTAACGGGACTTGAACCCGCGACCCCCTGGACCACAACCAGGTGCTCTACCAGGCTGAGCTATAGCCACCACGGTGCCGGAGGACCGCCTCCCGGAGGAGCAGGTCGCACAGCACCTGGACCGACGCGAGCGCCGGGCCGACGACGAGTGTAGCGGGTGCTGCGCCGACCTTCGTCACGCAAGGGCCCCCGCGGGCCGTGGTCGGTGTGCGAGACGCGTCACAGCCGGGCGGCGACCGCGTCCGCGAACCTCTCCGCGGCCCCCGGCGCGTGCTCGAAGAACAGCGACGGCTCCGCGAGCTCGACCTCCAGGACGACCGGGCGTCCCTCGTCGTCGGGGATGAGGTCGACGCGGGTGTACAGCAGCGGCGCCCGGTCGGGGAACACCTGCGCGAGCTCGGCGACGACGAGGTCCCCCAGGGCGCGCTCCTGCTCGCTGACGTCCCGCGCCGCCAGGACGCGCTCGCGGAACATCACGCCCTCGGTCTCCCCCGCGCGGTACGGGCCCTCGAGCAGCGGCTCCTTGCGCACGGCGTGGCTGAACTGGCCGTCGACGTAGACGAGCGCGCTCTCGCCGTGCGTGTCGACCTGGGTGAGGTAGCGCTGCAGCATGACGCGCCGCCCGACGGCGAGCAGGTTCTTGGTGTGCGTGATCGCCAGGGACCGCGAGGGTGTCTGCCCGGCGTCGTACCGCCCGGTGTCCCGCGAGCCCGCGCTGACGGTCGGCTTGATGACGAAGTCGCCGAACGCCGGGAACCGCGTGTGGATGGCGCGCGCGTTGAGGTTGCGCTCCGGGTCGAGCCAGATGGTCGGGACGATGGGGATGCCCCGCTGCTCGAGGTCGCGCAGGTACGTCTTGTCGATGTTCCAGGCCACGACGTCGGCCGGGTTGAGCAGGGTCGACGTGCGCTCCACGCGGCGGGTCCAGTCGGCGAACTGCGTGGGCCGGTCCGTGTAGTCCCAGGTCGAGCGGATGAGCACGTGCGGGTACGCCGACCAGTCCACGGTCGGGTCGTCCCACACGACGACGTCCGTGGGCACGCCGCGCTCGGACAGCGCCGCCCGCAGCGGCAGGTCGTCGGGGTCGAGCTGCGGCAGCTGGGCGCACGTGGCGAGGGCAAGGCGTGCGGTGGGTTCGCTCACGTCAGGCACTGTACCCACGCCGTGTGACGTCCACGCTCCGGGCGTGTGACGCCCAGGCGCGGCGAGGGCGGCCGTGGACGGCGCCGAGGCCCCCGCGACGACGAGGTCAGGCCGCCCCGGAGTCCGCCGCGGTGAGGCGGTGCAGGGCACGCACGATGCTCCCGGCCGACGCCGCGCCCACGACGCCGCCCGTCTCGTCGAGCACCACCAGGCTGCCGTCGCCGGGTCCGGCGACGGCGTCGGTCAGCGCGGCGACGACGTCGCCGAGCTCGGCGCCCAGGCGGACGGTCGGGCCGGCAGCGGGCGACGACGCGTCGAACCGGAACGGCGCGTCGTCCAGGTCGACGCGCTCCAGCCGGCCGAGCGCGAGCAGGCGCGCGGTACGCCCCCGTCCGACGAGGTCGGCGACCGCCGGCGACGCCGGGCGCGCGACGACCTCCAGCGGCGGGGCCAGCTGCTCGACGCGCGCGCCGTGGCTGAGCACGACGACGCGGTCGGCCATGCGCACGGCCTCGTCGATGTCGTGCGTGACCATCATCACCGTCGTGCCCAGGTCCCGCTGGAGGCGGATGAACTCCTGCTGCAGCCGGGCGCGGCCCACCGGGTCCACCGCGCCGAACGGCTCGTCCATCAGCAGGACCGGCGGGTCGGTCGCCAGGGCACGGGCGACGCCGACGCGCTGGCGCTCCCCGCCCGAGAGCTCGTGCGGCCAGCGCGTCGCGTACCGCGCCGGGTCGAGGCCGACGAGCGTGAGCAGCTCGGCCACGCGGTCGCGGGTCCGGCGACGGTCCCACCCCAGCAGGGAGGGCACGGTGGCGACGTTCTGGGCGACGGTGCGGTGCGGGAACAGCCCGACGTTCTGGATGACGTAGCCGATGCGGCGGCGCAGCGCGACGGGGTCGACGTCGGTGACGTCCTCCTCGCCCAGCACGATGCGGCCGGCCGTCGGCTCGACCAGGCGGTTGGCCATCCGCAGCGTGGTCGACTTGCCGCACCCCGACGGCCCGACCAGCACCAGCAGCTCGTGCTCACGCACCGCGAGCGACAGGTCGTCGACGGCGACCGAGCCCGCGTACTCCTTGCGCACGGCGTCGAAGCGGATCGCGACGGCTCCCCCGCCGTCGCGACCCGTGGTCGTCTGCTCGGCTCCCGCCACGGACCTCGTCACGGTCAGCGACGCTAGCGAAAGCCGCCGACAGCCGCGCGCCGGAGGCCGGGCCGGCGCGCGCGGCGCCGTCCGCCGCGCGCGTGTCGGAGGTCGTCAGTAGTTTCGAGCCCATGCTGTCCGGTCCGGTCGTCGCGGCCGCCGCCAACCCGTGGTTCTCGTGGGACTACCTCGAGCGCAACGGGGCCGACGTGCTGCGCCACACGCAGCAGCACGCGTCCCTCACGGCCCAGGCGGTGCTCATCGCGTTCGTGGTCGCGCTGCCGCTCGCGGCGCTCGCGCACGCCCGCCCGCGGCTGGCGGGCCCCGTGCTGGCCACGACCGGTGTCCTGTACACGATCCCGTCCCTGGCCCTGTTCGCGGTCCTGGCACCGGTCACCGGCATCGGTCGCACCACCGTCCTCATCGGGCTGGTGGTGTACGCGCTGCTCGTGCTCGTGCGCAACGTGCTGGTCGGCCTGCAGGGCGTCGACCCGGCCGTCCGGGACGCCGCCCGGGGCATGGGCTACGGACGGCTGCGCCTGCTCGTGCGCGTCGAGCTCCCGCAGGCCGTCCCGGCGATCGTCGCGGGCCTGCGGCTGGCGACCGTCAGCACGGTCGCCCTCGTCACCGTGGGGGTCGTCGTGGGCTACGGCGGGCTGGGACAGCTGATGTTCCGCGGCTTCCGCAGCAACTACCACGCCGAGGTCATGACGGCCACGGTCCTGTGCCTGGTCCTCGCGCTGGTCGCGGACCTCGCGCTCGCGCTGCTCGGGCGCCTCCTGACCCCGTGGCGGCGGTCCTCCCGCGTCCGAACCACCGGCGCGGACCACCCCGGGGAGGCCGCGTGGACGTCCTGACCGAGGCGCTGCTCTGGCTCAACGACCCCCTCAACTGGACCGGCCGGCAGGGGGTGCTCGCGCTGACCCGCACCCACCTGGAGGTCTCGGCCGCTGCCGTCGCCATCGCGCTGGTCGTCGCCCTGCCCCTCGGGCTGTGGTTGGGCCACCGCGGCCGCGGTGCGACCGTCGGCGTCGTCGTCGCCAACACCACGCGCGCGCTGCCGACGCTCGCCCTGCTGACGCTCCTCGCCGCGACCGGCTGGTTCGGCAACACGGCCACCGCCCTGGCGTGCGCCGTCTTCGCGGTCCCCCCGATCCTCGCCAACGCCGTCACGGGCGTCGGCGGCGTGGACCCCGACGCCCGCGACGCAGCTCGCGGTCTGGGGATGTCCGGCGCGCGCGTGCTGTGGAGCGTCGAGGTGCCGCTCGCGATCCCCCTGATCGCCGCCGGGATCCGTACCGGGGCCGTCCAGGTCCTGGCCACCGTGCCGCTCGCCGCGCTCGTCGGTGGCACCAGCCTCGGCACGGTCGTCGTGAGCGGGTTTGCGACCCAGCGGTACGGCAAGGCGCTCGCGGGCGGCATCCTGGTGGCCGGCCTGTGCCTGCTGGTCGAGGGCCTGCTGGCGGTGCTCGAGCGCGTGGTGACGCCGCCCGGCCTGCGTCGCCGGTCCCGCGACGCCGCGGGCGAGGGCCGCACACGCACGCGCCGCACGCGTCCCGCTCCGGTTGCCGTCGCGGCCGCGCGCGGTTCGAATGATCCCGCGACGCCGCCCTGACCGGCGGGCCCGCCCCGATCGGCCGGGTCGACCCGACCCACCGCACGACCACGTCGCACCCCGCGTCGCACCGATGAAGGAGATCTTGATGCGCACCAGCCCGCGCACCCGCACGCTCGGCGTCCTGGCCGCCGCCGTCCTCGCGCTCAGCGCGTGCGGCACGCCCGGGTCCGGCGGCGGGCAGGCCGAGTCCGACCCCACCAGCGCGTCGGGCCTGCCCGCCTGCGAGCCCGTGGCCGGCGAGACCCTCGTCGTCCTCGAGGACGACCAGGGCCTGCAGAACGCCGACAACGTGATCCCCGCGGTCAACGCGCAGGTCGCGTCCGACCACCCCCAGGTCGTCGAGCTGCTCGACGCCGTCTCCGAGGCCCTCGACACCGACCGTCTCATCCAGCTCAACCGGGCCGTCGACGTCGACCGTCGCACCTCCAGCGAGGTGGCCGCGGAGTTCGTCACCGACGAGTCGCTGGAGTCCCCTGACCCGGCGGTGGGCACGGGCACCAGCCTGACGGTCGGCGCGGCCAACTTCTCCGAGAGCATCACGCTCGCCGAGATCTATGCGCAGGTCCTGCGCAGCGCAGGCTTCGACGCGCAGGCCCAGACGATCGGCGCGCGCGAGACGTACCTGCCGGCTCTGCAGTCAGGCGAGATCGCGGTCGTCCCGGAGTACGCCGCCACGCTCGTGACGTACCTCAACGCCCAGGCCAACGGGGCCGACGCGCCCTCGGTGGCGTCCAGCGACGTCGACGAGACCGTCGCCGCGCTCGTCCCGCTCGCCGAGCAGAGCGGGCTCGTCGTGGGCGTCGCGTCCGCGGCGCAGGACCAGAACGCCTTCGCGGTGACCGCGGAGTTCGCGGCCGAGCACGACCTGACGACGCTCTCGGACCTGGCGGCCAGCTGCGGGGGCGTCGTTCTCGCCGGCCCGCCCGAGTGCCCGGAGCGGCCGTTCTGCCAGATCGGCCTCGAGGAGACCTACGGTCTGGAGGTCGGCGAGTTCAAGTCCTACGACTTCGCGCTCATCGGTCAGGCGGTGCGCCAGGGCGACGCCGCCGTCGGCCTGGTGACGTCCTCGGACGGCTCGCTGTCCACCGGCGACTGACCGACGCACCGCCTCGCGGAGGCGGCGGGCTCAGCGGCCCGCCGCCTCCAGCAGGCGCAGCCACACCTCGCTGAGCGTGGGGTACGACGGCACCGCGTGCCACAGCCGTGACAGCGGCACCTCGCCCACCACGGCCACCGTGGCGGCATGGAGCATGTCGGCCACGTCGGGCCCGACGAACGTCGCCCCGACGACGACGTCGCGCGACGTGTCCACGACGATCTGCGCCCGCCCCGCGTAGTCCGCCGCGGTGACGCTCGCGGCCGCGAGGTCGCCCAGCTCGTACGCGTACACCTCGACCGCCGTCCCGCCGTCGCGGGCCCCCTGCGCCGTCGGCCCGACCCAGGCGACCTGCGGCCGGGTGAAGACCACCTGCGGCACGGCCGACGAGTCGGCCGTCGCGCGGTAGCGGGACCAGGGCGCAGCGTCCGCCTCACCCTGCCGCGACAACCCGTGCGGCACAGCCCCGTCCGCCGCCTCGGCCGCGGGGCGCGGGTCGAACCGGGCCGCGAGGACGTCCCCGACGACGCGGGCGTCGTACTTGCCCTGGTGCGTGGTCGCCGTGCGGCCCGTGACGTCACCGGCCGCGAACAACCACCCGCCGCCGACCCCCTGCACCTGGAGGCGGTCGTCGACCTCGAGCGCGTCCCCGGGCCGCAGCCCCAGCACCTCGAGGCCGAGGTCGTCCGTGGCTGGACGACGTCCCGTGGCGACCAGCACCTCGTCGACCGTCAACCGACCCGGCAGGGCCACGCCCGTCTCCCCCTGCCCGCCCTGCCCCGACACGGGCCGCTGCTCCACGACGAGGTGCACCCCGTCGTCGTCCCGCGAGGCCGAGGTCACCGAGGCCCCGAACGCGACGCGCACGCCGGCGGCGGCCAGGCCGCGGGCGACCGCCTCTCCCGCGAACGGCTCCGCCGACGCCAGCAGGCGATCGCCGCGCACCAGGACGGTCACCTCGCTGCCGAGGTCGGAGAACGCCGTCGCGAGCTCGGTGGCCACCACGCCACCGCCGACGACCGCGAGCCGCGCGGGCACGCGGTGCGCGGACGTCGACTCACGGCTCGTCCACGCGCGCACGCCGGCGAACACCTCGGGCACGACCGCGACCGACCCCGTCGCCACGACCACCGCACGGCGGGCGGTGACGGCCCGCACGGTGCCGTCGGCGGCCTCCACGGCGAGCGCACGCGGCCCGGTGAACCGCGCGCGTCCCCGCAGCAGCGTCAGACCGGCGCCCTCGACCCACGCGACCTGGCCGGCGTCGTCCCAGTGCGCCGCGACCTCGTCGCGGCGCGCGAGCACAGCGGCCACGTCGAGCTGCCCGACGGCGCCGATGCCGGGGACGGCGCGGGCCGCGGCGCGCGCGTCACCCGGGCGCAGCAGCGCCTTCGACGGCATGCACGCCCAGTACGAGCACTCTCCCCCGACCAGCGCGTGCTCCACGACCGCGACGCTCAGACCGGTCCGGGACGCCCGGTCGGCGACGTTCTCACCGACGGCACCGGCGCCCAGCACCACCACGTCGAACTCGTCCGACTCCTCGGTCATCGTGCCTCCGCTCACCCGGGTCCGTTGCGCCCATCGTGGCGCGGGTGAGGAGCGCGTGCGCGACGAACGCGCCAGA
This sequence comes from Cellulomonas phragmiteti, assembly GCF_016862775.1. Classification (GTDB taxonomy): domain Bacteria; phylum Actinomycetota; class Actinomycetes; order Actinomycetales; family Cellulomonadaceae; genus Cellulomonas; species Cellulomonas phragmiteti. The sequence goes on along the minus strand of NZ_BONP01000001.1, from coordinate 66,604 downwards.
ACCGATCTGCGGGAACGACGCAGCCCCGTCAGGGCGACCTGACGGGGCTGCGTGGCTGGTACGCCCCCCGGGACTCGAACCCGGAACCCGCTGATTAAGAGTCAGCTGCTCTGCCAGTTGAGCTAGAGGCGCGCGGCTCGAAGAGATTAGCAGGATCCCGGGGCAGGGGTCGAACCGGATCGGGCCCGTCGACGCCGTCTGTGACGACGCTCACGCGCCGGGCGCCTCCGGGTCGACCGGCGGCCGCCACCACTCCTCCTCCGGCAGCCCCTCCTCGTCCAGCAGCTCCGCCGAGGTCTCACCCGTGGGGCTCAGGAGGTCCGCCAGCAGGGTCAGCGGCACGTGCTCCGCGAGCAGCTCCTGGGCGTGCTGCGCGGCGTCCACGCCGAGCACCACCACGGGCTCGCCGTCCTCGGGCGGGTCACCGCCCGCACCCGGCGGGTCCTGCGGCGCCCGCTGACCAGAGTCGTCCGGCACGTTGCGCTCGTCCATCGTCGACCTCGTCTCGCGCGGGATCCGGATCGCGGCACCTACCTGAACATCGGACCACATCGACGGGCGACGTACACGCCGACACGTGCCTCGCACGAGGTCTCCCGGACGTGCCGTCCGTCACAGGTACAGGCCGGTCCCCTCGCCCGCGGCACGCGGGTCCGCGACGCCGTGCACGTCCTTCTCCCGCAGCAGCAGGTACGTGCGGCCGGACAGCTCGACCTCGGCGCGGTCCTCGGGGTCGAAGAGCACGCGATCGCCCACCTGGACCTGACGCACGTGCTCGCCCGCCGCGACGACGGCCGCCCAGGCGAGCCGCTTGCCCATCGCCGCCGTGGCCGGGATGAGGATCCCGCCGCCGGTGCGACGCTCGGCGGCGTCGGCGTCCAGCTCCACCAGGAGCCGGTCGTTGAGCATGCGCAGGGGCAGGTCCCGGCCCGCGTCCGCCCGCGGGGTCTCGCTGAGTGCACTCACGTCGCCGACGCTACCCCCCGGCGATCTAGGCTGGCGCACGTCGTCCCCACCCCCGACCCGCAGGAGTGACCATGCCCCGCCTCGCCGTCGGAGACCCCGCACCCGAGCTCGCCCTGGAGAGCACCACCGGGGACCGGGTCTCCCTGCAGGACCTGCGCGGCCGCTCGGTCGTCGTGTACTTCTACCCGGCGGCCGGCACCCCCGGCTGCACCAAGCAGGCGTGCGACTTCCGCGACTCCCTCGCGTCGTTGACCGCCGCCGGGTACACCGTGCTCGGCGTCTCGCCGGACCCCGTGGACGCGCTCGCGAAGTTCGCGCAGGACGAGGCGCTGACGTTCCCCCTGCTGTCCGACCCGGACCACGGGACCCTCGAGGCCTGGGGCGCGTGGGGCGAGAAGACGATGTACGGCCGCACGACGACCGGGGTCATCCGGTCGACGGTCGTGGTCGGCCCCGACGGCACGGTGACCCTCGCCCAGTACAACGTGCGCGCCACCGGCCACGTCGCCAAGCTGCGCCGCGACCTCGGCATCGACTGACCGCGGGACCCGGGCGCGGCTCGCGTGCCAGACTCGGGACGCACGCGGGAGTGGTGAAACGGCAGCCACGCCAGGTTTAGGTCCTGGTGCCCGCAAGGGCGTGCGGGTTCGACTCCCGTCTCCCGCACGACGACGGGGCCGGGACGCGCACGTCCCGGCCCCGTCGCGCGGCACCTGTCAGCGGAACGGCAGCGCCAGCACGGAGTCGCCCGTGCTCACGGTCGACGGTCCGCTGCCGATGGCGTTCCACAGCGCGACGCGCACGGTCCCGCCGCGCAGGTCACCCAGCGCCCCCGTCGCGCGGTCCAGGCCGACGGCCTGCGTGTAGCGCTCCGCGCCGGGGACCGGGTCCGTCGCGAAGTACCGGTACACCTCGACCCGGTCCCACGTCCCGTCACCCGTCAGGTCGTACTGGACGGACACCCGCGTCCCGTTGCCGATGCGCTGACCGGCGTCGAGGCCCAGGTCGAAGGCGGTCGCCCCGCCCGTCGCGTCGGCCGTCACGCCGGTGGCCAGCAGCACCACCGCGTCGTGCGGCTCGGAGGCCGTGTCGACCCCGCGGGCCGGCGCGATCTCGATCGAGCCCGGTGCGCCCGGCGCCCGGACGAGGGACCCGTCCGTCCCGAGGGCCAGCACGAGGCCGGCCGACGGGTCCGGCGTGGTCGTCGGCGTCGGGGACGGGGTCGGCGTCGGGGTCACCGTCGGGGACGGGGTCGGCGTCGGCGTCACCGTCGGGGACGGCGTCGGCGTCGGCGTCACCGTCGGGGACGGCGTCGGCGTCGGGGTCACCGTCGGCGTCGGCGTCGGGCTCCCCGTCGGCGTCGGGGTCGGAGTGGCCCCCGGTCCGCCGACGGCGCCGCCGCCGGACCACGTGTGCGCCCCCGTCGTGACGGTCCTGCCGGCGGGCACCTCGACGGTGGTCCCGTCGCTGAACCGCACGGTGCGTGCGGTGGACGTCACGTTCGCGGCCACGTAGGTGCGCTCGCCGTCCTTGACGAACACGGCCGACAGCGGGCTCGACCCGCGCACGGTCGTGTCCAACGTCCCCAGGGCCGCGAGGTTGGCGATCCAGTGGTACGTGTGTGCCCGGGACTCGCCCTCCTCCACCGGGTAGTCCGGGTCCGCCTGCAGCAGCCGCAGCGCCTCCTCACCGTCGCCGAGCGCGAGGTAGCTCCACAGGATGTCCTGCCACACCGTCGGCGGTCCGTTGTTCGCCCGGACGAGCTCGGCGTAGTTGGACACCACGTCGTCCGGACGCATCCCCAGGTACAGGTGCGAGCCGGTGATCGGCAGCGTGTTGATGCCCTGGATCATCTCCGGCTCCCCGGAGAACCACGTCGAGTACGTGCCGCCGGAGCCCCAGACCATGCCGAGGGTCGTGTGACCGAAGCCCTCGGGGATCGCCTCGGCCTGGTCGAACCAGTACTCCTGGATCGCGGCGGCCTGGGTCGCGTACAGGTACGCACCGGCGTCCCGCACCGCGGTGTCACCGGTCGCCTCGCCCCACTGGACGAGCGCCCCGGCGAAGTTCTGGCCCTCGGAGCTGGACTCCTGGTTGTTGCCGGCGGCGAACGCCCCGTGCCCCGACGCCCAGTCGTGGCCGGCGTAGATGTCGAAGTCCCGCAGGTACGGGAAGCGGGTCTCGGACCGGTCGTACCCGTTGGCGTCGCGGATCAGCAGGTCGACCATGCCGCCGTACTGCTCGTCGGACGCCCACTGCGGGTCGAACCGGGCGAGCGTGGCTGCGGCCGCGATGAAGTAGCCGTAGTGGAAGTGGTGGTCGTTGAGCTCGGTGTCCGAGCCGTAGGACGCGGGGTACCCGATGAGGGTGCCCCAGCGCTCGTCGTACGCGAAGACCTGCTCGGACTTGCCCGGGGTCGCGGTGAACCACTCGGTGAGGGTGTCGCGCACGAGCGCGAGGGTCTCGTCGCGCACCGTGGTCTCACCGAGCTGGTCGGCGATCTCGACGATCCGGGTGGCGCGGCCCAGGGCCTTGCCGGTCCAGTAGGTGTCGGCCCGCAGGATCGGCAGCGGGTCCGCCGCCGCCTCGGCGAGCAGCCGGTCGAGCGTCTCCCGCTCGGAGCCCGTCGACGTCGCGACGGCAGGGATCTCCGGCAGGATGCCCGTGAACGGGGTCGTCGTCGTGAACGACGTCGCGTCGGTGTACGCCGCCATCGCCCCGCGCGGGCTCGGGTAGGTCGTGTCGAGCTCGTCGCCCTCGACGCTCTCGAGGTACCGCTGCTGGTGCGGGTACAGCGCGACGACTGTGCCGTCGTCGTAGCCCTCGAGCGGTGTCGTCTCGAACTGGTACGTCGTGTGGACGACGGCGTTCTCGGCGTCGTAGGTGTAGTCGACGGTCGTGCCCGTGACCTCGGCGAACGCCGAGCCGGCGACCGCCTCGAGCGCGGCGGCACGGTCGCTGTCGGTCGCGTCGGCGGACGTCGCGAGCGCCGTGACGGCGAGGTAGCCCGCACCCGCGAGCGAGGACCGCAGCGTCGACCCCGAGACCTGCCACGTGGCGCCGGTCGGCGCGAACGCGGCGTAGTCGTGACCGTTCGCGGTGAAGCCGAGCGTCCCGCCGTCCTGCGCCCACACGCGCACGTCGTGCGTGGAGGTCAGCAGCGCGTCGCCCCCCTCGAGGTGGTACCAGGACGTCGGCAGGCCGTGGCCGATCGTCGCGCGGAGGCTGCGGGTGCCGTCGGACCAGGCGGGGGTCACCGTCCAGTCGGTCCAGTCGGCGACCTGCACGGTCGGCGCGTCGAGCCCGGCGACGCCGACGACGACGTCCTGGACGTAGACGAAGTGGAACTCACCGATGCCGCCCGGGGTCCCGAACAGCGTCGCCTCGCGGGGTGTCGACAGGCCGAGACCCGCGGGCGTCGGCTGGTACGACACCGGGTGGGCGTGCAACGGCTCGCTCATGCGGCAGTCGAGCCGCTTGTACAGCAGCGACGACCACCAGTCGTTGGTCGGCAGCGGACCCTGCGGCGCGTCGGCGGTCACGTGCGCACGGGGGTCCGCCTCGATCGAGGCGCACCCCTCCGGCGTGGGACCGACAGGCGTCGCGGAGTAGCTGCCGGCGCCGACGTCGACGATGCCGTCGGCGGCCATCGAGTCGTCGCCCGGGACGACGACGAGCGCGGCCGCGACGGTCAGGGCGAGCGCGGCGCCTGCCGCCACCCGACCACGTGACCGTGGTGCCGCTGCCGCTGCCCGGGCAGGCTGGGACAGGGACCCCCGAGGGGTCCAGAACGTTGTTGACATGGTGTGATGCCCCCAGGCGGCGCGCCCGCGCGTTGCGCACGTGGGCCGCTGCCCTGTGTGAACGGTGCACTGCGCCATTGCCGCGCACCGCGACGCTCCCCGCACGACCCCCGTTGGCCGCGCTGCGATGAGTGCGATCTGAACACCACGGTAACACCGCGTTGACACGCGTCAACTCAGGGACGACGGGAGACCCCGTCGGGTCTCCCGTCGCCTGCTCGCGGTGGGGCGGGACTACGCCTGGCGCTCCGCGATCTTCGCGCGGACGTCCTCCATGTCGAGCTCCTTGACGGCCGTGACGACCTGCTCGAGGGACGGCGCCGGCAGGGCACCGGCCTGGTTGAACACCAGGACGCCGTCGCGGAACGCCATGAGCGTCGGGATCGACGTGATCTGCAGCTCGGCGGCGAGCTGCTGCTCGGCCTCCGTGTCGACCTTCGCGTGCACGATGTCCGGGTGCTGCTCGCTCGAGGCCTCGAACACCGGGCCGAACTGGCGGCACGGACCGCACCAGGCGGCCCAGAAGTCGACCAGGACGATCTCGTTGTCCTTGATCGTCTCGGCGATGGTGTCGGCGGTCAGCGTGGTGGTGGCCATGGTCTGTCTCCATCCTGCAGGGGTTCGAGCGCTACAGCACCCACCCCCGCGCGACTATTCCCTCGCACCCCGTCCGTCCCCGCGAGGCGATGCGGCCCCAGGCGCGCAGACGAGGTAGAACTGCACGGTGACCGCGTCCGCCGAGTTCCCCCCAGGCCCCGAGCGCCCCGCAGGCTGGCTGTCCGCCGAGCAGATCGCCACCGCGCGCACCCAGCTCCCGATCCTCTACGTGGACGCGGTCCCCGTGCGGGTCGACGAGTCGGGCGACGTGGTGGCCGTCGGCCTGCTGCTGCGCGTGACCCGCGAGGGCGTGATGTCGCGCGCCCTGGTGTCGGGGCGCGTCATGTACCACGAGCGCATCCGCGACGCGCTGCTGCGGCACATCGAGAAGGACCTCGGGCCCGTGGCCCTGCCGCAGGTGCCCGCGTCGCCGCAGCCGTTCACCGTTGCCGAGTACTTCCCGACACCCGGCGTCACGCCGTACCACGACCCGCGCCAGCACGCGGTCTCGCTCGCCTACGTCGTGCCCGTCACCGGCGACTGCCGGCCCCAGCAGGACGCGCTGGACCTCGCGTGGCTCACCCCCGAGGAGGCGTGCGCCGAGGCCGTCCAGGTCGAGATGAACGGCGGGCAGGGGCTGCTCCTGCGCCAGGCGATGGCCTGGGCCGGCCGCCTGCCCTGACCCCTCCGTCGGGACCGTCGCGACCGTCGGGACCGGACCGTCGGCTCAGGCCGGGCGGTCGCTGCCGCCCAGGTCGAGGTGCGGCCAGTCCGCGAGGTCGGCGCGCAGCTGCCGGTCGTGCGTCGCCACGACCACGGCCGCCGACGTCGCGCGCAGCGCCGCCGTGAGCTCGTCGACCAGCCCGACCGACAGGTGGTTGGTCGGCTCGTCGAGCACCAGCACGTGCGGGGCCGCGAGCAGCGCGCACGCCAGGTCGAACCGCCGACGCTGCCCCAGCGACAGCTCCCGCAGGGGACGTTCCAGGTCCGCCTCGGACAGCAGCCCCAGGGCGGCGACCGGGACGAGCGCGTCCGGGTCCAGCGCGCCGGCCGCGAGCAGGTCCAGCGCATGGCGCGCGTACGCGTCGAAGGCCGTCGGTGCCGCACCGTCGGGGGCCTGCACCCGCTCCGCCGGGCCCTCCTGCGCCAGCACGCCGCACCGCACGCCGGCGGCGACGTCCCGCGTGCCGCGGTCGAGCCCGACGACGCCCACGAGGGCTGCCAGCAGCGTGGACTTGCCCGCGCCGTTGGCCCCCGTGACGAGCAGCCGTCCGGCCGGCATGACCTCGACCCGGCGACCCGGCAGGTCCAGGCGCCCGGTGACGCGCGGGCCGCGCACCTCGAGGAGCGGGCCACCGGCGTAGCCCGGCGGCACCGACGGCAGGTCGGGGAACTGCAGGGCCGGCGGCGGCACGGGCACGTCCACCGCCTGCGCCTCGAGCCGCTCGATCAGCCGGTCGGCGGCCTTGACGTGCTGCCGCGCGCGGGTGGCGCGCCGGTGCGGGTCCGACCCCTTCGGCGGGCGCCACTCGTCGGACAGGCCCTCGTAGGACGCGTCGAGCCGCTCCGCGAGGACGCGGGCACGCTTGCGCTCGGCGCGGTAGCGCGCCCGCCACCGGCGCAGCATCTGGTCGCGCGCGAACCGGTAGTCGGTGTAGCGCGCCGCTCCGTACAGCACGGGGCGCCCGTCCATGGACGGGTCCAGGTCCAGGACCGCCGTCATGACGTCGTCCAGCAGCCGCCGGTCGTGCGTGACGATGACGAGCCCGCCCGCCCACGCCCGCAGCTGCGCGGTGAGGTGCGCGACGCCACCGGCGTCGAGGTGGTTCGTCGGCTCGTCGAGCAGCAGCAGGTCGGCCCGCTCCGCGAGCCGGCACGCCAGGCGCACGCGGTACCGCTCCCCGACGCTGAGCTCGGCGAGGCGACGGTCGAGGTCGCGGGGGGCGTGCAGCCGCGACAGGCCCTCGTCGACGCGCCGGTCGACGTCCCAGGCCGCGAGGTGCTCGTAGCGGGCGATCGCCGCCGACAGCGCCGCCACGTCCCCGCCCGCGTGGTCGAACCCGTCGATCGCCGCCTGCAGGTCGTCCGCGGCCGCCCGTGTCGCGCTGCCGGTCGCGGCGACGAGCGTGCCGACGGTGTCCTCGTCGGTGACCGCCAGGTCCTGCTCGACGACGGCCAGCGTGCCGTGCCGCCGCACGCTGCCGCTGCGCGGGTGCAGCCGGCCCGCCAGCAGACCGAGCAGGGTCGACTTGCCGGCGCCGTTCTCCCCGACGAGCCCGATCCGGTCGCCCGGTCCGACGGCGAGGTCGAGCCCGTCCACGACGGGCCGTCCCGGGTAGCCGAACGTCACACCCTGCGCGACCAGCTGCACGTCGCCGGGCCGGGGCGTCCCGGGGGTGCTCATGCCCGCAGTGCCGCCACGAGGTGCGGCACGAGCGCGCGGAACGCCTGCCCGCGGTGGCTGATCGCGTTCTTCTGCTCCGGCGTGAGCTCGGCGCACGTGCGCGAGTCCCCCCGGGGCACCAGGACGGGGTCGTAGCCGAAGCCGCCGGTGCCCCGCGGCGCGGTGGCGAGGGTGCCCTCGAGCGTGCCGACCTCGACGTGCTCGGCGCCGTCGGGCGTGACGAGTGCCGCCGCGCACACGAACCGCGCTCCGCGGTGGGCGGGCGCGATGTCGGCGAGCTGGGCGAGCAGCAGGTCCAGGTTGGCGGCGTCGTCGCCGTGGCGGCCCGCCCACCGCGCCGAGAAGATCCCCGGCGCACCGCCGAGCACGTCGACGCTGAGCCCCGAGTCGTCGGCGACGGCGGGCAGGCCCGTCGCGGCCGCGAGCGCCCGGGCCTTGATCAGGGCGTTCTCCTCGAACGTGACCCCGTCCTCGACCGGCTCCGGCGCGTGCACGTCCCGCGCGCCGAGCACCGCGGCCGGGTCCAGCCCGGGCAGCCCGGGGGCGAGGATCGCCCGCAGCTCGGCGACCTTGCGGGCGTTGTGCGTCGCCAGGACGAGGCGGGCGCCCGCCGGCACCACGGCGCGCGCGCCGGACCCGGGACCCGAGGGGGTCACGCGCCCACCTCGCCGGCGGCGGTCGACCGCGACGTCGGGCCCTCGCCGGCCGGCACGGCCAGGACCTCGGCCTGCAGCGCGGCGAGCCGCGCGGTGCCGGCCACGGCGAGGTCGAGCAGCGCGTCGAGCTCGGCCCGGTCGAAGGGTGCGTGCTCCGCGGTGCCCTGGACCTCGACGAACGTGCCCGCGCCGGTGGTGACGACGTTCATGTCGGTCTGCGCGCGGACGTCCTCCTCGTACGGCAGGTCGAGGACGGCGACGCCGTCGACGATGCCGACGCTCACGGCGGCCACCGAGTCGCGCAGGACCTGGCGTCCCGGCTTCACCAGCCGCTTCGCGGTCGCCCACGCGACCGCGTCCGCCAGCGCGACGTAGGCCCCGGTGATCGCGGCCGTGCGCGTGCCGCCGTCGGCCTGCAGCACGTCGCAGTCGAGCACGATCGTGTTCTCCCCGAGCGCCGCGACGTCGATCACGGCCCGCAGCGAACGGCCGATGAGCCGCGAGATCTCGTGCGTCCTGCCGCCGATCTTGCCGCGGACGGACTCGCGGTCCGACCGGCTGTCCGTGGCGCGCGGCAGCATCGCGTACTCGGCCGTGACCCAGCCCTCGCCCGATCCCTTGCGCCAGCGCGGCACGCCCTCGGTGAACGAGGCGACGCACAGCACCTTCGTCCCCCCGAACTCGACCAGGACGGAGCCCTCGCCGGCATCGAGGAAGCGCCGGGTGATCGTCACGGGCCGCAGCTCGTCCACCCGCCGCCCGTCGACCCGCGGCCCGGCGGACGCACCGCCCGCGGTCGCTCCGCCACCTGCACCTGCACCCGACCCACCGGCACTCACCATGCCCCCGACCCTACGTGGGCACCCACCCCTGGGCCGAACCGTCCCCGGGCCGGGGCGCGCGGGGCTACAGCGGGTACGTGGCGCCCGGGATGGCGAGCGTGATCGGGCCGTCGTACACGTCGCGCGCCTCCGCGAGGGCGACCTGCGGGTCGTTCCACGCCGGGACGTGGGTGAGGACGAGGGCGCGGCTGCCGCCCCGGGCCGCGGCCTGACCCGCTCGGCGGCCCGTCAGGTGGACGCCGCGCACGTGGTCGTCGCGGCCCTCGACGAACGCGGCCTCGGCCAGCAGCAGGTCGGCGCCGGTGGCCAGGTCGTCCAGGCCCGCGCACGCGTCGGTGTCCCCGCTGTAGGCCAGCGTCGTCCGACGCCCCGGGTCGTGCTCCGACGGCCCGACGACCCGCAGGCCGAACGCCGGGACGGGGTGCTCGACGGGCACCGCCTCGATCGTCAGCGGGCCGACGACCACGGGCCGTCCGACCTGCCACGTGCGGACGTCGAACTGCTCGCCGGTGTCCGTGGCGGGGTCGTGGCCGGACAGGTGGGCCAGACGCTCCGCGGTGCCCTGCGGGCCGTGGACCGCGATCTGCGGCAGGGCACCGCCGGGCCGGTACCGGCGGTAGACGCCGAGGACCGCCATGTCGGCGACGTGGTCGGCGTGCAGGTGCGACAGGGCGACGACGTCCAGCGCCGCCGGGTCGCCCCAGCGCTGCAGCGCCCCGAGCGCCCCGTTGCCCAGGTCCAGCAGCGCGGACCAGGTGCGCCCGTCCGCGTCGTCGGCCTGCACGAGGTAGGACGACGCGGCCGACCCCGGCCCCGGGAACGACCCTGCACACCCCAGCACGACCACCCTCATCGCAACGCCCCCCGCGTCTCGACCGACTCGACCTCCGGCCCGAGGAAGCGCCGCGCCAGCGTGGCGAACGACCCCGGGTCCCCTGTCGCCAGGAACCGGTGCGCCGCCGGGCCGGCCGCCGGGTCACGCTCGAGGTCGTGCGCCACCAGCGTCCGGTACACGTCCTTGGCGGTCTCCTCGGCGCTCGACACGAGCGTGACCTGCTCCCCCATGACGTAGGAGATGACACCCGTGAGCAACGGGTAGTGCGTGCAGCCCAGGACGAGCGTGTCGACACCCGCGGCGCGGACGGGGTCGAGGTACTCGTGGGCGGTGGCCAGCGCGTCGGGCCCGGAGGTCACGCCCGCCTCCACGAGCTCGACGAACCGCGGGCACGCGCGCGACGTCAGGTCCACGCCGGCGACCGCGAACGCGTCGTCGTAGGCGCGGGAGTCGATCGTGGCGCGCGTCCCGATGACGCCGATGCGCCCGTTGCGCGTCGCCGCGACGGCCCGGCGGGCCGCCGGGAGCACGACCTCGACGACCGGCAGCCCGCGGCGCAGCGTGTACCGCTCGCGCGCGTCGCGCAGCACCGCGGCCGACGCGCTGTTGCAGGCGATGACCAGCATCTTCACGCCCGCGTCGACGAGGTCGTCCATGATCTCGAGCGCGTGGGCGCGGACGGCCGCCAGCGGCTTGGGGCCGTACGGCGCGTTGAGGGTGTCCCCGATGTACAGCGTGGACTCGTGCGGCAGCTGGTCGAGGATCGACCGCGCCACGGTCAGGCCGCCGACACCGGAGTCGAAGATGCCGATGGGCGCGTCGCTCACCCGACCGAGACTAGCCGCCGGACCGACCCCGGCCCGCTCCGCCACCGTCGGGTGCGGCGAGCATCACAGCCAGCAGCGACTCCTGCAGCCAGGACAGCGCGCCGTAGACGGAGGCGAGGTACGCCCGGACGTCGTCCTCGGACTCCGAGACGAGGCCGTCGTACAGCGCCTCCGAGTCCTCGTCGGTGCGCAGGTCGAGGCGCTCCCCCAGCACGAGCCGCAGGTCCGTCAGCGTCGCGGCGACGTCGTCGGCCGCGTGCGGCGCGACGACCAGCGCGTGCTCCGGCCAGCCCGGCTCGCCGTGCACCAGCGAGGTCCACAGGCTGCGCAGCCGCGCGATCTTGCGCGCCCGCAGGTCGTCCTCGGTCAGGCGGCGGAACTCGCCCGCCACCTCGGGGTCGTCGCGCGAGGCGTCGGGCAGCAGCCGGCGCACGGCCGGGTCCTGCGGCGGCGGGACGGGCGCGGTGCGCAGCGACCAGCCCGCCGGTGCCCCGGGGACGGCCGCCGGCTGGTCGCCCTCGCGCGGCCCGTCCTCGAACCGTCCGGCTCCCAGCAGCTCGGCGACGTCGGCCACGACCGACGCGACCACCGCCCGCTCACCGGCGTCCAGCTGGGCCACGAACCGGCCCTTGTGCCGACGGAACGCCCGCATCACTGCCCGCCGCGCTGCATCGTGGCCCACAGCCCGTAGGAGTGCATGGCCTGGACGTCGACCTCCATCGCCTCGCGGTTGCCGCTCGAGACGACCGCGCGGCCCTCCTCGTGCACCTGGTGCATGAGCCGGTCCGCCTTCTCGCGCGGGTAGCCGAAGTAGGTCTGGAACACGTAGGTGACGTACGTCATGAGGTTCACGGGGTCGTTCCACACGATCGTCACCCACGCGTCGGCGGTCGACGTCGACTCGTCCACGTCCGGGCGCGTGTCGGGAACGGTCGTGGCAGGCACGACGCCCACTGTAGGTGCGCCGGGCGCCCGACCGGGTGCCCTGCGCGCTGCGGGGCGTCTACGTTGGCGCCATGACGGACACCCCCGCCCCCGCGCCCGCCGCGACGAGCCCGGCGGTGGCCGCCGTCGGCTCGGGCAGCACGGCGCTGCTCACCGACCGCTACGAGCTGACGATGCTGCAGGCGGCGCTCGCCGACGGGACCGCGCACCGGCGCTGCGTGTTCGAGGTGTTCACGCGTCGGCTGCCGGCGGGGCGGCGGTACGGGGTGCTGGCGGGCACGGGGCGGGTGCTGGAGCAGCTCGCCGCCTTCCGGTTCGGCACGGCCGAGCTGGACTGGCTCGCCGACGAGCGCGTGGTCGACGACGCGACGCTGGCGTTCCTCGCCGACTACCGGTTCGCCGGCGACGTCGTCGGCTACGCCGAGGGCGAGGTGTTCTTCCCGCAGTCCCCGGTGCTCGTCGTCGAGGGGACGTTCGCCCAGGCGGTGCTCATCGAGACGCTGGTCCTGTCGGTGCTCAACTACGACTCGGCGGTCGCGTCGGCCGCATCGCGCATGACGAGCGCGGCCGTGGGGCGGCCGTGCCTGGAGATGGGGGCGCGGCGCGCGCACGAGGACGCCGCCGTCGCTGCCGCCCGCGCCGCGGTCGTCGCGGGGTTCGCGGCCACCTCGAACCTCGAGGCCGGCCGGCGCTACGGGTTGCCCACGATCGGCACGGCCGCGCACGCGTTCACGCTCCTGCACGACGACGAGGAGGCGGCCTTCGCGTCGCAGGTGCGCTCGCAGGGGCCTGGCACGACGCTCCTCGTCGACACCTACGACGTGCGGCGGGGGGTCGAGCGCGCGCTGGCGGCTGCCGGGACCGCGCTCGGTGCGGTGCGGCTCGACTCCGGCGACCTGGGCGTCCTGGCGCAGGAGGTGCGCGCCCAGCTGGACGCCGCCGGGGCGCACGACACGCGGATCGTCGTCACGAGCGACCTCGACGAGCACGCCATCGCGTCGCTCGCCGTGGCGCCGGTCGACTCGTACGGCGTGGGGACCGCCCTGGTCACGGGGTCGGGCTCGCCCACGTGCGGCATGGTCTACAAGCTCGTCGCGCGCGAGGGGGCGTCGGGTGCCATGGAGCCGGTCGCCAAGGCCTCACGGTCCAAGACGAGCGTCGGCGGACGCAAGTCGGCCGCGCGTCGCCTCGACGAGGACGGGCGTGCGGTCGAGGAGGTGCTGGTCGTGGGCGCGGACGACGACGTCGCGGGCTGGACCGCCCGGCAGCAGGCCGCCCCGGCCGCGGCGCTGCGGACGCTGCACGTCCCGCTCGTCCGCGAGGGCGAGGTGCTGCCGGGACTCACCGCCGCCCCGGGCGTGCGGGCGGCCGCGGAGCGTCACGCCGCGTCGCGCGACGAGCTGCCGCGTGGGGCCCGTCGCCTGTCGGCGGACGAGGCCGCCGTCCCGACGGTGGAGCTGCGTCTCGGCTGAGATCCCCGGGAAAGCCGCGGGCCGGGACGCACATGGCGTCCCGGCCCGGGTTCAAGCGGTGCGACGACCGGCGGAGGGGGTGCCGGCCGTCGCGGGCGGTGCTAGACCCTCGAACGACCGCGGCCCACCAGGCCGAGGATGAGGCTCACGACCAGCACGATGACGCCGATCCAGATGAGGAACTGGCCGATGTTGGTCGCGACGCCGAGAACGACGAGGACGACACCGACAAGGATGAGGATGAGCCAGGACGGCATGTGAACACACCTTTCGTGCGAATGCCGGCGGCACGTCGGCCGCCACGCTCCGGGTTCGGCACCGGGGGTACCCGGGCCGTTTCTGTCACGGCAAGAAGCGTGGCAGCGGTGGCGGGTGTCGGCACGTCGAACGGTCGAGTTGCGCGGAGGTCGTCCGCTGGTATGTGGTCGCGCGTCCAGCCCGCTGACCTGCGATTTCACCCAGCTCTCATCGTCCGCATGCTGAGACGGGCGAGGTCGCCCCGGGGCCGCCGGGGGCCTCAGCGCTTGCCGACGAACCACCCGCGCAGCATCGCCACCCGCGCCTCGAGCTGGTCGGGAGCGGCCACGGCCACCTCCGGACCCCCGCACCGCCGGCGCAGCTCGGCGTGCACCGTGGCGTGCGGCTGGCCGCTGCGGCGCGCCCAGGCACCGACCAGCTGGGCCAGCTCCTTGCGCAGCTCGGCCTGCTTGCGGTGGTCCATGACCTCGGGCTCGACCTGCCCCCGTGCGCGTCGGGCGCCCTGCTGGTCCGCCTGCCGCTGCCGCAGCAGCGTCGTCACCTGGTCCGCGTCGAGCAGACCGGGCAGGCCGAGGAAGTCCAGCTCCTCGTCGGAGCCCATCTCGGCGCCCGTGCCGAACTCGCCGCCGTCGAACAGCACGCGGTCGAACGACGCCTGCGCCTCCAGCGCCTCGAAGGTCCCGGCGACCCCGTCCGCCCCCACCGCGTCGGCGCTGCTCTGCTCGCGCTCGGCGAGCGCCAGCAGGTCCGCCTCGGGGTCCTCGGAGCCGTTGGTCGGCTTGTCGAGGGCGTGGTCGCGCTCGATCTCGAGGGTCGCCGCGAGCTCGAGCAGCTGCGGGACGCTGGGCAGGAACACCGAGGCGGTCTCCCCCCGGCGCCGCGCCCGCACGAACCGCCCCACGGCCTGCGCGAAGAACAGGGGCGTCGCCGTGCTCGTCGCGTAGACGCCCACGGCCAGGCGCGGCACGTCGACCCCCTCCGACACCATCCGCACCGCGACGAGCCAGCGCGCGTCACCCTCGGCGAACTCCTCGATCCGGTCGCTCGCCCCGTCGTCGTCGGAGAGCACGACGACCGGTGACTGCCCGGTGAGGCGGGCGAGGTGGCCCGCGTACGCCCGCGCGTCGGTCTGGTCGGTCGCGATGACCATGGCACCCGCGTCCGGGACCGTCCGCCGCACCTCGGTCAGGCGCCGGTCGGCCGCCGCGAGCACCGACGGGATCCACTCGCCGTTCGGGTCCAGCGCGGTGCGCCAGGCCTGCGACGTCATGTCCTTGGTCAGCGGCTCGCCCAGGCGGGCCGCGACCTCGTCGCCCGCCTTGGTGCGCCAGCGCATCGACCCGGAGTAGGACAGGAAGATCACGGGCCGCACGACGTGGTCGCGCAGCGCGTCCCCGTAGGCGTAGGTGTAGTCGGCCACCGAGCGCCGGATCCCGTGGGCGTCCGGGGCGTAGGTGACGAAGGGGATCGGCGCGGTGTCCGACCGGAACGGGGTGCCCGTCAGCGCCAGCCGCCGGGTCGCGCCCTCGAACGCCTCACGGACCGCGTCGCCCCACGACAGCGCGTCCCCGCCGTGGTGCACCTCGTCGAGGATGACCAGCGTGCGCTCGGCGGTCGTGCGTGCGGCGTGCAGCGCCGGCTTGCTCGCGACCTGCGCGTAGGTCACGGCCACGCCGTCGTAGCCGGCCCCGTGCCGGCCCTGGGCGTTGGAGAACCGCGGGTCGAGCCGGATGCCGACGCGCGCCGCGGCGTCGGCCCACTGCTTCTTCAGGTGCTCGGTGGGCGCGACGACGGTGACGCGCCGCACGGCGCGCGACTCCAGGAGCTCGGTCGCGATCCGCAGCGCGAAGGTCGTCTTGCCGGCGCCCGGCGTCGCGACGGCGAGGAAGTCGCGCGGGGCGCGCTCGCGGTAGAGGTCGATGGCCTGCGCCTGCCACGCCCGCAGGCTCCCCGCGGCCCCCCACGGCGCACGCGCGGGGAACGCCGGCGGCAGCTGCTGCGCTGCCGACGTCGAGGGGTGCTGGGGGGTGTGGGCGGGGGCGACGGACCGACGGGCCGCGCTCACGCGCCGCCCGCGCCGGAGCCGGAGCCCTTGCCGCGGCCGAAGCCGAGGAAGCCGCGCCCACCCCCGCCGCCGGAGTCGCCGTCGCCGTCCTGCGGGGCACGCAGGCCGTCGTAGACCTCCTTGCAGATCGGGCACACCGGGAACTTGTTGGGGTCGCGGCCCGGCACCCAGACCTTGCCGCACAGGGCGATGACCGGCTTGCCGGTCATCGCGGACTCCATGATCTTCTCCTTGCGCACGTAGTGCGCGAAGCGCTCGTGGTCCCCCGGCTCGACCTGCTCGCCGGTCTCCGTGCGCTCGAGGAGCGAGGTGCCGCCCTGGGGGCCGAACGGGTCGTCGGGTCCTGTCGGCGGGGTCGGCTCGCTCATGGCGCACATCGTACGTCGGGGGTCCGACGTCCCGGGGTGAGGCGACCGTGTCGCGCCCTCCGCGACGGACCTGGACGACACGGAAGGTATGTGTCAAAGTGTCGATACATTGACCGACGCCCACCGGAGGGCCCCGTGCGCCTGCTCGTGCTCCTGCTCCTGCTCCTGCCGCTCGCCGTCCTGGCCCTGCTCGGCACGGTCGTCGTCACGGCCGTCACGTCCCGGCGCCCGGCGACCGGCGAGGACGTCGAGACCTCGCCCGAGGCCTACGCCGGCGCCCGGCGCCACGCCGCGCTCGTCGCGGCCGCGTCGTGGACGGCGCTGCTGGTCGTCGCCGTCGCACTGCCCGCCTCGCTCCCCTTCGGCCCCGACCAGGGCATCGCGCTCGGGTGCGCACCGGCCGTGGCCGGCGTGGTCGCGCTCCTCGTGGCGGCGGTCGGCGAGCGGACGTGGCCCGGACCCGCCGCACCGGTGCGCCGCGCGTCGCTCGCACGGCGCACCGCCCGGGACGTCGCCCCCCGCCCTCTGACCGCGCTCGTCCTCGGCTGGTCGGCCGCCCTCCTCCTGGTCCTGCTCGCCACCGGCGTCTCGGCCCACCCGGACGGTCGCACGGTCACGGTGCAGCCCGACGACCTGTCGCTCTCGCAGGCCGGGCCGTACCCGGGCGCCGCGTACGGCGTGCCGATCGCCGCGGCCGTCGTCGTGCTGCTCCTGGCCACCCTCCTGACGCTGCACCTGGTGGCCTCCCGCCCCGCCGTCGCGCAGGTGTCCACGGCCGACGACACCCGGCTGCGGCTGGCCGCGGGCCGACGCGTCCTGGCGGCCGTGCAGCTCGTCGTCGGCGGCACCCTGGCGGGCGTCCTGCTCGCCGCCGGGAACGCGCTGCGCAACGCCGCGACGTCGCGGTGGGCCGTCGACGACGTGTGGACCACGTCGACCGAGCCCGTCGCGCACACGCTCGGCACCGCCGCCCTCGCCGCGGCACCGCTCGTCCTCGTCGCGACGCTCGTCGTCACCGGGGTCGCGCTCGCACGCGCCGCCCGCGGGACCGCGACCGCACCCGCGCCGGTGCCCGCGTGAGCGTCCACGTCGAGGTCGACGTGACCTCCGGCGTGCCCGTCTACGAGCAGGTCCGCACCCAGGTCGTCGCGCACGTCGCGGCGGGCCGGCTGCAGCCGGGCGACCGGCTGCCGACGATCCGCGCCCTGGCGACCGACCTGGGCGTCGCCCCCGGCACCGTCGCCCGCGCCTTCCGCGAGCTCGAGCTCGCGGGCGTCGTCGTCACCCGGCGCCGCTCGGGGACGGTGGTGGCCGACGACGCGGTCCCCGCCCACGTCACCGCCCGCCACGCGGCGACGGCCTACGTGCGCGCCGCCCGCGCCGCCGGCCTCACCCCCGACGAGGCCCTCGACCTGGTCCGCGGCGCCCTGCTCGGCTGACCCGGCGCCGCGCAGGCGCGCGGCCGACGGTCACAGGTGCTGCCAGGCCGGCTTGCCCGCGTACGTCTCGCGGTAGTGGCCGGCCAGCTGCAGCCGGCCGGCGGCGGCGTCGTCGACGAGCACCGTCACGTGCGGGTGCAGCTGCAGCACGGTCGCCGGCCACAGCGCGCTCACCGGCCCCTCGACGAGCTGGTGCACGGCCTGCGCCTTGCCCCGACCCGTCGCGATCAGGACGAGGTGCCGTGCCGCCATGATCGTCGCGAGGCCCTGCGTGAGGCAGTGCGTGGGGACCGCGTCGACGTCGCCGTCGAAGAACCTGGCGTTGTCCTGGCGCGTCTGGCGCGTGAGGGTCTTGATGCGCGTGCGCGACGCCAGGGACGAGCCGGGCTCGTTGAACGCGACGTGCCCGTCGGTGCCGATGCCGAGCAGCTGCAGGTCGACACCGCCCGCCGCACGGATCGCCTCCTCGTACGCCGCGCACGCCGCGGGCAGGTCGGCCGCGAGCCCGTCCGGGGCGTGGACCGCGTCCGGCGCGAGGTCGACGCGCGAGACCAGCTCGGTGTCGATGACGGTGCGGTAGCGCTGCGGGTGGTCCGCCGCCAGGCCCACGTACTCGTCGAGCAGGAACGCGCGCGCCCGCGCGAACGACAGCCCCTCCTGCGCGTGCCGGCGCGCCAGCTCGTCGTAGACGGCCAGCGGGCTGGACCCCGTCGCGAGCCCCAGCACCGCGTCCGGCCGGGCGACCAGCAGCCGCTCGACCGCGTCCGCCGCGAGCCGCGCCAGCTCGTCACGCGGTGCGATGACGACCTCCATCAGACGATCTCCCCTCGTCCCACCAGCGCGGCGCCCACTGCGCCCACCGGAACGTCCTGCGGCGCGAGGTGCACGCGGTCCGCCAGCCGCAGCGACGCCAGGAACGGCGACGCCGCGGTCTCGCGCTCGAGCTCGACGCGCACCGCCCCCAGCAGGGGCTCGCCCACGCCGCTGACCCCGCCGCCCACCACCACGTGGTCGACGTCGCACGTGAGGACGAGGATCCGCACCGCCCCCGCGACGGCCCACACGAACCGGTCCCGCACCGCCACGGCACGCGGGTCGCCCGCCGCCGCGGCCTCGAACACGGCGACGGGCGCCGGCCGGCCGTCGCGCGACGGCCACGCCGCGTCGAGCGCGCTGCCCGAGGCGTACTGCTCGACGCAGCCGCGCTGCCCGCACTTGCACGGCAGCCCGTCGGGCACGAGCGTCAGGTGCCCCACCTCGCCCGCCGCGCGGTGCGAGCCGCGCCGCAGCGTGCCGTCGAGCAGCAGCCCTGCGGCGACGCCGGTGCCCAGCGCGAGGAACGCGAGGTCCCGGTGCGCGAACGACGACGCCATGGTGTGCGCGGCACCGAGCACGGCGACGTTGAGGTCGTTCTCGACGCGCACGCGCGCCCCGGCGCCGAGGGCGTCGGCGACGGCCGCCGCCAGCGCGAACGGCCGCTCGACGCCCACGTTGACGGCGTGCTCCACGGACCCGGTGACGGGGTCGACGACGCCCGGCACGCCGATGCCGGTGCCGGCGAGCGCGCCGACCGGGACGCCGTGCTCCGCGGCGAGCTCCCGCACCGTCGTCGTCACGGCGGCGACGAGCCCGTCCGGCCCGGGGCGCGTCGCACGGCGTCGGGTCCCCACGACGCGGCCGTCGGGGTCCAGCAGGGCGGCCTGGACCTTGGTGCCGCCGATGTCGACCCCCACGGCCCAGCCGGGCGCGCGCGGGTCCGGGTGCGCGACGTCGTGGGGCGCGGCGTCGTGGTGCGCAGCGGGCACGGCAGGGCTCCCCCCCGGGATCGTGGCGTCCATGGGTCAGCCCTTGACCGCCCCGGACACCAGACCACCGGTCATGCGCCCCTGCACGATGAGGAAGAAGACGACGACCGGGACCGCCACGAGCACGGAGCCGGCCATGAGCGCACCCCAGTCGGTCGACTTGGTGGCCTGCTGGAACGTGCGCAGCCACACGGGCAGCGTCATGGACTCGGGCCGGGTCATGATGATCAGGGCCATCATGAACTCGTTCCACGCCTGCAGGAACGCGAACACGCCCGTCGCCACGAGCCCCGGAGCCAGCAGCGGGAACGTCACCTTCCAGAACGCGCGCGGTCGCGAGCAGCCGTCGATCATGGCGGCCTCCTCGAGCTCCACGGGGACACCGTTGACGAAGCCCCGCAGCGTCCAGATGGTGAAGGGCAGCACCCCGGCGAGGTACACCACGCCCAGCGCGATCACGGTGTTGAGCAGCCGCCAGGAGTCGACCAGCTGGAACACCGAGATCATCATCGCCTCGCCCGGCACCATCTGGATGACGAGGATCGACAGCACGAACGCCTTGCGCCCGCGGAACCGGAAGCGCGTGACGGCCAGGGACGCGAAGAACGCCAGGACCATCGAGGCGACCAGCACGAGGAACGTCACCTGCAGCGAGTTGCCGAGCGCCGGCAGGAACGGCGAGCGCTCCTGCCGGAAGATCGCCGTGTCGTAGTTGCGCAGCGTGAGCTGGTCGGGCCACAGGTGCAGCTCCGGACCCGAGATGAGGTTGGTCGGCAGGAGGGACGTGTTGACCATCCAGTAGACCGGGAAGGCGAAGGCGGCGGCGAGCAGCGCCGCCACGACGCCCCAGCCGACCGAGGCCGCGGTCCGGCGCGCGGGGCGGCGGCGCACGACCGCGGCGGTGCGCGGCGGGGGCGACGGGGCGACGGCGGTCGGCGCGGCGCCGGCGGGTGCGAGGCTCACAGCTGCTCCTCCGTGATCGTGGCGCGCACGTAGTACGCGGAGATCGCGAGCATGATGATCGTGAAGATGACGGCGATCGCGCTGGCGGCCCCGTAGTGCCCCTGGGCCATGCCCATCTCGTAGATGTAGACGCCCAGCGTGCTGGTCTGCGACTTCACCCCGCCGATGCCCTGCAGCACGAAGATCTGCGTGAAGACCTTGAGGTCCCAGATCATCGACAGCACGATGAGCACGACGTAGATGGTCCGGACGTACGGCACCTGCACCCCGAAGAAGCGCTGCCGGGCGCTCGCCCCGTCGAGCTGCGCGGCCTCCAGGACCTCCCCGGGGATCTGCGTGAAGCCCGCGTACAGCGTGAACGCCACGAACGGGATCGCGCCCCAGACGATGACCAGGGCCGCCACGGTGAAGAAGGACAGCGGCGAGATGAGCCACGAGTGGCCCATCCAGTCGGCGCCGGTCAGCGACGTCAGCAGGTGGTTGACCACGCCGTACTGGGTGTCGAAGATCCAGCCCCAGACGAGCATGGCGGCCAGCGGGGGCATCGCCCAGGCCAGCAGCAGCCCGATCGACAGGACAAGCCGCATCACCCGGCCCAGCCGCATGAGCAGCAGCGCGACGAGCGTCCCGACGGTGATCGTCAGGGTGACGCACACGAGCATGAACGCGAAGCTGCGTGCCGTCACCGCCCAGAAGCGCGCGTCGGTGAGCGTGGCGACGTAGTTGTCGAGGCCGACGAACGGCGCCGGCACGCCGAGCAGCTGGGCGCGCTCGTACTCGTGGACCGACAGCCACAGCATGCGCACCAGCGGGTAGCCGGTGACGACGACGAGCACGACGAGGCTCGGCGTCAGCAGCAGCCACGGCAGTAGGCGCGCGGGCGTGATCGCGCGGGTGGCGCGCGGCACCGGCGCGGCGCTCGGCGGCGCGGCCGGGAGCGTGGTGGAGCTCATGGTGTCCCTCCGTCGACGGTCCGGCCGGGCCCGCGTCGCGCGGGCCCGGCCGGGCCTGCCCGGTCAGCCGTTGAGGATGGACTCGATGGTCGCGTCGAGCTCCGCGGCGATCGTCTCGACGTCGCCGCCCTGCGCGATCTGCACCAGGGCGTCCTGGATGACCTTCTGGGCCTCGACGTCGCCCCACTTGGGGGTCGCGGGCGTGAGCTCGGCGTTGGCCGCCGCGGCGGCGGACGCCTGCGTGAACTCGTCGTCGGGCAGCGCCGAGGCGAGCGAGATCCGGGCCGGGATCATCGAGTTCTCCGCCAGGATCGTCTGGTACTCCTCCGAGAGCATGATCGTCAGGGCCTTCTTGGCCAGGTCCACGTTCGCGGACCTGGTGGCGACCGCGACGTTCGAGCCCCCCGCGAAGACCTTGGCGGTCTCGCCGGCGGTGGCGCCGGGCAGCGGGAAGGCGTGCAGGTCGGCGCCGAAGGTGTCGGCGCAGCCGGGCGTCTCGGCGTCGGCGGGCGCCTGGATGGACCAGCGGATCCAGTTGGGCGCCGACAGGAACGTCGTCTGGCCGGCGCAGAAGGGCACCTGCAGCTCGGCCTCGTCGCCGTCCTTGGGTGCGTTGGACGCGTTGGTCATGAGGTCCTGCACCTGCCGCAGGCCGGCGATGCCGCCCGGGGACGAGAAGCCGGCCTCCCACGTGCCGTCGTCGCCCGGCTCGGCGATGAAGCCGCCGTTCTCCCAGACGAAGGGCAGGGCGTTGTACCAGTCCTGCCCGGGGAACCACAGGCCCGACCGGTCGGCGGTCCGCAGGGACGTCGCGGTGGCGACGTACTCGTCGAGCGTCGTGGGGACCGGCGTGCTGCCGAGCACCTGCTCGCTGTAGAACACGATGCGCGAGCCCGCGTAGTACGGGGCGGCGTAGAACGTGTCCTCCCAGGTGCCGGCCTTGACGAAGCCGGGCAGCAGGTCGTCGCCGCCGAGGTCCTGCGCGATGTCGTCCAGGGGCGCGAAGTACCCGGCCGACGTGAACGTCGCGGCCTGCGTGTTGCCGACCTCGACCACGTCGGGCGAGTCGGACGACGACAGCGCGGTCGTGAGCTTGTCGACCAGGCCCGTCCAGGACTGCTCCTCGATCGTGAGCGTCGAGCCGGGGTTCTCCTCCTCGAACGTGCTCTTCAGGTACTCGCGCGCCTCGTCGGGGGTGTCGGTGCCGACGAGCCAGACGCGGATCTCGGCGCCCTGCGCACCGCCGGTCGCGTCGCCGGTGCCGGCGTCGCCGCCCCCGGAGCAGGCGGTCAGGGTCAGTGCGGCCGCCAGTCCGACGGCGCCGAAACGTAGGATCTTCACGTGGGGGTTCCTCCCGTGTGCGAGGCGATCGTCGACGACGACGCCGATGGGTGGTGCTACCGACTGCAGGAAGGTCGGCTCGCGGTCGTCACGTGACGGCGAGCCGACCCCGGCCTGCTCGGGACCGTCACGTGATCCCGAGCTGTCCGGACAGGACGAGCACGGCGGCACCTGCGAGTGCCGCGTCCTCGTCGAGCGCCGCCATCCGGACCCGCAGGTCGTGCCCGATGACGGGCATCGTGCGGTCGCGGAGGGTGGTCGCCACGGCCTCGCGCAGCGAACCGTCGAGCAGCTCCGGGGGGCCGGAGAGCAGGACCTCGGCGAGGTTGAGCGCACTGACGACGGGTGCCAGGGCGCGGCCCAGCATCCGTCCGACCGACGCGAGCGTGGCGTCGGCGTCCTGGGGGGTCAGACCGGCGGTACGACGGCGCAGGGCCGGCGCGCTCAGCACGGTCTCGAGGCAGCCCGTGCGTCCGCACGCGCACGGCTCGGGCGTCTCGCCGGCGGTGTCCTCGTCGACGACGGTCACGTGGCCGATCTCGCCGGCGGCGTGCCCGCGGCCGCGGACGAGCGCGCCGTCGACGAGCATGCCGGCGCCCACCCCCTGGCCGACGGTGACGATCATGGCGTCGGCCGCGGCGCCGCCGTACGTGTACTCGCCGAGGGCGCGGGTGTTGGCGTCGTTGGCGACGTGGACCGGCAGGCCCAGCACGCCCGTCAGCCGTGCCGCCAGGGGCTCGCCGTACCAGCCGCGGTTGGGCGCCTCGACGACGCGTCCGCCGGCGTCGATCACGCCCGGCGACGAGATCCCGACGCCGATGACGGGCCGGCTGGCCCGCTCGACGAGGCGCCGGCACAGGTCCTCCACGAGGGTGACGGCGGCGGTGCCCGTGGCGCCCGCACCGGTGACGTGCTCCCGGACGACGACGTCACCGACGAGGGTCATGACGGCGCCGTGCACCGTGGCGTCGTCGGCGAGGTCGACGACGACCACGTGGTGCTCGGACGACCGCAGCCCGACGAGCGTCGCGGGCTTGCCGACGCGGCTCTCGGCGCGGACCCCCAGGTCGGCCACGAGACCCTCGGCGAGCAGCGCCGCGACGAGGTCCGAGACCGTGACGCGGGTGAGGCCCGTGCTGCGGGCGATGTCCGCGCGGGACGACGGACCCTCGTGGAACAGGTGGCCCAGGACCAGGGAGCGGTTGTGCGCGCGGGCGTGCTCGGGGAGCACCTTGGCGGTCGGCCGCAGCTGGCGCTGGACGGGGCTCGCGGTGCGGGCGGCGATCGGGTTCGACGTCCGGGACATGTTTGTTAGTAGACCTTCCTTACAAATCCGCGTCAATGGTCGAAGGTGACCGTGATCACATCGTGACCGCGCGTTCACACGTCCGTGCGACAGCGGACACGACGACGTGACACGCGAGCCCCCGGCGCGTCCGCGCAGGTCAGCGGCGCGCGTCGGCGGCGGTCAGCCACCCGCGGGCCCCGGCGTGCCGCACCGACGCGCTCGCGCACCGCACGCCCTCCGCCAGGGCGGCGAGCGGGTCGCTCCCCCGCGCGAGCGCCGCGGCCATGGCCCCGTGCAGGACGTCCCCGGCACCGAGCGTGTCGACCACGGCACCCGGCGGCACCCGTGCCGGCCACACCACGGACCTCGCCGGCGGCCCGGCTGCCGTCGCCCGACGCACCCGCACCGGACCCGCACCGGCGCTGCGCGCGACGAACCACGGGCCCCGGGCGGCGACGTCCTCGAGCAGGTCGTCGACCGCCGCCACGTCGCCCGGGTCGAGCGCACCCGCCGTCGGCGAGCGCAGGTCGGCCGAGAGCACCGCCAGGTCGACCGTCGCGAGCAGGTCGGCGGTCGTCGGCTTCCAGCTGCCGCCGTCGAGCAGGACCGGCACCCCCGCGGCACGCGCGGCGGCCGCGAGCCCCAGCGCCGCGGCGGCGTGGTGGCCGTCGACGAGCAGCGCGCCGGCGTGGACCAGCACCCCCGCGTCGGGCGCGGGCAGGCGGGGTGCGCGCGCCCCGTTGACGGACACCACCGCCCGCTCCCCCGTCCCGCGCGTCACCAGCACCGTGGACACCGGCAGGACGTCCGGCTCGTCGGGGACGAGGTCGACGACGTCGACGCCGGCGGCACGCAGGCCCGCGCGCGCGACGTCGGCGAGGGCTCCCCGGCCGAGCGCGGTGACGAGGGTCGTCGGGACCCCGAGCGCGACGGCCACCGCCGCCGCGTTGGCGGCCGGGCCGCCGAACGTGACGTCGAGCCCGTCCGCCACCACCTTCTCGTCGGGGAGGGGCAGGCGGTCGAGCACCTGCGTCACGTCGAGCGTCGTCAGGCCGCAGCACACGAGCCGGCCGGGCACGCGGGCACCCTCGTGGGCGACCCCCGGCGCCGCCGACGGGCCCGGCCTCCGGTGCCCCGGGGGCGGACCGGTCACCGGTGGCCCGCGCTCTCGCGCGCGGGGTCCGCGAGCCGTCCCCGGTCGACGAGCCACCAGGCGGTCGCGCCGAGCACCGCCGCGGCCGTCAGCACGGCCGGCCACGCCCCCAGCACGTCCGCGGCGGCGTGCGAGGCGACGAACACCGCGACACCCACGCCGACGACGGCGAGCGGGCGCCACCACCCGGCCCGCGGCACCGCGAGCAGCAGGCACACGGCGCCCGTGACCAGCAGGACCGTCCCGCCGAGCCACCGCAGGCCGGTGCCCTGCGCGAGCGCGAACGCGACGACCAGACCCGTGGCGGCCACCGGGGCGACGGGCAGGCGCGACATGGGACGCACGGTACCCGCGGCGTGCGCCGGACGTCCCGTGCGGGCAGCGCCCCGGCGGCCCTACGGTGGGCGGGAGACCCCCGCCGCACCCCCAGGGAGACCCACGTGCCCACGCCGCCCATCGACCCGACGACCACGAGCGCCTGGCAGGCGCTCACGGAGCACGAGAGCGGGCTGCGCCCCGACCTGCGCGGCTGGTTCGCCGACGACCCCGGCCGCGCGCAGCGGCTGACCCTGCAGGTCGCCGACCTCACGGTCGACCTGTCGAAGAACCTCGTCACCGACGAGACGATCGCGCTGCTGGCCCGCCTGGCCGACGAGGTGCGGCTCACCGACCGGTTCGAGGCGATGCTGACCGGCGAGCACATCAACGTCACCGAGGACCGCGCCGTCCTGCACACCGCGCTGCGGCGCCCCGCCGACGCCGAGCCGCCGCTGGTCGTCGACGGCCAGCAGGTCGACGACGACGTGCAGGCCGTGCTGGGCGAGGTCTTCGCGTTCGCGGAGCAGGTGCGCTCGGGCGAGTGGACGGGCGTGACGGGCGAGGCGGTGCGCACGGTCGTCAACATCGGCATCGGGGGCTCCGACCTGGGGCCCGTCATGGTCTACGAGGCCCTCGAGCCGTACGTGGCCGACGACCTGGAGGTGCGGTTCGTCTCGAACATCGACCCGACCGACCTCGCGCAGAAGACGGCCGACCTGGACCCGACGACCACCCTGTTCATCGTCGCCTCCAAGACCTTCACCACGCTGGAGACCCTCACCAACGCGCGCCTCGCGCGGCAGTGGCTCTGGGACTCCCTGGTCGCCGGCGGGCACATCGCCGACACCGACGAGGCGCGCACCGGCGCGGTCGCCCAGCACTTCGTCGCCGTCTCGACGGCGCTGGACAAGGTCGCCGACTTCGGCATCGACCCCGCCAACGCGTTCGGGTTCTGGGACTGGGTCGGCGGGCGCTACTCGGTGGACTCGGCCATCGGCACCTCCCTGGCGATCGCGATCGGCCCCGACGCGTTCGGCGACCTGCTCGCGGGCTTCCACGCCGTCGACGAGCACGCGCGCACGACGCCCGTCGCGCAGAACGTGCCGTTCCTCATGGGCCTGCTCAACGTCTGGTACGTCAACTTCCTCGGGGCGCACACGCACGCCGTGCTGCCCTACGCCCAGCAGCTGCACCGCTTCCCCGCGTACCTGCAGCAGCTGACGATGGAGTCCAACGGCAAGTCCGTGCGGTGGGACGGCACGCCGGTCACGACGCAGACGGGCGAGGTGTTCTGGGGCGAGCCGGGCACCAACGGACAGCACGCGTTCTACCAGCTCATCCACCAGGGCACGCGGCTGATCCCGGCCGACTTCATCGCCGTGGCCAACCCCGCGTACCCGCTGCGCGACGGCGACACCGACGTGCACGCGCTGTTCCTCGCCAACTTCTTCGCCCAGACCAAGGCGCTCGCGTTCGGCAAGACCGCCGACGAGGTCCGCGCCGAGGGCACGGCCGAGGAGATCGTCGCGGCACGGGTGTTCTCCGGCAACCGCCCGACGACCTCGATCCTCGCGCCCGCGCTCACGCCGTCGGTCGTCGGGCAGCTCATCGCGCTCTACGAGCACATCACGTTCGCCCAGGGCGTCGTGTGGGGCATCGACTCGTTCGACCAGTGGGGCGTCGAGCTGGGCAAGAAGCTCGCGCTCGAGGTGACGCCCGCGGTGACCGGGGACGCGGACGCGCTCGCCGCGCAGGACCCGTCGACCCGCGCGCTGATCGAGCGCTACCTGGAGCTGCGCGACTGACCGCCCGTCGGGCGCCGCCCCGGCCCGCGGCGCCCGGCGTGGCAGGCTGGCGTCCGGGCCCGCCGGCGGGCCCGGACGGACGGGAGGTGGCGCGGTGGCCGAGCCGCAGGGACGCGTGCGCGTCGACGCCTGGACGTGGGCGGTCCGCCTGTTCCCGACCCGGTCGGCCGCCGGTGCGGCGTGCCGGGCCGGGCACGTGCGGGTCAACGGGGACCGTGCCAAGCCCGCCACCCAGGTGGTCCCCGGCGACGAGGTGCAGGTCCGCGGGGGTGCCCGCGAGCGGCTGGTCGTCGTGCAGCGGCTGCTCGTCAAGCGGGTGTCGGCCGAGGTCGCGCAGGCCTCCTACCTCGACCGGTCCCCCGTCCCGCCGCCGCGCACGCAGGTCGCGGTCGCCGCGCAGCGCGACCGCGGGGCGGGCCGGCCCACCAAGCGCGACCGCCGCGCGATCGAGCGGCTGCGCGGGCACTGAACCCGGCGACACGCGGCCGCGCGTCAGCGCGCGCCGCGCTCGCCGTCGATCGTCGCCATCCACTCCCGCACGCCCGTGTGCTCGAGCAGCTCCTCGACGCGCGGGCTCACCGCCACCAGCCGCAGCGGCAGGCCCCGCTCGGCGACGTCCCGGGCGAGCCGCACCAGCACGGACATCCCCGTGGAGTCCAGGAACGTGACGGCACCTGCGTCGACCTCCACGGCCGACAGCCCGGCGTCGTCGAGCGCCGGCCACAGCGCCGGCGCGTCGCGCTCCCGGACGACCAGGTCGACGGCGCCGCCCAGGACGACCCGCAGCACCGGGCCGTCGCGGCGCACGTCGAGGCGACCTCCGGCGGCACCTCCTCGCGCGTCCATCGGCCGACAGTGTGCCGCGTGGTGCGCGGCCCGGCACCTCGCGCCCACGTCGCGGGCACCTGAGGGTCGGGCCGGCGCCGCGCGGTCGGTGGCCGGGTGCATCCTGGAGCGGTGACCACCACCGGCCCGGGCCCGACGGGTGACGCGCACGTCGTCGTCGCGTGCCCGCCGGGGCTGGACCTGCGCCGGACGCTGGGACGCCTGCGCCGCGGCGCCGGCGACCCGACGTGGTCGGGGGACGGCGCGGACGTCTGGCACGCGACGCGCCGGGGCGAGGACCCGGCCACGCTGCGGCTGCGACCGGTGCCCGGCGGCGTCCGCGTCGACGCGTGGGGGGCGGCCGCGGCCCGCGCCCTGGACGACGCACCGGCGCTGCTCGGCCTGCTCGACGACGCGACCGGCTTCGCCGCGCACCTGCACCCCGTCGTGGCACGCGCCCACCGCACGCACGGCGGCGTGCGCCTGGCGCGCGGCGGTGACGTCTGGTCGGCCGTCGTCACCGCGGTCCTGGAGCAGCGGGTGGTCGGGGTCGACGCGAAGGCGTCGTGGCGCCGGCTCGTCCTGCGGCACGGGGCACCGGCACCCGGGCCCGCGCCCGGCGGGCTGCACGTCGCGCCCCCGCCGCGGGTGTGGTGGGAGCTGCCCGTGTGGCAGTGGCGCGCGGCGGGGGTGGACGCGCAGCGCTCCGACACCGTGCGCCGCGCCGCCACGGTCGCCCACGCCCTGCGGGACGACCTGGCGCCCGCGGAGCTCGCACGCCGGCTGCTCACCGTGCGCGGCATCGGGCCGTGGACGGTGGCCGAGGTCACGTCCCGTGCGCTGGGCGACCCGGACGCCGTGCAGGTGGGCGACGCGCACCTCCCCCACCTCGTGGGCTGGGCGCTGACCGGGCGGCGCGCCGACGACGCGGGCATGCTCCGGCTCCTCGCCCCCTGGCAGGGGCACCGCCAGCGGGTGATCGTGCTGCTCGAGCTCGCCCACCGCGGGCAGCTGCCGGCCTACGGACCGCGAGGACGTCGCGCGCTGCCCCTGCGCTGACGCCGTGCGCCGGCGCGCCCCGCCCGCCGCGGCGTCCGGGCAGCGAGGCGGACGTGCCCCCGCCGCGCCGTGCGGCGATACTGGTCGCAGCCCCGTCCGACCCAGGAGGAGACCCATGCCGCACGACGACACCGCACCCACGACCGACGCCGCGCCGGAGGCCCCGTCGCGCGCCGCGACGGGCCTGCTGTGCCTCCTGCTGTTCCTCGGGTCGTTCGTGCTGCTGACCCTCGGCTTCGACGCCAACGGCTCGACGGGGCCGTGGCTCGTCACGGGCGGGATCCTCGCGTTCGGGCTGGCCTTCGCGATCCCCACGACGATCCTGCCGGCGCTCGAGGAGCGCGACCGCCGGTGACCGCGTCGGCCACCGCACCCACGAGCCTGGTGCTCGTCCGGCACGGCGAGAGCGTCGGCAACGTCGCCGCGACCCGCGCGGAGCGCGAGGGCGCGCTGGTCGTCGACGTGGCCACGCGGGACGCCGACACCCCGCTCTCGGAGCGCGGCCGCGAGCAGGCCGCCGCGCTCGGGGCCTGGCTGGCGGCGCTGCCGCCCGACGAGCGTCCCGAGGTCGTGTGGTGCTCCCCCTACGTGCGGACCCTCGAGACCGCCCGCATCGCCCTCGACGCGGCCGGCACCGACCTGCCGCTGCGGCAGGACGAGCGTCTGCGGGACCGCGAGCTGGGGATCCTGGACCGCCTGACGTGGCGGGGCGTGCTGGACCGGTACCCCGAGGAGGCCGAGCGGCGCCGCCACCTCGGCAAGATGTACCACCGGCCGCCGGGCGGCGAGTCGTGGGCCGACGTGGCCCTGCGCCTGCGCGCCGCCCTGGGCGACCTGCAGCGGCGCGACGCGGGGCGGCGGGTGCTCGTCGTCGTCCACGACGCGGTGGTCATGCTGCTGCGGTACGTCCTCGAGGAGCTGACCGAGGACGAGATCATGACCGTGGCCCGCGAGCAGAGCGTGCGCAACGTCTCGGTCACGCGCCTGGACCGGGTGCAGGACGGCTGGCGGCTCGTCGTCTTCGACGACGTCTCCCACCTCGCGGCCCTCGACGCCGCGATCACCGAGCACGAGGGGACGGCGGACACCGGTGGCTGAGCACGTCCTGACCCCCGCGCTGCTGCGCGAGCACCCCCTGCCCGAGCCGACCGGCGGCAAGGACGCGCGCGGCGGCGTCCTCGTGCTCGGCGGGGCGCGCGCCACCCCGGGCGGGGTGCTGCTGGCCGGGCTGGCGGCGCTGCGCGTCGGTGCCGGACGGCTGACGCTCGGCGTCGCGGCGTCGGTGGCCGGGCCCCTGGCCGTCGCGGTGCCCGAGGCCGGGGTCCTCGCGCTGCCGGAGGGCGACGACGGCGCGGTGGACGGGCCGGGTGACGCCCTGGCCGACGAGCTCGAGCGCGCGGACGTCGTGGTCGTCGGGCCGGGACTCGACGCGCCCGCCGGGACGCTGGCGCTGCTGCGGGCCGTCGTCGCCGGGACCCCGACGACCACCCGGCTGGTGCTCGACGCGTTCGCGCTGGGCGTGCTGCGCGACGCGCCCGACGTGCGGGCCGCGCTGCCGGGCCGTGCGGTGCTCACCCCGAACACGACCGAGGCCGCGCGCCTGCTGGACGACGACCTCGACGGCGCGCCCGAGGGGCACGACGACGCCGAGCAGCCGGTGGCCGCCCGGATCGCCGACGCGTTCGGGGTCGTGGTGGCGTGCTCGGGCGTCGTCGCGGAGCCCCACGGGCAGCGCTGGCGGTCGTCGACCGGCTACTCCGGGCTCGGCACGTCCGGCAGCGGTGACGTCCTGGCCGGTGCCGTGGCCGGGCTGCTGGCCCGGGGGGCGACGCCCGCGCAGGCCGCGTGCTTCGGTGTCGCCGCCCACGGCGGTGCGGGCGACCGGCTCGCCGCCGCGGTGGGACCGCACGGGTACCTGGCCCGCGAGCTGCTGGACCAGCTGCCGCGCGTGCTCGTCGAGCTGCGGGCGCACTGACGGCTGCCCGCTCCGATGCCGCACACTGGTCCCGTGGACACACCGCGCATGAACGTCGAGTCGTTCAACCTGGACCACCGCACCGTCGTCGCGCCGTACATCCGGCTCGCGGACCTCAAGGAGCTCCCCCACGGGGACGTCCTGTCGAAGTTCGACGTGAGGTTCACGCAGCCGAACGTGGCGCACCTCGAGATGGACGCCGTGCACTCGCTGGAGCACCTGTTCGCCGAGCACTCGCGCAACCACTCCGGGCGCGTCCTCGACTTCTCGCCCATGGGCTGCCAGACGGGCTTCTACCTCATGCTCGAGGGCCGCTGGACGTCCGCGGAGGTGGAGGACCTGGTGGCCGCGACGCTCACCGACATCCTCGGTGCGGCCGAGGTGCCCGCGGCCAACGAGGTGCAGTGCGGCTGGGGCGCGCACCACACGCTCGTCGGCGCGCAGGACGTCGCCCGCACCTTCCTCGACGCGCGCGACGAGTGGAGCACGGTGACCGCGTGAGCGCCGAGCTCTCCGCCGCGCCCGGAGCGCGCGTCGACGCCGTGGTCGTCACCGCGATGGGTGTCGAGGCGTCGCCGTTCCTCGACCGCGCGTCGCGCGTCGGTGACGAGGTCGAGCTCGTCGGCGCACGCCGCCGCGTCCTCGACCTGGGTGGCCCGCGCGTCCTGCTGGTGACCTGCGGCATCGGCCTCGTCAACGCCGCGTCGGCCGCGACCCTCGCGCTGCACGGGTCGGGCGCGCGGGCGGTGCTCAGCGCCGGGTCCGCGGGCGGCATGGGTCTCGACGTGCGCGTGGGCGACGTCGTGGTCGGTGCCACGACCGTCTACGGTGCCGCCGACGCGCGGGTGTTCGGCTACGCGCTCGGCCAGGTGCCCGGCATGCCGGCGCGCTTCGACGCCGACCCGGCCCTGCTCGCCGCGGCGGCCGACGTCGACGCGGGCCCGCTGACGGTC
Source organism: Cellulomonas phragmiteti (assembly GCF_016862775.1). GTDB lineage: Bacteria > Actinomycetota > Actinomycetes > Actinomycetales > Cellulomonadaceae > Cellulomonas > Cellulomonas phragmiteti. The sequence goes on along the minus strand of NZ_BONP01000001.1, from coordinate 34,689 downwards.
CGGACGGGCACGATCCTGTCGAGCGACGTGTTCGTCGACGCGGAGCGGGTCGTCGCCCTGCGCGAGGCGTTCCCCGACGCGCTGGCGTGCGACATGGAGTCGACGGCGCTGGCCCACACCGCGCACCTGGCCGGGCTGCCGTTCCTGTCGGTGCGCGGCATCTCCGACCTGTGCGGGCCGATCGCGGGCGTGGACTTCAGCGCGCACGTCGACGACGCCGCCGAGCGCTCGGCGACGGTGGTGCTGGGACTGCTCGACGCGGTGCTCGCGACCGTCTGACCTCGCGCGGCCGCCGGCACCGGCCACGACGGGTGCGGGTAGGGCGATGAGTCCGGGCACGTCGCCTGGTCGGTACGGGTGGCCGGAATGACGTCGACCTGCACGCGGTTGGCGTCGGAGACTTCCTCGTGGGCGCGAGCCGACCACCCTCCCGTCGGGTGCGGCCCGACCGCGCCCCCGCCCCTCGTGGGCCCGACAGCGACAGGCGACCCGTGACCGAACCGACTGCCCCGACCACGATCGTCGACGACGCCACCGTCGTCGCCGGCGAGCACCGCACCGCGACCTCGATGACGGCACGCGACCGGCTCGCCGTCACGCTGCTGCTCGTCTCGACGTTCGTCGTCATCCTCAACGAGACGATCATGGGCGTCGCGCTGCCGCGCCTCATGGACGACCTGGCCATCACGGCGAGCACCGCCCAGTGGCTGACCACCGCGTTCCTGCTGACGATGGCCGTCGTCATCCCGGTCACCGGGTTCTTCCTGCAGCGCACCACGACGCGCGGCGCGTTCCTCACGGCCATGGGCCTGTTCTCGCTCGGCACGCTGGTGTGCGCGCTGTCGCCCGGCTTCGAGATGCTCCTCGCCGGGCGCGTCGTGCAGGCCACCGGCACCGCCGTGATGCTGCCGCTGCTCATGACGACCGTGATGACGGTGACCCCGCCCGCGTCCCGCGGACGCACCATGGGCAACATCTCGATCGTCATCTCGGTGGCGCCCGCGCTGGGACCGACGATCTCCGGGCTGATCCTGTCGGTGCTCGACTGGCGCTGGATGTTCGGGCTCGTCCTGCCCGTCGCCCTCGGTGCCCTCGCGCTGGGTGCCGTACGGCTGCCGAACGTCACCGAGACGCGCCGCGCGCGCGTCGACGTCGTCTCGGTGCTGCTGTCCGCCGTCGCGTTCGGCGGGCTCGTGTTCGGCATGTCCCGCATCGGCGAGGCCGTGAGCGGCGGGGTCGAGCCGGTGACGCTCGGTGCCCTGCTGCTCGGCGCGACCGGTCTCACGCTGTTCGTCGCCCGCCAGCTGCGGCTGCAGCGCACGGACGACGCCCTGCTGGACCTGCGCACGTTCCGCTCCCGCACGTTCGCGGTCGGCGTCGGGCTGATGGCCCTCATGATGATGTCGCTGTTCGGCGTCATCATCATGCTGCCGATCTACGCGCAGACGGTGCTCGGCGTCGACACGCTGCGCACGGGCCTCATGCTGCTGCCCGGCGGGCTGCTCATGGGCCTGCTCGCACCGGCCGTCGGCCGCGCCTACGACCGGGTCGGCCCGCGTCCGCTGCTGGTCCCCGGCACCGTGCTCGTCAGCCTCGCCGCGTGGGGCATGGCCCTGCTGCTGGGCGCCCAGACGTCGCCCTGGCTGCTGGTCGCGGCGCACCTGACGATGTCGGCCGGCCTGGCCCTGGTGTTCACGCCGCTGTTCACCTCGGCCCTCGGCTCCGTCGCCCCCGAGCGCTACTCGCACGGCAGCGCCGTGATCGGCACCGTCCAGCAGGTCGCCGGCGCCGCCGGGACGGCCGTGTTCGTCACCGTGCTGTCCGCCACCGCGGCCGGTCTCGCCGCGGACGGCGCGTCCGAGGTGGCCGCGACGGCCGGCGGCGTGCACGCGGCGTTCCTGGTCGGCGGGGTGCTCACGCTCCCGGCGATCCTCGCCGCGTTCGCGGTGCGCGCCGCCCCGGCCGGGGCCGCCGTGCCGGGCCACCACTGACACCACGTCAGAGAGCCGGGCGCTCCCGGCCGTCGGACGCGAGGTGCGCCACGGCGTCGAGGACCGCGGCGTGCAGCCGCGGGTCGTCCAGCAGCCGGAAGTGCCCGTCGAGGGGCAGCAGGACGTTGACCGCGCCGGGCAGCTCGCTGCCCCCGGGCACGTGCGGGTCGAACCGCGCGTAGAGGGACCAGATGCGGGCGTGCGAGGCCACCTCGCGCGCGAGCGCCACGACGTGCGGGTCGTGGGGTGCCAGCGCGCGCACGGACCGCACCGGGAACCACCGCGCGTACACCGACCCCGCGAACGGGGTGCTGACGGCGACGAGCCCGGCGACGCGCGGTCCGACGACCGGGTCGGCGAGCAGGAGCTTGCCGATCAGGCCGCCCTTGGAGTGCGCGACGAGCACGACGTCCCGCAGGTCGAGCTCGGTCAGCCGCTCGGCCGCGGACCGCGCGGACTCCTCGAGCCCGCGCCGGTTGAGCCCGAGCGCCGGCACGGTGTGCACCGGGTGACCGGCGGCGTGCAGCGCCCGCGCCAGCCCGCCCATGACCGGCCACGTCTCGTAGATGCCGGGCAGCAGCAGCACGGGCACCCGCTCGCCGGTCGCCAGCGAGTCCGGGCGCGGCGGACGCACCGTCGCCGCCAGCTGGGCGGCGGTGATCCATGCGTAGTCCCGCGCCCACGCGACCCCTTGCTGCAGCCGACGGCGCACGCGACCCGCCCGACCGCCCCCAGCACCGGCTGCCCCACCGGTCCCCCGCGCCGTCATCCCGCGACGTGCGCCAGCACCAGGTCGGCGACCTCACGGCCGTGCGTGTACATGGCGGCGTGCGCCGCTCCGGGCACCGTGGCGGCGCGTCCCCGCGGCGCCGTGGCAGCGAGCCCGGCCACCCACGCGGCCGGGGCGACGTGGTCGTGCTCGCCGCGCACCATCAGCAGCGGGGCCTCGACCGCCCGCACCCGTGCGGCCACGTCGTGACGCAGCATGCGGCGCAGCTCGGTGACGTACCAGCGGGGGCCGCACTCCAGCGTCCCGCGCACCAGGACCGCCCGGACGGCGGCGGACTCGGCCAGGCCGCTGCGGGCCAGCCGCAGCATCTGCCGCCCGGCCGTGGGCGCGCGCTCGTCGACGGTCGGTCCCACGAGGACCCCGTGGGAGGCGAGGTCGGGTGACGCTGCCAGCGCCTCGGCGACCACCTGCGCGCCCATCGAGTGCCCGACGAACGTCGCCCCCTGCACCCCGGCGCGCTCGGCCCAGCCCGTCACGACGCGCGCCAGGTCGGCGACCTCCAGGCCGCCGGACGGGCGCGGCACCCGGGCGAATCCCGGCAGGTCGACCAGGTGCACGGTGCCCACGCGGGCCAGGTGCGGGGCGAGGCGCTCGAAGGTGGCCGACGACGCCCCGAGCCCGTGCACGAGCACGAAGTCGCGGCGGTCCGCGAGCGGCACCTCGTCGACCACCGGGTCCTGGACGGTCCACGTCCGCAGGGCCACACCGTCGATCCGCCACCGCTGGGCCCCGACCACCGTGCCGCGCTCCGGGCGCGGCTCGCGGACGGTCAGCGCCATGCATCCTCCTGTCGCCCGGCCTCCGGGTCAGGAGCCGCCCCGGAATCGTTTCACGGGTCGGCGCCGCCCGCAGGCCCACGGCCGGGCGGCCACGGGCCGCGCGGCTGCCCTCACCGCCCCGGGAGCTCGAGGACCGCGCGCGTGCCGCCGCCCGGCGCCTGCTCGATCCGCACGTCCCCGCCGAGCTCGCGGGCGACCTCCCGCGCGATCGCCAGTCCGAGCCCCGCACCGCCGGCGTCGCGCTCGCGCGCCTCGTCCAGCCGCACGAACCGCTCGAACACCCGCTCCCGGTCGGCGGGAGGGATGCCGCGCCCGTCGTCGTCCACGACCACCCGCACGCCCCCCGCCCCGCCTCCCGTCCCGTCCGCGCGCACGTCCACGACGCCGCGCGCGTGCCGCACCGCGTTGGCCACCAGGTTGCGCACCACCCGGCCGACCGCCTCGGGGGTGCCGGACGCGGTCGCGGTGCCGTCGACGACGACGCGCACGTCGCGCGCCTCGGCCTCGGCGGCCACCGACGCCACCGCGTCGGCGACGACCCGGCCGAGGTCCACGGGCCCGGGCGTCACGGCGGCCGCACCGACGCGCGCGAGGACCAGCAGGTCGTCGACGAGCGTCTGCATGCGCGCGACCTGGGGGGCGAGGTCCGCCACCAGGTCCGCCACGGGGTACGCCGCCGGATGCGCCGCGGCGACCTCGACGGCGGCCCGGGCGGCCGCGACCGGCGAGCGCAGCTCGTGCGCGGCATCGGCGACGAACGTCCGCTGCCGCGCGGCGGCGACCTCGAGGCGGTCGAGCATGGCGTTGAGCGTGCGGGCCAGCGCGCCGAGCTCGTCGTCCGCGGCCGGCACGGGCAGCGAGCCGGGGCCGCCGGCGAGCGCGACGCGGTCCGCCGCGGCCCGCAGGTGCTCGACCGGCGCGAGAGCCCGGCCCAGCACGGTCCACATGACGAGGGCGAAGCCGGCCGTCAGCAGGGGCACGACCAGCAGGAGCGCCACGCGCAGGGCGTCCAGCACGCCCACGACGTCGGTCGCCGGCACGGTGCTCACCAGCGTCGCCGGGGTGCCGCGCCAGGTGACGTCACGGACGGCGGCGCGCGCCACCTGGTCGTAGGCGCTGGCGTCCGTGCCGAGCACGAGGACGTCGCGGCCCGCGCGCTCGCGCCACGCGGCGAGGGTGGCGGCGTCGACGACGGGCAGCGTGCGCGACGCGGTGGTCGACGTCGCGAGCACCCCGCCGTCCGCGTCGAGGAGCTGCGCGACCTCACCGGGCTGGGACACGGGCAGCGCGTCGGGCACGCGGTCGTCGGCGACGAGCGCGGCGAGGGTCGCCGAGCGCTCCCGCACCACGTCGTCGAGCGCCGCGGTGCGGGCCGTCCCGAGCGCGGCGGACAGCGCGACGGCCCCGGCCACCAGGACCGCGGCGACGGCGAGCGTCGCCACCAGCGTCAGGCGCGCCCGCAGGGACGGTGAGCGCCACGGGCGGCCCGGGCGAGGTGGCCGCGCGGGCGGGACGCCGCTCACACGGTCCCCACGCGGTACCCGGCGCCGCGCACCGTGACGACCGCGTCGCGCCCGAGCTTGCGCCGCAGGTACCCGACGTAGACCTCGACGACGTTCGGGTCCTCCCCGCCCGTGTCGAACACGTGGTCCAGCAGCTCGATCTTGCCGACGACCCGTCCGGCGTGCCGCAGCAGGTACTCCAGCAGGGCCGTCTCGCGCACGGTGAGCTCGACGACCCGCCCGTCGCGCGTCACCTCGCGCGACGCCGGGTCGAGCGTGAGCGCACCGGCGCGCAGCGCGGCCGGGCGGGGGGCGACCGGCCGCCGCACGAGCGCCCGCAGCCGCGCGACGAGCACCACGAACGAGAACGGCTTGGTGAGGTAGTCGTCCGCACCCACGTCGAGCCCGTCGGCGACGTCGTGCTCCCCGTCCTTGGCGGACAGCATGAGCACCGGCGTCCACACGTCCTGCGCGCGCAGCGCGGTCACGACGTCGTAGCCGTTGCGGCGCGGCAGCATGACGTCGACGACGAGCACGTCGTACTCGCCGTCGACGGCCATCGCCAGGCCCGTCTCCCCGTCGTGCGCGGCGTCGACCGCGAAGCCCTCGGCGGTCAGCCCGCGGCGCAGGGCGCGCACGAGCCCGACCTCGTCGTCGACCACGAGCACCCGCACCCCGGCAGCATCCCACCCGCCGCGGTGCGCAGGCGCCGGGCCGCACGGGCGGTCTCTCAGGGTCCGCTCAGCCGGGCCGGGGCACGGTAGGTCCATGGACACCACCCCCGTCTCGCCCACCAGGTCGCGGACCCGCGCCGCCTGGGCCGTCCCGGCAGCAGCCGTGGTCGCCGTCGCCGCGGCGTTCGCCGCTCCGCCGCTGCTCGCCTCGGCCGCCCCGGACGGGCTCCCGGAGGTCACGGCCGAGGAGCTGGTGGCACGCGTCCTGGAGGCCGAGCCGCAGGCGCTGTCCGGCACGGTCGTGCACACCGCGCGTCTCGGGCTGCCGGACCTGTCGATGACGCAGGTCGCGGGCGCCGACCCGGTGAGCCTGCTCGGCGGCTCGACGACGCTGCGGGTGTGGACGGACGGCGAGCAGCGCTCGCGCGTCTCGCTGCTCGGCACGGCGTCGGAGTACTCGGTCGTCGCGGACGGCACGCAGGCGTGGACGTACTCGTCGTCCGACGACGAGGTCGTGCACTACGCGATGTCCCCGCAGGACGCGGCGCGCGCGCAGGAGCTGAAGGCCACGGCGACGCCGCCCGCGGACCTCCCGACGCCCGACGAGCTGGGACGCCAGGCGCTGGACCGTGCCCAGGAGCACGCGACGGTCGGCGTCGACGCGGCCACGACGGTGGCCGGGCGCGACGCGTACCAGGTGGTCGTGACGCCGCGCAGCACCACCACGCTCGTGGGCCGCGTGGTCGTGGCCGTCGACGCGCAGACCTGGACGCCCCTGCGGGTGCAGGTGTGGAGCAGCGACGACGCGGCGACGCCCGCGCTCGAGCTCGGGTTCACCGACGTGACGTTCGCGGTCCCCGACGACGCCGTCCTGACCTTCTCCCCGCCCCCGGGTGCCGCCGTGCGGGAGGTCCTCGTGCCGCTGCCCGACGACGCGTCGCTCGCGCAGGCCGCTCCGGACGACCTGCCCACGTCGCTGCCGACCGACCCGTCCGAGGTCCCGCTGCCCGAGGGTGTCACCGTCACCGGCACCGGGTGGGACACGATCGTCCAGCTGTCCGGCGTCGACGCGGCCGCGCTGCTGGCGGGCGACCCCGCCGCGGTCGCGGACCTCCCCCGGGTCGACAAGCAGTTCGGGTCCGAGGGCGCGCAGGAGCTCTACGAGCAGTTCGCCCCCGAGGGCGACGGCCCGCCGATCGACCTCGACACGGCCGCGCTGTACGAGCAGCTGACGAGCCCCGTCGAGGGCGGTCGCGCCCTGTCCTCGACGCTGCTGTCGGTGCTCGTCCTCGACGACGGCCGGGTCCTGGTCGGCGCGGTGCCCGTGGACGCACTGCGCGCGGCGGCCCGGGCGTGACCACGGCGCCGGGGGCGACCGCCACGGCGGCCGCCCCCGCACCGGCGCCCGAGGTGGCGCAGGCTGGTCCCGTGAGCGACGACGCGATCCGCACCCACGGCCTGACCAAGCGGTTCCGCACGGGTCAGGTCGCGGTCGACGGCATCGACCTGGCGGTGCCGCGCGGCGCCGTCTACGGGTTCCTCGGCCCCAACGGCTCGGGCAAGACCACGACGATCCGCATGCTGCTGGGGCTGGTCGCACCCACCGCCGGGCAGGTGCACCTGCTGGGCGAGCCGATGCCGCAGGCGGCGTCCCGGGTGCTGCCGCGCGTGGGTGCGCTCGTCGAGGGACCGGCCTTCCAGCCGTACCTGTCGGGCCGTGCCAACCTCGCCCGGCTCGACGCGGTCGACGCGTCGGCCGACCCGCGGACCGCGCGTGCCCGCTCGGACGCGGCACTCGACCGCGTGGGGCTCGGCGCCGCCGCCGACAAGCGCTACCGGCAGTACTCCCTGGGCATGAAGCAGCGTCTCGGCCTGGCGGCGGCGCTGCTGCGCCCGCGCGACCTCCTGGTGCTCGACGAGCCGACCAACGGCCTGGACCCGCAGGGCACGCGCGAGGTCCGCCACCTGGTGCGCGAGCTCGCCGACGCGGGGACCACCGTTCTGGTGTCCTCGCACCTGCTCGCCGAGATCGAGCAGGTGTGCACCCACGTCGGGATCATGGGGGGCGGCCGGCTGCTGCTGCAGGGCCCGCGCGACCAGCTCACCGCGCGCCGCGGGTCACGCGTGGTCGTGCGCACGCCGCAGGCGGACGGCCCGGCGGCGCTGGCCGAGCTGCGGCGCCTGGGCCTCGCGGACGCCACTGCCGAGCCGGTGGCGGCGGACGGCACGGTGACGGTGTCGGCCGCCCTGGCCGACGACGTGGCCGGGGAACCCGCGAGCGCGCTGCCGGCGCCGCAGGACGTCGCCGGGGCGCTCGTGCGTGCCGGCGTCGGACTGCTCGCGTTCGACGTGCGCCGGCCCTCCCTCGAGCAGGTCTTCGTGGAGCTCACCGGGGAGGGCTTCGATGTCGCTCGCTGACACCGCGCCGGTCCACCACCGCGGCGCGACGGGGCGCCTCGTGCGGTCCGAGCTCGCGCTCGTCCTGGGGCGCCGGCGCAACGTCGTGCTCCTCGTCGGGCTGGCGATGGTGCCGCTGCTGCTGGGCGTCGTCCTCTACCTCGCGCAGGACGCCGGGCTGGCCGGGCAGGGTCCGCCGTTCGTGGCCCGCGTCACCGGCAACGGGCTGTTCCTCGTCGTGGCGTCCCTGTTCCTGTGCACCCCGTTCCTGCTGCCGCTGACCATTGGGATCGCCTCGGGCGACGCGATCGCCGGCGAGGCGTCGACCGGCACGCTGCGCTACCTGCTCGTCGTGCCCGTGGCGCGGGGTCGGCTGCTGGCCGTGAAGGCGCTCGGCGCGCTGGTGTTCGCCGGGGCCGCGGTGCTCGCGATCGCGGTGGTCGGGCTGGTGGCGGGCGCCGCGCTCTTCGGCGTCGGGGACCTCACGCTGCTGTCCGGCACGACCGTCCCGCTCGCCGACGGCGTCCTGCGCGTCGCCGGTGTCGTGGTGTACGTCGGGCTGTCGATGACGGGCCTGGTCGCCGTCGGGCTGTTCTTCTCGACGCTCACCGAGGTGCCGGTCGGGGCGATGGCGGCGACGGTCGTCGTGGCGGTCGTCTCGAGCGTCCTGGACCAGCTGCCCCAGGTCGCGGTGATCCACCCGGCGCTGCTGACGCACCACTGGTTCGACTTCGCGGAGATGCTGCGGGTCGTGCCGTCCGCCGACGTGCTCGCGCAGGGTCTGGCGGTGCAGGCCGGCTGGGTCGCGGTGTTCGGCGCCCTCGCGTGGGCCCGGTTCACGACGGCCGACGTCTCGTCCTGAGGCGCCGGGCTCACACGATCCGCGGCGCGTCCGGTGCCAGCCGACGCTGCACCCCGCCGCCCAGCGCGAGCCCGGCGAGCACGCCGAGGCTGATGGCGACCATCGACACCCCCGTGGTGACGATGGTCGTCAGGGCCTGGTCCGTCGAGCGGCCGAGCGCCGAGGTGACCCCGACGAGCCCGAGGGCACCGGGGACCAGCACCCAGAACCCCGGCAGGAACGTCACGAGGAAGGGCGGGCCACCGCGCCGCGCCGCGGCGAGCATCGCCACCGGTGTCATCGCCAGTGCGCCGACGAACGAGGACACGACGGCACCGAACAGCACGCCACCGAGGACCTGCCCGGCGTACGCGACGACCAGCACGAGGGTGATCCACGGCAGCGCGCCCCGATGCGCGTCGTTGTGCAGCACCACACCCACCGCGTAGACGAGCACGCCCAGCCACGGTCCGGCCCAGCCCAACGGCTGGCCGGTGCTCGCCGTCCCGACGTCGGCCGCCGGCACGCCCACCAGGCCGGCGGCGGCGGTGATGCCGAGCGCCAGCAGGACGAGCTGCATGACGCCGGCCGCGAGCCGCGACGAGCCGGCGATCATCTGCCGCGTCGCGAGGTCGATGACCCCCGTGGTCAGCAGCGCTCCCGGCAGGAAGGTCACCAGGGGTGCCACGAGCGGCGCCAGCAGGCCGACGGGCCAGCCCGTGCGCACGAGCAGCAGCACGGGCACGGCGACGAGGAACGCGCACAGCGCCACCAGGAGCCCCTGGTACACGGCCGGGACGCGTCGCGTCGCGGTCGTCACGGCCGCCACCAGGCCCCCGAGGACCGCGGCGACCAGCACGTCGAGCCAGCCCCCGCCCAGGACGAGCGACAGCCCGGCGGCCACCGCGACGTACCCGGCCGCGCGGCGCGCGGTCGACGACACCGGGTCGGACAGGACGATCGCGGTGAGCGCCTGCAGCCCGTCGCGCGGGCGCACGTCGCCACGCGACGCGGCGTGGGCGAGATCGAGCACGTCGGCCACCTGGTCGAGGCGCAGCGCGCGGCTGCCCGCGGTGGTCACTGCCGTCTGGACGGTGTCGTGCTGCGGGACCGAGACGATGAGGGCGGTCGGGAACGTCACCACCGCGGCCTCGGGCAGGCCGTTCACGGCCGCGACCCGCTGCAGTGTGGAGTTGACCTGGACGATCGGCGAGCCCGTGTCGATCATCGCCTCGCCGAGCCGGACGAGGAACCGCACGGTCGCGTCCGCGTGGGCGCTGAGCGCGGTGACGTCGGCCGCCGTGTCCCCGTCCGGCGAGGTGCGCGGCAGCACCGCGGTCGCCGCGTCCCCCGCCGTCGCCGGCAGCACGACGGTCGGCGCGTCCGGGTCGCCGCCGGTCGGCGCGTCCGGGTCGCCGCCGGTCGGCGCCGCGTCGTCACCCGGCGCGACGTCACCAGCGCCTGCGGCCGCGGCCCGCCGCCACCACCAGCCCAGCCCGGTCGCCGCCAGGACCAGGACGAGGGCGGCCACCAGGACCATCCCCCAGGGCACCGCGGACTCCACGACGGCCGGGCGCGACGGCCACACCGGCACCAGCGCCTCGGACGTGGTCGTGGGGCTGGGGGTGGGGACCGCGCTCGGCACCGTGGGCACCGGCGCGGGCGTCGGCTCCGTCGTGGCCTGGGGCGTCGGGTCCGGGGTGACCTCGGCGGGGGGTGGGACCGGTGCCGTGGTCACGGCGGGTGTCGGCGCGGGGGTCGGTGTCGGGGTCGGGGCCGGCGTCGTGGGCGCCGCGGTCACGGACGGCGTCGGCGTGGGCGCCTCCGTCGTCTGCTGCGGGGCGGCCCCGTCCGGGTCGACGGCGTACGCGGCCGTCGGCAGGGTCGTCGGAGTCGTCACCGCGACCTCGTCCAGACCCAGGGCCCTCGCCCGACGTCCTGCCCGCGCACCGGCCCCCCTCGTGATCCACACCCACCTCGGGGGCAGGCTACCGACGCACGGCGGTGCGGGCACGGCAGGATGGGGGGGTGACCATCACCCCCGAGCCCACCCGCCGGCTGCGTTCCGCGCTGTTCGTCGACTTCGACAACGTCTACATCGGCCTCGCGCGGCTCGACCCGCAGGCGGCGGAGGCGTTCGCGACCGACCCCGCCCACTGGCTCTCGGAGCTGGGTCAGGGCTCCGACGTCGACGGGGACCTCACGCGCCGGTTCCTGGTCCGCGCCTGCTACCTCAACCCGTCGGTGTACTCGAGGTTCCGCCCCAACTTCACGCGCGCGGGCTTCACCGTCGTCGACTGCCCGTCCCTCACGCAGCAGGGCAAGTCCAGCGCCGACATCAACCTCGTGCTCGACGCGGTCGACGCGCTGGCCGCCACGACCCGCTACGACGAGTTCGTCATCGTCTCCGCCGACGCCGACTTCACCCCGCTCGCCCAGCGGTGCCGCGCCGACGACCGTCGCGTGACCATCATCACGGCCTCGCCCGCCGCCTCCGCGTACCGCTCGGTGGCCGACACCGTCATCGGCGCGGACGCGTTGGCCGACCTGGTGACGCAGACCGCCTCCACGTTCGTGGCCGACCCGCCCGCCGAGCCCGTGGCGCCCGAGCCCGAGCCGGTCGCCGTCGTGAGCGCTGCCGCCGCTCCGGGCGCGCCCGCGGCCGAGCCGGCTCCGGCGACGACGCGGACGGGACGCTCGCGGCGGGCGACCCGGGCGGGCACGGCGCCGGCCGCCGTGACGTCGGACGCACCGTCGGAGCCGGCCGCCGAGGCACCGGAGGAGGCCACGACGGCGGCGCCGCGCACGACGCGCGCACGCGTCACCGAGCGCATCGTCGACGAGGCGGAGGCCCGGGCGCGGCGCGCGGTGCGCCGCGCGGTCCGGACCGCGGACGCCCCCCTGCCGCTGGGGGCGGCAGCCCAGGTCGCGCAGACCGCGGACCCCTCGCTCGCGCCCTCGCAGTGGGCGGGTACCGGAGGCTTCACCGCGTGGCTCGCCCGCGCGCTGCCGGACCTGGACGTCTCCACGCGCCCGCCGGGTCACGTGTGGGACCCGCAGCGCTTCGGTGAGGCGGACCTGCCGGGTGCGGTGGCGGACACCGCCCCCAACGAGCTGCAGCGTCAGGTCATCGCGGTGACCGACACGCCGGGCCTGAGCCAGGCGCAGTACCGCGTCGTGCTCAAGACGCTCGCGGCGGACGTCGCCGCGCACCCGTTCGACCGGGTCGCGACGTCGCGCCGGGTGCACGAGGCGTGCCAGCAGTCCGGCGCGAAGGTCGGGCGGTCCACCATCAACTTCGTCATCTCGGGCGTGCTCTACACGGGCCTGTCCCTGGACGGCAAGCCGACCCCGGAGCTCGTCGCGCGCGGGTGGGCGGACAACGTCATCGGCCTGTGCCGCGGAGCGCGCATGGAGCTGACGAACGGCGATGCCGCGGCGATCCGCGCCTGGGTGGGGGGCGGGCTCGTCGCCGCCTGACGCCGGGAACGGGTCGGCCCGGTCGCCCCCGCGGGGCGACCGGGCCGGAGGTGGACGGACGGGTCAGCCGGCGTACGCGGCGCCGGGCGCGCTCGGCGTGAGGGCGGCCGGGCCGCGGTAGGTGCTGGACCCGAGCCACAGGATCCACAGGAACACCACCGTCAGCAGGACGAGGCCCACGGTGAAGCCGGCCTCGTGGCCGAAGGACTTCGACAGGTCGTTCATGACGATGATGGTCGCGATGACGTTGACCCCGGGGACGAGGAACAGCACGAGCCACCAGATCGGCCGGCCCACGACCTCGAGCAGGACGATGAGGTTGTAGACCGGGACGAAGGCCGCCCAGCCGGGCTTGCCGGCCTTGCTGAAGACGCCCATGAGGCCGAGCGACGAGACGATGTAGCCGATGAGGCCGACGACCATGAACAGGAGGGCACCGCCCGCTGCGGCGGCGGCCTCGGCGTCGGTGATCGGGACCGCGAAGAGTGTGGACATGGCGCGCACAGTAGCGACCTGGACGCCCGCTGTGTCACGTTTTCGCCCGATTCCCGCAGGTTTAACCCGCTCGTTCGCCCGGACGGCTCACGCGTCGCGGGGATCGGCGAGGAACTCGCTGACCAGCGCCGCGAGCCGGTGCGGCTCCTGACGCGGCAGCATGTGGCCCGCACCCGCCACGACGGCGCCGCGCGCGCCCGGGATCGACTCGACGATCAGTCGCGTGTGGGCGGGGCGGATGATGTCGCGCTCGCCCGCGACGACGAGGGTCGGGACCGCGACGCGCGCCAGGTCCGCGGGGTCCAGGCACGGGTCGTCGACCATGAGCGCGACCCGCTCCGCGGCCACCCGCAGCGGCGGCACGACCCGCGCGAGGGCGCTGATGACGGCGTCCGCGGCCCGCGCCGTCCTCAGCGTCCCGGCCGTCATCCCCTCGGGGAACAGGTTGGCCCCGACGACGACCAGCCGCCGGACCCGGCCCGGGTGCCGCAGGGCGAGCTCCAGGGCGACGTTCCCCCCGTCGGAGAAGCCGAGCACGTCGGCCGCGGGCAGACCCAGCAGCCCGAGCACGACCGCGACGTCGTCCGCCATCGTGGCGATGCGCAGCGGTCCCTCGCCCCGCGGGCTGCGACCGTGCGCACGGGAGTCGATCCCGACGAGCATCCGCCCGACGCCCAGCGTCGGCACCATCCGGTCGAAGACGTGGTGGTCCTCGCCGTTGCCGTGCAGCAGCACGAGCGGGGGCCCGGCGCCGCGGGTCACGACCCACAGCGGACCGACGAGCCCGCCCGGAGCCGGGACCGCGCTCGGGACCGGTCGCGGGACCGACGGCTCGTCGCTCATGCCCCCACGGTAGGCCCGGGGTCCGACAGCCGAGCAGGAGCCGCCGGCGCCACCCGGTGCGCGCGACGGAATGGCCCGTGCGCCGGTGGGGTTGCCTCCGGGGTGACCGCGATCTCCGTGCTCGACCTCGTCCCCGTCCGCTCCGACCAGACCACGGCCGACGCCGTCGCCGCGACCCTGGCGCTCGCCCGCGTCGCCGACGAGGTCGGCGCGGTGCGCTACTGGGTCGCCGAGCACCACAACATGCCGGCGGTGGCCGCCACCAACGCACCGCTGCTCATGGCGCTCGTCGCGGCCGCGACGTCCCGGGTGCGCGTGGGCTCGGGCGGGGTGATGCTGCCGAACCACTCCCCGCTCGTCGTCGCCGAGCAGGTCGCGCTCCTCGAGGCCGCGTACCCGGGGCGCGTCGACGTGGGCATCGGCCGCGCCCCGGGCTCCGACCCCGTCACGGGCCACCTCCTGCGCCGCGGGTCGACGGGCGACGGCGTCGACACCTTCGACGACGACGTCGCGACGCTCGCGGGGCTGGTGCGTCCCGAGGGCGTGAGCGTGCGGGTCGGCTCGACGTCGTACGCCCTGCGGGCGACGCCGCGCGCCGTGTCCGCGCCGCAGCTGTGGCTGCTGGGGTCCTCGACGTACTCCGCGCAGCTGGCCGGCCGGCTCGGGCTGCCCTACGTCTTCGCCCACCACTTCGCCGGACGGGGCACCGACGAGGCCGTCGCGCTGTACCGCCGGACGTTCGTGCCGTCGGAGTCGGTGCCGGAGCCCCGCACGATCGCGGTCGCCAACGTCGCCGTCGCCCCCACGACCGAGCAGGCCCACCGCCTCGCCCTGCCGCAGGTCCGCACGATGTGGCGGCTGCGCTCCGGCATGACGCTGGAGCCGCAGGAGCTGGTCGAGGACGCCGAGGACGCTCCCCTGCCCGCAGCGGCGGGCGACCTGCTGACGGCCCTCACGGAGTCGTGGGTGATCGGCGACCCGGCCTCCGCCGCGGACCAGGTCCGCGCGCTGGCCGCGCGCCTCGGGACCGACGAGATCATGGTCCAGCCCGTCGCCGGCGCGACCCGGGGCACGCCCGCGGACGCGTCCCCGGCCCGCGAGCAGACCCTCCGCCTCCTGGCCGAGGCCCTCGGCTGACCGCCGGCGCGTCGCCCGTGCTCAGGGGGCGCGCTCGAGGAGCGTCAGGACCTCGTGGTGGTGCGTGTGGGGGAACATGTCGAGGACCTGCGCGCGCACCGGGCGCAGCGACGGCATGTGGGCGAGGTCGCGTGCCAGCGAGCCCGCGTGGCACGACGAGTACAGGACGCGCGGCACCCCGCTGGTCTCGAGCCACCGGCTCAGCGGCTCCCCCAGGCCACGCCGCGGAGGGTTGACGACGACGAGGTCCGGGACGTCGCCGGCCGCGAGCGCGAACGCCGTCGCGTCGCCGGCGAGGAAGCGCGTGCCCGGCAGCGCCGCGTCGCGCGCGGTCTGCTCGGCGCCCGCGACGGCCTCGGGGCTCGTCTCGACACCGACGACGGCGCGTCCCGGGCGGGCCAGGTGCAGCGCGAAGCCGCCGACGCCGCAGTACAGGTCCCAGGCGGAGGCCACCTGCGCCTCGTCGGCCCAGGCGGCGGCCTGTCGGTACAGCGCCGCGGCGACCTCGGTGTTGGTCTGGAAGAAGCCCCGGGGCCGCAGGTGCAGGTCGAGGTCGTTCACGCGCATGCGCAGGGTCTGCTGCTCCGTGAGCGTGATCTCCTGCTCGCCCTCCAGGACCGCGGCGTGCGCCGGCTGCACGTTGACGGAGGCGACGACGAGCCGCGGCAGGTCGGCCAGCAGCGACGGTAGGTGCTTGCGGAGGCGGCTCAGCGCCTCGGTGCTGCGCAGCACGAACCGCACCATGAGCTCACCGTCGGGCGACACGGTGACCAGGACGTGCTTGAGCTCGCCGCGGCGGGTGGGCACGTCGTAGGGCACCAGCCGCGCCCGGGTGACGAACGCCGCGAGCGGCGCGAACGACGCGCTCAGGGCCGCCGGGTACAGCGGGCAGCCCTGCAGGTCCACCCCGTGACCGTGCGCGTCGAGGATCCCGAGGGTCGGCGCGTCGACGGTCCCGGCGACGACCATCTTCGCCTTGTTGCGGAACGCGGACGGCGCGCTGGTGACCGTCGGCAGCCACTGCACGCCGGCGGGGTCGCCGAGCACCGTGCGCACGTGCGCCGCCTGCGCGTCGACCTGCGCGGCGTACGGCTGGGCGAGGAGCGTGCACGAGCGGCACACCCCCGCGTCGAAGTACCCGCAGCGCACCCGGCCAGGGTACGTCGGGTCGCCCGTGCCCGGCGGAGGCCGCCGGGGGCATTTCACCGCAGAACGGGACGCATCGGGTTGTGGACGACCTGCGCGATCCCCTAGGGTCCATGGCGCGGGAGCGGTCCCGCACGCGCGCTGCCGACGGAGCCGGCCCGCAGCCAGCTCATCGACGGCACCAGGGGGAACCACCGATGGACCGCACCGCGGCGACCGTCTCCACGCACGCCCACGTCCCCGGGGACGGGGACGCGCGCCGCGTCGCGCTGATCACCGGCGCGACCTCCGGCATCGGGGCGGCCACGGCCCTCGAGCTCGCGTGGCGCGGCCTGCGCGTGGTCGTCCTGGGCCGCGACGCCGGGCGAGGCGCGGGCGTGGTCGAGCGCATCCGGGCGTCCGGCGGCCAGGCCGCCCTGGTGACCGCGGACCTGTGCGACGACGACGCGCTGGAGGCGGCGATCGACGAGGCGGCGTCGATCTGGGGGCGCCTCGACCACGCCTTCAACAACGCCGGCGTCACCGGGCCGGGGACCGTCGCGGGCGCGACCACCGACGACTTCGACCGGGCGTTCGCGGTCAACACCCGCGCGCTGTGGCTGTGCATGCGCGCCGAGGTCCGGCACATGGCACGGACCGGCGGCGGCTCGATCGTCAACAACCTCTCGGTCCACTCGGTGCGGACCGTCTTCCGCGGCCTCGCGCCGTACGCCGCGTCGAAGGCGGCGGCCCACGCCCTGACGCGGTGCGCCGCCGTCGAGCTCGCCGACCAGGGCATCCGCGTCAACGGCGTGGCACCCGGGCCGATCGACACCGGCATGTTCGCCGGTCCCGGGCTGCACCCCGACGGCGCGGACGTGTGGGAGCCGCTGCTGCCGATGGGCCGCGCCGGCACCACCGGCGAGGTCGCCGACGCCGTGGCCTGGCTGTTCTCCGACGAGGCGCGGTACGTGACCGGCAACGTCGTCGCGGTCGACGGGGGCTTCCTCGCCTGCTGAGCCCACCGCGCGCGGCGCGGCGCACGGCCCTAGCCTCGGACCACGGACCGGCCGAGGAGGATGCAGTGAGCACTGGGGTCGACGGCACGCACCCGCGACGCGACGGGATCGCGCGCACCCTGGGGCGGGTGGTGCTCGGCGGCTTCCTGGCGTTCGCCGGCGTCAGCCACCTGACGTTCGCGCGCGACGAGTTCCAGGCCCAGGTGCCCTCGTGGGTGCCCGTCGACGCGGACCTGGTGGTCGTCGGCTCGGGTGTCGTCGAGGTCGCGCTCGGCACGGCCCTGATCGCCGCGCCCCGGCGGTACCGCCCGTGGGTGGGCGCCGCAGCCGCGGCCTTCTTCGTCGCGATCTTCCCGGGCAACGTCGCGCAGTACGTGGAGGGCAACGACGGGTTCGGGCTGGACACCGACGCCAAGCGGCTGGCCCGGCTGCCGTTCCAGGGGGTCCTCGTGGCGGGTGCGCTCTGGTCCACCGGCGCGTGGCGCGCGTGGCGCGCGTCGCGGGCTCAGCCCACGAGCCCCGTCCACGGGTCCCGGGGCGTCAGGCAGTAGTCCAGCCCCGCGGGGTCGCGGACGACGACCCACGGGTGCCCGTCGTCCACGACGCGCGCGCCCCGTGCGCGGTGCTCGTCGGCGACGACGCCCACGTCGGGGCCGCATGCCAGGTCGAGGTGCGCCGAGGTCGCCGTGCGCGCGTCCTGCGCACCGAGCTCCTGCAGCATGAGGCGCAGCGGCATGCCCGGCGGGCGGTCCAGGACCGTGAACTCCGGGCGCGACCCGGCGCGCGCCGGCCAGCCGGTGAGCGCGGTCCAGTACGCGACCTCGCGGGGCAGCAGCGCCGGCGGCACGTCGAGGCACACCTGGTCGACCTGCGCGGTCCCGCCTCGCGGGCCCGTCACCGGGTCCGGGCGGACCTGCTCGCCGGCGTCCGGGACGAGGCAGTGCACGAACCCGCCGGGCGACGCCAGCACGACGTGCTCCTGGTGCAGCAGCACGCGCGCCCCGAGGCTCCGGGCGCGACGTGCCTGCACCGTCACGTCGTCGACGTGCAGGTCGAGGTGGATCCGCGGCGGACCCTCGAGCCGCTGCACGCGCAGGAACGCGTCCCCCGCCGGGGGCAGCAGCGTCGCGAACTGCCCCTCGTCGCCGCGCGGCTCGGACGGCGTCGTGGCGGTGACGGCGCACCAGAACGCGCGGCCGGCGGCGTGCGCGGGCCCCGGCAGGTCGATGAACGCGGTCGTCCACGTCACGGTCATGGCCCGACCCTAGCCACGCCGTCCCACGTCGTTCGAGGTCGTCACCGCCGACGCACCGGTGCCCCCGCGCCGTGAGGCACGGGGGCACCGGGGGCGCGCGACGGTGGGCCGCTCACCGGTCGGGACGGACCACCGCTACCCGACCCGGACCAGCTGCCACTGCTGGTTCGCGCCGTTCCAGCTCGAGTACTGCACGATGTTGCCGCCGTCGGCCGTCGAGCCGCCCTGGACCTCGAGCGCCTTGCCCGAGTGCCGGTTGACCAGCGAGGCGTAGCCGTTGGAGATGGAGACGGTCCACTGCTGGTTGGCCCCGTTGTGGTCGGCCCACTGGACGATCTCCCCGCCGTCGGCGGTCGACCAGTTGTAGACGTCGAGCACCTTGTTCGACAGCCGGGACTTGACGCGGTACGTCCCGTTGCCCGAGTTGACGAACTGCCACTGCTGCTGGTTGCCGTTGTTGCGGGCCCACTGGGTGATGCGAGCGCCGTCGGCGGTGGACAGGTTGTAGACGTCGAGCGCCTTGCCGCTGTTGCGGTTCACCAGGACGTACCAGGCGCTGGAGTCGATCGAGGTGGCGCCGCCGTTGTTGCCGCCGCCGTTGTTGCCGCCGCCGGTGTTGCCCGCGTTGAGGGCGTTGAGGGTCGACGTGTAGGCGGGCTTCTTGTTGCCCGCACCGTCGAACAGCAGCGGGTTGGCCCCGGTGCGCCAGGAGTCCGTGTCGCGCACGCCCCACACGGTGATGCCGGTGCAGCGGCTCACGCCCAGGCAGGCCTCGACGACCTGACGGTAGGCGTTGGCCTGGTTCGAGCCCTGCTCGATGTCGAGCTCGGTGATCTGCACGTCCACGCCCAGGTCGGCGAACCGCTGGAGGTTCGACCGGTAGTCACCGGGGATGGTGGTGCCGAAGTGCGACTGGAAGCCGACGCAGTCGATCGGCACGCCGCGGGCCTTGAAGTCGCGGACCATGTTGTACACGCCGGTCGACTTCGGGTTGATCGAGTCGATGTTGTAGTCGTTGTAGCAGAGCTTGGCACCCGGGTCCGCGGCCCGTGCGGCGCGGAACGCGGCCTCGATCCAGTCGTTGCCCGTGCGCTGCAGGTTCGAGTCGCGCCGCCCGCCGGAGTTCCCGTCCGCGAAGGCCTCGTTGACCACGTCCCAGCTGTGGATCTTGCCGCGGTAGTGCGTCGCGACCCGCGTGACGTGGTTGATCAGCGCGTTGCGCAGCGCGGTCCCGGACATGTTCTGCATCCAGCCGGGCTGCTGGGCGTGCCAGGCGAGCGTGTGCCCGCGGACCTTCTTGCCCTTGCCGATGGCGTAGTTGACGATCCGGTCGCCGTTGGTGAAGTTGAACTGGTTCTGGTTCGGCTCCGTGGCGTCCATCTTCATCTCGTTCTCGGCCACGACCGAGTCGAACTCGCGGTCGACGATCCCCATGTAGGTCCCGTCGTTCATCTTGCCCACGGTGATCGCGGCACCGAAGTACCGGCCGCGCTCGTTGGCCGACTGCCCCAGGGTGGTCCCGGCAGCCGCCGGGGTCGCCAGGGCGATTGCCGTGGTGGCCGCCAGACCGGCGGTGGCGAGCAGGGCCGTGGCCCTGCGCGCCCAGCCGTGGCGGGCGGTGGTCGTTGTCGTCACGTTGCGCTCCTGTTCGGTGCATGACGGCGCGCGGAAGCGTCCCGTCCGGTCGGGGGTGGTGCGGGTCGGCGGTGGGGGCAGGTGTCAGGGCGTCGTCAGGTCGAAGCTGCGGACCGTCACCGCACCACCCAGGCTGCTCGTCGCGTGGTTGAAGATGCCGAACCGGTAGCCCATGAAGAATTGCCAGTCGTTGTTGAGCGTGAACGCCGGGCCGAGGGTCCGGAAGGTCGTGCCGTCGGTGCTGTAGGAGAACGTCGCCTGCCGGCCCGCGCCGGGGCGGATGTCCGCCGACGTCCGCAGCCAGATGCGACCGCCGCTGACGTCGGCGCTCGCCCGCTCGCTGCCCGTGCTGGTCGTCGCCCACGACGTGTTCATCGTCAGCCCGTCGGTCATGACGACCCGGGTGGCCCCGTTGCTGCCCTTGACCACGCCGATCCACGCGGACGACTGACGCAGCATCGCGAGCCCGGCCCGGTCACCGTTCGCCATCGCGGAGTAGTCGAGCTCGATCGTGGCGGTGGAGGTCGGTCCCTGGACGCGGTGGGTCAGCGTGTTGCGCGCGGCGTACAGGTCGTTCGTGACCGTGGCGGTCTGCAGGCGCAGCCCGTTGCCGACCGAGAACCGGGTGGTGTCGGGGTTGTGGTTCCACTCCCACCGCGGCCCGAGGCGCGTGCCGGTGAACGTGTCCCGGCCGGTCATGGGCTGCACGGTGCGCGTGGTGCTGATGGCCGGCCGCGGGTAGGTGGTGCCCCACCGGCCGTTGACGGTCTGCACGCTGGGCCAGCCGTCGGTCCAGGTCAGCGGTGCGAGCGTCGGCATGCGACCGCCGGGGTAGGCGTCGGTGAACGCCATGTACCACCAGTCGCCGGCCTGGGTCTGGACGATCCCGCCCTGGTGCGGCACTCCCCCGCCGCTGATCGGGCCGGGCAGGTCGAGCAGCACCTGGCGCTGCTCGTACGGGCCGAAGGGCGAGCGCGAGCGGAGCACGTACTGCCCGTTGGCCGGGCGGGTCAGCCAGATGTAGTAGTAGCCGTCCTTCTTGTAGAAGCGGGCACCCTCGAGCGTCCCGATGCCGGACGGCGTCTGGTACACCTGCTGCGCGCGGACCTGCTGCGTGCCGTCGGCGCTGAGCTGCGCGACGCTGATGGTGCCGTTGCCGTACGCGACGTACATGGTGTCGTCGTCGTCGATCAGGAGCCCGGCGTCGTAGTAGCAGTTGTTGATGCGCGCCTTCTTGGTCCACGTCCCGTCGACGGCCGAGGCCGTGTAGACGTAGGTGCGGTTGAACTCGACGCAGCCGTACCAGTAGTAGGTGCGGTTGCTGGGTCGGTAGTTCAGCGTCGACGCCCAGATGCCCTTGACGTACCGGCGGCCGCCCGTGAGGTCGTACGTCGCGTCGTCGAAGTCGAGCCGCGGTACCGAGTGCCCGGCGTACTCCCAGTTCACGAGGTCGTACGACCGCAGGATCGGCGCACCCGGCGAGTAGTGCATCGTCGAGGCGGAGTAGTAGTACGCGTCGCCGACCCGGATGATGTCGCCGTCGGCGAAGTCCTGCCAGACCACGGGATTGGTGAAGGAGCCGGTGGCGGGCGGCGGCGTGGTGGGGTTCGGCGTCGGTGTCACGGGGCTCCCTACGGGCACGAGCTGCCACTGCTGGTTGGTGCCGCCCCAGGCGCTGTACTGCACGATCTCGGCGTTGTCGTCGCGCGAGGCGTTCTGCACCTCCAGCGCCTTCCCGGAGTGGCGGTTGACCAGGGAAACGTACCCGTCGGTCGTGTCCTGCAGGCGCCACTGCTGGTTGGCGCCGTTGGTGTCGGACCACTGCACGACCCTGCCGGCGTCGGCGGTCGACCAGCCGTGGACGTCGAGCACCTTGCCCGAGTGCTGGGACCGGACGCGGTACCAGCCGCCGCCGGAGTCGACGAACCGCCACTGCTGGTTGGCGGCCGTCCCCCGGGTCCACTGCGTCAGGCGCGCGCCGTCGGAGGTGGCGAAGTTGTACACGTCCAGCGCCTTGCCGCTGTTGCGGTTGACCAGGACGTAGGAGGTCGCGGTGTCGACGGTGGCGGCGGCCGCGGGCGGGGCCAGCGCAGCGCCCAGGGCGCCGGCGGCCACGGTGAGGGCGAGCACGGCGGCCACCGCGACCGCGCGGCCACCGGGACGGCCGACGGCAGGGGTCGTGGCGGACATCGATCCTCCTCGGGACGGACGAGCGAACCGGACGCACGGGTCACCCGTACGTGTGATCGTTCACAACCCGCCGCGGACGGCGTCGTCGACGTCGCGGCGGATCGGCGCCATGCTGCCCACGAACCGGAGCGCCGAACAAGACCTGGAGCGTCGTCGAAGCGTTTCACACGTGCGGAGCAGCACGTGATCACCCGGTCGCGACCGTCAGGTCGGCGGGTGCCCCGGGAGGGTGAGCGTGAACGTCGTCCCCTCGCCCACCACGGACGTCACCTCGACCGACCCGCCGTGCGCCTCGACGACGGCCTTGGTGATCGACAGCCCGAGACCCACGCCGGGGATGGCGCGGCGGGTCGCGGTGCTCGCCCGGTAGAAGCGCTCCATCAGGTGGCCGAGCTCGTCCGGCGGGATCCCGATGCCTGTGTCGCGCACCGCGACGCGGGCACCCGCGTCGGCCGTGGGCTCCACCGAGACCCGGACCGTGCCGCCCTGCGGCGTGAACTTCAGCGCGTTGGACAGCAGGTTGTCGACCGCCTGGCCCAGACGCACCGGGTCGGCGCGCACCGGCGCGGCCCGCAGGTCCGACTCGAGGACGACCTGCGCGGCGGCCGCCGACGGCCCCGCGGACGCGACCGCGGCGGACGCGACGGCGGCGACGTCGACGTCCGTCGGGGAGATCGCGAACGTCCCGGCCTCGACCTGCGCCGACAGCAGCAGGTCGCTCACCAGGCGCAGCTGCCGCCGCGCGTTGCGGTCGATGATGCGCAGGTACTCGCGCTGGTCCTCGCTGAGCTCCTCCGTGCCGTCGAGCATGAGCTCGACGTACCCCAGCACCGAGGTCAGCGGGGTGCGCAGCTCGTGGCTGACGAGACTGACGAACTGGTCCTTCAGCCGGGCGGCCTCCCGCTCCGCGGTCACGTCGGACGCGACCACGACGTACCCGGCCACGCTGCCGTCGGGCTCGGTGCGGCGGGTCACCGCCGGGTGCACGGTCACGTGCGACCCGTCCGCGCGCACGTACGTCCAGTCGGCGGCCGGGGAGCGGCTCGGCCCGCGACGGGGCGCCACCAGCGCCGCGATGAGCGCGTCCTGCTCTCCCCGCCCCGGCTCCTCGCCCGTGCGCGCCAGGACCTCGTCGCGCAGGTGCAGGTCCGCGAGGTACCGGCGCCCGACGACCTCCCCCTGCGGGTAGCCGAGCAGGCGCTCCGCACCGGCGTTGAACACCTCGATGCGCCCCGAGGCGTCCGTGGCGATGATCGCCTGCTCGGTGGCGGAGTCGATCACGGAGACCAGCTGGTCGTAGGCGGCACGCCGGACCACGACCGCCCGCTCCAGCGCCGCCGCGGCCTCCCGCGCGGTCGCCAGCAGTCCGGCCTGCTCCACCTGCAGCAGTGCGAGGGCGTCGTTGCGCAGCCGGAGCCGGGTGGTCGTCTCGTTGACGAACAGCCCGATGATCAGGGCGATCGCCGCGACGAACAGCCCGCGGAGCACCACGGGCTCGGCGGTCGAGCTCGGGTCCAGCCACAGCCCGACGAGGATCGAGACGGCCGCTCCCGCCGCGCCGACGACGACCCCGGGCAGGCCCGCCCGCACGCTGAGCGTCAGCGCCGGCAGCAGCACCATCCCCGCGTACGGCGAGCTCAACCCGCCCGTGCCGTGCCGGAGCGCGCCGATGGCCACGAACTGCAGGAGCGTGAGCACCTCGGGGGTCAGGGGCCCGAAGCGCCGCCAGGGCACCACGGCCGCGAGCAGCAGGAGCACGACCGTGAGCACCCCCGCGACCGCCACGGCCGCGCCCGACGTGGCCCGCAGCCCGGGCAGCAGCACCCCCACCAGCGCCAGGAGCATGAGCCCGGTGAACGGCAGCTGGCGCTCCACGACCGTCGCGCCCGTCCCCAGGTACCGGGCGACCGGCCCGAGGTACCGCAGGTGCCGGGGCTCGTCGACGATGCGCGGCGTCGGCTCGCTCACCGCGCGACCGCGACGACGAGCAGCAGCAGGCCGGTGACGACCGCCGCCGCGACACCGGCGAACGCGACGAACCGCTCGCGCCGCCGGTTGGTCGCGATCTCGTCGGCCGTCGCCTCGTCGCTGAGCGTCGCCCACCAGGCCGGGCCGCTGCGCGGCCGCTCCTGCGGTCCGGTCATGCCGCCACCTTGCCCGTCTTCTCGGTCTTGTCCCACACCTGCGCCGTGCCCCGCCACTGCCGGACGTATGCGTCCAGGGTGATCGCGCACAGCAGCGGCCCGTACCCCACGACGTACAGCAAGGGCTTGGACAGGTGCCCCAGCACCGGCACGCCCTCGAGGTCGTGGACCACCCGGGACAGCGCCATCGACAGCACGGGCCAGCAGTAGAGCAGGAGCGTCCACACTTCGGTGCCGGTCGCGGACATCCGCAGCCCGACCAGGCCCGGCACGGTGACCAGCCAGAACTCGGGATGGGCGGAGGCGACCACCAGCACGAGCGCGCCCACGCCCGGGAACATCAGGCCCTCGAACCACGACCGGCGTGCGGTCTCCAGGTCGACGAGCAGCGTCGTCACGGTGATGAACACGTAGGTCGCGATCCCGAACCACCACAGCTCGCCGAACACCGCGGCCGCCGTGCCGGGTGCCGCGAAGTACAGGCCGACCAGGCCGACGCTCGCGGCGATCAGCGTGAACGGCAGGGCGAACACCGAGAACCAGACGAGCCCGAAGTCGACGGCCCCGAGCCGGTGCCCGCGCGCGGGTCGGAACCACACGCGCCGGAACCGGTGCGTGATCTGCACGTTGCCGCGCGCCCACCGCACGCGCTGCTTCCACAGCGCGCGCACCGAGTCCGGCTCCTCGGCGAGCACGACCGCCTGCCCGTCGAAGACGACCGAGCGGCCGTCGAGCTGGGTGAGGAACGTGGTGAAGGTGTCCTCGGCGAGCGTCGAGGTGTCGATGCGCCCGCCGACGGCCTCCAGGTTGGCCCGGGTGTGCAGCTGGGCACCGCCGGCCAGGCACGCGATCGCGCCCATGACGTTCTGCGCGCGGCGGGCGCACGCCTGGGCCGTGACGTACTCGTAGCCGATGAAGCGGGCGATCGCACCGGGGCGTCGGCTGCCCTCCCGGATGTACGCGGTGACCGCCCCGACCCGCTCGTCGGCGAGGTGACGGGTCATGCGGCGCAGCGCGTCGGGGCGGTAGATGACGTCGGCGTCCATGATGAGCAGGGCCTGCATCCAGTCGTCGGACAGCAGGTGCGCGATCCCGTGGTTCAGCGTGTGCGCCTTGCCCTGGCCCCCCTGCTCGCGGCGCAGCAGCACGATCCGCCCGGGGTGCTCGGCGGCCTTGGCGCGCACCACGTCCGGCGTGTCGTCGGTGCTGGCGTCGTCGACGACGAACACGCGCAGCCGGTCCGGCGGGTACTGCAGGCGCATCAGCCGCTCGAGCGACGCCTCGAGCACGGCGCCCTCGTTCCACGCGGGCACGACCACGGCGACGCGCGGCAGGTACGGCCCGGCACGCCGCAGGTGGTTGCGGAACCCGTGGACGGGGACCAGCAGGTACTGGTAGACGCCGCCGACGGCGGGCAGCAGCCCGACGGCGACGAGGGTGACGAGCACCGCCACCAGCACCGCGTGCCAGGTGCTGTCGCTCACGCCACCGCTCCCACCCACCGGTACACGCCGACGTCGGCCGCGCGGTGCGCGTCGGTGGACGCCACGAGCGTCACGCCCGCGGCCCGCCACCGGTCCGTGACGCGCGGGCCGGGGCAGCGCCACTTCTCGTTGACCTCGGCCGGGGTCGCCGTCGCCACGAGCACCCGCGCGAGCTCGTCGAGCAGGTCGTCGGGGACGTCGTCCTCCGCGAGGCCGACCTTCGGCAGGATCGAGAACGGGTGCGCGAGCTGGGCACGTCCCGCCCGCTGCACGGCACGGGCGGTCGCGGTGACGACGAGCTCGACGACGTCGGCCGCCGTCACGCGTCCCTCGGCGATCAGGCGCGTGGCCGTGGCCGGGCTCCACGGCCCGTCGGGGCCCGGGACCTGGTGGTCGGCCAGCAGGACGCGGTCCGGGCCGTCGGGGCTCCCGAGCGACGCGAGCACCTGCGGCGGGGCGTCGATCGCCCCCGACGCGTCGAGGACCTTCGCCTCGACGCCGGTGAGGACCTGCAGCCCGTCGACCGCGGGCAGCGCCCGGACGGCCGCGAGCATCTCCGGCACGTAGGTCGTCGTGACGCGGACGTGGTCGACCATGCGGATGACGGCCAGCCCGGCGTGACGCGCCGCGTCGAGGTTCTCGACGAGGGTGCTGACGGCGTCGTCGGAGAACGTCGAGTGGACGTGGTGGTCGCCGTCGACCCGCGGCGCACCCCCGGGAGCGCCCCTCACGGCTCGGGCAGCACGTCGGCCACGGGCAGGAACACGTCCTCCAGGTAGCGGACGTTCGCGATCTCGACGAAGTCGAGGTGCCGCGGCACCTCGCGGCCGAGCACGTCGTCGAGCGTGATCGAGGGCATGTCGACGCCCGCGGCGATCGTCAGCGGCATCGCGCCGGGGAACCGGGGGTTGACCTCGAGCAGCGCCGGGACGCCGTCGGCGTCGCGCTTGAGCTGCACGTTGGCGACCGACGTCAGCCCGACGGCCCGGGCGACCGCGGTCGCGGTCGCGACGAGCTCGTCGTCGTGCACGGTGACACCGGCGACCGCGACGCCGGAGTCGACGCGCAGGCGCGCGCGCGGCACGGCGGCGATCACGTGCCCCGTGGAGTCGGCCAGCACGTCGACGGAGTACTCCTGCCCGGGCAGCATCTCCTGCACGAGCAGGTCGTCGTCGTCGTGCACCGCGTCGAGCTCCCGCGCCGACGCGACGGTCCGCACGCCCCGCGACCCCGCGCCGCGCCGGGGCTTGACGATCACGGGGAAGTCCCAGCCGGCCAGCGCCTGGGGTGTGCCCAGCAGCTCGGTGCGCGGGACCCGGACCACACCGGTGCACGCGTGCGCGAGCGCGAGCTTGTCGAGGCAGGTGTCGAGGGTCCGCAGCGACGGGGAGGCCAGGCGGGTGCCGGCCGCCGCAAGCGTGTCGCGTGCAGCGGCGAGCCGCGGCAGCTCGACGTCGACCGTCGGGAGGAGCACGTCGATGCGGTCCCGCGCGCACATGGCACGCACGACGTCCACGAAGTCCGCCGCGCGGCCCGCGGGCACGAGCCGGCGGTTGCCCGCGGGCACGAGGTACAGCGCGCTGGCCCAGCGGTCCATGTCCGCGGCGACCACTTCGACGTCACCGCGGCGCAGCAGCGAGCGGATCACGGCGACACCGGCGGGCCCGCCCGCTCCGGTGACGAGCACGCGCGTCATGCGGACCTCTCCCCGTGGCGCTGCTCCGGCAGGCCGACGCTCACGCCCGTCGAGGCTGCGGCGCCCGCGTGACCGGACAGCATCGCCGCCGCACGCACCGTCTCCAGCGGCTCCGCGAAGCGCCCGGTGCCGAAGCGTGACCAGTAGCGGGCGGCCGAGCGCACGGCCTCCGGGTCCATGTAGTCGCGGTGGGACTGCGACGTGAACGCGGCCAGCATCTCGAGCTTCGTCTCGACGAACCCGTCGACGGGCACGAACCGCGTCGGGCGGAAGTCCACGGTGCACGACGGGCTCTGGAAGCACGCGAGGGACGGCACGCGCCGCGTCGCGACCATGACGGCCTCGTGCACCGCCCGGTGGTCCTGGTGGCGGTCGTGCGACGAGTGCGTGTACACGACCGTCGGCGACACGTCGCGCACCGTCTCCTCGACGGCGGTGATGAGCCCTGCCGCCGGGGACATGCGCGTGTCCTCGAAGTCGTGGACGAAGAGCCGGGCGCCGATGACGGCGGCCGCGGCCAGCGCCTCGTGGCGCCGCGCCTGGGTGTCACCGCCGACCGCCCCGCCGGACAGCGTGAGGATGACCACCTGGTCCCCCGCGGCCCGGTGCGACGCAAGGGTCGCCCCCACGCCGATCTCCACGTCGTCGGGGTGCGCGCCGACCGCGAGCACGACGTCCCGCCGGCCGGCGGCCTCCCGGCGCGCCTGCCCCTCGGCCGCGAGCGCGGTGACCCGCTCCAGGAGGATCGCGGCCGCGACGGGCTTGACGAGGAACTCGTCGGCGTCACGGCGCAGGGCCTCGACCGCGTAGTCGACGGACGCGAACGCCGTCATCACCGCGACCGGCACGCCGGGGGCACGCGAGCGCAGCTCCCCCAGCAGCTCGAGCCCCGACATCCCCGGCATCTGGATGTCCGTGAGGATCACGTCGGGAACCTGCCGCGCGACCTCGGCGAGCGCCGACATCGCGTCGCCGGCCACGACGACGTCCATGCCACCGCGGCGCGCGAGCACCGTCCGGACGAAGCCGGCGGTGTCCGCGTCGTCCTCGACCACCAGGACCCTGGTCCGTTGTTCAGCCACTGCCGACCTCCCACCCCCGTGAGCAGCACCGCGACCCACGCTACGGGGCGGTCGGGGGCACGTCGTGCGCGTCCCGCACGCCGCGACACGGACGGAACGGGACGTAGGGCGCGAAACGTCCGCCGCCCGCGGCAGCAGGGCCCGGGGGGCCGGGTGAAAAGCCGGTCCCGCGGGGCCCTGACCTGCCCGACCGGCCGCGGGCCGTCGCGCCCGGACCCTGACAGCATGGGCGGATGACCCGCTCGGTGGACGCCCACGGCTACGACCTCGACGACCTGCGGGAGCGGGTGCTGGACGAGCACGGAGGCACCGTGGACGACAGCATCCCGCAGCTGCGCGATGCCGACCCGGACCTGTGCGGCGTCGCACTGGCCCTGGCGGACGGCACGGTGCGTGCCAGCGCGCAGGGCGACGTGCCGTTCAGCGTGCAGTCGGCCGTCAAGCCGTTCCTCTTCGCCCTCGCGCTGCTCGACACCGGCGGCGACGCGCTGGACCTCATCGGCATCGAGCCGACCGGCGAGGCGTTCGACGCGATCAAGCTCGAGACGGGCACCGGACGCCCGCCGAACCCCATGGTCAACGCGGGCGCGCTGCTCACCGCCGCGCTCGTCGACGGAGGCGACGTCGCCTCGCGCGACGCGCGCATCCTGCGCGGGCTGTCCGCGTTCGCGGGCCAGGAGCTCGAGGTCGACGAGGGCGTCGCGCGCAGCGAGCACCTGCTGGGCGACCGCAACCACGCCCTGGCGCACCTCATGCGCGCCGAGGGCACGCTGAGCATCAGCGCGGACGACGCCGTCGCGGTCTACGCGCGCGCCTGCGCGGTCCTCGTGGACGCGCGGGCGCTGGCGGTCATGGGGGCGACGCTCGCGTGCGGCGGCGTCAACCCGGTCACCGGGGAGCGCGTCGTGCCCGTCGACGTCGCGCGTGACGTCGTCTCGGTCATGGCCACCTGCGGGGTGTACGACGGCTCGGGCCGGTGGATGCGCAGCGTCGGGGTCCCGGCCAAGTCGAGCGTGTCGGGTGCGATCGTGCTGTCCGTCCCTGGGGTCCTGGGCGTGGCGGTCGTCAGCCCGCCGCTGGACGAGCAGGGCACGAGCGTGCGCGGCCGCCTGGCCTGCGAGGCGCTCAGCGCCGACCTCGACCTGCACGTCTTCGGCTCGCGGGCCGCCTGACCGGCTCCGGCGGGTCGCGCAGCACGGTTCGACGCCCGTGACGGCAGGGCCGTGCGGTCGTACCGTGAAGCACGCTCACGGGCCTGCACGCACTGCTGTACTCCACGGACCCCGCAGCGACGCGGCGCTTCTTCCAGGACGTGCTGCGGTGGCCCTGCGTCACCGAGGGGCCGACGGACGAGCCCGAGGAGTGGCTGATCTTCCGGACCGGACCCAGCGAGATGGGGGTCCACCCGACCCGGAGCGCCACGGGCGAGGTGTGGGGAGCCGACGGGCAGCACCAGCTCACGTTCATGTGCGACGACCTGCACAGCACGATGGCGGAGCTGGCCGGCCGCGGCGCCCGCTTCGAGGGAGAGCCCCGCGACCTGGGCTTCGGGCTCGGTGTGGCCCTGACGGTGCCAGGGGCCGGGACCGTGCTCCTCCACGAGCCGACGCACCCGGTCGCGGTCGACCTGTGACACACCACAGGGTGGGGTGTTCGTGGATCCCTCTCCCTCCAGGTCAGGGCGGCCGTTCGAGCCGATACGGACGACGCCCGTGCTCGCCTCGGACACCGACGCCGCCCGGACCTGCCTGCCTGTCGGCGCCGACCGCCGTCAGACGTGCGCGGGGCCGCCGAGTCCGTGTCCCGACGGCGCCGTCCCGAGTCGCGCCAGCGCACCCCGGGCCGCGACGACACCCGTGCTGAACGACGCCTGCAGCAGGTAGCCGCCGGTCGGCGCCTCCCAGTCGAGCATCTCCCCGGCGACGAACGTGCCCGGCAGGGCGCGCAGCATCAGCGCCTCGTCGACCTGCGACCACGCGATGCCGCCCGCGGACGAGATCGCCTTCTCGATCGGCATGGTGGCCGTCACCACGACCGGCACGGCCTTGATCCGCTCCGCCATCCCGGACGACGGCAGCGTGCCCGCGTCGGCCTCGCGCAGCAGCCCGATCGCGGCAGGGTCCAGTCCGACCGAGCGACGCAGCCAGGACGAGCCCGAGTCCTTGGGGCGGCGGCGCCCGAGCCGTTCGTCGAGCCGGGCGACGGTCAGGTCGGGCCGCAGGTCGATCTCGACGACGCAGCGACCGTCCGCGTCGAGCGCCTCGCGGATCGCGGCACCGATGGCGTAGACCGGGCCGCCCTCGAGGCCCGTGCGGGTGACCATCGCGTCCCCGCGGCCCCGTGCCGGGCGCCCGCGGACGGTGAGCGCGACGTTCTTCAGCGGCGTGCCGGCGAACCGCTGCGCGAACACCTCCGTCCATCCCACCCGGACGCCGACGTTGGCCGCTCGCAGCGGCGTGACCGCGATCCCGCGGTCCGTGAACGGCCCGGCCCAGCCGCCGTCGGCGCCCAGCCGCGGCCAGGACGCGCCACCGAGGGCGAACACCGTCACGTCCCCGCCGACCTCGACAGTCGTGCCGTCGGCGCCGGTGAACAGCGACGCACCGTCGCGGGACCATCCGTCCCACCGCTGCCGGTTCTCGATCCGCACCCCGAGGTCGGTCAGCCGCGCGAGCCACGCGCGCATGAGGGGCGTCGCCCGGAACGAGCGCGGGAAGACCCGCCCGCTCGTCCCGACGACCGTCGGCTCCCCCAGCCCTGCGCACCATGTGCGCAGGTCCTCCGGGCCGAACACGTCGAGCATCGGCCGCAGCCGGGGCGCCGACTCGCCGTACCGCTCGACGAACGCGTCCCGCGCCTCGGTGTGCGTGATGTTCAGACCGCCGTGGCCGGCCAGCAGGAACTTGCGTCCCACCGACGGCATGCGGTCGTGCACCGTGACGTCCACACCGGTACGTGCCAGCACCTCGGCGGCGATGAGCCCCGCCGGCCCGCCGCCGACGACGGTCGCGGTGCTCATCGGCGGGAACGTCCGCGCGCGTGGTGTGTCGGCACCGGGCGAACCTAGCCGACCGGCGGACGACCGCCGTCACCCCGGTGCGTGCGGCGAGGGGACTCCCACCGGTCACAGGGGCTCGACGGGATCGACGAGGAGCGAGTCGCTCGGTCCTCTGAGCCTGTGGCACGGTGCCGGTCGACCGGGGAGCAGCTCCTCGATCCCGCGGGTCGATCACGTGCAGAGCGCGACGTCGGCAGTCGACCTTCTCCGCCTCGCTGCGGCGGGTCGAGCGCCTCGGTGCACATCCTCCCAGCGGCGCCTCCCAGCGGCGCCTCCCGGCACCACAGGGTCAGGCGTCGCCTCTCCGTGCAGCAGATCCCTCCGAGGGCACTCGCCGGAGTGGTGGCGGACGTCACCGACACCCGTACCGTGGACAGCCCTGAGGCCCGCCCCAAGCGGGACGGGCCTCAGCACAATCTACGAAGAGTGCTCTCGCAATCTACGAAGACCTCATGGTGGGGTCTTCGTGGATTGCGAGGATGCAGGTCAGGACCCTCTATCTACGAAGGCACGTGGTGGTCCGCACCCGTCCCACCCTGGATTCAGCACCCGCCCATTCCGGGCACGTGCTGCACTGCGGCGGGCACCGCCAGGAGCGAGCCGCCTGACTCCCGGAGCCTGTGGCACCGTGCCGACAGGCCGTGGAGCAGGTTTTCGAACCCTCGGTCGTCGATCACGTGGACGTGCTGGCCACGCTCGCGCATGAGGCGCTCGACGAACACGAGCTTCTGGCTATACCCGCGTTCGGGATCCGTGAGGCGCCGCCCGCCGAGGTCACCGTGCACCAGGACGGTGACGGCCCGCGACCGGTCGGGCGCCACCGACCCTCCGAGTCGTCGAGTGTGCGTCCGCAGGGTGCGCCGCTCCATGTGGCCCCCGTCGACGTACGCCGTCCCGGTGTACAGCACCGTCTCGCCGCTCAGGGTCACGACCCAGCCGGAGCACTCGTCGGCGGTCACGCTGACACCCCCGAGGCACGCCGTGCGTCGTCGTCGCCCCACTGCTCGTGCGATCGCAGCAAGGCGGTGATGATCTCGCGGGTCTCGGGGACCGCGACGACCACGAGTCCGCCGGCGATGAACCTGATGCGTCCAGGCCCGTAGTTGTACGCGGTCACCGTGATCTCCGCACCCTCGCAGGCCGCGACCACCTGGTGCGGGTCGAACCCGCGAGCATCGATGTGCTCACGGGCGTGCGGGGTGAAGCGCCACCCGCGCAGCTCGCGGGGGCACCGGATCCGCGGCCGCTTGTGCGGTGCGGGCACCGGATGCTTGACCGGACCATCGATAGTGGCGTTCAGATTATCCTTCGCAGGATTTTCCACTTTTCCTCCTGATACGACGCGAGGCGCTAAGTGCTCTCGCACTTAGCGCCTCAGCAAACTTTTCGAGTGTTATTTCTGCACTGCCAGCGCCGCCCTCACCGGGCGACGACGCTGCGGGCTCATGCTGGCATCGGTGCACATCACTCGTCAATGCCCCGTAGCGGTGCACGTAGCGCCATTCGGGTAGCCCCCTCGAAGGTGCGCTCGACCTGGCCGGGACTGGTGCCGCGGGTCACCTGCCTTCGGCCCTCACCGAGCCGACCGCATCGAGTCGGTCAGGCTGGTCATGTCCGAGGGACGTCGGCCGGAGAGACCCGCTCGATCGCCACGCACGCCCTCGGGATCCACCAGCGATAGTCGCTGTACGCCCCGCCGGGATCGGTCAGGAACTCGTGCCGGTCCCCCACACGCACCACCCCCGTGTCGCCACGTGGGGACGCGATCCGCACCAGCCGCACCCAGACTCCGTCGAACGGCAGTACTGGGCTTCCGGCGCCCCGCGCTCGGAGGAGCCTGCGACGGTCGAGGTCCAAGTAGCACACTGTCGCGCTGGTGCTCCGTACGGCCCAGAGGCCGCCGGCGTCGATACGCAGCTCTGTGGTGTCGGTCGTCTCGTTCACGCCAGGAGCGTGCTTGCTCCTGGACAGGTGGCAGTCGGAGTGAGTGCGCGACCTTGCCCCAGCATGCGCGCCCCGAGTCACGCACAGGCCATTCCGATTCGCGTCTCCTCACTCGTGCATGCCGTCCGACCGTCGCCAGCGCCACCGGTGAGTACTGAGACATCGCCGGCAAGTCTCGCGAAGTCTCCCGAGCGAGTCTTCAAGCGGCTGCGTGACGCTTGAGGGGGCCTCCTCGTCCGGAGCGCCGCTGTACTCGTGCTCCACCCACATCTCGAAGTCGAGTTCAGCCTTCACGACCTCACGCCATGCCTCTCGGACGTCGCGATGCGCGAGTAGGTCCATCCGAATCGAGACCTCATCCTGCGGAACGACCTCCACGTGCCCGCCGGGCGGTTTGACGTCGTATGCGTCAGCGAGGCGAGTCGCTCGGAGGTGCACTTCGCGGCGCAGCGCGTCCGAGTACAGAGCGAGCCGCTGCTCACGAAGCCACGCGTTGAGGGACTGGCGACCTGCGAGCCACTGACCGAGAACGCCCGCCACCAGCGTTCCGACAACACCGGGGCTGGTGTACGAGTAGGTGACACCCACCTGTGGCGCCGCAGGCGCCGCAGGAAGGATGCACCGTGCCCAGGCCCTATCCCAAGGAGTTCCGCGACGATGTCGTGGCCGTGGCTCGTCGCGGGGATGCTCCGATCAAGCAGGTCGCTGCGGACTTCGGTATCGCGGAGTCGTGCCTGCGTAACTGGTTGCGTGACGCCGACGTCGCCGACGGCAACCGCCCGGGCGTGACGCGCACGGAGTCAGCCGAGCTGCGTGAGGCCAACCGGCGGATCCGGTTGCTGGAGCAGGAGAACGAGGTCCTGCGCCGCGCGGCGGCCTACCTGTCCCAGGCGCACCTGCCGGGAAAAGGCTCTACCCGCTCGTGAGCGAGCTCGCCGCCGACGGCATCCCCGTCGCGGTGACGTGCCGGGTCCTCAAGCTCGCCCGACAGCCCTACTACCGCTGGCTCGCCGCTCCGATCGGTGCCCGTGAGCTCGAGGAGGCGCACCTGGCGAACGCGTTGTTCGACGCTCACCGCGACGACCCGGAGTTCGGCTACCGGCTGCTGGCCGACGAGGCCACCCGCGC